>JARLJH010000038.1 GCA_031291305.1 Rhodoferax sp. | reverse complement strand
CCGCAGCTTGGGTGAAGCGCTGGATTGGCTGCGCCGTGAGTCCGATCTGCACGAGGTGCTGGGCAAGGAATTCATCACCGTGTATTCCGAGATCAAGGAACTGGAGTTTGAAGAATTCATGAAAGTGATCTCACCCTGGGAACGTGAGCACTTGCTATTGCATGTATAGCTATTAGCCATTATTCAACAAGGGCTTGAACCTTATTTTTTATATAAAGGATATGACCGATGAACGCAGCCAACACTTCTGAACAGCTGGACACCAAGGAAATTCAGGCGCTTGACAGTGCCCACTTCATTCACCCATTTACCGACCACGGTGACTTGGCCACGCGTGGCGCGCGGGTGATCACCCGCAGTGAAGGTGTGTATGTCTGGGACTCAGAAGGCGAGAAACTGTTTGACGCCATGAGTGGCTTGTGGTGTGTCAACGCGGGCTATGGCCGCCAGGCACTAGCCCAGGCCGCTTACGACCAGATGATGACACTGCCGTTCTACAACAGCTTCTTCCAAACCACCAATGTGCCCGCTGTGAAGCTGGCCACCAAGTTGGCATCACTGGCGCCCAAGGTGGGGGACCGCAGCTTTGAGCATGTGTTCTTCTCCAGCAGCGGCAGTGAGAGCAACGACTCCAACGTGCGCATGGTGCGCCGTTACTGGGACTTGTTAGGCCAGCCGCAGCGCAAGGTCATCATCAGCCGCCACAACGCCTACCACGGCAGCACCATGGCCGGTGCCTCGCTGGGCGGCATGAGCGGCATGCACGCGCAGGGGGATTTGCCCATTCCCAACATCACGCACATTGAGCAGCCGTATTTCTACGAGAACGGCAAGCCCGGCGAGACGGCTGACGAATTTGGCATTCGTGCAGCGGGTTGGCTGGAAGAGAAGATTCTCCAAATTGGTGCAGACAAGGTGGCCGCCTTCATTGCTGAGCCCATTCAAGGTGCAGGCGGTGTGATCATCCCTCCTGCCACTTATTGGCCCGAAATCCAGCGCATTGTGGACAAGTACGGCATCTTGCTGATCAGCGACGAGGTGATTTGCGCCTTTGGCCGACTCGGCCACTGGTTTGCCTATGAGCGCTTTGGCTACAAGCCCGATCTGGTGACCTTCGCCAAGGCGGTGACCAGTGGTTACATCCCGCTCGGTGGCGTGATGGTGGGTGACCGTGTGGCCAAGGTGCTGATCGAGAAGGGTGGCGAGTTCAACCACGGTTACACCTACAGCGGGCACCCGGTAGCGTGTGCGGTGGCGCTGGCAAACCTGGAGATCATGGAGGCCGAGCAATTGCCCCAGCGTGTGCGCGGTGAGATGGGCGATTACTTTGCCAAGCGCTACGCCGAACTGAATGATCACCCTCTGGTGGGCATGACGGAATCCTGTGGCTTTGTCGCAGGTTTGGTGCTGGTCAAAAACAAGCAGACACGCGAGCGTTTCAAGGAGGAGGATGCGGTCGGCATGATTTGCCGCGGCCATTGTTTCAACAACGGTCTGATCATGCGCGCCGTGGGGGACCGCATGATCATTGCGCCGCCGCTGACCCTGACGCATGCTCAGATTGACGAGATGATTGCTTTGATCACAAATGCACTCGACCTCACCTATGCCGATGTCAAGAAAAATGGCTGGTTGGCATAAGGGTTGCTTCTAGGTGGTGAGTTAGTATTTTCCGATTAGGATTCAAGGTCAATTCCCATTTTGGGGCGCCCATCTTTCCGATGGCACCGTTCGGTTTCTTGTGTGTTTGCTTTTTTTGACTTCAGGAGTTTCGATATGCGTGATTTCATCAAGCGGATCAAGGTTTCAGGGTTGGCAGCGAGTCTGCTTGCGACGGGGTTATTGGTTGGAGGGGTAACCAGCGTGCATGCTGACGACGAGAACGTCCTCAATATCTACAACTGGTCTGACTACATCGGTGAAAACACCATCGCCAATTTCGAGAAGGAAACCGGCATCAAGGTGCGTTATGACACCTTTGACAGCAATGAAACCCTGCACGCGAAGCTGGTGGCAGGCAAGACCGGCTATGACATTGTGGTGCCCTCATCCAACTGGGCCAAGATTCAGATCGACGGCGGTTTGTTTACCAAGCTGGATAAAAGCAAAATTACCACCTACGGCAACCTCGATCCGTTTGTGATGAAACAACTGGCGACCATGGATGCAGGCAACCAGCATATCGTTCCATGGATGTGGGGTATCACCACTATTGGTATCAATGAGGGCAAGCTAAAAGCTGCACTGGGCAATCTGCCGATGCCAGACAACGCCTGGGATTTGTTGTTCAAGCCAGAATATGCGGCGAAAGCCAAGTCTTGCGGCATCTCCGTGCTCGATTCCGGTGACGAGGTTTTTCCGGCGGCGTTGCGCTACCTGGGCAAGCCGCCCTATAGCAAGAATCCTGCGGACTACCAGGCTGCAGGCAAGCTGTTGGCCGCCATTCGGCCGAACATCAGCCTTTTCTCATCCTCAGGCTACATCAATGACTTGGCCAGCGGCTCCTTGTGCCTGGTGTTGGGCTGGAATGGCGACATCAGCATTGCAGCAGCGCGCGCCAAGGAAGCTAAAAATGGCAACGATATCAAGGTGCTGCTGCCAAAAACAGGGGCCGTGATGTTCTTTGACACCATGGCCATCCCGGTGGATGCCAAGCACGTCGACAACGCCTACAAGTTCATCAGCTATATCTACCGCCCGGAAGTGAATGCCGATATGGTTAACAAGGTGCTGTATGCCAATCCGATTCCTGGATCGGCGAAGTTCATCAAGCCTGAAGTTCGGGACAACAAGACGGTGTTCATGAGTCCGGAGGATCTGGCTCGCATGGTCCCGCCGGAAGCGGTCAGCAGTGACACACGTCGTTTGCGTACACGCCTGTACACCACGTTCAAGACCGGCCTGTAAGCACTTTCTTGGGTGCGTCGCTTGACGGGCCCAGTTTCCCATTTACGTTTGAGGGTTGCGCATGCAGCAAAAGCAGCAGATTGGCGCTGGTAGGACCAGTGACGCTAGTTTTGTCCAAATTGACCATCTGACCAAGCGTTTTGATGAAGTCGCTGCGGTCGATGATGTCTCCATCGACATCGAAAAAGGCGAGATATTCGCGTTGCTTGGGTCGTCCGGTTGCGGCAAGTCCACGCTTTTGCGCATGCTCGCCGGATTTGAAACGCCCACGCAAGGGCACGTTTATCTGGACGGCGTGGACATCTCCACCATGCCGCCTTATGAGCGTCCTATCAACATGATGTTTCAGTCGTATGCGCTGTTTCCCCACCTCACGGTGTTTCAGAACATCGCTTTCGGGCTTGAGCGCGACAAAATGCCCAAGGACAAAATCGCTGAGCGTGTCGAGGCCATGCTCAATATTGTTCAATTGAAGCCCTATGCCAAGCGTAAGCCGCATCAGCTCTCAGGTGGCCAGCAGCAACGCGTGGCGTTGGCACGCTGCTTGGCCAAGAGTCCCAAGCTGCTGTTGCTGGATGAACCGCTCGGGGCACTGGACCGCAAGCTGCGGGAGCAGACGCAATTTGAACTCGTGAACATCATCAAGAAGGTTGGCGTCACCTGTGTCATGGTGACACACGATCAGGAAGAGGCCATGATCATGGCTGATCGCATCGCCGTGATGCAGGAGGGGCGCTTCTTGCAGGTGGGGCGACCGGGTGAAATTTATGAGACGCCCAACTGTCTCTTCGTCGCTGGCTTTATCGGCGACGTCAACTTGTTCAAGGGCACGGTCGAGGTCGATGAAGCCGACCACGTGGTGATCGGATCGCCCGAATGTCAGCACTTCGTCAGCCATGGCATCACCGGTACGGTGGGCATGGAAGTCAGCATCGCGTTGCGTCCGGAAAAGATATGTCTGCAGGAAACCGAGCCGACGCTTGAAGATCGTGAGTTGGCGGCCGAGCATGGCCACAATTGCACACGCGGCACGATTGACGGCGTGGCCTATTTTGGCAAGTTCACCCTGTTTCACGTACGGCTGGACAGCGGCAAGGTGATCAAGGCAACGCGCGAGAACGTCGCGCGCCACGAAGACAAGCAGCTCGTTCGCGGCCAGAGCGTGTTTGCCTGGTGGGACGGTAGCGATGTGGTTGTGCTCACCAGCTAGCGCGCGCAAGAGGACACCATGAACATCGCACAAAGTCTCAAAGGCGCTGCGCACCGTCTGCTCCAAAGCCTGGGGCGGCGCACCGTCATTGGAATTCCCTACCTGTTTTTGATTCTGCTTTTCACCGTCCCTTTTTTGGTGGTGCTCAAGATCAGCGTGTCCGAGTCGGACGGCATTCGATTTCAGGACTTGTTGAGTTATGCGGATGGTGCAGTTCAGCTGAAGGTCAAGCTGTCGAATTACATTTTTCTCAGCACCGATCCGCTTTATGTTGAAACCTACTGGTCCTCGGTCAAGTTTGCTTTACTCAACACCTCGATTTGTCTCTTTATCGGCTATCCGTTTGCCTACTTCATGGCGCGCTCACCGGCCAATATGCGACCGGCGTTGCTGATGCTGGTGTCCCTGCCGTTCTGGACCTCTTATTTGTTGCGTGTTTATGCATGGAAAGGCCTGCTGGACGACCACGGCGTGTTCAACAACATCATGATCTGGCTGCACCTGATTGATCAGCCGATCAAGATGATGTACACCGGGTTCTCCATGACCATTGGCATGGTGTACGCCTACTTGCCATTTATGATCCTGCCCCTCTACGCGAATCTGGTCAAGATGGACTTGCGTCTGATTGAGGCTGCCAAAGACCTGGGTGCAACACCCTGGCAAACGTTCTGGCTGGTCACCGTGCCTCTGTCCAAGAATGGCATCATTGCTGGCGCCATGCTGGTGTTTATCCCCAGCGTTGGCGAATACGTGATTCCCGAACTACTTGGCGGGCCTAGTACCCTGATGATCGGACGCGTGCTGTGGGATGAGTTCTTCAGCAATAACGACTGGGCCATGGCTTCGGCGGTAGCGGTAACCATGGTCGGGTTGATTCTGATACCGCTGGCGATTTTCAACAAATACCAAGCCGATTCTGGCGGCGTTCGGGGGGTATGAACCATGTCTAGCCGTTTCGGGAAAGCCTGGCTGATGGCCGGCTACTTTTTCCTCTACCTGCCCATCGTGACGCTGATCGTTTTTTCGTTCAATGATTCGAAAATGGTCACGCTGTGGGGTGGTTTTACCTTCAAATGGTATGGCGTGATTGCGCATGACACCGAGGTGGTGGATGCCTTTTTGTTGTCGCTCAAAGTGGCGTTGATGAGTGCCACGGCTTCGGTGTTTCTTGGCACCTTTGCCGCCTTTGCAATGGTGCGCTACAAAACGTTCTGGGGTCGTACGTCGTTTTCAGCACATATCAATGCGCCTTTGGTTGTGCCTGAGGTCATCACAGGCTTGTCACTGTTGTTATTCTTTGTGATGTGTGAACGACTGTTTGGCTGGCCGGATCGTGGCATCCTGACCATCTGGGCAGGTCACACTTCGATCGGCATGGCCTATGCAGCGGTGGTGATCCAGTCGCGATTGTTGGAAATGGACAAGTCACTTGAAGAAGCTGCCATGGACTTGGGTTGTCGTCCGTTTCAGGTGTTCTTTCTGGTCACATTGCCAATGATCGCGCAGTCCCTGATGGCCGCCTGGTTGCTGACATTTACGCTGTCGCTCGACGATGTGGTCTCAACCGCTTTCCTGTCTGGTCCGGGTTCAACCACTCTGCCCATCGTGATCATGTCCCGCGCCAGATTGGGTCTGAATCCAACCGTGAATGCCATTGCGACGATCACGGTGGCGGTTGTATCGATAGGTGTGTTTGCCGGTAGTTTGTGGTTGTCCCGTAAGGAGACCCGACGGGCAGCTGAGCAAGCAGCGGCCTACCGCGAAGGAATGGGGCAGCCAGTTGCTGCTTAGTCTGCTGGAGTGTTAGTGGAGTAGTCGGGTGATGCCGATCACTATGTGAGTAACTTAAAAGGAGCGATGAAGATGAAACTCAATCAAGTAGCGTTTGCGGTGGTGTTGGCGTTCCCATTGCTTGCCAGCGCCCAGAGCAACGCTGAACTGCAAAGCCAGATCCAGGAGCTCAAAGCCCAGCTCGCCCAGCTTAAAGCCATGATCACGCAGAATGCGAGCGCTCCAGCGGCTGCGCCTGTTGCTCAGGGTGAGCAGTTGCCTCCTGTTGATCCGGAAGAGTTCAACCAGGTCAAGGTCAAGGTTGACAGCATGATTGACCAACAAAGCACGGCTGGCTTCAAAGGGTTACGCATCAGTGGAGGTTTTGACCCGGTCTATATGGTCAACCGCTCTAAGGGTACGTCGTCTTTCGCATTTCTCAACAACTTTGCTTCAACAAATGGCGTTGCGACTTCTATTGTTCCTGGGGGCATCGGCAGCGGAGAGATTTATTCCTATGACAACTCGTACTTTGGCATGGCCTACCTTGATATCCAGAAGGAGATGGATGACGGAGGCACCAAATTTCGGTTGACACTGGCTCCAAGCAAGAGTGCGGGTTCGGGTTTCAATTTTGGAAGCATCGTTCATGAAGCTTCTGCTTCGATTCCTTTGACTGACTCGCAAACCCGTCTGATGATCGGTCAGATGCCGGATGTTTCTGGTTACGAACCGTATTTCAACACCTTTGTGGGTGCCAACAGCCTGACTTCGAACCTGCTGTACCCTGGGTATGCGGAATATTTCATCACCAAGAATATGCTGTTTGACTTCACTGCGGCGACTGCATACACAGGTGTTGGACTGGATCTGACGCGCGGTCCCTGGGAAACGAAACTGATCCTGGCCAATTTCAACTCGGCTCGCAATGATTGCCCGGTAACGCCTGTGGGCGCGGGCGCTTCGACCTGCGGGACTGATCCCACTCGGAGTCCAACTTTTATCTACAACGTGACTTATGCTCAGGATGAATTTTGGGGCTTTGAGTTCACGGGTTATGAAGGCAGCGTGACCAATTGGGTTCACGGAGGCACCAGCCGCCTGAGCCAGTTTGAGATTGACGGCAATTACACGCGTGGCAACTTCAATGGCAACCTCCAATTCACCACTGGTCGGCAGGCAGATGCCGGGCTGAATGATAACGGTGACGCACAGTGGTGGGGGGTGTCGGCCCTTGTTGCTCAACGAGTGACATCCCAGCTCACACTGGCGGCCCGGGCAGACTACTTGAATAACGACAAAAACGGTGGCGGTAATTTTGGCGGTGGTTTCGCAGATGGAATTAATGGCTTTGGTGCTGGCGATCCAAATGCTCCTGGCTACGATGCCAACGTTGGTGCCAACCGTTATTCCCTGTCGCTCGCAGCGACTTATCGCCTGACGACCAATGTTGCCTTGCGCGCAGAGTACCGGCATGATCATTCCACTTTGCCGACCTTTTTCTACTATGGCGACCAGACTTATCGCAGCAACAACGATACCTTTGGTCTCCAAGCCATCGTGAATTTCTAATCAGCGACCCGCTGATTCCTACGGGGGGCAGAAATGCCCCCCGATTTCTTTGGGCCTTGTGTTGGAGCCACTTTGAAGTGGCTTGAAACGTCCAATTGGCCCAGGCTGAATATCAGGTGGCGTGATGCACCGAGTTGATCTCATCAAACACATTGAATTGGATGCAAAGTGAATACCCCGAACATTTCCCAACAGATGCAGTTCGATGGCCGTGCATTGATTGACGGTCATCGCCGCGAAGCTCAAGGCGGCGCAACGTTCAGCTGCATATCGCCCATTGACGGGCGCGTTTTGACCGAGGTCGCGCGCTGTCAGTTGGCCGATATTGATGCCGCAGTGGCATCAGGCCGCGCCGCATTTGAAGACAAGCGCTGGTCCGGCCTAGCGCCTGCTGCGCGCAAGCGGGTGATGATCAAATTTGCCGATCAGTTGCTGGCCCATGCCGATGAGCTGGCGATGATGGAAACGCTGGACATGGGCAAACCCATCAAATATTCACGCGCGGTGGATGTCAACAGCGCGGCCAATTGCATCCGCTGGTATGGCGAGGCGGTAGACAAGATTTATGACGAGATCGCACCGACGGCTAGCACGGCGCTGGCGCTGATCACACGTGAGCCCATGGGCGTAGTCGGGGTCATCGTGCCGTGGAACTACCCGATGATCATGGCTGCCTGGAAGATCGCACCGGCGCTCGCCGCAGGCAATTCCGTGGTTCTGAAACCCAGTGAAAAATCGCCTCTGACAGCGCTGCGATTGGCCGAACTGGCACTGGAAGCGGGCATTCCGCCCGGCGTGTTTAACGTGGTGCCAGGTTATGGCCCGGAGGCAGGTTCGCCTCTGGCACTGCATATGGACGTGGATTGCATTGGCTTTACCGGCTCCACCCGTGTTGGCAAGCAGATTCACGTGATGGCCGGGCAAAGCAATCTGAAACGCGCCTGGACTGAACTCGGCGGCAAGTCGCCCAACATCGTTTTTGCCGACTGCCCGGACCTGGACAAGGCCGTGGAGGCAGCGGTGGGCAGCATCTTTTTTAACCAGGGTGAAAGCTGCAATGCGCCGTCGCGTTTGTTTGTTGAGGCCAGCATCCAGGAACAATTTCTTGAGAGAGCGGTGGCCCTGGCGCCCCAATATCTTCCTGCCAATCCGCTGGACCCGGCCACCATCATGGGCGCGATTGTGGACAAGACGCAGATGGACACCGTGCTGCGCTATGTCGAGAGCGGCAAGACAGAAGGTGCCAGCCTGCTGTATGGCGGTGAACAGGCGCTGACGCAAACCGGTGGTTGTTATGTGCAGCCGACGATCTTTGCTGGGGTTCAGCCACAGATGAAAATTTGCTGCGAAGAAATTTTTGGTCCAGTGCTGTCGGTGATGTCGTTCACCGACGCCGCTGAGGTGGTGCGCCAGGCCAATGCTAGTGTCTACGGCCTGCAGGCCGCGGTGTGGACGCGTGACATCAACAAGGCGCACGGCATCGCACGCGCCCTGCGTGCGGGTACCGTCCACGTCAATTCCTATGACGAAGATGACATCACCGTGCCATTTGGTGGCTTCAAGCAAAGCGGGGTAGGGCGCGACAAATCACTGCACGCGTTTGACAAATACACCGAGACCAAGACCACCTGGATTCGCATCGACAGCCCGGTCTAAGCTGCAAGCAGCCGCAAATGCTGCACTTAGCGTAGCTGTAGACCCTTTATTTATAAGGGCTAGAAGGCAAATACATTATGAATAATTACGAGACCGTTGTTGCAGACCTGCAGGAGCGCGGCATCCACTCCATCCTGACCCAGTTCTGTGACATGCATGGTGTGGCCAAAGGCAAACTGGTACCTGTTGGAAATCTGCGCGAGTGGGCCGAAAGCGGGGCTGGCTTTGCTGGCCCGAGCATCTGGGGAACCGGCTTGGGGCGTTTTGGCGGGCGCAGTGAATACTATGGCCGCGTGCAGTTGGAGACTTTGCGCGCCTTGCCATTCATGCCGGGTGTGGCGCACGCCGTGTGTGATGGTTATGCTGGTGGGCAGCCGTTGGCCACCGATTCACGCCAGGTCCTCAAACGCCAGCTTGAGCGTCTCAAAGCGCGCGGCTGGACCTTGTGGGTTGGCATAGAGCCAGAATTCTTCCTGCTCAAAAAAAACGCAGAGGGCCAGTGGCTGGCGGCCGATGCGCAGGATGTGCTGGATAAGCCGTCTTACGACCTGAAATCCATCCACCGCAACCGGGCATTTCTGGAAGACATGCGTGAGAACCTGACACAGCTCGGCTTCGAGTTGCAGCAGATCGACCATGAAGACGCCTGTGGCCAGTATGAGATCAACTACAAATTTGATGGCGCCCTGGCCGCAGCTGACCGCTTCATGCTTTTCAAGATGACGGCGCATGTCATTGCCGAGCAGCACGGATTCGTCTTCAGTTGCATGCCCAAACCTTTTGCCGGGGCGCCGGGTAGCGGCCTGCACTTTCACCTGAGTGTGACAGATGCACAAGGCCGTGCTGTTTTTACCGACATGGCTGACCCGCTACAACTCAGTTCGATGGGTTATCAATTTGTGGCAGGCTTGTTGCATCACGCAGACGCTTTGACGGCCTTGTGTGCACCCACGGTCAACAGTTACAAGCGCCTGGCCGTGAGTCACAGCGCCTCAGGTACCACTTGGTCGCCGGTCTGGAAAGCGTTCGGCGACAACAACCGCACTTGTGTGGTTCGCACGGTGGCGGGGCGCCTGGAGTGGCGCTTGCCCGATCCGTCTTGCAACGTCTATGCTGCTATTGCGGCCACCCTGGCTGCTGGACTTGACGGTATCAATCAGACCATGCAGGCACCGTCCGCTTGCCAGGAGGATTTGTATGAGCGCTTTGCATCGGGAAAGGAGGTGCCTGCGCGACTACCTGCTGATTTGGGTGGCGCGCTGCAAGCCCTTTCCGGCGACGACGCTCTAAGGCAGTCCGTGGGCAGCGAGTTCTGCCAGCACTTCATGGACCTCAAATACCAAGAGTGGCAGGACTATGGCCAGAGCGTAAGTGCTTGGGAGCTGCAGCACTACGCTGACTTGTTCTAATTCTCGCAATATGAAATTCATCATCTCATATTATGGGATTTTGAATAAAAGACTGAGGCATGAATTTCTTAAAGTGAAAAATATGCTCTCACATCACGAAATATATATTGCAAGTCATTGATTTAAATATAAAAAATAAAAGTCTTATATAAGACATAAGATTGGGTTTTACTCTTATATAAGACCTAAAATTCACTCCAACCCGCAACGTCCCACTGACGTCTGGCGGGGCCAGTTTCAACCAACTCAGGAGTGTTTCAATGTCTCAAACCACCTCGGCATCCATGACCCGCGCAGAGCAAATCGCCGCCCTCGAAAAAGACTGGGCTACCAACCCCCGTTGGAAAGGTGTCAAACGTGGCTACAGCGCCGCTGACGTGGTGCGTTTGCGTGGCAGCCTGCAACCTGAGTACACCCTGGCCAAGAATGGTGCTGAAAAGCTCTGGGCCAAGATCAACGGCGGCTCCAAAAAAGGCTATGTGAATGCGTTTGGCGCCATCACCGCCGGTCAGGCCATGCAGCAGGCCAAGGCTGGCCTTGAAGCTGTTTACTTGTCAGGCTGGCAAGTCGCTGCTGACGGCAATACTTCTGAGACCATGTACCCGGATCAGTCCCTGTACGCTTATGACTCGGTGCCAACCATGGTGCGCCGCATCAACAACACCTTCAAGCGTGCAGATGAAATTCAATGGGGCCGTGGCGTTGAGCCAGGTTCTGCCGAGTTCATCGACTATTTCCTGCCGATCGTGGCTGACGCAGAAGCTGGTTTCGGCGGCGTGCTCAATGCCTTCGAGCTGATGAAGAACATGATCGCGTCCGGCGCTGCAGGCGTGCATTTTGAAGACCAACTGGCCGCCGTGAAGAAATGCGGCCACATGGGTGGCAAGGTCCTGGTGCCCACGCAAGAAGCCTGCGAAAAGCTCATTGCCGCCCGCTTCGCAGCCGACGTGATGGGTGTTTCCACCATTGTGCTGGCGCGTACCGATGCAGAAGCCGCGAACCTGATCACCAGCGACTACGATGCCAACGACAAACCGTTCCTGACCGGTGAGCGCACACAAGAGGGTTTCTACCGCGTCAAAAATGGTCTGGAGCAAGCCATCAGCCGTGGCATTGCCTACGCGCCCTATGCCGATCTGGTGTGGTGTGAGACCGGTGTGCCAGACATTGGCTTTGCCCGCGAATTCGCCCAGGCCGTGCAGGCCGCCTGTCCTGGCAAGTTGTTGTCCTACAACTGCTCGCCGTCCTTCAACTGGAAGAAAAATCTGGACGACAAACAGATTGCTTCCTTCCAGGAAGACCTGGCTGCGTTGGGCTACAAATACCAGTTCATCACGCTGGCCGGTATCCACATCAATTGGTTCAACACTTTCCAATTTGCCCATGCTTATGCTCGCGGCGAAGGCATGAAGCACTACACCGAAATGGTGCAGGAACAGGAATTTGCTGCACGCGACAAGGGTTACACCTTTGTGTCACACCAGCAGGAAGTGGGCGCAGGCTACTTCGACGATGTGACCACGGTCATTCAAGGCGGCTCCAGCAGCGTCAAGGCGCTGACTGGTTCCACCGAAGAAGAACAGTTCCACTAAGCCTAAGTTACCAAGAATCCAAGAAGAACCCGAGGAGGGGAGAGGCTGGCGGCCCGTGTGGGCTGTCGGCCTTTTTTTATGGAGTATTCAGACTGTGGCTAAAATCCGTGCATTCAACATTGACAAGAGCGAGAAAGGCACTTGGTTATGACACCGCGAACGACAACGGCAAAGTTATTGAAGAAATAAGGCCGTAGCCCGCGTGCCTTGTGCACTAAGCGCTTCATAAATAATAGTAAAACGCGGACCAATCCGCGTTTTTTTTTGTTCAATTTTTTATCCCCAGATCATCATGGTTCAAATTACGCTCCCAGACGGCTCGCAACGTGACTACCCCGGTGCAGTGACGGTGGCCGAAGTCGCAGCTTCCATTGGTTCAGGTCTGGCAAAGGCCGCTTTGGCGGGCAAGGTCAACGGCAAGACCGTTGATACCAGCACCCTGATCGATGCCGACGCCAAGTTGGCCATCATCACTGCCAAGGATGCCGAGGGGCTGGAAGTCATCCGCCACTCCACTGCGCACTTGCTGGCCTATGCCGTCAAACAGTTGTTCCCGCAAGCACAGGTGACGATTGGCCCGGTGATTGAAAACGGCTTTTTCTATGACTTTTCTTTCGAGCGCCCGTTCACGATGGACGACCTGGCGGTGATTGAAAAGCGCATGATTGAGTTGTCCAACAAGGACGAACCTGTGACGCGTCGTGTGTTGCCACGTGACGAGGCGGTGGCCTATTTCAAAGGCATGGGCGAACATTACAAGGCCGAAATCATTGCCAGCATCCCGTCCAATGAAGACGTGAGCCTGTACCGCGAAGGCAGCTTCGAAGACCTGTGCCGTGGCCCTCACGTGCCCAGCACCGGCAAGCTCAAACACTTCAAGCTTATGAAGGTGGCTGGGGCTTACTGGCGCGGTGATCACAAGAATGAGATGCTGCAGCGTATCTACGGTACTGCCTGGGCCACCAAGGAAGATTTGGCAGCACACCTGAAGATGCTTGAAGAAGCTGAAAAGCGTGACCACCGCAAGCTGGGTCGTGAACTGGATCTGTTTCACATTGACGAGCATTCGCCGGGTACTGTTTTCTGGCATCCCAAAGGCTGGGCGGTTTGGCAGGCGGTGGAGCAGTACATGCGTCAGGTTTACCGCGATAACGGCTACGAGGAGGTCAAAGGCCCGCAGATCCTGGACAAGGGCTTGTGGGAAAAAACAGGTCATTGGGACAAATACCGCGACAACATGTTCACCACCGAGTCGGAAAAACGTGATTACGCGCTCAAGCCGATGAACTGCCCGGGTCATATCCTGATTTTCAAGCAGGGTATCAAGAGCTACCGTGATCTGCCACTGCGCTATGGTGAGTTTGGTCAGTGTCACCGCAACGAGCCCACTGGTGGTTTGCACGGCATCATGCGAGTACGCGCTTTCACGCAGGATGATGGTCATATTTTCTGCACCGAAGATATGATTTTGGATGAGTGCGTGGCATACACCGCGTTGCTGCAAAAGGTCTATCAAGACTTTGGCTTCAGCAAGATCATCTACAAGGTGGCCACCCGGCCTGAGGCGCGTATCGGCAGTGACGAAAGTTGGGACAAGGCTGAGCACGCGCTGATTGAGAGCTTGCGTCGCTCAGGTTGTGAGTATGAAATTTCTCCGGGCGAAGGCGCGTTCTATGGCCCCAAGATCGAATACACGTTGAAAGATGCCATTGGCCGTCAGTGGCAATGTGGAACGATTCAGGTCGATTTCTTCATGACTGAGCGTCTGGATGCCGAATACGTGGGTGAAGACGGTGCTCGCCATCGCCCCGTGATGCTGCACCGCGCCATTGTTGGCAGTCTGGAGCGTTTCATCGGAATTTTGATTGAAGAAACTGCTGGCGCACTGCCTTTGTGGCTGGCACCGGTGCAGGTGATGGTGCTCAATATCACCGATGCGCAGGCAGATTACGCTCGGAACGTCGTCAAAACGCTGCAAAATCAAGGGTTTAGGGTTCAGTCGGACTTACGTAACGAAAAAATCACGTATAAAATACGCGAGCATTCAATGCAGAAAGTGCCTTATCTGATCGTGATTGGCGACAAAGAGATGGCGTCTGGTGCCGTTGCAGTGCGCGCCCGAGGTGGTCAAGACCTTGGAGTGATGTCCCTGGAAGATTTCTCACAGAAATTATCAGCCGATGTTGCTCGCAAATCGAACACTTAAGTTGCAGGCCAAAAAAGCCATGGCACAGGCGTGTGTTGTGCGGTTTTAGCTACTACTTGTGGTAGCAGTTTTGTGAAGGATTAAGTCATCGCTACCGAATTTCGTGATCGCCGTCAGCGCGAAGAACGCAAACACCGATTGAATCGGGAAATCATGGTGCCAGAAGTTCGCCTTTCTGGTGTGGATAACGAACCGCTTGGTGTCGTGAGCCTCATGGAGGCGTTGCGTATGGCTGGCGATCTGGATGTTGATTTGGTGGAAATCGCTGCAACAGCCATACCGCCAGTTTGCCGTTTGATGGATTACGGCAAGTTCAAGTACCAGGAACAGAAAAAGGCTGCTGAGGCCAAGGCCAAGCAGACCGTGATCGAAATCAAAGAGATTAAGTTCCGTCCGGGTACCGATGACGGTGACTACAACATCAAAATGCGCAATATCAAGCGCTTTTTGGCTGAAGGTGATAAGTGCAAGATTACCTTGCGTTTCCGGGGGCGCGAAATCACCCACCAGGATTTGGGGATGGCGTTGTTGAACCGCATTCGTGATGAGTTGGGTGATTCAATTCTGGTCGAACAGTTTCCCAAGCTCGAGGGTCGTCAGATGATCATGATGATTGCGCCGGGACGTAAAAAGCAGGTTGTTAAGCCTGTTGTGGCAGAAAGCGCTTCAGTGTCAGTTTGATGGAGCGGGATTCTGTTTAGGGATGTCTGACAAGTTTTAGAACCGGGTTTGGTGGTCATGATCATCAAACCTTGTTTTGAAAGCAGTGAGGGGAAATTTTCCGTCACTTAAAAGTGGCTCGGGGCCATCAAGGCTGCAAAGTGTTTGCAGACGCCTCACGAGCACAATGTAAAAAGGAGCATGAAAATGCCCAAAATGAAGACCAAGAGCGCGGCGAAGAAACGCTTCCGCGTCCGTCCAGGTGGCACCGTCAAGCGCGGTCAAGCCTTCAAACGTCACATTCTGACCAAGAAGACCACCAAAAATAAACGCCATCTGCGTGGTGCAACTGCTGTTCATGAGACCGATATGGGTCGCATGGCACAGATGCTGCCTTGCCGTGGTCTTTAATTAACGACGAACAAGGAGTAATCACATGCCTCGCGTCAAACGTGGTGTAACGGCTCACGCCCGCCACAAAAAAGTTCTGGCCCTTGCAAAAGGTTTCCGTGGTCGTCGCGGTAATGTTTTCCGGGTCGCCAAAGAAGCGGTCATGAAAGCAGGGCAATATGCCTACCGTGACCGTCGTACCAAAAAACGTGTCTTCCGTCAGTTGTGGATTGCCCGTATTAATGCCGCTGCCCGTCAGTGTGGCATGACCTACAGCCAGTTTGCTAATGGGCTGAAGAAAGCTTGTATCGAGATCGACCGCAAGGTGCTGAGCGATATCGCCGTGCATGACATGGCAGCGTTTGCCGGTATCGTGGAACAAGTCAAGGCCAAACTGGCAGCTTGAGTACTGATCGTTGGCTATATTTAGGATAGCTGACTCTGCAACAGAGACAGGGGCTAGAGCTTTAAATAGCGCTAGCCCTTTTTTCCTTGATCAAAAATTTGACTCCTTATGAATGACTTACAGACCGTTGTTGACAGCGCCAGTGCCGCCTTTTTATTAGCCCATACGCCAGCAGAACTTGAGAACACCAAGGCGCAGTATCTGGGCAAGTCAGGTCGCATTACTGAACTGATGAAAGGCATGGCTGCGTTATCGGTCGATGAGAAAAAAACATTGGGCGCGGCCATCAATCTCGCCAAGCAGGCGATTGAGGCCGCACTCAACGCCCGCCGACAAGCGCTGGCCGACGCAGAATTGCAGGCCCAGTTGCAAGCTGAAGCACTGGATGTGACTTTGCCTGGCCGCCAACGCGGACCAGGTGGTTTGCACCCTGTATCGCTGACGCTGGAGCGCATCGAATCCATTTTTGGCTCCATGGGTTTCGAAGTGGCGCAAGGACCTGAGATTGAGTCTGACTGGTTCAACTTCACGGCGCTGAACACGCCTGAGGACCACCCTGCACGTTCGATGCACGATACTTTTTATGTCGAAGGTGGCTCCGCTACAGCGCCCAATTTGCTGCGTACCCATACCAGCCCAATGCAGATCCGCCATGCTGTGCAGCATGTCAAGAAACACCGCCTGGCCGTTGACGGCGGTGCGCCAGAAGGCAGCCTGTTTGCTGGCGCCATGCCCGAGATTCGTGTTATTGCGCCAGGGCGCACTTACCGGGTGGATAGCGATGCCACGCATTCGCCCATGTTTCACCAGTGTGAAGGCCTCTGGGTTGGCGAGGCCATCAGCTTCAAGGATTTGAAATTCGTCTTCACCGATTTCTGCCGCACGTTTTTCGAAAACAATGATTTGGTGCTGCGTTTTCGTCCCAGTTTTTTCCCGTTCACCGAGCCCAGCGCCGAAATCGACATCCAGTTTCCCAGTGGCCCGCTGGCTGGGCGTTGGCTTGAGGTCGCGGGCTCAGGCCAGGTGCACCCCAATGTGATTCGCAACATGGGGCTGGACCCTGAGCGCTACATTGGTTTTGCGTTTGGCATGGGGCCTGATCGGTTGACCATGCTGCGCTATGGGGTGAACGATCTGCGTCTGTTTTTTGACGGTGATATTCGTTTTTTATCGCAATTCCGATAGAACAATGACGCCCCCCGTTGCTTGCTCACTTCGTGTAGCCGCCTCCCCCCCAAGGGGGCAACACCGACGGGCCGACAAAGCCGGTTTCGTGGTGTTTCTGGCTTAAGCATCCATCGCTGTTTAGTGACTTTTCAAATCATCCCCTATGCAATTCCCTGAATCTTGGTTGCGCGAATTCTGCAACCCACCCCTGACTACTGCCCAACTTTCCGAGACCCTGACCATGGCTGGTCTGGAGGTGGAGGAACTGAATCCTGTGGCGCCGCCGTTTCATGGCATTGTTGTGGGGGAAATCAAGGACGCTGTTCAACACCCCAACGCCGACCGGCTTCGTGTGTGTCAGGTGGACGTCGGTCAGCCTGCGCTGCTGACCATCGTTTGCGGTGCGCCCAATGCCCGCGTGGGCATCAAGGTGCCATGCGCCATGGTGGGAGCTGAACTACCACCCGGTGAGGATGGCAAGCCGTTTTTGATCAAAGTGGGTAAGCTGCGTGGCGTGGAAAGCCACGGCATGCTGTGCTCGGCGCGCGAGCTCAAGCTGTCCGAAGACCACGGTGGTCTGCTGGAATTGTCGGTCGACGCTGTTTTGGGCGAAAACATCCGCCAGCACCTGAACTTGGACGATACCTTGTTCACCCTCAAACTCACGCCCAACCTTGCGCATTGCCTGAGTGTTTTTGGTGTGGCGAGAGAGCTTTCTGCACTCACTGGCACGCCATTGACGACGCCTGTATTTCAATCAATTGCCGCAACGGCAAGCGATGTGTTGCCAGTCAAGGTCAGTGCCCCCGATCTGTGTGGTCGTTTTTCTGGTCGTGTTGTTCGCGGTGTCAACCCAAAAGCCGCGACCCCTGCCTGGATGGTGGATCGGCTGGCACGTTGTGGGCAACGCAGCGTGACGGCGCTGGTGGACATCTCAAACTATGTGATGTTCGAATTGGGGCGGCCGTCACACATTTTTGATCTGGACAAAATTCATGGTGGACTGGACGTGCGTTGGGGTCAACCGGGTGAACAACTCAAGCTGCTCAACGGCAACACAGTCACTGTGGATGGCCAGGTGGGTGTGATCGCCGATGACCAGCAGGTCGAGTCTTTGGCAGGCATCATGGGTGGCGATGCCACTGCCGTATCGGACGACACGCAAAACGTCTATGTTGAAGCCGCTTTCTGGTGGCCCAGGGCGATTGCCGGGCGTTCGCGCCGTTTCAATTTTTCTACCGATGCCGGGCACCGATTTGAACGAGGGGTTGATCCCGAGCTGACCGTGGAGCATATTGAGCGCATCACCCAGCTTATTGTCGACATCTGTGGCACGCCACAAACCGTGTGTGGTCCGATGGATGACCAGCAGGTGGCCATGCCCAAGCCCGTTGTGGTGAACCTGCGCGTGGCACGCGCCATCAAAGTGCTGGGCATGCCGCTGACGCAAGCGCAGTGCGCCAACGCGCTCAAAGGCTTGGGTTTGCCGGTAGTGGAGGGCGATGGCGTGTTGTCGGTCACTGCACCGTCGTACCGATTTGATATCCAGATAGAAGAAGATCTGATTGAAGAAGTGGCGCGGGTTGTGGGTTATGACAATCTGCCAGCGACACCGCCACAAGCGCCCATCACAGCCAAAATCCGGCCAGAGGCGCGTCGTGGTGAATTCGCCGTGCGTCGCGCGGTGGCGGCTCGGGGTTACCAGGAAACCATCAACTTCAGCTTTGTCGAAGAGCGCTGGGAGCACGAGTTGGCTGGTAATCCCAATCCCATCAAGTTGTTGAACCCAATTGCCAGTCAAATGAGCGTGATGCGC
The DNA here is from genome assembly GCA_031291305.1 of Rhodoferax sp. GTDB lineage: Bacteria > Pseudomonadota > Gammaproteobacteria > Burkholderiales > Burkholderiaceae_C > Rhodoferax. Next base: position 20,125 of record JARLJH010000038.1, on the reverse strand, counting down.
TCGTCTTTGCTGGGCTCTTTGCTACAGGTTTTAAAGTTCAATCAAGACCGCAAGGCACAGCGTGTGCGTGTGTTCGAGATAGGTCGGGTGTTTCTGCGGGACGCCGGAGTGCTCAACTCTGACACCACCGTTCAAGGCTTTGACCAGCCCATGCGCTTGGCGGGACTGGCTGCGGGTGCGATTGATGCGCCCGAGTGGGGTGTGAAAGAGCGTGCGGTCGATTTTTACGATGTCAAGGGCGATCTGGAAGCCTTGTTGGCGCCCGCGCGGGCGACTTTTGTACCGACCGAACATCCCGCCATGCACCCTGGGCGTTGTGCCAAGGTGGTCGTTGACGGTGTTGATGTTGGCTTTGTGGGTGAGTTGCATCCCAAATGGCGTCAGTCTTACGACCTGAATCAGGCGCCGATATTGTTTGAGATCGATTTGGACGCTGTATTGCACCGCGACGTTCCCCGTTTCAAAGCCGTACCCAAGTTTCAAGCCGTGGAGCGCGACATCGCAGTGCTGGTGGATGAACGTGTCACCCATGATGCATTGATGGCGGCCATCTGGGCAGCTCCAGTCGATGGGGTGCTTCGCGATGCTCTGTTGTTTGACATCTATCGCCCGAAATCGTCGGTAACGGGTATGGGGCAGTCGGCTGAAAAGAGCATGGCTGTGCGCTTGACGCTCAATGCAAAAGAAGATGCAGCCCTGACCGAGAGTCAAATCGATGCCACCGTTGCAGCTGTTGTTGCTACATTGGCTGAAAAGATTGGTGCCCGTCAACGTACCTGAGTGGGTGCAAAATAGCGTGTTACAAAAAAGAGCCCCCATGGACATCACCGTTGAATCCCTCGAAACCCCTGCGTTGACGAAAGCCCAATTGGCAGAACTGCTTTTTGAGCAAATTGGACTGAACAAGCGCGAGTCCAAGGACATGATTGACGCGTTCTTTGATCTAGTGGCGCAAAGTTTGGTGGACGGTGATGACATCAAAATCACCGGATTTGGGAATTTCCAAATCCGCACCAAGGCACCCCGGCCTGGGCGCAACCCGCGCACGGGCGAGGCCATTCCCATTGAAGCGCGCCGGGTGGTTACTTTTCACGCCAGCCACAAGCTCAAAGAGCAAATTCAGGAACAGGGTTTTTCGTCATCACGCTTTTTGCCCTGAGTCAACAGCGTCAAAATCGATGCATCGCCTGCTTTACAGGCACTGTCGACTTAGAGTAACCTGCAAGCTTTTGCAGATATTTCATTGATTTCAATGGAGAATTCTCTTCCTTCCATCCCCGCCAAACGCTACTTCACTATCGGTGAAGTCGGCGATTTGTGTGGTGTCAAGCCACATGTGCTGCGCTATTGGGAGCAGGAATTCACGCAACTGCGACCGATGAAGCGTCGCGGTAATCGCCGCTATTACCAACACCATGAGGTGCTGATGATTCGCCGTATTCGTGACTTGCTGTACGACCAGGGATTCACGATCAGTGGTGCGCGCAACAAAATGCAAGAGCTTTTGCAGCATGAACGCGACAAATCTCACAACGGCGAGGTTTTGTTGGAGGGTGTGGAGGTCATCGAGGTACCCAACTCCCAATTTGGTGATTTTGAGGATTTGACGTTGGCACCCGGAACGGACATGTCCACAAACACTCTGCAGCATGTGCGCAGGGAACTCGGTGAAATTCGTGAGCTTCTGGCTCATGACTTCTGATATCCGACTTGGCTACCGCTATAATCATGAGCTTCGGTGTGTGGCGCAGCCTGGTAGCGCACTTGCATGGGGTGCAAGGGGTCGAAGGTTCGAATCCTTTCACACCGACCAAACTCTCAAAGGGTTGAAAAGAATAATTTCTTTTCAACCCTTTTTTCTTTTTCCGACCGCCCATTCCCAAGGCTAAATATTTTGCCTTCCAGGCAATTGCTGCTTTGACTGATCAAAACTTGGCTGAGCTGTCGCTGGCAGCGTTTGACCAGATGGTGGCCGCCACCCCGGCTTTCCGCTCTCGCACCGGCCAGCGCGAGATGGCTGAGCGCATTGCCACCGCGCTGCACAACGTCGCACTGGGTGACCACGCAGACCCCGAGAAAGCCATTGCCGTGATTCAGGCTGGCACTGGCGTGGGCAAGTCAGCTGCGTACCTGTCAACGACCGTCGCCATGGCACTGGCGCGCAAGACGCGGGTCGTGGTGTCCACCGCCACGGTGGCGCTGCAAGAACAATTGATGACCAAAGACCTGCCCGCGCTGGCGGCGGCGCTGGACACGCCCTTTGTCTACGCGCTGGCCAAGGGCCGCGGGCGCTATGTTTGCAAGCTCAAGCTGGAACGCCTTGCGGGCAGCGGTGGCAGTGAAGGCAGTGAACTGTTTGGTGTGGATGAAGATGCCCCACCGCCACCCACCGCATTTGCCAAGCAGCTCAAGGGGCAAGACTGGCAAGACCCCGAAGAGCGCCGCATGGCCTTGTACGACACACTGGCCAATGCGCTGGCGGCAGGGCAGTGGGATGGTGACCGCGACAGCTTGTCTGACCAGCCCGAGCCGCGTGATTGGGCCACCGTGGCCACTGAGCGCCACACTTGCACGGCACGGCACTGCCCGTTGTTTCGCAGCTGCAGCTACTACAACGCCCGCACGCTGCTGGCTCAAGCCCAGGTCATTGTGGCCAATCACGACCTGGTGCTGGCATCGCTGGGCATGAAGGCGCTGCCGGACCTGGACAACTGCCTGGTGGTGTTTGACGAAGGCCATCACCTGCCCGCCGTGGCGCTGGACCAGTTTTCTGGCGCCATGGATTTGAGCGGCCTGCGCTGGCTCGACAAACTGCCCAAGACCTTGCACGAGGTGGCCGAAAAGATGGGCGTGGCCGTGGAGCAGGATGTGACCACGCTGGCCCAGCAGCTCAAAACCGCGCTGCTGGATGCGGGCCGCATCACCATGGATTTGCTGCGCGGCGTGACCGCCAGCTATGACATCGTGCACCGTTTCCCGGACGGCGTGCTGCCGGAGGCCTTCATCGATCCGATGACGTTGATTCACGGCCACGCCCGTGGCCTGTCGGAAGTGCTGGAGGCGCTGGGCGCCGAGTTGAAGCTGCGCGCCAAGGAAGACCCGCCGCAAGCCGCGCAGTGCTCGGTGCAATACGCCAGGCTGGGCCAGATGGCACCCAAGCTCAACAGCGTGTTGGGCACCTCCGCCATGCTGCTGGCACATGACACGCAACCCATGGCCAAGTGGCTCAAGTCCGACACCAGCAGCGGTCTGGTGTCTTTGAGTGCGCATGCTTGCCCGATCGTGCCCGGTGAACTGCTGCGCAGGCATCTGTGGAGTCAGGTGCGTGGCGCGGTCGTGACCTCGGCGTCGCTCACCAGTTGTGGCAGCTTTGACTACTTTTTGGGCGAAACCGGGCTCGATACGTTGGACCATGTGTCCACACTGGCGGTGGACAGCCCGTTTGACTACCGCACGCAGGGCCAATTGCTGGTGGTGGAAACCGCCGCCGACCCGCGCCACGTGGAGAGCTTCACGCGCGAGATGGTGGCCGCCTTGCAGGCCGACCTGCGGTTGGTGGCGCACGGCGCGCTGGTGTTGTTCACCTCGCGCGTGCAGATGAAAGCGGCGGTGGATGCGCTGGACACGGCGCTACTGGGCGTGGTGCTGGTGCAAGGGCAGATGTCGCGCTCGCGCCTGTTGGGCAGCCACACCGCGCGGGTCGAATCGGGCCAGCCGTCGGTGATATTTGGCATGCAGTCGTTTGGCGAAGGCCTGGACCTGCCCGGTCAACTGTGCGAAACGGTGTTCATCACCAAGCTGCCGTTTGCGTCCCCCTCTGACCCGGTGGAAGAAGCGCGCTCTGAGTGGCTCAAGCGCGAAGGCCGCGACCCGTTTTCCGAGTTGGTGGTGCCCGCCACTGGCATTCGCCTGCTGCAGTGGACCGGGCGCGCCATCCGTACCGAAGACGATCAGGCGCGGGTGGTGTGTTACGACAAGCGCCTGCTGTCCATGGCGTTCGGGCGACGCATGCTGCAAGGGTTGCCGCCCTATGCGGTGCTGCGACGCGTGCGCGGGCAGACACTGCCTGTATAGCCCAGGTAAAGTGGCTTGCAATGTGGGCCGCTTGCCCCATGTGCTCAGTTCACAAGGAGTGATGTTTTGAGTGATGTGTTGTTGAAATTGCTGGGCTTTGTGGTGCGCGTGGGCCTGTTGCTGGCCGCGCTGGTGTTCTTTGCCAGTCTGATGGCGGCCGGTTTCGTGATTCTGATCCTGTGGCTACTGCGCGCGCTGTGGGCCAAATTGACCGGTCAACCAGTCAGTCCATGGACATTTCAGGTGAACCGACAAGCAGTGTGGCAGCGTTTCAATCAGCGCGGATTCGGGCAACCAGGCGGCGCCCCCATGCCCGACAACGTGGTTGATGCTGAGGTGAAGGATGTGACGGACGTGGCAGAGGTCACGGATGTGGAGCCCAAGCGGATCGTGCCGCCACATTAAATTCAACCTGTAGTTAAGGGTGCATTCAGGCGTACAGCCGCCGCTCAATTCAGCACGATGGTTGAGTAGCCTCGCCCCATGGTAGCTGTGTGCTAGCGAACAGACGCGTTTTACGCATCCACCTATAACTGTTTCCTTCAAGAGCGATCCTGCGCTTGATGGATCTACAGGAGATGGATGATGATGACATACTCAAGATGCTGGCTCACAGCCTTGTTCAGCGTTGCAGCTGCGTTGGCCGTGGGCTGCAGCAGCCTGAAAACCCCCGCAACCGCAGATGTGGCCGTTTCAAAGGCTGCCGTGGCGAATGCTGTAGGTGCCGGTGGCGTGGAATATGCCCCGGCGGAGATGACCTCCGCTCGCGACAAGCTGGAGCTGGCCAACAAGGCCATGGCCGCCAAAGATTACAAACTGGCGCGCGATTTGGCAGCACAGGCCCAGGCCGATGCCAAGCTGGCTCAGGGCAAAGCCAACTCGGCCAAGGCGCAAGCCGCTGCTGATGCCTTACAGGAAGATATTCGCGTGTTGCGTGCAGAGCTTGAGCGCAATCTTTAACACCTCTGCGCCATTTCCTCCCCTTCACCCACTGGACACTCTCATGAACGACAAATACCTGACCCCAACGTTTCTGGCTGTGGCTGCCTTGCTTGCAGCCTGCGCGACTGGCCCCAAAGCTACGACACTGCTGGACCAGACGCATGTCGAGTACCGCATGGCGCAAGCCAGTCCGAATGTCGCCACCTACGCACCATTGGAGATGCAAAAAGCCAGCGATGCCATGGCAAAAGCGGATGCCAGCGCGGCAGACCGCAACAGCGATGCAGATATCGACAAGCTGGCGTACCTGGCACGGCAGCAAATTGCCCTCACACAAGAAGTCACCAAGCGCAGAATCGCTGAGGCTGAGGTGGCCAATGCGGGCAAGCAGCGTGACCAACTGATGCTGGACCAGCGTACCAACGAGGCCAATGCAGCACAGATTCGCGCCAACCGCGCCGCTCAGGCCGCCTTGCTGGCGCAAAACGATGCCGCGCATGCCCAACAGCAAACCCTCATGGCGCAAGACGCCGCCGCCAGCGCTCAGTTGCGCAACGCCCAGCTTGAAGCCCAGTTGGCCGACCTGGCGGCCAAAAAAACCGATCGTGGCATGGTCATCACCATGGGCGACGTGTTGTTTGCTACCGATCAGGCCCGCTTGAACAGCAATGGCCTAGCCGCCGCCCAGAAACTCGCCGATATTCTGCAAAACAACCCGCAGCGCAATGTGTTGGTGGAAGGTTTTACCGACAGTACAGGAACAGCAGCCTATAACCAGGGACTTTCAGAGCGCCGCGCCAGTGCCGTGCAAGCCGCCTTGCAACAGATGGGCATCGTTCCCGGACGCGTGGCCATGCGCGGCTACGGCGAATCATTCCCGGCAGCGGCCAATGACACGGCCCAAAACCGCCAGCTCAATAGGCGGGTGGAAATTGTCCTGTCTGATGCCAACGGTCAGGTCATAGCTCGCTGATCGACGGGTTGTGATGCGCAAACCCGGTCCGTTTTTCGGGTTGAGTAAGGCGCTGTTCAGGTGGCAATCAGTGGCATCAAAGAGAATCCTGCAGTGCCTCGCTCAACTGATCCACCTGGTCAGACCAGTCGGAATCCTGGTTCAGGGATTCCCGCAGAAAGGCGGCTTGCGAGCTGGTCCAGAAGGGTGCATCGGGCAATCTCACGCCACGCGCCATCGATGCGTGAGAGGTCAAAAACTGCGCGATGCTTTGGGCGTCATTGGGCAGCCCAAGCTGCGCAAACAACTCACTGAAGTGGTGAATGGGCTTGTTCATGCCGCATGTTTCCTGACCCATGCCACATACAGGTCCATCCAGCTTTGCATAAACTTCCTGCTGCCTTCCCCAATGCCGCCGTCCGGGTTGAACAAATCATCCTTGGCCTGGATGAAGGCCTCGGGCTGGCCTAGCGTTGGCACATTCAGATAGGCCAGCACGTTGCGCAAATGCTGCTGTGCCATCGCGGTGCCGATGGCACCCACTGACACGCCCAGCACACCAGCGGGTTTGCCGGACCAGGCGCTGTCGCCATAGGGGCGAGAGGCGTTGTCAATGGCGTTCTTCAACACGCCGGGCATGGACCGGTTGTATTCAGGCGTGACAAACAGCAAGCCTTGCGCCGCCTTGATCTCCGATTTCAGCCGGACCACCGACGCCGCCTGATGCGTGTCGTCGTCCTGGTTGTACAGCGGCAAGTCGCCGATCTGGACCTGCGTGAAGGTGAAATCTGCTGGTGCCAGCCGGGCCAGCGCCGTGGCCAGCTTCTTGTTGAAGGAGTCCTGGCGCAGGCTACCCACGATGACGGCGATGTGAAATTGGGGCATGTGATTCTCCAAAAAAAAGATTCATGTTGCGCCAGTACTTTGCCCCTGACCGTGCGGTAGCGAACGTTGGCGGTTCAGATGACCCTGAGCAGAGGATGGGCATCGCTGCCACGCATGAGGTCTGTCTGTGCGTTGGCGAACATCTGTTTTGCCAAACGCTCTTTAGGATCATCAGCGCCTATCAAAGGAGTTCAGCATGTCTCTAATCAGCCCGCCTCAAGCGCCCGTTGTGCCTGACGATGGCCCGCCTCGCAATGTCAGCGACAGCTTTGGCACGGTCAGCGTGCCCGCAGGGGTGCTGTGGGGTGCGCAAACGGCACGCAGCCTGCATTTTTTTGCCATTGGCGAGCAACGTATGCCGCCCGACATCATTCACGCTCTGGCCTGGATCAAATGGGCCAGCGCTAACGTCAACCGCTACTTGCAGTTGCAAGACCCGCTCAAGGCACAAGCTATTGCTGACGCGGCAGAGCGTGTGGCCAGCGGCGAGTTTGACGCGGAGTTTCCCTTGTCGGTGTGGCAAACCGGTTCGGGCACGCAAAGCAACATGAACGTCAACGAGGTGATCGCCACGCTGGCCAGCCGTGCGCTGGGGCAGGGCGCAGGAGTCGGCCAAACGGTCCACCCCAACGACGATGTCAATCTAGGGCAGTCCTCCAACGACGTGTTCCCCAGCGCCATGCACATCGCCGTGGCGCTCAAGGTGCAACAGGCGCTGCTGCCCGCTTTGGACGAGTTATGCGCGGCGCTGGCGACCAAGGCTGCGGCGTTTGCATCGGTGGTGAAGATTGGCCGCACCCATCTGCAAGACGCCATACCGGTCACGCTGGGCCAGGAACTGGGCGGCTACGGTGCGCAACTGGCGCTGTGCAAGAACAGCCTGCAATTCGCACTCGGTGCCGTGCACACGCTGGCCATGGGCGGCACGGCCGTCGGCACCGGGCTTAACACCCACCAGGAATTTGGCGCGCGGGTGTGCGCCGCGCTGGCCAAGCGGCTGGGTTTGCCATTGCGCCAGGCCGACAACCTGTTTGCCGCCATGGCGGGCCATGAAGCGCTGGTGGCGCTGCATGCCAGCCTGAAGATGCTGGCGGTGGCCCTCACCAAAATTGCCAACGACATCCGCCTGATGGCCAGCGGGCCACGCGCCGGGCTCGGTGAACTGACCCTGCCGCAAAACGAGCCCGGTAGTTCCATCATGCCCGGCAAGGTGAATCCGACCCAGGTCGAGGCGCTGACCATGGTCTGCGCCCAAGTCATAGGGCACGACGTGGCGATTGGTTTTGCCGCCAGCCAGGGCCAGTTTGAGCTTAACGTGTACAAGCCCCTGATCGCCCTGGACACGCTCGACAGCCTGCGTCTGCTGGCCGACGCCATGCGCAGTTTTTCACGGCATTGCGTGGCGGGCATCGCGGTCAATCAGGCACGCGTGGACGCGCTGCTGCAAAGCTCGCTGATGCTGGTCACGGCCTTGGCACCACACATCGGCTACGACCGAGCAGCGGCCATTGCAAAACACGCCCAGGCGCATGGCACGACGCTGCGCGAGGCCGCGCTGGCGCTGGGCACGGTGACCGCTGAGCAGTTTGATGCCTGGTTGGACGCCCGGCAGATGGTGGGTGCGCCGACGGGCTTCATCACGATTAATAAGGAATCGCCATGAACCAGAAGCCCCCGGATTTTCTGAACATGAGGATATATTCTTTGTAGCATTCAAGGCGCATTTGGCATGCGACTGGGGCGGGTTGTGTTGCCTTCAGAAAGTCTGCTTGGGCGTCAACGCGCAATCCCCGCGCGTCTGCGCTTATTTCGCGACCTCGTGGCCGATGACGCCGCCCACAGCAGCGCCAGCACCGGTGCAGGCCAGCCCGCCGCAAAGCACGTTGCCCACAACACCACCAACGACAGCACCCGTGGCGGTGCTTGTTTCCTGACGTGTCATACCGGAGCAGCCACCCAAGACAAGGGATGAGCCCAGCAGCACAGCCGACACTGCGGCGTAGAAACGAGTATTGAGTTTCATGGCAAATTTCTCCAGACGAACATGTACACCTTCAATCGTGGCAGCGTTGAATGTCGCCACGGACGAAGCTTCATTGTTGGCTTTGGGGCTGGGTCATGTCTGTGCGTCTGCGTACACAGTGCCAGATAAATCCTGTGTCACTGATGCTATATAGTTAATAGCTGTAAGTGCTTATAAACAAATGGCTAGAAGGATATTTCTTATATAAAACCGGCGACCACGCTGGCGTTTGCGGTCCAGGCTGTATCGGGCTTCCAGGTCGTCACCCAGCCGGGAATGGCATCGGCGGGCATGGGGCGGGCAATACCGTAGCCCTGTGCCAGTTCGCAGCCCAGTTGCAGCAGCATGCTGCCATGGGCAATGGTTTCCACGCCCTCGGCAATTACCTTGCGGTGAAAGGCGCAGGCGGGCCACAAAGTTGGACTGCTGTAACTGATGTGCCCTCACGTTGACGCTGACTTGCAGGCTCAGACCCTGCGCCTGCCACTGCGTGATCTGTGCCAGCGCAGTGTCGATCACCCATTCACCGACACGCCTCTTCGTCATCCCGGAAGATGAAGTGGCTCAGCGGCTGTTGGATCAGTTGGCTGCGAGGTGTGCCCAGCAGGGTGGCGGCAGTCAGGTTGGCCTGGGTAATCAGCCCGATATCGCTGATGCACAGGTAACCCGTTGGCGCATGGTCGTACAAGTCGGCATGGCTGTCGCGTGAAGTCTGCAGCGCCAACTGCGTGTGGCGCAGTTCCTCGTTTTGCATCTCCAACTCGATCTGGTGTACCTGCAATTCATGCAGTTGGACCTGCATCTCATAAGGTGACAAATTCGAGGCGTGACCAGCGGTGTTTGTGGTCCCGCTCAGCGCCGCCTCGGCCCTGCGGCAGGCATGGTGGCGTTTTGACGATTCAGGCGTCAGATTCCCGAACCCTCTCAGTCGTCGCAACGGCATATACCTTGCCTGCCTCGTTGACCAGTGCCGTGGCCGTTAGCGACACATTGACGAGCTTGCCACTTTGGGTGAGCCTCTGCGTCAGGTAGGGCTCCAGCACCTCGGCCTGGCTGAGCTGGTGCACCCGGCTCAGGGCCTCGGCGCGCAGTTCGGCCGGAATTCGCTCGCGCACATTCATTTGCAGCGCGTGTGCCTCGGTCCACCCGTACAGGCGCTCGGCGCCAGGGTTCCAGGCCAGGGTTCGGCCCTGCATGTCCTGCACGGTGATGGCGTCAGTCGCATCACGCACCACCACCGCCAGGCGTGCCAATCGGTTGGCTTGTTCCAGCGCCATTTCAGCGCGTTTGAGATCGGTGATATCGCTGAAGGTGATTACCGCGCCCTCAATCACGTTGTCCAGCGTGCGGTAGGGGCGGATGCGCATGGTGAACCAGGCCTCATCCATTGTTTGCACTTGCACGTCTTTCGGTACCAGGGTGTCGAGCACGGCCTGCACATCGGCCACCAGGCTGTTGTAGCCTACCAGGTTGGAGACGATGTGCCCTACCGGGCGACCCACGTCGCTGGCAATCAGGTTGATGAGCTTGGAGGCGGTGGGCGTGAAACGCAGAATACACAGTTGATGATCGACAAACACGGTAGCAATGCCAGTGCCTGCCAGCAGGTTGTTCATGTCATTGTTCAGGCGTGACAGGTCTTCCACCTTCACGTTGAGCTCGTTGTTGACGGTGGACAGCTCTTCGTTCACCGACTGCAATTCTTCCTTGGATGTCTCCAGCTCTTCGTTGGTGCTTTGCAGTTCCTCGTTGATCGACTGCATCTCTTCGTTGCTGGATTTCAGCTCTGCATTGGAGCTTTCCAGTTCGTCCTGGGTGCTTTGCAGGTACTCTTCCTTGGCGCGCAACTCTTCGCGCAGAGCCGCGATTTGAGTCGTCGCGTCGGCATTCAATGGCACGGACGCGTCGATGGTGGCATTCGTCAAGGTCGTGGCCGTCTTGTCGGGCGACTGATCGGCGGCTTGTTCCAAAGTCACCAAGTACAGGTGCGTATCGCCCGGGGTAGGACGCGGTAACGTGTGGTCTGGCGCGTCGCCTCCAGCTTCAGACTGGTGGGTGGCCACCGGGTGCACGCTCAGGTTGATGCAGGTGTAATGGCCGTTGGTCTTGACGCGCAGGCCCGATGTGTGCATCGGCTCTTGTGCCACAACACAGCGGCGCAGTGCATTGGACAGTGCTGGACGCAGGCCGTCGCGCGCCATTTTCAGGATGTTGGCCACGGCCACCTCGCCGGGGGTGGGCTCCAGGTACATGCCGGTGCGCCCATGCAGATAAAGAATGTCGCCCAGGGCATTGACCAGCGCAGCGGCCGGGGCCACCTGGGTCAGCAGGGCCTGTTCGGTCAGTTCACGCAGCGGCAGCTTGGCGGCTGAGGCATTCTTGCCCGGTCCGCGCGTCTGCGCTGCGTCCAGCGCCGAGAGGGGTGACACAAACCGGCTGGGTGAGCGCAGTTCCTTGACCTCGGCATCTTTGCGCTGGTAGATCTTGGCTTTGCGGTCCAGCGTGGCAAACAGCGTCAGAAAGTCGCCAATGCCCTCGGAGGTGCCCAGAAACAGCATGCCCTGCGGGTTGAGTGCGTAATGAAACAGCGGCATCAGGCGCTTCTGCAGATCGGCATTCAGGTAGATCAGCAGGTTGCGGCAGGTGATCAGGTCGAGTCTGGAAAACGGCGGGTCCTTCATCAAGTCCTGCTCGGAAAACACCAGCATGTCGCGGATGTTTTTGTTGATGCGGTAGCCCTCGCCGTCGGGGTCTGGCGTGAAAAAACGTGCCAGACGCTGCGGCGTCATGTCGGTCGCAATGCCCAGCGGGTACAGCCCAGCGCGGGCGATGGCAATGGCACGGGTATCAATGTCGGTGGCAAACAGCTGCACGGTGTAGCTCTGTTTGATGGACTCCATGTACTCTTGCAGCAGGATGGCGATTGAGTAGGCTTCTTCGCCGGTGGAGCAGCCCGCCACCCAGATACGCACCACCCCGCCTATGCCAGGTTTGCCAGCAAACAGCTGTGCAATGACCTGTTTTTCAAGCACCTCGAAAGCCTCGGGGTCGCGGAAGAAATTGGTCACGCCAATCAGCAGGTCGCGAAACAGTGCGTCGATTTCGTCCGGGTATTGCTGCAGGTAGCGCACATAGTCGTCAATGCCGTTGATCTGGTGCACCGACATGCGCCGCTCGATGCGCCTGTGGATGGTGCTGGGCTTGTACTGCGAAAAATCATGCCCGGTCTGGGTGCGCAGCAAGATAAAGATCTTCTTCAGCGCGCCGTCGTTGATCAGCAGCGGTTTGTCAGCGCGTAGCGCCAACTTTCCAAAGGCGTAGGTCACATAGGTGATGAGCTGCGCTGGCATCTGCGCGGGGTCCAGCAAGTAGTCCACCAAACCGGTGGCAATGGCGCTGCGCGGCATGCCGTCAAATTCAGTGCTCTCCGGGGTTTGCGCCATGACCATGCCGCCCGCGTCTTTGATAGCGCGCACACCCAGGGTGCCGTCGCTGCCGGTGCCAGAGAACACGACACCAATGGCCCGTTCGCGTTGGTCTGCCGCCAGTGAGCGGAAAAAAAAGTTGATTGGCAGGCGCTGCCCGCGCGGCGCACTAGGCTCCAGCAGCTGCAGGCTGCCACCGATCAAGGCCATGTCGCGGTTGGGCGCGATGATATAGACACAGTTGGGCTGGACCGTCATGGTGTCTTCCACCTCATACACCGGCATGGGCGTGTAGCGGCGAATCAGTTCGGCAAGCATGCTTTTATGGTCGGGGGCCAGATGCTGTATCAGGACAAAGGCCATGCCGGGCGCAACATTCTTGGGCATGCCAGAGAAAAACGCCTCAAAGGCGGCCAGCCCACCCGCTGAGGCGCCAATGCCGACGATGGGGAAGGCTATGGGGGCAGCTATTGCGGTGACGGGAGCAGCCGTTGGCCCAGGGGCAGCTTGTGGTGCGGCCTTGGCGCGCCGCGTTGTTGCAACCTTTGCCGGGGTCGATGCTCCGGCAGTCATGCCCGCTGTTTTTTTCGTCATGGAAGTTCATCCTGTGGTAAGCGGTGGGGCTGTGTGGCTTTGCAGAGCTACATCTGGCCTGAGTGTAGGTGTTGGCCCGGATTTATCAAAATAAATAGCTTCTGGTCCTTTATCTATAAGGGGTAGAGGCCAATTTTTTATACAAACTGAGATTTGTGTTCGCTAGCGCACGGAAGGCGCAGGGTGGTGTGGCTATGCTGAACGCACTTCTTTCTTTAGCTGCCACGGGGCAGCGTCACCTGCTCACTGCCTTGACATACTTCACCAAACTCTTCACCTGGCTGGCAGCCCACAAAGTTGCCAGTCGGCAGTTGCACCAGGTCAACCTCCAGGCACAAGGTGGGGCGCTGCAGAACGCCATTTTCAACAGCGCCAACTTCTCCAGCATTGCCACCGATGCCAAGGGCGTGATCCAGATATTCAACGTGGGTGCCGAGCGCATGCTGGGCTATACCGCCGCCGAGGTCATGAACCAGATCACCCCGGCGGACATTTCCGACCCACAGGAACTGGTGGCACGTGCCACCTCCTTGAGTGACGAGCTTGGCACCGTGATCGCCCCCGGCTTTGAAGCGCTGGTGTTCAAAGCCTCACGCGGCATTGAAGATATTTACGAGTTGACCTACATCTGCAAAGACGGCAGCCGCCTGCCTGCCCTGGTGTCGGTGACGGCGCTGCGCGACGAAGAGAAGGCCATCATTGGCTATCTGCTGATTGGCACCGACAACACGGCGCGGCGCGCTGCCGAGGTCGAGCGAGAGCGGCTCGATCAGGTCTTGCGTGACAAAGCCACCGAACTCGAAGCCGCCCGCGCTGCAGCCGACAAGGCCAACCAGGCCAAGTCGGACTTTTTGTCGGGCATGAGCCATGAACTGCGCTCACCGCTCAACGCCATTCTGGGCTTTGCCCAACTGATGGAGTCTGGCACACCGCCGCCGAGCGAATGGCAAAAGGCCAGCATCGAGCAGATCCTGCGCGCTGGCTGGTATCTGCTGGAGCTGATCAACGAGGTGCTGGACCTGGCGCTCATCGAGTCCGGGCGTTTGTCGCTCTCGCACGAGCCAGTGTCGCTGCCCGAAGTGCTGCTGGACTGCCAGACGCTGATGGCCCCACAGGCGCTCAAAAAAGAGGTTGATCTGCACTTTGCGCGGGTGGCTGCACCGTGTTTTGTCAACGCAGACAGCACCCGCCTGAAGCAGGTGATGATCAACCTGCTGTCCAATGCCATCAAGTACAACCGCCAGGGCGGCCAGGTGCATGTGACCTGCCGCGAGCGCGCGCCTGGGCGCCTGCGCATCAGCGTGCAAGACACGGGAGATGGCTTGTCACCCCACAAAGTGGCCCAGTTGTTCCAGCCCTTCAACCGCCTGGGCAAGGAAGACAGCGACGAAGAAGGCACCGGCATCGGCCTGGTGGTGAGTCGGCGCCTGGTGGAGCAGATGGGCGGCGAGATGGGCGTGATCAGCACCGAAGGCGTGGGCAGCGTCTTCTGGATTGAGTTGGAACTGATCGGCGCACCGCAAATCGACGACACCGTGGTTGAAATGCTGCTGTCGCATGTCACCCCCATGATGGATGGCGAGCGGGTGCGCACCTTGCTCTATGTGGAAGACAACCGCGCCAACATGGCGCTGGTGGAGCAACTTGTGGCCCGTCGGCCCGACATGCGCCTGTTTGGTGCCGAAGATGCCATGCGTGGCATTGCCCTGGCGCGTGAACATCAGCCCGACGTGATCCTGCTGGACATCAACCTGCCCGGCATCAACGGCCTGCAGGCGCTGAAGATTTTGCAGGAGGACGAGGGCACGCGGCATATTCCGGTGCTGGCGCTGAGTGCCAACGCCATGCCGCGCGACATAGAACGTGGCTTGGCGGCAGGGTTTTTCTGCTACCTGACCAAGCCGATCCGGGTACCAGAGTTCATGGACGCGCTCGATCGCGGCTTGGCGCTGGCGAAAACACAGCGGCTGGCAGGCGTTGGTCGGGAGATTTTTGATGCGCGATAAAACCGACGTGCTGGATGCTCACATCCTGATCGTGGATGACCGGGGGCCCAATGTGCTGTTGCTCATGCAACTGCTGCAAGGCGAGGGCTACCGCCAAGTGACTTCGACGCAAAATCCGTTTGAGGTTTGCGATCTGCATGACCTGCACAAATATGACCTGATCCTGCTGGACCTGCAAATGCCCGGCATGGATGGGTTTGCTGTGCTGGAGGGGCTCTCACGGATCGAAACCGACGGCTACGTGCCGGTGCTGGCCATCACCGTGGCACCGGAGCACAAGATGCGCGCCCTGGCGGCTGGCGCCAAGGATTTCATTGCCAAGCCCTACGAGCTGGCTGAACTCAAAACACGTATTTACAACCTTCTCGAAGTGCGTCTGCTGTACAAGAGGCTGGCCATTGCGGTGGCGTCGCTGGCGTCTTTTGCGCTGCATGACGCCCTCACCGGACTGGCCAACCGGCGTCTGCTGGTGGACCGACTGAATCAGTCTCGCCTGTCGTCAGCGCGTAGCCACAACCACTGCGCACTGATGTTTCTGGACATTGACCACTTCAAACAACTCAACGACACCCTGGGCCATGATGTGGGCGATCTGCTGCTGCAGCAGGTCAGCCAGCGCCTGTTGTTGTGTGTGCGCGAGGGCGACTGCGTGGCGCGCTTTGGTGGCGACGAGTTTGTGGTGCTGCTTGATGCGTTGGGCCAGCATGAGTCCGACGCAGCCCGCCAGACCGAAGCCGTGGCACAGAAGATCTTGCACACCGTGGGGCAAACCTTTGACCTGCAAGGCCACACCTACGAGACCTCTCTGAGCATTGGCACGGTGGTTTTTCAGGGGCTGCTGGAGCCGGTGAGTGATTTGCTGAAAAAAGCCGACCGGGCCATGTACCGCGCCAAATCCATGGGGCGCAGCCGGGTCTGCTTTTTTGATCTGCTCATGCACGCCGCCGTGCAAAAGCAGGAGCAGCTGGTGCAAGACCTGTACCACGGGTTGAGCGCGAATGAGTTTGCGCTTTTCTACCAGATTCAGGTTGATGTTCATGGCGTGGCCGTGGGTGCCGAGGCACTGCTGCGCTGGCGCCATGCGAGCCACGGCCTGATGTTGCCCGGCCAGTTTCTGGCCTTGGCCGAAGAGACCGGCATGATCTTGCCGCTGGGCCAGTGGGTGTTGGAAGCCGCTTGCCAGCAACTGGTGCAGTGGTCCAAGAACCCGGCAACCGCCGCCTGGAAGCTGGCGGTGAACATGGGCGCTTGCCAACTGGCGCAGGCCGATTTTGCCGACAGGGTGACGCTGGCGCTGCAAAAAACCGGCGCACCCGCGTGCAACTTGACATTGGAGCTGACCGAGAGCACGCTGCTCAATGATATGGAAGACATTCTTGCCAAGATGAGCGTCATCCAGGCACTCGGTGTGGGCTGGTGCCTGGACGACTTTGGGGCCGGTCTTGCCTCGCTGGCCTACCTCAAGCGCATGCCCTTGGTGCGACTCAAGATTGATCAGGCCATGGTGCACGACGTTTTGACCGACGACAGCGTGGCCGTGATTGCCCGCGCCATTGGTGCCTTGGGTGCCAGTCTGGGCATGCCGGTTGTCGCCGAAGGCATCGAGACTGCTGCGCAACGGGACTTTTTTGCGGCCATGGGCTGCGCTGCCTTTCAGGGCAACTATATTGGCGCGGTGGCGCCGCCCGCCGAGATGCTTGATTTTTATATGAAAAATAAGCCTGTAGCCCCCGAATAAAAGGGGTATACAGCTATATTTGTAGGAGCATTGATTGGAACCTGTCAGCAAGACAAGAGCGGTGCCCCAGGCCGCGGATAACCCGGCGATCTCGTCCGATGCCCTGAAGGCACTGCGTCGGCGTGCCGAAGACAGCCATCAGCTCAAGGTCAAGCTGCCGCTGGAGATGGTCAAGGAGATGAAGTCCGAAGACGCGCAAATGCTGTTTCACGAACTGCGCGTGCATCAGATCGAGCTGGAGCTGCAAAACGAAGAACTGCGCCGTGCGCAGGTGGAGCTTGATGCCGCGCGTGAACGCTACTTTGACCTGTACGACATGGCCCCCGTGGGCTATTGCACGGTGGATGAGAGCGGTCGCATTCTGGAGGCTAACCTGACGGCCGCCAGAATGCTGGGACTGACACGCATGGCCTTGGTCAAGCAAAAGTTCACCCGCTTCATGGCCAACAGCCAGCAGCCCGCCTACCTGCAGTGCTGCGCCATGGTGCGCGTGAGCGGGCAGACGCAAAGCTGCGATTTGCTGTTGACGCGTGAGGACGGCCAGCCGATGTGGATCAGCTTGGCGGCCAACTTGGCCAAGGGGCCAAATGGGAGCACCACGATGCGCGTTACGTTCAAGGACATCACCGATCGCGTCGCGTTGGAAACGGCGCTGAAGGAACAAAATCTGGAACTGGAACGTACCCGTGCGCTGGCCGACAAGGCCAACCGCGCCAAGTCAGACTTTCTGTCCAGCATGAGCCACGAACTGCGCTCGCCGCTCAACGCCATTCTGGGCTTTGCACAACTCATGGAGGCCGGCAAACCCGCACCCACGCCTGCGCAAAAGTCGGCCATCGATCAGATCATTCACGGCGGCTGGTATTTGCTGGACCTGGTCAACGAAATTCTCGACCTGGCCAGCATCGAGTCGGGTCGGCTGGCGCTGACCATGGCCCCCGAGTCGCTGGCCGCGGTGCTGCTGGACTGCCAGACCATGATTGAGCCGCAGGCTACGGCGCAGCGCATCCCGATCAGTTTCCCAACGTTTGAGCAGCCGTGTATGGTGCAGGTGGACCGGCGCAGACTCAAACAGGTGGTGATCAACCTGTTGTCCAACGCCATCAAGTACAACCGCAAAGACGGCACCGTGACGGTGAGCTGGAGCTTGCGTCCCCACAAGACCGTGCGCATCAGCGTGCAGGACACCGGTCAGGGCCTGGCCGCCGAGCAAATGGGCCACCTGTTTCAACCCTTCAACCGCCTGGGCCAGGAGCTGGGCCCACTGGAAGGCACCGGCATTGGCCTGGTGGTCAGCAAGCGGCTGGTGGAGATGATGGGCGGCACCATCGGCGTGCACAGCACCTTGGGCGAGGGCAGTGTGTTCTGGTTTGAGGTGGCGTTGGCCAAGGCCGTGAAATGAAGGACGTCCACATTGTTCGCGTGGGCGGTTCTGTGCATGACCCTGGTCAACCCGCATGTCATTGGAAATTAATGAGAAATATGCCTATAGTCCCCGTGATAAAAGGGTATATAGCTATCACTAACAGAGCAAATAGGAAAACATCATGAACATGGCCGTAGATATTCTTGCCGCCAACATCCTCATCGTGGACGACCAATCGGCCAACGTGCAACTGCTCGAGCAACTGCTGGCAGGAGCAGGCTACAGCCATGTCAGTGCCACCATGAAACCTGAAGAGGTATGCGCGCTGCACCGCAAAAACGCCTATGACCTGATCCTGCTGGACCTGCAGATGCCCGTCATGGACGGCTTTCAGGTGATGGAAGGGCTTAAAACCAGCGTCACCGACAGCTATCTGCCGGTGATCGTACTCACCGCCCAGCCGGGTCACAAGCTGCGTGCCTTGCAGGCCGGAGCCAAAGACTTCATCAGCAAGCCGTTTGACCTGGTGGAGGTCAAAACCCGCATCCACAACATGCTTGAAGTCCGCTTGTTGTACAAGAAGCTGGCCGACTACAACCGCGAGCTGGAGGCTACCGTGGCCGAGCGCACGGCTGAGTTGCGCGAGAGCGAGGCGCGTTTTCGCAGCCTGACCGAGCTGGCCTCGGACTGGTATTGGGAGCAGGACGAAAACGGCCATTTCACCAAGGTGTCGGGTCCGGTGCTGGAGATGCTGGGCTTGCAGGTAGAGTCGCTGCGCGGCGACACCCATCCCACCTTGCTGGGCGGCTGGAACGAAACCGAACGTGAGACGCTGCGCCGCACCATTGCCGAGCGCCAGCCGTTTCTGGACTATGTGTTCTGCCGCACCGGCTCCGATGGCAGCGAGCAGTGTTTTCAAGTCAGTGGCGAGCCCATGTTTGACCGCTCCAGCCGCTTCATCGGCTACCGCGGCATTGGCGTGGAATTGACAGGGAAACACTGAAAAAATTATGAACGCCCTTCTTCCCTCATTGCACAAGCCGTCTCAGAATCTGCTGTTGGCGGCCTTGCCTGCGGCTGATCTGGAGCCACTGGCGGCGCACCTGGAACTGGTGCCCCTGCCGCTGGGCCAGATGCTGTTCGAGCCTGGCAGCCAGATGCACCACGCCTACTTTCCCACCACCGCCATCGTCTCTCTGCACTACGTCACCGAGTCCGGGGCCTCGGCCGAGACGGCGGGTGTGGGTAACGAGGGCGTGGTCGGCGTGTCACTCTTCATGGGGGGCGATACCACCTCCAGCTCGGCCGTGGTGCAAACCGCTGGTCATGCTTACCGGCTGGACCGCCACATCCTCAAAGAGCAATTCAGCCGAGGTGGCGCCTTGCAGCGCCTGCTGCTGCGCTATACCCAGGCGCTGATGACGCAAATGGCACAAACTGCGGTGTGCAACCGCCATCACTCGGTGGAGCAGCAACTGTGTCGCTGGCTGCTGTTGACGCTGGACCGTCTGCCCGAGCGTGAGTTGGTCATGACGCAGGAGCTGGTGGCCAGCATGCTGGGCGTGCGCCGCGAAAGCGTGACTGACGCTGCCGGGCACCTGCAGAACCTGGGTTACATCCGCTACCGGCGCGGGCATATCGGCGTGCTGGACCGTGCCGGGCTGGAGAGTCGCGTGTGCGAGTGTTATGGCGTGGTCAAGAAAGAGCTGGAGCGGTTGCTGACCGATGTGAAACCCTGCTAGCACTCAATGGCGTCGTGGGGGATGCATGTGTACCGACTTGAAGCACTTCTGCCACCGGTGAAATGAAGACGCCCCGCGATCCGATAGGCGAATCCGGGGCGACAAGCTATTAGGCTGCTCAAGCACAAAAAGGGTGGCTCACTGGTTCTTGTGAAGTCCCCTTCTTTGACTTGGCAAAGTGTCAGGGACGGATGGCGATTTCATTACGCACAGAGCGGACGTTGGCAACGCCGCGGGCGATGCGTGTGTGCCGTGCATGGCACGAATCCAGCCGGGTGCAAGTCCCGGTGCCAGGCTT
Source organism: Rhodoferax sp. (assembly GCA_031291305.1). GTDB lineage: Bacteria > Pseudomonadota > Gammaproteobacteria > Burkholderiales > Burkholderiaceae_C > Rhodoferax. The sequence continues at coordinate 80 of JARLJH010000038.1, read as the reverse complement.
GTAGAGCCGAAGGCTAGCCAAAGGGCAAGTGCGTCGTCGCGAGGCGGGGTGCGGAGGAAGCTCAAGGCGAAATCGCAGGG
>JARLJH010000037.1 GCA_031291305.1 Rhodoferax sp. | reverse complement strand
TGCGCAGTTTGGCCTCGTCCATATTGATCACCATCCTTGGATGATCAAGCAACAAGTTCAACCGTAAATTCGTCGACTCAGGCTCACTCCTGGGTGGAAATACGCAAACCGTTCAGGCTCATACCTCATTGGACAAGGCTTATGGTGCAACGCCAAAAAGAAACAGCCGAAAATCGCTTATTAATGCCCCGTAGCTTGTCGAGCAAGCACAGTCCTGAAGAAATCTTGTAAAACTGCTACTTCCTCAATGTGTGAATCGAAGTAGGTTTCCATATCTGTCAAGTTGATATGAAGTTGCTCTTGCACATTGGTAGATGTCAGTAAAACACCCAAATTGCTGGGTTGAGCAGAGTGATTTACCATGCGGTTCAGCATCAGGCTGCCCAACATACTCTTAAAATGACCAGACTCCCAGTACCAGCGCGTGCTTGAACGCCGGTCACCTTGGGCAGGTACAGTTTCTGTGGTGTAAGCATTCAGCTCGCTGAAGTCCCAGAGTTCAAACGCTGGTTTGCCTGACGTTGCAGACTCTTCGGCCAGTATCTGGACTATGGCACGCTTCCATTCCTCAAAAGCCGACCAATGTCCGGTGATACGAAATATCTCTAGCAGGTGGGCGTGATAAGGGTAGGTAAATAGCCGTAACGCAATGCCGTTTTGTCTGCATAGATGAATGACTTCTTTCAGGTCATCAAGGCGTGGTGACGTTCGCCTATCCACCCCGTAAATGTTGTTTGGCCTGCGTAAGAAGGCCCGGATGTTGTCCTGATCCCGTTGCCTGAAGATGGCCCAATATCCTTCTTCTTGGCTGATCTTGGTGTACTCACGCATGGGGTTAAAACCCTGTGGAGTCAGGTCAATGGCATAAGGGTTGCGCTGGTTAACCAAGGTGGTGAGAGAGTCCAACAAGGCGTTCATGGTGAGCGTTGACTCGACATGGTCGCGCACCTGTTGCTGCCAGCGTACCGTGTTGCCCGGCAGCAGAAGGCGGAGATCACCGCCAATCAGTGACTGGGTGCCTAGCACGGCATGGGGGGCTGTTAAAAAATCCATCAGATCAATGCCCCAGACCACCAGCGTGGGTTGGGCTGTGGGGTTATCAGCAGTGGCTGCCAGCACATGCTGCAGATAGTGCAGGCTGGTCGCCGTGCCAGTGCCTGGCAACGCCAAGTTGTATACCGGCTGGGCTTGCGGTGGCCATGCAGGGTCATTGGGGTCCAAACCCAGTTCCGCGCGGGAGTTTCCTAAAACGAGTGTCCTGGGCTGTACCCGCAGCACTTGGTAGGCTTTGGTCATGGGCCCCCGGTCGGCAGCGGCTGGCTTGATATGGTTAAAGCCAGGGTGATCAATCCAGCGGAAGAGGCCGTAAGGGTCCACGACTGCGTTAAAGGCTGCCACCACCAAAAGAAGTGCCGTCATACCTGTGAGCCAAACCAGTAGATAGCGCTTCATGGGGATCGGCCTAGAACTGGAAGTAGAGAAACTCGCTGGGTCGGCTCAGCGATAGCAAACCACAACCCAGTACCAGTGCCATGGCCATGGCCCAGCGCAGGTTGATTTGCCAGGCTATATGCGTTGGTGCACTGGTCTCGATCTGAACCAGTGCTGGTTGGTAGTGGTGCATGATTTGTTGCGTGTTGGGCGCCAAAAAAACAACCGGCAGCAGCGCACCAATCCAGACAAAAGTCATGGCAAAGTTGCGGCCCCCACCGGGGGTCATGGCAACACCATGATTGGAGAGCCAAGTGCCCAGATTGCCCAACCGTAGGCCAATTACATCGGGCAAACTGACACCGTTCAGGCCGAACATGCCATGCACCAATGCTATTGCAGCGCTAAAGCTGGCGGCCCTGAAGAACACCCAACCCAGCACCACCACCAAAAATGTCAGTCCCACGCTGGCAACATGACCCAAAGCAGTGGACCGGGTGAGGTCATGCCCCAGACGCTTACGCAGGCCGCGCCAGGCTTGGTGCAACACGAGTGCTAGCCCGTGCAGCCCACCCCAGATCACGAACGTCCAGCCGGCACCGTGCCATAGGCCACCCAGCAACATGGTGGCCATGAGATTCACGTAGCGGCGTGTCGGACCTTGGCGATTGCCTCCCAGAGAGATATAGAGGTAGTCGCGCAGAAAGCGTGACAGCGTCATGTGCCAGCGCCGCCAGAACTCGGTGATGCTGGTAGCTTTATAGGGCGAGTTGAAGTTGAGTGGCAAGCGCACACCAATCATGTACGACAGGCCAATAGCCATATCCGAGTAACCGGAAAAGTCAAAGTACAGTTGCAAGGTATAGGCCAGTGCACCACCCCATGCCTGTAGCAGGCCAACCGGGTCACCCTGGGCAGCAGCGGCAAAAATGGGTGTGGCGTAGGGCGCAACGCCATCAGCCAGCACCACCTTCTTGAACAGGCCGAGCGCAAACATGGTCAGACCTACGGTCAGAAATGTGTAGTTGAAGCGGTAGGTGCTGGGCTGTCCAAACTGCGGCATCATTTCTTTATGATGCAGCACAGGCCCTGCGATCAGGTGGGGAAAGTAAGTGACGAACAGGCCGTAATGGATAAAGTTGAATTCTTTGGCTTTGCCACGGGCAGCATCGACCAGAAATGCAATTTGCGTGAAGGTGAAAAACGAGATGCCCAATGGCAGGACGATGTTTATCACTCCGTAGCTAGTACCCAACGCCGTATTGACGGTATCGACAAAAAAGTTGGCGTATTTGAAATAGCCCAGCAAGACCAGATCGCCGGTGACGCCCATCACCAACAACCGCTTGCGGCGGGGTGAGCCAATGTCGCTTCCGCGTGCCAGTGCGTAGCCAGCCAGATAGTTGAAGACGATGGATCCCAGCAGTAGCACCACATACGCGGGATTCCACCAAGCGTAAAAAAACAAGGAACCCAGCGCCAGCCATGCAGCCGCTAGTCGTTGGCTAACTCGGCCCAGCTGAAAGAAAACAATCAGCAATACAGGCAAAAATGCGAACAGGAATTCTGTCGAATTAAATAGCATGAAATGCTTAATATGCCTAGGCTAGAGGCATATTTTCTTACAAGTTTGGGTGCAATAGTTTCGACCGAGTGAGCGCCTCATACGGTCCTACATAGTTGGCCACGCTGTTCTTCCAGTTGCGCACATTTTCTACAAACCCGCGACCGTTGGCTTTGAGCACAGGCCACAGATCAGGGTTGTTCAGCAGGTCCAACAGCGATTGAGACAACGCGTCGGAACTACCTGCCTTGAACAGCACGCCGGTCAGGTTGTGTTGCACGAGTTCTTTGTGACCGCCCACGTCAGAGGCCACAAACAACTGGCCTTGCGCCATGGCCTCCAACGGTTTCAGAGGGGTAACCAGCTCGGTCAGGCGCATGGGATGGCGCGGATACGCCAGTACCTTGATCAGGTCATAGTACTTGTTGACATCCTGGTGCGGCACCCGCCCGGCAAAGACCACCTTGTCAGCCACACCCAGTTGCTGCGCCTGTTGGCGAAGGTTGGCTTCTTGCGAGCCGCCGCCTACCAGCAGCAGTTTGACATCGGGCCGGGCTTGTAACAGCGCGGGCAGTGCGTCCACCAGCAGGTCAAGCCCTTCGTAGGCGTAAAAAGAACCGATAAAACCGATGACGGTGCTGCTGGTCAGGCCCAGTGTTTCCATTAATCCTGGGTCGGGTGGGTTGGACAGTTGGAAGGACTCGACGTTTACCGCGTTGGGAATCACGGTGACCTTGTTGCTGGGGACGCCACGGGCCACGATGTCGGCGCGCAGGCCTTCGCAAATGGTAAAGACATGGTCGGCACGTTGGATGGCCCGCGTTTCTAGAGAGCGCGTGGCGCGGTAGCGCAGGCTGCCTTGGTTAGTGGTTCCGTGGTCGACGGCGGCGTCTTCCCAAAAGGCCCGGATTTCATATACCACCGGAATGCCCAGCTTGCGCCCCACTTTGAGTGCAGGCAATGCATTGAGCACGGGTGAGTGGGCGTGGATGATGTCGGGCTCAACGATGCGGGCGACTTGTTCCAAGCGCTGGCCTAGCGCTTTCATCAAGGCGACTTCACGCCCGACCGGCAGGTCTGCCATCAGGCCGGTGCCGCCAGCGGTGCGGTAGAAGTGCAAGCCATCAACAGATTCTTCTGTTGTTTTTGTTTCACCCTGCTTGGGCGAGGTGATGTGAAACGTGTCCCACCCCAGCGCCCGCTGTTCGCGCAGGATGGACGCGGTGCGAAAGGTATAGCCGCTGTGCAGCGGAATGGAGTGGTCTAAAACGTGAAGGATGCGCATGGGTTATTTCAAGGCCATCAAATTAAATAGCATGCTGTGCTTTCTGGGCAAGGACTAGAGGCATATTTGGCTCAGATGCCGCTAAGCACGGCGTCCATTGCTGCAATGATGTCGTTGGATTGGTTCCACAGCGACACCACGTGGGTTTTAAGCAGTCGCTTGTCGAGTGGGGCCGCCTCAAAGGGCACCAGCATCAGTGATGGTCCGTTGACGGTGAATGTTGGACATAAACGGCGCGGCAGGTCTTTGGACGCCAGGGTGGTCATGGCCAGTGGCACCACCATGCGTGTGGCTAAAGAGCTCAGCAAGTCGCTCTGGATATCTACCACGTAGGGGTAGATATCCCGCAGGCGTGGGCTGGGGTTCTCAAAAACATCGAACTGCATGCAGCCTACCAGACCCGCAAGTCATCACACCACAGTCCACGCGACTCAAAGCGTTGATTTTGCTCGGCGAACCATGCGCAGTGGGTTTGTTCGAATTGGGTCTGTCGCTGTGTCAGTGTTTCGGGCCGGGCGGCGGCCTGCAACTGGGTAAATTGCGCCATGGACACAATGACGGTGTCAATGCGGCCATCCTTTTCAACAAACACAGGTTCGGTCTTTGCTTGAGCGCAAATGGCGCCAAACCTGTTCTTTGCCTGGGTGGCAGTGACTTGCATGGTGGATCTCCAATTTTAGCTTGATGGCTATTTTAGCTATCAAGCTAAACAACTGACCTACTTTCGCGATCATGGAATCGCAGCGTGAAGTAACATTTATGCCAAACCGATGGACTGCGCTTCAGACGAAATGGCATCAACAACGCCAAAAAGCATTTCGGCCGCTTCTTTGGCGGCAAGCAGAGACTCCAAAAAGAGTACGGCATCTGACATGTACTCATGGACCAGTAGGTTACGAAGCTTTCTGGCACTAAAGAATTCTTCAGCGCTCTGAATCCATCCCATTTTTTCGGCATAAATCAGGGTGTCGAGCATCGATTTGGGCGCTTCACCCAGCAGCGCCGCAAATCGCGGAACCAACCGTTCGCCAATATGGTCTTGTAAGCGCCCAAAGCGGCTCATGAAAGCTTCGACTTTTTCGGCCATTTCCTGATTTTCAGCCAGTCGCTCGACCCAGGCGACATTCACAGGCTGCGCAAACAGGGTACGGTAGCTGTAGCCAAGGTGAGCGGACTCCTTCTGAGCCAGATCAAGTGCCAACAAGGCGTTTTCGCGGTGTTCAGGCAGGAAGCGCAAATTCATATCTGAACCCCTGTGCGTTTGGCAATGTCAAAAATAGGCGCGTCGGGCGTGTTGGCGTCTTTCAGAATGATGTCAATCTTGCGATCACCCAATGCCAGCGTGAGTGCGCCACTAAGCTGACAGATAGCTTTCGCCCGGTTATTGACCTGTTTTTCGGTTTCAAAAAACAGGTCGATGTCGCCACCTTTGCTGTTGTCGTTCACCCTAGAACCAAAGACGCTGACGCGAACATCGACGCCCAGCACGCGTTGCGCTGTCTGGCGAATGGCCTGGATTTGGGATGAGCTCAACCGCATGGTCAATCAGCGCAACACGCCCCGCGTATCAATCACCACCTTGTCCCGGATGGCATCCATGTCCATCTCCTTGAACTCGGTATGGTCCACCAGCAGCAACAGAATATCGGCTTCTTTCAAGACCTGTTTCAGGTCATACAGCGGAAAACCAAGTTTGTCGGCGTGCACGTTGGGGTCACAGGCCATGATCTTGCCAACGTTTTGAGCGATCAGATCCTTGACGATTTCCAGCGCGGGAGATTCGCGCATGTCGTCAATGTTGGCCTTGAACGCCAGGCCGAGGCAGGCAATGACTGGCTCCTTGAAGCGCGCTGCCTTGGCCTTGACCTTGTCGATGACCCAGTGCGGCTTGTCGTCGTTGACCTGACGCGCGGTCTTGATGAGTTTGGCCTGTTCGGGGGCGCTGGAGACGATGAACCACGGGTCCACCGCAATGCAATGCCCACCCACGCCGGGACCGGGTTGCAGGATGTTGACCCGCGGATGCCGGTTAGCCAGGGCAATGGTTTCCCACACATTGATGCCCAGGTGGTCGCAGACCAGGGACAACTCATTGGCAAAAGCAATGTTGACATCGCGAAATGAGTTCTCCACCAGCTTGGAAAGCTCGGCGGTCTTGCTGTCAGTCAGCAAAATGGCCCCGTTGCAAAAGCTCTTGTAGAGGTCACCAGCCAAGTCGTTGGCGGCTTTGCTCATGCCACCGACGATGCGGTCGTTGTCCACCAACTCGCGAAGAATGTGGCCCGGCAACACGCGTTCGGGGCAGTGTGCAGCGTGAATCTTGCCAGCCAGTTCGGGGCGCATTTCAACAATGGTCTGGTAGATAAATTCCGTCGTGCCAACGGGTGACGTGGATTCGAGTATGACCAGGTTGCCTTCACGCAGGTATGGCACGATGGCGCGGGTGGCGGCCTCGACATAGCTCAGGTCCGGTGCCTTGGGGTTGCCGTCGAGTTCCTTGAAGGGTGTGGGCACGGCGATGATGAAGGTGTCACCCTCTTCAGGGGTGAGCGAGGCCTTCAGGTTGCCGCTGTTGACGGCCGATCGCACCAGAATGTCCAGGTCGGGCTCGATGATATGGATGCGGCCCGAGTTGATGGTGTTCACAGCGTGTTCGCTGACATCCACACCGAGTACTTGGTGGCCCTTAGTGGCGAGCATGGAGGCGGTGGGCAGGCCGATGTAGCCCAGGCCCATGACGATGATTTTCTGACTTAGACGTGCCATTTTTATTTCCCTTCAAAGTGAAGAATGAAGACTAATCGAAGGATAAGACAGTTTGCACAATGCGTCGTGCCGCCTGCCCATCGCCATAGGGGTTATGCGCTTGCGACATTCGTTGGTAGTCGGTGGCGTTGTGCAACAGGTTTAGGCATTCGCTGACGATCAGCTCGCGTGAGGTGCCCACCAGCTTGACGGTACCTGCGGCCACAGCTTCAGGGCGCTCGGTGGTGTCGCGCATGACCAGCACCGGTTTGCCCAGCGAGGGGGCTTCTTCCTGTACGCCACCGCTGTCGGTGATGATCAGGTGGGCGCGGTTCATCAGGTAAACAAACGGCAGGTAGTCCACCGGGTCGATCAAATGCACGTTGCTCAGTTTACGGGCCGCCAGGATGTCAGTCACTGGTTGGCGCACATTGGGGTTCAGGTGCACCGGGTAAAGAATTTCAATGTCAGGAGCACTGCAAGCAATATCAGCAAGGGCTTGGCAGATATTTTGAAAGCCTTCACCAAAGTTTTCACGTCGATGGCCGGTGACCAGGACGAGCTTTTTGCTGGTGTCCAGAAACGCAAACTGTTTATCAAACCCGGTTTTGAGTTCAGGGTTGTCATGCAGCCGCTGCGTGACGGCCAACAGGGCGTCAATGACCGTGTTGCCGGTGACATGGATGCTATCCGGGTCCACGCCTTCGCGCAGCAGGTTGCTGCGCGAAGCCTCGGTCGGGGCAAAGTGCAGGTCCGCGATCGCACCGGTGAGTTTGCGATTGATTTCCTCGGGGAACGGGGCGCGCTTGTTGCCGGTGCGCAAGCCGGCTTCCACATGGCCTACGGGTACACCGGCGTAGTAGGCAGCCAGGCTAGCAGCCAGGGTGGTGGTGGTGTCGCCGTGCACCAGCACCAGGTCCGGTTTTTCGGTGGCGAGCACGCCTTTGAGTCCGGTCAGGATATTGCAGGTGATGTCATACAGGTCTTGGCCGGGTTGCATGATGTTCAGGTCATGCTCTGGGGTGATGTCAAACAGCTTGAGCACCTGGTCGAGCATCTGCCGGTGCTGGGCAGTGACGCAGACCACAGTCTGAATGGTTGGTGATGCTGCCTGAAAAGCCTTGACCACGGGTGCCATCTTGATGGCTTCAGGGCGGGTGCCAAAGACGATGAGGATTTTTTGGGTTGGAGACATGTTTTGCTGATCACCTGAGTCACCGAATCAATCTGAACTTACGCACGTGGCAGACAGTGTAAACCGGTGGACAAGCGTGCTGAAGCCCAAATTGCAAAGCAATTACCCACAATCCCTGTGCCTGGCCGCCTGGTGATACGCTAGCGGTGAAATCTGGCACCCAATGTGCCGGTGGCGGTTACCTGATCGCCCAGCAAAAACCCTCAACCGATTGAGTTAGCCTGTTAACCTTATTTGGAGTCTGAATGAAGCAAAAACTGCTATGGGTTGTCTTAGCCTTGGCGACCGCAGTGCAAGCGGCCACACTGGATGCGACAGCATCTGGGCTACCCAACCTCAAACCAGTTGTGCAAGAGGCGCAGGCAGCGCGTATGGCGGCTGCCATCTTGTCGCGCTATCACTACAAGGCTGTGCCGCTTGACGATGCCTTGTCAAGCAAGACGTTTGACCAATATTTGAAATCACTGGACCCTGAGAAACTTTACTTTTTGCAAAGCGACATTGATCGCCTCGGCGTTGACCGCACCAAACTGGATGACGCCATCCTCAACGAGGATCTGAGTGTGCCTTTTGAGATTTTTGATCTGTATGAGCACCGTGCGGCGGAGCACTTGACCTACGCCCGCAGCCTGCTCAAAAAGGGCTTTGATTTCAAGCGCGATGAAAGCTACCAGATTGACCGAAAAGACCAGCCCTGGCCCGCCACGGATGCCCAAATGCAGGACATCTGGCGCAAGCGTGTCAAAAACGACTGGCTGCGGCTCAAACTGGCTGGCAAGGACGAGTCAAGCATCGTCAAGATCCTGGACAAGCGTTATGACAATGCCCTCAAGCGCCTGGGTCGTATCACCAGCGCTGATGCCTTTCAGACGTTCATGAACGCCTACACCATGGCCATTGAACCTCACACCAATTACATGGGGCCGCGTGCGGCGGAGGATTTTGGCATCTCCATGAGTTTGTCTTTGGTCGGCATTGGTGCTGTGTTGACTGAAATGGATGAATACACCACCATTCGTGAACTGGTGCCGGGCGGGCCCGCCAGCGCGTCTGGTCAGCTCAAGGTAGGCGACCGCATTGTGGGCGTGGCGCAAGGTGAGGCCGGTGCCATGGAGGATGTTCTTGGTGCACGACTGGATGACACAGTGGCGCTGATTCGCGGCACGGCAGATTCAACGGTGCGGCTTGATGTGTTGCCAGCAGAGGCAGGGCCCGATGGCGCTCACAAAATTGTGACGCTGATCCGCAAGACCATCACCATGCAAGACCAGGCAGCCAAGGCCAAGGTTTACTCGGTGACTGACGGTAGCAGTACGCGGCGCGTGGGGGTGATCACGCTGCCGTCGTTTTATGAAGATTTTGGGGCCTTGCAAAGTGGCGCGAAAGACTACAAGAGTGCCACCCGCGATGTAGCCAGCCTGCTGGGGGATTTGAAGAAGCAAAAAGTGGACAGTGTGTTGGTTGATTTGCGCAACAACGGCGGCGGATCGCTCAGGGAGGCGGTGGAACTCACAGGTTTGTTTGTAGGCAAGGTGCCTGTGGTCCAGGAGCGCAATGCAAAGGGCGATATCCGCGTGGAAACCAACACCAGAACGGGCATGGCTTGGGATGGTCCCATGGCGGTGTTGATCAACCGGGCGTCAGCATCGGCCTCGGAAATATTTGCTGCGGCCATTCAAGACTATGGTCGCGGTTTGATCTTGGGTGCCCCAAGTTTTGGCAAAGGAACGGTGCAAACCATGGCCAGCCTGGACCAGATGGCGAAAAATGACAAGCCAGAATTTGGTGAACTAAAAATGACCATTGCGCAGTTTTTTCGGGTCAATGGCGGCACAACTCAGTTGCGCGGCGTGACGCCGGATATCGCCTTTCCAGGGTTTATGGATGCTGCCGACTTTGGCGAATCGAGCTATGACAATGCGCTGCCCTGGACCAAGATCAAGGCCGCAAACTATGCGCCGGTGGGCAACTTGAAAGATCAGATTCCTGTCCTGTTGGCACTGCATGAGAACCGAATCCGGCATGACAAGGGTTTCCAGTACCTGGTGGAAGATATTGCCCAATCGCAACAACTGCGCCAGAAAAATTTGATTTCACTCAACGAAGCGGACCGGCGCAAGGAACGCGATGCACAGGAAAAGCGCCTGGCGGCCAGGGGCGATGTGGTGGGTCAAGGGGCGGTCAAGGCGCTTGAAGACGATGGCCTGCAGGCCAACGAACGTAATCTGACCAAGGAACTGGCTGCTGAAAAGTCGCAAAAGTCTGCCAAGGATGTGTTGCTCAACGAAGCCATTAACGTGCTCGGTGATGACGTAGCGCTGCGCAAGAACGACTTCAAACTGACAGCCAGCCCGTTATCAGGTAGCCCGGTGTTGGTCTTGGAACTGGCCCCGCACAACTGAGGTAGTGGGATTAGCTGGCGCGATGATGGTCGCGCCGGGCGGCTGGTGAAAAATCAAACACGGTGGGTCCAGACCTCCGGGTCTACCTGTCAGAATCCAGGTGACGGCGATCCAGAGGCCGAGCAGTGTTGTTAGTGTGGCGATGCCGATAGAAAGTGGTACCGCACCTGAACTGAGCAAGTCGATAACACGATGTGGCTCTGGACCGTGGGTGTCTTCACGCAACGCCAGCGGGGTGTTCAGTGGCGACATGGAAAACTGCGCTGCACTAACCAAGGCAAAGTAGGCAACGAACTGTGTGGTAGCTAGCTATTGTCGCCAAGCAATAATGCAGTTGCTGTGGCGGCAATGGCTGCAAAACCTAGGCTGACCGGCAGCGAGTTGTCACTTCTTCGCAGTAAAAATCTACCAATGCCTGTCAGCAAGCGTCCACATTGCGTCGGAGATCAGCGCGTGTCTGGGATTAGGCGGTGGTGGCCGATTCATGGGAAAACACTAGCTCGGGTTCTAGGTCTGCCGGCCGCATTCCCCGGGGTGTACGAAATGATTCAAGTGCCTTAGCCGTCAGAAAGTGCTTTCGGGCCAGGCGTTTGTAGTCTTCAGGGCAGGTAGTGACCCACGCACTCACCAATTCCTTGGTTGTATCTGGCAACTCAGCAGGCACGCGTCTGCGCTTGGCCAGATGCTCAGAAAATGCCGCTTTTTCAAGTTCACCGCGAGCCTGACGAAGGCGGCGTCTGAAAAAGGCCTGCAGGTCATTCATGCGCCACCATTTGGCCGCATCGATTTGCCATGAAGCAGTGGGGTGCACCTGGATGCGGACGTCGTCCCAGACGTGTGTACTCGGGTCCAGCGAGTAACTGAGGATGGCGCCCATCAAACTGTCGGTGCGGTACAGGCCGACAGGCAGGCGAATCTGTTTGGCACGCATCTGCCCAATGGTGTCGCCTTTGATGCAGCAGAAGTTACCGTGATAACCCGTGTTGAGGATCATGGTTTCGCGGATGGCTTTGGCAGAGCGGCCCATGGTGGGCACACCGCTGCCGCCCAGGGCCTGGGCATTGGCGGCGACCACATTGCCCAACAGTGTCACTGCGTCGGGGTTGAGCCTGACATAACCGTCAACGAAGAAGGTGATCTCTTCACCAGCCCAAAGCCGGTGGAGGTATTGGTTCCAGGCGTTGGCCTTGTCTGCCAGGGGGATGGACCACACCTTGAGGTCCGGGCTTGCCGGAGGCAGCTCTAAAGCGCCTTGGCGCAGGCGGAGTTCCGCCGCCAGGGCGTCGGCTAGTGTGGGGTTGCCATTGACCAGAAGGTGCACGACTGAACAGTGGGCGGCTGAACGCAGGGCTGCTTCAAGTGTCCGACGCAGCTGAAGGGGAGATTCCCGACAGGCAAAAATAACAACCGCCCACGGGTGTCCATTGGTTTTCATGCGGTGGTTGATTGCTTTAATATATATAGCAGTGAGTGGATGATTTATATGGGGGCTAGATGCACATTTTCCTTACAAATCCCCGGGCATCGCCGCCGCTTGCCGCAAAAACGCATCAAACATCAACAGTGTCCACAGCGGCGCTGAATGGTCACGCTGGCCACTAAGATGCTGGCGCACCATGGTTTGCAGCGTGTCGCGGTTGAAGTAGCCAGTGGCTTCCAGTTGCGGACCTAGCAGCGCCTGCTGCAGCCGCTCGCGTAGCGGGCCGCGCAGCCACTTCGCCAGAGGCACTGAAAACCCCATCTTGGGTCGGTACAGAATGTCATTGGGCAGGCTGGGCTCGAAGGCTTTTTTAAGCAACCACTTGCCTTCCTGACCCCGGATCTTGAGGTTGCTGGGCAGGGTGGCCAGCCACTCGATGAGTTGGTGGTCCATCAGCGGTTCGCGCACTTCCAGCGAGTGCGCCATGCTGGCGCGGTCCACCTTGGTGTTGATATCGCCGACCAGCCATGTCTTGTAGTCCAGATACTGAATCAGGGCCAACGGATCATCGGTGTCGGCGCGCGCGGCGTGGACTTTGAAGACTTCCTCGGCCCGGTATCCTGCCAAAGTGCGCTTGAACCCAGGTGAATAAAGGGCTTCTCGCTCATCAGAACGTAGCACCGAGACGCTGTGCAAATAAGCCTGGGTGGCGTCCAGTGCCAGCGCTTGGAAGGTGGTTTTGGCGCGGAACATGCGCGGCGCCCAGTCCAGCTTGGGGTACATGCGCCCCAATGCACCAAACAGCGGTTGGCGCAAGCCCAGCGGCAGCGCGTTGCGCGCCTGCTCTTCGGCGGCGTGTAGGCGGTAGCGTCGATAGCCGCCAAAGCTCTCATCGCCGCCGTCGCCCGAGAGGGCCACGGTGACGTGCTTGCGCGCCAGTTGGCACACCCGATAGGTCGGGATGGCGGAGCTGTCGGCGTACGGCTCGTCATACAGCCAGGCCAGGGTGTCAATCAGGTCAAAGTCGTCACTCTTGACGATCTCCAGGTGGTGATCGGTGTGGTAGCGCTCGGCCACCTGTTGGGCAAAGGCCGATTCGTTGAATTTGGGGTCGTCAAAACCGATGGCGCAGGTGCGCACCGGTGTGCTGGAGACGCTGGCCATAGTGGCGACCACTGCGCTGGAATCGACGCCACCGGACAAAAACGCGCCGAGCGGCACTTCGGCCATCAGGCGCAGGCGCACCGATTCGTCCAGCCGCGCGCGTAACTCGTCCACCGCATCTTCGGCGCTGATCGGGTTGTCGAGGGTGAACGAAACATCCCAGTAGGGTTTGGGCTCGGGCAGTCCCTGGCCATGGCGTAGGGTGAGCGTGTGCGCCGGGGCGAGCTTGTGTGCGCCGGTGTAGATGCAACGCGGATCTGCTACATAACCAAGAGCGAAGTATTCTTCTACGGCAAGGGGATCAATGGTTCTGACAAAGTCTGGGTGGGCGGTGATGACCTTCAGCTCGGAGCCAAAAATGAAACTGCCGTTGGCCAGCAGCGCGTAGAACATCGGCTTGACACCCAGGCGGTCGCGCGCCAGAAACAGCGTTTGCTGCTTACGGTCCCACAGGGCGAAGGCGAACATGCCGCGCAGGCGCTTGACGCAGTCCTCCCCCCAGGCTTCCCAGGCGTGGATGATGACCTCGGTGTCGCTGCGTGTGCGAAAAACGTAGCCCAGTGACTTGAGTTCCTGCGTCAAGTCCAGGTAGTTGTAAATCTCGCCGTTGAAGACCAGGGCCACACTGCCATCGTGGTTAAACAGCGGCTGTTGGCCCGTCGAGAGGTCAATCACCGACAGGCGACGGTGTCCGAAGGCCAGACCGGGTTCCAGATGCAGGCCCAACTCATCCGGGCCACGGTGCGCCTGGATGTTGTTGATGCGCTCCATCAGCTTGGGCGCAAAGTCGCGCTTGCCGCGCGTATCAAAAAGTCCGGCGATACCACACATGCTGGGCCTTCAGGGCTGGGTTTGCTGGGTAGTTTCCAGCAAATGGATGATGCTGGCGCCATTGGCCTGCACAAAGGCTTGCAGGCGTTGTACTCCCGCATCACCGTCTCCTTTGGTGGTGTAAAGAATCACGACAGCTGAGTCGTCACCCCTCCCCATCAGCCGCTGCAGTGCTCCCAAAGCCTTGGCCTGGGCGCTGCTGGCGGTCAGCGTATCGTTGACCCAGTAGACCTGCCAGACGGTCAGACGTGCATCTTCCAGCGCAGAAGAAAGTGAAGATTTTCGCAGCTCACCCTCGTTGACATTGGTTTGTTTGCTATTGAAAATAACTTGTGGTGTGCTGCTGGCTACCTGCGCCCACAAGGGGTCTTTCGATTGAACCAGTACGTTGTCCGAACTGACCAGCTTGCGTTCGTAGTTTTGGTGGCGGTAGTAGCCCAGGTACAGGCCCACGCGGACATTGCCATGAACGTAGGTCGTGTTGATGTTGGCCGACGGGTTCTGGAATGCAGGTTTGAAGATAGGTGGTGCACTGTTATCAGCCACCCAGTTGGGTGACAACCGGGCTGGTGCAATCAGTTGCACCGGAGGACTTTCGTTGGCATGCTCCAAGGCCCAGCGCCCGACCAGTGGCAAGGCCAGAATCAGGGCGGTGATCAGCGCAAACAGCTCAAAACGGGCGTTTGTGGCGCCTGCTGCACCGTTCTGCACGGGCTTTTTCAAGGTCACCGAGTCAATGTCAGCCGCACTGACACTGGGCTCAGGCTCTGACCAGCGGGTACCGATCACGAACATTAGCATGATGACGATGCCAAAAAATATCCAGCCGTAAATGATGTGGTCTACCCCGGTGGCCAGCCTGTTGCCCGACAAGTGCCCCAGCATGACGATCATGTAGGCGCGCAGCCAGTTGGCAATGACCGGGACGATGATCGAGACGGTGATGAACATCACCCGGCGTTTCGTGGACTGGTAATTGAGGTAGGCGAACAAGGTGCCCACGGTCAGCGAAGCGATGAGGTAGCGTACACCGCTGCATGCTTCGACGACCGACCAGCTGCCTGAGGGGATGATGAACTGCAGTCCTTCGCGATAAACGGGGACTCCGCTCAGACGCAGTGCCATCACGGTGAAGTCTGCCGTCCATTGCATCAGCGTGGGCAAGGCGAAGTCACCAAACGGTACGGCAAAAAACATGAAAGCCAGCGGAAACAGCAGCGCTCTGGCGACCTCCAACCCCAGCACCGTTGGCACAAGCACCACCAGCATGGCCACAAAGGAGAACTGGGTCAGGGCGTTGACGGCCACTAGATCGCCCAGAAGCCATCCAAAGCCGAGCAAGACCAGCGCCACCAATCCCCAGACGTTGGGTTGCGGCTGCAGGTGCGACAGGCGCGAGCGCTGGCGCCACACCATCCACAGCACAATGGGTACCACCAGAAAGCCGTGGGTAAAGGTCTCGGAGCGCCACCAGATGCTGACGATGGCGCTGGCCGTGTCACGGTAAAGCGCCAGTGTGCAGGCCACCAGCAGAACAAACACCACGCCAGCGCGCTGCCAGTGGTGTTGAGGGTTGATCTGCACGGCGGTTGTCATGGGTGGGCTTTGGGGTTGAGATGCGCGTTGATTTTGGAAAGGTGGGCAGACCAACTGTAATCGCTTAGCACCCTGGCGCGCCCGGCTGCGCCGACGCTGGCGCAGCGCTGAGGTGAACTCAGCAGGGCGTTGATCTGCATCACAAAATTTGCAGGGCTGGTGGCGGAGAGCAATTCGGTTTCTGGCTTGGCCGTGATGGCTTGTGCGCATGAGTCGGAGGCCACCACCGGGCGCGCCATGGCCATGGCTTCCAGAATCTTGTTTTGAATGCCACGCGCCACCCGAAGCGGGGCTACCACCACCGCCGCGTGTTGCAGGTAGGGCCGCACATCGGGGACGGTACCGGTGACTACCACGCCCGAACCCGTCAAAGCCTGCACCGCTGGGGGCGGGCTACGTCCGACGATGTAAAAGCACAGTTGCGGCCATTGCTGGCGCAGGGTAGGCAGGATGTTGGCGACAAACCAGGTCACCGCATCTACATTGGGCCAGTAGTCCATGGCACCGGTAAAAACCAGCGGAATATGTGTGGCGTGGTCCTCTGTTGAACCAAAAGGTGAGGGTCGTGCCGGGTCAGGTGCGAAAAAATCGGCGTCTACTCCGTTGCTGATGGTGTCCACGAGGTGCGCAGTTTCTGGCGCGAGGCCCCGGAACAGTTCCGCTTCGTTTTCGGTGACAAAAAACGAGCGCTGGGCACGCTGTGCCACGCTGCGCTCAAAAGCCAGCAGGCGTTCACCTTCGCGCCGGTACAACCACGACAGGGGCCAGCGGTGTTCTGGCGCGTATTGCGTCCACTTGGCCGAGTCCACATCAACAAAATCCACCAGCATCGGCGGGCTGGATCGGGTGTCCACGTATTGCGCCATGACCGACGAGAAGATGACCACCGCGTCGATCTGATGTTGCGCCAGTGTCTGCCGCACCCAGGCTTGCAGCCCGGCATTCTGGTAGTAGCGCAAGCCCAGCGCCTGGTGTGTGAGCAGGCCAGTCAGACTGCGAATTTTGGCGCTGCGTGGGTGCAGCCGGGCCACGTGCAGGTCAGGGCAGAGTGTGCGCACGGTGTCCAGATAGGCTTCATCGGCCGGGTCGTCGATGAATGTGCCCAAAAAGACGCGGTGCTGCTGCGTCAGGTGTTTGAGCAGATGGTAGGAGCGCACCTTGTCGCCCTTGTTGGGTGGGTAGGGCAGCCGGTGCACCAGGTAAAGCAGCTTGCCCATGCGTATGTCAGGCCAGGTTGCGCACGATGAAGGGCCCAAGCCAGTTGGCCAGTCCAATGGGCATGCGCCGCCAGGTTTCGATCAGCAGCTTGAACTTGGCGTTGGACGGGTTGTTTTGCGGAATGCTGTCGCTCTTGTATAAGCGGTAGGCGTAGTGCAACTGCGTCGGCTCAAAGCCCCAGTTTTTCTTGAAGGCATACGGGCCGGTACCTTTCTTGCTGCGGCCATAGTCAAACACTTTGAGTCCACGCTCGCAGGCGCGGCGCATCAGCTCCCAGTATTTGAAGTCATTGGCGGCCAAATCGCGGGCGGCCTCGTCGTCGCCAGCGTAGTAGGGCAAGACTTCGTCGCGGAAATAAAAGCTCAGTACGCTGCTTAACGGTTTGCCACTGGAGGTCACCACGGTTAGCACCTCGCAGTCCGGTCCAAACACTTGCATCAGTGCTTGGAAATACTTTTTTGGCAGGGCCGGCGTGCCGTGACGGTGGACGTTATCGGCAAATAGGGCGAAGAAGCGGTCGGCGTTGGTATCGATCTCGCTCTTCAGGTCGTTCTTGATACCCTTGCGCACCATGGCGCGCTGTTTGCGCGGAATGGCCAGCATGTTGGCCTCAACGTCCGGCAAGATGTCCTTGCGAAAGGTGACATACAGGTCTTGCGTTGGCCAGTCCGGGTGGCGGTTGTCCACGTGGCGCAGTTCCATGTGATCCACGCCGAGCGTTTGGGCGATCTTTTGTGCCTCCTGCTCCAGTGCCTCAGCCGCTTGCGGGTGGCTGGCGGCGGCACCACCATACACCGTGAACGGCAGGCTGGTCAGCGAGTTGCCAAACAGCCAGCTGTGGATGTGGCCTAGCGGCAGCACGCCTTCGATCTGGCCGTCGGCGTCTTCAGCGTACAGAAAATAGCTGTCGTGCCTGAACACGTCGGTGACAATTTTTTGCCATCCTGCGCGGTGAAAAAAAGTGGCCTGTGGGCAGCCCATGACAAAGGCATCCCAGCGCGCGGCGGTGGTGCTGTCGTTTGTGGCGAGACGTTTGACTGTGGTCATGCAGATGTCAGGCAGCCAGCGGCAAAGGCGCGCTCTGGTTCATGAACAAGTGATCGACCCTGCCCCATTTGAAATCGGCCAGCAGACGGTTTAGGCGCGCCTGCGTCTGCCCGATGTTGACGTAGTGGCGAAAACGCGTCTTGCTGTTGATGCCGGTAATGCGCGGTTGGCCGGGGTCAATCTCCCACGGATGGAAGTAAAAGATGCCGGACTGCTGGTCGCGCGTGTTGACGCGCCGCAGCAGCCAGCGCGACACCGGGTAGGGCAGCAGCCTGAAGTAACCGCCTCCGCTGGACGGAAAGTTGCGCTCAAGCAGGCGCACGGTAGTGATTGGGATCTCGGTCAGGCCCGGTCGAACCTCATAGGCAAATCGGGGTGAATCCGGCATACCGTAATGGTCGTGTGCTATCGGATAAATACTGGAGCTGTAGCGGTATCCCGCCTCCAGCAGCGTGTCGTAAGCCCACAAATTGCCTTTGCCGATGGAGAAACTGGGCGCCCGGTAGCCTTGAACTTCCTGGCCTGAGAGGTCTTCCAGCAACTTTTTGGCACTGTGGATGTCGTCCAGAAAGACTGCGGGGGACTGGTCGCTGGCGCGCTGGTGGGCGTAGCCGTGGCTGGCCAGTTCGTGGCCGTTATCGACAATGTGCCGCACCAACTGCGGGTAGCGCTCAGCGATCCAGCCCAGGGTGAAGAAGGTGGCATGGGTGTCGTGCGCAGCCAGCATCTCCAAAATGGCGTGGATGTTGCGCTCCACCCGGCACTCGCGGCTATCCCACTCGGTGCGGTCGATGTACGGTGCAAACGCCGAGACCTGAAAATAGTCTTCGACATCGATCGTCATCGCGTTGGTCAAGCGTGGTGCGGGCATGCAATGAGCTCCAGTTGGTCGCTGAGTCAAGCTTCTTTGTCTGGCGACACGCCCGTGGCGGCCTTGACCAGCCGCTGTAGCATGACCAGGATCTCCAGGTTGATGCGCTCCAGCCGCAAGGCGCTGCCTTCCAGGCGACGCAGGCGAATGTCGTATTGCTCTGCATTCAGGGTGGCGATTTGGCCCGAAATGGCCTGGCCCACGCTGGGTTGGAGTTGTAGCTTGGTCAGATCCACATCCACGGCTGCCGCAGAGGATGACAGGGTTTGAATGAAGGAGTCGGTCCAGCCCGGCCCCTCCGGCGGGGAGGCCGGTTTGGTTTGCGAGACGGATTCGTCGTTGATCTCGCTGACGACCTCGTTGACCTCTTCCACGCCAAAGGCATCTTTGCTGGCCAGATAGCCTGACAGGAGCAGACGATCACACACCAGATTGATGCGCCGGGGAATACCATTGGTAGCCTTGAAGATAGCCTCAAAGGCGGCGGCGTCAAAGCTGGGTCGCTCGGGCGTGGCACCGGCACATTTCAGGCGATGCTCGATGTAGCCTTGCGTTTCAGCCATGTCCAGCGGGCCAATGTGGCAGGTTGCGGTCACACGCTGGCGCAGTTGCTGCATGCTCGGGCTTTGCAAAATGGCGCGAAATTCCGGCTGGCCGATCAAAAAGGTTTGCAAAAGTGCCTGCTGGCCGTACTGAAAGTTGGACAGCATGCGCAGTTCTTCCACTGCCCGGTGGGTCAGGTTTTGCGCCTCGTCAACGATCAACAGGCAACGCTTGCCCTGGCTGGTGTGGTTGACCAGAAAGGCCTCCAGCGCCATGAGCAGGTCGGACTTGGAAACATCCTTGACCCGCACACCAAATGCAGCTCCCACCATACGCAGGGTGTCTTCAGCATCAAGTTGGGTTGTCACCAGATTGGCGGCAACCACCTTGTCGGCGTCCAGGCCTTCCAGCAGGCCGCGCACCACCGTAGTTTTACCGGCACCGACCTCACCAGTGATGACGATGAACCCCTCATTACGCATGACGCCATACTCAAGGTAAGCCTTGGCGCGTCTGTGTTGTTTGCTAGCGTAATAGAAGCGTGGATCAGGATTGATTTGGAACGGTTCGCTACTTAATCCGTAATAGGCTGCATACATGGGTCAAAACTGTACATTGAGGTTGCCTGTCACCGCTGTCTCGGTATAGGGGGAGGTGAGGCTGTCAGATACCACATGGCGCAGACCTAGCGAGGCCGCCGCCTTTTTACCGACTTTGCCTGTGACATTGACGTTGAGAGACTTGAGCGTGGTTTCCTGGGATGTTGTGTCACCAGACGTGGCTTGCCGTGACAACAGCACGCCCAGCGAATAGTCCGGGGTCAGGCGATGGCTGTAATTGACGCTAAAACCGTTTTGAATCACGGTGCTGGCGTTGGACAGGCTGTCAATGACGTTGACGACGGTGTCCAGCCGATTGTTTTCTGTTCGGGTGAGTAAGAAGGTCAAGGTGTCGCGTATACCCAGCAATGCAAAAGAAAGATTTTGACTGCGTTGAAGCGACACCGCGGACGTGAGGAAACCATTGGCTGTCAACGAGTTGTTACGCACATATTCATCAATCAATCGTGCGCGCTCGACAGGATCAGCAATGGCGGAATAAAGGTTGCTGGCCTGCTGATAGGCGCTGTTGTCCAAACCATTCTGGTTGGGGTTGACAGAAACATCTTTGCTATCAGAAAACCGCCACTGGGTACGCGCAGTGCGGTGCTCAAAACTCAGGTTGTGTGTATTGCCAAAGGATCGTTTGCCAGTCAGCGCAGACAGCTTGGTATTCTGCGACGGTGACCAGTTCATTCCTACACTGCTGGTGTTGTAGCTTTGCTTGTCCAGACTGGTGTAGTTGTTGGACTCTTGACCCCCATTAGCTGATACATTGATTTGCGGAGTGATGGCGTAGGTGAGTCCCAGGCTGTAGTTGTCATCTTCGGTGGCGCGCCCCGCGCTATAGCTGACTTGCTGGCGCGAAACATCCGCCGACCAGCCCAGGCTGCGAAAAGCGGACGTGTTACTGACCTTGACCACACTGTTGGTGCTGGCAGTATTGGAGGCGGTTGCACTGTCGCTGGAACTCACCGAGCGGCTGACTCGGGCCTCGTAGTTGGCAAAGTCACCAAAGTGCCCTTTCACATACGGCGACAGGTTGTAAGTGGCCACCTCGGTACTGTTGGTGTTGATCGCCGTGTTATTGTTCGACTGGGTGCCAAACGCCGAAATGGCCTGTTGCGAGATGTTGCCGCTGAAATCGATGAAGGCCCAGTTTTCAACGGCTTCCAGGGATCCGAAGGTGCTGAGTGCATTCAGGTTCCGGCTGGCGGCGGAACCTTGGGCATAGTCCACATGGTCCAGGGAATAGTCGAAATAAGTTTTGAGCCGTGGACCTTCGATGTTGATGCGTACGCCGGGGCTGATTTCAGTGACCTGATCAGATTGTGCGGTGGCGCTGCTGCTGAGCGCAACGTTATTGGTCAGTGTCTCCGTTACTGACACGCGCGGAACAATCGAAACGCCTTGCTTGACCGCGCCCGACGTGGCATCCTGCGCCCCGGCCATGGGCACAGACAACAGTAGCAACAGCGAAACGGGTAAAGCAAGATACGAATGTTTCATGCTGCCTTCTCTTCCTCTCTGCTGTAACCATAACCATTGGTATAGCCATAGTTGTAGCCATAGCCGCCCTTGAACAGGGAACTGGCACGGTTGAGAAGCAAGAGCTTGACGGGGCAGGATTCGATTGTCGCCACGGCTTGCTTGACTTCGGACTGAAGGGTCTTGCCGGCGTTCACGACTAACACAATCTGGCCCATATGGGTCGCCAGAACGCGTGACTCGGTGGTAATTAGCAGCGGCGGTGAATCAAACACGATGATTCGGTCTGGGTAGCGCGCAGCCATGTCTTCGAGCAACTTGACCATGGCATCGCTGGCCAGCAGTTCAGTGGCGCGCGGGTGGGGTGTCCCACTTGGCAGAATGGTCAGCTTGTCGACGTTGGTCTTGAGCAGTACCGAAGACATGTCCAATGTGTCGTCCAGGACCATATCAAGCAGGCCCGGTCCATCGGGCAGGCCCAGCATGCGCATGACCGATGGCCGCGCTACGTCGGCATCGACCAGCATCACGGTGTTGTCCAGCTCGGTGGCAATGCTCATGGCCAGGTTGATGGAGGTGAAGCTCTTTCCTTCGCCGGGCAGGGCGCTGGTGACCATGATGAGGTTGCCATTGGCGATGATGGATGCACCTTTGCCCATGGCATTCTTGATCAGCGGGCGTTTGACGACACGGTACTGGTCGGCAATCTCGGAGCGCGGCGAATTGGGATTGATGATGCCGGCCACTGTCAGTGCATCCAGATCCAGATCAACCCGGCGCGAGGTCACCACCGGGGCGGAGAGTTCGGGTGTGGCGGCGGGTGCTGGAGACGGTTGCACGGGCTGTACGGGCCGCACAGGAGTTGCGGGCATATCCACACCCGCTTGGCGCAATTGTTCCAGCCGCTTGGCTGCCTGTTCAATCAAGCTACTCATAGGTAATTCATCCTGCCTGGTTGGACATCAGGAACAGCACAGCCATTCCAAGACCGAAAACAGCGACCAGTGCTGCGGTAGCGGCTAAAAACTTGATCAACTCTGATTTGCGTCGCTGTGCGGTGCCATCGTCCACCACCAGCGATACCACACCCAGCAGGGGCAGCCCCAGCGTTTCGCTCATGGTGTAGGCATCGTAAAACACGGCGCGGAGTTGGCTGAGCAGGAATGTGACACCCAGGCCAGCGCCCAAGGCCGCCACCAAGGCCAGCGGCATCAGCAGCAGGCGGTTCGGGGCAACGGGCTTGGGGGAAGCGCGAGGTGGGTCAATCAGGCGGAAATCGGCTACGCCGGTGGCGCTGTCGAGGTCGCCCGACATGGTGGCTGATTCACGCCTTGAGACCAGGTCGGTGTAGTTTTTCTTGTTGATTTCGTAGTCACGGTTCAGCTGGGCTAGCTCAGCTTCAATTTGCGGCGCCACTTTCATGCCTTCGAGCGCCTTGTTGTAGCGCGCTTCATACTCAGCAACGCGGGCTCTGAGTGATGCCACTTGCACCTCGGAGGTCGCCATCACGCGGCTGAGTTCCTGATAAGCCAGCGAATTGTTGGCTGGAGCAGCTGTGGGGTTGGCCAGTGCGGCCTTGCGTAGTTCCTGGATTTCCTTGCGCTTCTGGTCCTCCAGGTCCTTGATCAGATGGCGGGCACCGATCACGTCCGGGTGCTGTTCGGTAAATCGTTGCAACAGCGTGTCCAGGTTGCGCTTTTGGGCGTCAATTCGCGCATCGATTTCAGGGGTGGAAATGGATGCCGACGTGTCTGACATGAGACTTTTTGTGTTGGCGGATCTTTCCAACTCAAGTTGTTTTTTGGCCGCATCACGGGCATTTTCAGCCTCGTTCAAGTCCAGGCGGGCCTGCTGGAGCTGTGTCTTTATAGCACCCAGTTGCCCCGCCATGTCCTGACCATCGGTCGTTGCCAAGCTGATGTTGCGAAGCTTGAATTCTTTAAGACGTGCCTCGGCGTCTTCCAGTTTGCTGACGTAAGTTTTGATCTGCTCTTCAAGGAACTTCTTGGCAGCGTCGGAGTCTTGACGCGAACTGCCCATGCTGGATTCAACGAAGATCGATACCAGCGACTGCACGACCTTCTTGGCTTTCTCCGGGCTCGGGTCGCGATAAGACAATGTGTAGATGTTGTCACGCCCCACATTTTTGATTTCGAGCGTCTTGGTCACCTGGTCAATGAGCGCATCTTGTTGGGCTTTGGACGAACTGCCCAAGTCAAGGTCCGCCATACGAATGAGCTTTTCGACATTGGGTCGGGTGATCAGTGTGCGACTCAGCATCATCACCTGCTGTTCCACATTGGGCTGCACCGCCAAGCCGGACATCAAAGGCTTCAGGATGGACTGGGTATCGACGTAGATACGTGCGCTGGCCTCATATTTATCGGGAACCGACAGCACCACACCCGCGCCGATGATTGCCACCGCCCAGGCAGCGATCAAGCCCAGCCAGCGGTGCTTCCACATGCCCCTGGCAATGGTTGTTACCTGGCTAATCAACTCATCCATGGGTGGGGGTCTCTTTTGGTCAAGGGAAAAGCATCACAAAGTCGAACAAGGCTCAGGCAGAGCCTTGTTGTGGGCCGCGAAATTTAAAACCAGCCTTGCGGAATGATCAGTACATCACCCGGCTTCATCTCAACATTGGCTGAGATGTCGCCGCGTTTGATCAGGTCTTTCAGGCGCACCGAGTAGCGCTTGTCGCCTTCAGACGCCCGGGTGATGGAGGCAGCGTTGCCGTCGGCAAAGTCAGTCAGACCGCCTACGGCAATCATCACGTCAAGCAGCGTCATCTTTTGCTTGTATGGCAAGGCTTGCGGTTTGGCGGCCTCGCCGACAACGCGTATTTGTTCGCTGTAGGGGCCAACGAAGCTGGTCACGATCACCGTCACCACGGGGTCACGCACCAGCTTGCTCAAGGCCTTCTCAACATCGCGTGCGATTTCTGTTGAAGTCTTGCCTTGCACCACCAGTTCGTCCACCAGCGGCGTGGCCAATTTGCCGTCCGGGCGAACCGGAACCGACATCGACAACTCGGGGTTGCGCCAGACAATGATGTTCAGGTTGTCGCCCGGGCCGACGATGTAGTTGTAGTCGGGTGTGGCCGCCATGGTAGGGGCGGCAGGGTAGTTGCCGCTAGTGGCGCAACCAGCCAGCCAGACGGCTGCCAAGCCAGTGAGGATCACACGGCTAAGGCGCTTGATGATCGATGTGGTGGATAAGAAGCTGTTCAAGATAAATCCCCTGAGTGAGGCCAATGCAAGACGCGGGAAAACGGAAACTGGATGTTAAAGCAATATAACGCATTAATGCTGCAAGTCTGCGCTGTAGTAGAAATCGGCTGCAGTTTTGCGTTATCTGCGAATCAATGCGGTGGCTTGTTCCCCTGCAGCACAGGCCGGATGAATTTCAGTAACAGTTGTTGCAGCGGATTGGCATTGCCAAATGGCCGCCAGGTGTGTTTGAGCTTTTGGTGGTAGGCGTCAAAGTGCATGCCCCAGGGTGCAGCCTTGATGTCACCACGCTTAAGCAGTACCTTGAGCACCGCCGTGCCCATGACACCGGCGCACAGGTCGCATGCCATGATGGTCGATGGCCCGCGTTTTTCCTGGAAGTTCACCGCATCGGGTTCCACCAGGTAGTCGCGGTTGAGCATGGCTGGCGACAAGCCAGCGATAAAACGGGCATATTGCTCCTGCGGTTCATGGCCTTCTACCTTGAAGTAATCTTCAAAACTCATGCCAGCTGGGTCGAAGTAAAGGAAAGCGACACCCATGCCCAGCGGCGCTGCAGTCAACGCGGGGATGCCTTTCTCTCGGCATTTGGCAAACACCATGCGTCGGGCGGGCAGGGCGAAGAAGTCCAGTCCGTCCACATACACATTCACGTCTTTTAGAAAATCGTCTACGTTCTCAGGCGTAACACCTTGTGGGAACAGTCGAAGATCGGTTTCGGGGTTGATGTCTTGGGCAAGCCGGGCCACCGTGTTGATTTTGGACTGCCCCATGAACGGCATGAACGCGCCCGCCTGCCGATTCATGTTGTGCACGTCAAAGTCGTCAAAGTCGGCGATGTTGAAGTTGGCAAGGCCAAGCCGACTTAAAGTCAGCAAATGCGCGCCACCTACGCCCCCTAGGCCTGCGACAGCCACTCGTGCTGAGCGCATTCTTTCCTGCTCTGCGAAGGTCACCCAGCCAATATTGCGTGAAAAAGCGTTGTTATAGTTAAAACTGAGAGGTTTATTGACATCACTCATCATATGCAATGCCTCAGGCGAAGAGATTGGGAGCAATCGCGGCGCTTCACAGTAAGCTTAGCTACCGACAACTGAATTCGCGCCATTTTGTCATTAACGGACATCGCACCGGGCTGGGTATATATGAGTGTACCGACTGCTCTGACGCAATCTGAAACAAAAAGAGCCCGCTCAGCGGGCTCTTTTTGTTCTGTAAGCTAAGCTGACAGTTGCTATTTTGCTGAGCGACGGCGCTGAGCAAAGCCAATACCGGCAAGACCCAAGCCCAACAATGCTAAGCTGCCTGGTTCAGGAATTGTATTGCCAGTCAATGTTATGCCTCCTGACAACATCCCTGTCACATTTCCATTACCGTCAAGTACAGGTTGGAAATGGGAATTAAATACCACGTCTGAACCGAGGATCTTGGTATTGGTGTCAAAGTTGGATTGCGCAAGCCCACCGACTGCATCCAAATCTGCACCTCCAAAACCTTGGTCGCTACCGGTACCAATATCAGTGCCAAAGCCTGTCAGGAAGGTGCCTGGATGCAGCACCAATTTCAACCATAAGTCACCATTGCTTGATGTAGCTAAAGTGTTTGCGTAATCATTGCTGTAATCGCGATAAACGTTGACGACAAGATTATCAAATGAAAAGTTGGTTGCTCCATTCGTTATCGAAACCAGATCCATGGAGAACGTGTACGTCAGTTCGCAACCTGGGCAAAACGAAGCTTGGTTACCACCAACGGCTTGACTGTTAATGCTATTAATTGCCCCCCATCCTGTCACTTGAGTGACGCTTGGCGGGTTGACGGCGTTTTCAAGCACGCTACCACCACCCGTGAAGTCAATAGCACTTGGGAAGGTGTTGTTAGCATCTGGATTCCAGACGACACCTCCGACGTTGATCAAACTGGCAGATGCACTGGCACTGACCAAGCCCAGCAATGCAGCCGTGCCCAGCGAAAGCAAAGTCTTTTTCATAATCGCACTCCTAAAGTTGTTGAACATGAACCCTAAGCGTTCCGGCTGGCAGGTCACGTAGAACATTAAGCAGAGTCCGTGCCAGCTTTAAATAACTGTTTAAAATCATATGGTTAACAAAAATTCCTCTGTATATCGATGGTGCCATGTAAGAAAAATCGACATTTATAAAGTCGTGAGTCTGTGAAGTTGGCGTTGAATATCGATAGCAATGCGCAAGATTGCTTTGTTTGTTTTGGTGCAGTGCGTTTGACTGAACGAAATTTCGAAGTCACACGTGCCGCAACGCATCCACAATCTTCAAATCAGCTGCCCGATAAGCCGGCCACCAGGCTGACAGCACGGCGATACAGATCAATCCCACCGTTGTGCCAATGATCATGCGGGTTTCGCCAAAGACGGTAATCGTCAGCGGTAGCGGCTCCACATTCCCTGGGGGTAACCAGTTCAGTCCCGACAGGTTGACCAGCGCGGCCAATGCCAACGCCAGCACCACGCCCAGCACCGCGCCGCACAGACCAATCAAAGCCCCTTCAGTGACAAACAAGCGTCTGATGCCAGAGCGTCGCAGGCCAATGGCGCGTAGAGTACCGATTTCTACAGTGCGTTCCACCACGGCCGTGTTCATGGTATTGCTGACCGTGAACAGCACAATGCCGCCAATCAGGATAAAAACAAAACCAAAAATGGTGTCAAACATCCGGATGGTTTGTACGTAAAACGGATTTAGCGTTCGAAAGTCAAGCACGGCCAGTGGTTGGTCGGCTGAAAACTTGGCCAAAATGGGCTTCAGCCTCTCTATGGCAGCCGGAATCTGGTCCGAGTGGCGTAGTTGCAGCATGATGGATGTGGCCTTGGGGGGCGAAGCGCCATACATCAGTTTCTGGATGTACGAGAACTGCATCATCATGTAGACCTCATCCAACTCCTTGATGCCCTGCTCTTGCGCGCGAATAACTTCCACCGCTGTCACGTTCGGTGCACCACCGGCATTGACCACCAGAACATCCAGTCGGCGTGGATTTGGGGCAGACTTGGCGGAACTCCTTGAACCATCGGAAGCATTCTGGTCACTGAGTTGCGCAATATCGTCCGGCAAGCCAGCGCTGTCTGGCTTGGCCTCTTTGGTGGGCTTGGGGCAATTGGGAATATTCAAGGCATCACACAACTGCAGCACACGGGCCACGCCAATGCCGACGATAGCAGCGTCTTCAGGCGCACCTTCTAGCGCAAAGGGCGGCTCTTCTTTTTTGACATCAAAGTCATTCCACGCGTGCATGCGGTTGATGTCCTTGGCAACAAAACCGTTGCCGATGATGGTGCGTGACACATTGGCCGCGTAATTGCCAGCAATACCGCCAAACTGCAAAGTGGGCGATGCGACCAGCACCATGTCGCGCAAAACCTCGTCAGACTGAATGGCGGCAATTAACTCTTTGTAGTGGCTGATGCCGTAGGCACTGGGGTTGCCATTGCCATAGAGGAAGAAGTCCCGGTGTTGAATCTGCAAGTGCCCACCGGTACGCACATGGTGGGTGTGCATCATGTAATTGATGTTGGCACTGAACCCGCCAAACAGCAAAATCGATGTTGAACCAATGGCCATCGCCAGCAGTGTGGCCAGCGAGCGCCGCCGGTTGCGCAACAAATTACGCACCGCCAAAGACAAGGTCATCATGCTGCTGCCTCCGAGCCTTTACGCTTGATACCCCGGATGCGGCCGTCTTTCAAAAAGATGGTGTCATCGGCGGCGCCGATCACGTCGGAATCGTGCGACGAGAAGATGAATGAAATCTGGAAGCGATCCACCATGCGCCGCATCAGACCCAGAATGGCCGCACCGGTCTCGCTGTCCAGGTTGGCGGTGGGTTCGTCGGCAATCACCAGCTTGGGCTTGCGCACCAAGGCGCGGGCGATGGCCACGCGCTGGCGCTGGCCGCCAGAGAGCTGACCGGGCAGGTGATGCGCTTTGTCGCCCAGGCCCACGGCCTCCAGCAACTTGGGCACCCGATCAGCACGGGTTTTGGCGCTGGCGCCAGTCAGCAGCAGTGGATATTCAATGTTTTCGTAGGCACTCAGAACTGGCAGCAGGTTAAAGTTCTGGAAGATAAAGCCAATGTTCTTGGCGCGAAAGTCGGACAAATCGTCGTCCGACAGTTCTGCTACCTTGCAGCCTGCCACCATGACTTCGCCGGCATCGGGCTTGTCGATGCAGCCAAACATATTCAGTAGGGTGGTTTTCCCGCTGCCTGAAGGGCCCAGCAACACCGTAAAACAGGCTGGGCGCACCAGGATATCAACGCCCTTGATCACCGGCACGCTCACCGAGTCCATGTGATAGGTTTTTTCAACCCTGGTCAGCAGGGCCACGGGGCCTTGCTGTGGCGCGCTGTCCGGCTCTTTGTCGCTCATGTCGTGCCCCACATCCTTTGGCAATGTCCGCCAAGCTGTTGAATGACTGGGCACGCAACGGTGCCCGACACCAATTATTACCCTAACCGGTGCCGGGCGCGCAGACGCTCAGCGGCTGCTTGGAAAGCTGAAAACCGCCCCTTCACGCACCCCCGCACTTGGCCAGCGCTGGGTGATGGTCTTGCGCTTGGTGTAGAAGCGCACCGCATCGGGGCCGTAACCATGCAGGTCGCCAAACAGGCTGCGCTTCCAGCCGCCAAACGAGTGGTAGGCCACCGGCACCGGCAGTGGCACATTGACGCCGACCATGCCGACCAGGATGTTGTCGCTGAAGTAACGGGCCGCTTCACCGTCGCGGGTGAAGATGCAGGTGCCGTTGCCGTACTCGTGGGCGTCGATCATGTCCATGGCCTCTTGCAGCGTCTTGACGCGCACGACGCCCAGCACCGGGCCAAAGATTTCTTCCTGGTAAATCGTCATACCGGGTTTGACGTTGTCAAACAGGCAAGGGCCGAGGTAATAGCCATCGGCATGACCTGGCACGCTGATGCCTCGGCCGTCCACCGCCAGCGTGGCGCCTTCCTTGACGCCTTGATCGACGTAGCCCTTGACCTTTGCAAAGTGCGGCTTGGTGACCAGCGGGCCCATGTCGCAGCTGGCATCGGTGCCGGGGCCGACTTTCATCTTGGCGATCTCGACCTTCAGGCCAGCGACCACCGCGTCAGCCGTGGCATCACCGACGGCCACCACCAGTGGAATGGCCATGCAGCGCTCGCCGCAGGAGCCATAGGCTGCGCCCATGAGCGCACTGACGGCATTGCCGATGTCGGCATCAGGCATGACCACGGCGTGGTTCTTGGCACCGCCTAAGGCCTGCACGCGCTTGCCGTGTGCGCATCCGGTGCTATAGATATATTCAGCAATCGGGGTGCTGCCGACAAAGCTGATGGCTTTGACGCGCGCATCGGTCAGCAGCGTGTCCACGGCTTCCTTGTCGCCGTTGACGACGTTGAGCACGCCAGGTGGCAAGCCCGCCTGCAAGGCCAGTTCGGCCACCAGCAAGGCGCTGCTGGGGTCGCGCTCAGAGGGTTTGAGCACAAACGTGTTGCCGCAGGCCACGGCCATGGGCCACATCCACAGCGGCACCATCACAGGGAAGTTGAATGGGGTGATGCCAGCGGTAACCCCCAGCGCTTGGAATTCACTCCAGGAGTCGATGGCTGGGCCGACGTTTTTGCTGTGCTCGCCTTTGAGCAGTTCGGGCGCATAAGATGCGTATTCGACGTTTTCAATGCCACGCTGTAGTTCGCCCAGGCTGTCAGACAGAACCTTGCCGTGTTCGGCGGTGACCAGTGCGCAGATGGCGTCGGCGTTTTCTTCCAGCAGCACTTTGAGCTTGCTCATGACGCGGGCGCGTTTAAGCGGTGGCGTAGCGCGCCAAGCCGGGTAGGCTGCCTGGGCATTGGCAATGGCCGCTTCGACAGTGAGCTTGTCGGCCAGCAGCACGCGTTTTTCAACTTGGCCGGTGGCGGGGTTGAAAACATCGGCGCTGCGGCTGCCGCCGATGGCGTGTTGGCCTCCGATCAGGTGGCCAATGGCGGGTAGGGTGTTGCTCATGTGGTGATCCAGTTTATATATAAAAAATGCCTCTAGCCCTTGTATTACGTGGGCTAGAAGCTATTAGAAACAGAGTATTGTTTGTTCAGGCTGTCGCGCTAATGCATTCGCCAAGGGCATTCACCAGGCTGTCAATCTGCTCTGGCGTGCTGATGAAAGGCGGTGCGAGCTGGATAGTGTCGCCACCGTAACGCACATAAAAGCCCTTTTGCAACATCGCCATGCCAATCTCATAGGGCCGCTTGCCGGGCTCACCTGGGAAGGCGTCGATGGTCAAGCCCGCAGCCAGACCCAGGTTGCGGATGTCGGCGACGTGTTTGCAGCCTTTGAGAGAGTGCACGGCGTTTTCAAAATAGGGTGCCAGTTCCTTGACGCGGTCCACCATGTTCTCACGTACCAGAATATCTAGCGTGGCCAGACCCACCGCGCAAGGCACCGGGTGCGCCGAGTAGGTGTACCCGTGGCCAAACTCCAGCATATAGTCAGGGCCACCAGCGGCCATGAAGGTGTCGTATATCTCTTTTTTGGCCATCACCACGCCCAGCGGCTGTGCGCCATTGGTAATTTGTTTGGCGGCGTTCAGGATGTCTGGCGTGACACCGAAGTACTCCGAGCCGGTGTAAGCACCCAGGCGGCCAAAGCCGGTGATCACTTCGTCAAAAATCAGCAGAATGTTGTTGGCCGTGCAGATGTCGCGCAGGCGCTGCAGGTAGCCTTTGGGTGGTACCACCACGCCTGCTGAACCAGACATGGGTTCGACGATCACGGCGGCAATGTTGCTGGCATCGTGCAGCGCAATCAGGCGCAGCAGGTCGTCTGCCAACTCGGCACCTTTGTCGGGGCAACCGCGGAAAAATGAACCGGCGGGCGGCTGCGTGTGCGGCAGGTGGTCGGCCTGAATGCCCTGGCCAAACATCTTGCGGTTGGCGCCGATGCCGCCTACCGAGACGCCACCAAAGTTGACACCGTGGTAGCCCTTTTCGCGGCCGATCAGCAGCGTTTTGCTGCCCTGACCCTTGGTACGCCAGTAGGCACGAGCCATTTTGAGCGAGGTGTCGGCCGATTCGGAACCTGAGCCGGTGAAGAAGGCGTAGTCCAGGCCGGCTGGGGTGAGTTCCTTGAGCTTGTTGGCCAGTTCAAAGGACAACGGGTGACCGTACTGGAAAGCCGGGGAATAGTCCAGCGTGGCCAGCTGGCGGCGGGCAGCTTCCACAATCTCGGCGCGACCATGACCCAGGCCGCAGGTCCACAAACCGGACAAGCCGTCGAATATCTTGCGTCCATTGCTATCCGTGTAATAGCAACCTTCAGCGCCGACGATCATGCGCGGGTTGGCCTTGAAGTTGCGGTTGCCGGTGTAGGGCATCCAGTGCGGCTCCAGCCAGGCGGCATCAAGACGCGGCTGGGAAAGTACTTTGGCATCGGTCAGGTTCATAAGGCGTCCTTGAAGTGGTGCAGAACAGCCCGATGGCAAGGTGCATCGGGAAAAGCGCCATTGTGATGGGTGCTTTTACTCTTATGATTGCTTAACTATCACTACTTGGTTGCCGATTTATGCAAGTAAAGACCCGGGCGGCGTTGGGGCAGTTGAGCGACATGGACATCCGTTTGCTGCGGGTGTTCAAAACCGTGGTCGATTGCGGCGGCATGGCTGCGGCCGAGCTGGAACTCAACATCGGTACGAGTACGGTCAGCCGCCATATCAAAGACCTGGAAACGCGGCTGAACCTGACGCTGTGTCGCCGTGGCCGTGCGGGTTTTGCCCTGACCCCCGAGGGCGAGCAGATCTATGCCGAAACGCTGCGCCTGCTCAGTGGTGTCGATGCGTTTCGTAGCCGGGTTGATGAGATTCACCAGCGCATGGGTGGTGAACTGCATTTGGCAGTGTTTGATAAAACCGCCAGCAACCCCGAGGCGCATCTTGGTGAGGCGATTGCGCTGTTTGCCGCGCAGGCACCTGAAGTCAGCCTGCATCTGCATGTTGCACCACTCAACGTGATCGAACGCGGCGTGCTCGATGGCCAGTTTCAGGTGGGCGTCATCCCGGGACACCGCAGCTCGGCGGCACTGGCCTATGACGAGCTGTTCGGTGAAACCATGTATCTCTATTGCGGCCAGTCGCATCCGCTGTTTGCGGCCAGTTCGGCCTTGGAGCCGGCGGATTGGGCGTTGCTGCACGCCTATGCCTTTGCCGGGCTGGGCTACCACTCGCCTAATATGGAGCTGGCCCAGCATGTGCAGCTCAATCGCCACGCCACAGGTTACGACCAAGAGTCCATTGCAACGCTGATCCTTTCGGGGTGCTATTTGGGATTTCTGCCGGACCACTACGCGGTCGAATTTGTGCATCAGAACCGCATGCGTGCGGTGCGGCCACAGGTGTTCAGCTACCGCTGTAGCTTCTTTAGCATTGTTCGCGCCTCGCCGCTGGCAGCACGGGTAACGCTGGCGTTTCAGGCCTGCCTGCGTTTGGCGCACACCCAGCGCATCCATTAGTGTGTGGGGCACGTTCGGCCAGGGATAGGGGCGAGTGTCCAGCAGCCAGTTTGCCCATAGAAGCTGCCTGACGTGGATCAACTGGCTTATTGCGCTTGGTTGATCTGAATCAACTACCGGAAAAATTCAGGGGAACAGAATATAAGCATGGACTACTTTAATGCGGGCAGCATTACCAGCGCGAGCCGCTTACCAGAAGCGCCTAGGCTCTTGGGTAGCTTATTTCCACAACCATTCTCCCGAGGGTTCATCACATGAGCAAGACACGCGAATTTGTCGTGCTTTTTGTCACGCTTCTGATTTTCTGGGTACTGCTTAACAACTCCATCGCCAGCGATGTGTTGATGGTGGGTGCAGTTGCTGCAACGGTGATTGCACTGGTGTTCCATCAAGGCTTGGTGTTGTTCTCTGAATTTCGCTTTACGCCCAAAGCAATCCTCACGGTGCCAATTTTTGTGCTGTTCTTTCTCAAGGAGTTGGTCAAGTCCAACCTGAATGTGGCCACTATCGTGTTGTCACCGCAATTGCCACTCAAGCCTGGCATTGTCAAGGTGCGCACCCGATTGAAAACCCGCATGGGGCGCCTGTTGTTGGCCAATTCCATCACCCTGACGCCAGGCACGCTGACTGTGGATGTCGTGGGCGAGTGGCTCTATATCCACTGGGTCAATGTTGAGTCGGCTGATATTGATGAAGCCACGACTGCCATCGTCAGTGGTTTTGAACGCTATCTGGAGGTGATGTATGGCTGAGTCGCTGATTTATCTGGCTGCAGTCATCGTCGGCTTGGCTTTCATGTTGGCGCTGTATCGGTTTCTCATGGGGCCGTCGGTGGCTGATCGGGTGGTGGCGTTTGACGTTCTCACCATTGTTGCCACCTCCGCTATTGTTCTGGTGGCATATGTGGAGGGGCGGGGCATTTACCTGGACGTGGCTCTGGTCTATGCCTTGTTGTCGTTTCTGGGCGTGATCGTAGTTGCGCGATATGTGGAACGGGGGTTTTGATGGATTCGGCACTAAATATTTTGGGCGGTGTATTGTTGGTGGCTGGTTCGGTGTTTCTGCTGCTGGGTGGCTTGGGCCTCGTGCGCATGCCTGATGTGTTCAACCGCATTCAGGCCGGTACCAAAGCCACTACGCTGGGCACCATGTTGACTTTGAGCGGCATGGAGTATTTTCCAATCCAGGTATGAGCCTGAAGGCGGAGGAAGTTGAGAACTTCTGACTGGTGGCTTGACCGGGTTAAAGCTGGAAGTTTACGGTGCCCGGTTTTTGGGCTTGGTTTCTCTTGGCTTCTTTTTCTATCA
>JARLJH010000036.1 GCA_031291305.1 Rhodoferax sp. | reverse complement strand
TGCGCAGTTTGGCCTCGTCCATATTGATCACCATCCTTGGATGATCAAGCAACAAGTTCAACCGTAAATTCGTCGACTCAGGCTCACTCCTGGGTGGAAATACGCAAACCGTTCAGGCTCATACCTCATTGGACAAGGCTTGAACTTGACATATTCCCGGAAAACCGTATAAACTGTTTATTTGTTTCAATATGGAGAATTCGCAATGACAGTCACCCCTGAAGCCGTTGTCCCTAGTGCACCACTGACGACAGTCCCCGCCAAACCCGTGAAAGCTGTTGACAAAGCGGTGACTCAGGCAGTGGTCAAGCCGTCCGCAACGAAAGATGTCAAGGCAACACCCAAGCCAGCAGTTAAAGCGCCCAAGGCAGTCTCAAAAGCAGTTCCAAAGGTCGCTCCCAAAGCGACTCCAAAGGTAGCCGCCAAAGCAACGCCCAAAGTGGCGGTGACGCCTGTTGCAATGCCAAAGGTGGCGCCCAAGACAACTCCCAAGGTGGCCGCCAAAGCAGTGCCCAAAGTAGCAGCAACGCCTGCTGTCAATCCAAAGGTCGAAAAAACTGCCAAGTCCAAGAAGCCCAAGCTGGTGCGTGACAGTTTCACCATCCCCAAAGCCGAGTATGTGGTGCTGGAGGAGCTCAAGCTGCGCGCCATCAAGCTGGCCAGTCCGATCAAGAAAACCGAGTTGATCCGTGCTGGCATCAAGGCGCTGGCGGCCATGTCAGACACGGGTTTGCTGGCAGCGTTGAAAGCCGTGCCGGCCATCAAAACCGGTCGTCCTGCCAAGTCCTGAAAATAGCGGCGCAGCTACGTCGGCTCACACACACCGACGCGGCTGGGCTGCGCTTTGATCTCATGGCCGGGCGTTAGCCACTGCACCAACTCCAGACGGCCATCGTGATGCTCCACCAGCGCGGTGCAGCTCTCCACCCAGTCACCATCGTTGCAGTACAGAACGCCGTCAATGTGGCGCATCTCGGCTCGGTGGATGTGCCCGCACACCACGCCTTGATGTCCGCGGCGCTTGGCTTCGCGGGCCACCGCCTCCTCGAATTCGCCCACGTACATCACCGCCTTCTTGACCTTGTGCTTTAGATAGGCTGACAGCGACCAGTACGGCAACCCCATGCGGGCTCGCCAGTGGTTCAGGTGGCGGTTGAGTCTCAGCGTGAATTCATACAGGTTGTCGCCCAGATAGGCCAGCCACTTGGCGCACTGAATCACGCCATCAAAACTGTCACCGTGGGTCACCCACAGACCTTGCCCGTCTGCCGTGGTGTGAACCGTATCGTCAGCGACCTCAATGCCGCCAAACTGGTGGCCAAAGAACTCGCGGGCAAATTCGTCGTGGTTGCCCGGCACGTAGATGATGCGACAACCTTTGCGCGCGCGGCGCAGCAGCTTTTGCACCACATCGTTGTGAGACTCGGGCCAGAACCAGCGCCGCCGCAGTTGCCAGCCGTCCACGATGTCGCCGACCAGGTAAAGGTAGTCGCTGGAATTCGCCTTGATAAAGCTCAGCAAGGCACTGGCCTGGCAGCCGGGTGTGCCCAAGTGCAGGTCAGAGATGAAGATGGCGCGGTAGGTTTTGCTGGATGGCTCGTTGGGCTCCAGGTCAACGTGAAGGGGCGTTTCGCGAATCACAGGCCTGTGCTCGCCCATGCTTGAGCGCAGCATGGACCCAGAGATGGCATGGCCTGGCAGCGCCAAAGTGGCAGTGGGCAGTTGTGGCATGTCGTGCTCCGGTGTTTTGATGTTTTGATGTTTTGATGTTTTGATGTTTTATCCTCGCTGCATACCGTGACACCAACAAGACAACCATATGTAGTTTTAGTGACGGCCTAGCCGTACCGGAACTTGTCCGAAACATCTCCCGCAGACGACTGAGCAGCCCGTCAGCTTGTACCCGGCAGCAGTGAAAAGGCCCTGGATGGCAACCTGAATCGGTTAGCCACATCCCTTAGACCACCAGCCTGATCTTGCAGACTGCGCGCTGACGCGGCCGCCTCCTGCATTGCCGCTGCGTTTTGCTGTGTCATCTGTTCCAGTTCGCCGACTGCGGCATTGATGCTTTCAATGCTGCTGCTCTGGATACGGCTGCCGGCATGAATTTCACCCATGCCTGTCGCCATTCGTTCCACGGAATCAAACAGCTTTCCCATGGTTTCACGTGCCTGGCCTGCCTTGAGAGTGCCCAGCTTGATTTTGTCGGCCGACGTGCCAATCAACGTCTTGATCTCACGCGCAGCTTGAGCTGAACGGTTGGCCAGGGTGCGCACCTCGGAGGCTACAACAGCAAAGCCTTGTCCCTGCTCACCCGCGCGTGCTGCCTCTACGGCCGCATTCAACGCCAAAATATTGGTTTGAAAAGCTATGCTGTCGATCACCGCAGTGATGTCCCCAATCTGTCGTGAAGAGCCGCTGATATCGGCCATGGCTTGCATCACTTCGGTCATCACAACGCTGCCGGTGCTGGCCTCAAGCGAGGCTGACTTCACTAGGACCTCACCACGATCCACAGCTTGTAGAGACGCACGCATGGCATCCGAAACATCATCAATAGACGCTGCGGTTTGTTGCAAGAATGCGTTGGTCAACTCGGTACGCTTTGAAAAATCAAGGTGACCGGCTGCGATCTGTGTGGCACCCTCAGCCACGTTGTGACTGGTGTCCTGCACCTGATTAACCAGCGTGTGCAAAGAAGCTTGCATCCGGCTCAAAGCATTCAAGAGCCGCCCAGCTTCGTTACGATCATGGCCATCGATGTTGAAGGTGAGATCCAGCGAGGCCACACGGTCGGCGGCATCAACAGCCTGCTGGATGGGCCGGGTGATGTTTCGCACCAGCCAGACGGACATCGCGATCCCCATGATCAGCGCAAACCCGCTAAATACCGACAGACTCCAACGCGCGGCCAGACTCAGCCGCGCGATGTGCATGGCTGAGGCCTCAATGCTTGCGCGTTGGGCTTGGCCGAGATGGGTGACGGTCGCCTGCAATGCTTCAGCAGCCGGGGTGAAGTCGTCCTTATAGACCTTCTCGATGTTGGCCGTCAGTCCTCTGTCGCGTGCATCTGTCAGCTGCTTGACCGCTCCCAGAAACCGCTGATTGGCCTGCGTCATTTGTTGCAGCGTCAACAAATCACCTGGCGCAGTGAGAACACCCGCAAGATGCTTTAAAAGCTGATCGACTTGCTTGGATGTCTCGTTGATTTCCGGCAGCAAGGCGTCACCCACCTGCGGCTCAGAACTCAGGGCGAGAGCCTTGTTGCGTGCTACGTTGATCAAAATGTGGCGTTGCAATTCTGCGGCTATGCGCTCGGTGGACATGACCTCATCCACCATGTTGGCGGTTTCAGTGGAAACACGGCTCAGTGACCAGTAGCCAATCGTGGAACCCAGCAAAGCCGCGGCCAGAACAACTGCAAAAAGGACACCAATCTGCCAGGCAAACGACCCCGATGCGCCCGCAGGCTTTGCTGAATTTTCTGGCGACATGGACAACCCCAGACTCAAAACATGTCGCCCGACCAGCTAGGCGACGTAAGCGATACGACTCCTTGCATTTTGAGTAATTGTTGTGACAAAAATATGTCGCATTGACGGGGCTATTTCCCGCTACAGGCAGTCAGACTGGGTCCCAAATGAAGCCAGCCACTGTTTGATCTGATTGGCAACCCATGGCCCGTCATCCAGAGGCAGATCATGACCTGCATGCGCGTGATACTGCAAGGGACATTGCCAGTGATTGGCCAATGATCTGGAACAGGCAACAGCGACGAGCCGGTCATGTGTGCTGGTCAGCAACAGTGTTGGCGTTGTCGGTGGGGTTGGCAGTGCCCTGAACCGTGCGGCGGCGAACAATTGACGAAGCGCATTGTTCACAGAAACAGGATGGTCATGGCGAAGCTCTACCCAGCGAGGGAGCACAGCGGTGTCACCCCGGTTGCTGGTCATGCGCAGAATGGCACGCTCCCAATCAGTTGGCGTTGCACGGCTGAGGACCAACCGCAACAACGTGGCGTAATTGGCGGGCTGCAAACGCTGATAAAAAGGACTGAAAGGCCGCATGCTGGTGTTGATCAGCACCTGTGCCGCCACCTCTTGCGGGTAGGACTGTGCCCAGGCCACCGACACCATCGCTCCCAACGACATGGCCAACACGTGGCAAGGGCCAGAGATGTTGCGCTGCGCAAGCTGGGTGCGGCAGTCTTCCACCATGTCCTGCACCCGGCTGGCGCTGGGCCGGTGGTTTTGCAAACCATTGCCCGCAAAGTCAATCGGCACGATGGTCTGGCCAGGAAGTACTTTCTGAAAATCCTCGATAAAGCCACCCCAATGACGGCTCTCCCGGGTCAGCCCACGCAAAAAAATCCAGGTCGCCATGGGTTGTCAGTACCAGTCTTGCAAGGCTTGCGCGTGATGCTGCGCGCGCGCGTCTGCTGTGGGCCGCCACAGCTTTTGGCTGCTGGCCGCACGTGACAAGAAATCCAGCAG
The DNA here is from genome assembly GCA_031291305.1 of Rhodoferax sp. Lineage (GTDB taxonomy): Bacteria > Pseudomonadota > Gammaproteobacteria > Burkholderiales > Burkholderiaceae_C > Rhodoferax. Next base: position 115,075 of record JARLJH010000036.1, on the reverse strand, counting down.
CAACTGATGCTGGCGCAGCACCCGCTGCTGACGATGTTCGATCAGAGGATTGAAAATGCCATGCCGCGAAAACAGCTGGCGCGGGTTCTTCTTGACCCACAGCCAGGAGCCCATTTCAAGCGTCAAGGGCAGAAATATCCGCTCTGGGCGCTCGCAGGATTGCAGGTACAGGTGGTCCCACAGGTCACCATGCGCCAGGTACTGCAGGCTTTGCGGTTCGATCACATAGCGGTGGTAGCTGTGCGACTGGATAAAGATTTCTTTGAGCGCCCTCATTTCTGCCAGATGGGTGATGGGCGCACGCTTGTGTGCATAAGGAAACCAGATGCGATCCCGCGAGCCAAAACCCGAATGGCAGTCCACCGACAGGCTGAAATCCCGGCTCAGCAATTCTTCGGTCACCACCTCGCAGACCGCCTGGTTCTCGGCTTCCATGGGTTTGCCTTTGGGGCCGCGATACCAGGGCAAGCCGGAACTGATGCGCTGCCCGCCAACCAGAAATGGCACAGCTTCGGCGGCCTGTACAGGCGCGTTGCGCATCAAGTCCACACCGCTGGGGTTGGCCCGCGTGCCCAGCGCCATGCCACCCGGGTTGACGATGGGCATGAACACCAGCCGCAGACTTTCCAGTTGCCGGTGCAGGGTACTGTCCCATTGCAGGCGCATCACCAGGCTGTGCAGATAAGCAATCACCACCTCGGCGCCAATGCGCTCCAAACCATGGACTCCGCCGAAATAGCCGACGGCCGGTACGTCGCGGGCGGGGTTTCCCAACGTCACCACATAAACGGGGTAGCTACCTTTGCCAGGCAGGCTGACCTCACGCACCACGCGCGCTTGCAGCCAGCCTGCACCCAGCTCAATGATGCGCTCCAGCGCTTCAAGTTCCGGCAGTTGGAGGAGGCTCATAGCCGTTCAACGACGGGCGCCAGGCACTGACACAAAAGTTTCATCATGACCTGATAACTTCATGCAACCCCTTTGACTGCTCAACAACCCGAAAAACATGCGAATCAAGGTCAACTTCTTCCGGATTCTGGTCATACCCGCCTGCATCGCCTGGGGGTTGGTAGAGTTTGTTTGCCTGCAACGCTCGCGCTGGGTGATGCGCCGCTCAGCATAGCCCACGCTACAGCGCTGAACGCTGGCAACGCGTTCATCAGACCTTTCTGGGCCGCATCTGACGGCTGTCCAGATATTTGAGCGTCCAGAAGGTCATCACACCAATCAGGCCAGCGCCGACCAGAAAGCCACCGTAGGCCAGCGGCCACGGAATGCCTTGGGTCATCATCGAAAACTCGGACATGCCGCCCATACCCGCCAGAATATTGATGGGGACAAAAACGACGCCAAACACGGTCAGCTGGTTGATGCGCTTGTTCTGGTTGATGTTGATGAAACCAATGGTGGCGTCCATCAGGAAGTTGATCTTGTCGAACAGAAACGAAGTGTGGCTGTTCAGCGAGTCGATATTGCGCAAAATCTGCTTCGCATCGTCAAATTGCGACGACGACAGGGTTTTGCTGCGCATCAGAAAATTGATGGCGCGCTGGGTATCCAGAATGTTGCCGCGGATGCGGCCATTGAGGTCTTCTTCCTCGGCAATGTCACCCAGAATGGCAGCGGCCTCCTTGTCGCTGATGGTCTCGCTCAGCACCTGGCGGCCGACCTTGCCCAAGGTGCCGTAAATATCCTCCAGCGAGTCAGACGAATACTCCACATCGGCGCCATACAGGTCCAGCAGCACGTCGGTACAGTCGGTCACATACCCGGCCTGGGTGCGTGCGCGCCGACGCTGCAGTCGAAACACCGGCAACTCTTCATTGCGCAGAGAAAAAAGGATGCCCTGGTGCAAGATGAACGTCACCGGCACGTTGCGCGAATCGCCCTCGCTGTCGAGCAAAAAGTTGGAGTGCAGGTGAAGCTCGCCGTCTTCCTCAATGCGGTAACGCGAACTCGCTTCCAGATCGGTGGCATCGTCCGGGTCGGGAAATGTCAGGCCGAAATGCGAGCCGACGTATCTTCTCTCGGCCTTGCTGGCCGCCAGCAGGTCAATCCAGATCGGCTTAACGCCTTCCAGATTCTTGCGGCCCTCGATGGGAATCTGGCGCAATCTGCCGTCTACCAGCACAAAGGCGTTCATCTGGCTCTCGTTGAAAACCGGCTCCCGGTTACCGACGAGCAGTTCGCGCCGTTCGTCCGTCAACTCCCACAGAACATCGTTCTGTCTGGTCTCGGGAATCTGCTGCCACAGCTGCTTGGCGTCAATGATGGTCAGCGCGTCAAGGATGTTCCCGATTTCTGCGGCTGATATTTGTGTCAACAGGTTTTGCAGTTCTACCAGATGCTGACGCTGGACCAACGTTTCAACAAAGTCCTGCCTTGGCATAGTCTGGTTATGCACCATACCTTCGACCCTTTTTTGTTTTTTGAGCATCTCTGACACTTGGTCCGGGGTCACTGTCATGGCACTCACTGTAAAAAAAAGGATTAACTGCTGATACGCCGCATGAATTCACTGCTGCGGTCTTTGACCAGTGCTCGGTAAGGAATCGTCCAATCATGTTGAGCTTGCTCGCAAGTTTCATTGATTTTGCAAGCTTCCAATTCTGTTTTGACCTGCTGGACCATCGGGTCCAACTCGCCATAACGACTATTGAGATCGTTGCAAAGACGATCCAGATCATCCAAGTGTCTTGACATAGTGATACACCTCCGTCGCAAAAGACGCGCAGATGGTAACAACATCTGGTATCAACATCTGCTTCAGGGTGGCGCTAAATCACAGCAAGTTTGACACGGCGCAAAGGTGACGCGAAGAGCCAAGCAATGATGGCCGACAAAAGCAGTGACTTGTCATTAAGGCGTCACGGCACACACTTAAAAATCTCACATGAATGTCAAAACTGATCATTTGCCGCTTGATGCTGCGGCTGAGTCCAACGCTTCAGCAAGCTCTTCCCTCTGGGACACCCAGGTCTGTCTGAAGCTGATTGAGCAGCTCTGGGCTTTGCGACGAGCCATGCTGGTTCGCGAAGAGGAACTACAGCCGGAACTCGCCAAGGTTTCCCCTCGGCATCTGGGCAGCGCGCGCAACCTGATTCACTATCTGGCACTACGCAGCGTGGACCTGCGTCCGCTGCAAAGCCAGCTCACCTGGCTGGGCTTGTCGTCGCTGGGTCGCTCCGAGTCCCATGTGCTGGCCAATCTTGACAAGGTGCTGGGCATACTGCACCGGCTGACAGGTCAGCCGTGGCTGGACCGGTCTTCTGAGGAGCCTTCAGGCGTCGTTAGCAGCCAGGCGCTGATCAACCAGAACAGTTTGAAATTGCTGGGCACCTCGCCGGCGAACCGGGCGGTTCGCATCATGGTGACCCTGCCCAGCGAGGCTGCCACCGATCCCCAGATCGCCGTTGATCTGGTGGCTGCAGGTATGGACATTGCCCGCATCAACTGCGCGCACGACGGTTCTGACGACTGGCAGGCCATGGTCGCCAATGTCCGCCGCGCCGCTGACATGGCTGGTCGCCCGATCAAGATCCTGATGGACCTGGGAGGACCCAAAATCAGAACCGGTGCGTTGCCAGCGCGGCCACCGGTCTTGAAGCTCAAACCCGCCAAAGATGAACTGGGACGCGTCTTTCGGGCTGCACGCCTGCATCTTCGACCCATTGGCAGTAACGCCGCCGTGCCCGATGTGGATGCGCGCATCGGTGTCTGGGAGACGTGGCTGGAGCGTTTGAAAGTCGGTACCACAATTGAATTTTGTGACGCGCGCGGCGCCAAGCGTCACCTGCTGGTGGTGCAGCGCGATGAACAGGGCGCCATCACGGAGAGTCTGCAAACCGCGTATCTGACCCCAGAGACCGTGCTGACGGCAGGTGGTGACGGGGGCAAGAAAAAGCGCACCACCTTGGTATGCCAGATCGAGAGCACGCCGGGCTCGCTTCACCTGAAGTGCGGAGATTTTCTGCAACTCATCAAAGAGGGGACAGAGCCGCCCGAAGACCTTGACGATGAAGCGCCAGCAAACCGGGGCGACATGGCGCGCATTGCCTGTACCTTGCCACAGGTGATTGACCAGGTGCGTGCGGGTGAGCGCATCTGGTTTGACGATGGCCGTATCGGGGGCGTGATTCGCCAACAGTTTGATGATCACCTGCTCGTAGAAATCCTGCACGCGCGTGATGGTGGCCAAAAACTGACCGGCGACAAGGGCATCAACCTGCCCGACAGCAAGTTGCACCTACCCGCCTTGAGCGAGAAGGATGTGCAGGACTTGACAGCCGTGGCCGCGCTGGCCGACGTGGTGGGCTTGTCCTTTGTGCAAAAACCCGCCGATGTGGCGCTGTTGCGTGAACACTTGATGGCGCTGGGTCGCGAAGACATGGGCCTGGTTCTGAAGATCGAGACACTGCAGGGCTTTGAGAACCTGCCCGAGCTGATGCTGGCGGCCATGGCCACCCCGAGCGCAGGCATCATGATCGCCCGCGGCGATCTGGCGGTGGAGTGCGGTTATGAACGTCTGGCCGAAGTCCAGGAAGAAATCCTGTGGTGCGCCGAAGCGGCCCACATGCCAGTGATCTGGGCCACGCAGGTGCTGGAGTCGCTGGCCAAAACAGGTTTGCCTTCCCGCGCCGAAATATCGGATGCCGGTCTGGGGGTACGCGCCGAGTGCGTGATGCTCAACAAAGGCCCCTACATCACCAGCGCCATCCGCACACTGGACGACATCCTGCAACGCATGAGCGGCCACCAGGCCAAGAAAAGACCACTGCTTCGGGCGCTGCGTGCCTGGGGCGGCACCGAACAGGCGGCATCTGCCGCAAAAGGTAGCACACGCAAAGTTCCCAGAAGAAGTTGACGTTTTATGCCTATAGCCCCCTATGGCAAATGACTGTTAGATATATATTTGATAGCATTTTGCAAACCAGGAACGCACGTCGTCAGTGGCGTGCCAGATAGCCAGCCAACCCAGTGGACAGCAGCGGAAACCACGAGATGGCCAGACTGCCCAGAAAAATCGCCAACACCGCAGGCAGCACCGCCACCGCCACGTAGCGGATGGGTTTGCCAAACATGGCCGAGGCAAAGTACAGGTTCATGCCCGCTGGCGGGGCCAGAAAGCCCATCTCCATATTGGCCAGAAAAATGATGCCAAAGTGCACCGGGTCGATGCCATAGCTCAATGCCACCGGCAGCAGCAGCGGCACCAGAAACACAATCGCCGCATAAATCTCCATCAACGAGCCGGCAGCCAGCAGGAAGACATTGAGCACCAGCAAGAAGACAAACTTGCCCGGAATCACACCCTGCACCCAATCAATCGCATCATTGGGCAGGCCGCTGTCCACCAAGTAGTTGGTCAACCCCAGCGCCATGCCAAGGATCAGCATCACGCCGCCAATGATCTGCGTGCAGTCGCTCAAACTTTTGCCCAGCAGCGACCAGCTCAACTCGCGGTGGGCGAATGCCTGCGTCGCTATCGCGTAGGCGGCGGTCAGCGCGGCGCTCTCGGTGGGTGTGGTCAGGCCGCTGACCAACGAACCCACCGCGATCACCGGCGCCAGGATTTCCCACTTGGCCGCCCAGGCTGCCGTCAAAAAACGCGGTACATTGGTGCCTGGCATCATCTGGGTCGGTTCAGCGACCGTGGGCATCTGCTCTGCGCGGCGCAGATAGCCGCCAAAGATCAGCAGAAAAAATACCATCACCATGGCGGGCACCACACCGGCAAGAAACATGGCGTTGATCGGTACCCGGGCCATGATGGCGTACATGATGAGCGGCACCGATGGTGCCAGCAGCACCCCAAGAGCGCTGGCGCTGGTCACCAGACTGATGCCCCATTTTTCTGGCAGACCCGACTGGCGCAGCAGCGGCAACAGCAGCCCGCCCAGCGCCAGAATGGTGACGCCGCTGCCGCCGGTAAAGGCAGTGAAAAACGAACACAACACCGCCGCCGCCACCACGGTGCCGGTCATGCCGCCGCCAAACAAGGCGATGAACACCGCGCCCAAGCGATTCGCCGCGCCGGTGCGCGCAAAGATCAAGCCTGCCAGGGTGAACAACGGCAGCGCTGGCAAGGACGGGTTCACGGTGATCTGGTAATGCGACAGCGCCACCGAAGCCAGGGGCTGGCCCTCATGCCAGAACAGCAGCAAGGCCAGGCCACCCAGCACCGTAAAAATGGGGGCGCCCGACAGCAACACCAGCAGCAGCCAGATCACACCTGGCCACAGCGCCAGGGTGTCACCATCAAACCTGCCAGCCAGCCAGAAGCCAGCACCGGTCAACACCAGGCCGCAGACCGGCTTGAGCCAGCCTGACGCCAGGCATCTGGCGCCCAGTTTGAGGCCCAGCAGTGCAAAGCCGACCGGCATCCAGACCTGCAACCACCAAACCGGCATGCCGTAGGCCAACGTTTGCGGCGTATTGATTTCGGTTTGCACAAAGCGCCAGCTGGCCAGTACCAACATGCCGCAAATCATGGCAGCACTGCCTTGGCCGAAGCGCTGGATGGTGCGCTGAAAACCTGGGCCGCCCCAAGCCGACAGGCCATTGCCCAGGCTGCTCAGGTACCCATGGCGCTCTGCCGCCACGGCACCCATCATGGCCAAGATCAGGCCCAGGTGTTGCACCAGCACCGGAGCGTTCTCGATGCCTCGACCCAACAGCGGCCGCAGCACGATTTCAACCAGAGGAATCAGGGTCATTAGCGCCAGCGCAGCTGACGCCAGCCCCTCGTCAAACCGCTCCAGCGCCCTCAGACGAGCCCACATCAGCGCAGCCAAGGCTATTTGCCCTGCGTTGCACGATAGGCTTTGAGATGTGCAAAGACTTCGTCAAAGGTGTCGGCAGGTACCATGTGGCCGCGAATGCGTGGGTAGAGCCTGTCGGCCAGATCGGCCCACTCTTTCATTTGCTCGGCGTTGGGTTTGTTGACGATAAGGCCTCGTTTTTTCATGGCCGCCACGGCTTCGTCCACCTCCAGGCGCGCCTGGGTGCGCATCTCCAGACCGGCCTTGTCACTGGCGGCGCGCACGGCTTGCTGGGCCACAGGGCTCATGGCGTCCCAGGCCTTTTGAGTGACCACCAACGCGCCCACAATGGGTGCCCAGTTGATCTCCAGCATGTTGGGTGCGGTGGTATAAATCTGGCTGGCCAGCGCAAAGTAGGGCGTGGACGGCACCACATTGATCATGCCGGTCTGGATGGCGGGCAGGATGTCGCTGGTTTCCAGCGGTACCGGGGTATAGCCCAGGCTTTTCATGATGTCCTGTTGCTCGAACTCCGAACCCCAGGCGAAGAACTTCATCGTTTTGTAGTCAGCAGGCCGGAATGCGGGCTCCTTCGAGAAAAACCGCACCCAGCCCGAGTCTCCCCAGGCCAGAACAACAAAGCCTTTGCTCAAGAACTTCTTCTCCATCGACGCACGCATCTTCTCGCGCACGTAATCGACCTCTTCCCAGTTCTTGAACAGCAGCGGCAGGTTTTGCAGCGCCGCGATGCTGGGCTCAATCTCGCGCAAGCCAACCACCGAGATCAACGCGCCTTGCAACTGGCCAATGCGCATGCGTCGCACCAGTTCGGCTTCACCGCCCTGGCTACCGTCCGGGTAAATCAGATACTTGGCGTCTCCTCCCTGGGCAGTGCGCCAGGCCTCACCCACCGCCTGCAATTGGCGGTGATAGACCGAATTTTTGGGGGCCAGCGTGCCAATGCGCAGCGTGTTGCTGGCCGCATGGGCCGTGCCCACGGACAGAAGCGCCATGCCGCAGAGGCTGGCACACAGAAGTTGGCGTCGCAAAATCGAACAGGGGGTCATGGTCATCCATTAAAAAAGGTCATCGGCAGTCTCAAGCAGCCACTGCGCACGCTCACGCATCACGGTGTTTGGCAAGTCGTGCTGCGTCTCGCTGACGGTCAGTGCCTGTTTCAGCAGGGCATCGAATGCAGCTCGGTCACCGGCTGGCAAGGCGATGTTTTCGGCCTTGGCCACCAGCGGAGCGGCGTTTTTGCCAGCGCCCAGCGCGATGGCCTGGTCAAAATACTGCGTTGCCTGGACCTGCGAGCCACCAGGCCGGGCGGCTTCAAACGTGCCCATCAGACTGGCTAAAGCGCCGTCGCCATAGCCGGGCGACACTGCCCAGGCCAGACGGGCGAGTCGAACCGCCAGCGGAAAGTCAGCCACAGTGTCCGGGTCGTCTTTAGCCAGCGCGATCCAGCCACCCCAGGATGCCGATGCCCAGTAGGCAAGACCGACTTGTTCGGGCCGTAAACGCGGCCAGTCGGCGGGCAGGTTGCTGGCCAGTGCCTTGGCAAAGCTGGGCGTCTGTTGCTCCAGCGCGTTCATCGCATGATCATGGGCGCGGCGGTACAGGCGGGCAGCTCGCTGGCGCAGCTTTTGTGCCGCATGGGCATCTTTGGACTCCATGCGCTCGGCCTCGGACTGCACAAAAGCGTAGGCATACTGGGTAAAGCCCGAAGCCACCGCAGTGGCCAAGGCCGTATCACCGGGCATCTCACGCAAGACAGACTCGGACAGCTTGAGATAAAAAGCACTGGCCTCATGCGCCAGCACCAGGTCATCTTCGGGGGCATTGCCCTGGCTCGCCAATTCGCTGGCGACGCCTTTCAAAATCAGCTGGCGCGGGGAGGCGCACCCCCCCAGCAGCACCAGCACGGCCAACAAGCCTGCAATAAGCCCAATTCTCAGACGCCGCTCTCCAGAACGTCATCGAGGCTTTCACTATCCATCACCGCGATTTCAGCGTATTGCACGCCATTCAGGCGATGGCGGTACGCCATGTAGGAATGGCGGTCGGCCAATTCTTCATTGCCTTCATCGTCCGCAGCCGCTGCAGCCAGATGATGACGTGCCGCCGCAGCGAAGTGATGCGCCGCAGCGCGGTGATGATCCCCAATGGATTCAAACTCGTCTTCCACTGTTTCCTCAAAGGATGCGTCACCTGTCACGAGAACTTTGTCAGCGTCTTGGGTCATGGTTTTCTCTCATGGGTTGAGTCACCGCGGCGACATGCCGTCCGCAGAGTATTTCTGAGCCGAGTGAAGAATTGATGACAAACCTGTTGCAAATCTCGACAGGTTCGTAGGGCTGAATAGCTACAGTAGTGGTATCAGCACGCCGTCGAGTCATTCGCGTTTGCCGCGAGGCGTTTGAGAGCGTCCTTGTAAGCTGTCCGCAAACAACGATTGAATTTTCATGCCCCGGTGCACGACGATCCTTCAGATGTAACAATTCAGGCTCTTCTCTTCCTTTCAGCGGAGGTGCCGTGTTCTGGTCGAAAAAATGCGAACTTTGTGCAGCACTGCTGTGTGCGTCTGTTGGAATGGTGTCCTTGGCTCGGGCTGAAAGCCTCAAGATACTGACCGAAGAGTTCCCACCCTACAACTACACCGAAAGTGGCAAGATCACCGGCTTCAGCACTGAGGTGGTTCGCGCCGTGTTGAAAGAGGTGAAGATGGAAGGGGAGTTTCAATCCATGCCTTGGGCACGTGCCTATGAAACTGCGCAAAGTGCAGACAGCGTGCTAATCTACTCCATGGGGCGCACCCCGCAGCGCGAGAAGTTGTTTAAATGGGTGGGGGTCGTCGCGCCAACCCAGCACTACCTGTATTCCTTGCCGCAACGCAAGCTGGTTTTTGATCAACTTGAGCAGGCCAAGGCATTCCAGATTGGCACCGTCAATGAGGACGTTGGTGAGCAGTTTTTGATCACCCAAGGCTTCGTCAAAGGGAAAAACTTGCAGTCCAGTGTCAAATACGAGCTCAACTACGAGAAGCTCAAGCTGGGTCGGGTTGACCTCTGGATCATCCCCGAGATGGTGGCTACCTATTTGGCCCGCAAAGCGGGTGATGACCCGGCAAAAACCCTGGCACGCAGCTATGCGGTGCGTGAACTCGACGGCGACGGCTTGTATATGGCTTTCGGCATCCACACACCAGACGCCCTGGTGGAACGCCTGAGCAAGGGGTTGGCCACCATCAAGAACAATGGAACCTACGATGCACTTAAAAAGAAGTGGCTCTAGCCACTCCTTGGGGTCACGCCTGGTGCTGGTCACACTGGGCTTTTGCTTCGTCTTCACCGTGTTCACGGTTGCGGTGCGCACCTACTCCGCCTGGAACGAGGCCTGGTCTGCCATGAACGCCGATTTGAAGCTGCTCGAACAGGTTTACCGACCCACCCTCAGCAAAGCCATCTGGGAAATGGACCGGGATTCCTTGCGTGCCAGCATTGAAAGCACGAAGCCGTTGGCGGTTGTGGGCCACATTGCGCTCACGATTCGCTCCGGCGACCTCGCCTCAGAGGTCATTGAACGCAGCGCCGATGGCTGGCAAACGTCCACCCTGGCTCCCACACGGCATTCGGACCTGACATATGCGCCGTTTCCTGGAGGCTCTGAAAATGTTGGGAGTCTCACTTTGGCGGGAGATGAGCGGGTGCTTTGGGCACGCTTGAGAGGTGAGGTTACAGACATTGTTGTCACTCAACTACTGCAGTCTCTGCTGCTGGCTGGATTGATCATGCTGATGTTCAACCGTAGCGTCACGGTGCATGTACAACACATCGCCCGCCACCTGGGCCAGCTCGCACCGGACAAAATGGGTCAGGCTTTGCGACTGGCGCGCAACCCCAAACACAGCGATGAGCTGACGCTGCTGGAAACCGGTGTGAACCAGTTGCAGAGCAAGCTGACTGACCACCTGGCGCAATTGCACCACTATGAAGAAGAACTGGGTGCCCACCGCGATCACTTGGCGGACCTCGTTCAAGAACGAACTGCGGAACTGGAGTCCCTCACCGAGGCACAACAGCTGGTGCTGAGCCTGTCCAACCGTCTCATCCATGCATCCCATGAATCTTTCGATGCCAGCCAGCGGGAGTGCCTGCTAGAGGTCGCACAGCGCTTGGGTGCCAACCGTGCGCTTTGGCTGGTACCCACGGCAGCCTCGCCCGCATTTCGCGTCTTCACTGAATGGCGATCTGATGGCCGCACCGAAAGTCAGGCAAGTGAGCCGTTATTACGCGGATTGATCCAGGTGCCGCAACGGCTGGCGCGCGAAGAGGTACTGTTTTTTGGCAACCAGGCCGAGATGTTGCTTTGTCTGAACCCACTGGAAGCTGCCATCTTCACCCTTCAGCCGGTTGGTGCAAGTGCTCTGGCCTTGCTGCACAGCGACGGTGAAAACTACGGCATGTTGTTTATCGGCAAGCCCTTAGGTCAGTGCGAGTGGCTGGCGCAGGACCGGGCGCTGGTAACCATGACCGCACAACTTCTGTTGCATAGCGTGCGCCACCAAGCCCAACTCCTGAACATTCTGAGCACCCAGAAGGCACTGCGGGCCGCCAACGCCCAACTTGAAGTCCTGTCGCGCCATGACGCCCTGACGGGCCTGTTCAATCGACGCCATTTCGACGAAATGAAGGAAGCTGAATTTCAGCGGGCGTTGCGCACTGGCCAACCATTGAGTTTGCTGATCTGCGACATCGACCATTTCAAGGCCTTCAACGATCACTATGGTCACGCCCGCGGTGATCAATGCCTGCGCGATGTAGCCCAGGTCTTCCGTAACGTGATTTCCCGCAGTGGGGATGTCTTGGCCCGCATTGGTGGTGAGGAGTTCGCCGTCATGTTGCCCAACACCAGCGAGCCCGACGCCTGGCAAGTGGCAGAACGTCTTCGGGTCGCCGTTTCAGACTTGCGTCTGGCGCATGCCGCATCGGAAACTGGGTCCCATGTCACGATCAGCATAGGCCTTGCCCAGCTCCTGCCACGGTACGGCACCGACTTTGAGGCCCTGTTTGAAGCCGCCGACCAGGCCTTGTACAGAGCCAAAAGCAAGGGGCGTGATCGCATTGAATCCAGTTTGCCTCCCATACCCCAGGGTGTGGTCTGAATGTCATTCCCAAGCCGGTAGACCAACTATTGTCAAAGAGAGTCATGATGAAAAGAGCCCGTCAACTTTTGAGAAAAACTGTTTGGCCGTGCCTGGTCCTCGCCAGTGCACTCATCAGCACCGTGGCGCATAGTCAGACAGTCAGGGCCGTTACCGAAACCACTCCCTACACTTTTTTGAAGGGTAATCGGGTCGTCGGGCCGGCCACCGAAGTGGTTGAAAAAACACTTCAGACAGCGGGCCTGACCGATTACCAATTCAAACTCTATCCCTGGGCCCGTGCCTACGACATGGCGCTCAAGGAACCCGGCGTGCTGATCTACCTCATCGCCCGCACGCCAGTGCGCGAACAACAGTTCCAGTGGGCCGGTGAAATCATGAAGATTCAATACCACCTGTACCGGCTGAGTGAGCGAACGGATATCCACGTCAAAACGCTGGCCGACGCCAAAAATTACACCATTGGCGTGATGCGTGACGACGTGCGCCAGCAGTACCTGCAAACCAAGGGGTTTTTCCGGCTGGCCATATCCGCACAATCCATTGACAACTTCAACAAGCTCATCAAACGCCAGGTTGATCTGGTTCCACTCACCGAAGACGATGCCAGCAGCCTGTGCGCGCAGGCCCACTTCGACTGTGGTGGCCTGGAGCGGGTGCTGACGCTGGACGAAGCCTCCACCGGTTTGTACATGGCCTACAGTACATCCACCGGCGCCAGCATCGTCCAGAAAACCCGCGCCGCTTTTGACAAACTGAAGGCTGATGGCACGGTTCGCCGGATCATGGAGAAAAAGTCCTGACCGAGGTGGGATCGCAAATCCGTACCTTCACTGAAACGCGTGGTAATCCGCTAGTGGCAGAATGGATGGGCCGTACAGGCCTGCAGCCCAGGGAAATGGCTAGATTAGGCCGCATCGCCCGTCGGCACCGCGCCATACGGTTGCACACACCGTGCTGCGCCTACGGCCCCAACAGGACCCCCCCATGAACTCCAGCATCTTTAACCCGCTATGGCTGGCTGCGCTGCAAGCCAGTGCCCAGCAGCCGCCAAGAACGCCGCGCCAGGATTTGTGGCTCAACGGACAGCGCATTGGCTCTGTGGAGCCCAATAGTTTGATGGCAATCATGCCCAATGGTCTGAGCTTGCGCACGGGTACTTTTGTACTGGAACGCAGGGACACAGACGCGGGGTGGCACATCACCGGCCAGGGGACGCCAGCCCTGGCACATATCGCCCAGGCTTTACGCGCTGGAAATTTGGGTTTCGTTCGGGAGCAATGGCGCGACGAACAGTTGGCAGTTGTCAACGACGCCAACCAGCAAGTGGCCACCGTTGAGCGCGGGGTGGCTCGATGGCTGGGCATCGCCACCCACGCCGTGCATTTTCTGGGGCATACCGGTGACGGCCGGGTCTGGGTGCAACAGCGGGCACTGGACAAAGCCATTGACCCAGGCCTGTGGGACACCATGGTAGGCGGCATGGTTCCGGCCAGCGACAACCTGACCACGGCGCTGCGGCGTGAGACCTGGGAAGAGGCCGGTATTGACTTCAATCGGGTGATGCGGTTGCACGCCGGTGGTCGATTACAAGTGGCGAGACCCAATGCCAAAGATGGTGGTGTGGGCTACGTGGTGGAGCACATCGACTGGTTTATGGGCCTCATTCCTGATGATGTGACGCCTATCAACCAGGATGGTGAAGTGGCGCAGTTTGCGTTGCTCAACTGGACTGAGTTGATGTCGCAGTTAGAAGCCAATGCATTCACCCTGGACGCGGCACTGATCTTTTCAGCGGCTCATGCGCGGCCCTTGCCAAAAGCTTGACTCAGTACGTTCCCATCCTCAAAGCCATGACCCCAGCCACCATGACGCAAGCGCCAACGGTGCGCTGCAACGTGAATGATTCTTTCAAAAACCAGGTGCCCAGGAGCACGGCGATCAGCACAGAGGTTTCACGCAGCGCTGCGATGGTGGCAACCGGTGCCAAGGTCATGGCCCACAAGACCATTCCGTAAGACCCCAGGGAAGCGCTTGCTCCCAAAGCGGCCACCGGCCAGCGATGTCGTGCATATTTTTGCAAAGCACCACCACGCGTTGCCAGCATCAGCAGCGCAAATGGCCAACCATCCAGGGCAAACAGGATGGCCACATACTGCAACGCGTTACCCGAAGCACGCACACCCAAGCCATCAACCGCCGTGTACATCGCGATGATGATGGCGTTGCCCAATGCAAACCCTATGGCTTTGGGCGCTGCCAGTGCAGAGCGGTTCAGGCCCAGCAGCACCACACCACCACTGATGCCCAGCACGCCGCCCCAAGCCAGTGGCGACAGCACCTCGCCAAGCACAAATTTTGACGACAAGGCCACCAGCAAAGGTGCCACTCCGCGCATCAGGGGATAGGTCAGACCGAGTTCACCATGCCGATAGGCACCGCTAAGTGCCACGTAATAGCCGATGTGAATCAGAATGGATGCAGTGATGTAGGGCCACGCCTGTATGGACGGCAAGCCGACCAGCAACACCATGGGGAGCGCCAAGCCAGAGCCAACCAGATGAATCAACGCGACATCCAGGTCTTTGTCCTGGCTGGACTTGACCAGCGTATTCCAGCTCGCGTGCAACAGCGCGGCCAGCAGAACGATACCTAATACCCACCAGTTCAATGTCATTGGCAATACCTGTTACTTGCTCAAGCCTTGTCCGCTTTGCCCGCAGCATTAGCCAGCTGGCTGAGCCATTTATCCACCAGCCAGGGTTGACGGTTATCGTCTTCGGCGCGCTCTTTTCGCCGAATGGCATGGCGAACCATCAGGGAGCCAGCATAGCGAAAAGGCTCTGGCGGGAAGTGGCCCAACGGCCCATGCGCCAAGGGACTGCGTGTCCAGGCATTGTCCAGATCCAGCAGCAACGATGAGAGCAGTTGTCCGCCCATATAACTGGGTCCGACACCATTGCCCGAATAGCCAAAACCGTAGAAGATGTTGGATGCGCCATCGAGTCGGCCAAAGAATGGAAAGCCGGACACCGAGCGGTCCGAAGGGCCGTTCCAACTGGCCGTGATGGGAACTGCCGCCAAGGTCGGGAAGAACCCGTGCAACGCCTGGGTCAGTTGATGCTCATACGGTGAGCGCTGGTCAAACACCGCTTTTATTTTCCCCTTGTAGGCGAACGTGTTGCCGCCCTTGCCCAGCATCAGTCTGCCATCGGGGGTACGGCGGTAGTAATAGACAAAGGTACGCGAATCCAGCACAGACACGCCGTCTGACAGGCCGACCTGTTCGAGCAGCTCAGGGCATTTTTCGATGATGACCATGTCGCTGGAAACAATGGCGATGCTGCGTTCAAACTGGGTAAACATGCTGGCCATCCAAGCGTTGGTGGCCAGCACCAGCTGGCTGGCAGTGACGCTGCCGCAGGGCGTGTGCACGACAACCGGGTGGCTCTTGTCAAAGCCCGTCATCGGGCTGCGTTCATGAATACGCACGCCCATCTGCAAAGCCACACGGCGCAGCCCGCGTACCAGTTTGGCGGGTTGCACCGTGGCTGCAAAGGGTGAGAAAACACCCGCCATGTTTTTGACCGACCCCGATTTCTGGGCGACTTCTTGCGCGGGCAGGGCGCGGTAGGAATGGATGCCGTGGGCCTCCAGCGCCGCCATGACCGGGGCCAGCGCGCCAACTTGCGCCTGGTTGGTGGCGGTGTAGAGCGTGCCGTCATGGCGAAACTCGGCATCAATGCCGTTGTGCTTGCAAAAATCGCCGATATGCTGAACCGCGTCTTCGGAGGCCTTGACCAGCCGGATGGCTTCGTCTTCACCAAATAGTTGGCACAGCGAAAGGAACTTGGCCGACCAGGTGAGCACGCAGCCGCCATTGCGACCGCTGGCACCGGCGCCACAGATGTCACCTTCGAGGATGACGATGTCAAGCTTCGGGTTTTTCAGCTTGGTCTGAATGGCCGTCCACAAGCCGGTATAGCCACCGCCCACAATGCAGATGTCGGCAAACCGTGGCCCACTGAGCGCCGGGGCCAGTTCCCCGTCCTTGCACAGCGCCTGTTCCAGCCAGAACGGACGCATCGCTGTCGGCGTGTAGGGCGTGCGAGGCACTTCAAACCCAGGGAAGCGAGTAGGTCTTGAGGTTGGTAAAGCTCTTCATGGCTTCCTGCACGCCTTCCTTGTAGCCCAGACCCGAGTCCTTGATGCCGCCAAATGGCGTGAGTTCGAGTCGGTAGCCAGGCACCTCGCGCACATTCACGCTGCCCACCTGCAGTTCGTTGACAAAGCGGGTGATGTAGTCGAGTCGGTTGGTGCAGACAGAGCTTGACAGGCCGTAGGCCGTGCCGTTGCTGATGCTGATGGCGTCGTCGATGTTCTTGAAGCGGATGATCGGCGAGACCGGGCCAAAAGTCTCTTCCTTGGCAACCAGCATCCCTGGTGTCACATGATCGATCACCGTTGGCGAGTAGAGCGCACCACGGCGCACATTGCCGATGCGCAGTTGTGCGCCCTGGGCGACAGCATCAGTAACACGCGCCTCGAAAAAGCGGGCTGCCGCCTCGTCAATCACCGTGCCCATGTCGTTGTTCGTGTCCATGGGGTCGCCGTAGCGCCAGGCGCTGGTCTTTTCCACCACCAGTTCGACAAACTGGTCGGCCACGGCTTCATGCACCAGCATGCGCTTGACAGCGGTGCATCGTTGGCCCGAGTTTTTGTAGCTGCCCTGCACGGCGAGCGTCGAGGCTTCGTCCAGATCGGCATCTTCCATCACGATGATCGGGTCGTTGCCGCCAAGTTCCAGCACCATGCGCCGGTAACCTGCTTTGGAGGCGATGTACTTGCCAATCGCCACGCCTCCGGTAAAGGTGACCAGATCGACGTGTTCATTGGTGATGAGTTCGTCGGCAATCTCGCGCGGGTCTCCGGTGATGACGCTGAGCATCTCTGGTGGCAGACCGGCTTCATACAGGATGTCGGCAAACAGGATGGCCGAGAACGGCACCTTCTCGGACGGTTTGAGCACCATGCGGTTGTTGGTGGCGATGCTGGGCACCACCTTGTGCGCTACCTGGTTCATGGGGTGGTTAAACGGCGTAATGGCGGTGATCACCCCCAACAAGGGGCCTCGCTGCGTGTAGACACGGCGTTTTTTGCCGTGCGGCGTCAGATCGCAACTGAAAATTTGGCCGTCATCCTTGAGGCATTCGGCGGCGCCAAACAGCAGCACGTCGCTGACACGACCCGCCTCGTAGCGCGCATCCTTGATGCACAGGCCCGCTTCGGCGGTGATGAGGCGTGCCACGTCGTCAAGCCGCTGGCTGATGATGGCAGCCGCCCGGTTAAGGATGGCCGCGCGCTCAAAACGTGTCAGGCTGGGTTTGTACCGGTGAGCCGCCTGGAATGTCTCGCGCACTTCTTGCAGAGTCGCCTTGGGCACACGACCGATCTGTTGTTCCGTGTAGGGGTTGAACACGGCGATGCTGCGCTCGGCGCTGCGCCCGGCACCCACTTTTTGCCCGGCCAAACGCATGGCGTCGAGCTGGTGGTCCAGGATGTATTGCGGGATGGTGTTCATAAAATTTATATAAGAAATTGGCCTCTAGCCTCCGTTTTATAAGGGTCTACAGCTATATTTAATATAGTTTCAGGAACGCTGCTGTGAAGCCTGCAGCGCCAGGTCAAAAGCATCAAAGTTGCGCCAGCGACGTGCCGGGTCCAGCCCGGACAGTTGACGATTGACGATCAGCGGCACACGCTGTTCGCTCACGCCCCCGTGCGAACGCAGCGGCACTTCCAGCGCGCTCAGGTCGTGACGGGACACTGACGTGCCCATCACCGTGGTGCGCTCGGACACCACCACGATGTCGCCAATACGGTCCGGCGGCAGCTCAAAACGGGTTGCCGCCTGTTCACGGGTCAACACCAGTTCCAACCCCCGATGCTGCTGCAGGCGTTGACAAACCACCGCCACGTCCGCATCGGGTGGCAAATAGACCGTGGCATACGAACCCAAGGCACCGTGGTGCACGACATAAGGGTCGGTGATGGGCAGAATCACCCTGGCCTGCCCGGTGCCCAACCATGCGTCCAAAAGGTCCTGCAGGTAGATCACGTTGGGTGTGCCGTCCATGGCGGCTTTGGCGTTCATGCCGTGGTCGGCGGTCAAGGCAATCACGCAGCCGAGCGCATCGAGCTGTGCCAGGTAGCTGTCCATCATGGCGTAAAAGGCATTGGCACCCGGCGTGCCAGGCGCGTGCTTGTGCTGCACATAGTCGGTGGTGCTCAGGTACATCACATCAGGCTGGAAGGTTTCCATCAGTCGCACACCTGCGGCAAAGACAAACTCCGACAAGTCTGCGCTGTAGACGCTGGGCAGCGGCTGCCCCACGAGCGCCAGCACCTCATCGATGCCGTTGACCGCCAGCGTCGCCTGGTCGGCCTTTTCGGCTGAAAAGCAGATGCCCTCCATCTGATGACCGAGCAAAGCGCGCAATTTGTCTTTGGCAGTGACGACGGCTACCGATTTGCCCGCATCTGCCAGCGCCGCCAACAGTGTCGATGCGCGCAGCCATTTGGGGTCGTTCATCATGACCTCGGTGCCGGTGGCCACATCGAACAGGTAGTTGCCGCAAATGCCATGCACGCTGGGCGGCACGCCGGTCACGATGGACAGATTGTTGGGGTTGGTAAAACTGGGGATGACACAGTCGGCCACCAGCGCCGTGCCTTGCGCCAGCGTCTTTATTAGCCAGGGCGTTTGCCCGCTGCTGACCACTTGGGCCAGGTAGTCAGGCTCACAACCATCCACGCAGACAACGACCACAGGTTGTTGTGGAAGGGGATAGGTGCGACCGTTGACGGACAGGGTTGTGGGTTTGGCGAGTTCACTCATGTTGGACGGTGTTTTTCTGGGTGAGATTCAGGGTTTGGAAAGTTCGCACAGACACTGCTCAAGAATGTCCAGCGCGTGCGACATCTGTTCACGTGTGGTGATCAACGGCGGGGTGAGTGTGAGCACATTGCCCATGGTGGTCTTGAACGACAGGCCACGCGACATGGCCGCGTACAGCACCGCCTCGGCGGCGTCTGCGGCCGGCGTCTTGGTCATTCGGTCGGTGACCAGTTCAATGCCGATCAGCAACCCACGCCCGCGCACATCGCCGATCACCGGATGGCGCTCGCGCATATCGTGCAGGCGCTCCAGCGCGTACGCGCCGACTTGTGCGGCGTTGTCGATCAGTTGCTCTTCGTCGATCACCGCCAGCGTGGCCAGCGCAGCGGCGGCTGTGACCGGGTTTTTTTCGTGGGTGTAGTGGCCAAAGGCAAAGTCGCCGGCCACGTCCAAACCGGCGCGCGCGATGCAGGCCGCAATCGGCAATACGCCACCGCCCAGGGCTTTGCCCAGCACCATGATGTCCGGTGCGGCACCGTCGTGCTCGGCAGCAAAGAAGCGGCCAGTTTTGCCCAGCCCAGTGGGAATTTCGTCAAAGATCAACAAGGTGCCGTGGTCGTTGCAGGCTTGGCGTACCGCCGCCCAGTAGCCGGGTGGGGGAATGAAAGGCACGGCGCGCGCGGGCTCCGCGATGACGGCGGCCACATCACCTTCGCGCTGCAGCACATAGCGCACCATGCTGGCACAGGCGAGTTGGCAGGTGGCGATGTCAGGTTGTCCCTGTGCGTTAACCGCATGACCATAGGGACAGCGAAAGCAGCCAAAGGGTGCCACATGCTCGGTGCCGGGCAGCAACGGACCGACGGCCCGACCATGGCGAAACAGCGACTCCCCACCGACACTGGCTGCGCCAAACCCGGCGCCATGAAACGAGTCCCAGAAGCTCAGTGTTTTGAAGCGCCCGGTGGCAATACGCGCTAGCTTGATGGCTACTTCCACGGCATCCGAGCCACCCGTGGTCAACAAGACCTTGCCGGGCGTACCCGTGAGGGACGCAAAGCGCGTACTCAGCGCTTCTGCCAATTCAACCGCCCGGTCGTTGGCGAAACGCCGTGGCGCAAAACTCAAGGTATCGAGCTGCGCCTTTATCGCAGCAATCACCCTGGGGTGCGCATAGCCCACATGGTGAACGTTGTTGCCATGGAAGTCCATGTACCGCCGTCCGGCGGTATCTTCGATCCAGATGCCTTCGGCTCTGGCGATGCCGTTCAGACAGGGGGTGGAGACGGACTGGTGCAGGAACGTGGCACTGTCGCGCGACAGCAGTTCACGGGTGGCGGGGTCAAGCGACGCGCTTTGCCACTGCGTGCGACGTGGCGAGTGGTTCACATCGCCTTCACTTTGCGATGGTGCCGTGGGCGCACTGTGGTGCGCGTCCACGGCAGTTGGCTGGCGGCTGGTGTTCAAGGCGGTCACGTTAAAACTTGATGTTGGGTTGTGGCTCAGTATTTCCACCTGTTATTGCACTGGTGTGACCGGACGGCTGAATTTGCGCGTCTTGGCCCATGGTGCGTTGCTTGCTGCCCTGCACGTGATCAGCCATGGCGCGTCCTGCCAGCTCTGCGTTGCCCGAGGTGATGGTCTGGACGATCTGACGATGCCCCTGCACAGACGTTGGCATGGCACCGGTATGCCCCAGGTTCATGCGGCGAAACAGAGACAACTCCTTGATGAGTTTGCGGTAGATGGCAAGCAACCTGCCGTTGCCCGTCATCTCGACCAGCCGATCATGAAACTGCAAATTGAGCTGGTGGTAGTCGTCGGCGTTGTCGGCCTGGACCGCCTGTTGCATGGCGTCAAGCATGCCGTTCATTTCTGTCAGTTGCGCGCTGTTGGCATGACTGGCCAGCGTGCGGCCAACCATTTCTTCCAGCGCAGCGCGCACCTCAAAAATCTCCGCCGCCTCTGCCAATGTGATATCGCGCACAAACACGCCGCGGTTTTTTGCGGTGCGTACCAGGCCCGCCTCGTCAAGCATGCGAAACGCCTCTCTGACAGGGCCACGTGACACACCGAGCTGCTCGGCAAAGATGGACTCATTTAGCTTGGCACCAGGCGGATAGCTGCCCGACAAAATGGCCTGTTCAATGGATTGCTGAACGACACCGGCAAGCGAATGGCTTTGTAAAAGGGCAATGGTGGGATGGGCAGAGGTGTTCATAGGTGGGTCATTGAAACACATTTATTAGATTGTTAACAATCTACAAAAAACAATTAACAAAGTTAGAAAATTTCATGGCTTTGTCACATTCAGTGCTGATCATGACGTGAGTGATTCAACACGTACCCATTTTCAAAGCAGCATTTCATGAACCGAGACAAACTCCTGTTGACGCCGGGCCCGCTCACGACCACGCTGCGTACCAAACTGGCCATGCTCAATGACTGGGGCTCCTGGGACGACGACTTCAACGCTGTCACCGCCAGTGTGCGTGCCAGTCTGCTCAAGATCATCCATGGGGCCGATTCGCATGTGGTCGTCCCGCTGCAAGGCAGTGGCACCTTCAGCGTCGAGGCGGCGGTGGCAACGCTGGTGCCGCGTGAAGGTCATGTCCTGGTGCTGGATAACGGGGCTTATTGCAAGCGCGCGGTGCGCCTGACGAGCTTGATGGGACGCCGCTGTACTGTTTTGGGCTTTGACGAGGCTGAACCCGTGTCAGTCACCGCGCTTGACGAGCACCTCAGAGGTGACGCAACCGTGACACATGTGGTGCTGATTCATTGCGAAACCAGTGCCGGCATTCACAACCCACTCAAGCAGGTGGCGGCGGTCTGCGAATCGCATGGCAAAGGGCTGATCGTCGATGCCATGAGTTCGTTTGCCGCGCTGGAAATTGACGCGCGTAACACCCGCTTCGATGCCCTCATTGCAGCCAGTGGCAAGTGCCTCGAAGGTGTGCCCGGGATGGGCTTTGTCTTCATACGCAAGGCGGTGCTGGATGCCTGCGCTGGCAACAGCCAGTCACTCGCCATGGACTTGCACGATCAGTATGTCTATATGGAAAAGACGGGGCAGTGGCGCTTTACACCTCCCACCCATGTGGTGGCAGCGCTGCATGCGGCCATTGAGCAGTTTGAGGCCGAGGGTGGCCAAAGCGCGCGTCTGGCACGTTACACGCAGAACTATCAGGCGCTGATCAAAGGCATGACCGGGCTGGGCTTTCGCCCATTTCTGGATCCCGCGATACAGGCACCCATCATCGTGACCTTTCATGCACCGAGCGACCCAAGCTACGACTTCAAGGCTTTTTACGCCGCAGTGCGTGCCCGCGGTTTTCTGCTTTACCCCGGCAAGCTGACCCAATTGGAAACCTTTCGAGTGGGATGCATCGGTGCCATCGATGCCACCGACATGGTGCAGGCCACGCACGCCATTGCTGATGCCCTGCAGGATCTGGAGATGCGTCGATAGTGACCAGCAGACGCTTCATCCAAGCCGACGGTCGCTGACACCAGTCCGCATTTCGAGCCAACACGTCGTCGACATATTGATCGGAGACATTTGAAAAACCAGACAGCAGCCCATTTGTCGTGCCGTGAGTTGAAGGGTGTCGTGAGGATGAAACATCGATACCAGAGATTTTTTAACCCTGTTCATAAGGAAAGAGAACCATGTTGAAGACTTTGAAAATCAAAAAGCTGGTGGCCGTGATGGCTTTGTCTGCCATCGCTCCAGGTTTTGCCCTGGCGCAAAGCGTGGTCACCGTTTACAGCGCCGACGGCCTGCATGACGGTGCGACGAGCTGGTACCAATCGCAGTTTGATGCCTTTACCAAGGAAACTGGCATCAAGGTGCAATACGTTGAGGCGGGTTCGGGTGCGGTTGTCGAGCGGGTATCCAAGGAAAAGACCAACCCGCAAGCTGATGTGCTGGTGACATTGCCACCTTTCATCATGAAGGCAGCTTCTGATGGTCTGCTGCAACCCTACACCCCGGCCGGTGCCGACCAAATCGACGCCAGCGGAAAAGATACCGCTGGACTCTATGTTGCGCTGTGCAACAACTACATGAATTTCATCTACAACGCTTCGGCCTTGAAGCAGGCGCCCCAGACTTTTGCCGATCTCTTGGACCCCAAGTTCAAGGGCAAGATTCAATACTCCACACCGGGTCAGGCGGGCGACGGAACCGCTGTGATGGTTGAGGTCTTTCACGCCTATGGCAGCAAGGAAAAGGGCTTCGAGTATCTGAAAGCCCTGCAAACCAACAACGTGGGTCCATCGGCTTCCACCGGCAAGCTCACGGCGCTGGTCAACAAGAGTGAATTGTTTGTAGCCAATGGCGACCTTCAGATGAATGTCGATCAGATTCGCACCAACCCGAATGTCAAGGTGTTCTGGCCTGCTGGCCCGGATGGCAAGCGCTCCACTTTTGCGCTGCCTTACTACGTTGGCTTGGTCAAAGGCGCACCCAACGCAACGGCTGGTAAAAAGTTGATTGACTTCATGCTGACCAAAGAAGCACAGTCAAGCCTCCCGGCGATGGCCTATGGGATTCCGGTTCGCAAGGATGTCAGTGCCACCGATGCAAATTCCAAAATGCTCAAGGACATGCTCAAGGACGTGACTGTCTGGGCACCCGACTGGAACCAGGTTTTCAAGGATCTACAGGGCGACGTAGCCAAATGGCACGAAGCCACTGGAAGCTGATGCCAACAGCTTTGTCTCAAACGGACGATGCGGCCCGTGTCGCATCGTCTGGTCTGCAGCATCCTAGCGGTTCTGGCAAGGGTATCGTCTTTGACGACATTTCGGTCGCCTATCATCACTCAACCGTGCTTGACAAGTTCTCGCTGGACGTCAAGCCTGGCGAGATCATGGCTTTGATTGGGCCCTCCGGTTCGGGTAAATCGACCGCCTTGCGTTCCGTGGCAGGCTTTATCCGGCCATTTCGCGGCCGCGTGCATATCGGCAGCGTTGACGTCACCGACATTCCTCCGCACACACGGGAGATTGGCATGGTGGTGCAGAACTACGCGCTGTTTCCGCACATGAAAATCGAGGACAACGTCGCTTTCGGTCTACGCGCCAGACGAGCGCCAAGCAAAAAAATTGAACAACGCGTCGCCGAATGCCTGACATTGACCGGGATGAGCCACTTCAAAGGGCGCTATCCCAGGCAGCTGTCAGGCGGGCAGCAGCAAAGGGTGGCCATTGCACGCGCGCTGGCGGTAGAGCCGCAGGTATTGTTGCTTGACGAGCCACTGTCCGCACTGGATGCACAGATCAGGCGGACGATGGTCGAGGAGATTGCCAACCTGCACGCCAGTCTGCCTCACCTCACCATCTTGTACGTGACCCATGATCAGAGCGAGGCACTGACCCTGGCCGACCGGATAGCCATCCTGAAAGATGGCAAGTTGAGCTCGGTAGGAACCTCGCAAAATCTCTACAACCAGCCGCCCAACAGGTTCACCGCCGAGTTCCTGGGAAACGCCAATCTGCTTGCTGTGGACGTCGAGATACCCACAGCCTCCGGTTTGACCAAGATTCACTTTCATGGTCAAGCGCTTCACGCGCACAGCCATGGGCCGATAAGCCACCACAAAGCCCTGCTTTGCGTGCGACCCCATGCGCTGCACGTCGAACCCGATGATTCCGCCGTCACCAACTTCATTTCGGGCACCGTTGAAGGCGTTTACTGGCACGGGGATCAGCAGACATTGCGTGTGGACTGTTCAGGCACCATGGTCAGGGTCACCACCAAGCCCAGTCAGAGGCTCCCTGAAGTGGGTAGGCAAGCGATCCTTTCGTTTGACCCGGCCAATGCCACGATCATTCCGGTTGAATAGTTGATGCAGCCAACAGGACATCCGGCACGGGGAACACGAAGGCCATCAAAGCTGTGGACATTGCCACCGCTGATCGTCCTGGGTCTGGTATTTCTTTACCCGCTGGCATTGATCGTTGGCCAGGCATTCCATCCTGGCGATGCTGATCAAGGATTGATCTTCGGTAATTTCAACAGGATATTGAAAAGCTCACTGTTTCAAAATGCGTTGCTGCATACCCTGGAAATATCGATCGCGTCCAGCCTTGGCTGCCTGCTCCTGGGGACGCTGCTGGCACTGTGCATTTCGTTTGTGCCATTTCGGGGCTCGATCTTGTTGGCCCGCTTGATTGACACCTATATTGCGCTGCCAACATTTTTGCTCACCCTGGCGTTTACCTTTATTTATGGTTCCGCGGGCATCCTGAATGGCGTGTTGATCAACGTTTTGAATCTGTCTGAGCCACCAGTCAATTTTTTATATTCCCAAGCTGGCGTGATCCTTGCCGAGATTACGGCGTTTACGCCCTTCGTGCTGCGACCACTGCTGGCGACTTTCTCGCAATTTGAAATCAGTCAGATTGAAATTGCCAGCAGCCTGGGGGCTAAACCCTGGCAGATAGTGCGTTCCATCATTCTGCCTGCGGCGTTGCCAGCGCTCCTGGCTGGGGGTAGCCTATGCCTGTTACTGACAGTCAACGAGTTCGGCATCGTGCTCTTTATCGGTGCCAAAGGTGTCATTACTTTGCCGCTTCTCGTCTATGGAAAAGCCATTCAGGAAGGAGACTATGTTGCGGCCTGCACCATCGCCACCGTCAATATCCTGATTTCACTGGCGCTGTATTCGCTGTACAACAGCGTGGTCGGTCGGCTTGGAAACGAACATGTTGATATGGTCTAAGACGGGTTTCCTGCTGGTTTGGGGCATGGCCGGGGCGCTGATCGGCCTGGTTTATTTCTTGCCACTGTCAGTGATTTCAATGGCCAGCTTTGCCGGCGAGTGGAACGGCCTGTTGCCCACCAAGCTGACCCTGACACATTACGCGCACGCTGTCAGTGGCGACATGGCCAGGCAGGTACAGGTCAGTTTGATCACCGGGCTGGTCGCCAGCGGTGCGGCCTTGTTGACCGGTACCTGGGCGGCTTTGTCCTTGCGGGCATTTGAGCGAACAACGCAAAAATTGCTCAGGCTGGCCTTTTTCATTCCGAGCGCGGTACCTTCTGTATCAGTGGGGCTGGGTCTGCTGGTAGCGTTCAGTCGCCCGCCCATTTTGCTGAACGGCACCAACTCGATGGTATTTATTGCCCATTTTGTGATGGTGTTTGCCTTCACCTTTGGCAACGTGTCGGCTGGACTGCAGGGTGTTGCCACCGAGCTTGAGCAAGTGGCGCAGAGTCTGGGTGCCACGCCCGCATATTGCCTGCGACATGTCACCTTGCCGGTGGTGCTGCCCCAACTGGTTACGGCATTTAGCCTGAGCTTTGCCCTGTCGATGGGTGAACTCGGTGCCACCGTCATGATCTATCCGCCGGGCTGGACGACCATGCCTGTCGGCATTTTTTCGCTTTCTGACCGGGGAGAGATTTTTGATGGCTCCGCCTTGTCGATCATCCTCATCGGCGTCACGCTGATCGCCCTAATCTTGGTTTCCCTGCTTCACAGGTCTCCCAAGTAAGGTGAGTTCTCTCCAGCGAGGCCGAGGTATGTCACCACGCTGACACATCCCCAGCCTACCCTACCGCGAGTATCGGTGCCCACGTGGCTTGCGACCGGTTTGCAGGTTTTCAACCAGAAAGGGGACAAGGATGACAGTGGACTCAAGACCGGACCCCGCCGTCCATACGGTCAGGCAACCGCGTTTTGTCAGCCAGCTCACCCGCAACAGCTTTGCCATGGTTCTGGAAGGCGCACACAGCCAGGGTCTCAATGAGCTGACCGACTGGCGCTCCAAACCGGCAGTCTCGTTCGGCGGCAAATTCAGACTCATCGACTTTGCACTGTCCAACTGTGTGAACTCGGGTATCCGGCGCGTGGGTGTGGCTACGCAGTACCGGGCGCAGAGCCTGATCCGGCACCTGCAACTGGGCTGGAGTTTTTTGGACGGCAGGCTGGGTGAGTTCATCGAGATCATGCCCGCGCAGCAGCAGGTCAATGAGTCGCAGTGGTACCGAGGCACGGCAGACGCCGTGTTTCAAAACTGGCGTGAAGTGCGCCGCACCGCACCTGACCACGTACTGATCCTCTCTGGCGATCACATCTACCGCATGGATTACGGTCGCTTGCTGGCCGCCCATGCGCAAAGCCAGGCTGATCTCACCATGGTGTGCATCGATTTGCCGCTAGCGCAGGCTAGCCGCTGTGGCGTGGTGACGGTGGATGAGGCACAGCACGTGGTGCATGTGCAAAACGCCACTGACAGTGGCCAGCCAGCGACGGGTGAGCCTTTGACAGCGCTGGCCAATATGGGCATTTACGTGTTCAACACAGACTTTTTGTATGAGCAGCTGTTGCAGGACGCTAATGACCCGGCATCAAACCATGATTTCGCCCGCGATGTGATTCCCCGCTGCCTGGCCCAAGGGCGCACCTGCGCCCACAGTTTCGAAGACAGCCGCATTAGCGAGCCGGGAAAACCGGCTTACTGGCGCGATATCAGCACACTGGATGCCTATTGGGAAGCCAATATGGATCTGGTGCAGGTTGATCCGCATCTCAATGTGTATGACGACCAATGGCCGATCTGGACTTGGCAAGGACAAAGCCCCCCCGCAAAATTTGTCCATAACGACGGTCATCGTGTTGGTGTCGCGCTGGACTCCCTGGTGGCGGGTGGTTGCATCATCAGCGGTGCCACCATCCGGCGCTCGTTGCTGTTTCCGGATGTGCGGGTCCATAGCCATTCACTGGTGCAGGACTGCGTGGTCTTAAGCGGCGTGCAGATCGGTATGAACTGCATTCTCAAGAAATGCATCGTGGATAAAAATTGCACCCTGCCTGACGGCACCTGCATTGGCCTTGATCCGCAAGAGGATGCCAAGCGTTTTCATGTCACGCCCGCAGGGGTGACGCTGGTCACGCGAGTGATGCTCGGCCAGGAACTGGGTCTGCTCGAAGGCCTCTGAGCTCCAGGCGCTGGCGCGCTACAGTATGGAAAGAGCAGACCATGCCCCATCGGTGCATGGTCACCAGCCATTTCCAAACGAGGTCGGCGCAACAGCACACCATGAGCAAGGCATTCACCAAAGAGTCTGACAACGAGGACGATGACGACCTGCAACTGCCCCCGCTCCCCCCGGGTGGCAAAAACTACATCACGCCCACCGGTTTTGCCACGCTACGCGCGGAGTTGAAAGAACTGGTGGAAGTGGAGCGCCCGAAAATTGTGGACGCGGTGCACTGGGCAGCCAGCAATGGCGACCGCTCCGAGAACGGCGACTACCTGTATGGCAAAAAGCGCCTGCGTGAGATTGACCGGCGCATCCGCTTTCTGATCAAGCGCCTGGAAATCGCCGTAGTGGCCGACCCGGCGCTGCACCATGGCCATACGCAGATTTTTTTTGGCGCCAGCGTGACCTATGTGGACGAAGAAAGCATCGAGCGCACCGTGCGGATTGTGGGTATTGACGAGGCCAACAGTGCGGCAGGCGAGGTGAGCTGGGTCTCGCCCATCGCCCGCACTCTGCTCAAAGCCTTTGAGGGCGATGTGCTCAAGCTGGTGATGCCGGGGCGGGTGAGCGAAGTGGAAGTACTGCGGGTGAGTTACCCGGCGCCCAACGAGACATAGCGCGCCCCAATGGCTCGACTCCGATCTGACCGGCGCCACTTCCTAACGGCAGGCATTGGCACCGCGCTACCCTTGGCAGGTTGCCAGCCTGCCGACAGCATGGCGCATATCACCGGCGGCTTTGCGGGAGTGAATTTCACGCGCGGCCACCTGTTGCAGTCTGCGGGCGATGCTGCCCAACCCAGAGCCTGGCCCGCGCCCACCGTCACCCAACGCACCGATGTGCTGATTGCCGGTGGCGGCGTGGCCGGTCTGGCGGCGGCGCGCGCGCTTCGGCTCCAAGGGGTGGAAGACTTTGCCCTGCTGGAACTGGAAGACGAGGCCGGCGGCAATGCGCGCGGCGGCGTGGTGGGCGGCCAAGCTTGCCCACTGGGCGCACATTACCTGCCCGTACCCAGCGACGAGGCACCCGAGGTGCAGGACTTGTTGGAAGAGTTCGGCCTGCGCCAGCGTGTGTCGGGCCGCTGGGTCTATAACGAGCGCCACCTGTGCCACAGCCCGCAGGAGCGCCTGTTCTTCAACGGCGCCTGGCAAGAAGGCCTGCTGCCAACCAACGGGGTCGGCGCATCCACGCTGGCGCAGTACCGGGTATTTTCTGCCTTGGTCACGCAGCTGCAGCGGCAAGCACGTTGGACCATTCCCATAAGAAACAGGCCTCTAGCCCCCGTCCAGAAAGCGCTGGCAGCTATTACTTTTGCGTCCTATCTCGCCCAGAATGGTCTGACAGACCGGCACCTGCGCTGGTACCTGGACTACTGCTGCCGCGACGACTACGGCGCAGGCATCGCCACCGTGTCCGCCTGGGCGGGCATCCATTACTTTGCCAGCCGACACGGTTTTTCAGCGCCGGGCATGGAAACCGGTGAATCCGACGGCCTGCTGACCTGGCCCGAAGGCAACGCTTGGCTCACCCGCCGCCTGGCCGCGCCGCTGGGCCAACGCCTGATCACCGGGCGCGTGATACTGCGCATCGCGAATGTCAAACACGGTGTGGAGGTCGATGCCTTCAACACCGCCACGCAGACCGTGGAGCGCTGGCAGGCACGGCGCGCCATCGTGGCTCTGCCGATCTTTATTGCCGCACGCGTGGTGCAAAACCCGCCCGACTGGCTGCGTGAGGCCGCCGCGCAAACGACTTATGCGCCTTGGCTGGTGGCCAATCTCCACATCAGCGCAGCGCTGCATGACCGCCCTGGCGCACCGCCAAGCTGGGACAACGTGCTGTACGGCGACGCGGCCAACGCGCCCGGTCTGGGGTATGTGGATGCCAGCCACCAGAATCTGCAGTCGGTGCCCGCGGCCACGGTGCTGACCTATTACCGCGCACTGGGTGACCTCGGTTTACCAGGCAGGCGCATGTTGTTGGCCACACCCTGGGCCAGCTGGCGCGATGCCATTCTGGCCGAACTGTCTGTACCGCACCCCGATCTGGCCGCCAAGCTGACCCGCATCGACATCACCCGTTACGGCCATGCCATGGCGATTCCGGTGCCAGGAAATATGAATGAAAATGGCCTGAGGCCCTTATATAACATCGACAAGCAGCTATCAAAACAATACAAACCCATCCACACGCACGAACGCCTGAACTTCGCCCACAGCGACTGGGCGGGCTACTCGATCTTTGAGGAGGCTTTCACGCTGGGGCATTGGGCGGCTTGATTCACCTGATCAGAGTGAAGGCGTAAGGTCAGCGGGTATTCATACCGTCCCACCGTCGTCGGGGAGCTCAGTCATTCGATAATAAGGGTTAACCCTATATTAAGAACAGCTTCAGAAGTGTTCTTGGTTTTTTGCTGTGATCCAAACTTCGAGGCTTCAGGCCCTTTCCCGACATCGTGATTATTCGTCCCCGGCCACATTGGATTCGCCTGTTGTTTGTCAGACGTGGCTCATTGGTACACCGCATCTACAGCCAGCAACTTTTCATTCTATTCTTCTCCTGTGCCGTCGTCATGGCACACGGCAAGCTGTTTTTGTGGAAAGTCCCGCTCAACGCGACACCGTTTTCGCTGATGGGCATTTCGTTTGCGCTTTTTCTCGGGTTTCGCATCAATGCCAGCTACGACCGTTTTTGGGAAGGTCGCAAGCACTGGGGCAGTGTGCTGGTCGAAGCGAGAAATCTGGCGCGTATGGCCCTGACGGCCATTGCCCCAATCCAAGAGGCCAGACCTTTTGTCCTGGGGTTGATAGCCTTTGCCACCACCATGCGCAATCAGTTGCGCGATCAGCCGCCGACCCATCTGCTACAAGGCTTGCTGCCACAGGATGTGCTAACCCGCCTGACAAACGCGCGCTCGGCACCCACCTTGGTTCTGGTTTGGCTTGGCCACTGGGTCCATGCGTGCCGACAGCAACAACACATTGATCCACTGGTGGCTCAAAACATGGAAACGTCGCTGAACGCCCTGTCTTCGGCGCTGGGAAGCTGCGAACGCATTGCCAGCACGCCGCTGCCGTTTGCCTATTCGGTCGTTCTGCATCGCAGCGTGTACCTTTTTTGCGTCCTCCTGCCTTTTGGCTTGGTGGACAGCATTGGCCTGATGACGCCGTTGGCGGTCACGTTCGTGTCTTACACGTTCTTTGCGTTGGAAGCCCTGAGTGATGAAATTGAGAACCCCTTCGGCATGGATACCAATGATCTGGCGCTGAACGCCATCGTTGCTTCTGTCGACGCCAGCCTGCGCGAAATGCTGGGCGAGGTGCCACCGCCCGTCCCTCAACCAGACGCGAACTTTGTTCTGACCTGAAAGTGGTGCCATCTACTGGTTGCATCTGGGCCCTGGCGGGCGGGATTCGGCAGGCTCAAGCACATTGGCCCACGCTCAGGCAAACTACGCCTATGAATTTCTTTTACGTCAAACTCCCGGTCGGCACCAGCCTTGAAGGCCGCGAGCACCATTTCCACGACGGTTTGGAAGCCGCCTTGACTGCCCAACATCTGGGTACCGTTATCGGGTGGGGTGATTCCTTGTCCAGC
Source organism: Rhodoferax sp. (assembly GCA_031291305.1). Taxonomy (GTDB): domain Bacteria; phylum Pseudomonadota; class Gammaproteobacteria; order Burkholderiales; family Burkholderiaceae_C; genus Rhodoferax. The sequence continues at coordinate 83,657 of JARLJH010000036.1, read as the reverse complement.
GCACACGCCAATGAGCCTGTACACCTCGCATTTCACCGCATCGATATCGAAGTTACGGAAGTCACGTCGGCGCTCACGCTGCTCCAGCGCACATTGGTGGCGCTGGATGCGCCGCTCGGAACCGAGATTCACTACACCTTGAACGGCGCGACACTGCAAGACATTTCCAGCGCTACCGGTTGGCGCACAGAACCCTGTCATAGCGTCCCACGACGCCCCGCCAGACGCACCTGAGCGCCTTCAAGGTTGCGAGTCTGCTACGTCAGCTTTGGCGCTCAAAAATGGCGGCGATGCCCTGACCACCCCCAATACACATGGTAACCAGTGCATAACGTCCGCCAATGCGCTCCAGCTCATACAGCGCCTTGACCGTGATCAACGCACCTGTGGCGCCAATCGGGTGACCCAGCGAAATGCCAGAACCATTTGGGTTGACCTTGGCGGGGTCCAGATTCAAGTCTCGGCTTACCGCGCAAGCTTGCGCAGCAAAAGCTTCATTGGCCTCGATCACATCGATGTCATTGACGGTCAACCCCGCTTTTTTCAAAGCCATCTGGCTGGCTGGCACCGGGCCAATGCCCATGTATTTGGGATCAACCCCAGCGTGTGCATACGCTACCAGTCGGGCCAAAGGCGTGAGGCCACGCGCCTTGGCGGTGGCGGCTTCCATCAGCACCACCGCAGCAGCGGCGTCATTGATACCAGAGGCATTACCCGCAGTCACTGTGCCGCCTTCTTTCATGAAGGCTGGCTTGAGTTTGGCGAGATCGGCCAGTGTGCAATTGGGACGAAAGTGTTCGTCGGCATCAAAAGCGATATCGCCTTTACGGCTTTTGAGCATCACCGGCATGATCTGGCTCTTGAACCGGCCCTCTTCGATGGCGCGCTGGGCGCGGTTGTGGCTTTCAACGGCCAGCGCGTCCTGATCATCACGGCTGATGCCCCACTTGGTGGCAATATTTTCGGCCGTCAAACCCATATGGATGGTGTGAAAGGGGTCATGCAGCGCGCCCACCATCATGTCGATCATTTTGGTGTCTCCCATGCGCACACCCCAGCGCATGTTCAGGCTGGCATAGGGTGCACGGCTCATATTTTCGGCACCACCGCCGATAGCGATGTCGGCATCACCGAGCAAAATGGATTGGCTAGCGCTCACAATGGCCTGCAAACCCGAGCCACAAAGGCGATTCACATTGAATGCTGGGGTAGCTTCGGCGCAGCCGCCGTTGATTGCCGCGACGCGTGATAAATACATGTCCTTGGGTTCGGTATTGACCACATGGCCGAACACCACATGTCCTACATCCTGGCCGTCAACCTGGGCGCGCGACAGAACTTCACGAACAACCTGGGCAGCCAACTCTGTCGGAGCAATGTCCTTCAGGCTGCCCCCATAGGTACCGATGGCAGTGCGAACCGCGCTAACAACAACGACTTCACGACTCATCAATGTCTCCTATTCAATTAAACAAGTAAAAAAGCGCTTCCATCTTAGCCGGGGTCTTCTACAGGGGCAGATGGAATCGATTTTTACACCTGAATAGGTGGCGTGAATTGCGCTTGCTAGCTTATGCTTTCTTAGCGTTTATCTGGCAACTCTATCTTGACTTCCAGGACTTCCAGATTGTCCTGGCGCTCCAGATTCACCTTGATGTCGTCCGGATTAATCCGGACGTATTTACTGATCACTGCAATGAGTTCACGCTGCAGATCAGGTAAGTAATCCGGTGTTGCTGGGCTGCGACCACTGCGTTCATGCGCCAGAATAATCTGCAGGCGTTCTTTGGCGACACTGGCCGTCTTCTTTTTTTCACCCAGGAAAAATGAGAAAAAAGACATACTCTATTTCCCCTTAAACAAGCGCTGAAGCAGACCTTGTTTAGGTGGCTCAGTGAAGCGCATGGGTTTATCTTCGCCCAGAAAACGGGACACCACGTCTTTGTACGCTTCTGAGACATCACTGCCATTCAGATGCACCGCCGGTACGCCTTGGTTGGATGCTTGCAGCACCGCTTCACTCTCGGGAATCACACCAATGAGTTTGATGCGCAAAATGTCCTGAATGTCTTGCAAGGACAGCATCTGTCCCTGATTGACACGGGCTGGGTTGTAACGGGTAATGAGCAAATGCTCCTTGATCGGCTCGGAACCCGCAATGCCACGCTTGGTTTTACTGGAAAGCATGCCCAGGATGCGATCCGAGTCACGCACCGAAGACACTTCAGGGTTAGTGACCACCAGCGCCTCGTCCGCATAGTGCATGGCCATCAGCGCGCCCGTCTCGATGCCGGCAGGAGAGTCGCAGACAATGAATTCAAAGTCCATGGCGGTCAGATCAGCCAACACTTTTTCAACCCCATCTTGCGTCAACGCGTCCTTGTCACGGGTTTGAGAGGCGGCCAGCACGTACAGGTTGTCACACTGTTTATCTTTGATCAGCGCCTGGTTCAAGTTGGCTTCACCATGGATGACGTTGATCAGGTCATACACCACGCGTCGCTCACAGCCCATGATCAGATCCAGATTGCGCAGACCCACGTCGAAGTCGATCACGGCGGTCTTGTGGCCGCGCAAGGCCAAGCCGGTTGCGAAACTGGCACTGGTCGTCGTTTTGCCAACGCCACCCTTACCGGAAGTCACCACAATGATTTTTGTCATATCTACACAATCTTTCAAATAGGAATGCAGGGACGCCTCAGGACTTCAAAGCTTCAAACAGCAGCTTTTCCTGGCCGTCATCGCTCAAGCGCACTTGCGCCGCCTTGCCATGGATGTCTGCTGCCAGCGGGTTTTCACTGGTGCGGTACACCCCGGCGATCGAAATAAGTTCAGGCTCCAGACAGGTTGAAAAAATCCGGGCATTGGCATTGCCGCTAGCTCCGGCCATGGCTTTGCCACGCAGGGGAGCATACACATGGATGTTGCCATCTGCCACCACCTCAGCTCCTTGATTCACCATAGCCAGCACAATCAGGTCTGCACCACGTGCATACACTTTCTGCCCAGAACGAACCGGCTTGTCAATGACCAGGGTGGCAGCTACCGGGCCAGGAACTTCCCGGATAACCTCGGTAACCACTTCCTTGATCACTTCAATCGGCGCCTGAGCCACTTTTTTGGTTTCAGAGGCAGACTTGCCGCGAGTCATTTCTGGTGAGGCGATCACTAGCCCCAGCGCCTGAGCGGCACTGGCCTCATCTGTCGGCGACCCACGCCAAGCCACAGGTTTCAGACGGCAGGCAATCAAGGCTGCCATCAAGGCTGCCAGACCGTCTGCGTTAACAACACCCTTGGATTTTGAACCATCGATAACCACTGCATCCTGATCAAAGAAGTCAGCGTTGTCGCTATCAGGACCGTAACTACTGAGAAGTTCGTTAGCCACCTGGCGCAAGTCTGACGTTTTGGTAACCAATGACATCACAGGCAACTGTGCGCTTTTAATTTCGAAAGATGCAGTCACGGTCGTGGACAAGGAATACGGTCAAAGTGAGAGAAGTTTGAACTTGACAAACACGGTTACGGATACCGAGAAGTCCTAAACAAGCCCAAATGTTACTTGATTACGTCGCAAAAATCCGAGGAAAGTTGAGGTTTATTAGTTTTATGCACAGCTATAAAAAAATTTCGTAGTCATCTGAAATTTTGAAAAAAAGTTTACGGCTATCTTCTTTAAATTCTTTAAATATCAAGTAGTCGTAGTAGATAAAGCGAGCGTCTATCCGTGGATAAGTTAGTTTTGTTTTTTAAAATCAAAGCTTAACGATCACTTGATGATTGTGTACGACTGTGCTTTGCAGGTTGTTTCAAATTATGGACAAGTCCTCAAATTTAAAATTTTTGTGGATAACTTTGACTTTCAAGACATCTTATTCACAGGCTTATCCAAATCGTTTTAAAGGTCGAATGGATTGAAGAACAGGCTTTGTGACAAAAAAAAACGCATCGGGGTGCAACCCCGATGCGTTTTTTAAGTTGACTTCAGAGAAAGATGCTTACGGCTTGGCTGGCCCGCTCATCTTGCCTTTGGCTTCAGCTATTTCAGCTTTAACTTGGTCTATGTCCGTAGAGCCATTGGGCAGTACCGTCAGCACGATTTCCCAGTGACCGATGGCTTTTGCGTAGTTGCCTGCCTGGTAGGCGGCCTGCGCGGCCATCATCAGGGCATTTGGCTGCTTGGGGTCGATGCTCAGTGCTTTATTGATGAGTGTGGTAGGTTGACCTTTGAAATCACCTTTGGCACGTGTGGCGAGCAGGTCAGCGTATTGGCTCATCATGTTGGCATCGGTATCAAGCAGAGGACCAGTTTTGACAAACGCTTGCGCCGCCTCGTCCAACTTGCCTTGAACCTTGTAGGCATTGGCTAGGCGCGCCCAGCCTGTGTAGTCGTTGGGATTGTCTTTCAGGCGATTGGCCAGTCTCTCCACCATCTGATTGATCATGTCGGGGGTCATGCCGCCAGCAGCTACACCTGCTGGAACGGGTGGCAGCTTGGTGGCGTCATCTGCCGGTAATTTTCCTTTTACACGAGCGTCGTCAATGTTCGCCTGTATTTGTTGCACGTCCGGTGACGCCGGGTCTATCAGGCTGAGCAGTTTTTCCCATTGTTTGATGGCACCAGCGTAGTCTGTTCGTTGGTAAGCACTGACGCCTGAGAGCATCAAGGCATTAGGGTTTTCAGGGCTGAGTTTGAGAGCCTCTTCAATCAACTTGGCAGATTGACCTTCGAGTTTGTTACCAGCGAGGGATCCCAATGTGGTGGCGTAATCCAATAGCACGTCCGGGTCGGTATGGACATAGCTTCCCGCCTTTTCAAACGCTTGTTTGGCTTCATCCAGGCGACCTAGGATTCGGTATGAGCGCGCCAACATGGCCCAACCTTTCGGATCGTCCGGTTTGGTTTTGAGTCTCGCTGCCAGAGAATCCACCATCTGGTTGATTCTTTGCTGATCCACAGAGTCAGGCGCAACCGGATTGATCGCTGCTGGCGTGCCTAATTGCAGGTATATGCCGAGTACCAAAATAGGTGTCAACAAGGCAATGGCAAGTGCGGTACGACGCGGTGTTAAAAAGCTTTGGCCGTCATGGGCTTGTGGTGCTTCGTAGCTTTCGGTGTCATCAAGTAGACGAAGTTGCAATTCATCGCGCGTGGAATCAAAGTCTTGCTGGCTGATAACGCCGCGTGCCAAGTCGACTTCGAGGGCTTTGAGTTGATCTCGATGAATGTCGATGTTCAAACGGTCGGCTGAGACGCCAGAGCCATGTTTTGAGCGCAACAGAGGGTAAACAAGCCAAGCTACCACCAGCAGCGTCATGAGCGCCGCGATACCAATAAATACGTTCATTTTGAAGAATCTGTCTCTTGTAGGAGGGCTTGTGCTTTGGCGCGCTTTTGAGCATCCAGCACTTCGGCGTTACCATTTTTCTGGGTCGTTCGGATGGTGCTGATGAGTAACCAGAGGGCACCCAGCAGTAGCAGCAAAGGACCAAACCAAAGCAGCCAGGTTGTGGGTTTGACCGGCGGTTTGTAAAGCACAAAGTCGCCATAACGACTGACCAGATAGTCCTTGATATCAGCATCCGACTTGCCGGCTTTGATGAGCTCACGAACCTCGCGACGCAAGTCGTTAGCGAGATCCGCACGGGAACTGGCTAACGACTCGTTCTGGCACACCAAGCAGCGCAGGTCTTCGGCAATCAAGACCAGACGCTGTTCTACAACGGGGTCTTCGGCAAGCGGCACGGCCTCGTTGGCGTGGGACATCAGAGCAAATTGGCAACAAAGGAGAAAAGCGAGCCAAAATTTCATTTCTGCAATTCCCGGATCATGGGCAGCAATTTATTCTGCAGTATCTCGGTGGTGAAGGGACCGATTTGCTTGTAGCGAATGACACCTGCCTTGTCGATCAAAAAGCTCTCCGGAACACCATAAACACCAAAGTTGATCCCGATGCGACCGTCGCGGTCTGCAATGGAGACATCAAAGGGGTTACCAAATTGGGTCAGCCACATGTGACCGGCTTCATCTTTGTCTTTGTAATCCAACCCAACAATTGGCAAAGGTTTATCTTTCGAAAACTCGACCAAGAGCGGATGCTCCTCACGGCATGCCACGCACCAGGAGGCCCAGGTATTGAGCAGCCAGACTTTGCCCAACATGTCCTGCTTGGTCAGTTGTAAGGCGGGATTGTCCAGCACCGGGGCTGAAAAATCCGGTGCGGGTTTGCCAATCAAGGGAGAGGGAATTTCATGCGGGTCACGCGTTAGGCCAATGGCCAGGAAAACCACCAGAACTGCAAAAATCCCCAACGGGATATATGCCTTTTTCATGCTGTCACACCCTTGATATCTGACAGAGCCAATCTGGCTGCCACTTTCTTGCGATAGCGCTTGTCCAGCGCCGCCATGGCGCCACCAAGTGCCATGAACATGCAACCGACCCAAATCCACGGTACAAACGGCTTGTGATAGACCCGCACAGCCCAGGCAGGTTGACCGGTGCTTTCCAGCTTTTCACCCAGGGAGACATAGATGTCACGGGTCAAACCACTGTCAATAGCGGCTTCTGTCATCGGCATGGTGGATGAGAAATAAGTGCGCTTTTCCGGGTGCAGCGTGGTGACGGGCTGGTTGTTCCTGGTCACCTCAACCGTGCCGACATCCGCGTTGTAGTTGGGGCCAGGTCTTTCACCGATGTTCATGAGTTTGAAAGAATAACCACCCACCTCAACGGTGTCTCCAACGGCCATGCGGACATCTTTTTCGGTTTCATAACCTTTAACCATGGTAATCCCGACCACACAGATCGCGATGCCAATATGGGCGGCATGCATACCCCAAAACGAGATGGGCGTGGATTTCCAGCTCACGGTGTCCTTGATCTGACGGTATATCTGTAACAACGACCCCAGCACAATCCAGATGGCTAGGGTTAACCCCAAGGCGACCAGTGATGACCAATGGCCCGCCAACAGGGTGGCGCCACACCCTAAAAGAACTGACAAAATCATGACAGGACGCAGCTTTTTCGTCAGTTCAGCAACGCTGTCACTTTTCCAGCGTGCAAAGGAACCGATCACCATGAAAAACAGCACGGGCAGCATGATGGGTGTAAAGACACTGTTGAAATAGGGTGGTCCAACGGACAGCTTACCAAGATTCAGCGAGTCAATGATCAATGGATAAATGGTGCCCAGCAAGACAGCTGCAGCTGCCGTGGTCAGCAATACGTTGTTAAGCAGTAGGAAGGATTCGCGCGAAACCAATGTAAAGCTGCCTCCGGCGCGGACTTTGCCGGCGCGGGCGGCAAACAGTAGCAGCGAGCTGCCCACCACCACCGCCAGGAACAGCAGGATGAATACACCTCGTTTAGGGTCGGATGCAAAGGCATGGACTGATGTCAACACGCCAGAGCGGACCAGGAAAGTACCCAAAAGGCTGAGTGAAAACGCTATCAGTGACAGCATGATGGTCCAGCTTCTGAACAGGCCGCGTTTTTCGGTCACCGCCAGCGAGTGGATCAGTGCGGTGGCTACCAACCAGGGCAAAAATGAGGCGTTCTCAACTGGGTCCCAAAACCACCAGCCGCCCCAACCTAAGGTGTAGTAAGCCCACCACGAACCCATAGCAATGCCAATGGTCAGGCAGATCCAGGCCGCTGTCGCCCAGGGCCGGGTCCAACGCGCCCAGGCGGCATCCAGGCGGCCGTTCAACAAGGCAGCAATCGAGAAGGCGAAGGGTACGGACATGCCCACATAACCCATGTAGAGCATCGGCGGGTGAAACACCAGTCCCGGGTCTTGCAGCATCGGATTCAAATCACGCCCATTGGCGGGAATGTCGCTCAGTCGCACAAATGGGCTGGAGGTAATCAGCATGAACAGCATGAAGCCCACCGCAATCAGGGCCATCACACCCAGCACGCGCGATACCATCACATCAGGCAATTGCCGTGAGAAGAGGGAAATCGCCATCATCCAGGTACACAGCATGACTAGCCACAGCAGCAAGGAACCTTCATGGCCGCCCCAAACCGCCGCAATGCGGTAAATGTCTGGCAACTGCGTGTTGGAGTGCTCCGCGACATAAGCCACAGAGAAGTCGTTGGTGTAAAACGAGTAAGCCAGACACAAGAAGGAAAAGCCGGTGAGTAGCCACAACACCTGTGCCCCAGGTCGCGCTAATGCCATCCAGTCCGCGCGACCGCGTTGTCCGCCAGCGATGCTCAGGATGCCAAGGATCAAGGCTACCAGCAAGGCGAGCATCAGTGAAAAATGACCAAGTTCAGGAATCATGGTGTGTTACCAATTAAAAGTTCGAGCTAAAAGGTCTATTTGAGGGTTTGGGCCGCTTTGGCCAGCTGGGCCTGATCCATGGCGTGTTGAGCCTCGGGTGGCATATAGTTTTCGTCGTGCTTGGCTAGCACTTCAGTGGCGGTGAACTGTCCTGTGCTGTCGAGCTTGCCTTGTGCTACTACACCTTTGCCTTCCTTGAACAAGTCGGGCAAGATCCCGGTGTAGCTCACTTTGACATCTTTGGTGGTATCGGTGACCACAAAGCTCACCGTCATGCTGTCACGTTTGAGTGAACCTTGTTTGACCATGCCACCCACCCGAAAAGTCCTGTTCTTGGGGGCTTCACCAGACTCGATCTGACTAGGCGTAAAGAAAAATACCAGATTGCTCTCAAAAGCATTGAGTACAAAATAGGCGGCGAGTCCAACGGCCACGAGGCCGCCTGCAATGATGGCAGCGCGTTTATGACGAGGTTTCATGATGTGGATGACGATTGAACATCGTCTTCTGAGTTGGTTTCGGCCAAAAGGTTTCGTATCAGGGTTCGACGTTGTGCACGCAACTGCCAAATCTCAACAATGACGACCAAAGCTGTGACCCCAAAACTGCCCCAGACGTAAAAGGCGTAACCGCCCATCTCCCAGAATTCTGTCCAGCTATGCCACTGCATGTTTCACCCACTCCGTATGTCGTTCACGGTCCAAAATGATGTTGCGCACCCGCAGCAAGGCGATGGCAATGGCGTACATCCAGAAGGCCAATACCATGACCAACATGCCCGTGAGCATGGTGCTGGCCATGGAGCTGCCTTTCATCGATACCGATGCACCCTGATGCAGGGTGTTCCACCATTTGACCGAGAAATAAATGATGGGTACATTGACAGCACCCACCAGCGCCAGTACGGCGCTGGCTTTGTCGGCGCGGCGTGGGTCGTCAATGCTGGCGTGCAGAGCCATGAAACCCAGGTAAAGAAATAACAGGATCAACTCGGAGGTGAGGCGCGCATCCCACACCCACCAAGCGCCCCACATAGGTTTACCCCACAAGGCCCCGGTGAGCAGAGATAGAAAAGCAAACGACGCCCCGGTTGGTGCTAGCGCCGAGGCCATCATGCCAGACAGGCGGGTATTGAAGGCGAGCCCAAACCCGGCCCAGCCTGCCATGACCAGGTAGATAAACATGGACATTTGGGATGCAGGCACATGCACGAAGATAATGCGGTAGCCCTGACCTTGCTGGGCGTCCACCGGGGCTACATAAAACGAGATCCACAACCCAGCCAGCAACAAAATGGTGGCCAGTGCCGCAAACCACGGCCACATCTTTCCGGAAAGCTCATAAAAGTTTTGCGGTGAGGCAAACTTGAACCAATGAATCGCGCGTGTTTTCATTCCAGGGAAATCCTCAAGGCTGCGGCAGTTGCCATTGGCGAAAAAAACAGTGAGAGTACCAGCAAGGCCGACAACAGGGACAAATGGCCGCCAAATCCCAGGCCAGCCGCGTCAGCTTCCACGGCACCTGCACCAAAGATCAGCACGGGAATGTATAGCGGCAGGATCAGTAAGGACAGCAAAACCCCTGCACCGCGTACGCCCAATGTCAGCGCCGCACCAATGCTGCCGATCAGGCTCAGGGTGGGTGTTCCCAGTAACAGGCTCAGCATCAAGATGCCCAAAGCGCGGCCATCGAGGCCAAATTGCAGACCCAAAACTGGAGCGACGAGCACCAGTGGTAACCCTGACAACAGGAAGTGCGCTAGTGCTTTGGATAGCACCAGAAGTCCCAGTGGCGTGGGTGATAGCACCATTTGCTCCAACGAACCATCGGTGTAGTCTGTCGCAAACATGCGTTGTAAGGACAGCATGGCTGCTAGCAGGGCGCTGACCCACAGCACGCCTGGTGCCATGCGTAATAACAAACTGGACTCCGCCCCCACACCCAATGGGAACAGGCTGGCAATCACCATGAAAAATACCAGTGGCGTCAGCACCTCGCCTTTTTGCCGCAGGCCCAAAGCGATTTCGCGCTTGACAACGGCCAGCATGACCGATCCTGCACTCAGGGTTTGCGTGGCAGGTGTCATAGCGATTTCAACTCAAGCAATTGGGCCGTGTGCGTACCCACCGGCACCCGCTGATGGCTGGTGATCACAGCCAGTCCGCCCTGGTCAAGATGGGTGGCAATCAGGTCGGACAGCATCTGGATGCCAGCTTCATCCATAGCCACGTAAGGTTCGTCGAGCACCCACAGCCGTGCCGGGCTGAGCGCCAGTCGCGACAAAGCCACGCGCCGCTTTTGTCCTTGCGACAGGTGCCGCACCAGTTGGCTGGAACGTCCACGCAGGCCAAAACGCTCCAGCACCGATTTGGCCTTTTGCGCGTCGAGCTCCACGCCGCCAAGTGCTGACGTGAAGACCAGATTCTCTTGCACTGACATGGATTCTTGCAAAGCATTGAGGTGACCCAGGTAGCACAGGTCTTGCTGGTAGCTGTCGCGCTGTGTACCAATGGGCGCGTTGTTCCAGAGGATCGCGCCGGACTCCACCGGAGCCAGACCGCACAACATGCGCAACAGGCTGGTTTTACCCACACCGTTGGCACCCGTCACATAGAGCCAGTGGCCGGCATGTAGCGTGCAATCCACATCTTTAAAAAGCTGGCGCCCACCCCTGGTGCAGCCCAGTTTGGAGAATGTCAGTGTGGAAGGAGTGTTCAAGTGGCAAGTCGTAAAAGTGGGCAATTATCGGGCTGTCACCTTATCGTCACCTTATGTATGACGATACCTTTCGAATTGTTACACCGCTGGCTTTAGCGGGTGACCACTAGCTTTTGATACAAACCGCCAAAGTAGGTTTGTTTGTCGATTTGGGTGTAAAGGCCTTCTCCGGGAGGGAGCCACTCGGTGATTTCGTTGTTCCACAGGTCCATGGCAAAAGGCTCCAGTGTGGTCAATATGGGCACCATGATGTAGCGGAAAGGGCTGCTGGCGGAAGGTTTGTGGTAGTCCACAAAGATCACCTTGCCACCGGGTTTGGTGACACGCAATGCCTCGGCAATGGTTTGACGGCGTACCTCCACAGGCATTTCATGCAGCAGGAAAAACACCAATGTGGCGTCCTGACTGGCATTAGCGAAGCCCATCTGGGAGGCATCTTGTTGCTGGATGGTGACCTGGCGTTTATCGCCAAGTTTTTCATGCAGATTCTTGATTTGTACCGGTGCGACATCAATCACGCTCAAGTGCGCTTGCGGGTCAAGTCGACGTATCAGGTGCTCTGTCAGGTTGCCATACACACAGGCCACCTGCAGCACATCGCCGGTAATGACTTCGCCCATTTCCTGCAAGGCCAGGTCACGCAGACGCGAGAAATTACCCCACAGAATCAGGTTCACCAGCCATTGGCGCTCGAACACGCGTACTGCGTTGGGGTGGGTGTAAGCCCACCAATAGGTTTTTTCCAGGTAGTCGGGGACAACAACAGGTGAGTGAGGAACGGCGGCGACGGAATTCAAGGACGTGTCAAGCTGGTGAATATTTGTTTTTTTGAAAATCATGGGCAGACCTTGATTCAGACAATGTGTGATGGCAGGACCGCTTATTTCAGCAAGCCTTCCGCACTCAGCGCAGCCTGGACCGCCGGGCGCGCACCCACGCGGGCGGCGAAGGCATTTAGGTTTGGTAGAGTGGAAATGTCCACACCCACATGTTTGCCCCAGCTTTGCACCACAAAAAGGTAGGCATCCGCGACCGTGAAGGTGTTGCCCATCAGGAAGCTTTTGCCACTTAATTCACTATCAATCCATTGTAGGCGGCCCGTCAGACGGGCTTTGGTCAGTGCTTTGGCTTCGTCGGGCATGCCGGGTGTGAACAGCGGTGAGAAGCCCTTGTGCAATTCCGTGGCGATGAAGTTGAGCCATTCCTGCAACTTGTAACGCTCAAAGCTACCACAGGAGGGCGCCAGCGCCTTGGCGGGTACCTGGTCAGCCACATACTGAAGGATGACCGCACATTCGTGCAACTGTCGTGCACCATCAAGCACCAGAAGTGGCACATAGCCCAGCGGGTTGATGGTGTAGTAATCGGTACCGTCAGCCAGCTTGTGGGTGCGGGTTGGCGCTGCGATGGCTTCAAAGTCCAGGCCAGACTCTTTCAGGGCGATGTGGGCCGACAGCGAGCAGGCACCGGGTGAGTAATAGAGTTTCATGGTGCGTAACTAAAAATAAGGTGCAACAAGGTGACGAACCGATGCTAACCGGCATTACACGATTCAGGTGCTGGTCGATGCGGATGCCCCATCGTGAGCACGGTTGCTGATATCAGTCCCGCCGCCGGACTGTCTATATGCTATTGAAAATGTAACTTCTAACCCTTTAAATACAAGGGCTAGAAGCCAATTACTTATGCAAAACTTTGGCAATAGGATTGTGCCGCAGGCGGAAGGCGTCAGGCATCTTTGAGCCTAGCAGAGGACGCAAGTACATGCGAAAGGCGTCAGTCACGTCGGTGCCACTGGCAGAGATGAACTCGTCTTCCATGGTGCGTGTTTTGCCGGCCACCGCGCTGAGTGGCAGCAGTTCGTAATCCACCGAGTAAAAGCCTGTGCGTTTGATTGCCACTGAGCCATCTTTGTCACCCCACATGGCGAATTGCACGGCCTTTTCTCCAACCTCACGGGCTTCACGCTGGTCCACGTCAGAAACGCAGCCGATGAATGAGCGCTGCAAGTAGCCAAAGGTATCGCCACGCACACGTTTTATCTTGAGCTTGGATTTGATCTCTTCACACAGCAAATCAGCCAACGCGCCATTGCCCGAGAGTTGCACATTGCCATGGGCATCGTGCTCCATTTCTTTGGCTAGCAGGGCCGCAATCGGTGTACCAGAGGCATCGTGAATGCCCTCGGACACGGCAATCACGCAGCGGCCATAACGCGCGTAGGTAGTTTTTACATCCGCGAGGAATTTTTCCAGCACAAAGGTACGCTCGGGCAGATAAATCAGGTGCGGGCCATCGTCCGGGAATTTTTTGCCCAAGGCAGAGGCGGCGGTCAGAAAACCAGCATGGCGGCCCATGACCACACCGACGTATACGCCGGGCAGGGCTGCGTTGTCTAGGTTGGCACCGGCAAACGCCTGTGCCACAAACCGCGCGGCAGATGGAAAACCGGGTGTGTGGTCACTGCCAACCAGATCATTGTCGATTGTCTTTGGGATATGAATGGTGCGCAACGGGTAGTTGGCCGCTTGGGCCTCTTCGCTGACGATGCGCACTGTGTCACTGGAATCGTTGCCACCAATATAGAAAAAATGGCCGATCTGATGCGCTTGGAGAACCTTGAATATCTCGTGGCAATACGCCGCATCGGGTTTGTCACGGGTGGAGCCCAGCGCGCTGGAGGGCGTGTTGGCCACCAACTCCAGGTTGTGGCTTGTCTCTTGGGTCAAGTCAACAAAGTTTTCATCGACGATGCCGCGTACGCCATGTAGCGCGCCATAGATGTGACCGACTTGGCTGAAGCGACGTGCCTCAAGGGCAACGCCCACCAAAGACTGGTTGATGACGGCGGTAGGGCCGCCACCTTGGGCGACGAGAATTTTTCCAGATGCCATGGGTTGTCCTGTTTCAAAAGAGATTGAACTGAAGCTGCCAACGCCCATTGTGCCCTTGAACGGGTCTGGTTTTGCTGCCTCCAAGATGGGGGCAACGTGGTTTTTGGTGGCTTCGATAAAATCGGCATTTGTCATACAGGTGCTGGGCGAGCGCCTTTTTCCAACCCGCCCATCTGATTGAACCACCATGCTTTATCCCCAACACTTTGACGTGATCGTCGTCGGCGGCGGTCATGCTGGCACCGAGGCGGCGTTGGCTGCGGCCCGCATGGGTTGCAAGACCTTGCTGCTGACGCACAACATCGAGACCTTGGGGCAGATGAGTTGCAACCCGTCGATCGGCGGTATTGGCAAGGGGCATCTGGTCAAAGAGGTTGATGCATTGGGCGGCGCCATGGCAGTCGCCACCGACGAGGGGGGCATCCAGTTCCGTATTCTGAACTCCAGCAAGGGCCCGGCGGTGCGTGCCACCCGGGCACAGGCGGATCGCATCTTGTACAAAGCGGCGATTCGCCGCCGTCTGGAGAACCAGCCGAACTTGTGGTTGTTCCAGCAAGCGGTGGACGATCTAATGGTCGAGGGAGACCGGGTGGTCGGGGCGGTGACGCAGGTCGGTATTCAATTTCGCTCGACGACCGTGGTGTTGACGGCGGGCACCTTTCTGGACGGCAAGATCCATGTGGGGTTGAACAGCTACGCGGCGGGCCGCGCGGGTGACCCGCCCGCCGTGTCCCTGAGTGCGCGCCTGAAAGAACTCAAGCTGCCACAGGGGCGCTTGAAAACCGGAACGCCTCCGCGTATTGATGGTCGCTCAATCGACTTCAGCAAGTGCACTGAGCAGCCTGGTGACGGTATGCCCGGAGGCATGAGCCCGGCGATGCCTGTGTTCAGCTTCCTGGGTCGGGCGGAGCAGCACCCACAGCAAATGCCCTGCTGGATCACCCATACCAACGAACGAACGCACGATATCATCCGCAGCGGTTTTGACCGCAGTCCCATGTTCACCGGCAAGATTGATGGCGTGGGTCCGCGCTATTGCCCCAGCGTGGAAGACAAGATCAACCGCTTTGCCGACAAGGACAGTCACCAGATTTTTCTGGAGCCCGAAGGCCTGACGACGCACGAGTACTACCCCAACGGCATCAGCACCAGTTTGCCTTTCGATATCCAGTACGCGCTGGTGCGCAGCATGCCCGGGCTGGAGAACGCTCACATTCTGCGGCCAGGCTACGCCATTGAATACGACTACTTTGACCCTCAGCAGCTCAAGAGCACTTTTGAGACGCGGGTGATTTCCGGCTTGTTCTTTGCCGGGCAGATCAACGGTACCACCGGCTACGAAGAAGCTGCTGCACAAGGTCTGTTCGCTGCGGTGAATGCCGTTTTGCAGGTGCGCGCCATGGGCGGTGGCAACCCTGAGGTCAGTGCCGCAGGCAGCATGACCTACGCACAGGACAGCTGGATGCCCGCGCGCGACCAGGCCTATCTGGGTGTGATGGCCGATGACCTGATTACCAAAGGCGTGACAGAGCCTTATCGCATGTTTACCAGCCGGGCCGAGTTCAGGCTACAACTGCGCGAGGACAACGCCGACGCCCGGCTGACCGAGGTGGGTCGTCAACTGGGTTTGGTGGATGATGTGCGCTGGGACGCTTTTTGTCGTAAGCGTGATGCTGTTTCACGTGAAACAGAACGCCTGCGCAGTATCTGGGTCAACCCGAAAAATCTGGAGACGGGCGAGGCCGAGCGCGTGTTTGGCAAGCCGCTGGAGCATGAATACAACCTTGCTGAATTGCTGCGTCGCCCAGGTGTGAGCTATGCGGATCTCGTGTCCTTGAATGGTGGCAAGTATGCTGTGCCCGAATTTCCTTTGGATGTTCCACGTGAAACAGCGCTGTCACCGGACGATGCGGCGTTGGCGGCAACGGTGATCGAGCAGGTGGAAATCGCGGCCAAATACTCTGGCTATATCGACCGCCAGAAGGACGATGTGCAGCGTGCCCTTCACTATGAAACGCTGAAGTTGCCACAGGATCTGGACTACATGCAGGTCACGGCTTTGAGCATTGAGGCGCGGCAAAAGCTCAACCGCCACAAGCCCGAGACCCTGGGCCAGGCCTCACGTTTGTCGGGTATCACGCCAGCGACAATTTCATTGCTGACCATCCATCTCAAGAAGACCAAGTTCAAAGGCTTTGCGGCGCAAGAGAGTAACTTGGGTGGCGCGGGCGCCGACCCCGCCCTTGAGACTCAGTTGGTGGTGACTGAATGAAAGCGTTGGAAGCGCCTTTGCGGCAAGGCTTGGTGGCGTTAGGTTTGGTGCTAGCGGACGATCAGGTCAGCCGCCTGCTCGACTATCTGGCTCTGATTCAGAAGTGGACCAAGGTGTACAACCTGACGGCGGTGCGCGACCCGGCAGAGATGTTGACGCATCATTTGTTGGACAGTTTGGCCGTGATTTCATCTTTGCGGCGGCAGATGGAGATCAAAGCGTCTGACGCTGAGCATGCGGTGACAACGGGTTTGCGACTGCTGGACGTCGGTTCGGGCGCCGGTTTGCCTGGGGTGGTGATTGCCATCTGTTGCCCGGAGATCACCGTGCACTGCGTGGATACGGTGGCAAAAAAGGCAGCGTTCATTCAGCAAGTGGCGGTGACTTTAAAGCTGCCGAATCTGCGTGGTGTGCATGCACGGGTTGAATCCCTCACCGACAAGTATCAGGTAATCAGCTCCAGGGCCTTTGCCTCGTTGTCGGACTTCACGAATTGGTCGGCGAATGCCTTGGCAGAGCAGGGCGTCTGGATGGCAATGAAAGGCAAACATCCTGCGGATGAGATAGCTGCGTTGCCGCCATCTGTTTCTGTGTTTCACGTGGAACAGTTGGATGTGCCAGGGTTAGGGGCAGAGCGGTGCATGGTGTGGATGCGGCCTTTGGTGCTAGGGTGAGCGTTTTGTTGGCGTTGTAGTGGCTGTGGTGGAATCAGTCAGGCGATGCGCTTTGTTTCGTGTCCCCCGGCCTGTGGTGTCCTTCTTGACCTGCGCAAAGTGCATCGCCCGACTGATTCTGGACGGTCTTGGTTTTCACCAAATGGGGAGCTTCTGATTGCATAGCTGTGAGTGTGGGTTGGGCACCAAAGTGAGGTCAAGGAGGAGGCCGCAGGCGGGGGGACACGAACGGCGGTGTCCAACCCACACTCACGGCGGGTTTAAGCAAACACCTAGGCCCAACACGTCTCAGGGCTTCCACCATTCCAACGTAAACTCGCAGCCTCCCCCCATTCAAAGACTCCCATGCTCGGTATCACCGATTACGCCACTTTTGTTGTCACCGTTTTGGTGTTCCTGCTGGTGCCCGGCCCGGGCAACCTGGCGCTGATCACATCCACCAGCAAGGGTGGCATTCGTGGCGGCGTGGCCGCGACCTTCGGCGTCATTCTGGGTGACCAGGTGTTGATGTGGTCGGCGGTGGCGGGTGTGGCAGCCTTGCTCGCTGCGTATCCGGGTGCATTCCACGCCGTGCAGTGGCTGGGCGCGGGCTACCTGGCCTGGCTGGGGGTCAAGATGCTGCTGGCCAAGCCGGGTGCCGCGCCGGTGCTCAACATCAAGCCCCATCACTATTTGAAACAAGCGCTGATGATCACGCTGCTCAATCCCAAAGCCATCCTGTTTTACATGGCTTTCTTTCCGCTGTTCATTGATCCGGTGCGCCAGCAGGGATTGCTGACCTATGCCTTCATGGCGGCGACGATTGCGGTGCTGACTTTCCTCTATGGTTTGACTTCGACCTTGTTGACGCACTTTCTGGCTGAAAAGATCCGGGCCAATCCGATGATCACTCGTGTGCTTGAAAAAGTGGCGGGCGTGTTTCTGATCGGCTTTGGCATCAAGCTGGCGATGTCACGCTAGTGTGTCAGGCGGGCGTTTCACGTGAAACATTGATCAAGTCCAGTTTTCCATCACTCTGAGCGCGCTCCCTATGGCCAAAATATTCTGCATCGCCAACCAAAAGGGTGGGGTGGGCAAGACCACCACCACCGTCAATCTTGCTGCGGGCCTAGCCAAAGTCGGGCAACGAGTGCTGATGGTCGATCTGGACCCGCAGGGCAACGCGACCATGGGGTCTGGCATTGACAAGCGCAAGCTGGAACTCAGTGTGTATGACGTCCTGCTGGAATCTGCGTCGGTGCGTGAAGCGCGCGTGCAAAGTGCCAAGCTGCAGGAGGCTGGTTGTGGTTATGACATTTTGGCTGCCAACCGCGAGCTCGCTGGCGCCGAGGTGGAGATGGTCAGCCTGGATCGACGCGAAAAACGCCTGAAGACCGCGCTGGTTGAAGTGGACGCCGACTACGACTTTGTATTGATCGACTGCCCACCCAGCCTGTCCATGCTGACGCTCAACGGCTTGTGCTGTGCGCATGGCGTGATTGTGCCGATGCAGTGCGAGTACTTTGCTCTCGAAGGCCTGGCTGATCTGGTCAATACCATCAAGCAGGTGCACGCCAACCTCAACAAAGACTTGGCCATCATCGGCTTGCTACGTGTGATGTTTGACCCGCGCATCACCTTGCAGCAGCAGGTGAGTGAGCAACTCAAGGCGCGTTTTGGAGACAAGGTGTTCAACACCGTGATTCCGCGCAATGTGCGCCTGGCCGAAGCACCCAGCTATGGTGTACCCGGCGTGGTGTTTGACCCGGCGTCCAAGGGTGCACAGGCGTTTGTGACCTTTGCCACCGAAATGGTGGCGCGCATTGAAACCATATAGCCAAAATGGCCTCCGGCCCTTATCTAAAAAGCGCGAATAGCTACATAAATCATAGTCATGAAGTCTGATCACATCCTGATCTTGCCGGGCTGGCAAAACTCCGGTCCCTTGCATTGGCAAAGCCTGTGGCAGGCGCAGTCGGGTTACCAGCGCGTTGAGCAGCACGACTGGATGCGCCCGCTGCGCGGCGACTGGATGGGTCGCCTGGAAGATGTGCTGCTGTCGCTCGACCAACCTGCCGTGCTGGTGGCGCACAGCCTGGGTTGTCAATTGGTGGCCGCCTGGGCCGCACACTCCCAGAACACCGGTCGTGTCAAGGCCGCCTTACTGGTGGCACCGGGTGACGCCGAGCGGGAGGAATTGCGGCCAGTGCTGGGCAGCTGGTCGCCACTGGTGTTGAAGCCTTTGCCGTTTCCCAGCATCTTGGTGGCTAGCACCGATGACCCGTATTGCACGTATGAGCGCGCCGCCGGTTTTGCCAAGGCTTGGGGCTCGGAACTGGTGAACGCCGGTGCGCGGGGCCACATCAATGCCGATTCCGGCCTGGGCGACTGGCCCGCCGGGCAAGCTTTGCTACAGAAACTGATTCAAATTTAAAAAGGGACTCGCATGGTCACTAAAAAATTAAAGGGCCTGGGTCGCGGGCTCGAAGCCTTATTGGGCCCTACCGTGGATGAGGCGTTTTCACTGGATGGCAGCTCGACCGCGGTGGCCAACAGCGGCCAGCCATCGACGTTGTTGCTTAGCGATATGGTGCCCGGTCAATACCAGCCGCGTACCCGCATGGACGAGGGCGCGCTTTACGAGCTGGCCGAATCCATCAAGGCGCAAGGCATCATGCAGCCGATCCTGGTGCGCCGCCTCAGCGATGCGGACGCTGACCTCAAGCGCAGCCAGACCTCGCCCGACATGCAGGGCGGTGCCGGGCGTCCGGTGTACGAGATCATTGCTGGCGAGCGTCGCTTTCGTGCGGCCAAGCTCGCCGGGCTGGACAGCGTGCCGGTGCTGGTGCGTGACGTGCCCAACGAGGCCGCCGCCGCCATGGCGCTGATCGAGAACATGCAGCGCGAAGACCTCAACCCGCTGGAAGAAGCGCAGGGTCTGCAGCGCCTGATCAAAGAATTTGGCCTGACGCACGAGACTGCTGCCCAGGCGGTTGGGCGCAGTCGCAGCGCCGCCAGCAACCTGCTGCGCCTGCTGAATCTGGCTGAGCCGGTGCAGACCATGCTGATGGCCGGTGACGTGGAGATGGGCCATGCGCGCGCGTTGTTGAGCTTGGACAAGGCCATGCAGATCACCGCCGCCAGTCAGATCAGTGCCAAGAAGATGTCGGTGCGTGAGGCCGAGGGTCTGGTCAAAAAACTCAGCGCCGAGTTCTCGCTGGTGGCCACCAAACCCAAAAAAGAGAAGTCGCGCGACATGAAGCGGGTGGAAGAAGAGCTGTCCGATTTGCTCATGGCCGAGGTCGAAGTGCGCGTCAAAAAGCGCGTCAAACGGGCCGGGCGTATGGAAGAAATGGGTGAACTCAGCATCGCGTTTGGGTCGCTCGATGAACTCAATGGCTTGATTGAGAAGCTGCAAAAAATCTGACTTCAATCTTTCGGGGTTTTTTGCGTGCGTTGATTCAATGGGAACTTTGATCTCTGACGTTTGGAGTGGCCGGGGTTGGGGCATGGGGGTGCGCCTCATACGCGCTTCGCTTTGCGAAATCGGCGCACCCCCATGCCCCAACCCCGGCGGCGAGAGTTCGGGTTCGCCGACACCTGAATTGCCGATTTCCCAGATACCTGGTTTTGTCAGGCTCATGCACCAACACCGCCTCAGGCCATACCGGGCAAGGCGGGGGGCCGATTTCGCAAAGCGCAGCGCGTATGAGGCCCCCCGCCTTGCCGGGTGTGGCCCATCACCAAAGCTGGCATATCCTCCACTGACCTCGGTTTTGAAAATACAACCGACACGCCACAGCATGAGTTCAATCGCGGCCGCTGGTGCTGGTGTCCGCCTGTCTCCGCCAGAACCCTGTCTCGTTTGGGTCAGCCTGGTAGCACCAGATCGGCGCGAGTCATGATGACGCTGATGCGGCTGTGGCCGCTGCCTGCCGTGCTGGTGTGGCTGGCGGCCTGGGGACTGTTTGGCGGCCTGTTGCGCCTGGGGGCAGGGCCGCTATTGGCCACCGGCAGCGCCTGTGCGCTCGGTGTGGCCGCCAGCCTGCTGGGGGCCACCTGGTGGCGCCGGTTGATGATGGCGCTGGGCTTTCCGCTGCTGCTGGCCGTTTCGGGTAGCGTAACCTTACCTGCCTGGGCTTGGCTGCTGCCGCTGGTCTTGCTGCTGCTCATCTACCCGCCCAACACCTGGCGGGACGCGCCGCTGTTTCCCACCCCGATTCATGCGTTAAAAGACCTTCCCGCCCAAGCTCCACTTGGGCAAGATGCTCTCATTTTGGATGCTGGTTGTGGTTTGGGCGATGGCCTCAAGGCGCTGCGTGGCGCCTACCCGGCAGCTCGGCTGCACGGCTTGGAATGGAGCTGGCCGCTGCGTGGTCTGTGCGCGCTACGCTGCCCCTGGGCACGGGTGCGTCAGGGCGACATCTGGCGGGCTGATTGGTCACCCTACGATTTGGTTTATCTGTTTCAGCGACCCGAGAGCATGCCGCGCGCGGTCGCCAAGGCCGCTGCCGAGCTTCAACCCGGTGCGTGGTTGGTGAGTCTGGAGTTTGAGGCCACCCAGTGGCAGCCACAAGTCCGTCTGCAAGCGCCCGATGGGCGGCCCGTCTGGCTCTATCGGGCGCCTTTCAAGACGACCGCAGGTTTATAGAAGAATAGCCCATAACCCTTATAAATAATGGGCATGTAGCTTCCGAGTTAATAGCAAATGAGTGCCTGATCACTTGACCAGCAGCACCGGCAGCGTGGACAGGTGCAGCACCTTGGTGGCCACCGAGCCCATCACCATTCCCAGCACGCTGCCCAACCCGTGCGTCCCCATGATGATCAGGTCGCAGTTTTTGGCCTGGGCAAAATCGACCAGACTTGGCGCCGCCTCGCCGACCAGCACATGCGCTGAGTGCGACAGGCCTGCTGCCTCCACATGGGCCAGGGCGTCGGCCAAGGCCTCGTCACCGGTCTCGCGGTGAAAATCTTCCACCGTTTTGGCGTCGATGAAGCGGGTTACGTTGGACGATAGCGCGGGTTGCACGTTGACCAAATAGATGTGCGGGCTCTGCTGGCGGCTGGCTGCATCGGCAATGGCGTAATCCACCGCGCGCAGTGAAGACTCGGAGCCGTCCACTGCAACCACACAGGCTCGGTTCATGGCAGATCTCCTTGGTTTGTCTTGTCAGAGGCGGTGCCAGGCAATTCTGTGCTGGTGCGCCGTGGCTGCCGGTTGGCTATCCATTTGCCCAGCACGACCACCAGCAGCGCACCGATGCCGCTCACCACATAGTTGGCGTAGGGAATGTTTTGGGCGATGGCATCGGGCGTGGCCTCATCGGTCAGCAGCATGCCGCCGGCAATCCAGCCCAGCAAGGCCGCACCCAGTGTGATCACCACCGGAAAACGGTCCATCAGCGTCAGCACCAGCTTGCTGCCCCAGACGACGATTGGGATCGACACCAGAATGCCGAAGGTGACCAGCACCATCGAGCCATGCGAAGCACCTGCCACAGCGATCACGTTGTCCAGACTCATCACCGCGTCGGCCACCACAATGGTCTTGATGGCCGTCAGCAGCGTGGTGCCGCCGTCAATATTGGCGTGTCCATCGTCGTCCTCGGGCAGCAGCAGTTTGATGCCGATCCACAGCAGCAGCAGCGCGCCAACGATCTTCAGGTAGGGGATAGCCAGCAACTGCAGGGCAAAGAAAATCATCACCACACGCAGGCCAATGGCACCGATCACGCCCCAGAAGATTCCCTTGTTGCGTTGCTCGGGGGGCAACTTGCGGCACGCCAGGGCAATCACCACGGCGTTGTCACCGCCGAGCATGATGTCAATGGCAATGATCTGCAGAACGGCGATCCAGAACAGAGAGGAAGTGAAATCAGGCATGCGGCCATTCTAGGGATGCCGTAACGACGTACAGGGTGTGAGGCTGGATTATGACCAGCCTGTCGGCCTGGATGAATGGTCAACCATGCCTCTAGCCCAATTTTTAAAAGGGCTTGGAGCTATACTAGATATAGCAATTGCAATCCGCTCAACGGCCGTTTGCAACGATTTCACCCTGATGAAAGGCGGCCAGCGTGGGTTTTGAGTACATCTTTTTTGATGCGTCGCTGGCGGACGCGCTGGCCAGCTTTGCGGCCGGTTTGGGTGTGTCCGCACAGGTGCGTGCCGACGCGTTGGGTGGCTGGGTGGTGCAGGTGCCTGAAGATATGCCTGCGGGCGCAGAAGACGCCATCGAAACTGAATACGACCGCCTGATGCTGCGCCAGCGCGATGTGCTTGACGCCGCCGATGGTGCCGATGCCAACGATGTCCTGGGCGTCCAGGTGACGCTGCCCGGTGGTGAAAGCTGTCTGGTGCGCGTACCGCCGCATTTGGGGCGGCGGCTGGTGGACCAGTTCAGCTTCGAAGAAATCCACCAGCTGGTCACCCTGATTGCCGCGCAAGCGCTTCAGCCGGCAGACGGCCCTTTGTGCCGAAAGTTATAAGCCAAATCGGCCTGTAGCCCTTGTGTTACCTTGGCTAGTAGCTACAAAATGTAAAGTAATCCGCATCGCCAGGCTCAGGCTTACGCCGATTTAACAGGCGTGCCAGGCACGGGTTGGGCGACCGTCTCGTCGTCCGCCACATCATCCAGCCCCCAGGAATTCCAGTCGTCACCAAACAACTCGGCCGGGTGCGGTGTGCGGTCTGCGCCGTTGCCGCAGCGCATGTCATTGGCCGGGCAATAGGCGTCACAGCCCCAGCAGATGCGTTCGGGGTTTTTGGGGGCGACGGGGAATTTCTTGGCCATGGTTTTTTCACGCGCTGCGAATGAAAAACACCAGACTCATCACCACGCCGGTGACGATCACCCCGACGCGCACCCATGCGGCGGGTAACCGCTTGGCCCAGCGCGCACCCATGAAACCCCCCGCCGTGGCGGCTACCATCATCAGCACGCCTTCACGCCAGGCAATCGCACCAGCCAGCACAAAGGCGGCCACAGACAACCACGACAACACCAGCGAATTGAGGTTTTTCAGCGCGTTGGCGATGTGGATGCGCGACTCGCCCGTCACCGCATACAGCGCCATCAGCAAGATACCCAGGCCACCGTTGAAGTAGCCGCCGTAGATGCAGGTGATCAGCAAGCCGGGTTCCCGCCATCGGTCCAGGCCTTGACCCGCGTGGGAGGTCGCGCTGGCGGCACGGCGTGCCAGCGTCGGGCCAAAGGCAAACAGCACGGTGGCAAACAGCAGCAGCCAGGGCACGATGCCCGAGAACAGCTTGGCCGGTGTCACCAGCAGCAACAGCGCACCGGCCATGCCACCCGCCGCTGCGATGGCCATTTCGCGTTTGAGGCGCCGCGCAGGCACGGCGCGTAATTCGTCCCGAAAACCCAAGGTACTGCCCAGATAGCCTGGGCTGACCGCCAGCGCGCTGGTGGCGTTGGCCATGATCGGCGGGATGCCGACAAACACCAGTGCCGGCAGGGTCAGAAAACTGCCACCCCCGGCGATGGCATTGAGCACCCCAGCCGCAAACGCGGCGGCGCCAAGCAGCGGCGAGGTGGTCCAGAAGTCAGTGGTCATGCCGCTAGCGTGCCAGACCACACCCGTGCCGCCGTCGGAGGGCGTCAGGCCGGTGTGCCAAAGCGCTGGTTCAGGTAGCTGATGATGGTGCCCGAGTCCTTGATCCACTGCACCTGACCATCCGCCCCGGTGACTTTCAGGCACGGCACCTGGTCGCGGCCACTGCCTTGCAGCAGGTCGGCCTTGTTTTTGGCGTCATGCTGCGCATCACGCTTTTCGACCGGCAGCGCCAGCCGGTGCATTTCTTTGCGGACCTTGATGCAAAACGGGCAGGTCTTGAAGTGGTACAGCACCAGACTGCGGCAGTCCTGATCCACCTGGGCCTGTTGCGCACTTGGGCGAACCACGGGCTTTTGGCGGCTCAGCACTTCCCAGAGCAACATGAAAGGGCCCAGCACGATGCGCAGGGTTCGGAAAAAGAGTCGGATCAATGGTTTCATGGTGTGCTTTTTGTGACGCCCGGATCATACGGGTTTGCTTAACTTTACGGCTGTCACCAGCTTTACGCAGGCTTCACACGGTAGAAATCCCTTGTTACATGCGCGCTCTAGACTCAAGTTCAAGCCAAACGGATACCCAGACGCTGTCTGATCCTGCTGGCGGTTCAACTGACAGGAGCCCATTTCATGACAACATCCCCTTCACCCGAAGTCCCATTGTCTGGCCACGCCCCGCAAGTTGCCGAGGAGATCCCTATTGAGCAATTGGTCACCGAGGTTTATGCCACGGCAGAACCCGTCGTGCGCCAGAACATGGTGGCGCGACTGGTCGGCAAGGTTTACCAGGCCGCGCCCCTGGCCGAGCGCGGGTTTTTGATCCGCCAGTTGATCCAGCCGTTGGGCATCCTTTCTCTGCTGGCGGTGGCCAACGGTGTGTTTGCCAAGCTGCGCCTGCAGGGTGGCCTGTCAGGCATGCAGGCCAGGTTGGAGGATGTGCAGCACATCAAAGTGGATGACGTGATTGATCTGGCCAATTTTGTGCAGCAGGTGAGTATTCAGGCGTTTGACGGGCTGGCACAAACGCTGGCCGCATCACCCGTGCTGGCCAGTTCGGCTGCTGCTGCGCTTCTGGTCAAGATATTGATGGAACGCGCCCGCCATCGGCGTGAGACCGATCCCATCAGCTAGTTTCCCGATATTGAGGCCGAAACTTGCCTCAAGCCCTTTACAATAAAGGACTTAAAGCTTTGCTATTGATAGCAATTTAATATCGGCAACGCGTCTCGAGCGCGCTGCACAGGCGGATTCATGCTGAAACAAGTCAAAAAAATCCGTCTCACAAAAAACGTGCACCGGCTCGGCCCGGGCCTGATCACCGGCGCAGCGGACGACGATCCCAGTGGTATCGCCACCTATTCGCAGGCGGGTGCGCAGTTTGGCTTCTCGATGCTGTGGACGGTCGTCCTGACTCTGCCGCTGATGGCGGCCATCCAGCTGGTGAGTGCGCGCCTGGGCTATGTCACGGGCCAGGGCTTGGCAGCCAATATCAAGGCGCGTTTTCCGCAGCCGGTGTTGATGACGGTGGTTGGCATGCTGCTGGTAGCCAACACCCTGAACATCGCTGCTGACATTGCCGCCATGGCCGAGGCGCTGCGCCTGCTGGTGGGCGGTTCTCCGCACATTTACGCCATCACCTTTGGTTTGTTGTGCCTGGTGCTGCAGGTGTTTTTGAGCTATGCCAGCTACGTGCGCTGGCTCAAGTGGTTGACGTTGGCGCTGCTGTCCTATGTGGCGGTGGCCTTCACCCTGCATGTGGACTGGTGGCAGGTGGCGCACGAGACGGTCATGCCGCATTTGCCAGGCGGCCATGCCATGCTGCTGCTGATCGTCGCGGTGTTTGGCACCACCATCAGCCCCTACCTGTTCTTCTGGCAGGCCGCGCAGGAGATGGAAGACGCCGCCGCCCAGCCGGGGCTCCCGCACACACGACAGCAAGTTCGCTACCACCTGCGTCGCATCAAGCTCGACACCATCGTGGGCATGACGTTTTCCAACCTGATTGCATTTTTCATCATCCTCAGCACCGCCGTCACCCTGCACGCGGCCGGTGTCACCGACATCGAGACCTCATCGCAGGCCGCCGAAGCCTTGCGGCCTTTGGCGGGCAATATGACGTTTCTGCTGTTCAGCCTGGGCATCATTGGCACCGGCATGCTGGCCGTGCCGGTGCTGGCCGGCTCAGCTGCCTATGCGGTGGCTGAGGCTGCGGGCTGGCATGGCAGCCTGAGCCTTCGCCTGGACAAGGGCGAAGGCACCGGGTTTTACAGCGTGATTGCCGTGGCGACGCTGGGCGGGGTCTGGCTGTGCTTTACCCCGATGGACCCGGTCAAGGAGCTGTTCTGGTCGGCCGTGCTCAACGGCATCATTGCCGTGCCGATCATGGTGGTCATGATGCTGCTGGCCACGCGCCGCGACACCTTGGGCGAGCACGTGATTGGCCCGCGCCTGCGTTGGATGGGCTGGCTGGCCACCGCCGTGATGGCGGCCACCGTGGTGGCCATGCTGATTACCAGCTGACCAGCAGATGGTGAAGCGACACCCTTACTCGCTCTCGGAAATCGGGCGTTGGTACAGCGGGTTGACCCCGCGCATGTTGTCAGCAAAGTGGCGCTTGTACTCAGCCAGCTGCTCGGCAGACAGCTCCAGCGGCTGTTTCATCACCAACCACTGCACGCCCTCGGTGCACGGTGCCGCCGTGAGCGACCCGGTGTAGCGGTAATAGCTCAGTTGTTTGGGCAGCAGATCGCGGGCGTTGACGCTGACGTTCGCGTGGCTATGGTCGCCGTCCACCTTGACCGGTATGAACGGCATCAATTGTTTCAACAAGGGGTTTTCAGCGCCTACGCGAAACGGCACCACGATGGCCAGCAATTGCCCCGAGCGACTCTTGTGCAGGATGTGGGCGGCAAACGGAAAGTTCTCGCCGTTGATCTGGTCGCCGCCCGGCGTATGAAAGTGAAACTGTTGCAGCGTGTAATGTTCTTTACCCAGCACCAGCTCACCGCTCTTGGCAAAACGCACCCGCACCGTGTGACCGTCATTGGCCAGTTTGAGCGGCGCGGCGCGGTAGTCGGGCTGCATGGGCGGCAACTTGTGGGCGACGATGGCCTCAGCGGTGATGTTGATGGGAGACTGGCGGTGGCCACTCTCGCACAGCGAGGCCTGGCAAAGGCTGGAACACAACAACAGCGGCAACAGCAGGTGTTTCATAAAGCTCCTTGGGTTAAGGTTTGGCAGAGGTCGGTTGTTTGAGCGCCGCTTTCCAGTCATGGAACACGTCGATGTCAAAACCGTCCGGGTAGTTCAGCAGGCCGGGTGTGTGGCCCTTTTTGTTCAGCTCGCCATATTGCCAGATGATCGCCTTGGTCTGGCGGTCAATCACCAGCACGCGATCATGCAGGTCGTCAACGATCAGGATGTCACCCGTGTCGGGCAGTTCGCGGGCAATCGAGCAGTGGTCCAGCGCCCCGATGCCATCCTTGACAAAGTATTCCCAGGTCACCTTGCCGGTGGCCGGGTCAAAGATCACCACGCGGCCCGGTTTCGAGAAGTCAGCCACGATGATCTGCTTGCCGTCCACCGTAGGGAAGGCGTCCGACGGGTAGCGGATATGCGGTGCCTTGACGCTCCACAGCACCTTGCTGTCGCGGGTGATGCGTGAAATCCAGGAGCCACTGATCTCGGTTACCAGCAGGTCGCCGTTGGCCATGGGCGTGGCGCCGTTGGCGTAGTCCAGCTGCGTTGGCGGGTTGTGCTTGCATTGGCCGGTTGTGCCCCACTGGGTGACGATCTCGTTGGTTTTGGGGTCAATGATCACAATGCGGCAGTTGCGGATGTCCGCAGTGACGACTTTGCCATCGGCCAGCAGGTGGGTGTCGTCCGGGTAGTTCAGCAGGTCTTTGCCTTTGCCGCGATGGTCGGGCGTGCCGTAGGTCCAGGTCAGGGCGCGCTGGTTGTAGTCCACCAGATGCACGTCAAAGTTGTCTTCTTCGCTGACGGCCAACTGGCTGCCATCGGCCGAGAAGTTCACGTCTTCGTTGCCACGGTACACCGCCAGACTGGGCGAGGGGAATTCCCAGACGATATGTTTGTCCGGCGCGATTTCAATCAAGCGGTTGTTGCGCCGGTCAGCAATCACGATCGGATAGGGCAAAGGTTTGCCCCAGGAGGCCACCGGCTTGCTGCGGTTGCCGGTGACGGGCGGAATGGCCGACAAGGTGACACCGCTGGAGACGATGCCTGCACCGGTCATGTCGGGTGTGACCTTGACCGGGATGCCACCGGCTGGCTCGGCGGATTTGGAAGCTGGCTTGGCACTGGACGGCACGGCGGCTGCAGGCGCGGCAGTTTGTCCGTGCGCTGGCACCAGCCAGGGCAGCACGGCGGCCAGAGCCAGCAGACGGATCGGGGTGAACTTTGCTTGGAGAGTAGACATACGAGTTTTTTGATTTGCTATTGAATTGATATTTATATACGCTTGCTGTTCCTGGGCTTGGAGCCCAAAAGACCACAAAAAATTCAGCCTGTGGTGTGCGATGCAAGCGGTGCGGATGCGAGTGTTTGAGCAGTGTGGGCTGACTGCGTTGAACCAGGAGAGTTTAAGGTTTCAGACACCACTTCTGAAGCAGGCTGGTCAGCAGCGCCCCTGTATATGGCCTGAAGCCGATCCCGCTTGGGCGGCAACCCGGGGCACTTGGCTACCGAAAAGCCCAGCGTCTGCAGTCGCGTTCGCACGTCCTTGGCGACGGTGTAGGTTGCCAGGGTGGTACCGGGTCGGCAATGCTGCGCCACGGCCCGCAGCGTGTCGGCGGACCACATCTGCGGATTGAGCTGCGGGCTGAAGCCGTCCA
Source organism: Rhodoferax sp. (assembly GCA_031291305.1). Lineage (GTDB taxonomy): Bacteria > Pseudomonadota > Gammaproteobacteria > Burkholderiales > Burkholderiaceae_C > Rhodoferax. The sequence goes on along the minus strand of JARLJH010000036.1, from coordinate 54,397 downwards.
GAAACACGGCATCAGCGACACAGTTCAAGTCCGGCAACATGTTCTGTACCTCACCCACGGCCAGCGTCAAGCGCACCCGCCCTTGGGCAAAGTTCAGCGTCTGGATGCCAGGTGACAGGCTTTCCCAGGCCCGAGCCAGCTCATGGACCCGCACGGCGATGGTGGCAGACAGTGGGCGCTCGGTGTCGGTGGGGGGTGTAGCAGACTGCACGTTGCGCACCAGGTCGGCCGCTGCCACCGGATGCGCCTCCACCGATACGACATGCAGTTGCTCGCAACGCTGTGGGTCTGCCTCCCAGCTGGCCCAGGTTGTCAGGAAATTCATACCCAGGCCAAAGCCGGTTTCCAGAATTGTGAAGAGGGGCCGACCCTGCCAGCGTTGCGGCAAACCGCAACCCATCAGAAAGACGCCCAGCGCTTGTGCCGTTCCCCCCGCGCAGGAGTGGTATCGGTCATTGAAGCGGGTGCTGTGCGGGCTGCCATCGGCCAGCCAGGTCACGGGTTCCGTCATGGATTTAGAAAATCTTTCCTGGGTTCATGATGTTGTCCGGATCCAGCGCCTGTTTGATGGCGCGCATCATGGCCACAGCCCCTGCGCCGGTCTCGTCCACCAGAAAACCCATCTTGTGCAGGCCCACGCCGTGCTCGCCGGTGCAGGTGCCGCCCAAGGCCAGCGCCCGGGTCACCAGGCGGTGGTTGAGCTGCTCGGCCAGTTCGCGTTCCTCGGGCTTGTTGGGGTCAATCAGGTAGCCCATGTGGAAGTTGCCGTCACCCACATGGCCGACCATGAAGTACGGAATGCCGCTTTGCTGCGCCTCGGTCACCGAGTCCAGCAGCGCGTCGGACAGACGCGAGATCGGCACGCAGGCGTCGGTGGTGATTGCTTTGCAGCCCGGCACCGATTGCACGCCGGCAAAGTAGGCGTTGTGCCGGGCGGTCCATAGGCGGGTGCGCTCCTCGGGCGTTTTGGCCCATTCAAAAGCGTGACCGTGATGCTCGTCGGCAATGGCTTGTGCCACTTCCACCTGCTCTTGCACACCGGCAGGCGAGCCGTGAAACTCCATCAACAGCATGGCGCCTTCGCGCAGGTCGAGCTTGGCGTACTGGTTGACGATGCGCACGGTGGTGGCGTCCAGCAGTTCGCAGCGGGCAATCGGCAACCCCATCTGGATGATCTGGATGGTGGTGTTGACCGCATCGGCCAGGGTGTCGAAGCTGACGATGGCCGCCATCACTGCTTCGGGCAGCGGGTAGAGCTTGACAGTGATCTCGGTCATCAGGCCGAGCGTTCCCTCGGATCCCACCATCAGGCGCGTCAGGTCGTAACCGGCGCTGGATTTTTTGGCGCGCGTACCGGTGCGGATGACCTCACCGCTGGCGGTGACCACCTCAAGCGCCAGCACGTTCTCGCGCATGGTGCCGTAGCGCACGGCATTGGTACCGCTGGCGCGCGTGGCCGCCATGCCGCCAATGGAGGCATCCGCGCCGGGGTCAATCGGGAAAAACAGGCCGGTCGATTTGACCGCATCGTTGAGCTGCTTGCGCGTCACGCCGGGCTGCACTGTCACGGTCAGGTCTTCGGCGTTGATGGCCAGCACCTGATTCATGCGACCCACGTCGATGCTGATGCCGCCCTGCACGGCCAGCAGATGGCCTTCCAGCGATGAACCCACGCCAAAAGGAATTACCGGCACTTTGTATTGCGCTGCGAGCTTGACGACGTCCACCACGTCCTGAGTGTTTTCGGCAAACACCACCGCGTCGGGTGGAGGCACGGTGAAGGCAGATTCGTCGCGGCCATGCTGCTCGCGGATCACCTGGGCGGTGGAAAGCTGGGTGCCAAAGCGCGTTTTGAGGGCTTCCAGCAAGGCAATGGGCATGGCGCGGGGGTGAAACTCTGGCACCAGGTGGGTGCCGACATGCGGTGCATTCATGAGGGGTCTCCGTGATAATGTTTGATTATGCTGAAACATCTTGGCACGCACGTGTGAACTTGCTGCGTGCCAGCAAGTTTGGCGCGGGGGCGGTTCGGCCTGATCCACTTATTTCAATCAATCAAAAGCCACCTATGGGACAACGACTGACACAAATCGCCACCCGCACTGGCGACAACGGCACCACCGGCCTGGGCGACAACACGCGGGTCTCCAAGGACAGCCTGCGCGTGCACGCCATGGGGGATGTGGATGAACTCAACTCCAACATCGGCGTGTTGTTGTGCGAGGACATGCCCGAGGGCGTGCGCACGTTGCTGGTGGAGATTCAGCACCAGCTCTTCAACCTGGGCGGCGAGCTGTCGATTCCGGGGTTTGAGCTGCTCAAGCCTGAGGCCGTGCTGGCGCTGGATGAAGCCCTGGCCGAACACAACGAGGCTTTGCCCAGACTCCAGGAATTCATCCTGCCTGCGGGCACTCGCGCGGCGTCGCTGGCCCACGTATGCCGCACCGTGGCGCGCCGGGCTGAGCGGGCGGTGGTCGCGCTGGAAGGTCAGGAGGAACTGAAGGACACGCCGCGCCAGTACCTGAACCGCTTGTCAGACCTGATGTTTGTGCTGGCCCGGGTGTTGAATCGCCATCGTCAGGATGGCAGCGTGGGCGACGACGTGTATTGGCGCAGCGAGCGCCTGGCCCAGGCTGCCTCAGAGTGAGCTTGGGCCCGTTCAGGCGTCAAGCCTGTTGGGCTTTGAGCAACAACTGATACACCTCGTCCTTGAGGTGCAGTTTTTCTTTCTTGAGTGCTTCAATTTCCAGTGTGGTGCCGGGTTCCATATGCGCTTCTATGCGTTTGATTTGGGCGTCGAGCGCATCGTGCCGCTCAAAAATCTGCGCAAAGTGGGCGTCGTCCAATTTGAGTTGGGCAATTTGTTCGCGATATTCTGAAAACATGGCATCTCCGGTTGGAATGGATGGTCGTCTGGAATTCTCGGGGCAAACAGGTTGGCCTGAATGATCCGTCTGCAAGAACGTGCGGACCATGCCTAACTTTACATGAGCTTTGCATGCTCCATCGTTCGGTTTGTCACGCGTGTAACTGGCCTGATTTATCATGAGCCATGAACATTTTTCGCCCGTATTGCATCACTGTTTGCGCCTTGGCAGCGCTGGCCAGTCTGGCCCTTTCCGGCTGTTCCGACAAACCTGCGGCACCGGTGGCTGCTGGCCCCGCATCGGCTGCCAGCGGTGCCGCGCCCGGTGCATCACCACCCGTCTCGGTAACAACCGTGCAAGCCAAAAAGCAGGACATGGCTGTCAATTTGCAGGCCACCGGCACGGTGGTCCCGCTGACCAGTGTGGACGTCAAGACCCAGGTCACCAGCACGATTCTCCAAGTGCATTTCAAGGAAGGGCAGTTTGTCAAAGCCGGTCAGCTGCTGTTTACGCTGGATGCGCGCGCCGATGAGGCCAACGCTGCCAAGTCGCGGGCACAACTTGCCAAAGACAACGCCAGCCTGAGTGATGCCAAGCGTCAGTTGGCACGGGCCCAGCAGTTGCTGGCACAAAACTTTGTCTCGCAAGGTGCTGTGGATACGGCGCAAGCGCTGGTTGATAGCTGGGCGGCAACCCTGGTTGCTGACCAGGCGGCCATCACTGCCAACAATGTGGCCTTGTCCTATGACCGTATCACGTCGCCCCAGTCAGGGCGCGCGGGGGCCGTCAACGTCTATGCAGGCAGCGCCGTGCAGGCCAACCAGACCACCCTGGTCACCATCACCCAGCTGGACCCGATTGGCGTGGCCTTCAGCGTGCCGCAACGCAACCTGACCAGCGCGTTGTCCGCGCTCAAAGACGGTGGTGCCGAGGTCAGCGCCACATTGGCCGATGGTGGTGGCAGTTTCAAGGGCAGGTTGCAGTTCATGGACAACCTGGTAGACGCCAACTCAGGTACCGTGAAGGCCAAGGCGGTTTTTGCCAATCCCGAGGGCAAACTCTGGCCAGGTGCTTTTGTCGAGGTGTCGCAAACGGTGGCCACGTTGCAGCAGGTCGTGGTGGTGCCGCAGGCGGCCATCATTGAGACACTGCGAGGCAGCGTTGTTTATGTGGTGGTGGACGGAAAGGCAATATTGCGTCCGGTTAAGGTGATTCATGCCGAACGCACAGATGCTGCCGTTACGGGTGTTCTGCTAGGCGATAGCGTTGTGACGGAAGGCAAGCAGAATGTGCGGCCAAACGCCGCTGTGAAAGAGCGCCCAGCGGACGCCAAGAGTGAAGTGTCTGGCGCAGCCAAACCAGCCAAACCAGTCAAGCCATGAATCTGTCTGAACTGTTTATCCGCCGTCCGGTGATGACGGTGCTGCTGAATCTGGCCATGGTGGTGGCAGGCGTGCTGGCGATCAAAGGCATTCCGCTGGCCGCTTTACCCAGCTATGACACCCCGGTGATCAATGTGACGGCCACTTTTCCGGGTGCCAGCCCGGAGACCATGGCGACATCTGTGGCGCTGCCGCTTGAAAAGCAGTTCCAGACGGTCACGGCGCTGCAGACCATCAGTTCCACCAGCACGCTCGGTGCCACGTCGCTGACGCTGGAATTTGCCGAGGGGCGCGATATTGACGCGGCGGCGGTCGACGTGCAGGCCGCCTTGCTGCGGGCACAGCGCAGTTTGCCGGTGGACATGACGACCATGCCGTCGTACCGCAAGGTGAACCCGGCCGATGCGCCGGTGCTGCTGATTTCGCTGCGGTCGCCGTCCCTGCCACCGGCTGAGCTGGAAGACTATGCCGAGCACCTGATCTCGCCCACTCTGTCCACCCTGGACGGTGTCGCGCAGGTCAATATCTATGGGGCCAAACGGTTTGCAGTACGGGTACGTATTCAGCCAGACGCGCTGGCTGCGCGCAACATCGGGCTGGATGAAGTCAGCGCGGCGCTGACAGCCGCCAACGTCAATACTCCAGTCGGTACGCTTGACGGACCCCAGCAAACGCTGGTGTTGCAGGCGAATCGGCAACTCACCAATGCCGCTGACTACGCCAACCTGATTATCAGCACACGCGGAGGCAACCCGGTGCGGCTCAAGGACGTGGCCAAGGTGGAAGACAGCCTGGAAGACCTCAAGCGCTGGGCGACTTTCAATGGTGAAAACTCCATCACGCTGGCCATCCAGCGCCAGCCGGGTGCCAACACGGTGCAGGTGGTTGATGCCATTCGAGCAGCTTTGCCCAACCTGCAAAGCCAGATGCCGCAATCGGTGTCATTGACTCCCATCAATGACCGGTCGGTGTCGGTGCGAGCAGCATTGCACGATGTGACGCTGACACTGCTGGGCACGATTGTGTTGGTGGTGCTGGTGATTTTTCTGTTTTTGCGCCGCTTTGTTGCCACTGTCATTCCGGCGCTGTCTTTGCCGATTTCGCTGATCGGCGCGGTGGCGCTGCTGTGGGGGCTGAGTTACAGCCTGGACAACATCTCGCTGCTGGGCCTGACCTTGGCGGTGGGCTTGGTGGTGGATGATGCCATCGTGGTGCTGGAGAACATCATCCGCCACGTGGAGCGAGGTGAAAACCCGTTTCAGGCGGCGTTGCGCGGCGTGCGCGAGGTCGGGTTCACCATCATCTCGATCAGTAGTTCGCTGATTGCGGTGTTTATCCCGATCTTTTTCATGCCTGGGGTGATTGGCCTGCTGTTTCACGAATTTGCCGTGGTGGTGGGCTTGGCGATCATGGTGTCGGCGTTTGTGTCGTTGACACTGGTGCCGATGCTGGCCAGCCGTTTTTTGAGCGACGAAGCGCACAAGAAGCCCCCAGGCGCTTTGGTGCACCAGTTCGAGCGTGGCTTCAACGCCTTGCTGGCGGGTTACACCCGACTGCTGGACCTGGCACTGGCGCATCGCGGCGTCATCCTTGGGCTGGCGGTGGCCACTTTTGTCGCTACCGCCTGGCTGCTGGTGGTGATTCCGAAGGGGTTCTTCCCCGAGGAAGACATCGGCCAGATCAGCGTCTCCACCGAGGCCGGTGAAGACGTGTCGTTCCCTGAAATGATCGTGTTGCAAGAGCGCGCCGCTGGCATTATTCGCGCCGATGCCAGTGTGGCTGCGGTGAACTCGTTCAACGGTGGCAACGGTCCGCAAAACACTGGACGCATGTTCATTACGCTCAAGCCGCAAGGTCAGCGACCACCCATGAAAACAGTGGTGGAGGGCCTGCGCAAGAAGCTTAGTGCGGTGGCGGGCATCAATGTTTTCATGCGGCCCGTTCAGAACCTGCAACTCGGCGGTCGGCCCAGCAAGGCGCAGTTTCAATACGTTTTGCAGAGTGTGCGCGCTGATGAGTTGAACGACTGGGCCAACAAGCTGCAGGAGCGCATCCGAAACGACCCGCTGTTTCGTGACGTGACCAGTGACGCGCAACTGCGCGGCCTGATCGCCCAACTCAAGATCGACCGAGACCGGGCCAATTCCCTGGGTGTTTCCATTGGGTCCATCCGCAGCGCGCTGTTCAGCGCCTTTGGCGAACGCCAGGTTTCGACCATCTACCTGCCCACCGACAGCTACGAGGTGATCATGGAGGTGGCCTCAGACGCCAAGCAGGACGAAAGTGCCCTGAACGGCATTTATGTGCGTTCCTCCACAGGCGCGCTGGTGCCACTATCGAGCTTCACCATCGTGGAGCGCACCGTGGGTGCCACGTCCATCAACCACGTTGGGCAGTTGCAGGCGGTGACCTTGTCATTCAACCTGGCACCGGGTGCGGCGCTGGGCGATGCGACCGCCAAGATTGACGCTGCGCGGGAGGCTATTCGGATGCCGTCTTCCATCATCACGACCTATGGCGGTGATGCCGCCGTGTTCAAGAAATCACAGGGCAGTCAGGCGATCCTGATCGTTGCCGCCTTGCTGGTGATTTACGTGTTGTTGGGCGTGCTGTATGAGAGTTATATCCACCCCATCACCATCCTGGTCGGGTTGCCTTCGGCGGCAGTGGGTGCGCTGGCAACCTTGATGTTGTTCAAGCATGACCTGACGCTGATTGCCACCATCGGCATCGTGCTGTTGATCGGCATCGTCAAGAAGAACGCCATCATGATGATTGATTTTGCGCTGGATGCCCAGCGCCATCACGGTATGACGCCCGCGCAGGCCATTCGTGAAGCTTGTGTATTGCGGTTTCGCCCGATCATGATGACCACCATGGCGGCGCTGATGGGCGCCTTGCCAATCGCGCTGGGCGTTGGCGCGGGTGCCGAGTTGCGCCAGCCGCTGGGTCTGGCCGTGGTCGGCGGGTTGGTGTTTTCACAGGCCATCACGCTGTTCATCACGCCGGTGATTTATCTGGCGCTAGATCGCTTCAGCGGCCACGGCCCAGTGCTGACCCGGGAGGTGCCGGTGGGGCAGGATGACACGGTGGCTGAAGTTAATCAATAACCATAGCTAATAACCCTTTGTTTATGAGGGTTAGAGGCCAATTTTGCATATAAATTGATGGCTAGCTACTTGGGTGCCAAAACAGCCATGGTGATGCGTGAAACGCAGGTCGGTTCACCGGCTTCGTTGCACATATCAATCTGCCAGACCTGGGTTGTGCGCCCAATGTGAACTGCCCGCGCCGTGCCGGTGACCCAGCCACTCTTGACGCCGCGCAGATGGTTGGCATTGATATCCAGCCCCACGGCTTGATGGCCGGGTGTGCAGGCATAGTTGGCCGCTACCGAGCCCAGCGTTTCGGCCAGCACCACACTCACGCCGCCATGCAACAGGCCCAGCGGCTGGCGAGTGCGTGCATCCATGGGTACTCTTGCGGTGATGAAATCGTCACCTACTTCCAGAAATTCAATACCAAGATGGCTGGTCGCCGTGTTGGCGCTCAGTGTGGTCAGTGCTTCGACAGAGATGGGTTGTTGCCAGATGCGCATTTTCTTTCCAATAGCCAGAATGCACCGCACTATAGCGACCGTGCCGATACTCGGCAGCAGCTACCATGCATGGTATCGAGAGATGGAGTGCAGGATGATTGATGGTTTGGTTGCAGGCAAGTTGCTGGGTGATCCCGAGCAACGTGTGGGCAAGGGCGACAGCCGGTTCATGGTGGCCAAGGTGCGCGCCCAGGCGGGCGATGGCGAAAATCTTATCGTCAACGTGATCGCGTTTGATGACGCGCCCTGTGCGGCGCTGCTGGGTTTGCGCGACGGTGACTCGGTGGCGCTGGCTGGCAGCCTGACGCCCAAGGCCTGGACGGACAAACAAGGCAACGTCAAACCTGCTCTGGATTTGGTGGCGCATCGGGTGCTGAGCGTCTATCCGGATTGAGGCGCCTCAATGGTGCAAAGACGCTGCCGTGAGGCGGCGCAATAATGCAGTCCATGCTGCACTACCTCACCATCCCTGTCACCGCTTTTGAGCAAAACTGCTCACTGGTCTGGTGCGATCAAACCCTCCAGGCTGCCGTCATTGATCCGGGCGGAGATCTGGGCAAGATTTTGGCCGAGGTCAAGCGCCTGGGCCTGAAACTGGAACAGATCTGGCTCACCCATGCACATATTGACCACGCTGGAGGCACGGGCGAGCTGGCCGAGCGGCTTGGCCTGCCGATCATCGGCCCGGGCGAGGGTGATCAGTTCTGGATTGATGGCCTGCCCGCGCAAAGCAAGATGTTCGGTTTTCCTCCGGCCAAGTTGTTCAAGCCGACGCGTTGGCTGCACGATGGCGACACGGTGACGGTGGGTCACAGCACGCTGCAGGTACGGCACTGCCCGGGTCATACGCCGGGGCATGTGGTGTTTTACTCCAGCGAGGCCAAGCGCGCTTTTGTGGGTGATGTGCTGTTTGCCGGTTCGATCGGTCGCACCGATTTTCCGCAGGGCGACCACGCCACGCTCATTGCCAGCATCAAAAACCGTTTGTGGCCGATGGGCGACGACACGGTCTTCATCCCCGGCCACGGCCCCGAGAGTACGTTCGGGCGCGAGCGACGCACCAATCCCTACGTAGCAGACGAATGATGCTATAAATAATATATCTGCTTACGAAGGTAAATCGGGGGCTACAGACCGATTTACCATAAATTGTTGAACTTTATTGAGGCGTGAAAAAGCCCGGTCAGGGCCGGGCTTGATCTGAGTGAAAAGGCGTTGACCCCTACATCATCCCCAACATGCGGGGGAACCAGATCGACATGGGGGGCCAGTAAGTCACCAGGCCCAAAAAGACCAGCATCGCCAGTAGCCACGGCCAGACTGCCACGGTCAACTCGGTGATACCCATCTTGGTGATGCCCGACGCCACATACAGGTTCAGACCCACCGGCGGGTGGCACATGCCCACTTCCATGTTGACCACCATGATGATGCCAAAGTGCACCGGGTCGATGCCCAGCTTGATGGCCACCGGGAACAGGATCGGCGCAAAGATCAGCACGATGGAAGACGGCTCCATGAAGTTGCCAGCCAGCAGCAGGATCACGTTGCACGCCAGCAGGAAACTGATCATGCCCAGCCCGTGGCCCAGCATCCAGTCGGCCAGGGCTTGTGGAATGTTCTCGTTGGTCAAGATGAAGCTGAACAACACGGCATTGGTGATGATGTACAGCAGCATGGCCGACATGTTGGCCGAGTTCAGCAGCACTTTAGGCACGTCTTTGAGGCTCATGTCCTTGTAGACAAACACCGCCACAAAGAACGCATAGACCGCGCTCATGGCTGCCGCTTCGGTCGGCGTGAACATGCCGGTGTAGATGCCGCCCATCACGATCACGATCAGCAGCAGCCCCCAGACCGACGCCCTGAATGCTTTATAGCGTTCGCCCCAAGTGGCCTTGGCCAGGCGCGGGTAGTTGAATTTGCGGGCGCGGTACCAAGTCACGCCACCCAGCACACCGGCTAGCAGCAGGCCGGGGATCACCCCGGCCATGAACAGCGCGCCGACAGAGGTGTTGGTCGCCACCGAATACATCACCATCACGATGCTTGGCGGAATCAAAATACCCAACGCGCCCGAGGTGGTGATCACCCCCGCGCCAAAGCTTTTGGGGAACCCGGCTTTGGTCATGGCGGGCAGCAGGATGGAACCAATCGCCACCACCGTGGCTGGGCTGGAGCCCGATACCGCCGCAAACAGCGCACAACCCAGCACGCCTGCCAGACCCAGGCCACCGTACCAGTGGCCCACCATGCTGGAGGCAAAGTTGATCATGCGTCGTGCGACACCGCCGTGCGTCAAAAAGTTGCCCGCCAGGATGAAGAACGGGATCGCCATGATCTCGAACTTCTCAATACCGGTGAACAACTTCAGGGCCACGGATTCCAGCGGCACCTGGGTAAAGCCAAACAAAAAGGTCAGAACGGTCAGGCCCAGCGAGATGGACACCGGCATGCCGGTGAGCATCAGCACAATCAGCAGAATGAAAATGATGGCGGCGTTCATTGGGCGTCCCCTCCTTTGGAGGTGTCATCTTTGCGCGATTTTCCGTCCAGTGAATGGTGCAAATCACGCGGGTGCAGGTTGTCACTCATGGCGTAGGGGTTGGTGTCTGCGGGTAGCGGCTCTTCAGCATCCAGTCCGTCGACATGGCTGTGGTCGTGGTGTGGTAGGTCACCGGTTTTGACGAAGGTCGTCATTACCTGCAAAAACCGGAAACACATCAGCGACGAGCCCAGCGGCACGGCGCTATAGACCATCCAGGTAGGCCACTCCAGATCAGGTGTGGTGGGGCCTTCCGTGATACCGTCCAACGGCTGCCCCAGCAGGTTGAAGAAGTAGTAATGGGCGCCGTTTTCCCAGACAAAGTGCGCCGCCAATGTGGCCACGATGCCTGTGAACAGGGCCCCGGCGAGCAGTCCCAGAATCACAAACTTGCTGCGCATGGGTCTGCTCAGGCGGTTGATCAGCACGTCCACCCCAACGTGGATGCCGGTACGCACACCGTAGGCTGCGCCAAACTTGCACATCCACACAAACATGATGATGGTCAACTCCTGGGCCCAGCTGAAGTTGAGCGACAGCAGCCAGTCCTGCACGCCGGGAATGGGCAAACCCGCAGCGTAGCGATGGACCACCGCTACGAAAATGATCAGCGTGGCGCCACCCATCAGGAAGGTGATCAGCCACTCTTCCAGGTGATCAAGAAATTTCATCGGTTAACTCCGGCGTGCAGTCAGGTTGGCAACGGTGCAACAGTAGGTATTTACAGCTTGGAGGGGTCGAAACCCGTCGCCTTGTAAAACTGTTGCAGCGTGTCCTTGCCGACCCGGTCAGCCATCTTGATATGCACCGGTGCCATGGCTTTTTTCAGCGCCATACGCTCTTCATTGGTGGGCGTGTAAACCTCGGTTTTACCGCTCTTGCGCACGCTTTCCAGGGCCTTGTCATTTTCTTCCTGGGCAATTTTGTTGGCGTACACCGTGGCTTCTTTCATGGCTTCTTCGAGTTCACCGCGGATATCTGCAGGCAGGCCGTCCCAGAATTTCTTGTTGACGATCACTGCATAGCCCAGGTAGCCGTGGTTGGTCAGCGACAGATGTTTTTGCACCTCATACATCTTCTGTGTATAGAAGTTTGAGATCGGGTTTTCGGTGCCGTCGACCACGCCCGTTTGCAGTGCCTGATACACCTCGGAGAATGCCATCACCTGTGGGATGCCTCCTACCGCGCGGATTTCTTCATCGAGCACCTTAGAGGATTGAATGCGGAATTTTTTACCCTTGTAATCTGCCACCGTCTTCAGCGGCGTGTTGGCCGAGAACGACTTGAAGCCGTTGTCCCAGTACGCCAGACCTTTGATGCCCTTGGGTTCCAGCTTGGCCAGCAGCGCTGCGCCAACCGGCCCCTGCGTGATGTTGTGCAATTCGGTGTAATTGTCAAACATGAAAGGGAAGTCAAAGGCTTCAAATTCTTTCACACCCAGCGGGCCAAATTTGGCCAGAGAGGGGGCCAGCATCTGTACCGAGCCCAGCTGCAACGAGGACATCTCCTCGCCATCCTTGTACAGGGAGCTATTGGCGTAAACCTCTACCTTGACCTTGCCTTTGGTCAGTTCGGCAGCCTTTTTTGCAAAAAATTCTGCAGCTTTGCCTTTGGGCGTGTCAGCAGCCACAACGTGGCTGAATTTGATGATGGTTTGGGCGCTGGCGCTCAAACCAACGGCTAACAGGGCAGCGGCGAGAACGAATTTCAATTTCATGATGACGTGGCTCCAAAAGGGGGTGGACAGATGAGAGAGACGCGAGCTTAACCATCACGACATCGCAAAACAACTGTGGTGTTCAACAGCTAGGGTTAACACCTAACGAGGAAAATCAGATGCCCTTTTGGCCCAAAGCTTCACGCAAGGTTTGTAGCCATTCCGACCCGATGCGTCGCGCCAGTTCCTGGTGAACCGGCTGCACCGCTTGGCGCATGAGGTCACGTTGCGCCTGCGACAGGGTGTGAATGCGGGTGGTGTGGGCCAGACGCAAGGCGATCAGGGCCTTGTCATTTTGCGTGTCGGCCATCTGGTTGGCAAAGCCCAGGCTGTCCTGCAGGGCCTGATTGACCAAGTCGCGGTCAGGTTGGGTCAGGTAGTTCCATAGCCGCTGGTTGGTCACCACGGCATAGCCCAGGTAGCCGTGGTTGGTTAGGCTCAGGTCGGTCTGAACCTCGTCCATGCCTTGGGTCCAGAAGTTGGACACCGGGTTTTCCGTGCCGTCCACCACGCCGGTGGCCAGGGCACGGCGCGTTTCGCTGAAGGCTAAGGTAACGGGTCGTGCGCCCAAGGCACGCATCTGTGCGGCAATCACCTGCGAGGCCTGTACCCGCATGCGCAGGCCGACAAAGTCTTTCGGCTCCAGAAGAGGGCGGTTGGCGCTCATCTGCTTGAAGCCATTGTCAAAGTAGCCCAGACCCACCAGCCCCTGGCGTTGCAAGCCTTGCAGCAAACGCTGGCCCAGCGGCCCCAGGGTGATGCGCCGCACGGCGTTCAGGTCGTCAAACAGAAAAGGCAGGTCAAACAGTTCGAACTCTGGCAGGCCAATGCGTCCAAACTTCGACAGCGATGGGGCCACCAGATCCACCGCACCGAGTTGCAGCGCCTGCATCTCATTGGCATCGCCATACAACTGCGCGTTGGGAAACACCTGCACCCCAATGCGTCCGCCAGAACGCTGTTCCACCAGCACCTTAAAGCGGTTGGCCGCCAGACCCTTGGGTGTTTCTTCGGCCACGACGTGAGAAAACCGCAAGGTAATCTGTGGCTGCGTGGTACCCGAGCCGGCTGCAGGCAGCAGCGCCGCGCCAGCACAGGCGGCAAGCCACTGGCGGCGCCGGATAGATTGGAGTTGACAGGCTGGCATGGCGGCCATTATGAAACGGCCGATGCGATGGTTGCGCAGCGAACCTGACAACTGCGCCGCTTGGCAGCGTCAGAACATCGTCACCGTTACCAGACCACCGGCCATAGCCAGGCCATGCAGCAAAGCAGCGACCAAGCTGAGTTGCCAAGCCCGGCAGGCGCGTTGCGGTTGGCGACCAGCGCCCCATAGCCACGCTGCGGCTGCCAGCGAAACGGGCAGTGACAGCAGGCCCCACAGCGCCTGTCGTGGCTGGTACAGTAGCGACACACCACCGACCAGCCAGGCATAGGCCAACACGATCAGCGCCACATACAGCGCGCCAATGGCATTCAAGTCCAGGCGGGGTTTCGGGGTGGCGGGCCACGTGGCGCGCTGTGTCAGGGGGATGGCAGCCACCAGCAGCGCAAAGCTCCATGCGTCCACGGCCGGGACCAGAAAGAAGTGATGGCGCTGCGTATAGTCCGTGCCCAGCACCGCCAGCCACCCGGCCAGCGCAGCACCTATCTCGGCCCCACCCCATTGTTCGAGCTTCAGAGGTGCCGCGGTGAAGGCCCATGTCAGCATCAGGCCAGCCAAGCCTAGAAGCAACAGGCCACCACCGACCTTCACGGCCAATGCCAAGCCCGCAATCATCACCAATCCCAGCACCGCCCACGCTACTTGGCGGGTCTGCGCCAGGGTGATGCGGCCTTGACGGATCAGGTGTATGCCGTCATTGGCAGAAAGAGGGCTGCGAGCCAAACCTCCGGCTGCTTCCTGGCGTGCGGCGTGATAGGCGTGCAGGATATTGGTTCCAGCGTGAAAACCACCTGTCAGCAGCAAGGCCGCCAGTGCGCTCGCCCAGTCAAGGCTGATGCCGCATCCCGCAGCGGATGCCAATCCTAGCAGCCAGGCCACAGCTGTCACGCTCAACGATGCTGGTCGTGAGAGCTGCCACACGGTTACCAGGGAAATTTCATGCGTGTCGTTTGGGGTCATGGTGGTGAATCTATAGCCGACCCTGCTGTACGCGCCGTGATGAAAGTCAAGCCAATGCGTTGATTTGACCGCCTGCCACCGGGCACTGGCTATTATGCGAAGTTCACCCCCTTATCGACATGGCCTCCAATCCTGCTACTGACCATTCGCTCGACTTTGCTTTGCTGCAACAGTCTGTGGTGCGCCCTTTGGGGCGCCACCGGGTCACGCTTTTATGGTTGCTGGGCCTGCTGGTGTTATTGGTGGGATCGGTTGTGACGCTGCTGCTGTACCTGCATCATTTTGAGGCTGACGAGGCCGCTCGCCGTCGTGCTGCAGATGCCCAGTGGCTTGAGCAAAGCGTGCAGTTCCACTTTCGCCGCCTGGAAGACGACCTGATGGTGATGGCGCGTCAGAAGGTGTTGCAGGCCAGCACGACGGGAACAGTTGCTTCCGATTTAGCCACGGTCGGCGCACAGGGTGGTCTGCTGTGGCGCGAGCCCGGTGTGGTGTTGTCCAGCGGCTGGATCGCGGCCGGGCGGCTGGAGGATGCGCGGGTGGGTCCCGAGCGCTGGGAACATGACCGTGCTGCCAACTTTGAGAATACCCAGGCGCTGACCCTGATGCAGACCACTACGCGCGGCTTGCGTCGCGCGGCCTATGCTGGCCCGATGCTGCGCCCGGATGGCACGGTCACCGATGTGATCTGGCTTGCCGTGCCGTTTTTTGACCGCGGCGAGTTTGCAGGCAACTACTTGGCTGCTGTGTCTCTGGAGCGGGCATTGACCGCTCTTTTGCCGGTGTGGTTCAGCCAGGATCACCGCGTGCATCTGGAAACTGACCCTATGGCCACCTTGGCGGATGCGTCCGACAACCAGGCTTATCGCGTGGCCCTGAACCTAGCAGGCACTGATTTGTTTGTGCGGGTGGAACAGATCCATGCCCAGCCTGCCACGGTGCCGCGCATCTTCTTCTTGGTGGCGCTGCTGTTTTTGCTGGGGATGCTGCTGGCGCTGTATGTGTTGCGTCGCGATTCTGTCAAGCGCCAGCAGGTGCAGGCGCTGTTGCAGGCGCAGGTGGCGCTGCGTACCGCGATGGAAAATTCGGTCACGATTGGTCTGCGTGCCTGGGACATGCAGGGCCGCATTCTCTATATCAACGATGCCTTTGCCAGCATGGTGGGTTACGAACCTGCTGAGCTTATTGGGAGGCAGATGCCGTTTCCGTACTGGCCCCCTGATCAGCAGGAGCAACTGATGCAGGTGCACATGGGCATCATCGCCCGCGGAACCTCTGATGACGGTGTGGAAGTGCAGTTTGCACATCGGGACGGCCATGTGATCGACGTGCTGATCCATGAAGCGCCGCTCAACACCGCCAGCGGCGTGCAGATTGGCTGGATGAGTTCGGTGCTGGACATCAGCGAGCGCAAGCGTGCCCAGCGCATGGCTGCATTGCAGCAGGAGAAGCTTGAAGCCTCGGGCCGCCTGATTGCCGTGGGCGAGGTCGCGTCCACCCTGGCGCATGAGCTCAACCAGCCGCTGGGAGCGCTGAGCAGCTTTGCCAATGGCCTGCTCAACCGATTGGCAGATGACAACATCAGCTTGGCGGAGTTGCTGCCCGTGGTGCAGCGCATGGCGCGTCTGGCCGATCGCGCCGGGGGCATCATCCGCCGCGTGAATGACTTCGCGCGGCGGCGCGAGCTGTCGCGTCAGCGTCTGGACCTTGTGGCATTTCTGACGCGCGTACTGGCAGTCACCAATGACGACGACGGTACACCCGCGCAATGGTCTGCGCCCAGGCTGCCCGTATGGGTCGATGCCGATGAATTGCTGCTGGAGCATCTGGTCAACAACCTGGTGAGCAACGCACGCGACTGGGCGGGGCATGGTACCGCCACGCCACAGGTCTGGATCGACTTGCGCCAGGACAGTGCGCAGGGCTTGGCGGCCTTGTCGGTGTCTGACACAGGCCCTGGTGTCAGTGAGGAGGCGTTGTCGAGTATTTTTAACGCCTTTGTGAGCCGCAAGGAAGGCGGTATGGGCATGGGGCTGGCGATTTGCCGCTCCATCGCGGAGGCACATCATGGCCGTCTGGAGGTGGGCCGCGACCCGGTGCTTGGGGGTGCCCGATTTACCGTGGTCCTGCCGCTGGCCCAAGTGCCGCAGAATGCGGGTGAAGGAACACCATGAAGCGCCCTGAATTGCACATCATCGACGACGACCCAGACATCCGCGACGGTCTGGCCTGGCTGTTTGATTCGCGTGGGTATCAGCCGACAACCTGGGATGGCGGCGAGCCATTTTTGGCCGCAGCGCGAGCGCTGGGAGGTGACTGGGGGGCATCCGTGGTGTTGATGGATCTGCGCATGGCCCCGATGTCGGGCTTGGTGACGTTTGAGCAGCTCAAGGCGTTGGGCTGCCCTTGGCCGGTGCTGTTTTTGACCGGCCACGGCGATGTCAGCATGGCGGTGGCCGCAGTCAAGAACGGGGCCTGGGACTTTCTGGAAAAACCGTTTCAGGACAATGAACTGGTGGACCGCGTGGCCCAGGCGCTGGCGGCAGCCAGTGCTGTGCAGGATGTTGACGTGCAAGCGCGCCGCCTGCGCCAGGCCCTGTCCAGCTTGAGTCCGCGCGAGCGCGAGGTGCTGGACCAGTTGATTCGTGGTCACTACAACAAGAACATTGCCGAGAATCTGGGTATTACTGCGCGCACCGTGGAATTTCACCGCGCCAACATTTTCGAGAAAATGGGTGTTAGTTCGGCCATCGAACTAGCGCATAAACTAGGTCGACTGCAGTCCCTGGGCTAAGTCTGGTTCGATGCAGATTCATGATCAAATTGGCCTGTAGCCCCCGAATTTAAATGACTTACAGCTATTGAATTGATACAAAGCAAATCCGATTGAAGTGATGGATGAACGCTAGCCACGTCAAGGCTTGCGGCACAATTGCGCTTGGCCACAAGCTTGATGATTTAACAGAGGACTTTTGCATGACAAAACCTATCAAACGTATCGCTGTCTGTACTGGCGGCGGCGACGCACCCGGCCTCAACGCGGTGATCCAATCGGTGGTGATCGCTGCCGACAATCTGGGCTGGCAGACCTACGGTATCCGCGACGGCTTCAACGGCATCATGTTCCCAGAGCGCTATCCCGACGGCGGCGTGTATCGCCTGACCCGTGACAAGGTGCGCGGCATCGGCCATCTGGGCGGCACCATTCTGGGAACCACCAACAAAGGCAACCCGCTGCACTTTCCGGTGAACATGCCCGACGGCACGGTGCGCGAGATTGACCGCTCCGACGAATTGCTGACCTACTTTGCCACGCACGAAATTGATGCGCTGGTGTCGATCGGTGGCGACGGCTCGTTGACGATTGCCGACGCCCTGCACCGCAAGGGCTTGCGTATTGTGGGCGTGCCCAAAACCATTGACAACGATCTGGATAAAACCTTCACCACCTTCGGTTTTGACACTGCGGTGGGTTTCGCCACCGAGTGTCTGGACCGTCTGCACAGCACGGCTGAGAGCCACCAGCGTGTCATGGTGGTGGAGGTCATGGGCCGTTATGCTGGCTGGATTGCCCTGCACGCGGGCATTGCCGGCAACGCCCACGCCATTTTGATTCCGGAAGTCCCCTTTGACCTGGAACGGGTCACCGCCAAGATCCTTGAACGCGAGGCCGATGGTCATTTGTACTCCATCGTTGTGGTGGCTGAAGGCGCGCAGGCCAAGGATGGCCATCGTGAACTGGTGGCGCAGGCGGAAGTGGGCCATGCCGAGCGCCTGGGCGGCATCGGCGAGAACATTGCTGATGCGTTGGCCAAGAGCACCGGCAAAGAAACCCGCGTGGTGGTGCTGGGTCATCTGTTGCGCGGCGGCAGCCCGACGGCGTTTGACCGGTTGGCCGCGCTGCGCTTTGGCGCTGCAGCGGTGCGCGGGCTCGACGCTGGCCAAAGTGGTGTGATGGTGTCTCTGGGAGTGAACGGTGTGGACTACGTGGCCCTGGAAGAAGTGGCTGGCCACATCCGCGACGTGCCGATGGATTGTGACGCCCTGCAAACCGGGCGCGATCTGGGCATTTCTTTTGGCGATTGAGCTTTCTGGCTGCAGCAGCACTTTTGACCGACCTACAAAGCTGGTGTCTGTGGCCTCATTCGATGACGCTGTGTCAGCCTGCGGATAAACTGGTTTGACCGGTTCAACGGTCAATGTGTGTGGCCAGTTGGCATAGGGATGGGGTCAATCAGTATGTTCATCGTTCATAACAGGCGCGTTTGCGGGTTTTGTCAGCTGGGTAAGCAGGTCTGCCTTGGCGCGTTGGCTTGCCTGAGTCTGGGTTGTCCGTCCTTGTCCTGGGCAATGGACGACGCAGCCCTGGCGGAGTCGCCTGTCGTCAGTCTGCATGGCTTCGGTACCTTGGGGATGACCCGTACCAACGAAGACAGCGCCCAGTTCATCCGCGATCTGACACAACCCAACGGTGCAGACACACGGTGGACAGCCAAGGTGGACAGCGTGCTTGGCATCCAGGCCAATGTGCAGTTCAGCGCCAGTACCGAGGGCGTGGTGCAGGTGGTTTCGCGCTACCACGCCGATTCAAGCTACCGCCCCGAATTGGCCTGGGCATTTTTGCGGCACGATTTTTCACCCGATTTCTCTTTGCGTGTCGGACGTTTGGGTACGGAGTTCTACATGCTGGGAGACTCCAGACTGGTGGGCTATTCCAACATCAGTGTGCGACCGCCTGCGGATTTTTATGGCTCACTGGTGCTCTCCTACATTGATGGCATAGATATCACTGCCACGCTGCCAGTGGCTTCGGGTTTGCTGAAAGGCAAGCTTTTTGCGGGCAAGGCTGCTGAAAAAGAACCTTATGCCCCCGGCATCTTGTGGGATCTGCAGGGCTCGGCTCTGCTGGGTGGCTACCTGGATTTCACCAGCGGACCCTGGCAGTTCAGGGCCAGTTACGCCCAACTGCAGTTCAATCAGGAGATGCCGGTCGATGCGTTGACTGGCATGCCTTATCTGTCACTGGTGCCAGGCATGGCCATGGCCAATCAGCGGGCAAGCTTTAGCTCCCTCGGGCTGGTGTATGACAAGGGACCGCTCAATATCCAGTTCATGTTGAACCAGATCAAACACGACAGCCCTGCCTATGCAGACTCGAATGCGGCCTATATTCTGGGCGGGTATCGAGTAGGCGCGTTGACACCCTTTCTGGGCGTCTCGCGCAGTTTGTCGGATATCGACACATTGCCCGTCACCGGAAACCCTGTTCTTGACGGGGTGACAGCATCGCTGGCGGCGCACAGCTTTACCGATCGGAATACGTACACCGTGGGTGGCCGCTGGGACATCCAGAAGAATCTGGCACTGAAAGCGCAGGTGGACTGGATTCGTGGCCAACCATCGTCCATCTTCCTGGTCAAAGGCACCGAGTCAGGTGGCTGGGACGGCCACATGACCGTGTTCAGTCTGGCACTGGATTTCGTGTTTTAGTTCACCATGAAGGCGCTGCTTCTGATCGTGTTGATGTTGTCGGGCTTGGCTGCCAGGGTTCGTGCTGAGCCGGTGGTGGTGGTCAATGGCGCCAGCGCTATACAGCAGCTCAGTCAGGATCAGGTCATTAATATTTTTCTTGGGCGCTACCGCAGATTGCCCAATGGCGAGACGGCTATACCCATTGACCAACCCGACAGTGCTCCTGTGCGAGCCGAGTTTTACCGCAAACTGGTCAACAAGGATTTGAATGAAATCAATGCCTATTGGGCAAGGTTGATCTTTTCGGGCAGAACCTCGCCGCCGTTGCAAGCCGCCCAGCCTGCCGACGTGATCGAGTTGCTGATGGTCAACCCTGGGGGCTTGGCGTATGTTGATCGCAGTCAGGTCGACAAACGCCTGCGCATCGTCCTGGAATTCCCGAAATGATCCCATCCTGGTCGTTACGGTTGGATGCCAAGCAGTGCTTGCCCGGGCTGCTGTTGCGCTCAACACTGGCCGTCATCGCGGCTTCTTTGCTGGCAGGTATCCTGGCCGTGGCCTACACCGCCTGGTTCACCAGCCAGCGTGCGCATCAGGCCAGTGAAGTTCGGCTGGTCGAGCTGCTTGATACGGTGCAAAGCACGCTGGCGGTGGCTTGCTTTGTCAAGGATCAGACTCTGGCTGGCGAGTTGGCGCAAGGTCTGCTGAATAATTCTGACGTGCTGGCGGTCAGTATCTCGACGGAAGACGCCGTGCTGACCGACAAGCGCCGCAGTCCGGCCGACGCAGACATACTGGCCGCTCCGCCGATAAAGCGCCTGATCTATTCACCCTTTGACAAACAGAAACTGATCGGTCACATCCTGTTGACACCTGACCCGCAGATGATCGACGCTCGCATCAAGGAGGAAGTCTGGTTTGCCGCCATACAGCTGATCTGGCAGTTGGGGATGGTTACCTTTGCCGTGGTGGTGATGATGCTGCTGTTCGTCGTGCGACCGATCAAGGCCATGTCAGACCGCTTACACCGGATGGACCCGACGACGGGGGAGCGCCTGGCGATTCCCGGCAGGCATCGTGGCACCGAAATCGGCCAGTTGGTGAAAGACATCAACGCCCTGGCCGACGGACTGACAGGCGCGTTGGCAGCTGAGCGTCAGTTGCGCCTGCAAGGTGAAATCGAAGAAAAGAAGTACCACACCATTTTTGACAATGCCGAGTCCGGACTGTTCCTGATCGACCGCGATGGCGTGCTGATGTCCTGGAACCCCGCATTTGCGAGCCTGTTCAACATGGCCCAGCAGCCCCAGGATACGGAGGTACTGTCGCTCAACGTCAACCAGTTGCCCTGGCAAACCCCGACCCTGATGGACAAACTGGTGCAAAGTGCCTTGTGCCAGAACACTGCGGTGACGAAAGATTTCCAAATTTTGATGGCCGGTGTCGAGCGAAGCTGGGTCAATGTGGTGCTGCGATCCGTGGGCGACGGTCTGTTGCAAGGCGTGATGCATGATGTCAGCCAGCTCAAGGAGTCTGAAGCCTCTGCCAGACATCTGGCCGTTACCGACCCGTTGACAGGTTTGTCCAACCGGCTGGGGCTGCAGGAACGGTTGCACGCTTTGGTGCAGGAATATGCCGCTGCCAAGACGGGGGGCTTTGCATTGCTGCTGATTAACCTTGATGAATTTCGACGCATCAATGAAGGTATGGGTCTGCCAGCGGGCGACAGCATTTTGCAGACCACCACCCGGCGCTTGTCGGCCTGCGTCAGCAGCGAAGACACGCTGGGCAGACTGGCAGCAGACAACTTTGCCGTCATCCTGAATCACCTCACCCAGGGCGAAGTCGTTGACCGGATTGCCAGTCGTATTTCGCAAGCCATCCGCCAGCCCTATTTTGTCGATGGATCACCCATCAACTTGCACGCCAGCATCGGTATCGGGATGTTCCCCAGCGACGGCTTTGACGTGCCTTCATTGTTGCGCCAAGCTGAACTGGCCATGGAAAGCGCCAAGTCGGCGGGCGGCGATAGCCATGTTTTTTTCAACCCGGTCCTGACCGAAGCTGCCGAACAGCGCAGGCACATGGAAAGCGATCTGCGCAGCGCCATCCGCAATCAGGAATTCGTGCTTTTTTACCAGCCCATCATTGATCTGGCCGCACAATGTGTGTCTGGTGCCGAGGCACTGATTCGCTGGCGTCACCCCACGCGCGGCTTGGTGATGCCCGACAGTTTCATACCGCTGGCTGAGAAAACCGGTCTGGTGGTCGAGATGAGTATGCTCATGCTCGATGTGGCCTGCAGGCAACTCCTGGACTGGAAGACTCAAGGGTTGAATTACACCTTGTCGATCAACGTTTCAGGCCGTCAGATACCCGACGGCCTGCCGCCTGAAAGACTGCGGGAGGCGGTGCAACACTATGGCATCTCACCGGACAGGCTGGCACTGGAAATCACCGAAGGCGTGATGCTGCACGATGTTGACCGGTCACTGCAGTGGCTCAACGCGCTGCATGCGATGGGTTTTCGGGTTTATCTGGATGATTTCGGTACCGGGTATTCTTCGCTCTCGTACCTGAAACTGTTTCCGGTGGATACGCTCAAGGTCGATAGATCCTTTGTGCAGGACATGCGCCGTGGCGACAACGACAACACGCTGGTAGGTGCCATCATCGCCATGGGTCGCAGTCTGGGGCTAAGTACGGTGGCCGAAGGTGTCGAGGCTCAAAACCACCTGCGAGCACTGCAGCGCATGGGCTGTCACTACGCGCAGGGGTATTACTTCTCGCGCCCAGTCCCCGCCGAGGAATTTGACGCAGCGGTGGTACGCATCAATGCCATGTTGATGGCACCCAAAGATTGACATATTGCGAACCAGTCCCATGCCCTCTTTAACACTTGATACGCCTCTAGTGGTTTGCCTGTGCGCCCAGTGGTGCAACGTCTGCGAGCAGTACCGCAGCATCTTCCAGCAGGTGCAAATTAGCGTGAAGGCAGACTACCCGCACACCCGGTTTGTGTGGCTGGACATTGAGGACGAGGCCGACGTTCTGGACCCGCTGGACGTGGAAAACTTTCCCACCCTGCTCCTGAGCATCGGCAGCGAACCCCGATTTTTTGGCCCGATCACTCCACAACCGCAAACCCTGGAGCGGCTGGTGCGCATGGCACTGCAAGATCCGGCTGCGGCCCCGCTAGCAGACCTGGACGTCAGAGCTCTGGTGGGGCGCGTTCAGACCTGGATCAACAACGCCGCCGACACCAGCGCTTAACCCAGCGCGTCGTTCACCTGTTCGTTGAACTCGGCCAAGTTGACAGCGACATTGACTTCGCGGGGAAGCGCATCGCGCACACAGAACACGCCCAATATCTTGTTCGTGTCAGCGGTCAGCACCGGCAGGTGCCTAAAGCCCCGCTCGATCATGATCAGCACCGCGTCGGCCACTTTGGTCTCAGGGTGAACGCAATGTGGACTGCGTGTCATCACCTCGGACACCGGCGTGCTGCTCGGGTCCAGCGTCTTGGCCAGCACGCGGTAGATCATGTCGCGTTCGGTGACGATGCCCAGCATGGTGTTGCTGGCATCAATCACCAGCACACTGCTGCTGTTGGTTCGCGTCATCACGCAAGCCGCAGCGTGCACGGTGGCCGTTGGCAGCACACTGACAACGTGACGCTGCGCCATGGATTGAGAAACAGTGCGTTCGGGCATGGTGCGGACTCCTTTTGTTTGCAGCGTAAGCGGCGTGAGATAAAAAGGGTGCAGGAAAGTCGCAAGCTTAGCGCAATGCGGCGTTGATCTTGTCGAGTGCCTGTTTGCCAGGGTTGAGCTGGCTGGCATTCATGGTGTTGAGCGGTATCGCCGATGTGTTGAGCGAAGTGTGCAAGTCGGTGGCCAGCGGGTCTACGTACAGCAGGCCGGTGACGATTTCACCCAACTCGGCGTGCGACTGCATGTAGCTCATGGCCGCGTAGCGGTCGGTGGGGTCGTAGTCGGTGTGCAGCTTGCGCAGACGCAGCACGGTGCCGTCGTGCTGTTCCACCTCCACCAGTGAACCTGGCGCATAGTCAGCAGTGATCTCGTGGCCCGGGATCATGAAGTCAATGCGGCTCACCGCCTCGTTATGCTGGCGCACGTAGTCATAGCTCTTGGTGCTGCCGCTGTGGTTATTGAAGGTCACGCACGGACTGATGACATCAATGAAAGCCGCGCCACCATGGGCCATGGCGCCTTTGATCAGCGGTACCAACTGTGCTTTGTCGCCTGAAAAACTGCGCGCCACAAACGTTGCCCCGAGTTGCAAGGCAATGCCCACCAGATCGACCGGACTGTCGCTGTTGACCACACCCTTCTTGCTCTTCGAGCCACGGTCGGCGGTGGCCGAGAACTGCCCTTTGGTTAGGCCATAGACCCCGTTGTTCTCAACGATATAGGCCATGCGAACGCCACGGCGCATGGCGTTGGCAAACTGCCCCAGACCAATGGAGGCCGAGTCGCCGTCACCCGACACGCCCAGATACAGCAGCGAGCGGTTGGCCAGGTTGGCACCGGTCAGCACCGAGGGCATGCGTCCGTGCACGGTGTTGAAGCCGTGCGAGGCGCCCAGAAAATAGTCGGGTGTCTTGGAGCTGCAACCAATGCCCGAGAGCTTGGCCACGCGGTGCGGCTCAATGTCCAGATCCCAGCAGGCCTGGATGATGGCTGCTGAAATTGAGTCATGTCCGCAACCGGCGCACAGCGTCGAGATGCGCCCTTCATAGTCGCGCCGGGTGTAGCCAACCTTGTTGGTCTGCAGGGTTGGATGATGCAGCCGGGGTTTGGCAATGAAAGTCATGCGATCTCCTTTTGCAGATTGTCATGTATGCTACTAATAATGAAGCGCGCAGTGATGGGTGTGCCGTCATAGTGCAACACCCTGACCAGCTTGGCAGGGTTGATCTCAAGCTCGGTGATGAGCATGGTGCGCATCTGGGCATCGCGGTTTTGCTCGACCACAAATACCTTGTCGTGTTCGGCCAGAAAGTAGCGTACCGCGTCAGGGAACGGGAAGGCGCACAGCCGTAGCGCGTCCACATGGTCGCCATTGCGCTCCAGAACGTCGAGTGCTTCACGCATCGCCGGGGTGGTGGAGCCGTAATAAATCACACCGATACGGGTGGGCGCTGTCGCCTGACGTAACACGGGTTGCGGGACCAAGGTTTCGGCGGTTTTGAACTTTCGGATCAGCCGCTCCATGTTGTAGATGTAGTCTGGCCCGGCCTCGGAGTACATGGCCTGCGGGTTGCGTGAGGTGCCACGGGTGAAAAACGCGCCCTTGCTGGGGTGCGTGCCGGGCAGGGTGCGCCAGGGAATGCCGTCGCCATCGACATCGCGGTAGCGGCCAAAGGGCTTGCCAGCTTCAAGTTCTTCGGCGGTCATGATCTTGCCGCGGTCATATTCCTTGGTGTCGTCCCACTCGAAC
This sequence comes from Rhodoferax sp., assembly GCA_031291305.1. Lineage (GTDB taxonomy): Bacteria > Pseudomonadota > Gammaproteobacteria > Burkholderiales > Burkholderiaceae_C > Rhodoferax. Next base: position 29,231 of record JARLJH010000036.1, on the reverse strand, counting down.
GGCTTGCACAGCCGCTGGTTCATGCCAATGTCCAGGTCGGTCATGACAAAAATGGGCGTCTGCAGACGCTCGGCCAGATCCAGCGCTGCCGCTGAATGGGTGAAACACTCGTGCGGGTCTTGCGGGAACAGCAGCACATGTTTGGTGTCGCCATGCGAGGCGTAGGCGCAGCTCAATAAGTCGGACTGCTGTGTGCGCGTGGGCATGCCGGTGCTGGGGCCACCACGCTGCACATTGATGATGGTCACCGGAATCTCAGCAAAGTAGGCCAGACCGATGAACTCGGTCATCAGCGATACGCCCGGTCCTGAAGTGGCGGTAAAAGCGCGTGCTCCGTTCCAGCCAGCGCCCACCACCATGCCGATGGAGGCCAGTTCATCCTCGGCCTGCACAATGGCAAACTTGTGCTGGCCGGTGGCCGGATCGACCCGGAACTTGTCGCAGTATTTCTGGAATGCCTCGGGAACGGATGTCGACGGTGTGATTGGATACCACGCAGCCACTGTCGCGCCGCCATACACCAGACCCAGGCCAGCGGCACTGTTGCCGTCGGTGAAGATCTGGTCACCCACCGCATCGGCACGTTGCACGCGGATGCCCAGCGGCGCCTGCATGTGCTGTTTGACGTAGTCGCGCCCTAAATGCAATGCCTTGACGTTGGACTCCAGCAGCCGCTCCTTGCCCTTGTATTGCTCGGCAAAGAGCTTTTCGAAGACTTCAGCCTCCACGTCCAGCAACACCGACAGCGCGCCGACATAAATGATGTTCTTGAACAACTGGCGCTGGCGCGGGTCCGTGTAGGCTGCGTTGGTGATTTCCGTCAGCGGCATGCCCATGGTGTGCAAGTCCTCGCGGAATTTGCTGGCGGGCATGGGCCGCGTGCTGTCATAAAACAGGTAGCCACCGGACTCAACTTCGGCCACGTCGGCATCCCACGACTGCGGGTTCATCGCCACCATCATGTCCACGCCACCACGGCGACCGTGATAGCCTTTTTCGCACACGCGGGCTTCATACCAGGTTGGCATGCCCTGGATGTTGCTCGGGAAAATGTTGCGCGGGCTCACCGGCACACCCATGCGCATCACGGCTTTGGCAAACAGTTCATTGGCCGAGGCTGAGCCTGAGCCGTTGACGTTGGCGAACTTGATGACAAAGTCGTTGACTGCTTCGATACGTTTCATGATGCTGCGACTCCCACGCTGTGTTCCGGTGCTGCGACTGGCTGACTGTCTCGGGCGCGTGGCCCCGCCTGTGTGGTGTTGAGGAGGAATTTCTGCATGTCCCAGGCTCCGGTAGGACAACGCTCGGCGCACAGGCCGCAGTGCAGGCACACGTCTTCGTCTTTGACCATGATGCGCCCTGTTTTGAGCTCGGCCGACACATACAGATCCTGCGTCGTGTGCGTTGCAGGTGCCTTCAGGTGCGTTCGCAGATCCGCTTCGTCGCCGTTGGCGGTGAAGGTGATGCAATCCATCGGGCAGATATCGACACAGGCATCACACTCGATGCAGGTGCTGCGGTTGAACACCGTCTGCACGTCGCAGTTCAGGCAGCGGCTGGCTTCCTTGAACGCCGTGGCCGCGTCAAAACCCAATTCCACTTCAATTTTGATACTGGCCAGTGCTTGCTCTGCCTGGGCCCACGGCACTTTGAAGCGATGGTCGTTGGACACATCATTGCGGTAGCTCCACTCGTGGATACCCATCTTTTGCGACATCAGATTGGTCATTGGCGGCGGGCGGCGCGACACGTCTTCACCGCTGAGCAAACGGTCGATCGACACCGCCGCCTCGTGCCCATGGGCCACGGCCGTGATGATGTTTTTCGGGCCGTAGGCTGCGTCACCACCAAAAAAGACCTTGGGCACGGTGGACTGGAAGGTGCCCTCACCCAGCACCGGCAAGCCCCACTTGTCAAAATTGATGCCGCAGTCACGCTCAATCCACGGAAACGCGTTTTCCTGGCCGATGGCTACCAGGATCGTGTCGCATTCGACGTGGACGTCGGGCTCGCCTGTAGGGATCAGGCTGCGTCGGCCTTTGGCATCGTATTCGGCGCGAACGATCTCAAACGTCATGCCGGTCAGCTTGCCATTCACGTGTTCCACCGTCTTGGGGACGTGGTAGTTCAGGATCGGGATGCCTTCGTGCTGCGCGTCTTCCTTTTCCCAAGGTGAGGCTTTCATCTCTTCGAAGCCGCTGCGCACAATCACTTTCACGTCTTTGCCACCCAGGCGCCGTGCCGAACGGCAGCAGTCCATGGCGGTATTGCCACCGCCGAGCACGATCACGCGCTCTCCCACGGTGTTGATGTGGCCAAACGACACGTTGGCCAGCCAGTCAATGCCGATGTGGATATTGGCGCCCGCCTCAGCGCGGCCTGGGACGTCCAGATCACGCCCGCGTGGTGCGCCGCAACCGACAAACACAGCGTCATAGCCTTGTGCCAGCAGCGCTTGCATGGATTCCACGCGCTGGTTGTTTTTGAAATCGATACCCATGTTCAGGATGTAGCCGGTTTCCTCGTCGATCACCGACTCGGGCAGCCTGAAGCGTGGGATCTGCGAGCGCATGAAGCCGCCGGCCTTGGCCTCACCCTCAAACACCGTGATCTGGTAGCCCAGCGGGGCCAGGTCACGCGCCACCGTCAGCGACGCTGGCCCGGCGCCCACGCAGGCAATGCGTTTGCCGTTGGACGGTGCAATGGCGGGCATACGGTCCAGCACCGAGTCCTTGTTGTCGGCGGCCGCCCGTTTGAGTCGGCAAATGGCTACCGGCTCGGGCTTGAGGCCGTTGTTTTCTTCGACCCGCGAACGTCGGCAAGCGGGCTCGCAAGGGCGGTCGCAGGTACGCCCCAAAATACCCGGAAACACATTGGACACCCAGTTGACCATGTAGGCGTCGCTGTAGCGACCCTGTCCGATCAGACGGATGTATTCGGGTACGGGGGTGTGGGCCGGACAGGCCCACTGACAGTCCACGACCTTGTGGAAATAGGCGGGGTTGGCGGTGTTGGTGGGTTGCAACGTTGTCTCCTTGCCCTGCTTGCAGTGAGTCAGCCTTGCCGCAGGTGAGCGCGATGGTACGCCAAGGTCCGCCGGGCAGTGTCTGGCTTTGTCTTTGAATCTGCAGTAAACATGATCTAGATCAAATACCAATCGGCATGAAAATCGGCGAAACTAGGTCGTCGATGCAGCTACAGTCGCGTTGATCCCATCAACATCGATATCCATTTTCAGGAGTAAGTGATGAAGCCCGATACCCAATCCGACCGTTTTCAGGCGCTGGATGCATGCCACCAGCAAATTCATGAACATCTGGAGAAATTGACGGGCGTGCTGGAGCAGATTCAGGCGGGTGCCGATGAGGCCCAGTACCGCGACGCGGTTCGTGTGATCGAGGCCTTCTTTTCAGCCACGGCACGCCAGCACCATGCCGACGAAGAAAAAGACATTTTTCCCAAGTTGCTGGCCAGCGACAACGCCGAGCTGGTGCACGCGGTGCGCACGCTGCAGCAGGATCACGGCTGGATTGAGCAGAATTGGCTGGAACTCGCCCCCATGCTGCGCGCCATTGCCGATGGCGAAGACTGGGTCGATTTGGCCGAGCTGCTGCATAACGTGGAAGTCTTCCTGGCGCTGATGCATGACCACATCGTGCTCGAAGAAACCCTGATTTATCCTGAGGCGAAGGGGCAGTTCGCGGTGGAACTGGCAGCGCGCGCCCAGCGCATGACGACTTAGAGACTGCAGTAAGGCCTGCTTTGTTTCTCTAGATTGATCGGCTCGGTACGGCGTCGGGTGCACATGAACCAGGCCAAATCAGCGCAACTGGACGCAATACGGCCTCGTATGACGGCCCGCTGGATGGTTGAGTTCATTTGCACTAAATTGGCATCTAGCCCTTATCTGCTAAGGATAGATTACTATGCTTTGTGAAGCAAATAGGTTTCTGCTGATCTGACCTCTTGACACAGGTTAAGCAGGAGTACCATGATGCCTTCGTGAAGTGTCACGACTCAAAAATTGCCAGAGGAAGTCTCCCATGACCAAGAAAATCAACCCGGATAGCGTTGAGCATGGCATTGCCTTGCTGCAAAACCCGCTGCTCAACAAAGGCACTGCTTTCTCCGAGGTCGAGCGCGACGCGCTGGGGTTGCGCGGTTTGTTGCCACCGCACGTGCAGACGCAGGACGAGCAGGTCGCCCGCTTTCTGGAAAATATGCGCCGCCTGCCTGATCCGCTGGACAAATTCATGGCGCTGACTTCTCTGCATGACCGCAACGAGGCGCTGTTCTTTCGGGTAGTGTGCGACAACCTAGACGAGATCATGCCGCTGATTTACACGCCCACCGTGGGCCTGGCTTGCCAGCGCTTCGGGCATATCTTCCAGCGCCATCGGGGCATGTTTATCAGCATCAATGACCGTGGCCGCATCGCCGACATCCTGCGCAACTGGCCGCACAAAGCCGGCATCATCGTCGTCACCGATGGTGAGCGTATTCTGGGTCTGGGCGATCAGGGCGCCAACGGCATGGGCATTCCGGTGGGCAAGCTTTCGCTGTACACCGCCTGCGCCGGCATTGACCCGGCCATCTGCCTGCCCATCACCTTGGACATGGGCACCAACAACGAAACCCTGCTGGCCGACCCGTATTACGTGGGTCTGCGCCGCCACCGCGTCACCGGCGCGGCCTATGACGAACTGGTGGACGAGTTCATCACCGCCGCGATCGAGGTGTTCCCCAACGTGATCATCCAGTTTGAAGACTTTGCCAACCACAACGCTTTCCGGCTGCTGGAGCGCTATCGCGACAAAATTTGCACCTTCAACGACGATATTCAAGGCACCGCAGCGGTGGCGCTGTCGGCCATGTTGTCGGCGTTGCGCGTCAAGGGCACGCGGCTGATCGACGAGACGTTCCTGTTCCTGGGTGCGGGTGAGGCCGCGACCGGCATTGCTGATTTGCTGGTGGCGGCCATGGTGGCCGAAGGCGCTGAGCTGGAGGTGGCACGTCAGCGCTGCTGGCTGGTGGACTCCAAGGGCCTGGTGGTGCAGTCGCGCACCGGCTTGGCTGCACAGAAGCTGCCCTACGCGCACCCGCATGCTCAGGTGGACGATTTCCTGACCGCGGTGAACGCGCTGCAACCCACCGCCATTATTGGCGTGGCGGCGGTCGGTGGTGCCTTCACCACCGAAGTGCTGGAGGCGATGGCGGCGATCAATCCCTTGCCGATCGTCTTCGCGCTGTCCAATCCGACCTCCAAAGCCGAATGCACCGCTGAAGAGGCCTACCACGCCACCCAGGGGCGTGCCCTGTTTGCCTGCGGCAGCCCGTTTGCCCCAGTGCAATGCTGTGGCAAAACTCTGGTGCCGCGCCAGGGCAACAACTCCTACATCTTCCCGGGCTTGGGCCTGGGTGCGATCGCCTGCGGTGCCACGCGCATCACCGACGAGATGTTCCTGGCCGCTGCGAAGACTTTGGCCGCCTATGTCACTCCGGCCGACCTGATGCAGGGCAGCCTGCTGCCGCCGCTGACCAGTGTGCGCGAGGTGTCAGTGCACATTGCCGTGGCTGTGGCAGAAGTGATTTTCGAACGCGGACTGGCCAGCTGCTCACGCCCGGAAAACCTGATGGAACTGGTGCGTGCCCACGTGTACGACACGCACTATCCGTCCTACATTTGATACTTGAAGCCAGTTGCAGCTGGGCAGCAGAGGCCTGCGTAAAGCGCTAGTCCTGTACCCGGCCAGCTGCATCGCCCGGCTCGGTGCCCAGCGCCGTATGTTCGAAGGGATGGTCTACGTCCGGCAACCAAGCGTTCAGTGCCGCCACCAAGTCACGCAGCGCAATGGGCTTGGTCAGAAAGCCGTCCATGCCTACCGCCAGGCAGCGTTGACGGTCTTCTTCAAACGCATCTGCTGTCAGCGCAACGATGGGTGTGCGTGCATGGTTGCCCTGCATTTCCCACGCGCGTATCGCTGTGGCACTGGCGTAGCCGTCCATGACCGGCATCTGCAAATCCATCAGGATCACATCAAATTTCTCGCCCGCCTGAACATGCGCCAGTGCCTGCTGCCCATCATTCGCCACTGTCACTGTCAGAGCCATCTGCGCCAGCAGACCTTCGATCACCAGACAGTTCACCGCGTTGTCTTCCACCACCAGAATGCGCCCGCACATGCTGGGCACCGCACGGCTGCGCGCCATTGAGCCTGCTGCCTGTCGGCTCTGCTGGCGAACCTCCTGTGCTGGTTGAATCTGCTGTGCAGGGGGTGTTAGCACCTGCGCCTTCACCCGAAACCAGAAGCGCGAGCCCTGGCCCGGCTGGCTTTGTACCCCCACATCGCCGCCTAGCAGATGGGCCAGACTGCGAACGATCGACAAGCCCAAGCCGCTACCGCCAAACTGGCGGGTGGTGGAGCTGTCGGCTTGGGAGAACGGCTTGAACAGCAGGGGCAGCTTGTTCGGTTCGATGCCCATGCCGGTATCGGTGACAGAAAACTCCAGCAGTGCCGTCTGACCGTCCAGATCGATCTCGTTGGCCTGAACCTCAATATGACCCGCAGCGGTGAACTTGATGGCATTGCCCACCAGATTGGAGAGCATCTGGCGCAGACGATGACCATCACTGCGGTAGCGCCGACCGGCCGGACCTTGCCAGACACACGCCAGCCCCAGTGCTTTGTTTTTGGCAGCACTGGCAAACAGGGCTTGGGTATCTGACAGCAGCGTCTGCGGATCAATGTCGGTCATGTCCAACTGGAACTTGCCGGCCTCGATCTTGGATAAATCCAGTATGTCATTGAGCAGTGAAAGCAGCGACTGGCCCGAGCTGAGTACGGTGCGTGCATAGTCCAAGCGATCATGTTCACTGAGTCGGTGCGACAACAGCAATTGCGCCGTGCCCAGAATGCCATTCATGGGCGTGCGGATCTCGTGGCTCATGATCGCCAGAAAGCGACTCTTGGCCAGGTTGGCGGCTTCGGCCTCGTTCTTGGCCAGGCGCAGTTCTTCAGCAGCGGTGTTTTGGGCTTCCAGGGCCAGCAGGTGGTTGTTGTAGCCATGAATGAGTTGGGCAATTTCTTCAGGTACCGCGTCTTCGGGCAAGGGTTGCAGCCCGACGGGTCCATTGGCAATCTGCCTGAAACCCTGTGACACCGCCTTAACCGGTGTCACCACTTTTCTTGCAAAGGCCCAGGCCACGGTCAGTACTGCCAGCAAGGCCAGTACCACCACAGCCAGGGTCAATACGGCCAACTGGTTCACCTTCTGCGTCAGCAGGTGACTGGGCTTGATCACCGCCAACATGCCTGAATGGCCCTGGGTTGGCATCACCTGCATCAGCACTTCCTGGCCGTCCAGCGTGAGCCGAGATACGGCGGTGGGTGCACGCATCAGCGCCAGCAACGCGGGCAATTCGGGTTTGCCGAATTGGCGTGGGTCAGAATGCAAGTTGATGTAGCCCTGTGGGTCCAAGCTCATGAGCTGGCTGCCCGCCTCCAGCGGAATGCCACGCAGAAAACTCTTCATGATGTCATTGTTGAGGCTGATCACCAGCACCCCGACCACATCAGATTGGCCCGTGGTGGGTGAAAAATGCCGGATGTCGCGGGTCACACTGATGACCTTTTTTTCATCCGAGTGGGTGTTCAGGTTGTCAAACACGCCGCGCCACAGGGTGGGTGAACTGGAACTGGCAGCCTCCTGCATCAGACGCTGGATTTCCGCTGTTTCCACCTTGCTGACGTTGAGCGTCTCTCCCACCTGGAAGCGTGCGCCACCGCGTGAGAACACGTTGATCGACACCAGACCCTTGGCACGCACATAGCTGTTCAGGATGTAACCAAGGCGGGCGCGCAACTCCAGTTCGTCATAGGTGTCGGCGGAACCATCGTCGGCATGGCGCAGTGCCTGGCCAATCTCGGCATTGCCAGCAATGTTGGCTGCCAAGTCGTCAATCTGGTCCTGGTACAGGCTTAAATACGAGGCAAAACTGGACAGTAGCCGCGTGTTTTCCGCCTCGGCCTGCTCTGTCACCACGCGCTTGGTGACTTGAAATGTAATGCTCCCGAGCAAGATCACAGGTAAAACCCCTGCGATCAGCAGGTAGCCGAGCAGTTTCGTCGTGATGCTGGAGCGTCGTTTCAAGCAGGCACCAGCGCGTCAATTCAGGGTATCGGCGGTGATCAGCCGGGTGTCGATGGTGGTGACACTGGGTACCGAACTGCCTTGGGTCAGGCGTAGCGCCAGCGCCACCCCCTGGTAACCCTGTTCAGCCGCTTGCTGATCCACGGTGGCAACCATGCGTTTGTTGCGGATTTCGGCCAGTGCTTCGTTCAGAGCATCAAAACCGGCCACTCTGACCCCTTGCAGGCCACTTTTCTGCAGGTATTTCAGCGCACCAATGGCCATGATGTCGTTGGAGGCAAACAGCAGCTTGATCTTGGGGTGCGCGCTGAACATCTGCTGCGTCACGGTATAGGCCTCGTCAATTTTCCAGTTGGCAGTCTCGGACGCCACCAATTTGATATGCGGGTTTTCCAGCAGTGCGCGGCGCGCGCCCGTAGCGCGCTGCTTGGCGTTATCGGCACTGCGAATACCTTCGAGAATGGCCGCTTCAGTCGGTGTGGTGACGCCTTTCGCCAGGAATTGACCTGCCTTATAGGCTCCCGCTTCATTGTCCACGCTGATAAATGGTATCGGTGCCATCCCTGCCTGCTGGATGGCATCCGGATCAAGTCGGTTGTCGACGTTGACGATGCTGATACCCGCATCGCGGGCTTTTTTAAGCGCAGGAATCAGGCGTTGCGAGTCACCTGGCGCGATGACGATGGCGTTTACCTTGGCGGCGGTCAGGTCTTCGACCAGCTGGATTTGCTGCTCGATGGAGGTTTCTTGTGCCGCCGTTTTGACCACCAGGTTGACGCCGAGTTCTTGTTCGGCGCGTCGCGCGCCTTTTTCCATTTCGACAAAAAACGGATTGGTCAGTGTCTTCATGACCAGCGCAATTTCCTGCTTGACCACGGGTGCCGACGCTGCCGCAGCAGGTTCCTGCGGTGTGTTGACGCTGGGCCCGGTTGATTGACCACAAGCGGCCAAGCCCAGAGCGACCCAGATGGGTGAAAGCAAGCGCAATATGTTCATGAGGCGACCATCGTGAAAGTGATTCGGCTGAGCTTGACCGTGGCAAGACTATAAGCCACCCCGCTGCTGGCGCCGACCAGGCATGGATGGACCGATGAACGGGTGGTGGATTCGTTCGTCAAATGCTATCTTGTATATAGCTGTAAGCCTATGCTGAATGGGGGCTATAAGGCAATTTGTTGTATAAACTTATCGGGTTATCAGGCACCCATCCAGGCCGTTTGCGTCGGCCTTTGCGGAAGGTGCAGCTGCGCCACGGCGGGCGCTGACTCGGCCAACAACTGGCCGCGTTTAAAGACTTTCAGTCGGGTGGCGCGCAGACGCAGTGCCTCAACGGGATCACGCGCTTGCAGCAGCACAAAGTCGGCGTGGCAGCCTACCTCCAATCCATAACCCGCCAGCCCCATGACGCGGGCGGCGTTCACCGTGACGGCATCAAAACAGGCGCGCATGGCGCTCTGGCTGGTCATTTGTGCCACGTGCAGGCCCATGTGGGCCACCTCCAGCATGTCGCCACTGCCCAAGGAGTACCACGGGTCCATCACACAGTCGTGGCCAAACGCCACATTGATGCCAGCGGCCAGCAGCTCGGGCACACGCGTCATGCCACGGCGTTTGGGATACGTGTCGTGGCGTCCCTGCAGGGTGATGTTGATCAGCGGATTCGCCACAGCGTGCAACTGCGCCTCTGTCATCAGGGCGATCAGTTTGCTGACGTAATAGTTGTCCATGCTGTGCATGGAGGTCAGGTGTGAGCCAGTGACGCGTCCGTGCAGCCCCAGGCGTTGGGTCTCATACGCCAGGGTTTCGACATGGCGCGACAGCGGGTCGTCCGACTCGTCGCAGTGCATGTCCACGCGCAGGCCGCGCTCCGCGGCCAGTTCACACAGCAGCTTGACGCTGGCAGCCCCATCGACCATGGTGCGCTCAAAGTGCGGGATGCCACCAACCACGTCCACGCCTTTGTCGAGTGCACGTTTCAGGTTGTCCAGCGCACCCGGCGCACGCAACACACCATCCTGCGGAAAGGCCACCAGTTGCAGGTTGATGTAGGGCGCCACCTGGCGCTTGACGTCCAGCAAGGCGTCCACCGCCAGCAGGCGCGCATCACACACGTCCACGTGCGTGCGAATCGCCAGCAATCCTTTGGCCACGGCCCAGTCGCAGTAGGCCATGGCGTGTTCCACCAATTCGTCCTGGGTGAGCAGTGGTTTGAGTTCACCCCACAGTGCAATGCCTTCAAGCAGCGTGCCCGACTGGTTGACGCGCGGCAGGCCGTAGCTCAGCGTGGCATCCATGTGAAAGTGCGGGTCAACAAACGGCGGGCTCAGCAGGTAGCCTTGCGCATCAACGGTTTGCTGTGCCGGGGCCTGCAAACCGGGGCTGACCTCGACGATCTTGCCGTCCTGGACGGCGAGTGACATCTCTTTGCGCCCGTCGGGCAGGCTGGCGTGGTGGATCAATAGGTCAAGCATGGTGGGTGCTCTTGGTGGTTGGATATCAGCGTTCGCCCTTGCGGTACGGTTTCATCAGCGCCTGCGGATAGCTGGCCTTGCGCGCCACCAGAACAAGCGCCACGATGGACAACACATACGGCAGCATCAGGTACAGCTGGTAGGGCAGCAGGGCGTCACCCATCTGTTGCAGGCGCAGTTGCAGCGCGTCAAAAAATGCAAACAGCAGTGCGCCCAGCAGCGCCTTGCCCGGTCGCCAAGAGGCAAACACCACCAGCGCCACGCAGATCCAGCCACGCCCGTTAACCATGTTGAAGAAGAAGGCGTTAAAGGCCGACAGCGTCAAAAACGAACCAGCCACGCCCATCAGCGCCGAGCCTGCCACGATGGCACCGGTGCGCACTCTGCCGACGGACAGGCCCTGGCCTTCAGCGGCCTGCGGATTTTCGCCAACCATGCGTACCGCCAGCCCGATCGGTGTCTTGAACAACAGGTAGGCCGTGACCGGCACCGCCAGCAAGGCCAGCAGAGTCAGCGCAGTTTGCTGCGAGAGGACGGGAATCGGCAGCCAGTGCATCTCGGCAAATGGCGTGATGGTCGGCGGCGTGGAAACCTTGGCAAAGCTCACCCGGTAGCCATAAGAACTGAGTGCCGTGGCCAGCAGGGTGATGCCCAGCCCCGAGACGTGCTGTGACAATGCCAGCCCAACGGTCAAAAACGCGTGCAGCAGGCCGAATAAAGCACCCGTGAGCGCTGCCACCGCCACGCCAGCCCATAGTGGCGCACCGGCATACACCGTCAGCCAGCCGGTAAAGGCGCCGGCGACCATGATGCCTTCGATCCCCAGGTTCAGTACACCGGCGCGTTCGCACAACAAGACGCCTAGCGTACCCAGAATCAACGGTGTGGCAATGCGCAGCACCGCCACCCAGAAGGCGGTGTTGGCGAGGATGTCGAGGAATTCTGTCATGGGGCAGATGCTTTGTTTTTTTGCATGCTAAGCAGTAATTCAGGCGCCGAAGAGTTGTTGGCAGATACGTTGGTCCGGCGCTGCGCGCTGGCCGGATGGGGCGTCCGCCTCATACTGGGGTACCAGAAATCTGCGGCCACCCCATCCGGCCATCGCGCGACGTTCGTTGACGATTGGATGGTTTTTGAAGACCAAGGGCAGGACAGCCGAAGCGTGGCTTGATTGCAGGTATTCATCAGTGCCCAAGGCGCCAGCGAGGTGGACCCTGTGCGCGGCTGACGATTTCTGGTACGCCAGTATGAGGAAGCTGCGCACAGGGTCTGCCTTGCGGGTTTCAAAGTGAAGCGTTCGCGAGAGGTCATACCGCCAGAGAGTGTCGGTGCGAGCAACATCAGGGCGAGCGCGTCACTCATTTCCACCGCACCCGATACTGCGTCAGCAGCGTGGCAATCAGCACCGCAATCAGCGAGGTGGCGACGATCACATCCGCAATGTAGGTGGGCACACCGACGGCGCGGCTCATGCTGTCGGCCCCCACCAGGATACCGGCCACAAACACGCTGCCCGCTACCACGCCCAGCGGGTGCAGCCCGGCCAGCATGGCAATCACGATGCCGCTGTAACCATAGCCCGGTGACATGTCCAGCGTCAGGTAGCTGGTGCGTCCGGCGACTTCGATAGCCCCGGCCAGCCCGGCCAATCCGCCTGAGAGCATGGCCACCAGCACCACCGTGCGCGTCACCGACACCCCGGCAAAGGCGGCGGCGCGGGCGTTGGCCCCGACAGCGCGGATGTCAAAACCCAGCACCGTGTATTTCATCAGCGCCCACAAGCCCACGGCCAGACTGATGCCCCACAGCAGGCCGGTGTGCACGCGGGTTTGCGGGATCAGTTTGGACAGTTCCAGATCACCCACCAGCGCCACGCTTTGCGGCCAGCCCATGGCAGTCGGGTCTTTCATCGGGCCGTCGAGCATCCAGGACACCAATAGCAGCACGATGAAATTCAGCAACAGCGTGGTCACCACCTCGTCCACGCCCAATTTGGCTTTCATCAGCGCGGGTCCCAGCAGCAGCAAGGCACCTGCCAGTGCGGCGGCCAGCATCATCAGTACAAACAGCAAGGCCGGTGGCAAATCAAAACCAGTGCCGCCATGCAAACCACCCACGGCCACCGCCGCCAGCGCACCGGCGTACAACTGACCCTCGGCGCCAATGTTGAACAGCCGCGCCTTGAAGGCTACCGCCGCAGCCAGACCGGTGAGCATCAGCGGGATGGCGCGGGTCAGCGTCTCGGAGATGGCAAACACCGAACCAAAGCCGCCCTTGAACAGCAACCCATAGGTCTGGCCCACGGGCGCACCGGCCCACAACACCAGCAGCGCGCTGATGGCCAGGGTGAAAGCCACCGCGCCCAGCGGCGCCAGAGCCAGCGCCACGTTGGAATTCTGGGTGCGCTTTTCGAGCCTCATGCCGCTGCCTTGTCGTGGGCGGCCACACCGGCCATTGCCAGGCCAATGGCCTCGCGAGTCCAGTCCGTCGCGGGTTGGGCAGCCGTCATCTGCCCGGCATGCATCACCGCCACACGGTCGCCCAGCGTCAGCACTTCGTCCAGGTCGTCCGAGATCACCAGCACCGCTGCACCGGCATCTCGGGCGGCGATCAGTTGCGCCTGCACATAGGCCACGGCACCAATGTCCAGCCCCCAGGTGGGCTGGTGGGCGATGATCAGGCGCGGCACCTTGGCCGCGTTTGCAGACGCTGGGTTCGCTTGAGTATCCATAGCTGTAGATTCAGGCTGCATCAGGGCTCTGCCCAGAATAAGCTTCTGCATATTGCCACCGGAGAGCGACCGTGCCGCCACCAGCGGGCCGCCGCCGCGCACATCAAAAGCCTCCATCACCCGTTTGGCATAAGCGCGGGCTCTGGCTCGGCGCACCCAGCCAAAGCGTGAAAACGCCGGACTGCGCAGGCGCTCGGACACGGCGTTTTCCCACACCGGCAAGTCGCCCACCACGCCCACGGCGTGACGGTCTTCGGGAATACGCGCCACGCCCAGGGCCACCAACTCTGCCGGGTGCTGTGGCAGGGGTTGACCCAAAAAAGTCACCTGACCGGATGTGGCCTGCCGGGTGCCGCACAGCAATTCGGCCAGCGCCACCTGGCCGTTGCCCGAGACCCCGGCAATGGCCACGATCTCGCCACTGTGCAGCGTGAGGGACACCTGGTTGAGTTGCTCACGTTGCGCAGTCGTGCTCACTTGATCCAGCACACACACGGCCTCACCAATGTTTTGCGCTGGGTGCCGCTCAGGCGGCGCTACGGCGTGGCCGACCATCCACTGCGCCAACTGCACCTGTGTGCAGTCTTTGGCGAGCGCCTCGGCCACCAGCTTGCCGCCACGCAGCACGGCCACGCGCCTGGAGACGCGCAGCACTTCACCCAGTTTATGGCTGATAAAAATAATAGCTAGACCCTGAGAAACCATCTGGGCTAACACCTCAAAAAGGCTTTCAGATTCTTGCGGGGTGAGCACCGCGGTCGGCTCGTCCAGAATCAGGATGCGCGCGCCACGGTACAGCGCTTTCAGAATCTCGACGCGCTGGCGCTCGCCCACCGACAGGTTGCCAACCTTCGCCTTCGGGTCCACATTCAGGCCAAATTCGAGACCAACAGCGATGAGTTTGTCGCGCGCTTCACGGTGCTGGGTAAACGGTTGCCACAGCGGTTCGGTGCCCAGCATCACGTTGTCGAGCACGCTCAGGTTGTCAGCCAGCGTGAAATGCTGGTGCACCATGCCAATACCTGCGGCCAACGCAGCGCGCGGGTCGCCCGGCGGCAGCAGCTTGCCTGCCACGCGGATTTCGCCTGCGTCGGCGGTGTAGTGGCCAAACAGGATCGACACCAGCGTCGATTTGCCCGCGCCGTTTTCGCCCAGCAAGGCCAGTACCTCGCCGGGGCTGATGTCCAGCGAGATGTTGTCATTGGCCACCAAGTCGCCAAAGCGCTTGGTGATGCCCGACAGGGTCAGAACAGGTTCGCTCACGCAGCGTGCGGCGAGTCGCGCTTATTTGGCGCTTGACTTGGGCTGGCCGTCGTCCACCTTGACGCTGAACTTGCCTTCCACAATGGCTTTTTCCTTGGCCTTGACCTTGGCCATGAGGGCTGCGGGCACCTTCTTCTCAAACGTGCCAAGAGGCGCCAGCGACGAGCCCTTGTACTTCATCATGGCGTATTGACCGTAGTCTTCGGCGGTGAACTTGCCCTCTTTGACCAGCTTGATGGCGCGGTCAGCAGCGGGCTCAAAGTGCCACAGCGCCGAAGCCACCACGGTGTCGGGGTACTGCGCCTGCGTGTCGATCACGTTGCCAATGGCCAGCTTGCCCTTTTCTTTGGCGGCATCGCTGACGCCAAAACGCTCGGCATACATCACGTCGGCGCCCTTGTCGATCATGGCAAAAGCGGCTTCCTTGGCTTTCGGTGGGTCAAACCAGCTGTTGATGAAGCTGACGCTGAATTCCACCTTCGGGTTGACCTCTTTGGCACCCATCATGAAGGCGTTCATCAGGCGGTTCACCTCAGGGATGGGGAAGCCGCCAACCATACCAATCTGGTTGCTATTGGTCATGCCGCCAGCGATCATGCCGGTCAGGTAAGCAGGCTCCTGGATGAAGTTGTCAAACACGCTGAAGTTAGGCGCTTGCGGTTTGCCGCTGGAGCCCAGCAGGAACGACACCTTGGGGAAATCCTTGGCCACCTTGCGTGCGGCGGCTTCCACGGCAAAGGCTTCGCCGACGATCAGCTGGTTGCCACCCGTGGCGTATTCGCGCATGACGCGTTCGTAGTCGGCGTTGCTGACGTTCTCTGAGGCCTTGTATTCGATCTCGCCACGCGCTTCAGCGGCCTTGAGCGCAAGGTGCAGGCGGCTGACCCATTGCTGCTCAAACGGCACGGTGTAGACGGCGGCCACTTTGAGCTTGGCTTGGGCGAAAGTCAGGCCGGGGGCCAGGGCCAGCAGGGATGCGCCCAGAACCACAGCTTGACGACGGGTGAATGGTTTCACATGCATAGATTTCTCCATTTGATAAAACTACAAAATTCATAGCTTATAGCGCTTGTCATACAAGGGCTAGAGGCCGATCTATTACGTAAAGCATACAAGCATGTTATGTGCCAGTGTAGGCGGCCACCAACGCTTGGCCCTGTGCCGAGATGTCGACTTGCTGCAGCGCAATCGAGCACAAAACAGGCACAGTCTAGCCCTGATTTGGTGCCTAGCGTGGCCGTAGGCGAGTCCAGCAGTCGGGCCTGGAGATGGTTTCATGCAATGCCTACGCGGGCGGTCAGAGTGATCTTGTCTGCGGGTTTCCCAGCATGACAAGACCTGGCAGGTGACATACCATGAATTGAAACGCACGACCGTGCTTTTTTCCTGATTCAAGTCGATTGGCACAAGCAATCGGCATCTGGTCAGCCAGCGACCGCAGCAGCACCCAAGCCGTCGCCCCAGTTTTAGCCAGATTCCTTTCAACCCAGGGGCGACACGACCCCATTGGAGACAATTTTGAAAAAAATCTTGATGACTTGGCTAAGCGCCTGCTTGCTAGCCTTGGCCCTATTTCCGGCAACCTCTTTCGCGGCGGGTTACACCCAAACCCAATACCCGATCGTGCTGGTGCACGGTTTGTTTGGCTTTGACAACATTGGTCCGGTGGACTATTGGTATGGCATTCCTTCGGCCCTGCGTGCCGACGGTGCCAAGGTGTATGTGGCTCAGGTGTCGGCGGCCAACAGCACCGAAGTGCGTGGTGAGCAGTTGCTCACACAAGTCAAGCAAATCCTGGCGGTTACGGGTGCGACCAAGGTTAATTTGATGGGCCACAGCCATGGTGGCCCCACCATCCGTTATGTGGCGTCCGTGCGACCAGATCTGGTGGCCTCGGTTACCTCCATCGGCGGTGTGAACAAGGGTTCTGCCGTGGCAGACCTGATACTGAACGTGGCTCCGCCCGGGACGCTGACCAGATCGGTACTCGTGTCGGCGACCAATGGCTTGGCCACGGTGATCAACTTTCTCTCAGGCGGGTCGGGCCTGAGCCAGAACTCGCTGGCAGCAGCCCAATCGCTGAGTACAGCCGGTTCGTTGAAATTCAATGCCACTCACCCTGAGGGCGTGCCCACTTCCGCCTGTGGTGAAGGCGACTACATAGCCCGTGGCGTCTACTACTTCTCCTGGAGCGGTGCCCAGCCCTACACCAATGTGTTCGACCCCGTTGACGCGCCCCTGCTGCTGACCTCGTTGGCTTTTGGCGGTGCGAAGAACGATGGTCTGGTTTCAAGTTGCTCGTCTCACCTCGGACGCGTCATCCGGGATGACTACGCGATGAACCATCTGGATGAAGTCAATCAGACCGTGGGTCTGGTCAATCTGTTTGAAACTAACCCGGTGACCTTGTACCGCCAGCAAGCCAACCGGCTTAAAGGTCTGGGCCTGTAGGCAAGTGCCTATGCGACACATCAGTGCTGCCCATGCCTTGCTGGGCTTGTGCGCATTGGCCCTGATGGCGGCAGGGCTGTACTACTGGCAACAAAGCGATCAGCGCACGGGCGTCACTTTGGCCCCGCAGGCACAAACTAGCGAGCCCAAACCGTTTGCCCGATCCTTGCAGGGCACCTTGCCAGATGGCGACTTGCAGACCTCGCTTAGCGGCAGTGAAGCCGAGGGATCAGGTGCCTTGGCCTACGGCGAACTCAGGCGTATGTTTGACTACTACCTGAGCACAGTGGGCGAACAAAGCGTGGAGGCCATCACGACCCAGATCCGCAGCGAATTGCAGCGACGGCTACCTGTCCCCCAGGCGCAAAAAGCCCAGCAACTGCTGGATCGGTATATTGCATTCAAGCGCGATCTTGTCGGTTTGGAAAACAAGCCGGATCTCTCAGGCAGTGCTGTGGCAGCGATTCGCCGCCGGATGTTGGCTGTGCAAGCCTTGCGTTCCCAACACTTCAGCGCTGACGAAAATCAGGGCATGTTCGGTTTTGAAGATGCCTACGACATGGATGCTGTGAGCCGCCTGGAGATCAGCCAGAACCCAGCCCTGAACGCCGAACAAAAGAAACAGCAGCTCGCCGCGTTGGACGCAGCTCTTCCGGCGGCCCTGCGCGCCGAGCGCGAGGCCAGCAACGTGGTGGTGCGTATCGAGCAACAAGCCACGGACATGCGTGCCCAAGGTGCCAGCGAGGACGACATCTACCGCATGCGGGCCAAAGAGCTGGACCCCCAAGCTGCCACCCGCTTGGCGGACGTGGATCGGGATGAGGCTACCTGGAAAAGCCGCATCGCCAACTACCGGGACGCGCGTGACAAATTGCTGCAAGCCAGCAGCAACGCCACAGAATCTGAACGACGAGCGAGCCTGACCCAGTTACAGCAAAGCTTGTTCAGCGAGGCAGAACTCCCTCGGTTAGCTGCCTACGAATAGCTCAGTTGCCATTCGGAGGAGGTCCGCCTGCCGGTGGTTTGGACGGTTTTTCGAAGCCCTTGGCTTTCATGCAGGCATCCATCGCGGACATGTCGGGCCGACCATTACTGTCTTTGATGATTGAGGCTGAGCATTCTTTCAAGGCAGCATCCAGCGCGGCGTTTTTTTTGGGACCACCGCCCGGTGGTGGAGCGTTGTCGGCGTATGCCAGACCGAGTGAGGCCAAGAGGGTGAACGCAAGCGCAGTTTTTTTCATGACAGATTTATCCAAGTGTGCGGCAGATCCGCGGTGTCATGACTCTATCTGCGCGATGTAAGCGGCCAATGAAGCAGACGTAAATCCGGCGACACAATGACACATTTCGTGGGTGCGCCGCGTTATCGATCAGCTTCTTGACAGAAGCAGCCTTAAACCACCCCAGCCCGCTCCAGCATCGCATGCAACAGCACGTTGCAACCCGCGGCAATGTGCTCGGGCGTGGCGCTCTCAATCTCGTTGTGACTGATGCCGTTCAAGCAGGGGATGAAAATCATGCCGGTAGGCGCGAGCTTGGCCATGTAGACCGCGTCGTGCCCTGCACCGCTGACCACTGGCATGTTGCTGTAGCCGAGCTTGGCTGCCGCGCTGGCCACGGCGTTTTTGCAGTCGTCGTGGAAGGCTTGGGCCGGGTAGCTCGATACTAGGTCGATCTGGACATTCAGGCCAGTTTTGGCGCTGATGCTGGCGGCAAAGGCTTTGACTTCATCTGCCATGGTGTCCACCAGCGCATCGGTGCTGTTGCGCAGGTCGATGGAGAATTTGACGCGCCCCGGAATCACGTTGCGGCTGTTGGGAAACACTTGCACCATGCCGACCGTGCCACGGCCATGGGGCTGGTGGCGCATGGCGGTAGCGACCACCTCTTGCATGATGTGGGTGGCGACTTGCATCGCGTCCTTGCGCAGCGCCATCGGGGTCGGGCCGGCGTGGGCTTCCATGCCGGTGACGGTGCAGTCAAACCAGCGGATGCCCAGAACACCTTGCACCACGCCAATCGTCACATCGTTGTCTTCGAGCACCGGACCCTGCTCAATGTGGGTCTCAAAAAATGCACCAATCGGGTGGTCACCGGGTTCCTGGTCACCGATGTAACCAATGCGTGCCAACTCCTCACCGACCGTCTTGCCATCAATGTCCTTAGCGGCGTAGGCGTGCTCCAGCGTGAAGGTTTTGGAGAACACGCCTGAGCCCATCATCACCGGCACAAAACGCGAGCCTTCTTCGTTGGTCCAGAAGCTCACCTCCACCGGGGCTTCGGTCTGGATGTTGTGGTCGTTCAAGGTGCGCATGACTTCCATGCCCGCCAGCACACCGTAGTTGCCGTCGAACTTGCCGCCAGTGGGCTGGGTGTCGATGTGGCTGCCGGTGACGATCGGTGGCAAGGCGTTATTGCGGCCTGGGCGGCGCATGAAGCCGTTGCCGATTTTGTCGATGGTCACTGTCAGGCCCGCCTCGCGCGCCCATTTCGTGACGAGGTCACGACCTTGTTTGTCGAGGTCGGTGAGGGTTAGGCGGCAGACACCGCCTTTTGGGGTTTCGCCGATTTTGGCGAGTTCCATCAAAGAGTCCCAAAGGCGCTGGCCGTTGATGCGCAGGGTGCTGATGTCGGTGGTGGTGGTCATGGTGTTTTCCTTTGTGGGGTGGGTAGGAAGGGGTTACTTGCCTTACTTGCCGTGGGACGGCGGCAGGCCGGGTCTCGCCCCGGCGGGCGAAGTACATTTGGATTTGGTTGCTCCCGCTGGCCGGGAATGGCCCGGCGGCCACTCACTTTCTTTTGCTTCGCCAAAAGAAAGTAAGCAAAGAAAAGGCGAGCCGACGGCAGGGCCGCTGCGCGGTTCCTTGCGCTGCTCGCAGTCTGCGGGGGCTGGCTCGAACTCGCTTCGCTCAAACAATCGCCAGCCCTTTTTCCGCAGTCTGCTGCGCTGCTCAGCCCTGCCTCAACGGCGGGGAGAGTCACGGCACTTTGCTTCGCTCGTGTCAGGTACGACAGCCCCTGCACTTGTGGGTTTTTGACGGTGTGCCAAAGTTGTTTTTTAACTTGTAGCTTCTGAGAGCTTTGTATTTTTTGGCTGGCGAACCCACAGCGCCACTTGTCGCCAATGAGGGTGATGCCGGGGGCCGATTTCTGGGCCTTTGACAGTATGAGGCCCCCGGCATCACCCTCGTTGGCAGGCCACAACCGCTGCGCCAGGTTTTCACAGTTGCCATACGACAACAAGCGAAGGCCTAAACCAGTGACTTTGGTGCGCCCCACTTCAGCCCAATGCGGGCAGGTACGGTGTGCGGATGCCGAATGTCTCATTGCGCATACCGCTGCAGCCGTTGCGCCAGCGTTCCGGTGTGGAGTTCAAAGAGGTGCTTGTCGTAGTCGTAGAAATACAGCGACTGCCCTTCGCCTTCAACCCGTGGTCTTGGGGGTCTGATCTCGACACCCAGTTTGCGTAGGCGTTGCTCGAATGTTGGTAAGGCTTCTTCGGACACCTTGAACGCGAGGTGTGAGTACGATTTCTGCTCCGGGGCATCGCCCTGCATGGCGGCGATCCATGTACCACCCACCACAAAAAACTTCTCATGCGACAGCGAGAAGTTTTTGCGGTGGCTGTCGTACACCTCGCGGCCACCCAGGCCCTCACACATCAGCCGGGCCATGCGCTCCAGGTCTTGCACCACAAAGGTGACGTGGCTGATGCCTTCGATGTCCATGGTGGCTTGGGCTGCGTGTGTCAAGCTTGGCTCAGCGCTTCACCGCCGTCTGCGCCAGCACATCGGCACGCAGTTTGGCCGCCGCAAAGTTGGCATTGAACGCCGGGCGCTTGATGTAGCGTCCAGCACCGGATACGGCTCGCAAGTCGCCCTGCACAAACACCAATTTGCCCTGGCTCAGCGTGTGGCTGGGGACGCCTTTGACGGTGCGGCCCTCAAAGACGTTGAAGTCGCCCTTGCTGAACTGCGTCTTGGCGGACAAGGTTTTGGTACCCGCTGGGTCCCAGACCACGACGTCAGCGTCGGCACCAACTGAAACACTGCCTTTTTGCGGGTAAATGTTGAACAGCTTGGCGGCGTTCGCCGAGGTCACGGCGACAAATTCGCTGGGCGTCAGGCGCCCGGTGTTGACGCCTTCGTCCCACACCACGAGCATGCGTTCTTCGACACCGCCAGCGCCGTTGGGAATCTTGGTGAAGTCGTCTTTGCCGCCTGCCTTTTGCGCGGCGCAGAAGGTGCAGTGGTCGGTGGCGGTGGTGTGCAGGTTGCCGCTTTGCAGGCCGCGCCACAAAAAGTCCTGGTGAATCTTGGGCCGGAACGGTGGGCTCATCACGTGTGCAGCGGCACGGGCAAAGTCCGGGTCACGGTAGGCGCTGTCGTCCACGGCCAGATGCCCGGCTAGCACTTCGCCGTAAACCCGTTGGCCACGGGCGCGGGCGCGGGCAATGGCTTCGGCGGATTCCATGCACGACACGTGCACCACGTAGATTGGCACGTTCAACACGTCGGCAATCGCGATGGCGCGGTTGGCGGCTTCGCCTTCGACCACCGGCGGTCGCGACAGCGGATGGCCTTCGGGGCCGGTGATGCCGCTCTCCAGCACCTGTTTTTGCAGCAGATACACCAGTTCGCCGTTTTCGGCGTGCACGGTCGGCATGGCGCCGAGTTCCATGGCGCGCTTGAAGCTGTTCACCAGGGTTTCGTCGTCACACATGATGGCATTTTTGTAGGCCATGAAATGCTTGAAGCTGTTCACGCCTTCTTCATTGACCAGCGTGCCCATGTCGCGCTTGACCGACTCGTCCCACCAAGTCACGGCGACGTGAAAGCCGTAGTCGCCGGCGGACTTCTCGGCCCAGCCGCGCCAGGTCTGGTAGGCCTCCATCAGCGACTGCTTGGGGTTGGGGATGACAAAGTCGATGATGCTGGTGGTGCCGCCTGCCAGCCCGGCCGCCGTGCCGGTGAAGAAATCGTCCATGGTGGTCGCGCCCATGAAGGGCAGCTGCATGTGGGTGTGCGGGTCGATGCCGCCGGGCATGACATATTGGCCGCCCGCGTCCACGGTGGTGGCGCCTGCAGGTGCCTGCAGGTCGGGGCCGACGGCCACGATCTTGCCGTCCTGCGTCAGGACATCGGCTTTGAACGCCCGGTCGGCATTCACCACGGTGCCGCCCTTGATCAGAATACTGCTCATTTCCACTCCTTAATAAATAGCTGTTAGTGCAATTGGAACGGGGGCTAGAGGCCAATTTCTTATATAAACGGCTCGCCCGAGAATGTTTGGCGCTTACATGTTACGCCGCTGAATTAGCCGCAGGTCGCGCCGCACGAGGGGTTGTTCGGGTGCGTCGTCCAGTCCGCATGTTCTGCAGAAACCGTTTTGCCGGTGCGCAAGTCCGTCTCCCCTGCCGCCACGGTGCGTAGCGTGATGCACTCGGGCACGGGGCACACCAGGGTGCACAGGTTGCAGCCGACGCATTCGTCTTCCTTCACCTCAAAGTGACGTTTGCCGTCTTTGGTGGCCATGATGGCCTGATGGCTGGTGTCTTCGCAGGCAATGTGGCAGCGCCCGCAGTCGATGCACTTGTCCTGATCGATCACCGCCTTGCTGATGTGGTTGAGGTTGAGGTATTTCCAGTCGCTCACGGTGGGAATGGCGCGGCCCCGGAAGTCGTTGATGCTGGTGAAGCCCATCTCGTCCATGTAGTTCGACAGACCGCTGATCATCTCCTGCACGATCTTGAAGCCGTAGACCATGGCGGCGGTACACACCTGCACGTTGCCTGCGCCAAGTGCTATGAAATCAAAAGCATCACGCCAGTTGCCCACGCCGCCAATGCCGCTGATCGGCAGGCCAGCCGTCTGCGGATCGCGGGCAATCTCGGCCACCATGTTGAGCGCAATTGGTTTGACCGCCGGGCCGCAATAACCGCCGTGGCTGCCTTTGCCGCCGGTGCTGGGCACCATGGTCAGGCTGTAGGGGTCCACGCCCATGATCGAGTTGATGGTGTTGATCAAGCTCACCGCATCCGCGCCGCCGTGCTTGGCGGCGCGTGCGGGCAAGCGGATGTCGGTGATGTTGGGCGTGAGTTTGACGATCACCGGCAGCTTGCTGTAACGCTTGCACCACTCGGTCACCATCTGGATGTATTCGGGCACTTGGCCCACGGCCGCGCCCATGCCGCGCTCGCTCATGCCGTGCGGGCAGCCAAAGTTCAGCTCAATGCCATCGCAGCCGGTGTCTTCCACGCGCGGCAGGATGGCTTTCCAGGACTCTTCGACACACGGCACCATGAGGGAGACCACCACGGCACGGTCCGGCCAGGCGCGTTTGACCTCGGTGATTTCCTTCAGGTTCAAGGCCAGGTCACGGTCGGTGATGAGTTCGATGTTGTTGAAGCCCATCAGTCGCCGGTCCGGGGTCATCAAGGCCCCGTACCGCGGGCCGTTGACGTTGACCACGGGCGGGCCGTCCTCACCCAGCGTCTTCCAGACCACGCCGCCCCAACCGGCTTCAAACGCGCGGATGACGTTGACGGCCTTGTCGGTGGGTGGCGCCGAGGCCAGCCAGAACGGGTTGGGGCTGGAGATGCCGATGAAGTCTGTTTTCAAATTTGCCATGACGTGCTTTCAAATCTTTTTGCTACTATTTACATAGTGATCTGTGGAGGTTGAACGGGGGCTTGAGCCACTTCTCATACAGAAGTGAGCTGGGCATGCATCGCCATCGCCGACAGCTTGCCGTGCTGCACCGCCTCGACGGTCAAGTCCAGCCCCCCGGCCCGGCAGTCGCCACCCGCCCAGACGCCGCGCTGGCTGGTCTGGCCATTGGCATCGGTGGCAATGCGCCCACCCTGCAGCACAAAGTCGGCCTGTGCCAGCAGCGGGTTGCCCAGCGTCTGGCCGATGGCCTTGAAGACCATGTCGGCTTCCATCACCACTTTTTCGCCGGTCGCCACCAGCTTGCCGTTGACCATTTTTTGTCGGACAAAGCGCACACCACCGGCGTATTGGGGGTCGAAGCTGTTGGGCACGATCTCATCGGGTGCCAGCCAGTGGTGGATCACCACACCGTTGGTCTGCGCCCATTCCTGCTCGGCCTTGGAGGCGCTCATGGCCTCCGGCCCGCGCCGGTAGACCATCTGCACGTCCTGCGCGCCCAGCAGCTTGGCCTGCACTGCGGCGTCCACAGCCGTCATGCCGCCGCCAATCACCACCACCTGGCGACCGATGGGCAGCATCGACAAATCTTCGGCTTGGCGCAGCGTGGCAATGAAATCCACCGCGTCCTGCACGCCATAAAGTTTTTCACCCGGTACGCCAAGCTGGTGCGTATTGGGCAGACCCATGCCCAGAAACAGGGCGTCATAGTCCCGACGCAGTGCGTCCAGCTGGGCCACGCTGTCGAGTCGCCAGCTGTGGCGCAGCTCGATGCCGCCCACGGCTAACAACCATTGCACCTCGGCCTGGGCAAAGTTGTTGGTGGTTTTGTAGCTGGCCAGACCGTATTCATTGAGGCCACCGGCCTTGGGTTTGGCGTCGAAGACGACCACGCTGTGCCCCAGTTTGGCCAGGGTGTGGGCGCAAGCCAGCCCTGCCGGACCGGCGCCGACCACCGAGATCTTTTTGCCGGTGGGTGCTGCGCGGGTAAAGATTTGCGGCTGCGCGCTTTCCATCAACGCATCGACCGCGTGACGCTGCAGGCGGCCAATGCTCACCGGTTTGCCCTCTTGCGTGTTGCGCACGCAGACGGCTTCGCACAGGTTCTCGGTGGGGCAGACGCGGGCGCACATGCCACCCAGCGGGTTGGCTTCCAGAATGGCGCTGGCCGAGCCGCGCAGGTTGCCGTCGGCGATGCGTTTGATAAACGACGGCACATCAATATGCGTCGGACAGGCCGTGGCGCAGGGTGCATCGAAGCAATACAGGCAGCGCTCAGCCTCCAGCACGGCCTGGGCGCGGGTCAGGCGCGGCGTGGCATCGGCAAAACGCTGGGCGTAATCGGAGGCATCAAGCCGACCGGGGCGAATATCTGGGGCAAGGGACAGGGACACGTGGGCGACTCCTAAATAAATCTGACCGTTTGGTCAAGTTCGTTTGGAATGCTAGCAAAGCACGTGCCAAGATGTCTCTAGGGGTTAACGCGAAACAACGGAACAGTCGGTACGGGGTCAGCCCATGTTTTGTGCTTCGGGGTGGCTTTGGGCCATGCCGACTGGTCCGCAGCTGGCAACCACGGGTCGGGCTGGATCTGCTTAGCGCCGAAGCTAGGACGCCATTGCGGCGCGATGGCACGAGTCGAAATGGCGATCAATTTTTTGAACGATCCTTGAATCCAGCCTTCCGTTCAAGGCCTCTTCGTTCAAAATCGCCGAGATTTCTGCCGGGGGCAAGGAACCGCGATAGGGCCGGTTTTGGGCCAGCGCCTGAAAAACATCTGCTGTAGCAATAATCCGGCTTTCAAAGGAGATTTCGTCGTTGGCATGGTGGTACGGGTAGCCGCTTCCATCGATGCGCTCATGGTGCTGGCCCGCCCACAAGGCCACTTCTTCAAGCCCGTGGATGTCTTTCAGAATGTTGTAGGTGTCAAAACTGTGCCGTTTGACATCCGAATACTCATAGTGCGTGAGTTTTCCGGGTTTTTCCAGCAGCTCGTCGGGTATCCGGAGTTTTCCCAGGTCGTGGAGCAGCCCGGCAAGCTCCAGCATTTCACAGGATCTTTCAGGCAGCTCGAACAACTCCCCAATATGCCGGGAAAGAGAGGCAACACCTTCGGAGTGTTCGCGCGTAAACGTGCTTTTGGCATCCACGATACGAGAGAAGACGCGCACCAGATTTCTCAGTTCGCTGAAGCCGATTTCCACGCCAGGTGAGTCAAAGACCCAGCGCGACACGTAGTTGCTGGCATGATCGCCTTCCAGAGAAAACCAAAATCCTTCATTGGAAGAAACCTCCATGAAGCGGTCCACCAAAGACGGTTCAAACCAGGTGCCGCGTTTTTTAAAAATGCGAGATCGCACCTCATCTTTGATCAGCAAAAGATTAACGGATTCTCCACGGGAGCTCAGACAAGCAATGTCTACCCGGTCGGCCAGATAAATGCAATTGGCGGCAAGTTTTTCCTCCACCGCGAGATCAAGACTTTCGAGTTGCTCCCAATGTGTATGGTGGTGGCGGATGAAATTTGAATATTGGCTCAACAACTCACAGGATTGCAGAAGTTCCGCGCCCTGAACACAATGCTCGGCCTCGTTTTCCCATTGAAACTGGGCCAGTCGTGCGTGAACCAGCGTTTTTGAAACACCGCAGTCATGAAGAATGGCCGCCTGGAACAGGTCGTCCATGCGAGGATGAGCCCAGCCAGATCGCTTGGCGATTTCTGCCGCGATAAAGGCGACTCTTTTACCGTGGTGGATGTGGGTAACGCCCACAAGGTCCAACGCATCTGCCAGGGAATAAATGGCCTCGTGCAGATTGATGCGAAAGCTAGTCAAAACAGTTCCTAATATCAATCATCAAACTCAATACAGAGTGAATTCCCTTGCCACTTTTATTTGTCTTGGCTTCACATCGGATTGTAGGTCGCGCCAACATGGCACCGCGTCAACCTAATATGGCGGTGGGGATATTTTGTGGCTGACACAAATCCTTGGTGTGGGCTTAGCTACGGAGTGCACAGTCAAGGCGTTCGCGGCATCTGGGCCGTGATACAGGCGCCGACGATACCCTTGGTCTGATGAGTTTGTGCCGCGTGACTTGGCACGAAGATACTCCTATACTCGTTAAATGAACCAGTTAGTCCATTCAGATCAAAAAGCAGCGCCCAAAGCTGCGGGCAAGGTCACCACGCGCACTAACGACCCGGTGCGTACCATGGCTGGCATTCTGGAAGTAGCTACCAAGGAGTTTGCCGAGAAGGGGCTGAGCGGCGCGCGCATCGATGCTATTGCGGATGCCACCCGTACCAGCAAGCGCATGATTTACTACTACTTCGGAAGCAAGGAAGGCTTGTATGTAGCAGTTCTAGAAGATTCTTACCGCCGCATGCGGGACATTGAATCTGAATTGCATCTGGAGAACCTGGCACCCGAGGCCGCCTTGCGACGCTTGGTTGAGTTCACGTTCGATCACCATTGGAGCCACCCTGACTTCATCCGCCTGGTGATGAACGAGAACATTGAGCGTGGTGCGTATATAGCGCAAAGCCAGAGCATTCAACAGCTCAACGTGCCCGCCATCGCGGCGATCCGCGAGCTTTATGAGCGGGGTGTGGCGCAAGGTGTGTTTCGCAAGGGGCTGGACCCAACCGACATCCATGCGTCGATCTCTGCCCTGACGTTTTTCAATGTTTCCAACCAGCACACTTTCGGGCTGATTTTCAAGGATGCGGTCAATGGACAGGGTGCCATGGCGGCCCGGCGTGCCAATATCACCGATATGGTGGTGCGCTTCATGCTGGCCTGATCGGGTTCGATTTAGCCAGAGCGGATTTTTTTAAATCCAAGGGTAAATACCGATAACAGGAAAACTAACCAGTTCGTACATTAACAATCCTCGCGGTTTGAAACATTTGGAGGCAAAGCATGGTTCAAAAATTGATTGGCCAGTATTGCCGACTATTGACGGTGATCATGATGCTGATGGTGTTTAGCAATGCTGTGATGCGTTATGCCTTCAATTCGGGCATTTCGATATCTGAGGAGCTATCGCGTTGGTTGTTCTTGTGGCTGATCTTTTTCCTGTTCCTACTGGTGGCGTTCCCGCCAATCGTGATGGCGCCAATGAACTTCTTCTACCACTGATTTCCAGCGGGTTGACGCGGTGCTGGGCACGCCGCCGCATCGACCTCTCAGTTGACGTCCCGATTGCACAGTAGATGGAGACACATTCATGAAACGATTAGTCCTCAAATCTCTTGTCGCCGCAGTGGCCCTGTTCACGTTTGGTTGGGCCTCTGCGCAGGACATTAAAGAGCACACCTTCAAGTTCGCCACCAACGGTTCGGGCGCGCATCCCTCGGTCGCCGGCATGACGAAGTTCGCCGAACTCCTGGCAGCCAAATCGGGCGGCAAGGTGCAAGCCAAGCTGTTTACCGGCGGCATCCTCGGTAGTGACCAGGCCAACATTTCGGCCATCCAGGGTGGCATGCTCGACATGGCCGTGATGAACACCGGCATTCTGGCCAGTGTGGCCAAGGAGCTGGCGATTTTTGACTTTCCGTTTTTGTTCGCCAACAGCAAAGAGTCTGACGCGCTGGTAGATGGCCCGGTGGGCAAGAAGCTGCACCAGAAGCTCGAAGCCAAGGGTCTGGTCGGTCTGGCTTACTGGGAACTCGGCTACCGCGAAATCACCAACAGCAAGCACCCCATCAACAAGGTGGAAGACATTGAAGGTCTCAAGCTGCGTGTGATCCCGAACCCGATCAACGTGGCCTGGGTCAAGGCGCTGGGTGCCAACCCGACCCCGCTGCCCTTTCCCGAGGTGTATGGCGCGCTGGAGCAAAAAGCCATTGACGGTCAGGAAAACCCGGTGTCCGTGATCGCTACCAGCAAGTTCTGGGAAGTGCAGAAGTACATGGTGATGAGCAACCACCAGTACAACCCGCAGTCGGTGATCTTCAGCAAGAAGGTCTGGGACACGCTGACGTCGACCGAGCGCAAGATCATTGATGACTCCGCTGACGAAGCGACCAAGTTCCAACGCGTGCAGGCACGTGCAGCGGTAGCCGCCAACATGGAGGCCCTGAAAAAGGGTGGCATGCAGGTGACCGAGTTGCCACCGGCCGAAGTGGCCAAGCTGCGCGAGAAGATGAAACCGGTGATTGCCCAGTTCAGCGCCAGCGTCGGTGACGAGACGGTCACTGAAGTTCAGACCGAACTGGCCAAGTTGCGTAAGTAATGGCAACCGGGGTAAAGCTGGCCCTGTTGGACCGGATTCACCCCGCCCATTCAACAGGATTGCAGGGACGAGGTCGATGTTGATTTGCTATTGTAACAATAGCTACCTGCAAAGTATTAATAAGGGCTAGAGCCCATTTTTGATTGAACTATCATGCGTATCGATGGCAATACAGAAATAATCGCCCACATCGGTTTTCCCACCTATGCGTTCAAGGCGCCGCTGATCTACAACCCCTGGTTCGACAAAGTGGGC
>JARLJH010000035.1 GCA_031291305.1 Rhodoferax sp. | reverse complement strand
TGGCGATTTTCTTTACTTCGCCTGCGTCATTGGAACTTCAGGTCAGACAGCTGATGTGAGCTTTTCCAGTCGAACCATGCGCCGCACTGGCTTGGTGCATTGCGTTCTGGCCTACTTCTTCAACACAACCCTGATCGCGTTAACCATCAATATTGCCTCTGGGTTGTTTTGATTCACCCGCTGGTCAGTGCAGGCAGACGATCAAGGTGATCTACCCACCCGAGGCATGTGCTGATCAACGGGTTCGGCCATAGCTGCCATCAGACAGGTCGATGTGACGGGCGACGCCAGTTATTGGCCAGCGCCCGTGGCGCATAGAACAATTCAACCACCGAAGCCGTCTTGCCGTCGTCGGCCACCCCCCGCCACTCCCGGCTGAACTGGGGTGATCCCAGCTGATCGATTGTTGTCTTGATGCACTGCGCCTGACTGGTTTCACACAAGACAGCTACGCCAGCTTCGTGCACGTCGATCTCATGGACCCAGGATGTTCTGGCGAAGTCCAGATCGGCCACTGCCACCGGATGATCTGCCGAGTAAAAGGCGGTGCTGAACGACAAAGCGTCATTGCCCGCGATGAATCTCAGGGGTTGTCCGAATTTGCGATGAAACACCTGGGTTACCTCGTCGGCCACGACATGGCGCTCATTGCTGGCATTACGATCGACTTCAAGCGACGGATTGATGTGCGCGACATAGCCAAACAGTCCCAACCAGTACAGGCCAATGATCCAGCTCAATGGCCGAATCAAACGCTGTGCATTCAGCGCTTGCGGTACAACTGAGCAGAGCGACCATGCAAAGAAAAGCCATGCGGGTATCAACCACTTGCTGGCGACTGCAACACCCGCCAGATGTGCACTCTCAACGGTGAGCAGAACTGCAAAAACAAAGATAGACATGCCCAGAAGCCTGGATGGACACGGCTGCATGTTCGCTGGACACTGAGCCGTCACTTGCACGGCATTCTTGTCAGAGGTCGTTCGGATATAGAGAATGCTGGCACTCCATGCCAGTGTTGGCAGCAAGGCGACCAAACTGATATCCGTCAACAGGTCGAATAGGTTTGCAGCGCCAGTCGATCCCGCCACCAACTCGTGTGCTGCGTGTGCATAGCGCAACCCGGGCCAATGATGCGACACGGCCCAGGAGAAGTGGGGAAAGAACACTAACATCGTCAGCCCTGAGACCGCCGAAAGCTTACCCAGGGTATGTCGAATGCTCATCGTCCTTGGCCGATAGACGACGAGCAAGGCCCCCAGCGTCATCGCAGAAAGCATGACCGGAGCCCAATACTTGACTAAGCAGGCCGCTCCTGCGGACATACCAGCTACAACAAGGTAGCGGCGAGCCCCAGTTTGCAATGCCGCTATCAAACTCCAGGCGAAAATGGCCACCCACGGCATCATGGCTGAGTTGGCATTGAATTTGAACCCCGTGTCCGGCCCGAACAGCGGAACCAAACTCGTCAGCATGACGGCCAAAAGCGCCTGGGCCGGTGTGAGCCAGCGCTTGCCAGCCAGAAAGACGAACCAGAATGCAATCGCCTGGTTGACCATGGCGAGCAGGTAGTAGGCCCAATCACTGGCTGGAAAGAGTTCAAACCAGGCGGCAGCCATCCATCCTGAGAGTGGCGGGTGCTTGTCGTATCCCCATTGCCAAGAAATACCCCAGGAGTACGCCTCAGCCATATCGCCATAGGTATCCAGACTGGAGCGGCCCAAGGAGAACAGGAGCCACCACACCAATGCGTTGAGCGATATGAACGCCAAAGCCTTTCTGTTGTAGTTGTTGTCGTCTGATCGAACGCTGGAAGACATTTTTTGGTGTGGGTGACAGTTGGGAAGTAGACTGACCTGCGGTGTCAATGCATGGCGCCGGTTGCATCCTGGCGCATCAAAGTGGATGCCGGGGGCGTATTTTGATTGATTTAAGGTGGGTTGTGTTTGGTTGTTCCCCCAGGGCAAACCCATCTACGCATCCCCGGACACATAGACTGCCACGAAATCGCGCCACCACCGTGATCCACAAAGTTGATCGAAGAGTCACTGAATTGACACACCCGAAGCTTAGGCTGCGCGTTCAACTTTTGAAAAGGCGCTCCATGAAACTTCAGTATTTTGTGCTTCCAGCGGTCGCGGCAGCCGTGTTAGTCGCATGCGGAGGGGGTTCTGACTCACCTGCAGCACAGGCATCCGCACAGGTCTCGCATGTACTTCTGATCAGCGTTGATGGTCTGCATCAACAAGATGTTGCCAATTGCATTGCATCTAAAACTTGTCCCAATATTGCTGCCCTGGCACAAACCGGTACGACTTACGCTAATGCCTATACCCCCGGAAGCTCCGACTCTTTTGCCGGGCTTGGTGCGCTGCTGACAGGTGGCTCTCCCAAAACCACGGGGTTGTTTTATGACGTCTCGTATGACCGAACCCTGTACTCACCCAACGATATCAATTGCACGGGTGCCCAGGGGTGGAACGTCATCTTTGACGAAACAGTCGGTATTGACAGCATGAATGGAGGCAACCGTGTTCACCTTGACGGCGGCGGCGCTTTCAACCCCCAAGCGATTCCGCATGCTAAGGTCAATGGCTCTTGTGTTTCCGTATACCCTCACAATTACATCAAGACCAACACATTGTTTGAAGTTGTCAAGGCGAACTTGGCGGGTGCACGCACTGCATGGGCCGACAAGCATGCCTGGGGCTACGATTGGGTGAACGGTCCATCCGGCAAGGGTGTAGACGATCTGGCCCGTACCGAAATCAATTCGCTGGATGCAGCAGGCATCGCTGGCAACGATTACACCACCTCACTTGACGGCGTGGCACCGGCTTACCTGCACACGGAGACCTTTGACAACTTCCATGTCCAGATCATCCTCAACCAGATTGACGGCAAGGATTCAACTGGAACAACGCTGGCACCCACTCCGACCGTGTTCGGCACGAACTTTCAGACGCTTAGCGTTGCCCAAAAGGCCCTCAACGCCAAGGGTGGTGGCTATACCGATGCCAAGTTCTCGCCTAGCACACAAGTGGCAGCCGCTATCAGCTACGTAGATGCCTCAATCGGCAAAATGGTTGCAGAATTGAAGGCAAAGAATCTGTACACATCCACGTTGGTTGTGGTCAGCGCCAAGCATGGACAGTCACCCAGTGACCACACCAAGCTTGTGAAAAATGGCGACACACTCAACGCCCTGTTACAGGCCAACGGTTATTTGGACTCAGCAGGCAATTGGGGCCAAAACGCAACCACTACCGGCAATTTAAACGATGGAACCGGTCTGGCTGGTACGGGAGCAATGCAAACCGATGATGTTGGCCTGATTTGGTTGAAAGATCAATCGCAATTGGCTGCTGTGGTGGCAACGCTTAACGCCAATCTCAGTTGCACTGCGCCTGGAATTTGCGCAGATGGTGCTGGAGCCAGCATCTTGTATGGCGCTGCGATGACGGCAAAATTTGGTGACCCTGCACTGGGACGCACGCCAGACATCATTGTTCAACCCAATCCTGGTGTCATTTACACCAGCAGCACCAAGAAAGATGCAGAGCACGGAGGAAATGCGCCGGATGACAGCCATGTCGCACTTATCGTCTCCAACGCCGTACTATCGGCGCAGACCGACTCTTCTGTGGTCGGTATTACCCAGGTTGCGCCAACAATCCTAAAAGCGTTGAAGCTTGATCCAAACTTGCTCAATTCGGTCAAGGCTGAAGGCACAGCGGTATTGCCTAGCTTGAGTCTTTAAGCTTCAAAAAAGGATACCTCCATCGGCATCAGCCCTGGAGGTATCCAGAAATGGACCAAGCCTTACTGAAGCGGACTGCCGAATGCAAGGCGCACTGGTACATGAAAGCTTGCGCTGGACTTGGGGTCGCGGTGGACCGCCAGTTATGACGCTTTCGTCTGGGCTTTTGGTCGCAGCAAGAGCGCAAGCCGATCCAGGTAAAGATAGATGACGGGTGTCGTAAACAAGGTCAGTGCCTGAGATACCAGGAGCCCCCCAACCAGTGCCACACCCACTGGAGCCCTGAGTTCTGAGCCCGCACCCGTGCCCAGCGCCAAAGGCACTGCTCCCAGGATCGCCGCTCCAGTCGTCATCATGATCGGTCGAAAGCGCAACTTGCAAGCCGCGAAAATGGCATCCAATGAACTGATCCGTTGGTTGCGCTCGAGATCCAGTGCAACGTCTACCATCATGATGGCATTTTTCTTGACGATTCCAACCAGCAAGATGATGCCGATCATGGAAATCACATTCAACTCAAAATGCAACAGCCACAGTGCCAGCAACGCACCCAATCCCGCTGACGGCAAGGTGCTAAGAATGGTTAACGGGTGAATGTAGCTCTCGTAGAGAATACCCAGCACAACGTACACCGCCAAGATGGCGGCCAGGATGAGCCAAGGCTGGCTGCTCGTCGACGCCTGAAAGGCCTTGGCATTGCCCTGAAAGCTGCCGTGCAGCGTTGATGGAAGCGCCATGTTTTTGATGGCCATGGAAACCACACTCACCGCATCACCCAGTGCCACACCAGTTGCCAAATTAAAGGAAAGCGTGACAGCCGGGAACTGTCCCTGGTGATTGACCTGCGTCGGGAGTTGGGCGTCCTTAAAAGTGGCGATACTGGCTAAAGGGACCAATTGGCCAGTGCTTGAAGGCAGGCGAATTTGCTGCAAGGCCGAGACGTCAAGTTTGTGGGATGGATCGAGTTCCATGATGATGTGATACTGATCGATCTGGGTAAAAATTGTCCCCACTTCCCGTTGACCGAGAGCGTCATATAACGTGTCGTCGATGACCTGAGGACTAATGCCAAACTGTGCGGCCCGATCACGATCAATGACAACCGTCACACGAGGGGCGGCGTTTTGCAGATCACTGGTCACATCATCCAGTTGCTTAAGCGTTTTCAAACGCTCGATCAATCGTGGTGTCCAGGCGTAAAGCTCGCCTATATCTGTCTCTTCCAAGGTGTACTGGAACTGCGTGGCACTGCTTCGTCCGCCAACTTGCAATTCCTGTCGAGTGCGAAGATGCAATTCGATGCCAGGCAGCCCCGCCACCTTCTTCTTCAATCGTGCCGCGATCTGTCCAGCATCGCTGCTTCGTTGTGCGAAGGGCTTCAGGTTGATCACCAGTCGGCCTTCGTTGAGCGGCGAAGAATTTGTCCAGCTGTAAATCTTGTCCACATCCGGGTCATCCATCACCAAGCGAACCAGCGCGCTCTGCCTTAATGCCATGGCTGGGGCAGAAATATCGGTCGGGGCCTGGCTCACACCAATAATCTGGCCGGTATCTTGTTGTGGAAAGAATCCCTTGGGAATGAACCAAAACAGTGTCATAGTGATCATCAAAATGACAGCTGTGGTGGTAATCGTGATGAACCGATGACGTAAGACCCGCGCCAGGGCGCGCTCGTAAGCCCCCGCCAGCTTACGAAAAGCGCTTTCTGACGCACGCGCGAACCAGCCAAGGCGGTGTCGTTGATCCAGATGCAGCAGTACCCGGCACAACATGGGTGTCGCCGTCAGGGACACAATACCCGACATCAACAGCGCGACGCTGACGGTGATGGCAAATTCCCGAAACAGTCGTCCCACGACCCCACTCATGAAGAGCAGCGGAATCAGTGCCGCAATCAGTGACAGTGTCATGGACACAACGGTGAATGAAACCTGCCCCACCCCATTGAGCGAAGCCTGCAGCGGGTCTTCGCCGTCCTCGATGTGGCGGATGATGTTTTCGATGACGACAATGGCATCGTCGATCACGAAACCGACGGCGATCGTGATGCCCATCAACGACAGGTTATCGATACTGTACCCCGCGAAGCTGAGGATGCCAATGGTGCCGGCAATGGAGAGCGGGATGGCCAAGGCTGGGATCAAAGTCGCCCAAAAGCCATGCAGAAATAGAAACACCACGAACACCACCAAAGCGACTGTCAGCATCAGGGTGCGCTGCACATCGGTCACGCTGGCCCTAATGGTTTGGGTTCGATCATTGACCACCTCAGCCTTCACGGAGGCCGGAAGCGAACCCACCAAATCAGGCAGGAGGCGGCGAATCTCATCGACGGTCTGCACGACATTGCCGCCAGGTTGTTTATGTATGTCGACAATGATGGCCCGCTTGCCTTGGATCCAGGCCGCCTGCTTGACATCCTGGGGGCCGTCGATCGCACGTCCGATGTCCCGCACCCGGATGGGTGCGCCATTGCGCCAGGCCAGAATGAGGCTGTCATATTCGGATGCTTTGGTCAATTGGTCGGTAACATCGACGGCTACTGACCGCTTGGGGCCATCCAATGTCCCTTTGGGCGCATTGGCTGTTGCCGACCCCAGTACGGCGCGTACCTGTTCCAGACTCAGGCCCAGCGTGTTGAGCTTGCCTGGATCGATCTCGACGCGGATGGCTGGCTTTTGTTCGCCATGCAAATCAACGAGCCCGACGCCACTGATGCGCGACAACTGTTGGGCAATATAGGTGTCAGCATAAACATTCACCTGCTGCAGCGGCAGTACATCGGATGTCACCGCGATGGACATGATCTGAAAGTCTGCCGGATTGGCCTTCTCCACCGATGGCGGGCTAGGCATCGTGTGTGGCAACAGTCCACTGGCGCTCGTGATTGCCGCCTGTACATCCTGCACGGCAGCGTCGATATTGCGGTTGAGTTCGAATTGAATCGTGATGGAGGTGTCACCTTGGGAACTGCTGGATGTCATCTCCGTGATACCCGGAATCAGCGCGAGTTGCCGCTCCAGCGGCGTGGCCACCGAGGTCGCCATGACCTCAGGGCTGGCACCAGGCAGACTGGCAGAGACCTGGATCGTAGGTAGCTCAACCTGTGGCAAGGCCGCTAAAGGCATCACAACGTAACCAGCGACACCAAACAGCAGCAGCACCAACATCAACAGCGATGTCGCAACCGGTCGCTGGATGAATCGGGCAGACAGGTTCATGGCTGCGACAAACTGACCGAAGGTGTCGCCGAGATAGTGACCTTGGCGTTATTGCGCAGTCCGGCCTGTCCTGTCATGACCACTTGTTCTCCCGCAACCAGGCCAGAATTTACCACCCGGAAATTCGCCGTTTCCGCGCCCAGCGAGAGTTGACGGATGGCCACGGTCATGTCTTTGCTGACAACGTAAGCGTAAGGCCCCTGTACACCACTTTCAATGGCCTCTTTGGGTACCACCAGTGCATTGGCTAAGCGGCCCACCTCTAACTCGACTTGTGCGAATTGGCCGGGGGTAAGTGCGCGATCTGCATTGGAAAACTCTGCTTTAACGGTGATGCTTCCGCTGCTTGGGTCCACGGTGTTATCCACAAAGGTCAACTTGCCAAGTAGCGGCTGGCTGATTCCTGCGACAGTCGCGCGCACAGCCACGTCCGCCTTGCGCATGGCCTGTTTCAGTTGCGCCAATTGCGATTCGGGTAAGGAATAGCTGATGTAGATGGGTTGGATCTGGTTGATCACCAGCAAGGTGGTGTCATTGAACTTGGCAGCACCACCCACTGGCAGCATTAAGGCCCCCGCTACGCCATTGATCGGTGCGGTGATACGGGTGTAGCTCAATTGGAGCTGTGCGTTGTCCAAACTGGCGCGATCGGCTCTGAGATTGGCCTCTGCTGCATGGAAGTCTGCGGCCGATTGGCTTAGGCCACTTTGAGAAATAAATCCCTGCTTGACCAAGGCCAAATTTCGTTGGTAGTCGGCCTTTATTCTTGTTAGTTGTGCTTCGTCCCGCGCCAATACACCTTCAGCCTGCCGCCGTTGAGCGTCGAGCACAGCGGAGTCAAAACGCATCAGTAGCTGACCTTTCTTGACGGCTTGACCCTCCGCAAAATCGACCTCAACGACCTGGCCATCAAGCCTCGATTTCACGGCAACTGACACTTTGGCTTCGGTTCTGCCGACGGTAGAAATGCTTATTGGGAGTTCGCGCTGGACAACCTCGGCC
Organism: Rhodoferax sp.; assembly: GCA_031291305.1. Taxonomy (GTDB): domain Bacteria; phylum Pseudomonadota; class Gammaproteobacteria; order Burkholderiales; family Burkholderiaceae_C; genus Rhodoferax. The sequence continues at coordinate 16,931 of JARLJH010000035.1, read as the reverse complement.
ACCGTCACAGCTACTGGCGCCACCGCCGGGGGCTGTAGCTTCTTTGGTGCCGAATCAGTGAAAAATATCCAGCCAGCAACACCGCAGATGACCGCAAGGCAGAACAGAACTATGTTTCGAGTCATAGATCTGGATCAAGTACAACACGACCAAAAAGGCTGAATAAGACAAACTTGGCGGGCATCGGGTCAGTATATCTGGACATCCAGACTCGCCGACAGCGTTCGTATTAGTAAACACCCGAATGTGGGCGAGCGGTAGATTAGCAAAGTTCAGGGCCTCTCGTTCAGGCTATCTGATTGTTGCCTCTTAGCTGCATGCAAGAAACTGTGAAATTGGCAACATGACCATCAATTGGTCGTGTCTATTGAATGTTGGCCTGGACCCTTGAGCCAAGCAGCCATTTGGTAGAGGCGGCGATTCAGACGACTACTGAGGTCCGCACGGGGCCAGGATCGCTGTTCGCTTGAAACTGGACCGGCAGATTCAAGAATGTTCAAATTGTCCTGGGTCTGAGGGTATTCATCAAGAATCAAGCCACCCGCAGTCGCCATGCCTGCAGCCAGGATCAAGGCTGGTATCACGTTCGTATCACTCATTACTGGTCCCTTTTTGGATTTCAGCAGAGTTTTCTGCTGTCAACGGCTAATGTGACGGGCAACACTTAGGAGAGTCTTAGGAGGAATGCATGGAGCCCACTTAGAACTTGGGATAAGTTGTTCAAATTGTTGGCAACAAATAAAGTCCTATCCTAAAACAGTCGTAAGCCCTTGATTGATATGGCGCGTTGACATGTGTCGCGAAAATACAGTTCTATCCTGTGGTGTCATCGATCCTGATCCTGGCCAAATTTCACCATAATAAAGTCCTATCCTAAAACGATCATAACTCGTTGATTCGTATAGAAAAGCACCTTTTCAACCGATGCATCACTGCGCTTTCCAGCCAAAACCATGGACTTCAGGCTAGGACTTTATTACTTAGGATAGAACTTTATTTGCTGTCAACACAAATAACTGGGGCCATTTCTGACTTTTGCCGCAAGTATGTAATTCGCGTACCGCTCCCTGGCATCCGTTCCTTTTGACGCGTCCTTAAGTAAATTGCTTTACCGTTGGTGTTCCAATTCTTGATAGCCAACCTCGTTCGAAACTAGGCGCACGCGCAGCTTTCTCATGCGCACAATTTGCCGCACAAGCTGCCATGGCCCGGCGCTATGCAGCAAGTCAGCCATCATCCGAAGGTCGGCGACGATGCCTCGAAGAGCGCCATATTTGCGGCTCTTCATCGGGCTGTCGACGTGGCCCCATTCCACGACGGCCAAGCGCGTGGCGGCATCGATGCAGATTCGATTGAGCCAGACCTCAAAGCCAAAGCGCGGCAGCGCGTCGAGTTCGGCTAGCCGGTCAGCGATCAAGCTACGTCGCAGCATCCGTTCGCCGGAAATGTAGTCAATGCCAATCAGGTGCCAGAGCCCGGGTGCATTTCGGCGCAGGCTGATGGCCATGTCGGCGCGCCCCTCCAGCACCGGCAATATAAGCGCGGTCAGCTCGGCCACCCCGAGGCCGATCAAATCGGAATCAACGAGCAAGAGATAAGTGCCCTGTGCCTGAGCCAGGCCCGCAGCCAGGGCGCGGGTCTTGCCGCCATTTTTTGGCAAGCTGATCAGCACCACTTTCTCTCGCCCCGTGATGAACGCGGCTGTGTCATCGGACGATCCATCATCGACGACGATGATCTCGTCGATCAACGGATGTGCCGCCACCACATCCAAAACGGCCTTGATCCGCGGCCCTTCGTTATAGGCGGGAATAACGCAGGATATGCGCCGGACAGGCGGGTCTTGGGGGTCATGTGGGTCGGTAAGAATCATCTTCGTTCTCTTTTCTTGTTCCAGTACCAAAGGCTCAAAATGGCGACGCCGAGGATCACAATCCCCAGGGAAGCCCGCCCGATCCAGTGGTCTATGGTGACGTGCGCTTCACCAATGGCATAGCCGATCAACAGGAAGAACAGGGTTTTCGGGATCGTTCCGACGAGGTTGAAGCACAAGAATGCGGGAAACGACATGCGGCTCGCCCCCGCTGCGACGAGAACGATAAAGCCGAAGGAATGCGTCAACTTCGCGGCGATAAGGGTACGCCCACCCTGTTTGCTGAAATGTTCAGCCATCAGCGCGATTCGCGCGTCGGTCACACCTAACACTTGTCGCAACTTTTGCGGCAAGACGTTGGGTCCGGCGCGGCCGAGCCCATAGAGCAAGCTGTCGCCAACCAGATCCGCCACGACAAGAATCAGCACCGCCCAGCCGAGCTGGAAATAGCCCAGCCGAGCAAGCCATCCCGCAATAACCGTCACGATCGGGCCTTCGATCACCGCCAACGGGAACAGAAGCAGCAGCCCGTTCGTCTGGAGCAGCTGCACCAGGCTGTTGGTTACCGCAGTCATCGCCCGTTCACTTTGCCGTCTGCATGGGCGGCGGTTGCATGGCATTGCCGCGCCAGACGAAGCCCTTGGCCGCGAATGCGTCGACCCAAATCGCCAAGATCAGAGCATCACGAAGGAGCCATGTCAAAACATCTGTCGCCGTGGCAGGCCAGTTGGCTTGGCGGGCGACGAGCAGCTCAGCGCCATACCATAGACATAAGAAAAGCGGCACCGCCAGTGGGGTAACGACCCAAGCCAGAGTCAAGGTGATCACGGCTGCCAGAGGAAACACCATGCTCGTGAGGGATTCGAGTGCGAAAAGCCAAGGGAAGCCGTCACGCCGGACTCTCGCCCAACGCAGTTGCCGCGACCAGACCTCGGCAAAACGGCGCTGCCCCAAGGGCTGCGGGAACGGTCGGCGCACGACCCTGACTTTCAAGCCGGCTGCATGTACGACCTTGGTCGAGGCCACGTCCTCGGCGAGATCGCGGCCCAGCGCGGCCAGCCCCCCGGCTGCATCAAGGATGTCGCGCCGCCAGAAAAGGACCTTGCCCTGCGCAAACCCTTTGCCCAGTTGATCCGACGCCATTTGCCAGCGGTCCTGGTAGGTGTTGAGAAAGGCGCTTTCCACCTTGGCCCAGATCCCCTTGGCCCGAATTCCCACTGGCGGCGAAGTCACCAGCCCGGTATCTTGGCGCCATGTGGCGAACAAGGTTTGCACATAGTCCTTCGGTAAGAGGACGTTGCTGTCGATGATCACGATGGCGTTGTGCCGCGCGGCAGCCCAGCCTTTGGCCACATTGTTGAGCTTGGGGTTGCCAGAGATGACGTCGTCTCCGATCAAGAGCTGTGCAGACGCTTCAGGGTGGTCAGCGATCAGACCGCGAATGAGCGCAATGGCCGGATCATCGGGCTTGGCCATACAAAAGATCACCTCATCGGCCTCGGCCAGCGCGCTGAAAGAGGTTGCCAGCGTCTCGTAAAGATAGGGGTCGAGCCCGCAGACCGGTCGGATCACGCTCAACGGCGGATGGGTTCTTGGTACCTGAAGCGGGTCTGATCCGCGCAATCGCCACACGACCAGGGCGCAGCTCACGACTTGCAGAGCAACAACGGCACCGAAGAACCCGGCAAGCCACAACGTGAAAGTCACTGTCATGTCAGACCGCGAGCGGCAACTCGCCCTCCTTGTTGTAGTCCGTTGCAATTGCAGGTTCAAAGGCTGGCTTTTCAGGGGCCCGAACGAGTTCGAGGCGGCCGTCAGAATCCTCCAGGATGGCCGTGTTGCTACCCGACCAGTCGCCACAGTTGGCATAGACGGTGCCAAAACGATCATGCAATGCCGGTTGATGGAAGTGGCCGCAGATGATCCCGTCGTAGCCACCTGACTGCGCCAGATGCGTCAATCGCTCTTCAAAATGATCGTACTTTCGGATGACTGCATTGGTGCGGTTGATTGCGCTTTCGAGACCGCACCATTCAGGCTGGTCAAATTTTCGCAAGACATACCGTTGGGCCACATCAATGCCTATGGCCATACGCTCAACAAAACTGCCAATCCGTGCCAACAGCGGCGCCCTTAGCGAAAACACATCACAGATGTCACCATGAGTCACCAGATAGCGGCGCCCATCGGCCGCCTGATGCACGACGTCCAGCTTGATCTCGATGCCACCAAAACTTGTGCCGATGTAGTTGCGAAAGAAGTCGTCATGGTTACCGGGAACGTAGACAACCCGCGTACCGTTTCGTGGCAGATCGAAAAACCGTTGCAGAACCTCATGATGCGCCGGTTTCCAATTGCTCGATAGCGGGTGCCAGTTGTCAACAATATCGCCGACGAGATATACCGTCTCAGCGTGGTGTGTCTCCAGGAAATCAAGGATCAGATCGGCGCGTGACCACCGCGTGCCAAGGTGCATGTCTGACAGGAAGATGCTGCGGTGGAACTGCATCGGTTTGTCCCGGATCAAGGCTGGCATCCAATTCGTATTACTCATGACTTGCTCCTCGTTTTGAATTCAGCAGAGCTTGATGATGCTTTTGGCTAATGTCAGGGGTAAGACTTAGGCGGGGCTTAGGGCGCTCCGCTCGATAACGTTCTCTACGAAGCACGAAATGTCAGTGTCGTTTCGCGTGCTTGATCCAGGCAGGGTGAGGTTGATTTACACGGTGAGCGCCTTGCTTTCGTCAAGTGACTTCGACTATGTGACAAACGGATGATCTGAACTGTTCGGCACCGCACATTGGGAGATGGAATTCGCCGGTTGTGCGTATCGGTATCACATCGAAAGAAATTGTCCATACGCGTTCACTGGCCCCACTTCAGCTGGGCTGCAGGGGTTAAGCAAACCTCACGGCCTTGTCGCCGACGGTCAGCTGCAGCAGACCCGGAACTGGATGGCAATTACCATGTGAAGTGTGCTAAGTTTTCAACCTGACCAGGCTGATCTTTTGACTTCAAAATCTGCACAGCATTGTTGTTCATCCGGGATTGGAGATTCAGACACATTCTTTTTTTGGGGCTCAGTCTGAGCTAAGTCAGCACACATATTCTCCAAATCACGCAAACATCTGCGTTCAACCAAATGGGAAAATATCATGTCAACCTTTACAAAATCAGCCCTCATCGCCACCGTCCTGGCCACTGCCAGCATCATGGCCAGTGCGGCAATTGCCCCCACGACGCGCATTGGCGCGCAGGGTGAAAAACTCGTCACGTTGCAAGACGGCGCCACACTGCACATCTACAAGAACGGCACAATGGCCGAGGAGAACGCCTTTGGCCGCCCAACCGTCGTGACACCAGGACAACAACTGCATGAGCAGAACGGCACGACCATCACCATGAATGGCGATGAGGTGGGTCGCTTGTCGATGGAAAAATTTCAGCAGAACCATCGTTAAAGTCATTACCAACCATTGTGGCGGTGCGACCTGATGTCGCGCTGCCCCAACAAACGCCACGGTGCTGTCCGACTGGCTTTTTTCGTTCCGACGCGAGCGATTCAAAACCATTTTTCAGAATGGCGCCAATTTTGATGGCAATGCGGCACCTCAGTGTGAGCTAAGTCCACGCTCCTATTCTGCAAGTCACGCAATTTTCTGCGTGTTACCTGGAAACCAAATCTCATGTTACGTCACACAAAAATTGGCCTGATCACCATCACCCTAGCCGCCACCGGTATCGCCGCCTACGCAGCCAAAACCATGGAAAGCGAAACCGCAATACTTCCTGCGACCAAGATCACCCTGAGCCAGGCGGTCAACACGGCCGAACAACATGCTGGCGGTCATGCGACCCGGGCGGAGTTGGAGCAAAGCAAGACTGGACTGACCTATCACGTTGAAGTCATCAACGGTGCCAGCATATTTGATGTGGAAGTGGACCCCGACAAAGGCACCGTCCTCGCATCGACAGCGGGTAAAGGCGACCATGGCGATGGGCAGGATGGGCCAGATGAAAATGACGGCCAGGACGGGCAGGACTAACTCAACAAAGCAAAGTCGGACCATCCAGCCCGTCCGGGTGGTTCAAGTCCATCGAAGAACACATCCAAGCCATGCAAGAACTGAACGAAGCGCTTTTTTTAATCATTAATGCACCGGCATCGCCCAATGCTGTGCTTCTGGCCATAGCCAAGATGTTAGCCGAGCAGGTCATCTGGCTGGTTCCGCTGGCCTTGATCATCGGCTGGTTTCACGGCAGCGATCGAACCCGGATGCTGATGCTGGAGGCAACTGCATCTGGATTGGCCGGGCTGCTCATCAATCAGGTCATCGGCCTTTTCTGGCAACACCCGCGTCCTTTCATGGTGGGCTTGGGGCACACCTTCATACCGCATGTGGCGGACTCATCCTTTCCAAGCGACCACTTGACGCTGATATGGAGCATCGCCTTTAGTTTCCTGATGCACCAGCGCCCCCGTTTCGCTGGCGTATTGCTGGCTCTCCTGGGTCTGCCGGTTGCCTGGGCACGCATTTATTTGGGTGTGCACTTTCCCTTGGACATGGTCGGCGCAGCCCTGGTGGCACTGATCAGCGCTTACCTGTGCTTTCGCGAGGAGCGGTGGTTTCTGGACACGGCTTACCGCTGGACGCTGGTGGTCTACCGCTACTTTTTCGCCATACCAATCAATCGCGGCTGGGTTCGTCCCTGAGTTGCTAAGTCGACGCTAAGTATTCAATGACACAGTCACGTCTTCCGTCATTTCAAACTTAACAACACATTCCCACATGAAAACCTTAATGCCCCAAGACAGCGGCTACATGCTGAACAAAGTCCCCGAGATCACACTATTTTTCTGGATCATCAAGATCCTGGCCACCACGGTTGGCGAAACTGCTGCCGACTTCCTGAACGTCAACCTGCATCTGGGACTGGGTGGCACGTCGGTGGCCGTCGGCCTGGGCTTGTTTGGCTTTTTGGTGGTGCAGTTGCGCGCGAAAGCCTATGTGCCATGGATGTACTGGGTTGTAGTGGTTCTGCTGAGCGTTTTTGGCACGTTAGTCACCGACAACTTGGTGGACAACCTCGGCGTTTCTCTGGAGATGTGCACAGCGGTGTTCAGTGCGGGCCTGGCAGCCACATTCGCTTTCTGGTATGTCAGTGAGAAGACCCTGTCTATCCACTACATCCACACGAGCAAACGCGAACTGTTTTACTGGGCGGCGATTTTCTTCACCTTTGCCCTGGGCACCGCAGCAGGCGACCAGGCTGCTGAGGGACTGCAACTGGGCTACGGCATCTCCGTGCTGGTGTTTGGTGGCTTGATTGCGGCTATCACATTCGGCCACTATGTCTTCAAACTCAATGCCATATTGGCGTTCTGGATGGCCTACATCCTGACCCGTCCGTTGGGCGCATCGACAGGTGACTTGCTCGCCCAGCCAGTAGCCAACGGTGGCCTGGGACTAGGCAATGTGGTCACCAGCAGCTTGTTTCTGGTCACGATTCTGGCGTTGGTGTCTTACATGACCATATTTCGGAGCAAGGTCGCCATCAATGCGGAGTAGTCACTAGCCCGCGTCTTCGGAAGAAGACTCAGACGAAATATCACCCTCGATGCAGCCAATGGACCATTGGTATTGCCTCACTTTTTTGAAATATCCAATATGAAACATCTAATTCAAACACCCGCCCGCGCCGTCTTGCTGAGCATCCTGCTGACCAGTATGCTGGGAGGTGTCTTTCCGCTTGCGCTGACGCCAGCCGTAGCTGCTGAACGTGCCGTCAGTGTCGAGAAAAATCCTCCCGGCGACATTCCCGACTCACAGGTTTTTGTCAACTATCAGTCACCGCTCGGATTTTCTGTGAAGACCCCAGAGGGCTGGGCCCGTACTGAACGCCAGAATGGGGTGCACTTCACAGACAAGTTCAACGGCATTGATGTTGACATCAACCCGGCTGGCATCGCACCGTCGGTGGCTTCGGTCAAAAGCGAGCAGGCCGTTGCGCTTATCAAGATGGAGCGGGCCGTCAAAATCAAGACGATTCGAAGCGTCAGCCTCCCGGCAGGCCCGGCAATCCTCATTGACTTTGATTCCAACTCAGCGCCCAACCAGGTCACCAACAAACAACTGCGTCTGGAAAGCAACCGTTACCTGATGTTCCGAGACGGGAAATTGGCCACACTGGATTTGTCAGCTCCCAAGGGTTCAGATAACGTGGACCAGTGGAAGCTGATCGCCCATTCATTCCACTGGAACTGAGATGAACCCCATTGAGGCCTATGAGCTTTACCGCTTTTATCACAGTTCAGATGTGGAAACGGCGGCACTTCGCGGCGTGTCCCTGCAGGTCAAGGCAGGAGAGTTTGTAGCCATTATGGGACCATCCGGCAGCGGCAAATCGACACTCTTGTCCTGCCTGGCAGGACTTGACGAGCCCGATGGTGGCCACGTTGAAGTCATGGGCGAGCGCATGTCCCGGCGCAGCGAGTCGGCTCGCGCCAGGTTGCGCGCACAGCATGTTGGCATATTGATGCAATCAGGCAATCTGTTTGAACACCTGACGCTGGGTGGGAATATAGAACTTCAGATGCGCCTGTCCAACGTCTACGACGCAGCGGGTATTGACCCCTTGTTATCGCAGGTTGGTCTCGATCAAAAACGTCATGCGTATGCGTCCCAATTGTCGGGCGGCGAGGTCGCGCGCGGTGGTTTGGCCGTTGCGTTGTCTGCCAGACCACAGGTACTGCTGGCCGATGAACCGACCGCCGAGGTCGACTCTGACACCGAGAACAGCATCATGCATCAGCTGCTACAGCGCCGCCAAGAGGGCATGGCCATGCTGATCTTTACACACAGTAAAAGTCTTGCCTCTCAGGCGGATCGACTTTTGACACTTCGGGATGGGCGGTTACAACATGTCTGATGTATTGGTTCAAGCACACGACCTTGGTCGCACTTACCTTCAGGGTGGCGTTCTTGTGCCCGCCTTGGTATCGGCCAGCTTTAGTATTTACAAAAAGGATCGGATTGCCATCATTGGCAGTTCTGGCAGTGGCAAATCAACCCTGCTGCATTTGATGGCCGCTTTGGACACGCCCAGCACGGGTGAGCTTGCGTGGCCGGCATTGGGCGCAACCGAACAGTTGCTACCGAACAAAATTGCACTGGCATTCCAGTCACCGAGTTTGTTGGCACCGTTGACCGTTGCAGAAAATGTCGCACTGCCGCTCATCATGGGCTATGGCAAACAGGACATGGATGCCGCAGTCAATGCGGCGCTACATACCTTTGATTTAACTGAACTTGCAGACAAGTTACCGGAGGAACTCTCCGGTGGCCAGATGCAACGCGTTGCGTTGGCCCGCGCCATTGCCGGCAAGCCGGGCCTGATCCTGGCAGATGAACCCACCGGTCAGCTCGATCATCCAACCGGACGGGGCGTGCTGGATGCCTTGCTGCTGCATCTTGAAGGCACCGATACAGCGCTGGTGATCTCAACCCATGACCCGGCCGTGGCGCAACGCATGAGCCAGGTCTGGCGGATGCACCACGGGGTACTTTCCACCACGCAGCCAGAGAGGGTCACCTCATGATGAAGCTTTGGCTAAGAGGGCTCCTTCAGGATCGCCGGGGTCGTCTGGCGGGCACCATCGCCGGTATTGCCCTGACTGTGGCGATGCTGGCGGCGCTGGGGGCCTTTTTGTCGCACAGCGCATCGTCAATGACCCACCGAGCCATCGAAGGTGTGCCGGTTGACTGGCAAGTTCAGCTCGTTCCCGGAACGTCTGTGGACGCCATTGGTCAGGCGGTTCACAAAGCGGCGGCGGTGGCGAAACTGCAAACTGTGGTCTATGCCAGTGTGGACAGCCTCGAATCAAAGACAGGCGCCACCACCCAAACCACGGGCATAGGCAAGGTGCTTGGCATCGATGCCAGTTATGCGCAAAATTTCCCTAGCCAATTCCGCCCGCTCCTGGGTGGTCTTGATGGCGTATTGATTGCCCAGCAGACTGCTGCAAATTTGCACGTCACCGTCGGCGACACCGTGACGATTCATCGCACTGGATTGCCCGTAGTTGAGGTCAAGGTCGCAGGCATTGTGGATCTACCCAATGCCAACTCTATGTTTCAGGCAGTGGGTGTGCCACCTGGCGCTGCACCGCAGGCACCACCTGACAATGTGTTGCTGCTGCCGATGGCGATGTGGCATGATTTCTTTGACCCTCAAATGGTGGTACGCCCAGATTCGGTGCGCTTGCAACTCCATGTGGGCCTGATGCATGACCAGCTGCCGAACAACCCTGAGGCTGCATTCACTTCGGTCCAGGGCTCGGCCAGAAATCTTGAAGCACGCATCGCGGGCAATGGCATCGTCGCTGACAACCTGGCAGCGCGCCTTGACGCTGTGCGCAGCGATGCGCTGTATGCCAGGGTGTTGTTCCTGTTTCTGGGGACGCCGGGGGCCTTGTTGGCCGCCTTGGTCACCTTTGCTGTTGCCAGTTCTGGTGGTGACCGACGTCGACGTGATCAAGCGCTGTTGCGATTGCGCGGTGCGTCCCAAGCCACTATTTTGAAGCTGGCAGCGGCGGAAGCCGCCTATGTTGGCCTGTTGGGTGCCTTGGGCGGATTGGCCATTGCAGCCATGTCGACCCGATTTTTGCTCGGTATCGTCGTTTTGGATGCGTCAACCGTCATCTGGAGCATGATTGCCGTGTTAGCTGGCTTGATGTTGGCCACCGTTGCCATCGTCATTCCCGCGTTGAATGACGCCAGGCACACAACTGTCGCGGCCGCCCGCCTGACCATCGGACAGGACTCAACCCCAATCTGGCGGCGCATCGGTCTGGATTACATCCTGATCACTCTGTCAGCAATCGTCTTCTGGCGGACCTGGAGCACCGGCTACCAAGTTGTCTTGTCGCCCGAAGGTACATCAGCGTCCATGGTGGACTATCAAGCCTTTCTGGCACCCATCCTGTTCTGGCTGGGGACCGGGTTGCTGACAGTTCGGTTGTGCCTTACGGGTCTTGTTCGCGGTCGTCGCGGCTTGTCTGCCGTGTTTCAGCCGATCGCTGGATCGCTGTCCGGGTTGGTGGTGGCGGCCATGGGGCGTCAGCGCAAGCGCATCACGCAAGGCGTGGCACTGGTCGCACTGGCTTTTGCCTTCGCCACCTCGACCGCCATTTTTAACACTACCTATCACGCTCAGGCGTTGGTGGATGCAGAGCTTACCAATGGTGCTGATGTGGCCGTGTCGGGCAGCATGATGGCGCCTGCATCAGGCAAATTGAGGAAACTCGCTGCTGTACCTGGCGTCGTGGCGGCGCAAGCCATGCAACATCGACTCGCCTATGTGGGTAACGATTTGCAAGACCTCTACGGCATCGATGCCAGGCATATTGGTGATGTCACAAAAATATCGGATGCATATTTTCAGGGGGGAACAGCCAAATCAGTGCTTGACCTTCTGGCCAACACGCCCGATGGTGTCTTGGTCTCAGACGAAACGGTGAAGGACTTTCAGTTGCAGCTTGGGGACGAACTCAATCTGCGTCTTCAGAATGGGCAGGACCATCAGTATCACCCTGTGAAGTTTCACTTCATCGGTGTCGTTCGGGAGTTCCCTACCGCCCCGCGTGACTCGTTTATTGTGGCCAATGCCTCCTACATTGCACAGCAAACCAGCAGCGATGGCGCCGAGGTGGTGCTGTTAAAAACCACGTCTTCTCCATCGGATGTCGCCGCAGCAGCACGCACCATTGTCGCGTCCTTGCCGGGGGTCAAGGTGAGTGACATCAGTCAGGCCAGGCATTTGATCGGGTCGAGTTTGACCTCAGTTGACTTGACCGGATTGACCCGGCTGGAGCTTGGTTTTGCGGTGTTGATGGTGGCGGGGACCACCGGCTTGATCCTGGCACTGGGTCTGGCCGACCGGCGGCGTATGTTTGCGATTCTGTCCGCCCTGGGGGCAAAACCGAAACAATTGGGGGCGTTTTTGTGGAGTGAATCGCTCTTCACTTTTACTACTGGCGCCATTGTCGGCACAGCGACGGGTGTCGGCCTGGCCTGGATGTTGATCAAGTTGTTGACCAGTGTGTTTGATCCACCGCCAGATTTTCTGAGCATTCCTTGGGCCTATCTGGCTACCGTGCTCGGCATCGCATTTGTCTCCGCAGTGGTCGCTGTCAAAGGGGCACAGGCCGAGACAAGGGTGCCTGCGGTGCAACGGATGCGTGAACTTTAGTGGTTCACAAACGAGTTGATGTCCCCATTATTTAAGGAGACGAGATGATTACAACTGGATTGCTAAGCTGGTTCGGCAGCGATCAAGGCATGATGACGCTTCTGGCGCAAAACTGGCTGTTTGGTGTCGCCTTGATTGCTGCCGTCATCTTTTGTGAAACAGGTTTGGTCATACTGCCCTTCCTGCCAGGTGACACGCTGCTATTTGCGTGCGGGACTTTTCTGGGCATATCCGGCATGTCGCCTGCATTGACCATTGCGATGATCACCCTGACCGCCGTCGCCAGAGATAGCACCAATTACGCTATCGGGCGCTCGCGGATCGGTCAATTTTTGGTACGGCGTGGCTGGATCAAGCCGAGTCACCTTGCACAGACCAAAGCCTACTTCAACCGATTTGGTGGATCGACCGTGACCATCGGGCGCTTTGTTCCGCTGGTGCGCACCGTGGCGCCCTTCATGGCTGGCCTATCAGGCATGTGCCCGAAACGCTTTCTTTTCTACAACGTGATCGGTGCGCTGGTATGGTGCGCCAGTCTGATAATGGCAGGGTTCTGGTTTGGTCAGATGCCCTGGGTACAGGCCCATCTGACCTGGATGTCCATGGGGATCGTGGCGTTGTCGATGCTTCCCGTGGTAGCCCATCTCAGGCCGCAAATCAAAAAAATCTCGGAGTTGACGTATGCGCGTTTTGCTGGTTGAAGACGACCGGATGATTGGCGAGGTGGTGGCCCAGTCGCTTAAGGAGGCCAGTTATGCCGTCGATTGGGTGCGAGATGGCCAGACGGCGTTGAACACCCTGGCCACTCAGGTATACGACGTCGTACTGCTGGACCTGGGCTTGCCCAAGAGAGACGGCCTGGAAGTCTTGCGTGGCTTACGCGGCAAAAACAACCCGGTGCCGGTGCTGGTCATCACCGCCCGGGATACCCTGGACGACCGAATCCGCGGCCTGGACAGCGGCGCGGATGATTACGTTCTCAAGCCCTTCGAAATGACCGAATTGCTAGCACGCATGCGCGCCGTCATACGTCGCAAAGGCGGCGTGGCTGGCCCGGTTCTTTCCAATGGCGTGATCACCCTGGACCCCGCCACACGGGAGGTGAACCGTAATGGAGACACTATCACCCTATCTGGCAGGGAGTTTTCATTGCTGATGGCATTGATGGCGCGTCCTGGGGCCATACTGTCCCGATCGGACCTTGAGGAGCGGATTTACGGCTGGAATGAAGAGGTGGATAGCAACGCAGTGGAGTTCCTGATCCACACGCTGCGCAAAAAGCTGGGGGCCAAAGCCATCCAGAACGTGAGGGGCATGGGATGGATGGTCTCCAAGTAACCAACGGGCGGTCGCTCCAGTCCAGACTCTCGGCCTGGATAACGACGGTCATAGTTGGAATGGCGTTGGTCGCTGGGGTATTTTCGTTTGCCACCGCTTTTCAGGAAGTCAACGAAATGCAGGATGACCAACTGCGCCAAATGGCGATTCTGGTCAACAGTCACCATTTACAAGTATCCTCTGCTACGCAAGCCGCTATGGCTTCGGAAGTTGATCCTGAGGCACGTGTCATATTGCAAGCCCTGCAACCACAGCCATTGTTGGCCAGCACATCGAATCCCATGAGACTTGATTTGAAAAGCAGTTTACCCAATGGCATTCAGACCGTATCGGCAAATGATGAAACTTGGCGGATTCTGGTCAAGCCGTTGGATAGCGGGGTACGCATCGCAATCGGTCAGCGGACATCTGTGCGCAATGAAATTGCTCGGAACAGTGCGCTGCGCACGGTGCTGCCATTTTTTGTGCTGATTCCCGTGTTGCTTTTGCTGGTGAATGTCCTGATAAGCCGGATGTTCAAGCCCATGACCCAACTGGCGCTCGACCTGGACCACAGTGATGGACAGGGTTTGCAAGCGCTCAATTTCGATCATGTGCCGACCGAGGTTCACCCATTTGTGGTGGCAATAAATCGGTTGTTGGCCAGGGTGGCTCAGTCCATGGCGTTACAGCGGCGCTTCTTGGCCGATGCTGCGCATGAACTTCGTTCGCCGCTGACGGCACTGTCTCTGCAATCAGAGCGGCTGGCTGCGACCGAGTTGTCTGAGCAGGCGCGTGAGCGCGTCGACGCCTTGCAGTCAGGCTTGCAACGATCACGCCAGTTGCTGGACCAACTGTTGGCGTTGGCACGGGCACAGGATTCGGACAAGTTATCAGCAGGCGTGGTGTCGGTTCGTCGCGTTTGCCACCGGGTGCTCGAAGACCTGATGCCACTGGCTCTAGCCAAGGAAATTGACCTTGGCATGGTGCTGCACGAGACCGGCAGCGACGCTCTGGTGTCGGCACAAGACATTGACGTGTACATCATGACCAAGAACCTGGTAGATAACGCGATTCGCTATACGCCAAGAGGTGGCCAGGTTGATGTGTCGATCGGTGAACGTGATGGCAATACAGAGTTGCAGGTGGCCGATTCGGGGCCGGGCATTTCTGAAGAACATCGCCAGCGCGTCTTTGATCCGTTTTACCGGGTGATCGGCAATGACGAAATCGGTTCTGGTCTAGGCCTGTCCATCGTGAAAACCATCGCTGATCGCCTTGGCGCCAACGTGACCCTCGACTTCGCAACTAAGTTGGATCAGTCAGGATTACTGGTAACCGTGGCGTTCCCACACGCGCCTACCAGCGCTCCTTGACGCTCGTGACCATCGCTTTGTCAAACGCGTACGTTCCATGCGCCCCATGTTGATTGCGGCTAAGGAGTGTAGTGCGGCGGTGAAGGCTTTTCAGTCACTCTCCCCCAATAGCATCGAGCGTCTGCATCCAACCGGTAGCCCCCAAGAGAGCCACCAGAATCCCCAGGTATGACCATTTCAAAATCCTGCACCTGAATTGATATTGATATGTAACGGAGCCCAAGCAGGTGTCGTCGGTGTCTGTCAGGTGTGACGCGAGCTCGACACCGCTCGCTGGAGGCGGCGGAGTAAACGTTCTGAAGCTCGTGCAGCGATAGTCTGGCTGGCTGGAGACGTGGTCTTGTTACTGCCAATCGCTGCAGCGTATTGGATAAATTAGAAATGGAGGGGCAGCTAAGTCAGCGCTAATTGTCGGTGCGTAGACTGATCACAAAGGCAGCAGTAAAAGCGGCTGCCGTATTTCAGTCGACTCTACAGGAGCATCATCATGAAACTATCGAAAATTCGCACAATCATCTCATTAGGTTTGGTGCTGTCATTGGCAGCTGTTAATGCGTACGCTTACAAGGGTCAAGAACTCGCAGGGCAGGCCAAGATCACTATGGAGCAAGCTCGTGCGACCGCGCTCAAGATACATCCGGGCAAAATCATCGAGGAAGGACTGGAGCGGGAGAAAGGCAGACTGCGTTATTCCTTTGACATCCGGGACGGCAAAGTTACGCATGAAGTCAGCTTAGATGCCGATACCGGGAATATCGAGGAGCAATAAGGATTTGCTTGACCCGGCAGGCTTGCGAAATCCCAAGCCGCCCGTAAACCAGCAACCCCGAGTACCCGTTGCTGATCTGATGTCAGAAATTTTTTCTGACGAAATTAGCAACGGTTTACCGTCGGCTTTGAGAGGGTCATTTCAGGCAGTCGAATGTCGTCGGTGTGTCTTGAAGAGCCGTTGGCCTGGATTTTGGGCGTATTCCCAGTGGCGGGCAGGTAAAGTCACCTACCTGGCGGTCAGATTTTCGACTTGATAGCCGCAGGCCGATCACTCAAACCAGCGGCATCAGACACGCCACGGCCATGCCAAGCTATCCAGCCGTAGCGTCGGACTCTCTCTTTTTACTTCGCGTCAGCTTCGCACTTTTTCATGAAGGAGCTTTTAGCGGCACCGGCCAGTGGCTTCCCATTCTTGTCCACTGCCTTTTCGTCGCACCCTGAGGAACTCTTGGCAGCGACTTCACATTTCTTGATAAACGCCGCCTTGGCTGCGCCTGCCAATGGTTTTCCTTCCTTGCTGAGTGCTTTAGCCTCGCAGTCGGAAGCGGCATTCGCGACCTGAGAGAACAGTAGACCAATTACCAGCAAGTTGCCAAAGGCAACGGAGAAAATCTTAGACATATGAACAACTCCTGAAAGTGGACGAAATATCCGGGAACAGAATAGCATGCATGCTGAATCAAGGCTTCACGTCGTCGTCGGCGCCGAATCGTCTTTTGCCGCGGTGTGTTCGTCGATCTTTTCTTCGATCATTTTTTCACCTTCGAAACCCGCAATCGCAGCCATTCCCTTTTTGAAGAAACCGGCTTCAGGGTCGAGCTTCTCGACAGCTTCTTCCGCCACGACAGCGCCAATGATTTGGTTTAAAAGTCTCATGATGAACTCCAGTTAGGAATTGGTTAATGGAAGCCGCCGTCATGTTATCCATAACCGCTGAAAAGCAGGTAGATATGGAGTCGTCACCAAGGTAACCATAAGTAAAGTGCAATCGTCTTTGGTGTACAGGCAAGCCTTGCACGCAGTGGCGCAGAGCAACTTGGGTGAAAATGGAGTCTTCATGTTGGACGAAAGGCATCCGGAACTGATCTCGGCAATGTCGAAATCACTATCGCCGTCTTTTCAGCCCGATGTGCTTGGCTATTCGCCAGAACGCACCCTGCAAACTCTTCACGAAAACCCAACCTACCCGGATACACACAAAGAAGTTTCAAGCGCTTGCTTGATGCGCATCAATTTACTCAGTTGGCGTTCTTGTACCCTTGGCACCCATTTCCGTTCCCATGGCGATGGGCCAATATATAAAGGTATGAAATGCTGATCATGAAACGCGCGCAGCTTGCAAT
>JARLJH010000034.1 GCA_031291305.1 Rhodoferax sp. | reverse complement strand
TGCGCAGTTTGGCCTCGTCCATATTGATCACCATCCTTGGATGATCAAGCAACAAGTTCAACCGTAAATTCGTCGACTCAGGCTCACTCCTGGGTGGAAATACGCAAACCGTTCAGGCTCATACCTCATTGGACAAGGCTTTTATTTGACAAACTAGGACAATTGACCTACTCTTTACGCAGAATGGGATGATCGTCTTAATTTGACTGAGTTCTTGCCATGTCCGCTCCCAGTACCCGCAGCCAGATCATCGAAGCCGCTGACGATCTTTTTTACCGCCAGGGCTTCGAGCACACCTCTTTTGCGCACATTGCCGATGTGGTGGGAATCTCCCGTGGCAACTTCTACCACCATTTCAAGACCAAAGACGAGATTTTGGATGCGGTGATTGGTCTCCGCGTAGCACGTACCGAGGCTATGCTGACGCTGTGGGAGAACCAATGGGCGATGCCAGCAGAGCGCATCCTCAGCTTCATCCGTATATTGATTGCCAATCAGACACCGATCATGGCGCACGGCTGCCCGGTGGGGTCGCTGTGCAGTGAATTGTCCAAGCTTGCTCACCCGGCGTTGGTGCCGGCCAGTGAATTGTTCACTTTGTTTAGAGTCTGGTTAGCTCGGCAATTTGAGCAGGCAGGTCGCGGTGCCGATGCTGGTGCTTTGGCCATGCATTTGTTGGCCCGCAGTCAAGGCGTGGCAGTGCTGGCCCAAACCTTCCATGACGCTGCCTTCGTTCAGTCGGAAGTGGCTCAGATGGAGGAATGGCTGGACTCGGTGCTGCCGCAGCCTGTCACCGCAGAGATACCACGCGTCTGACCATGAATCGTTCCCCGGCAGATTTCAAGATGGCTGGCAGCCTGCGAGCGCAGCAGGGTGGCATCGTACTGGTGCGCCAGACCAGTTCTCAAAATCTGCAGCAATGGGTGGATGCTGATCCCTTTGTCATGCAGAGTATCGTGACTGCGGAAATTTTGGATGTTGCCCCGGCGCATGCCGAAGAACGCATGCGCTTTCTATTGGACTGACCTGCTGTTGCAGCTACATGAGGAGATTTTGACGATGAGTACAACCGTGCTTGGCCCCGATGGTCGTCTGCGCTGCCAGTGGTGCGCGGCAACGCCGGATTACCTCCACTACCACGACACAGAGTGGGGCTTTCCGGTCGCCGATGATCGGCGTTTGTTTGAGAAGCTCAGCCTGGAAGCCTTCCAGTCGGGCCTGAGTTGGCGCACCATCCTCGCCAAGCGAGAGAACTTTCGCGCTGCGTTTCAGAATTTCGACATCGACGCCGTGGCTAGTTATGGTGCGGGTGATGTCGAACGGCTGCTAGGGGATGCGGGCATCGTGCGCCATCGCGGCAAGATTGAGGCGGTGATTCAGAACGCGCGCTGTGCGCAGGAACTGAAGGTCCGTGAAGGCTCGCTGGCCGCTTATGTGTGGCGCTACGAGGCTCGCCATGTCGCACCGTTTCAGTCCGCATCCACCTCGTCGGCATCTGTGGCGATGTCCAAGGACCTGAAAAAACGGGGCTGGAAGTTCGTCGGCCCCACGACCGTGTATGCCTTCATGCAGGCCATGGGTTTGATCAACGACCATGCCGAAGATTGCGTGATTCGCGCCCAGGTGGAGGACGCCATGGGGCGGTTCCGGCATCCGCTTGCTTGATCCGAATGATCCGAGGTTGGCGTTCAAGCCGACATCAATGCCGGTTGGGTTGGGACAAAAAAAATAGCGCCTCATGCCCGTTCTATCTGGGCTTGAAGCGCTTTTCTTATGTAAACGCTGAACGGGTGCTTACAGGTTGTCGGTGAAACTGCGCAGCTTGTCTGAGCGGCTGGGGTGCTTGAGCTTGCGTAGTGCCTTGGCTTCGATCTGGCGGATGCGTTCGCGGGTTACGTCGAACTGTTTGCCGACTTCTTCCAGCGTGTGGTCGTTGGTCATTTCGATGCCGAAACGCATGCGCAGTACCTTGGCTTCGCGTGGGGTCAGGCTGTCGAGAATGTCTTTGACCACGTCGCGCAGACCGGCCTGCATGGCGGCTTCCATTGGCGCGGTGTTGGCACCGTCTTCAATGAAGTCACCCAGGTGGCTGTCGTCGTCGTCACCAATTGGCGTTTCCATGGAAATCGGCTCTTTGGCGATTTTCATGATCTTGCGGATCTTGTCTTCCGGAATTTCCATGCGCTCAGCCAACACCGATGCATCGGGCTCGTAACCAAACTCCTGCAAGTGCTGGCGGCTGATGCGGTTCATCTTGTTGATGGTTTCGATCATGTGCACCGGAATCCGAATGGTGCGCGCCTGGTCCGCAATACTGCGGGTGATGGCCTGGCGAATCCACCATGTCGCGTAGGTTGAGAACTTGTAGCCGCGACGGTATTCAAACTTGTCCACCGCCTTCATCAGGCCGATATTGCCTTCCTGAATCAGGTCAAGGAATTGCAGGCCACGGTTGGTGTATTTCTTGGCGATGGAGATCACCAGACGCAAGTTGGCCTCGATCATTTCCTTCTTGGCGGCACGTGAGGCGTATTCACCTTCGTTCATGCGCTTGTTGATGTCCTTGAGCTGGTCGAGCGGCACCACGACCTTGTTTTGCAGGTCAAGCAAGCGCTGTTGCAGTTCTTGCACAGGCGGGATGTTGCGCTCCATGACCGCAGCCCAGTGCTTGCCGGAGGCGGCTTGCTTTTCGATCCATTTCAGGTCCAGCAGGTGGCTGGCAACCTTGTTGTGGTGTTTGTCACGGCCACTGAATTCGGCGATGAACTGGGCGTGTGGGTAGCCACACTTGTCCACAATGATGCGGCGCAGTTCGCGCTCGTTCTTACGCACCTCGTCCACTTGACCGCGCACCATATCGCACAATTTTTCAATGGTTTTGGCGGTGAAGCGGATAGACATCAGCTCGTCGGACAAAGCGCGTTGCGTCTTCAGGTAGTTGGGCGTGCCATAGCCTTCCTTGCTGTAGATCGCATGAATGGCCTCGAAGTGCTCGCGCATGCGGTCAAACCGACCCATGGCGTCTTTCTTCAGTTCGGCCAGTTTTCGGGTCAGCGCCTTGGAGCCACCGTTGCCATCGTCGTCGTCATCGGCGTCAAATTCGTCAAAATCTTCTTCAGCCACATAGTCATCGGCTTCGTTGGGGTCAGTAAAGCCATCCACGATGGTGGTGATGACCACCTTGTCGCTACGGATATCTTCACCAAGTTGCAGGATCACGTCGATGGTGGCAGGGGAGGCGGAGATCGCTTCCATCATCGCCATCAAACCGCCTTCGATGCGCTTGGCGATTTCAATTTCACCTTCACGCGTCAGCAGTTCCACGGTGCCCATTTCGCGCATGTACATGCGAACTGGGTCGGTGGTGCGGCCAAATTCGCTGTCCACCGTGCTCAACGCGGCTTCGGCTTCTTCTTCGGCTTCTTCTTCCGTGGCAGCGGTTGGGCCGTTCTGGTTGAGCAACAGCGTTTCGGTGTCAGGCGTGTTTTCGTAGACGGCCACGCCCATGTCGTTGAGCATGGAAATGACGACTTGCATCGTTTCGACATCCACCAGTTTGTCGGGCAAGTGGTCAGAAATTTCACCGTGCGTCAAATAGCCACGCGTTTTGCCGAGTTTCAGCAGGGCTTTGAGCAGCGCGCGACGCGTCAGCATTTCCTCTTCGGACAAGACGGTCTCGTCGAGACCAAATTCTTTCATCAGCGCACGCTCTTTGGCCTTGCTGATCTTCATGCGCAGTGGCTTGACCTTTTCGACGGTCTCCGCAACTCCGGCAACTTCTGCCTCGGGCTCGCCTGCCAGATCATCTTCAATGTCAGACATGTCCATGTCATCCACATCCGCGGCAGCTTTGCCAGCTTTGGGTTTTCGGCCACGTTTGGCGCCAGTGCTGGGTGTTTCCTTGTTGGTAACGGCTTTGGGCGCTTTGGTAACTTTTTTCTTCGCAACAGGTTCGTCAGCGGCAATCACCTTGACTTCTTCGACAGCGGCGTTGACTTTAGATTTCGATGCGGGCACGGCGGGCTCTTTCAATATTTTGGGTTTGCTGGCTGATTTTTTGACAGCGCTGGTCTTGCCCACCGGCGCGGCAGGTGTCTTGGATTTGGAAGCAGGCATGTAGGAACCTCAAAACAACGAAAAACGAAGCATGTGGAGCGCTGCGGGCAGACCAGCGTTTGGAAAAAACATCGCAAAATTGGGCAATGTCCGGCAAGACGGATGGGCGAACATTTGGTGTGCAGTCCTTGCGGTGAGGTGGCCGGATGCTTGAGTCAATGCATCATGTTGGCCGGTTCCGGAGGTGCTGCTGTCGCGCTTGCCTGGGCGAAAACGCTGGATTATACCTATTTCGCCAATCTGTCGCATGAGTTGCGACGCTAGCTTGATACTCAGGCGGCCGATTCCAGTGCCTGTCGACGCGCCTGTAATTCACGGTAACGGAGCAAGGCGGCCGGGTCAGCTTTTGCAGCCTCGATGGCCAGCGTTTCGTCAATTTTGAGTTGTTCGATCAGCATGCGGTTGAGCAGTTGGCGCAACTCTGCGGCCGCCTCCGCCGCGTCGTCGTCAACGCCGAGCTCGTGGCCAGCCATCAGCTTCAATGCAAATGCTTCACTCTCGTGACCTTGCAAGCCCTCGCGCAACGCCACCCAGGGTTGGGCACCGTGCTCGTGAAATTGAGCTTCCAACCAGGCAAACAGTGGCCCATAAGGGGCATCCAGCGCGCAAAGGAGTCTGTGGTCTTCGGCGGACAAGGCCTCCAGTGCTGCCATGTTATCCAGCAGAGTGCGCGCAGCGTGATCGGCCTTATTGGCTGGCAGGCGGCTGCTTGTCGATGGGCGTTGACTGTTTTTTGGCTTATAAGATTTCGGGCGGTAGCCCCCGTCTTCATTGCGTGAGTTGCTATTTTCCTGATAGTTTTCTTTACGGGCGCGTTTGGGCTTGGCTTGCGCCGGGTACCACACGTCGCTCAATTCGCGGCTGGAGAGTTGCACCAGGTCGGCTATTTCGGTCAGCAGTTGCTGCTTCAATGCACCGGTCGGCAGCAACTCCCACAATGGTTTAGCGTTGCTGGACAGGTGCGAGCGGCCTTCGGCGGTGTGCAGGTCGCAGCCGTCACGCGCAGCGTCGAGGAGAAAGCGGCTGAGCGGCACGGCTTCGCTGACGTAGCGCGCAAAGGCTTCCTTGCCATGCTCGCGAATAAAACTGTCGGGATCGTGCTCCGAGGGCAAAAACAGGAATTTGACGCTTCGTATGTCGGTGGCCAAGGGCAGGGCTGCATCCAGCGCCTTGCGTGCCGCACGTCTGCCAGCGCCGTCGCCGTCAAAGCTGAACACCACCACATCCGTGAAACGAAACAATTTGTGCACATGCTCGGGCGTGCAGGCGGTGCCCAGGGTAGCTACCGCGTTGGGAAAACCCAGCTGTGCCAGCGCCACCACGTCCATGTAGCCTTCAGTGACCAGCGCATAGCCGTATTCGCGCAAGGCACCACGCGCTTCAAACAGGCCGTAGAGTTCTCGACCCTTGCTGAAGACAGGTGTCTCGGGGGAATTCAGGTATTTGGGTTTGTCGTCACCCAGCACGCGTCCGCCAAAACCGATGCATTCGCCCTTGATGTTGCGGATTGGGAACATGACGCGGTCGCGGAACCGGTCGTAGCGTTTGGCCTCGCCGCCCTCTTCTTCGTTCAGGATGACCAGGCCGCTTTCCACCAGAAGCGGGTCATCGTAGGCGGGGAACACGCTGGCCAGACTGCGCCAGCCCTCCGGCGCGTAGCCCAGACCGAATTGCTTGGCTATCAAGCCAGACAGACCTCGGCCCTTGAAATAGCTTACCGCGCGCGGCGAGCTCTTGAGGTGTTTTTGATAGGCCTTGCAGGCTTTTTCCAGCACATCGTTCAAGGTGTGCTGTTTTTGCCGCTGCTCGGCGGCGCGAGCGCGGTCCTGCGGACTGGCATCGTCTTCGGGCACCTGCATGCCAAACTGCTGGGCCAGGTCTTGCACGGCTTCGACAAAGCTCATGCCTGCGTGTTCCATCAGAAATCCGATGGCGTTACCGGTTTTACCGCAGCCGAAGCAGTGGTAAAACTGTTTGGTTGGACTGACCGAAAAAGACGGGGACTTTTCGCTGTGAAACGGGCACAGCCCCATGAAATTGGCGCCGCCTTTTTTGAGCTGGACGTAACGCCCGACGATTTCCACCACGTCCGCGCGGGCTAGCAGTTCCTGAACAAAGGTTTGGGGAATGGACATGGCGCGATTGTAGAAACCGCGCCGCTGGCTCTACAGATTTAGCGCGGTGCCATGCGGATGGCGCCGTCGAGGCGGATGACCTCGCCGTTGAGCATGTCGTTCTCAAAGATATGCCGTACCAGCTTGGCGTAATCCTGCGGCGTACCCAGCCTGGAGGGAAAGGGGACGGTCGCCGCCAGCGCATCCTGCACCTCTTGGGGCATGCCAAACAGCATGGGTGTTCCGAAGATGCCAGGCGCAATCGTCATGTTGCGGATGCCGTTGCGCGCTAGATCGCGGGCTATAGGTAGCGTCATACCCACAATGCCGCCTTTGGAAGCACTGTAGGCGGCTTGCCCCATTTGTCCGTCATAGGCTGCAACGGAGGCCGTCGAAATCAGAACGCCGCGTTCGCCGGTTGCTTCGGGGGAGTTTTTACTCATGGCATCGGCACACAGGCGGATCATGTTGAAGCTGCCGATCAGGTTAACTGTGATGCATTTGCTGAATGTGGCCAGCGTGTGCGGCCCGCTCTTGCCGACTGTTTTCTCAGCCGGTGCGACGCCTGCGCAATTGACCAGGCCCATCAGTTTGCCTACCGCTGTGGCCTTAGCCACAGCGGTTTGCGCGTCGGCTTCCTGACTGACATCGCATTTGACAAAATAGCCGCCGATGTCTTTGGCAACAGCCTCGCCTTTATCGGCCTGCATGTCGGCTATGACCACGCTGCCACCGGCAGCAGCGATCATGCGAGCAGTGCCTTCGCCCAGACCAGATGCACCGCCCGTCACGATAAATACTTTGCCTTGAATGTCCATAGTTGTCTCCTTCAATAACATTGACGTTAACGTAAACGTCAATTATCAATCAGGTTGCAGTAAAAATAATCTTCTTGGTCACGTGCCAGAGGATTGAATATTCACGCTATACTTGCGGTTTTCCTGAAGAACTCAGGCGCGTAGCTCAGCTGGTTAGAGCACCACCTTGACATGGTGGGGGTCGTTGGTTCGAGTCCAATCGCGCCTACCAAGGTTTTCTGAATAGTGTCAGATTCAGATTTCAAAACCTGGTAACAAAAATCCTTTTTTTGACTCACTTAGTGTGAATTTGTAGCTGCATGCCCCGACACTCAGTGTCGTCGTAATGGCTGGCTATGGCGTCAGCGAGGGTAAACCTCGACAACCCACAACAGTAGTCGATCTTTACAATGTTTATCAGATTGAAATGAATTAACCGCGCTCAGGATGAGCCCCAGGATGCATATGAACAACGCCACCCAAGCACCAGCGTCGGGCCAACAACGGATCATCAAGAAGTACCCTAACCGGCGGCTTTACGACACCATTACCTCCAGTTACATCACGTTGTCGGAGGTGAAAGCTTTGGTGATGAAGCGTGAGTCTTTCGAGGTGCTGGATGTGAAAACCGGCGAAAACATCACCCGGAGCATTTTGTTGCAGATCATTCTGGAAGAAGAAGCCAGTGGTTCGCCGATGTTTACGGCACCTGTGTTGGAGAGTCTGATCCGTTTTTATGGAAACGCCATGCAGGGCATGCTGGGTGGGTATCTGGAAAATAACATTCAGTCGCTGATCGATGTGCAAACCCGGTTTGCCGAGCAGTCCAAGGGTTTTACCCCTGAAATGTGGTCGCAGTTTGTCACACTGCAGCCACCCGTGATACAAGCCATGATGGGCGGCAATCTGGAACAATCCAAAAATATGCTGGCGCAGATGCAGGAGCAAATGCAAAAGCAGACAGGGCAGCTGCTTGGTGCCTTTGGCATCAAGAGTAATCCCTGAAATACAAACAATCAGTGCATGAATAGTGAAATTTTGCGAGGGGCACCAGCTCCAAAGGTGGGCTTTGTCAGCTTGGGTTGTGCCAAGGCGCTGACGGATTCCGAGTTGATCCTGACCCAATTGAGTGCCGAGGGTTATCAAACGGTCAAAACTTTCCAGGGTGCCGATCTGGTCATCGTCAACACCTGTGGCTTCATCGATGACGCGGTGAAGGAAAGCCTGGACACCATTGGTGAGGCACTGGCAGAAAACGGCAAGGTGATCGTCACGGGTTGCCTGGGTGCCAAAGCTGGTGATACTGGTGGCAATCTGGTACGTCAAATGCATCCCAGTGTGCTGGCGGTGACAGGACCACAGGCGACACAGGAAGTGATGGATGCGGTGCATCATCACCTGCCTAAGCCTCATGATCCGTTCATGGACCTGGTGCCCAATGCGTTTGGCGTGGCGGGTATCAAGCTGACGCCACGACACTATGCTTACATCAAGATCAGTGAAGGCTGCAACCACCGCTGCACGTTTTGCATCATCCCGTCCATGCGTGGCGACTTGGTGTCGCGGCCCATTGGCGATGTGCTGAAAGAAGCGCAGGCCTTGTTTGAAGGCGGCGTGAAGGAGTTGCTGGTGATCAGCCAGGATACGTCGGCTTATGGTGTGGATGTGAAATACCGCACCGGTTTCTGGAACGGCAAGCCGATCAAAACGCGCTTGCTGGAGCTGGCGCAGACGCTGGGTGAGATGGCTCAGAGCTATGGCGCTTGGGTTCGCTTGCACTATGTTTACCCCTACCCAAGTGTGGATGACATCTTGCCGCTGATGGCCTCTGGATTGGTGTTGCCTTATCTGGATGTGCCGTTTCAGCACAGTCATCCTGATGTGCTCAAGCGCATGAAGCGTCCGGCCAGTGGTGAAAAAAATCTGGAGCGCATTCAGCGCTGGCGCGAGGCCTGTCCTGATATTGTGATTCGCAGCACGTTCATCTCCGGTTTTCCAGGTGAGTCGGAAGAAGAGTTTGCGCACCTACTGGATTTCATGCGTGAGGCTCAGATTGATCGCGTCGGCTGTTTTGCCTACAGCCCGGTTAAAGGGGCAACCGCGAACGAATTGCCAGGAATGTTGCCTGAAGCACTGCGGGAAGAACGTCGTGCCGCGTTCATGGCCGTGGCTGAGGAGGTATCGGCAGCCAAGTTGCAAAAAAGAGTGGGTGCGACGATGCAGATTTTGGTGGACCACGCGCCGGGTCTGGGTAAAAAGGGTGGTCTGGGCCGTTCGTATGCCGATGCGCCGGAGATTGACGGCGTGGTGAAACTCCTGCCGCCAGAAAAAATCAGCAAGACGTTGAAGGTGGGTGAATTTACCCGGGCACGGATCGTTGGTGCGCAGGGTCACGATCTGTTAGCCCAGCCCATTTGAGGCTTGCCATTGACGATAATTACAGCAACAAAAAAGCCGCTGTATCAACAGCGGCTTTTAGTTTTAAAACATCTGGTAGGTGTCATCGAAACCAACCAGATTTCATTTATATTGGTGCCCAGGAAGGGACTCGAACCCCCACGAAGTTACTCGCTAGTACCTGAAACTAGTGCGTCTACCAATTCCGCCACCTGGGCATTTCAGGAAAGAAAGGCATTGTATCAAAAATATGAAGCAAACCAGCGCGTTGCTGGAAGAAGTTGAAGGTATTGTTCAAGGTCACCGCGATGGCCATGGTTTCGTTATTCGAGATGACGGCGAAGCCGATATTTATCTCCCTCCGAACGAAATGCGGGCGGTTTTGCATAAAGACCGCGTCAAAGTTCGTATCGTGCGCAGTGACCGCAAGGGTAGGCCTGAAGGCCGCGTTGTTGAAATTGTCGAACGTACCAGCCAAGTCATCATTGGTCGACTGTTGCATGAGAGCGGCATCTGGATCGTGGCACCCGAGGATAAGCGCTACGGCCAGGACATCATGATCCCCAAAGCCGCTACAGGCCTAGCCAAAGCGGGGCAGGTGGTGGTGGTGGAACTTACCGAGCCACCCTCGCTATTTGGTCAGCCGGTGGGACGTGTCAAAGAGGTGCTTGGTGAAATTGACGACCCCGGCATGGAGATTGAAATTGCCGTACGCAAATACAGTGTGCCGCATGAATTTTCAGAAGCTTGCATAGCGCAGGCGCGTTCCTTGCCTGACAAGGTGCGCCCACAGGACAAGCTCCAACGGGTCGATCTGACCGATGTGCCGCTGGTCACTATTGACGGTGAAGATGCCCGCGACTTTGATGACGCGGTGTATTGCGAACCCACCAAAATCGGCAAGGGCAGGGCGGCAACGTCCGGTTGGCGCCTGCTGGTGGCGATTGCGGACGTGAGTAACTATGTGGAAAACGGTTCGGCCATCGATGTCGATGCCTATGACCGCGCTACCAGCGTGTATTTTCCGCGCCGTGTCATCCCGATGCTGCCTGAGAAACTCTCCAATGGTTTGTGCTCATTGAATCCTGAGGTGGAACGCTTGTGCATGGTCTGCGACATGCTAGTCACTGAAGATGGTGAAGTCTCTGCTTACCAGTTTTACCCAGCTGTCATGTACAGCCACGCACGCTTCACCTACACCGAGGTAGCGGCTATTCTTGCCAACACGCGTGGGCCGGAAGCTCTCAAGCGCAAGGACCGCGTTGTTGATCTGATTAACCTGCACGACGTATATCGGGCCTTGCTCAAGTCGCGGGCGCGTCGCGGTGCGGTAGATTTTGAGACCGTTGAAACGCAAATCATCTGTGACGAGGCCGGGCACATTGAGAAAATCGTGCCACGCACTCGCAACGACGCGCACAAGCTGATCGAAGAAGCCATGCTGGCGGCCAATGTGTGCAGCGCCGATTTCATTGCCCAGGGCAAACACCCTGGTCTTTACCGCGTGCACGAAGGCCCGACGCCCGAGAAAAAAGAGATTCTGCGCAATTACCTGAAGATCACAGGTGTGGGTTTGACGATCAGCGACGATCCGTCACCCGGTGAGTTTCAGGCCATTGCCAACGCGACCAAAGACCGGCCGGATGCCGCGCAAATTCACTCGATGCTGCTGCGCTCCATGCAGCAGGCCATCTACACGCCCATCAACAGCGGCCATTTCGGCCTAGCGTTTGAGGCGTACACGCACTTCACCAGTCCGATCCGGCGCTATCCGGACTTGCTGGTGCATCGTGTCATCAAAGCCATTCTGGCGAAGAACAAGTACGTCCTGCCAACCTTACCCACGCCGGGTGAAGCACACGCCAAATTGTCAAAGCGGCTGGAGAAAAACCTGGCATCCAGGGTGGCCGAACCCGGCCAGAAACCGCGCAAGCTCAGTGCGGACATGCAGGCTTGGCAGTCGGCCGGTCTGCATTGCAGCGCCAACGAGCGCCGTGCCGATGAGGCAAGCCGCGACGTAGAGGCCTGGCTCAAGTGCAAATACATGCGCGAACACCTGGGTGAGGAGTTCTCTGGTGTGGTCAGCTCGGTGACGAGTTTTGGTTTATTCATCACGCTCGATGCGATGTATGTCGAGGGCTTGGTGCATATTACCGAACTGGGGGGCGAGTATTTCCGCTTCGATGAAGCCCGCCAGGAGTTGCGCGGCGAGCGCACCGGCCTGCGTTATGCCTTGGGAACTCGCGTGCGGGTTCAAGTGAGCCGAGTGGATCTGGACGGGCGCCGCATTGATTTCCGTTTGGTGCAGGATGGTGAAACTACAGCGTCGCGAGTACTCAAAGACAAAGACTCCGTGCGGGATGGCAACGAGCGTGCAGTGTTTGACGTTGATTCAGACAGCATGCCTTCTGGTCGACGCAGTCGCAAGATATCGGAGCCGTTGGCACGTACGCCTAGGGTATCCACGGCGGGTGCCAAGTCTTCTGGGCGTTCGGCTGGCGCAGTTAAAGCCAAAGAAAAAAGTCGTAAAAACAGGCGATAGCCCAGATCGGTAAAGCATAGTTAGCTATTTAAATATGTGCATTCTATGAATCAAGTTATAAAAGTTGCCGTGGTAACCGGCGCGGGCTCTGGCATTGGCAAGGCGGCGGCGCTGGCCCTTTTGCAAGATGGCTATCGTGTGGTACTGGCAGGTCGGCGTGAACAGGCTCTGGCAGACGTTGCGACGCTGAGTGTTGCGCCTGATCATGCTTTGGTGGTTCCCACCGATGTGACACAAGAGACCTCGGTGCTGGCTCTGTTCGATGCGGCATTGCGCGCATTTGGCCGTGTTGATGTGCTGTTCAACAACGCGGGCAGTGGTGCGCCACCTGTCTTGCTGGAGGATTTGACGTTCACACAGTGGCAAAACGTGGTGGACGTGAACCTGACCGGCATGTTTTTGTGTCTGCGTCAGGCGTTTCGGGTGATGAAAGCCCAGTCGCCACAAGGCGGGCGCATTATCAACAATGGTTCGATTTCAGCGACCACCCCACGACCGAACACGATTGCCTACACGGCCACCAAACACGCTGTCACAGGGTTGACCAAATCTGCCTCGCTGGATGGACGCAAGTACGGTATTGCGGTGGGGCAGATTGATATTGGCAACGCGGCCACCGACATGACACAAAGAATGCAGGCAGGCATCCTGCAGCCCAACGGTCAGATAGCCGTGGAACCGGTGATGGATGTGACCATCGTCGGTCAATCCGTGCTCTACATGGCGAACCTGCCATTGAGTGCCAATGTGATGTTTCACACGGTGATGGCGACCAACATGCCGTTTGCTGGGCGCGGCTGAATTTATAAAAAATTGCCTCCAGTCATTATGTAACTTAGGTTAGCAGCTATATATTTTATAAAAATGTGGCTGGATTGGCAGGCGGTGAAGCCTTTGCTCTGCAAGCGCTGAAAGTGGCACCCGGGAGTACATCCCGCCCCACAATGCTTGGCGGAACTAGAACTCGTAGCTTTCGCCTTCTCTGGCTAGGCGATACTGCGGGTCGCCAGGTTGGTGGGGATGCTCGTGCAGGACTTGTTCAAACGCCGCTTCCAGCTTGTCATCGCTACGGGTTGGTTCGTGATGCGTGCAAAAAAGCATCTTGGCACCGGCTTGCCTAGCATAGTCGATGCTGGTATGGAAGGTGCCGTGTCCCCAGCCCTTTTTGGCCGGATATTCTGCGTTGGTATATGAGCTGTCTGCAATCAGAACATCCACACCCGACATGGCACGCAAAATATCCGCTGTTTTGGCGTCCACAAAAGTCTGGTATTCGGCATATTCTGGGTCTTGTGGCTCGTAGATGTTCGATGGCGGTTCGTGATCTCCGGTAAAGAAGACTGACTTGCCATTGGCCTCGATGCGGTAGCCGAAATCGATGACAGGGTGGTTCATCATGAACGGCGTGACTGTCGCTGATCCAATCTGGAAACTTTCGTTTGGGGTCAGCGTGACGTATTCAATACGCGCCTTCATCTCGGCTTCACGCACCGGGAAGTAGCTGTACTGCAACTGCACCGACATTACCTGTTCCACACCTTTGCCCGACACAGGGTCATACGCGCCATGCAAGCGCAGGGTATTGCCGGGAATGAAGTTGGGTACAAAAAAAGGTAGGCCTTGAATATGGTCCCAATGAGAATGAGTGATTAACACGTTGGCCGTCACGGGCAGTTCTGCAAGCAATGACTGTGATAGCGGGAAAATACCGGTGCCCGCGTCAATGATGATGAGTTCGTTGTTGTCTGTACGCACTTCGATGCAGGTGGTGTTGCCGCCATACCGCACAGTGGACGGCCCTGGCGATGCGATTGAGCCTCGGACACCCCAGAATTTCACTTTCATGCTTCACCTGCTATAGCTTTGCAAATAATTTTGCGTCTTCAAAAACCGTATTCCAGTCATTCGAAGAAGCGATGACTTCGTCCAATGTCCCATCCATACGCCGCATCACCTGCTCAGGTAGTTGGTGAATGCGCGGGTTGCCACCAAATCCGAAGCCCAGTTGTTTGCTGATCTGATTGGCCGTAAAAACACAGGCAAACAAACCAGTGTCTAGCTGTTCAACGTCATACTGGTGTGCGATGGTACTAACCAACTCCGGTGCAAATCGCCATTTTTCAACCAGCATGGCACCCACGACGGCATGATCAACGCCGACCAGCTTGCGCAACGCCTCGTGTAACGACGAGCCGTCAGCCTCGCTCAAGACCAAGGCCTGGCGGAATTCTTGCGGTAAAAACTGCGCAAAGACCACCTTGCCAAAATCATGTAACAAGCCGCCTATGAAGCAATCCATGGGGTCGGCATCGCCCGTCTGGGTGGCCAATTTTTTGGCAATGCCAGCGGTTGACAGCGAATGAAGCAGATATTGGTCTACGTCAAAACCCGCCGCGTTGACCTTGGGCATCATGCCAATGGCGGCAATGCTCAGTGCCAGATTCTTGACAGTGTTGAAACCCAGATAAACCACAGCATGATTCACCGAGGTGATCTGCCGGGGCAGACTGTAATAGGAAGAATTCACTACTTTCAGTATCTTGACGGTGACCACCGGATCTTTGTCAATCACTTGCACGATTTCCTTGGGGGTGCAATCGACATCTCGGGTGAGTTGCAGAATTTTTTCCACACTTTTCGGAAAGGCGGGCATCTTGTCAACTGCGCTGGCGATTGTTTGGAAAAGATCTGCGGGTAGGGTCTGCATGTTCTATCGTTCGCGAGTCGCTTTGTGTTGTCAAACTACCGATCAAACCAATAGTCTATGGCATTTGAAAGTCGGTGCGATGCATGCTAGTGTCTCGTCGAGGGCGATGATTTGAAGTGACAAATGCTATACTCGATCCGCTTTGTAGTCAGCTAGGTCTTTCCTAGGCGATGGCAAAGTAAATCGCAAACCAGTTTCATCAAGGTGTTGCCGTGACCAGAGTGCAAGAGTGCTTGGTCAGTGCAAAACGAGCTGGGTTTTAGACTTAACCTTTGGAGTTGTTCATGGCAATTACTATGCGCGAAATGCTGGAAGCTGGTGTCCATTTTGGTCACCAAACACGCTTCTGGAACCCCAAGATGGCCCCTTTTATTTTTGGTCATCGCAACAAAATTCACATTATCAACCTGGAAAAATCGCTCCCGATGTTCCAGGAGGCGGCCAAGTTTGTGCGCCAGATTTCTGCCAAGCGCGGCACCGTGCTGATGGTGGGAACCAAGCGTCAAGCCCGTGAGACTGTGGCTGCTGAAGCGCAGCGAGCGGGTGTGCCTTATGTCGATCAGCGGTGGTTGGGTGGTATGTTGACCAACTTCAAAACAGTCAAGACCTCCATCAAGCGTCTGAAGGATATGAAAATCCAGCAGGAAGCCGGTCTGGATGCTATGAGCAAGAAAGAACAATTGATGTTTGCTCGTGAACTGGAAAAGCTTGAAAAAGATATCGGTGGCATTCAGGATATGACGGTGCTGCCAGATGCGATTTTTGTGATCGATGTGGGATATCACAAGATTGCTATTGCCGAGGCTAAAAAACTGGGTATTCCGCTGGTGGCTGTTGTGGACTCTAACCACTCGCCAGAAGGCATTGACTACGTGATTCCGGGTAACGATGACTCATCCAAGGCGGTTGCACTTTATGCCCGTGGCATCGCTGATGCCATCATTGAAGGTCGTTCCAATGCCATTGATGATGTGGTCAAAGCTGTGACTGCTGAGAGTGGTGACGAATTTGTGGAAGTGAACGAGGCAACTGCCTAAGTTTTTCGCGACCCCAAAAAAGGGGGCTTTGGTGCCCCTTTTTTTTAACTAGATTTTCATCAACTGAACTGATTTTGGAGATAAAAATGGCTGCAATTACCGCAAGCATGGTGGCTGAACTACGTGGCAAAACCGATGCGCCCATGATGGAATGCAAGCGTGCATTAACAGAAGCTGAAGGTGACATGGCAAAAGCCGAAGAAATTTTGCGTGTTCGGTTGGGTAGCAAGGCTGGCAAGGCGTCAAGCCGTGTAACCGCTGAAGGTGTGGTCGCCTACGCGGTTGAAGGCAATGTGGGTGCTTTGCTTGAAGTTAACTGTGAAACTGATTTTGTTACCAAAAATGATAGCTTTTTAGCGTTGGCCAATGCAGCAGCCATGCTGATCGTCAAGGAAAACCCGGCAGACTTGGCGGCCTTGGGTGCTTGTGCTTACTCTCAGGAGGGCTTTGGGCCCACATTGGAAGATGCTCGCAAGGGTCTGATTGGAAAGATCGGCGAAAATATGAGTTTTCGTCGTTTCAAACGCTTTGCCAATGACAGCAAGCTGGCGTCTTACCTGCATGGCACTCGTATTGGTGTTGTGGTTGAGTTTGACGGTGATGAAACTGCAGCGAAGGATGTCGCTATGCACGTGGCTGCCATGAAGCCTGTGGCGTTGTCAAGTGATGATGTGCCTGCCGAACTGGTAGCACGTGAGCGCTCAGTGGCAGCGGCCAAGGCAGCTGAAGATGCAGCGGTGGCGACGGCTGCTGGAAAGTCTGTGCAATCGGCTGAAATTGTGGCCAAGCGTATCGAAGGTGGTGTGCAGAAATTCCTCAAGGAGGTTTCACTGTTTAATCAACCTTTTGTCAAGAACGACAAACTAAGTGTTGAACAGATGCTCAAATCCAGCGGGACGCAGGTGAAATCATTCACCTTGTACGTCGTTGGTGAAGGCATCGAGAAGAAGGTGGATGACTTTGCTGCTGAGGTGGCAGCTCAGGTGGCTGCCGCTCAACAGGCTAGTTGATACCTTTGGCCGTTAGTTCTACCCAGGCCGCTTACCCCTTCACAAGACACCGGAGATTTTCATGACCACCGCCAAACCTGCTTACAAGCGAATTTTGCTCAAGTTGTCGGGTGAGGCGCTCATGGGTGATGACCAGTTTGGTATCAACCGCGACACCATTGCGCGTATGGTTGATGAGATTGTGGATGTAACTCGCCTGGGTGTTGAGGTGGCGGTGGTGATTGGTGGGGGCAATATTTTCCGTGGTGTGGCAGGCGGTTCAGTCGGCATGGACCGCGCTACCGCCGACTACATGGGCATGCTGGCTACGGTGATGAATTCGTTGGCATTGGGTGACACCATGAACAAGGCTGGGCTGACGGCGCGAGTGATGTCTGCCATTGCTATTGAGCAGGTGGTGGAGCCCTATGTGCGGCCCAAGGCGTTGCAATACCTTGAAGAAGGCAAAGTCGTCATTTTTGCGGCTGGTACCGGTAACCCGTTTTTCACCACGGATACAGCTGCAGCATTGCGTGGTGCCGAAATTGGGGCTGAAATCGTGCTCAAGGCCACCAAGGTGGACGGGGTTTATACAGCAGATCCGAAAAAAGACCCGACGGCCACACGGTACAGCCAGATATCTTTTGATGATGCGATATCACAAAATTTGGGCATCATGGATGCTACGGCTTTTGCACTGTGCCGGGATCAAAAACTGCCCATCAAAGTGTTTTCGATTTTCAAGCATGGCGCGCTGAAGCGCGTGGTTCTGGGCGAAGATGAAGGTACTCTGGTATATGCGTGAGCGAGCGACAATTTGCCTTTGCTGAAGTCATGACTGTGGAGTGAGGAGAAGAAAATGCCAATTGCAGACGTCAAACGAACCGCTGAGAATAAGATGGATCAGTCCATCGCCGCGTTTCAACACAATCTGACCAAGATTCGCACTGGACGTGCTAATCCGGCCATTCTGGATACCGTGCATGTTGATTATTACGGTTCGCTAGTGCCGATCAGCCAGGTTGCCAATGTATCGCTGATCGACAATCGTACGGTCAGCGTGCAGCCGTGGGAAAAGGGCTTGGGCGCCAAGATTGAGAAAGCTATTCGTGACAGCGACCTGGGCTTGAACCCGTCATCCATGGGAGATTTGATTCGTGTGCCCATGCCCGCGATGTCGGAAGAGCGACGCAGGGAACTCACCAAGTTGGTTCGCAACGAGGGCGAAACGGCCAAGATTGCAGTGCGCAACTTGCGCCGGGACGCCAATGAAGCCGTAAAAAAAATTGTGAAAGATAAATTGGCCTCTGAAGATGACCAAAAGCGTTGCGAAGCGGACATTCAAAAAGTGACTGACAAACATATTGCGGTGATTGATCAATTGGTGGCCAGCAAAGAACAAGACATCATGGCGGTCTGACCGGCCATGGCGTATGAAAAGGTTCCACACCACATTGCCATCGTGATGGATGGCAACGGACGTTGGGCGAACAAGCGGTTTTTGCCGCGTATTGCTGGACACAGGCAGGGTGTTGAGTCGCTGAAGCGCTGTGCCAAGGCCTGTGACGCCAGGGGTATTCGGGTGCTCACGGTATTTGCCTTTTCCTCTGAAAACTGGAAGCGACCCACGGAAGAAGTTTCCGGCCTGATGGATTTGTTTGCGATGGCTTTGGCGCGCGAAGTCAATCAGCTCAAAAAAGACGGTGTTCAACTTCACTTTGTGGGAGACCGCCGTGGCCTGTCTCCCCGCGTTGTGCGCAGCATGGAAGAGGGGGAGGCAGCAACGGCGAGCAACAATCGTCTGATTCTCAATGCGTGTTTCAACTATGGTGGTCGCTGGGACATTGCACAGGCAGCCCAGAAGCTTGCCGATCAGGGGTTGCCCATCACAGAGGTCAACATGAATCAGGTCATGTCAATGGCGCATGTTCCAGACCCGGACCTGGTCATCCGCACGGGCGGCGAACACCGGATAAGCAATTTTCTGCTCTGGCAGGCTGCCTATTCCGAGTTTTTCTTTACCGATGTGTTTTGGCCCGATTTTGATGAGGCTGCGCTGGACCAGGCGATTGCCTCTTTTGCCCAGCGTGAGCGGCGCTTTGGCATGACGTCCGATCAGCTTGATGCCGAGCCTACATCGGCAGGCGCCCCTTAGGTCAGCATGCTCAGACAACGCGTGTTGACAGCGCTGGTGCTGCTGATGGTGCTGTTGCCAGCACTCTTTTATGGGCAGCCTGAACCCTTCTTTTTGATCGCTGGCGTGTTCATTGCGGCTGGTGCTTGGGAGTGGGCGCGCATGAATGGTATGGCCATGACCACGTCTCTGGGTGCTGGCGCGCTGTGTGCAATGATTTGCGCGGGACTGTGGTGGTCTGGTTGGTTGACAGAGGCTTTGCCACGTGTCTGGCTTGTAGCGGGATCGTTTTGGGTGCTGGTGGGGGCGTGGATTCTTAAAGCCGGCGTACCAGCGTGGGCTAACTTTGCCCGCCCAGTGCGCCTAGTGCTTGGGTTAACCGTTCTATGTGTCACCTGGCTGGCCGTGGCGCAGGCGCGTCTAAGGGGTGTCAACTTTTTACTTTCAGTTTTGGCGTTGGTCTGGATGGCAGACATCGGGGCGTATTTTTCTGGTCGTGCGTTGGGCGGACGCTTTAGCCGTAAGAAGCTCGCCGCTTCAATCAGTCCGGGTAAAAGCTGGGAAGGGGTGTGGGGCGGCATGTTGGGCGTGATGCTGATGGCGCTGATCTGGCGATTTGCTGACGCTGCTGGTGGCGCCACGGTCCCCAGTTTTTATACGCTGCTGGGCGGCAGAGGTTTGAGCTTTATGCTGATGGCCGTGGTATTCATGGCTGCCATGAGCGTGGTGGGTGATCTGGTGGAATCTCTGGTGAAACGCAGCGCTGGTGTGAAAGACAGTAGTGCATTGTTGCCCGGACATGGTGGCGTGCTGGATCGGGTTGATGCGCTGTTGCCTACCCTGCCGCTGGCCATGATGCTGATATCGTTTTGAGACTCTTTATGACCAGTCAAACTGAACTGAAAAAGCAACGGGTCGCCATTTTGGGATCGACTGGGTCGATTGGTGTCAGTACCCTGGAGGTGATCGCTCTGCACCCCGACCGTTTTGAGGTGTTTGCCCTCAGCGCTGCGACCCATGTGGACAAAATGTTGGCCCAATGCGTGCAGTTTAAGCCTACTTTTGCCGTGATGTCCAGCGTGGAATATGGCAGGCAACTCGAACAGAAATGTAAGGAAAATGGCCTTGTAACCCGCGTCTTGTATGGGCCTAAAGCTATAGAGGAAGTAGCGGAGCACGCGCAGGTGGATATTGTCATGGCGGCCATTGTCGGGGCTGCGGGTCTGGCGTCCTGTCTGGCAGCGGCACGTGCAGGCAAGCGCTTGCTGCTGGCCAATAAGGAAGCCCTGGTGGTGGGCGGTGACTACTTTTTGCAAGCTGTTACTCAAGGCGGTGCCAAGTTGCTGCCGATTGACAGTGAGCATTCAGCCATTTTTCAGTCGCTGCCCGAAGACGCCAGCATGTGGATGAGCCAGATCGACAAAATTATCCTGACCGCGTCTGGCGGGCCCTTTCGCCGCCGCGACCGTTTGGACTTTCCTGGCATCACGCCTGATCAGGCCTGTGCACATCCCAATTGGGTAATGGGACGGAAAATTTCAGTCGATTCGGCCACCATGATGAACAAGGCGTTGGAAGTCATTGAAGCGCGTTTTCTTTTTGGTGTGAAGCCCGCCCAAATTGACGTAGTGATTCACCCGCAAAGCGTGATTCATTCCATGGTGCAGTACCGGGACAACTCGGTCATTGCCCAATTGGGTACGCCTGATATGAAGGTACCCATCGCTTATGGTTTGTCCTGGCCTGACAGGATCACCTCCGGTGCAACAGCGCTAGATTTCACCCGCATGGCTGACATGAGCTTTGAATCCATCGATTCACATGGTCATGGCGCACGGTTTCCTGGGCTGAAGCTCGCGTGGGCTGTTCTGGAGGCACCCCCTGGAAGCACGGCAGTTTTGAATGCGGCCAATGAGGTGGCAGTGGCAGCATTTTTGGGCGGCAACATCCGGTTTGACCAGATTCATATCGTCAACATGGACACTTTGGCTGCGGTTGTTCCTGCGCCACCGGGTTCGCTGGAAGATTTGTTAAATCTGGATGCAATGTCCCGTAGCGCTGCCTATGGCGTAGTGCAGCGCATCGGTCGCTAACTGCTCGCTGCTACTTCCGAATGCTGACCCTGCCCGCGTTCATTGTTGCGATCGCATTGTTGATCGCCATTCATGAGTACGGCCATTACCGCATGGCTGTGGCTTGCGGTGTGAAGGTGCTGCGTTTCTCGATCGGCTTTGGCAAGCCGTTGCTGCACTGGCAGGCTCATCCCGATACAACAGAATTTGTGCTTTCTATTTTTCCGGTGGGCGGCTACGTGAAGATGCTTGACGAGCGTGAGGGTCCAGTAGAACCTGCGCAACGGCATATGGCCTTCAACAACCAGACACTGCCTCGCCGCGCTGCGATTGTTGTAGCCGGGCCCACGGCCAATTTGTTGTTGGCGGTGTTTCTCTACGCAGTGGTCAACTGGATGGGTGTGGTCGTACCTGAGGCTATTTTGAGCCCACCCCCCGCCAGCTCATTGGCGAATCAAGCTGGTTTGACGGGCGGCGAGCGTGTGTTGCGCATGGGTATACCTGGCTCAGAGATGGCATCAGTAGCCTCATTCGAAGAGGTGCGCTGGCTACTCACACAGGGGGCGTTGGGCGGCGATGACGTGAGCCTGGTGGTTGCCAAGCCCGATCATTCGGAACATGAGGTTCTCTTGGCGCTGTCCACGCTGGACACCACCCAAGTGGATGCTGAATTATTCAACCGCATCGGCATTGTTGCACCGCTGACCCGGCCCACCATTGGTGAACTTCAACCCGATGGTGCTGCTGCGCAGGCGGGTTTGCGCGAGGGTGATGAAGTGCAATCGGTGGATGACCAGCCCATGCAGGACGGCCAGCAATTGCGTCAGTTCATCCGTAGCTCTGTTGCTAAAGGTCAGGTGCAGCCACAGCGCTGGACGGTGCTGCGTGGCGGGCAACTGCTGACACTATCCGTTACCCCCAAGGTCGTTACGGATAACGGTGTCGAGGTGGGGCGCATCGGTGCCTTTGTGGGTTCTCGCCCGGCCATGACAACGGTGACCTATGGCCCGGTCAAAGGTATTTGGCGTGGGGTCACCCAGACCTGGGACATCTCGGCCATGACGCTCAAAATGATGGGCAAAATGCTGGTGGGGCAGGCGTCGCTCAAGAACATCAGTGGTCCGCTGACCATTGCCGACTTTGCTGGAAAATCAGCCGGTATGGGTGTGATTCAGTACCTGACGTTTCTGGCTTTGGTCAGTGTCAGTCTGGGGGTACTGAACTTGCTGCCTTTGCCGGTGCTCGATGGGGGGCACCTGATGTATTATCTTTGGGAGGGCGTTACCGGTAAGCCAGTGTCTGAACGCTGGATGGAACATTTGCAGCAAGGAGGCATTGCGCTTTTGATGGTCATGATGTTTATCGCGCTCTTTAACGATATCACGCGCTTGCTCGGCTAACTGTTGTTGTGCCGCTCCGCACAACCTTAATTTCTTCATTTTTACCATGCAATTCACTCGTTTTCGCCTGAACGCACTCGCTGCGGTGGCCGCTTTGGTTTTGGCTGCTCCGTCGGCTTGGGCTATTGACCCTTTTACCGTGCGAGATATCCGCATTGAAGGCCTACAGCGTGTTGAACCCGGCACTGTATTCGTGTCCATGCCGGTTCACGTAGGTGACACCTACAACGACGACAAGGGTGCTGCCGCTATACGGGCACTTTTTGCATTGGGCCTGTTCAAGGACGTGCGCATTGAAGTCAATGGTGATGTGGTGGTGGTCGTGGTGGAAGAACGCCCCACGGTGGCCAATGTGGAGTTTGTCGGCACCAAGGAATTTGACAAGGATGTGCTGGTGAAATCCCTGCGTGATGTGGGCTTGGCGGATGGTCGACCTTTTGATAAGGCACAACTCGACCGCGCTGAGCAGGAACTCAAGCGCCAGTACATCAACCGTAGCCTATATGCTGCGCAAGTTGTCACCACAGTGACGCCAATCGAACGTAATCGTGTTAATCTGACGTTTACCGTGATCGAAGGCGAGCCCGCCAAAATCAGCGAAATCCGTATTGTGGGCAATAAGGTCTTCAGCGAATCCACGTTGCGTGGCTTGTTTGATCTGGACACAGGGGGCTGGCTGAGCTGGTACACCAAGTCCAATCGCTACTCTCGCGCCAAGCTAAACGCTGACATTGAAACCTTGCGTTCGTATTACCTGACGCGTGGTTATCTGGAGTTCAAGGTTGATTCCACCCAGGTGGCAATTGATCCCAACAAGACAGATATCGGTATCACCATCAATATCTCTGAGGGTGAACGCTTTGTAGTCAGTGGTATCAAGCTGGTTGGCAATTACTTGGGTAAGGACGACGAATTCAAGTCCTTGGTGACGATCCGGCCAGGGCAAGCCTACAACGCCGATGAAGTTGCAAAAACCAGTAAGGCGTTCACTGATTACTTCGGCAACTTTGGCTATGCTTTTGCGCGCGTTGAAGCCGTGCCGGAGATTGACCGTGTGAATAATCGCGTGTCGCTGACGTTACAGGCCAACCCATCGCGTCGCGCTTATGTCCGCAAGATCAACGTGGCGGGTAACACCCGCACCCGTGACGTGGTGGTGCGCCGCGAGTTTCGCCAGTTGGAATCGTCCTGGTACGACGGCGACAAAATTCGCCTGTCACGCGACCGGGTTGACCGCCTTGGCTATTTTGGTGATGTGTCGGTAGAAACCCAGGAAGTGCCCGGCGCGCCCGATCAGGTGGATTTGACCTTGAACGTGACCGAAAAACCCACTGGCAGCTTAAGTCTGGGTGCAGGCTTCTCCAGTGCCGACGGTCTAGGTCTTTCGTTTGGTTTGAAGCAAGACAATGCATTTGGTTCGGGAAATTCTTTGGGTTTGCAAGTCAATACCAGCAAGATCAATCGCGTGTTGGACATCAGCACTACCGACCCTTATTTCACCGAAGACGGTATTTCCAGAACCATTGACGTGTATCAAAGAACCAGCAGTCCATATCAGGATCAGAGCTATTACAAACTGGTGACGACGGGTGGATCGTTGCGGTTTGGCGTTCCGTTCACGGAGATTGACACCATATTTTTTGGCGCTGGCGTTGAACAGACAAAAATTGAACCAGGAACACTGCTCCCGACGTCGTATGCAGATTACGCTAACGAGTATGGATTGACCAGTTCGGCAGTGCCGTTCACTATGGGTTGGGCGCGCGACAGTCGAGACAGTGCTTTGGCACCCACCAGCGGCAGGTACCAGCGTGCCAACGCTGAGTGGTCATTTGCCGGCGATGCCCGTTACCTGCGTACCACCTACCAGTTTCAGCAATATCTGCCTTTGAGCAAACAATATACCGTTGCTTTCAACGCCGAGGCTGGTGCGGGCAAGGCAATGGGCGGGCGGTCCTACCCTGTATTCAAGAACTTTTTTGGTGGTGGTTTGGGTTCGGTGCGAGGATTCGAGCAGGGCAGTTTGGGGCCGCAGGATATCAGTGGAACCGTGGTCGGCGGTAACCGCAAAATGAATGTGAATTTGGAGATATTGACACCCTTCCCAGGTGCTGGCAACGACCGCTCACTGCGCATGTATGGATTTTTTGATCTGGGCATGGTTGGTGGAAACAATGGTGGCCTGGTCATCAACGACAATGCCAGTGCACTCAGGTCTTCTGTCGGTGTAGGTATCAGCTGGATTTCACCCGTGGGACCATTGCGACTGGCGATAGCCAAACCGATCAAGAAATATGACGGCGATAAAATCCAGACTATGCAATTTCAAATCGGAACGAGCTTCTAATGAATCAATATTTGCGTCAATTGGCCCTGGCACTGGTGTTAACGGGCAGTTTTTGTTTGGCATCAGCGCAAGCCGATGAAGTCAAAATTGGGTTTGTGAGTACTGATCGCGTACTTAAGGAAGCA
The DNA here is from genome assembly GCA_031291305.1 of Rhodoferax sp. Taxonomy (GTDB): domain Bacteria; phylum Pseudomonadota; class Gammaproteobacteria; order Burkholderiales; family Burkholderiaceae_C; genus Rhodoferax. The sequence continues at coordinate 79,968 of JARLJH010000034.1, read as the reverse complement.
GCTACAGCGAAGGCTGCGCAAGCCAAGTTGGAGCAGGAATTTTCCAAGCGTGAGAAAGATTTAACTGATCTCGGTGCCAGCATCAAGGCTACTGCTGATAAGTTCGAGCGTGATGCCCCTACTATGCCCGAGGCTCAGCGTGTCGCGCGTCAGAAACAGCTCGTGGAGCAGGATCGTGACTTTCAGAGAAAACGTCGCGAATTTCAGGAAGACCTGAACGCTCGCAAGAACGAGGAACTGCAACAAGTGATTGCACGAGCCAACAAAGCCATCAAGGAAATTGCTGCTGCTGAAAAATACGACATCATTTTTCAGGATGCCGTCTATGTGAATCCCAAGATTGACATGACCGACAAGGTTATCAAGGCACTCAACGTGCCTGCAGCGTCCAAATAAGCTGTCGAAAGGTTGGCCGCTGGTGGTTTTGCGTGCGGGAACCTTGGTTGAATCACTGGGGGGCAAGCTTTTTGGTGATGCTAGCCGAGTTTTTGAGGGGTTGGCGCCACTTGAGTCTGCAAATAGCAGTGACTTAAGTTTCCTCAGCCATCCCAAGTATCAGCGACAGCTGTCGGACTCCAAGGCGGGTTGCGTCATTGTCAGTCCGCAGATGCAAGCGTTGGCTGTCGAGCGTGGGGACTGCATCGTTGCTGATAACCCCTATCTCTATTTCGCTCGGGTTACCCAGCTCTGGAAGCGTAGTCTGCCTCAGTCCGATGTGGCACTTATTCACCCGTCTGCCGTCATTGACTCCAAAGCCAATGTGCACCCCACCGCGCGCATCGGGGCCTTATGTGTGGTGGAAGCGGGCGCCCATATTGGTGCTGATACGGTCTTGAAATCTCGCGTCACGGTGAGCGAAAACTGCACCGTTGGCGAGCGTTGCCTGATACACCCCGGTGTGGTCATTGGCGCCGATGGCTTTGGTTTTGCCCCCAACGACGGCGCCTGGGAAAAAATTGAACAACTCGGCAATGTACGTATTGGCAACGATGTTGAAATTGGTGCCAACACCTGTATTGACCGAGGTGCGCTCCAAGATACGGTGCTTGAAGATGGTGTCAAACTCGACAACCTGATCCAAATCGGCCACAACGTATTTGTGGGTCGCCATACCGCGATGGCAGGCTGCGCTGGAGTGGCCGGTAGCGCCCACATCGGTGCGCATTGCACGGTGGGTGGTGGCGCCGTGGTGCTGGGACATTTGACCCTGGCGGATGGCGTGAACATCTCTGCAGCGTCGGTGGCAACCCGTTCCATTCTCAAGTCCGGCCATTACACCGGCATGTTTCCGATAGATGACAACGCGGCGTGGGAAAAAAACGCGGCATCTGTCAAGCAATTAGCCAGTCTGCGTGAGCGCATTCGTGCGCTCGAAGTTCAGATCAAGCTGTTAACACCCAATACATCTTCCAATTAGAAAAGGCCAGATCCATGGATATCCATCAAATTCTCAAACAGTTGCCACACCGATACCCGTTTTTGCTGGTGGATCGTGTGCTTGAAATCGAGAAGGGCAAGAGTATCCGGGCACTGAAAAATGTCACCATCAACGAACCGTTCTTTCAAGGTCATTTCCCGCACCGGCCGGTGATGCCTGGCGTCTTGATGCTTGAAGCCCTGGCGCAAGCTGCTGCGTTGCTGGCGTTTGATGCACTGGATACATCACCCACCGACGACATGGTCTATTACTTTGCCGGCATTGATGGCGCACGTTTCAAACAGCCGGTGGAGCCAGGTGACCAGTTGATCCTGAACGTGGAATTGCTGCGCATGAAGGCCGGCATTTTTAAGTTCAAAGCTCGTGCCGATGTCGACGGCAACGTTGCGGTGGAAGCTGAATTGACCTGCGCGATGCGCAAAATTTCTTGAGGTAGTGCATGGTGACTGCCATTCACGCCACTGCGCTGGTCGATCCAGCAGCCCAGCTAGACAGCTCGGTCACGATCGGGCCGTACAGCATCATCGGACCGCACGTCAAGATTGGTGCGGGCACCACGGTGGGCCCGCATGTGGTCATTGAGGGCCACACCACCATAGGTCGCGACAACCGGATATTCCAGTTTTCTTCACTGGGCGCCATTCCGCAAGATAAAAAATATGCTGGTGAGCCGTGCGAATTAATCATCGGTGACCGCAACACCATTCGTGAGTTTTGCACCTTCAACATCGGCTCGCCAGGTGATCTGGGCGTCACCCGCGTGGGTGATGACAACTGGCTGATGGCCTATGTGCACCTGGCGCACGATTGCCAGGTCGGCAACAACACCATCTTTGCCAACAACACGCAGTTGGCGGGTCATGTGCACGTGGGCGACTGGGCCATCTTTGGTGGTTTCACGGTGGTGCACCAGTTTGTACGCATTGGTGCACACAGCATGACCGCCATGTGCACGCTGCTGTTTGCCGACCTGCCGCCGTTTGTGATGTGCCAGGGACAACCGGCTGTGGCGCGCTCCATGAATTTTGAGGGTTTGCGCCGCCGGGGTTTTTCGCCAGACCGCATCTCGGCGGTGAAGGCCATGCACAAGGCCTTATACCGCGACGATCTCACCCTGCAGGTGGCCATGGAACGTATTGCTGGTTTAAGTGAAAACAACCCAGAGTCCTTGTTGGATGTGCAGATGATGCTCTCATTCTTGGAGCAATCATCGCCCCAACGTGGCATTGTTCGATGATGTTGTGGCCATGCGGGGGCGATTCGCGTAGTCGGTCTCAGAACCCGCGAGGCAGGACCTCTGGGCGGCCTCCTCATACTGGAGTACCAGAAAACGCAGTTTCGGCGCAGCCAAATCGTCGGCCGCCCAGAGGCCCTGCCTCGTTAGTCGCATGTTGACTGCAAAAGAAACGCTCAACGCAGCGTTGGTCGCTGGTGAAACATCTGGCGATCTGCTGGCGGGACTCCTGCTCGACGGCATGAAGCAGCGCTGGCCCGAGCTGCACAGCGCGGGCATTGGCGGCCCGCAGATGGTCAAACGTGGCTTTGAGGCTTGGTGGCCGCATGACAAATTGTCGGTGCATGGTTTTGGTTGGGAGGTACTGCGCCGTTACCGCGAGATTGTCGGCATCCGCAGTCAACTGCGAAGCCGACTGCTGATCAACAAACCCGATGTGTTCATTGGTGTGGATGTGCCGGATTTCAATCTGGACCTGGAGGCCGCGCTCAAGCAGCAGGGCATCAAAACCGTGCACTTCGTGTGTCCGTCGGTTTGGGCATGGCGTGCTGATCGGCTGGAAAAGATCAAACGCAGCGTGGATCACGTGTTGTGCATTTTTCCGTTCGAGCCCGAATTGCTGGCCCGGCATGGCATTGCTGCCACCTATGTCGGGCATCCGCTGGCCAATGTCATCCCCATGCAGCCGGATCGGGCGCAGGCTCGTGCCAAGCTCGGCTTGTCGCTTGATGATCGGGTGGTCGCCATTCTGCCGGGCAGTCGTGAATCTGAGATTCGCCATCTGGCTTCTGGGTTCTTTCAGGCTGCAGCCCTTATAAAACGTGCGCATCCAGCTACTAAGTTTATAGTTCCAGCCATCCCTGCGTTGAAACACCAGATTGAGGCAGCGGCCGCATCTAGTGGGCTGGGAGATGCGTTGCAGCTCATGGATGGACAGTCACACGCGGCACTGGCTGCCTGCGATGTCACCTTGATCGCCAGCGGTACCGCAACGCTGGAAGCTGCCTTGTTCAAACGTCCGATGGTGATTTCGTACCGCAAGGGCTGGTTGGACTGGCAAATCACACAGCGCAAACGGCTCCAGCCCTGGGTGGGGCTGCCCAACATCTTGTGCGGCGAATTTGTCGTGCCTGAGCTGCTGCAGGATGTCGCTACACCTCAGGCCTTGGCCAAAGAAGTGTTGATCTGGCTGGATGCCCCCCAAAGCGACCCTGCGAAAATGCAGCGTCTTGAACATCGTTTTGCGACGCTGCATGCCGAGTTGCAACGCGATACCTCCACCCTTGCCGCCGATGCCATCGCCCATGTCCTCCAAACCTAAGTCACGCCCGGCGGGCAAAGCGCCAAGAACGCAACAGGTCCGGCAAGCCAGCATGCAGCAGGTGGCATTGCGTTGGGGGGCCAACGGCTTGGTCGCCGGGGTGGATGAAGCGGGCCGCGGCCCATTGGCCGGCCCTGTGGTGGCTGCGGCTGTCATTCTGGATGACCTGAATCCCATCGTTGGTTTGGCAGATTCCAAAAAGCTCACTGCCCTTCGACGCGAAAGGCTGTTTGACGAGATCCGTGGCAAAGCCCTGTGTTTTGCCGTGGCCCAGGCCAGCGTGGAAGAGATCGACAGCCTCAACATCTTGCAGGCCACGCTGTTGGCCATGCGCCGCGCGGTTCTTGGTTTGCGTTTGCCACCCAAGCTGGTGCTGGTGGACGGCAACCGCCTGCCGGTGCTGCCGATGCGCTGCGAAGCCATCGTCAAGGGGGACTCATTGATCGCCGCGATTTCGGCGGCCTCCATCCTGGCCAAGGTGACCCGCGATAGGTGGTGCGATGAGGTCGACCTGCAACACCCAGCCTATGGATTTGCCCAGCATAAAGGCTATGGCACTGCACAACACCTGAGTGCGCTGCGAGCGAATGGCGCCAGCCCGTTGCACCGCAAAACCTTTGCGCCAGTGCGTGAGATGCTGGCGGGCGCGGCCGATGATGCTGGCGTAAAAGCCGCGACGGACGCTGCATCCCTTGAGCGGGCTGACACACCACCTGTGGCGGAACTGTTATGACCATGCCCTTGTCCACACCGGTCGTGATCAGTTCACGCGACAACCCTTTGCTCAAGGAGCTCAAGCGCTTGGCCCATGGCAGCACCGACTACCGCAAGCAGGGCCGCTTCTGGACGGAGGGTGACCATCTGGTATGTGCGGCTTTGCTGCGCGGCGTGCGTCCGGATATTGGCATATTTTCAGAGTCTTTTTGGCCTCTAGCCCAGGATTTGTATGGGCAAGCAGCTGCAAAAAATATAGTAGTTTCAGATTCGTTGTATGACACCCTCAGCGCGTTGGAATCGCCCGCGCGCATGGGGTTTGTGTTTGGGCTACCTGCATCCATGTCTGTGAGGGCGGATGTTGCGACGGTGATTCTGGACCGGGTACAGGATGCGGGCAATGTGGGTGCCATTTTGCGCAGTGCCTCGGCCTTCGGGTTCAAGCAGGTCATTGCGCTCAAAGGCACGGCAGCGCTGTGGAGTCCCAAGGTCTTGCGCGCTGGCATGGGGTCCCATTGGGGCTTGCAACTGCTGGAAAGTGCCGACCTGCAAGTGCTGGATCAACTCACTTTGCCGCTGCTGGTCACCAGTTCGCATCGGGGCGATTTTTTGCATCAGTTGCTGCAAAGAAGAGGATTGCCCATGCCTTGTGCATGGGCGCTGGGGCACGAGGGGCAGGGGATCTGTGCTGAGCTGGAAGCGCGTGCCATGCAGCATGTTCGCATCGCCCAGCCTGGTGGTGAAGAATCTTTGAACGTGGCCACGGCGGCCGCGATTTGTTTGCACGCGAGCGCGACAGCCAGCCTGGGGTAGACCCTCGGCGAGCGACCGGCAGTGCGTCAGCAAGGCGGCGCCCTCGGCTATAATTTGGGGCTTTTTCGCACCCGCGTACGCTCCCAGCAGCACCAGCCCCAACCCCACCAAAAGCAAGCCAGGAGGTCACTCCTGAGTGTGCATGGGCGTACCCGCAACACTTTCGGAGAACCCAGTGCTTTTGTCTCTTCAGGGAAATACCCCACCCGCCATCCTGGCGCTCGCAGACGGCACGGTCTATATCGGTCATTCCATTGGCGCCCCCGGCTCTACCGTGGGTGAAGTGGTGTTCAACACCGCCATGACCGGTTACCAGGAAATCCTGACCGACCCGAGCTACTGCCAGCAAATCGTCACCTTAACCTACCCGCACATCGGCAACTACGGTGTCAACCCGCAAGACGTGGAGGCCGACAAGGTCCATGCAGCGGGCTTGATCATCAAGGATTTGCCCTTGCTGGCCTCAAACTTTCGCTCTACTCAGACGCTCAGCGAGTATCTGGTAGCTGAAGGTACGGTGGCCATTGCCAACATCGACACACGTCAGCTCACCCGTCAGCTGCGCACACAAGGCGCACAAAACGGCTGCATCCTGGCGCTGGCGGCGGGCGAGACGGTGACGCAAGCTGCCATTGACCAAGCCATTGCCAAGGCCAAAGCTGCCCCCGGCATGGCTGGCGCTGATCTGGCCAAGGTGGTGTCCAGCACCTCGTCTTATGCGTGGACACAAACCGAGTGGAAACTGTTCAACCCAGCCTTGGACAATGGCCCCGGTTATGGCGAGCAGACCGCGCCACGCTTTCATGTGGTGGCCTATGACTTTGGTGTCAAAAAGAACATCCTTCGCATGTTGGCCCAGCGCAGCTGCAAGGTCACCGTGGTGCCGGCGCAAACCTCTGCGGCTGACGTTCTGAAGCACCAACCCGACGGTATTTTCCTCAGCAACGGCCCCGGCGACCCCGAGCCCTGTGATTACGCGATTGCCGCCGCAGCCGAGCTGATCGACTCCGGCATCCCCACCTTTGGCATCTGCCTGGGCCATCAGATCATGGCGCTGGCCAGCGGCGCTAAAACGTTCAAGATGAAGTTTGGTCACCACGGCGCCAACCACCCGGTCAAGGACCTGGACACCGGGCATGTCAGCATCACCAGTCAGAACCACGGTTTTGCGGTGGATGAAAAAACCTTGCCAAGCCATTTGCGCGCCACCCACATCAGCTTGTTTGACGGCACCTTGCAGGGCATGGAGCGCACCGACAAGCCAGCCTTCAGTTTTCAGGGGCATCCAGAGGCTTCACCTGGCCCGCAAGACATCGGCTACCTGTTTGACCGGTTCATTGCGTCCATGAAGGCTCGCGCGTGAGTTTTTACGGCGTCACCGATCTGTGGACCTACGTGCTTGGTGCGTTTGGCATCATTTTGTTGCCGGGGCCCAATTCCATGTACGTGCTCTCGGTCGCCACGGCGCGCGGTGTCAAGGCCGGGTTTCAAGGTGCCTTTGGTGTGTTCGTGGGGGACACCGTGTTGCTGATGCTCACCGCGCTGGGCGCGGCGGGCATGTTGCACACCTATCCGGCGATGTTTTTGGTGGTCAAGGTGGCGGGTGCTGCTTATCTGGGCTGGATTGGCGTGCAATTGTTGCGCGGCGCCTGGGCGGCGTGGCGCTCAGCAGCCTCCAAAGAGGTGCGGGTGGTGTCGCGGTCGCCCGATCAGGTCAGTCAGGACCGCGCCTCCATGCGCTACCCATTTCGCCGCGCTTTGGTGATCAGTCTGCTCAACCCGAAGGCGATTTTGTTTCTGCTGTCGTTCTTTGTGCAGTTCATTGACCCGGCTTATGCGCACCCTGAACTGCCGTTTTTGATCCTCAGCGTTATCCTGATGTTTTTCAGCGCCCTGTATCTGTCGGCGCTGATTCTGGCGGGTGCCCGCTTGGCGCAAGGTTTTGCACGACGCAAACGCCTGTCAGCGAGTTTGTCGGGCGGGGTAGGGGCCTTGTTCCTGTGGTTTGGCAGCAAACTGGCAACTGCAAATTTGAATTGATTTTGATAGCGCCTGGCGCCCAATATATAAGGGCTAAAGGCCAATTTGGTACTGAAAATGGCAAAAAGAAACGATCTCAAGAGCATCCTTATCATTGGCGCGGGCCCGATCATCATTGGCCAGGCGTGTGAATTTGATTACTCTGGCGTACAGGCCTGCAAGGCGTTGCGTGAAGAGGGCTACAAGGTCATCCTGATCAACAGCAACCCGGCCACCATCATGACCGATCCGGCCACGGCGGACGTGACCTACATCGAGCCGATCACCTGGCAAACGGTTGAGAAAATCATCGCCAAAGAACGACCGGACGCCATCCTTCCAACCATGGGCGGCCAAACTGCGCTGAACTGCGCACTGGACTTGTGGCACAACGGCGTGCTGGACAAATACACCGGTGCGGCCACCGGCAAAGCCATTGAACTGATCGGTGCCAAGCCTGAGGCGATTGATAAAGCGGAAGACCGCTTGAAGTTCAAGGACGCCATGACCAAGATTGGTCTGGGTTCTGCCCGCTCTGGCATTGCCCACAGCATGGATGAAGCCTGGGGGGTGCAAAAGACGGTGGGCTTCCCCACCGTGATTCGCCCAAGCTTCACCTTGGGCGGCACCGGTGGCGGCATTGCCTACAACCCCGAAGAGTTTGAAGTCATCTGCAAACGCGGTCTCGAAGCCTCGCCAACCAATGAGTTGCTGATCGAAGAGTCACTGCTGGGCTGGAAAGAGTATGAGATGGAAGTGGTGCGCGACACCGCCGACAACTGTATCATCGTGTGCTCGATTGAAAATCTGGACCCGATGGGCGTGCACACGGGAGACTCGATCACCGTGGCCCCCGCACAGACGCTGACCGACAAGGAATACCAGATCCTGCGTAACGCGTCCTTGGCGGTGTTGCGCGAGATCGGCGTGGATACCGGCGGCTCCAACGTGCAGTTCTCCATCAACCCCAAAGATGGTCGCATGGTGGTGATTGAGATGAACCCGCGTGTGTCGCGGTCTTCTGCGCTGGCCTCAAAGGCGACCGGTTTCCCGATTGCCAAGGTGGCGGCCAAGCTCGCGGTGGGCTATACGCTGGATGAATTGCGCAACGAGATCACCGGCGGTGCGACGCCAGCTTCGTTCGAGCCATCCATCGACTACGTAGTGACAAAGATTCCGCGTTTCGCTTTCGAGAAATTCCCAGCAGCCGACAGCCGTCTGACCACGCAGATGAAGTCGGTGGGGGAAGTCATGGCCATGGGCCGTACTTTCCAGGAGTCCTTCCAGAAAGCCCTACGAGGCCTGGAAGTGGGTGTGGACGGCATGAACGAAAAGACACAGGACCGCGAGCTGCTGGAAAAGGAACTGGGTGAGCCCGGTCCGGAGCGCATCTGGTATGTGGGCGACGCGTTCGCCGCGGGCTGGAGTGTGGATGAGGTGTTTGACATCACCAAAATTGACAAATGGTTCTTGGTGCAGATTGAGCAAATTGTCAAGATCGAGCTGGAGATTGAGCACCTGCCACAACCCGCTGTAGGTACCGCGCTAGACAGCATTGATGCCGTGACGCTGCGCGCCCTGAAACAAAAAGGCTTCTCTGACCGCCGCTTGGCCAAGCAGTTCAAGACCACCGACACCGCTGTGCGTGCCCGCCGCCATGCTTTAGGTGTGCGTCCGGTGTACAAACGTGTCGATACTTGCGCCGCCGAATTTGCCACCAACACCGCCTATATGTATTCCACCTACGAGGCCGAAGGTGCGGAGTGCGAGGCCGCGCCGACCAACAATAAAAAGATCATGGTGCTGGGTGGCGGTCCGAACCGCATCGGCCAAGGCATTGAGTTTGACTATTGCTGCGTGCATGCCGCGCTGGCCATGCGTGAAGACGGGTACGAGACCATCATGGTCAACTGCAACCCTGAGACCGTGTCGACCGACTACGACACCTCAGATCGTCTGTATTTCGAGCCGCTGACGCTCGAAGACGTGCTGGAAATCGTTGACAAGGAAAAACCCACTGGCGTGATCGTTCAATACGGTGGCCAGACCCCCTTGAAGTTGGCACTGGACTTGGAAGCTAACGGTGTGCCGATCATTGGCACCAGTCCTGACATGATTGATGCCGCTGAAGACCGTGAGCGCTTCCAGAAGTTGCTCAACGATCTGAAGCTGCGCCAGCCGCCCAACGCCACCGCCCGCACCGAGCCTGAGGCGCTGGAAAAGGCAGCCGCGCTGGGCTACCCGCTGGTGGTTCGCCCCAGCTATGTGCTCGGTGGTCGTGCCATGGAAATCGTGCACGAACAGCGTGACCTGGAGCGCTACATGCGTGAAGCGGTCAAAGTGTCCCATGATTCCCCAGTGTTGCTGGACCGCTTCCTGAACGACGCCATCGAATGTGATGTGGATGCCGTGCGCGATTCGGTTGGCCGTGTTTTCATTGGTGGTGTGATGGAACACATCGAGCAAGCCGGTGTGCACAGCGGTGACTCAGCCTGCTCGCTGCCGCCGTATTACCTCAAACCGGCCACAGTGGACGAAATGAAACGTCAGACTGCCGCCATGGCTGAAGGCTTGAATGTGGTTGGCCTGATGAACGTGCAGTTTGCCATTCAGCAGAAAGACGGACAGGACATCATTTTTGTGCTTGAAGTCAACCCGCGTGCATCGCGCACCGTGCCGTTTGTCTCCAAAGCCACCGGCATTCAGCTGGCCAAGGTGGCGGCTCGCTGCATGGTCGGGCAAACGCTGGACGCGCAAGGTATTGGCGCCGAGGTACAGCCACCGTATTTCTGCGTCAAGGAAGCGGTGTTCCCCTTCGTCAAGTTCCCTGGCGTGGACACCATCCTCGGGCCAGAGATGAAGTCCACGGGCGAGGTCATGGGTGTGGGCAAAACCTTTGGTGAAGCTTTTGTCAAATCTCAGATGGGCGCGGGCTCCAAGTTGCCGCGACCATTCAAACCGGATGGCACGCCTAGCGGCAAGGTCTTTATCTCTGTCAAAGGTAGTGACAAGCCTCAGGCGATCGAGGTCGCACGGGCTCTGGCTGAAATGGGTTTTGCAGTTGTGGCCACCAAAGGTACGGCTGCAGCCATCAATGCGGCGGGTGTGTCCTGCGCAGTGGTCAACAAGGTGACAGAAGGGCGTCCACACATTGTGGACATGCTCAAGAACGATGAGATCGTGCTGGTGATCAACTCGGTGGAAGAGCGACGTAACGCCATTGCCGACTCGCGTCAGATTCGCACGTCTGCGTTGTTGGCACGCGTTACCACCTTCACCACCATCGCTGGTGCGGAAGCAGCCGTAGAAGGGATGCGCTGCATGGATCAGTTGGATGTGATCTCTCTGCAGGAGATGCACGCGCAGTTGACGCTTTGACTATTTGGTCACGGCGGCAAATCACGGCATAATTAGCTCATACCGCCGGACGGCAACGTTCGGCGGTTTCATTTTGGATCATCTTTTTTTGACGGAGCTTCCAGTGGCGACTCTTCCTATCACCCGGCGCGGCGCAGACAAACTCAAGGCTGAACTGCACCAGCTCAAGGCATTCGAGCGCCCGGCTGTCATCAACGCCATTGCCGAGGCGCGCGCCCAGGGCGACTTGAGCGAAAACGCTGAATACGAAGCCGCCAAAGACAAACAGGGTTTTGTCGAAGGGCGTATTCAGGAAATCGAAGGCAAGCTCTCTGCGGCGCAAATCATTGACCCGACCGAGCTTCACGCAGAAGGTCGGGTGGTGTTTGGTGCCACCGTGGTGCTGGAGGATGAGGACAGTGGTGACAAGGTGACTTATCAGATTGTTGGCGAAGATGAAGCCGATATCAAACTGGGTCTGGTCAATATCAACAGCCCGATTGCGCGCGCCTTGATCGGCAAGGAAGAAGGGGATGTCGCCGAGGTTCAGGCGCCCGGTGGTTTACGGCGCTGGGAAGTGATCGGCGTCAGCTATAGCTGATACAGAGTTCCGTCTCGCCAGCCAGTGATGTCACAGTCCTTTAGCCGATGAAGTCCTTCTTCCCATCCATACCGGTTTGGGTCGCTGCCTTGTGGTGGGGCAGTCTGACGACCGTCGGCTTTTATGTGGTGCCGATGCTATTTGCCAATCTGCCGACACCGGCCATGGCGGGCAATATGGCCGCGAAGTTGTTCTCGACGCAAACCTGGGTGGCAGTGGTGTGTGGCTTGCTGCTGTTGTTTATTTCAAGGTCAAATCAGCCTCAAGCCCAGGTGAAGCTTGCGCAAGAAGCTACCGTTTTTATAGTTCTTGGGATGCTGTTGGCGCTGTTGTCAGAATTTGGCGTGGCCCCGCACATCATTGCTCGGGACAACTTGCGTTTGTGGCACAGCCTGGGTAGTGGTTTTTATGTGTTGCAGTGGATTTGCGCTGGCCTGACGTTTCGCAAACTGGTGACCGCCAAGCCCGCCTGATGCGCGAGCCAGGGCTCGCAGTCATCCGTTTTGGTTGCGTTTTTTGATGCTGATCGGTTTCTTTTTGGCGCGTTTGATCTGACCACCCGAGGTCAGGCGCTGGTTACCCAAGACGCGTAGTGTTTTGACTTCGGGGCGCTGACCGCCGCGTTTGCTGAACTTGAGGACCTTCACATCCTTGGGGCCGGGCATGCGGTCTTCGTCGACCGTCTTTTCGCGCTCAGGCATGGGCCGCCAGAGTACCAGCAGCTTGCCGATGTGCTGTATGGGAGCCGCATTGAGTTCGTCGGCCAGGGTTGAAAACATAGTTTCGCGGGCGGCACGGTCATCGGAAAACACCCGGACTTTGATCAGGCCATGGGCGCTTAACGCGGCATCGGCTTCTTTTTTGACGGCAGCGGTCAGGCCGTCGCCACCGATCATGACCACGGGGTCGAGGTGGTGCGCATCGGCGCGGTGCAGTTTGCGTTGGGCAGGGGTCAGTAATATTTGAGGCATGGCCGTATTATCGGTGAGATACATATTTATGAAATCAGCAGTTAAAAGCAGCAAGGTCAATCGCGCATGGCTCAATGATCATGTGAATGACACCTATGTCAAATTGGCCCAAAAAGACGGCTATCGGGCGCGTGCAGCCTACAAGTTGAAGGAAATTGACGAAAACCTGCACCTGATCAAACCCGGGCAACTGGTGGTGGATCTGGGTTCAACGCCGGGTGCCTGGAGTCAGTATGTGCGCCGCAAGATGTCGCCAAAAACTGCGCAGGGCGGTGGTGCGGCAATAGGGGCGCTCAATGGCAGAATCATTGCACTGGACATCCTGCCTATGGAACCCATCGAAGGCGTATTGTTCATTCAGGGCGACATCCGCGAGGATGTGGTGCTGGAAGAATTGGCCGCCTGCATGCAGGGGCAACTGGCCGATGTAGTCATCTCGGACATGGCGCCCAACCTGTCGGGCATCGAGTCGGTGGATGCCGCTCGCATCGAGCATCTGGTCGAATTGGCGCTTGAGTTCTCGCAAGCCCATCTCAAGCCGCAGGGTGCGCTGGTGGCCAAGGTTTTCCACGGTGGGAGTTACGACTTGCTGGTGAAACGCTTTCGTGAAACGTTTGTCACGGTCAAATGTGTCAAGCCCAAAGCGTCGCGCGACCGCTCATCCGAGACTTTCTTGGTTGGATTGGTTCAAAAAAAATCCGCATTTCCATGCCTTAGCTGAGGTTGATCAATCAGCTGCCTGGGTCGCAAGCTATTGAAAAGCCTAGAATCCGGGCTATTGAGTTGTCAACGCCTGTCATGCGTTTTTATTGGAGCTTCGCTTGAACAATCCATGGTTTTCAAAAATTGCGGTCTGGATGGTCATCGCAATGGTGTTGTTTACTGTTTTCAAACAGTTTGACGCCCGTCCGACGGCTGGTGCTGGCTATGTCGGCTACTCTGATTTTCTGGATGAAGTCCGCAACAACCATATCAAAAGTGCCGTCATCATGGAAGGTCAAAGTGGGACCGAGATTCTCGCCGTGACCAGCGATGAACGCCATATTCGCACGACAGCGACGTATCTTGATCGGGGTCTGGTCGGCGACCTGATTGCCAATGATGTCAAGTTTGATGTGCGTCCCAAGGAAGAAGGCTCGGTCCTGATGACCTTGCTGGTCAGCTGGGGCCCGATGCTCTTGTTGATAGGTGTCTGGGTGTATTTCATGCGTCAGATGCAGGGTGGTGGCAAAGGTGGGGCGTTCAGCTTTGGCAAAAGCAAGGCCCGTTTGCTGGATGAAAACACCAACACCGTAACCTTTGCCGATGTGGCCGGTTGCGACGAAGCCAAGGAAGAAGTCAAGGAAGTCGTGGACTTTCTGAAGGATCCAGCCAAGTTTCAGAAGCTTGGTGGCCGTATTCCGCGCGGCTTGCTCTTGGTGGGCCCGCCCGGAACCGGTAAAACGCTGCTGGCCAAGAGCATTGCTGGCGAAGCCAAGGTCCCGTTCTTTTCCATCTCAGGCTCGGATTTCGTGGAAATGTTTGTGGGTGTCGGCGCGTCACGCGTGCGAGACATGTTTGATAACGCCAAGAAGAACGCGCCTTGCATCATCTTTATCGATGAAATTGACGCGGTGGGTCGCCAGCGTGGTGCCGGTTTGGGCGGTGGCAACGACGAGCGCGAGCAGACGCTGAACCAGATGCTGGTTGAAATGGATGGTTTTGAGACCAATGTGGGCGTGATCGTTGTGGCGGCCACCAATCGCCCGGACATTCTGGATGCTGCGCTCCTGCGACCAGGTCGTTTTGACCGCCAGGTGTACGTGACACTGCCTGATATTCGTGGCCGTGAACAGATTTTGAATGTACACATGCGCAAGGTTCCAGTTAGCCCGGACGTCAACCCCGGCGTGATCGCTCGCGGTACCCCTGGCATGAGCGGTGCTGATTTGGCTAACCTGTGCAATGAAGCGGCCTTGATGGCCGCCCGGCGCAATGCACGCACGGTGGAAATGCAGGACTTCGAGAAAGCCAAAGACAAGATCCTCATGGGCCCGGAGCGCAAGAGCATGGTCATGCCCGAGGAAGAACGCCGCAACACGGCATACCACGAGTCCGGCCACGCACTGATTGGCAAGCTGTTGCCCAAGTGTGATCCGGTGCACAAGGTCACCATCATCCCGCGTGGGCGTGCCCTGGGCGTGACGATGAGCTTGCCTGCACAAGACCGTTACAGCTACGACAAAGACTACATGCTCAATCAGATCAGCATGCTGTTTGGCGGCCGGATTGCAGAAGAAGTGTTCATGAACCAGATGACCACCGGTGCCAGCAATGATTTTGAGCGCGCCACACAAATCGCTCGCGACATGGTCATGCGTTATGGCATGACGGCGGCGCTAGGTCCGATGGTTTATGCAGAAAACGAAGGCGAAGTGTTTCTTGGCCGTTCGGTGACCAAGACCACCAACATGAGCGAAGAAACGATGCAGAAGGTGGACTCTGAAGTGCGCCGTATCATCGACGAGCAGTACGCTTTGGCGCGCCGCTTGATTGAGGAAAATAGCGACAAGATGCATACCATGGCCAAAGCGCTGCTGGAATGGGAGACCATTGACAGTGAGCAGCTTGATGACATCATGGCTGGTAAAGACCCGCGTCCTCCCAAAGACTGGACACCACGTATCCCTGTCGCTGGTTCTGATAATGGCAGTGGTGGCACACCTGCCGTAAAAACCGACGCGGCGCCTCACGCTGCCTGATTCTGATCAACCTTTCATTGAACGGGGCGCAAGCCCCGTTTTTGTTGACCATGTACTGGCAAACCACCCGCTTTCAGATTGATCTGAGCTCCCCTCGGGTGATGGGGATTGTGAATATCACGCCAGATTCTTTTTCTGACGGTGGTCAGCATGGCACGACCACAGCTGCGCTGCGTCATTGCGAACAGTTGATCCACGAGGGCGCTGATATTCTGGACATCGGCGGCGAGTCCACCCGGCCAGGTGCAGCGCCGCTGAGCCTGCAAGAGGAATTGGCACGTGTTGTTCCCGTGGTCAAGGAGGCTGTCAAGCTGGGCGTACCGGTGTCTGTGGATACCTACAAGCCACAGGTCATGCAGGACGTGCTGGACCTCGGAGCCGACATCATCAACGACGTTTGGGCCTTGCGCTGGCGTGACGCGCATGGCCAGGCCGATGCCACGCGCGTGGTGGCTAGGCACCCAAGTTGTGGCGTGTGTCTGATGCACATGCATCTGGAGCCGCAGACCATGCAGGTGCAGCCCATGACCGGCGATGTGCTGCCCACGGTACTCTCGTTTTTAGAGCTGTCTGCCCAGGATTTACAGGGGCTAGGGGTCGAAAAGACCAGAATCATGTTGGACCCTGGTATTGGCTTTGGCAAGACCGTGGCTCAGAATTTTTTACTACTGGCACGTCAGTCGGAACTGCTGGCAGCGGGCTACCCCTTGCTGGCTGGCTGGTCACGCAAGTCGTCGTTGGCGGGCATGACTGCGCACGCCGACCAAGGCGAAAAACTAGCTCCCCAAGAGCGCCTGGCTCCCAGTCTGGCGGCGGCAATGTGCGCTGTGCAGCAAGGGGCCTCGGTTGTTCGCGTACACGATGTCAAGGAAACCGTGCAGGTTTTAAAGGTGCTTGAGGCGATAAGATCAGCTTAGCCAACACAGATTGATTCACAAGGACATATTCCCTCATGACGCGTCAATATTTTGGAACAGATGGCATTCGTGGCACGGTGGGGCAAGCGCCCATTACGCCGGATTTTGTATTGCGCTTGGCGCATGCGGTTGGCCGGGTGCTTAAGCGCTCGGAGGCACGGCCCACAGTGCTGATCGGCAAGGACACTCGTATCTCGGGCTACATGCTTGAAAGCGCGTTGGAGAGTGGTTTTAACTCGGCGGGGGTTGATGTGGTGCTGCTTGGCCCCTTGCCCACACCCGGCGTGGCGTACCTGACACGTGCGCAGCGTGCTTCGCTGGGTGTGGTCATCAGCGCAAGCCATAACCCATTTGACGATAACGGCATCAAGTTTTTCAGCGCACAGGGCACCAAGCTGTCGGATGAGTGGGAGCGTGATGTAGAGGCAGTTTTGGCCATGGATCCGGTCTGGGTGGACTCGGCCAACCTGGGCAAGTCTCGTCGCCTTGACGATGCGGCAGGGCGCTACATTGAATTTTGTAAGAGTACGTTTGCCAACAACCTGACGCTCAAGGGTCTACGCATTGTGGTCGACGCCGCCCACGGTGCGGCTTACCAGATTGCGCCCAAGGTGTTTCACGAATTGGGCGCAGAGGTGATTTCGATTGGCTGTGCGCCCGACGGGCTGAACATCAATCGCGGCGTAGGAGCCACGCACCCAGATGCGTTGGTCGACGCTGTCAAGGCACACCGTGCAGACATGGGCGTGGCACTCGATGGCGATGCTGACCGGCTGCAAATTGTCGATGCCCAGGGCCGTCTGTTCAATGGCGACGAATTGCTGTACCTGATGGTGGTTGACCGGCTGCGCCGTGGTGAAGCTGTGCCTGGTGTGGTGGGTACCCTGATGACCAACATGGCGGTTGAAGTGGCTTTGACATCACGTGGCGTCGCTTTTGTACGCGCCAAAGTGGGTGACCGCTATGTGCTGGAAGAGTTGGATAAGAACGGTTGGCTGCTAGGTGGCGAAGGCTCTGGTCATCTGCTGGCCCTGGACAAACATTCAACGGGCGACGGTCTGATATCTGCGCTGCAGGTGTTGCAGACAGTGGTGCGTAGCGGCCAGCGCCTCACGGAGTTGCTCAAAGATGTCACCTTGTTCCCACAAACCCTGCTCAATGTGCGCTTGCAACCCGGCCAGGACTGGAAAGCCAGCCCGAGACTGGAAGAGGAAACCCGCGCCGTAGAGACTGAATTAGGTCAAAGCGGACGCGTGTTAATCCGTGCCAGCGGCACGGAGCCACTGTTACGCGTCATGGTAGAAGCACGTGATGCCGCCCAAGCCAAGGCCTGTGCGCAGCGTATCGCCAAAACTATCGTTCAGCCGGAGAGTTTGGAATGAGTCAAGCCGTATCCTTGAGACTGATTCGCGCCGATTACAACGACCCAGCACACACGGCTGCGCTGGTCGACCTGCTGGACGCTTATGCTCGCGACAACGCGGGCGGTGCGGAGCCCTTGTCCGACTTCACCAAAGCCAATCTGCCAGCGGCCTTGCGGGCACGCCCCTTTATGTTCAGCGTACTGGCATTTGATGACGCGCTGGGTGGATTGCCGGTTGGCCTTGTCAACTGTGTCGAGGGCTTTTCGACGTTCGCCTGCCGTCCTTTGGTGAATATTCACGACGTGGTGGTGGCTGCCTCTCACCGCGGGCAACGCATTGGCGAGCAGATGCTGGGGCTGGTGGAACAACTGGCACTTGATCGGGGTGCCTGCAAGCTCACCCTGGAAGTGTTGTCTGGCAACGCACCTGCGGCGCGGCTTTACCGTCGTATCGGCTTTGAAAACTATCAGTTGGAGCCCAGCCTGGGCCACGCCCTGTTCATGCAGAAGTGGCTTTGAGGTCTTGCCTACAATGACTTTATGAAGTGGCTTAACAAACTGCCTGGATTCCAGCGAACCCCTTATGGGTTTGAGCTGCGTCTGTTGCGGTTGATGCCACAGATACTACTGGCGGGTGCGGTGTTACCAGCGCTGTCGTCTTGGATGGCCCGTCTTGCATTCACCGAAGGTAGTGCCTCGGAGATTGAGCATCGAATTGAAATTTTTGATTTCATCATGCTGGGGGTTGCCACCTTTATTTGGGCAACTGGTTTGACGGTAGGCATTGGCTGCATCATCGTCTGGCTGATGAAAGGGCCAGCCTACGTCGCCGATGGATATGAGGTGTCACATAGCGACAAACCAAAAGAGTAAGTTGCCTAGCTCCCTCGGGCTTGCTTTAACCCTGTTGCGGTGTCGGACTTGGCGTTATGGTTTGTTGCACTTAAAGTATAGGCAACATGTTATTTAAAAAACTTTTGAAACCCTCGGATACTGAGCACGCCAAAGTGGCAAATAGGGCCGCAACACGTACTGACCAGTCTGCCAATACATGGGCAACGGCATTGCGAGAGCGGCGTGAATTTCCGCGTACGCTACCAGTTCCGGAAGTTCTTGAAGTAGATTGGGCGACCTGGGATGACGCAGCAGAGAATAAGGCTCGTGACAAATAGGATGCAGTCTCGGATGTAATTCATTGAATTAATTGAGATTTCATCGCTTTTTTGGGATATCAAACGCTGCGCTTGGAGCGGGTGAAGGGAATCGAACCCTCGTATGAAGCTTGGGAAGCTGCCGTTCTACCATTGAACTACACCCGCGTGCCGCCATTATAGAACGCCCTTCGCTTCAGGGGTGATCTAGGTTTTCGTGCAAATTGTCGCGCTTTCAACCAAGGGTAAACCCTTGCTTGAAAAGCTCTCAAAATAGCCATCCCGTCGCCAGTTATAGTGTTCGGCAACTGCAACCCCACAGGGAGATGCTTTGGCCGGATTTCATTTGCGATTCGTCGGCTCCAAGGAGCTTCCAAAGTCACTTTCAGACTTTGATGTCGAGCAGTCTTTTAAGCTGAGTTCTGGGGACATCGCGGCAATCCGCGAACGCTTTCGGACAGACCGCAGGCTTGGTGCTGCAGTTCAGCTCGTTGTACTACGTGCCACCGGTCGAGTTCTTGACCGAGCGACCTATCTCCCGCGCAGCCTACTCAGATCTTTGTGTCATTCCCTAGTCTTGGGCGAAACAGCGATAGCCTCTCTCAAGACCATCTATGAGCGCCGCGCAACTCTCTATGACCATCAAAAATGGGCCCGTGATACCGCAGGAATAAGCGATGCCGACGACGCTGTTTTGGCTGAGTTAGCAATAGCGTTGGCCGAGCTGAGCAATACGGCAGTTTCTGTGGATGACTTGGTTCAGGCTGCTGAGCGATGGCTATTTGATCGCCGTTATCTTCTCCCTTCAGACCGGGTTTTGCGCGATCTCGCCCGCGAATCTTTTGCCTCCACAGAGGCCTTGGCCATGGCAGGAATCAAGAAGGAAATTCCTGCTTCGGTGCGCAAGAACATGGTTTCCGCAGTGTTTTCACCACGCCGAGGGCGCACGGGCGGCACCATGCTGGAATGGCTCAAGACTCCACCAGGTAAACACAGCCCGACCACGCTGTCGGAAGTCTCAGAAAAGATCACCTATCTCAAGACGCTTGAAGTCGATAAGTGGCCTTTGAGTCACATCTCCACCGCACGAATGCGCGCCTATGCCCAAGCCGTAGCCAACCGGCCGCCTTTTGACACCCGGCGCCTAAGCGATGACACCCAGATGTTGGAGGTCATCTGCTTCTTGCGAGTCACCCTGTTGGATCTCACCGACACCCTTATGTATTTGACCGGGCGCCGTGTCAATGATTTGTATCGGCATGCATCGGGGCGTGTTCTTAGCAAGCAGGCACGTACCGCTGTCGAATACCGGCAGCAGCGGGATGAAATGCGATTGATCATCCACGCAGAAGGAAGCACGTCTGACGAAAAGATCGAAGCCCTCAAAAAGCTCATTCCCAACGATGAGCCCATTGCAGCAATTGGGCACTCCGCCCTGGTTCGCCAGTCTCTGATAGACGACACCACGAAGGTGACGTCCCTGCTGAATGTCTTCTCTGATCTGGAGATCAAGGGTGATGCTGCGCAACGGCCGCTCAAACAGGTGATGGCACTCCGGGAGCTGGATGCCAAAGGTATTAAGGAGCTACCAGCTGACTTTGATGTGAGCATTGTCGATCCAGTCTGGCATGAAATGCTCAACGTCAAGGATCGGAGCAAAGCGTTCGCAGCATTGAAGGCGGCCACCATGATGGCAGTGCGTCATGGTTTTCGCAGTTCCCGGCTTTGGGTGGATCACAGCTGGGATTACCGAAACCGTGAGGACTTGCTCATCCCACCGGCGCAATGGAAGAAAGACCGGTTGCGCTTGATCAGCGCTTTGAGCCTGAATGCGGATCCAGAAAAATTCCTCACCCGGCTGTACGCCCACCTGGAGGCAGGTCTGCAAGCCCTATCGGAATCAGTCGAGGCTGGTGAAGTCAGCATTGACGACAGTGGCCTTGTGCATTTGCCCTAGATAGAGGCGTTGGCACAAGACAAGGCTATTGACGCGAGCCGAAACATGATGTTTGCCAGTATCGGGGAGGTTCAGATCGGCGACATCATTGTCGAAATGGACGCCGCAACCGGATTCAGCGAAGTTCTGTTGGGGCGGCGCGCTAAGTCCACCCAGGAGCTGGTCTCCTGCTACGCGGCGCTATTGGCCCACGGTACGGAGAACGATGCCAAGGGCGTGGCCGCGATGATTCCTGGTGTCGAGGTCGCCCATATTTCTGCTGCGATGCGTTCCCTGGAAGCCCATGGGCGCCTGCGCCGTGCTAACGATCGTGTGGTGGAGTTCCAGCGCCAGCACTCCATCACGGCCAATTGGGGCTCTGGCACCAAGGCGTCTTCGGACATGATGGCGCTGGATGCTTCCCGGCACCTCTACAACTCCAGAACCGATCCACGGCGTCGCACCCGAGCGATTGGTCTCTACACCCACGTCCTGGATGTGTACGGAGTTGCCCATGACGAGCCTATCGTCCACAACGAACGGCAAGGGTCCGTGGCCGTAAGTGGTGTTGAGGAATACAACGCGGCACAGACCGATGAAAACATGCGTCTGTCCATGTTGGCCGTTGATACCCACGGGTATACCTTTGTTGCGATGACTATGAGCAAGTTCCTGGGGTTTGATTTGTGTCCCCAGATGCGGGATCTTTCAGAGCGTCGGCTTTACCTGCCCCGATCCGTCAAACTGCCAGAGAACCTGGAACGCATCGCGCTCACCAATGTGTCGGAGCGCGCGATTCACAAAGGGTGGGATGAGCTGTTGCGACTGATTGCCTCCATTCGTAGCGGCCGGTTGACACCCAAGGAAGCGCTGGAGAAGATGGGCTCCTCAGCTCAGGGTGATCCCATGCACAAGGCAGCGGACCAGCTGGGGCGCCTGTTGCGGACATTGTTTTTGTGTGACTACTTCAGTAATCCTGAATTTCGGCGTGAAATGCACACCCTGTTGAACCGCGGAGAGTCGGTCCACCAGCTGCAGCGGGCTATCTATTTCGGGCGGCTGGCTGCGGAGCGAGGACGCCGGCGGGACGAAATCCGGGCGGTTTCCGGTTCACACGCGCTCTTGACCAATCTGGTCATTGCCTGGAACACCATGAAGATGCAGCAAGTCGTCGATCGCTGGCGCAAGGAAAAGCACTCGATTGAAGACGCCTGGCTGCGTCGCATGGGGCCGGTACATTTCGAGCACATCAATTTCCGCGGGCTGATGGCCTTTGGCGTGGAGCGATATGCCGATGCTTTGCTGGATCAGCCGCCCCAAAAACGCAGAGCTAGCGGTGGTGCTTAAAATTTAAGCGTTACTGATTTACGTGCAAATTGTAGCGGTTTCAAAATAACAACCTATATAAATCAATGACTTATGAAGTACCTAAATTTTGAGAGTTACTGATTTTCGTGCAAATTGTAGCGGTTAGCCTTTTCCAGCAGTCCGTCGAGACGGCGCATTTTTCGGTGCATTCGGACTCCTTTGGCCCGTGCCCATCCGGGCACTTTTTGACCCACAACAACAGCATTTACCTGTTTTTTGAACACATGACCTTTGTACTCAACATCTTGCACAAGGACTATTCTTTGCTCGCGGCCGACCGCAGGGGGAAGTCAGATGGGCCGGTCAGCATCTTCGCCGCCGGCATCTCCATCACTACGTCGGGCAACACCGGGATCGACGGTGTTCAGAAAATCTACTTGAGCAAGAACGCTGATCAGGCCGTTGGGATTGCGGGCACCGTTGGTGACCATGGCTATCTAGGAGCTTTTTCCGAGGTGAGCGATGGCCAGACCGCGCTGGAGTGCGTCAGTGATTTTGTTCATTTGGCATTCGACTTCGACGCCCGAGACCGGATGCTTAATAACGAGGCGGTGATGGAAAACCAGCCCATCGTGACATTTTTTGACCCGGACAAAGGCGCATTTTTCTCCAGCCTGTACCTGTTCACACCGTTTACCCACGCTGTGCAGCTCTATGCCAGACGGGCGAACGCCAGTCCCATACTGCTTCACGTTGGTAGCGGTAGCAGTAACTTTGAAAAAGCCGTTGGACTGGAGGAAATCAATAGTTTCGTGAAGCGGCTGTACGAAGGGTTGGACTTGGAGCAGCGATTGGCATGGTTTGACGAGGCGTTTGCCAAGGTTACCATGAGCAGGACCCGACCCCTATGCACAGACCTCAACTATGGAGAGTTTGGAGGAAGCCTTCTTGTTAAGGCGCATGCAGACCTATACATAATTCCGCGCCATAGGCTGAGCCGGGGCTATGGGCCACGTTCCAGGTGGACCGATGCGAGAGCGGGGATTACTGGACAGTTATCTCGGGTCGGGAGAACGGCCCTTCTTCCGGCGAGCACCCGTGCTGCGAATGGCATCCACAATCATCGACCAGAGGTCAGCGAAAACTATGAATAGCTACTTGGGGAGGTCGGCGCCTTTGCCTTTCGACGTAACAACCGACCGAACCACAAACTACACATAGTTGAGACCTGTGCATAGGGGTCGCTATGGAGAGCTCTACATAGCGACCCATTGCTGTCGTAGCAAATACCCAAATCGATGCCTGATAGCCGACATTCACGCGTCTACAGTTTTTTTGCCACCAATGTCCGCTACCGAGGTTGCCCATCCTCAAAGTGGTCGTCTCGTGACGACCAATAGCAGGTGCTCCCAGGTGGCCGCTTTCGCGGCACTTATTTCACACGGAATTTGGATTATGCTGAGTCGTTGGTTGTTGATTGGCAATATTTGCTTTACTCTCATTCAAGCATTTGACCGCTAGTTAATTGATAAGTACCCATCTAAAGTTCAACTCAGCGTTATAGGAGTTGAACCGATGGATAACATTTCAGGCAAAGTCATTGTCATCACCGGCGCCAGCAGCGGGCTGGGCGAGGCCGCTGCGCGGCTGCTCAGCGCCGAGGGCGCGACCGTGGTGCTGGGTGCGCGCCGCCTGGAGCGCATCCAGGCACTGGCCGACGAGCTGATCACAAAGGGCGGCCGAGCAATGGCCCGTGCCACCGATGTCACCCAGCGTACACAGGTGTCGGCGCTGGTCGACGCGGCCGTGCAGAATTTCGGCCGGATCGACGTGTTGATCAACAACGCCGGGCTGATGCCGCAGTCGCCGCTGGACCGCATCAAGGTCGATGACTGGGACCAGATGATCGACGTCAACATCAAGGGTGTGCTGTATGGCATCGCCGCAGCCCTGCCACACATGCAGCGTCAGAAGGCCGGGCACATCATCAATGTGTCGTCGGTCGCCGGTCACAAGGTCGGCCCGGGTGGTGCGGTCTACTCCGCCACCAAACATGCGGTACGCGCCCTGTCTGAGGGCCTGCGCCAGGAGGTCAAGGCCTGGAACATCCGCAGCACCATCATCTCACCGGGCGCCGTCGCCACCGAGCTGCCCGGCAGCGCAACCGAAGCCGATGTGGCCCAGCGCTTGAAAGACTTCTACGACGCCTATGCAATTCCTGCCGATTCGTTCGCCCGGACGGTGGCCTTCGCGATCAGCCAGCCGGATGACGTGGACATCAACGAAATCCTGTTTCGCCCGACAAGGCAGGAATACTGAAACCAAAGGACATGAATATGAGTACAAATACCCCCATTTCCGGCGCAGTCAGCGTCGCGCGTGCCGGAACCAACAAAACCTTTGCCGGCCCGGCAGAGTGGTTCACCGGCACGGTCAACGTTGAAATGTTGTTTACCGCCCCGGAGCCGGCGACCGTGTCCGGTGGTCTGGTGACCTTTCTGCCCGGTGCCCGCACCGACTGGCACACACATCCACTGGGCCAGACCCTGGTTGTCACCTCCGGGTTCGGCCGTGTCCAGCACTGGGAGGGTCCGCTGCAGGAGATTCGCCCCGGTGATGTGGTGACCATTCCCGCTGGTGTCAAACATTGGCATGGCGCCGCGCCGGATACCGCCATGTCGCACATCGCCATCCAGCAAGCACAGGGCGGCCAAAGCGCCGACTGGATGGAAAAGGTCAGCGATGCGCAATACCCCCGCTGATGTCCCCGCATACCCGCACAACAAGGAGCAACACATGCAAAAACGCCAACTGGGCCGCAGCGGTCTTGAAGTCTCGGCCATCGGCCTGGGATGTATGGGACTGAGCTACGGCTACGGACCCGCGACCGATAAGACCGCAGCGATCGAACTGATCCGCCGTGCTTATGAACTGGGTGTCACCTTCTTCGACAGCGCCGAAGCTTATGGCCCTTTCACCAACGAAGAACTGCTCGGGGAAGCCCTGGCACCGTTCCGCGATAAAGTGGTGATTGCCACCAAGTTCGGTTTTGCCGGTGGCAAGGTGGCTGATGGCGTGGACAGCCGACCGGCCAACATCCGCGCCGTGGCCGAGGCATCACTTCGCCGTTTGAAGACCGATGTCATCGACCTGTTTTACCAGCACCGGGTAGACCCGCAGGTGCCGATGGAGGACGTGGCGGGCACGGTGCGCGACCTGATCAACGAGGGCAAGGTGCGTCACTTCGGCCTGTCCGAAGCGGGTGTCGAGTCCATTCGCCGTGCCCATGCGGTGCAACCGGTCGCGGCCCTGCAGAGTGAATATTCGCTGTGGTGGCGCGAGCCGGAGCAGACCATCCTGCCACTGTTAGAAGAGCTTGGCATCGGCTTTGTCCCTTTCAGCCCGCTGGGCAAGGGCTTTCTGACCGGTGCGATTGACGAAAACACCCAGTTTGACAGCACCGACTTTCGCAACGTGGTGCCGCGCTTTAACGAAGCGGCGCGCAAGGCCAACCGCGGTCTGGTCGAGGTGCTGGGTGACCTGGCCAGCAGCAAGGGCGTGACCCGCGCCCAGATCGCCATTGCCTGGTTGCTCGCGCAAAAAACCTGGATTGCACCGATTCCCGGCACCACCAAGATCCCTCGGCTGGAAGAGAACATCGGCGCGGCTGCCGTGGTGCTCACAGCGCAGGACCTGAGTGATATTGCACAAACGGTCACATCCATCAAGGTCGAGGGCGACCGCTATCCGCCCCACCTTCAGCAACGCGTTGGCCGCTGACCTCCCGTCTCATCACACCAACTTTTGAAAGGCACTGCTTTGACTGAAAACATCCATGCTCATGCGGCAGTCTCTGCCAATGATGAAAATGACGCCGTTTCCAGCAAAGCAGGGGTGAAGGCATCCAAACGCAAGTTCCTGCATGCAGCCACAACCGGCTTGGTCGCCGGCGTTGCTGTCCCGCTGATAACCGGCAGTGCCTCGGTGTTCGCCGCGCCGCGCCGTAGCGGCAAAATCCTGATTGCCTACTATTCTCGCACTGGCACTACGCGCGAGGTGGCAAACCAGATTCAGCGCCAGACGGGTGGCACGCTGTTCGAGCTGCAAACCACCCACAGTTATCCGAAGGAATACCGCGCGACCACCAACCAGGCCAAAAAAGAGCAACAAGCAGCCTTTAGGCCAAAGCTTACCGCCGAAGTGCAAGACGCGGCTTCTTACGATCTTGTCTTCATCGGTTTCCCAAACTGGTGGGATACGCTGCCAATGGCCTTCTTCAGCTTTCTTGAGCAATACCGTTTTGCTGGCAAAACGCTGATCCCGTTCTGCACGCACGAAGGCAGCCACTTTGGCAGCAGCTTAAGCGATGTCCGTGCCATCTGTCCGAATGCCACCCTTCTTGAAGGACTTGCCCTGCGTGGCGGCGGCATCGACAAAGTGCAATCGGATTCGGCCCAGCGCGATGTCAGCGACTGGCTACACAAGCTGGGCATGCTCAATGTCTGAAACGATGGCATCAACATCTACCAATCTTGGCGCATTGATGGTAGCCACCGCACTCACGACAGGTATGAGCACTGCCGCTGCGATAACCAGCACCTCAATCACGATTCATGCCGGTAACGCCGTGTTCAACGCCAAACTCAACGACAACAATACGGCTCGCGAATTCATCGCTGCCTTGCCGATCACTCTGAAAATGACGCGTTGGGGTGACCGCGAATACTACGGCAAACCCGGCTTGAAACTGTCTGACCAATCACCCAGACGCAATGGTTTCGACAACGGTGACGTTGCTTGGTGGCCCAGCGGTGGCTCCTTTGCAATCTTTTTCAACAACAAGGTTAACCCGGACATCTCGGACCTGATCGTCATCGGCAAAGTCA
Organism: Rhodoferax sp.; assembly: GCA_031291305.1. Taxonomy (GTDB): domain Bacteria; phylum Pseudomonadota; class Gammaproteobacteria; order Burkholderiales; family Burkholderiaceae_C; genus Rhodoferax. The sequence continues at coordinate 53,198 of JARLJH010000034.1, read as the reverse complement.
GCTCAGATCTCACGCTGTTTGACGCGCTGGGCGAAGTGGTCGAGATGCGCATTGAGCTGGCGCGCTGACCGGAGAAACCCAAGGTGTTGACCCGTAGTCTGTCCAGGAAACTCTCGCTTGACGCCATCATGACGACGCTGATTCTGGTGGAGTTCGCCTATGAACTCACCGGTAGCACGGTCCATGAATGGCTCGGCATCTCGATGTTCCTGCTGTTCGTACTGCACGGTGGATTGAACTGGAAATGGTTCGGAGCCCTCTTCAAGGGCCGCTACAGCGGCCTGCGCATCACCACGCTGGTAATCAACAGCGCAGTGTTCATCTCTGCCCTGCTGATGCTTGTGAGCGGCTTGCTGAATTCGGACCTGCTGTTTTCACTAACTCATGTCGAGCTTGACCTGCTATCGAGAGAATTCCATACCGCCTCTGCCCACTGGTTCTTGATCCTGGCCGGTATCCATCTTGGCATGCACTGGAAGATGGTCATGGCCGAGGGTCGGCGTGTTGTCGATGTCCATCAACCCTCTCGACAACGCAGCTTTGTGCTGCATGCCACCACCTGCGCCATCCTTGTCACTGGCATCTACGCCTCGTTCGAGCGTGGCATTTTGTCCAAGTTGGTGGCGTACTACTCGTTTGATTACTGGGATTTCGATGAATCAGTGGCTGGATTTTTCATTCAGTATCTGACCATCATGGGGCTCTATGCTTGCTTGGCGTATTACGCGTTGCAAGCCTACAAAGGCTACAAAAACCCGTTTGTCCGCACTTTCTTCTGGCTTCGTTCAACCTGTGGTGGTTTCTGCAGGCGCTACTGCACCACGTCCATGCGTGAACAGACTGACTGAGCCAGCCCAATGAAAACAATACCCGTCATCCACACCTGGGCAGGCAAGTCTCTTGCTGCCCTCCTGCTCGGAGTCCTTTTCTTGACCGCTGCTGCCTCGCTGCTTTTGCCTGCCGATCCTGACTATTCAGCCTCCGCCCAGTTCTATGACGGTAGGTTTCACAACCCCGTGCCGCGCCCGCCACAGAGCTTCATACAGCACATGAAGCTCTATTACGAGTTCTTCTTCAAGAAACCACCTGGAACGGTGCCGGATCGCACCATTCCTGTCCGCACCATCACCCAGGCCGAGCTTCTTGACGCACCAGACAACAGCGTCTATCGCCTGGGTCACTCCTCATTGCTGTTGAAAATGCACAACAAGTTCTGGCTAACTGATCCAGTATTCAGTGAACGTGCCTCACCCATGCAATGGTTCGGCCCGGCGCGCTTTCACGCGCCACCCATCACGCTGGAAGAACTGCCGCCGATCGAAGCAGTGATCCTTTCGCATAACCATTACGACCATCTTGATCATGACGCCGTGCTCAAACTGGCAGCCAAGACGAAGACTTTTCTTGCTCCTCTGGGTGTGGGACACCTCTTGGTCTCCTGGGGCATTGCAGCGCAGCAGGTGCGCGAGCTGGACTGGTGGGATGAGACCGAGGTCGACGGCATCCGCTTCGTCGCCACCCCCGCGCAACACTTCTCGGGGCGCGGCTTCTCCGACAGTGATCGCACGCTGTGGGCGTCGTGGGTCATGCTGGACGCGCAGTTCCACCTGTTCTTCAGCGGCGACAGTGGCTATTTCAATGGTTTCAAAACCATCGGTGATCGTTATGGTCCGTTCGACATGGCCTTTATCGAGGTTGGTGCCTATGACCGCAAATGGGCCTACGTGCACATTCAGCCGCAAGAAAGCTTCCAGGCATTTCGCGACCTGCGCGGCAAGTGGCTGTTCCCGATCCACAACGGCACCTTTGATCTCGCCATGCATGTCTGGGATGATCCACTCAAACAGATAACCCAGCTCGCCGCCGCAAACCAGGCTTTGGTGACCACACCGGTCATGGGTGAGCGCATCAGATTCCTTGATCCCCAGCGCGGTAGCGCCTGGTGGCTTGACGGAACACCGTCTCCAGTAAATCTCGTTCTTGCCGACACACCCTAGGCCTAGTAACCCGTCTCTCACAGCGGCGGTACGACTTGGCCTGTAAAAAATACCATGCGCCCATCCAGCACCATCGAAGCCACAACCTCTGAAGCGCCGCACGAGCACGATTTGCGCATCCTGATCATTCTCAGCGCGCTGATGTCCTTCGCGTCGATCTCTGTCGACATGTACCTGCCCGCCCTACCGACCTTGGTCGTGGATCTTCATGCTGACATGGCGCGCATCGAACTCACCGTCTCGACCTTCCTGATCGGTTTCAGCCTTGGCCAGCTGTTCTGGGGTCCGATCAGCGACACCTACGGCCGTCGGCGACCGATTGCCATCGGCCTGCTATTGTTCATTCTGGGCTCGGTCGGCTGCGCGATGTCGGCAACGGCTTCCCAAATGCTTATCTGGCGCGTGGTCCAGGCGCTCGGCGCCTGCGCCGGGCCGGTGCTGGCAAGGGCCATGGTGCGCGACCTGTACGCCCGCGAACGCTCGGCGCACATGCTGTCGGTGCTGATCCTGATGATGGCGGCAGCACCTCTGATCGGCCCGCTGCTGGGCGGCCAGATCATCCATTTCTGGACCTGGCGAGTGATCTTCTGGGTGCTGACCGCTTTGGGTCTCGCCACGTTGTTCGCGCTCAAGCTGCTGCCTGAAACGTTGCCACCCGCCAAACGCAGCAATGCATCGCTTGGCTACACGTTGCGCGCCTACCTGCAGCTTGCTTTCAACGGCAAGTTGCTGGTCTATGCAGTATCCGGCGGTTTTTACTATGGTGGGTGTTATGCCTTCATCGCAGGCACGCCATTTGCCTATGTTGATTACTACCAACTCTCGCCGCGTTACTACGGCCTGATCTTTGGCGCCAATATCATCGGCCTGATGGGGGTGAACTACTTCAACACCCGGCTTCTGCGGCGATTCCGCGCCAACGAGATCTTTCGCTTTGGCACCTGGATCGCCGCCGGCTCGGGCATCGCACTGGCCGTCAATGCCTACTTCGGCTGGGGCGGCCTGGCTGGGCTCGCACTGCCGATCTTCTGCTACATGTCGGTCAGCGGCCTGATCGTCGCCAACTCGGTGGCAAGTGCTCTCGCGGCCTTCCCCAAACAAGCGGGTTCAGTCTCATCTCTGGTCGGCGCCATGCACTACGGCAGCGGCGTGTTCAGCGCCGCCATGCTCGGCTGGTTTGCCGACGGCACACCCTGGACGATGGGCTGGATCGTTGCAGCTGCTGGCATCGGCTGCCTGCTGACTGCCATGCTCCAAACCCGTCGTGGGCCTCGCGGCACTGCGGAAAGGACAGGCACGCTCCAATCCGTGTGATACACCTGATCAATTAAAACAAAAACCCATTGCGAATCGATGGAATGAGTGAGCTTTTTGACACCAGGTCCAGAGAGAATAGGGCATCAATGAATGGCCCGTGTTCAACCCTCACTGCTTCTGGACAGTAGGCGACGTCGACTCAACTTACCCAGCGGTGCCTCCTGCTTGGTCCAACTCCTTCTCGCTCAAAACATAGTCGGGTGTATTCAAAAGACGTTCCAGCGCTAGATCGATGAAGGCGCGCACGCGTTTGGGCTGTGCAGTGCGGTTGCCATAGTAGATATGCAGACCGATGTGCTCACTCATATGCTGAAGCAGTACCGGCACGAGTTGACCACCGCGAATGGGTCCGGCCGCCGACATGTTGGAAATCTGGCCCATCACCTGGCCGTCCAACACCGCCTGCATTTCCAGTTCGGTGTCGTTGCTTGAAAGCGTAGGCGTGACGTGGTGGTGTACAACTTCACCATCGACATTGAGGTACCAGGGCAGGATCTGACCGGTGGCCGGGTGGCGAAAAACGCTGCAGCGGTGCGACACCAAGTCGTCCACGGTCTTCGGGATGCCAAAACGCGCTAGGTAACTTGGTGCGGCGCAGATGATCAATTGAATCGGGAACAACCGGCGGGCAATGACGCCTTCCTCCGGTGAGGTTCCAATCCGGAAGCCCACGTCCACGCGGTCCAGCACCCAATTGCCGATCCCGTCATCGAGTTGCACATCCGGCTGGATATCTGGGTAAAGTCGACAGAACTCGTCGATCACCGGCATCAAGATGCTCGCAAAGGACGACCTAGGACCCACAATGCGCAGCGGTCCAGCAATCTCATCTTTGGATTCGCGGGCGAGACTCAGAGCCCGTTCCAATGCCGCCAGAGCAGGCTGCGTGGCTTCCAGAAAGCGCTGCCCCTCGTCGGTGAGCGCCAGGCTGCGGGTGGTGCGGTGCAGCAAACGCACCCCTAAGTGCTGTTCCAGTTGGGCCAGCGATTGGCTCGCCGCTTGTGGTGACACCCCTAGCGCGATGGCCGCACGGCGAATACTGCCCAAGGTAACGGCCTTGGCAAAAGTGTCGATGGCACGAAGTTCATTGATGGGCATTGTGGTAGGTCGACGCAGACGGCATCAGTATCAATTTTTTATTGATTGTCGCGCAACTCTTTGACGGCTATTCAATGAAGAGTTGGCCACTTACAGTGACGTCTTAGGTTATAGCCAATTCAAGGAGTATGAGATGACACAAGATGTGATTGTGGTTGTAGGGGCTGGTTCGATCGGCCAGGCCATCGCTAGGCGCGTTGGTGCAGGCAAACATGTGCTGCTGGCGAGCCTGCGCGAGCAGGAAGCTGCCGAGGCAGCCAAGGCTTTTGACAACGCCGGATTTAAGGTCAGCGTCGCCGCGGTCGACATCGCGTCGCGGGAATCGGTGCAGGCACTGGTCAAGCTGGCTAGCGGACTGGGCAATGTCACTGGTCTGATCCAGGCCGCCGGGGTTTCGCCTTCGCAGGCGACGCCCGTCACCATCCTGAAGGTTGACCTGTACGGCACGGCCCTGGTGCTGGAGCTGTTTGGTCAGGTTATGGCCCGGGGTGGCTCGGGTGTGGTGATCTCTTCGCAGTCCGGCCACCGCCTGCCGGCCTTGACGCCCGCCCAGGACCAAGCCCTGGCGACCACGCCGGTCGAAGAACTACTGCAATTGGACTTTCTGCAGCCCGAGCATGTGATCGACCCGCTGCTGGCCTACCAGTTGTCCAAACGCGGCAATTCGCTGCGCGTGATGGCTGAAGCCGTCAAGTGGGGAAAGCGTGGCGCACGGATCAATACCATCAGCCCCGGCATCATCATCACGCCACTGGCCAAGGACGAGCTGAGCGGGCCACGCGGCGTCGGTTACCGCCGGATGATCGAAGGCTGCCCGGTGGGTCGCGCGGGTACACCCGACGAGGTCGGGCAGGTGGCAGCCTTGCTGATGGGACCAGATGGAGCGTTCATCACCGGAAGCGACTTTTTGATGGACGGCGGGGTGACCTCTGCCTGGCGCTTTGGCGAGCTGGCAAAGCCCGCTGCAGCGGCCTGATCCCGGTCCGCAAACCTATTTTAATTTACCCAAGGAAACATCATGACATTCAAAGTACGCAGCTACGCAGCGCATTCCGCCTCCGGTCGCTTGGGCTTGTTCAACTTTGATCGCCGCAGCCCGCGCGCGGATGACGTGGTCATCGAGATTCTTTACTGTGGCGTCTGCCACTCTGACCTGCACAACGTGCGTAACGATTGGGGCAATGCCAACTACCCTATGGTGCCGGGCCACGAAATCATCGGCCGTGTGGTCGAGGTCGGCCCTGGTGTGAAACGCTTCAAGGCCGGGGACCGCGTCGGTGTGGGCTGTATGGTGGACTCGTGTCAGCACTGTGCCCCTTGCGGCAAAGGCTGGGAGCAGTACTGCGAGAACGGAGCCACCTACACCTACAACGCCACCGACCCGGTCGACGGTAGCCGCACCCACGGCGGCTACTCGGAGAAGATCGTGGTCAAACAGGATTTCGTGCTGAAAGTGCCCGACAGTTTGGACCTCGCGGGCACTGCGCCACTGCTGTGCGCCGGCATCACCACCTATTCGCCGCTGCGCCACTGGAAAGTGGGCGCTGGCAGCAAGGTTGCTGTCGTCGGCCTGGGCGGGCTCGGCCACATGGGCCTGAAACTCGCCAAAGCCATGGGCGCTGAGGTGACTCTGTTCAGCCGCTCGCCCGGCAAGGAAGCCGATGCACGTCGCCTGGGGGCCGACCACATCGTGATCTCCACCGATGCGGCGCAGATGGAAGACGTGGCAGGCCAGTTTGACCTGATCATTGACACCGTGCCCTATGTACACGACGTGAACCCCTACGTGCCCACATTGGCCGTTGGCGGCACGATGGTGATGGTGGGCTACCTCGGCCCGCTGGAGGACTTCAACACCGGCCCGCTGGTGTTCAGCCGCAAGGCCCTGGCTGGTTCGCTGATTGGCGGCATCGCCGAGACGCAGGAGATGCTGGATTTCTGCGGCCAGCACGGCATCACCTCCGACATTGAGATGATCAGGATTCAGGACATCAACGAAGCCTATGAGCGCCTGCTAAATGCCGATGTCAAGTACCGCTTTGTTATCGACATGAGCTCGCTGAAGGAAGAGGTCGCCGCGTGAGCAAGGCAGCGCTGAAAGTATTGGTGGTGGGTGCCACCGGAAGCATTGGCCGACTGGTGGTGGATGAGGCCATCCGCCAAGGCCATGACGTGCGTGCACTTGTGCGGGACTTGCGCCGGGCCAGTCAGTTGCACAAGGGTGCTCAGCGGGTGGTCGGCGACCTCACCCGAACCGACACCTTGATCGCGGCCGTCGACGGGGTCGATGCCATTGTGTTCGCCCATGGTGCCGATGGTGGCGGCAAGGTCGGCGCCGAACAGGTCAGCTACGGCGGCGTGCGCAATGTGCTGGCGGCGTTGCATGGCCGACAGGTACGCATTGCCCTGATGACTGCCATCGGTGTCACCAATCGCACCGGGTCATACAACCGCAGCACTGAAGCGCACGACTGGAAACGCCGCAGCGAACGCTTGCTGCGCACCAGTGGACTGCCCTACACCATCGTGCGCCCCGGCTGGTTCGACTACAACACCGCCGACCAGCACCGTCTGGTGCTGCTGCAGGGCGATACCCGCCAGGCCGGTGACCCGAGTGACGGTGTCGTGGCGCGGACGCAGATTGCACAGGTGCTGGTGCACAGCCTCACCTCTGCCAGCGCCACGCGCAAGACATTCGAACTGGTCGCTGAGCGCGGTTATGCGCAGGAGGATTTCAATTCCCTGTTTGCTTCACTGGCTGCCGACACCACCGGCGATGTTGATGGCGTGCGTGACGCAGACAACATGCCCTTGTCGCAGGAACCCGAGCGTGTGAGAGAAGACCTGCGTCGACTGGCATCGCCGCAAGCGCATGAAGCATGACCAGCGGTTGGCGAGTCGCCATCATCCGTCGCGTACCGGTTGTGGCACAGCCGGTTAGATGCTGTCCCCAACCCGCAAGCTGAAATGACCATCTCCATCTCCATCACCCTGACCCGCTGTGTGCTGCCAGCGCTGGCGATGGCTGTACTGGCACCGGCGGCCCTGGCTGCTGATCCCACCGGTTTCACCAACAGCCAGGGCATGGACTTTGTCCGCATTCCGGCGGGCAGCTTTCAAATGGGCTCAGACGAAACCGACAAAGACGCCTTGCCGAATGAGCAACCACGTCATGCGGTGAGAATCAGCCGTTCCTTTTACCTTGCTCGGTACGAAGTCACACAGGCCCAGCGGGAGCTGGTGATGGGTGCCAGCGCCTACACCCTATCGCGCTCCAATCCGTTCTATGGATTGCCCGGAATGGCCGAGCGGGTACGCAGGCCGGACAACCCGGTGACGGTCTCGTGGAAAGACGCACAAGTTTTTATCGAGCGGCTGAATCAGCGCGAGAGTGGGCATCGCTATCGCCTGCCGACTGAGGCCGAATGGGAGTACGCGGCGCGTGCAGGAACAAACACCGCCTACTCCTTTGGTGACGACGCCAGTTTACTCAGCCGTTATGCTTGGCACGGCGAAGATTTTTCCGACGGCTCAATGCACCCAGTCGGCCAGAAACTGCCCAATCCTTGGGGTCTATACGACATACATGGCAATGTGTGGGAGTGGGTGCAGGACTGGTACGCCGACGGCTACCCAGGAAGCGCCCCGGTAACTGACCCCAGCGGCCCGGCCATTGGTAGCAGCAAAGTGGTGCGAGGTGGCAGTTGGCATGTGACGGGGGGCAGTTGGCGTTCAGCGGTCCGTAAACCCTATGCGACAGATTACCGTGGTATCAGTATCGGGTTTCGACTGTTACGCGAGGCAGACTGAGAAGTTCAATACTCAAATACAGAATATGGCTATGACTCTGCGGCTGTAACAGCCTTAAGGGATGAGCCGCTCAGCCCGCAGCTGAGCGAACAAGTCAAAAAAAGCAAGCCATCACTTTGAGTGGGCGGCCCAAATCAAGATCGGTATGCCACGGCGAGGCCAGGCGCTCCAGCGAGGTTTCGGCCAAGCCGTGTTTCTGCGCTATCTGACGCCACAGCGCATGGTAACCAGCCATGATGGCTTCGAGCGATTGTGTGGAGTTGGTAAACCCTGCCGACTGCACGCCAAACCAGTCCGCAAGCCGACCCTACAGCCAAATCCAGCGAAACAAGTCACCATTGACGATATTAAAAGCCTCGTTGCGCGCGGTAGGCGTTTTGTACCCAGGAAAGCTCAGCGTGAGAGAAGCCCAACTCTGCATGGATATTGGGCAAACCTGTAAGCACGATGGAAATATCGACCACCAGCATCAAGTAGCTTGTAACGATGATGGCCAGAATCGCGGTTTGCTGTGAGTTGTATTCGGACTTCATGCGCGACTGACGCCCAAACTTCGACGCACTTCGAGCGCAAGCGACAACGATAGCCTCACAATCAAATCCGAAAGACTGTTCAAGGAAACGTCATGTCTTTTGAACGACTGTCCCTTTTGCGTAATCTGGTAATCAACCGCAGCATCATGGGTAAACCAACCTGGACGAAGGATGGTGTAGTCCAAATCGGATGCCTCTATCAAGGCGGCAGAATCGCGGTAGGGGTCGAGCACACTGCGGTATTTCTCTCCAGGAACTTCACCGTAAATGCCCATGGAACTGACGAAGATCAGCCGCTTGAGACCTGTCGATTTCATCGCCGCAACAATGGTTCGCGCCTGCTCCTCCATGTCTCCGGCGAGATTGGCATACACCACGTCATGCTTGCGCATAGCTGCTTCAACCGTGTTGTGTTCCAAAACATCACCCTCTACGATCCTGACGCGAGCCGCGTCAGGATTAGCGAGACGTTTGGCGCGCCGCAGGTATAGCGTGAGTTCCACCTCGCTGTGCTGCAAGAGGAAGGGAATCGTGTTTCGCGCCAACTGGCCATTGGCACCCAGGACGAGAATGCGGGTCATGTGTACTTGTCCTTATGCGTTCAATCTGGCGTTGTAAATCTGCCGGTTTGCATCACCAAAAAGGAGACGCTCTTGCTTGGTCCTAGCCGCCTGAAAAGCCTGCTCCTTAAGCCAAACCTCATCGAGCGGGAGCAATTCGCGGAAGCCGACGAATTGGCGCAGGTGGGTCCGGTGACGCTGCTTGGTGCCGGACTTGTCGTACCGCGTCAGTGCTGATTTTGTCGGCACCCGGACCTGGGCCCGGCTGCAAATGTGCTGGATGACTTCACGAGGGACGCTGCCGAGCATGATGAAATATCCCAGACGCTGCAGCAGCTTGAGCTGAATGAGTAGGAAGGTTTGCAGCGTAACTTGCCGGTACCGCGCCGCAACAAAGCGCAACTCTTCTGGCGTGGGCGTATAGATGGCAAAAAGTTCCTGTTCCGTGAACTCGTCTTTCAGGCGAGGATACGCGGTTTCGTGAACGCTGCTCATTGCTGGTGCCCTTGGCCTTTATAGTCAATTGAACAAGATTAAGCTTGACTGCATGATTTCACCTTGTCAACGAATAATTCATGTTGCCCTTTATTCGCTGGCGATCGTCGAAACCTTGTGTAGAGTGCTGGCAGATCCTTTTGCGCCTGCCGAGCTACGGCCCGGCCTATGATTTCCAACGTTGGAAATTGGCCTCTGCGCGTCGACCGCCGACCTTCTTCACAAGCCCCAAATGACCGGCGACGAAATATCCCAGTCGGCATAACGCGGGACTACTATTTCACCGCGTTCCCGCCGGCCGATAGCTCTGCCCAATCCAATTCTTGAATAAGCACGCGAAATGCCTGATCACCAATGATCTCCAAATTCCGAAGTTCAATGGCCTTATGCCGCGCCTGCGCCAGCGCGGATCTTATCAACGGTCCGCCGGGGACCTCATTGAGCGGGTGAAACCGATCACCACCGACATTTAGATCCACAATCGCCTGATACTCCTTGCGCAATAGCTTCGCATGCAGAGAATCGTCGTCCTGGATGAAGTCAATCAGGGTCTGGTACATTTGCGCTCGACCAAGCCGTACTTCATTCGCCACTGCGTCATCTTCATCTAGCTTCAGCATGCGAATAATCGGCTTCATGGTGAGCCCCTGGATTACCAGCGTCCCAAATACGACCGAAAATGCGCTGAGCAATATCAAGTCTCGATAAGGGAAGGCTGAGCCGTTCGGTAGGGTTTCCGGGATCGCAAAGGCGGCCGCTAAGGTGACGATGCCGCGCATCCCTGCCCAGGACACGACAACACTACCGCCCCAGGTCCGCTTCGCTCGTCCGCCAGTTGGGCGCCCCCGTTCCTGACGCTTGGAAATTGCACTGTAGGTCATGACCCAAAGAAAGCGGGTCGCTATCACAGCGACCAAAACGGACACTGCAACAGTGACAGATTCTACGCGCCCAGGGCCGTTACCAAGCCGCTCCCAGATCGGCCGCAGTTGCATGCCTATCAAGACAAAGGCCAGTGCATTGAGAATGAAAACAACTGTCTCCCAAACAGCCAGAATGGGGACGCGCATGCTTGCAGGAATCTTCGGTCCGCCGTCTCGCGCCATTGTCATGGCGAACGCGACCACGGTCAGAATTCCTGAAAGTCCGACACGCTCAGCGAGTATCCAGACTCCAAACGTGACAACGAACTGCAATATTAATGATGTTGGGACATGCCTGGGCGCACTCACCACCGGCCGAATGACAAACCCTACGCCAATTCCGGCACCAATGCTTCCGAACACGGTAAGAAGAAAAACCGGTAGGTAATCGCTCAGACCCAATGGCCCGGTAGTGATGGCCATCAACGCGAGTCGATAGACCAATAGTGCGCTTGCGTCATTGAGTAGGCTCTCGCCTTCAAGTACGCTCAGCACCCGATGAGGGAGTCCGACTTGGCGCATTACGGCGGTCGCGGCGGCTGCGTCAGGCGGCGCTACGATTGCGCCGAGGCAAATTGCGACCGCCCACGGCGTGCCAGGCACCAGCCAGCGGCAAACCAGAGCAACCCCAACGACCGTCGTAGCAACTGCCGCGACAACTAGACCGGCAACCGGCTTCCACTGCCGACGCAAGTCTCGCAAAGACGTATCATAGGCCGCGTCAAGCAGAACGGGGGCCACAAATAGAGTCAGCGCCAGTTGCGGATCAAGTGTCCAGCGCGGGCTGCCTGGAATGAGTCCGACGCCTACACCGCCGAGCGCCAACATCGTCGGATAAGGTGCGCCAAAACGGCGAGCAAATTCGGCCAAGGCCGCCGCAGCGAGGAGCAGTACTAGAACCCATTCAAACGTTTCCACTTTCACTCCCCACCGAGAATTACTTGCTTTACCTTGAGCGCGTATCTCACTCGTTCTTCACCGCTGGCAAGCGTTGCAGGACGTAATCGCTGACCTTATTTGCCGAAGCATCGATGAGCGTATCAACACGGTTATTCAGCATGTAGATGTCCTTTCCCCTCGTTGTCACAGCCGTAGGGAAAGATACCACGCTCTTAGCCAGCTCTTGAACCTTGGCGGACTTCCAATCGTCGATGCTCGTCAACAGCATGGCGCGATCATGCCCTTGATTCTGGGCCACGATCATCGAAGTCTTGCCCAACAATTCAATACCGTCGGCGCCGGGAACCTTGATCGACAATTCAACGATCTGGACCTCGACTCTTGGTTTGAGCGTTATTTTGTAGAAATCGCCGCTATTGTGCTTCCCGACGAGCAGATATCCGCTACCGTGATAAGCGATACCATTTAGGTTGAAGTTTTGCCCTTCGAATTTCTCGCTGCTGACCAATACCCGCGCCTTCATCTTCTGATCGATCACATAGACGACCGGTGCAAAACTGTCGGTCACGTAGATGTTGCCTGCGCCGTCGAACGCAAGATCATTGGCGCAGTGAGCACCTGGCACGAGAGGCGCGAGATCGATATATCGCTTCCGCTTTCCAGACTTCGCATCAAAAGCAATCACGGCGGCAGTCTTACCCTGTGTCTGCGGTGAGCTGGCCGTCGAGACCCCAATATCGCAGAGTGCAGCCCAAACCCAGTTGCGTTTAGCGTCGTACTTGATACCACCTGAACCGAACATCAATTTGTCTGAAGCAAATTGCCGATAGCCGCCGGAAGGCGAAACAATCCCAATGGTCCCCAAACGAAGGGAGCCGACGAAAAAGGCATTTTGGCGCGGCGACCATGCCACACTTTCAGGGTATGCCTGATCGGCATGGAACGTGATTGCATCTGGCAGTGGATCAGCCCCAGCAGAGAGGTGCATGATGCCGCCGATTATCGCCGTAACAAGCGGCTTCTTCCAATGTGGCCGCATTACATCATCCCCAGCACAGGATGCGTGACATAGGGCTTTTCGAGCGCCACTATTTCATCGCTGGAGAGTTGAATATCAAGGGCCGCCACAGCTTCTTCCACATGCTTGATGGCGGTTGTTCCAACGATCGGTGCGGTGATGTATGGCTTGCTGAGCATCCAAGCCAGAGACATTTGAGCCATCGAAATACCGCGTGCATGCGCCATTTCTTGAACGTTGTCGATGACTACCTTGTCCATTGGGTTGGTGCCGTCCCAAACCCACTTGGACACTTCGTCGATCTGGACGCGGGGTGTGGAAGTTCCCCACGGATGCGCCAAGCGACCGCCTGCAAGTGGGCTCCATGGTGTCAGCGCAATCTTGCGATCCTCACAGAGCGGAATCATCTCGCGTTCTTCTTCCCGATAGATAAGGTTGTAATGGTTCTGCATGGCGACGAACTTCGTCCAACCATTTTTTTTCGCGATGTTTTGCATGCGTTCGAACTGCCACGCATACATAGTCGAAGCGCCGATGTATCGTACCTTGCCGCTCTTCACAACATCGTGAAGTGCCTCCATAATTTCCTCCATGGGCGTCAGCGGGTCGAGCCGGTGGATCGTGTACAGGTCCACGTAATCCAGGCCCAGACGCTTCAGACTCTTGTCGATTTCGCTGAGAATGGCCTTGCGCGAAAGGCCACTGCCATTCGGCTTGCCTTGGCGCATCTCCATGCGCACTTTGGTTGCCACGACAATGTCGTCCCGGTCAAGATTAAATTCCCGGATGAGTTTGCCAGTCACATCTTCGCTGGTGCCAAGCTGATACACGTTGGCGGTGTCAAAGTAGTTAATGCCCAGCTCTATCGCTTTTTTGAAGATTGGTTTGGCATCCTCAAAATCGCGCGCCCAAGGGAAGAGGCCGTGTTCGCTCCCAGGTTTGCCGAAGCTCATCATCCCGAGGCAGATTTTCGAAACATCGAGACCAGTATTTCCGAGTTTGATGTATTTCATGTTTTCACTTTCGTTTGTTTGTGGCTACTATTAATCGGAAGATCCCGTGGCTTTTGCCCCCGCCAGGACTGGGCGGCGAACCACATACCAAAGGACCAAAAAGAGCGAGATGGACAACAGGACTGCCGCCCCAGTCAGCGACACGCCAATACGGTGCGCAAGCTCGACGTTTGCCGCAGTTCCGGCCGGAATAACTGGCGTGGCGAATACAACGACTAGGATCGCTAGGCCAAAAGCGCCGCCTAATTGATGGGCCACACCTACCAGGCCGGAGGCCGAACCAGCATCTCTTGGCATGACGCCGGCAACCCCGTTAATGGTCAGGAGCGCCAGTGTTGAACCCATGCCTGTGCCAATCAACACCATTGGCAGTGCCACACCGAGCAAGAAAGATGTATCCACACCAAGCTGTCCGAGCCATCCCATACCAATAAGCGAGATCGTCAGCATACTTACCAGCACAGCATTGTGCCCAAAGCGCTTTGCGAGACGAGGAGTCGCCAAGGCACCAAAAAAATTAGCAAGCATCGATGGGAAGAACGCAAGACCCGCCCACATAGGGCGCATTCCCAGCACGCCCTGCAGGTACTGCGTGGCATAGAAAAAAAAGCCCATCGCGGCGCCAATAAATAGGACTCTTGCAGCATTTGCGCCTGAACGAACTGTGCTTGAGAACAACCGCAGTGGGAGGATTGGCTGTTCTGCCTTGTTCTCGATCTTCAAAAACATTGCGAGCAGCGTCAGCCCGATCGCCAACGGAAGTGCGGTTCCTGGGTGCAACCAGCTTTCCTCAGCAGCGTGGACCAAGCCATACACCAAGGCGACAACGCCCACGGTCGAAAATACGGCGCCCGCAATATCAAATCGACCTGACTGCTTTGGTGTTTCAGCGATATAGCGTCGTGCTGACCACATCAACACGGCTCCGATCGGAACATTGACAAAGAACCCGGCTCGCCAGGAGACCAAATCCGCAAGAATGCCTCCGAGCACCAAGCCGATGCTTGCTGTAATGCCTCCTACGGCGCCGTACCATCCAAGAACGCGATTGCGCTCGGGCCCCTCCGAGAAACTTATAGCCAGCAACGCTAGTGTGGATGGGGACAAGATGGCCGCGCCGACGCCTTGCACAGCGCGTGCGCAAACCAGCCATGCCGGCGATGTCGCCAGGCCGATAGCCAATGAAGCCAAGGTGAAAATCCCCAGCCCGAGGTTGAAGATAAAACGTCGCCCCAGCAAATCACCCGCGCGCGCGCCAAGCAACATGAAGCCACCAAACGCGAGTGCATAGGCGTTTTGTACCCACGACAAGCCGGCGGCAGAGAAGTGGAGGCCGTCACGGATGGATGGCAAGCCGGTAATCACGATCGAGTTATCGATCACGATCATCGCGTAGCTGACCAGGATCGTTGCGACAAGTGCGCCATGATGGGACGAGGATGGCGCCGACGAACTAGCGTCCATGGCCAACATCTCTGTGAACGCCCAAGCTGCGGCGCGTCTCCATGCCTGGAACCGTCGCCAGTTGCACGACGAGATCGGCAACGCTCTTGCGCGAAACTAGGTCACCGGAAAAGCGAAAGTCCTCACCCTTTTGGGTGATGCCGTATTCGATTTCGTCCCTGTTGCTCAACCATGATGGACGCAAGATGGTGTAGTCGAGGTCAGAACTTTCGATGACAGCAGCCGCATCACGATACGGATCGAGCGCCTTGTCATAGTGAGCTCCCGGCACCTCGTTGTAGATACCCATCGAACTGATGAAGACCAGGCGCTTTAGCCTGGCGCCCTTCATCGTAATAACAATCGTCCACGCCATTTGTACGAGGTCTCCGGCGAGATTGGCATAGACGACATCGTGGCCGGGCATCACCGTGGCCAGCGCCTGTGCGTCGAGCACATCCCCTTCGACTACCTCAACAAGGGGATTGCCAGCGTACTGTTGCAAGCGCTTCGCACGACGGCAGAAGAGTGTGAGCTTGACCTCACCGCGCTCGAGAAAGAGGTCGATCGCCCAATGTGCGATTTGCCCGTTGGCGCCAAGAACTAGGACCTTCGTCATTGGGTATTCTTCCCTGTTTGCGCACCGAACCAATGGGCAGCGGTCACACCACCATCCATCAAGATATCGCTGCCCGTAATGAACCCACCATCCGGGCCCATTAAGAATGCAGCTAGGTTGCCGATCTCGTCAGGCGTGCCAGCACGGCCGACGGCGCAGGTCTCGATCATGCGGCGATATCCCGCGCCACGTGGGCCGGTGAGCTCGTCACGCGCCAGTGGCGTCATGACGATGCCTGGACTGATCGTGTTAATTCGAGCGCCACGAACTCCCCACCGAACTGCCTCGGCCATCACGCGCAGGGAATTCCCACGCTTGGACAGCTGATAGGCATGTAGCGTATCGGTCACTTTCCCTGGCTGCAGTATGTCAAGCTTAAGCAGATCTTCAGTTGGCACGGTCGCCAGCGCCTGGTTCTGCTCCTGCGTCAGGGCCGGCAAGCGATGGCCGGACTGGGAGGATATGACAACCCCAGATCCGCCACGCGCAATGATTTCGCCAAACAATTCAAGAACGAGCGCTGTCCCATACAGGTCGACCTTCAAGATGGTCTCAATGGGCGCCTGTGATGGCGATACGCCTGCCGCATGGATCAGGCCGGTGACAGTTCCCAGTTCTTGGGCCTTGTTGACAAGCGCCTTTACCGATTCGCGCGACGAGATGTCAACGGCTGCCGCACTAACTTCGAATCCGGCGTTGGCGAGCGCCTCGGCAGCCTTGACAGCGCTTTCTTTTGTGACATTGGCAAGCAGCACATGTTTGCCAGCACCGACCCGGCGTGCAATCGCTTGGCCGATGAAACCTGCTCCGACGACGACTACTACTTCTTTCATGATGTTCTCCGTAGATTGTTACCCGTAAAAAAATGGCAACACAAATTCACCTGCGATTTGTGCGATTTGCCCGCGTGCCGAGTCAGCTAGTAGACTAATCCGTCCTCATTCAATAAACTAGGGTCATTTTTATAATTGAACTCATGACTCAATTTCATTAATGGGGTGTACGTGGAACGTGAAGACTTGGCAGATTTGACGATTTTTGTTGCTGTCGCGGAAGCAAGAAGCTTTACGGCGGCTGCGAAGAAATTGGGACTCTCGCAATCCGCCTTGAGCCACGTTATCCGGAGACTTGAAGCACGCCTCGGTATGCGTTTGCTTGCTCGCACGACGCGAAGCGTCACTCCGACAGAAACTGGATCCCGACTGCTTGAAACCTTGGTCCCAGCTTTGGCCAATATTGACGAGCGGATCTCTGATCTGACGCATTTCCGCGAGAAACCCGCAGGAACGATCCGAATTTCGTCATCGGAATACGTCGCATCCTCAATCTTGTGGCCGGCCATTAGTCGCATCGTTTCACAATATCCTGAAATCAACATCGAGCTGGAAGTGAACAATGCGTTCATCGATATCGTGAAGGAACGCTTTGATGCCGGCGTGCGCATTGGCGGACCGGTTCCAAAGGACATGGTCGCAATTCCGATCAGCCCGAAACTGCGGATGGCTGCATTCGCCTCACCCTTGTATATAAAGAAGTACGGGGTTCCCCAGTCCCCGGCCGAGCTTGCTCATCATCACAGCATCAACCTGCGCTTAACACCTGACGCCAGCAGATATGCGTGGGAATTCAGCACCGGTGCGCGCGAATTCAAGGTCAAAACGGACGGTCAATTGGTGTTCAATCGTGCTCATCTGGTCATAGAGGCGGCTCGTACAGGACACGGCATAGGCTATCTGCTCGAATGCGCTGTCCGACCGTTTTTAGATGACGGAACTTTGGTTCAGGTCTTAGACGGCTGGTGCCCAGCTTTTGATGGCTATCAGCTATATTTTCCAGTGCGACGCCAAAACTCCCAAGCATTTCGCATTCTTATCGATACCCTTCGATTTCGTGAATAGGGCCGGGAACCGTGCGGTAGCCGCGGTCAGTCCGTGGTCTGAAGGAATAGCCATGTAGGTATGGGTCTGCAAAGCCCGCCGCTGCATGTTGCGCATCAATGCGTACAAACGCTACGGGTAAAGCACCTTTGCCCATCCTGCGGTGGTCAGCCCGGCTTGGTGCGCGAATGGAGCAGACTGCCCGCAGCATTGGCTGAAAACATCTCTGCTTCTTCGATATAGCCCTGCACCGTGCCGTCGTGGCGCCAGCCACCTTGCTTCTTGATATCACGGAACTCGGCGCCGGCCCGGTGTGCGCTGGTGGCCATGCCTCGTCGCAGGCTGTGGCTTGACAGCTCCGGCACATAATCCAGCTTGGCGAGTTGCGCGGCGTCTGCCAGGATGGCGTTGACGCTGGCCGGGTGCAGCGAATCGGTGCCCACCACCCCCCACTTGGTGATCGCACGGAACACCGGGCCGCTGGCCACGCGGGCTGCGCCGAGCCATCCTCGCAGCACCGTGGCCGGGCAGCAGGGCCCCTCGCTGTACGGAATCGCCTTGATGATGCCTTCCCCGGTCTGGTCCGTCTTTGAGCGCGGCAGCGTGATGACCACGCCATGCGCATCCCAGGCCAAGTGCTCAACGGCTATGCCGGCCAGCTCGCCTCGCCTAAATCCGCCGAAAAACCCCACCTGCAGCAGCGCGTTGTCGCGCTTCGCTTTCAGCGTGCCCAGGCTAGAAAGCGCCGCCACGATCAGTTCCAGATCTTCGATCGGCAGCGCCTTCGCCTTTTTCTTGGGCCGTCCATGGGTGCGCGCGATCCCGGTCAGGGTCTTGCGCACGGTGGCGCCTGCAGCGGGATCGGTAAAGCCTTGATAGACATGCCACTGAGAGAGTGCAGTGAGGCGCAAGGCCAGTGTGCGCGGACTGAGACTGTCCGCGAAATGTACCAGGTAGCGGATGACCGCCGCCGCGTCGGCCGGCAGCAGCCCGCCCCAGTCCAGGAAGTGTTTGATCGCGGAGCGGTACGCCTGGCGAGTGTTGTCGGAGGTAGCGGCGGAGAGAAAAGCTCGGTGCCGCTCGGTCAGCGTGTGGTCCTCCAGCGGCGTAACTGCGGTACAACTATCCAGCGGCGACGCGGTGGCGGCTGTATGTTCGGACTCGGATGATGCGGGCATGGTGACCATGAGGACGTGTCACAAAATGTGCGTTCGTAACGAGATTACGGGCAGCATAGCACGCCAGAATCGGAATAGCATGCCATAAGTGAGGTTATCGAAACCATAAAACATAACGTGACAGTGACAATGTCAATGCGTAATATATCGTTATATTACGTAGCACGGAATACGTTATCTTATTTCACGGAGATTTCATCATGGCACGCGCCGGCATTCTCTATTCCCATGTGGCCAAGGCTGCCACCGCGCTGGCCGCCGCCGGCACCAACCCCACCGTGGACACCGTTCGCGCCGCGCTGGGCGACACCGGCAGCAAGAGCACCATCGCACCGTTGCTCAAACGCTGGAAAGCCGAGCACGAGAGCCAGGCCGTGGCCGCCAGCACCGGACTGCCGACAGATTTGCTGGAAGCGGTGCAGGCCGTGCACCAGCGGCTGGAGGCCGCCGCCCAGGTCCAGGTCGAGCAGTTGCGCGCCGAGCACGAGCAGGCTCGCCAGGCGAGCGCCCAGAAGTTGGAGGCGGAACGCACCGCCGCACGCCAGATGCGTGCCGAGCGCGACGCCCAGGCCACCGAACTGGCCCAGATGAAGGCAGCGCTGAGGCACGAGCGCGAGGAGCAGCAGCACGCCGCCGTGACGATGGCGGCACTGCAGGCCGAGCAGGCTGGACTGACCGAGCGCCTGGCCGACCGCGCGGCCGAAATCAAATTGCTGGCCGACCAACTGGCCCACGCCCGGCAGCAGTTCGAGCACTTCCAGGACAAAGCGGCCGAACGGCGGGAGAGCGACAAGCAGGCGGCCGACGTCCGCGCCGCCGCCCTAGAACGGGAGCTGGCGCAGGTGCGGGGGCATCTTGGCGACCACCGCGAGGCGCTGGCGACACTGAGGACCGAAAAGAACAACCTGCAGGCGCGACTTGATGAGGCGATCACCGTCGGCGCCGCCCACGCGGGCCGGGCGTCGCTCCTTGCCGAGCAACTGGCGTCCGCCAACGAGATGGCCAGCGCTGAACACATGAACGCGGAGGTGGCGGAGGCGCGCTTCAAGGACGCGGGACAGGAGATTGTGCAGCGTGACGCCCGGATTCACGCGCTGGAGCAGGACGTGGTTAGGCTGCAGGACAGTTTGAGCGCAGCAGCGGCGGCCAAGCTGCCCGCCAGCGGTAAGAAACGCGGTTGATCAAGGCTTATGTGTCATTTCCACCCTTAGCCTGAAAGTGGGAAAACTCGTCTGTCAACAAATTCGAGATTCCTGCTTTTAATCAATGGCTTAACTTAACTTTGGCGTAAAAAACACGAATCCCGGCCGCCCCTCAAGACAAGCGACTTCAATGGATGTATTGAACACAGTTTTGGACGGTGCCCGGATGAATAAGAGCACTCAGCGACTCATGGAGGTCGAAGGGGTATGCACAAAAATTCTATATGTACTAAGTGATGGCGACTTCGAAGTACTTTCCGCGAGAGTCTTCGCATTCGTCAATGGTTTGCAGCCGGTCCCTAGGCTGAGGTGACTGGTCCCATCCGCAATACTGGGGTTTACCCGCACTTCAAACCGTTACAAATAGCACCTAAACCGAGATCACCCCAATATCGCCCATGCACACGTACTTGATTTCCACATAGTCATCCATGCCATAGTGCGAGCCTTCACGACCCAGGCCGGACTGTTTGACACCGCCAAACGGCACGTGCTCGGTGGCCAGAATACCCACATTGACTCCCACCATGCCGTATTCCAGCGCTTCACTCACACGCCAGATGCGGCCAATATCCCGGCTGTAGAAGTAGCTGGCCAAGCCAAACTCGGTGTTGTTGGCGGCAAAAATGGCTTCGGCTTCGGTCTCAAACTTGAATACCGGGGCAAACGGGCCAAAGGTTTCTTCACGGGCGCACAGCATGTCGGCGGTGGCATCGGCCACCACGGTGGGCTCGTAGAACAGGCCCGGCAGGCGCTTGCCACCGGCCAGCACGCGGCCACCCTTGGCCACGGCATCGTCCACATGGCGCTGCACTTTTTGCAGCGCGGCTTCTTCGATCAGCGGGCCTTGGTTGATATCGGCATCAAAGCCATTGCCGACCTTGGCGGTCTTGACCTTGGCGGCGAACTTGGCCACAAACTCGTCATACACCCCGGCCTGCACGTACAGGCGGTTGGAGCAGACGCAGGTTTGGCCCGCGTTGCGGTATTTGCTGGCGAAGGCACCTTCCACAGCGCTGTCGATGTCGGCATCGTCAAACACGATGAAGGGCGCATTGCCGCCCAACTCCAGCGACATTTTCTTGACGGTCGGCGCACTTTGGGCCATCAGGATGCGACCCACTTCGGTGGAGCCGGTGAAGCTGATGTGGCGCACGATGTCGCTGGCACAAATCGCTTTGCCCACGGCAATCGAGTTATCGGCATCGGCCGTGACCATGTTGAGCACCCCAGCGGGGATTCCAGCACGAATCGCCAGCTCGGCCGCCGCCAGGGCAGTCAGCGGGGTGAGTTCAGCCGGTTTGATGACCACCGGGCAGCCTGCAGCCAGAGCCGGAGCCACCTTGCGGGTGATCATGGCAATGGGGAAGTTCCACGGTGTGATGGCGGCGCACACGCCAATCGGTTGCTTGAGCACCATCAGGCGGCGGTTGTTGTCAAACTGGGGCAGAGTTTCTCCGTTGACACGCTTGGCTTCTTCGGCAAACCACTCGACAAAGCTGGCACCGTAGGCGACTTCGCCCTTGGCTTCGGGCAATGGCTTGCCCTGCTCGGCGGTCATGATGCGGCCCAGATCATCCTGGTTGGCCATGATCAGGTCGTACCACTTGCGCAGGATGATGCTGCGCTCTTTGGCGGTTTTGGCTCTCCATGCGGGCCAGGCAGCGTTGGCAGCGGCGATGGCGGCCTCTGCATCGGCGGCACCCAGATTGGCCACATCGGCCAGATGAGCGCCGGTAGCCGGGTCGGTCACGGCAAAGCGGCTGCGGCCTGGCACCCATTCACCGTTGATCAGTGCATCGGTTTTCAGCAGGCTGGGGTCTTTAAGCAGTGAGAGGGGTGAGGCAGACATGAATACTCCTGAATTTATAAAGAAAATCGGTCTCTAGCCCAGGTAATACGGGAGCTAGCAGCTATTAAAGGGATAGTAATCAACGAATCGGGACACCGGGCAGGATACACAGCATTTCAAACAGCAGGTTGGCACCCAGCAAGGCTGTATTGCCCGTGGGGTCATAGGGTGGTGAGACTTCCACCAGATCCGCGCCGACGATGTTCAGCCCGCGGCATCCGCGAATAATCTCCAGCGCCTGCGGCACGCTCAAGCCGCCGATCTCTGGTGTGCCGGTGCCACCCGCGTAGGCCGGGTCAATGCCGTCGATGTCAAAACTCAGGTAACACGGCGCGTCGCCAATCTGGGCGCGCACCCGCTCCATCAAAGGAGCCAGCGACTGGTACCAAACCTCGTGCGCGGGCACCAGCGTGAAGCCTTGCTGACGCGGCCAGTCAAAGTCGTCCGATGCGTAGCCGCTGCCGCGCAGGCCGATCTGGAACACCTTGTAGCTGTCCAGCAGGTCTTCTTCCACCGCGCGGCGAAACGGCGTGCCGTGGGCAATTTGCTCACCAAACATGTCCGGGTTCACGTCGGCGTGTGCATCGACATGGATCAGCGCCACCGGGCCGTGTTTCTTCGCCATGGCCCGCAAAATCGGCAGCGCAATGGTGTGGTCGCCGCCCAGCGTCAGTGGGATGCAGTTGTGCGCCAGCAGCTCGTCATAGTAGTCGGTGATGATAGGCAGCGACTTTGTCAGTGAATAGGTGTTGATCGGCACGTCGCCCACATCGGCCACCTGCAGCGTGTCAAACGGCGCAGCACCGGTGGCCATGTTGTAGGGGCGGATCAGACTGGATTCCGCACGAATCTGACGCGGGCCAAAACGTGTGCCAGGTCGGTGGCTGGTGCCAATGTCCAGCGGTATGCCAATAAAAGCCGCATCCAACCCAGCCGCACTGGTGGCGACAGGCAGGCGCATCATGCTGGCGATGCCGCCAAAGCGCGGCATGGCGTTGCCGGACAGGGGGTGGTTTCTAAGCATGGTCAGGTGCGGACAGTGCGTGACGGGTTCCCGTGCAGCATTAGGCCTTCAATAGTTTGGGGTTGTGCGTGGCAGGGGTGGAGTCAGCTTCGCGGTTCAGACGGAACTGTCCCACCACTTCAGCCAGCCGGGTGGCTTGGGTGCGCAAGCTGTCAGCCGCCGCGCTGCTTTGTTCGACCAGGGCGGCGTTTTGCAGGGTGACTTGGTCGATGCGAGCAACCGCACTGCCAACGTCGCTGATGCCCTGATACTGCTGGGCGGTAGCGCTGTGGATGTCATGGATCAGTTCGCTGACATGCTGCACCTGGGTAACGATGGCCTGAATCGATAGGCCTGCTTCATCGACCTGGCGGGCACCAATTTCCACTTTGCCGACGTTGTCGCTGACGAGTTTTTTGATCTCTTTGGCGGCTTCGGCAGAGCGGTGTGCCAGGGAGCGCACTTCGCTGGCCACCACGGCAAAGCCTCGCCCCTGTTCACCAGCGCGGGCCGCTTCCACGGCGGCGTTGAGCGCCAGGATATTGGTTTGAAAGGCAATGCCGTCAATCACGCCGGTGATGTCGTTGATAGTTCTGGACGAAGCTGCAATGCCCTGCATGGTGGTGACCACCTGGGCCACGGCCTGTCCACCAGCCACCGCTGTTGTAGATGCACTTGCGGCTAGGCGGTTGGCCTCTTCGGCGGTGTCGGCGTTGTGCTTGACGGTTTGGGTGAGTTGCTCCATGGCGCTGACGGTCTGCTGCAGGTCGCTGGCCTGATCTTCGGTGCGGTGGCTCAGGTCCAGGTTGCCGGTGGCGATTTCCGCCGAGCCGGTGGCGATGCTGTCACTGCTTTGACTCACTTCACCGACCAGAGATGCCAGCCGCTCACGCATGGTGGCCATGGCGGCCATGACGCTGCTGTGGTCACCGGGGCGAGTTTGCACCTGCTGGGTCAGATCGCCTTCAGCGATTGACAAGGCAATACGTGCAACTTCCGCCGGTTCGCCGCCCATCTGACGGGCAATGGAGCGCACCACCACCACGGCAGCTGCTACCCCCGAGGCCAGCGCCAGGGCACAGGCGATGGCCAGCATGGATACAGACAACTTGTAGGTGGCGTTGCCTTTTTCAGTGAGCAGGGCGGCCACCGACGATTTGAACGCCCACTCCTGGTCAATGGCTGACATGGAGGCTTTGAACAGACGCTCTGTCTTGCCGGTGAAGAGGCGGCGGGCTTCCTCGACTTTGTCGGGATCGGTCAGAGACTCGCGGGCGATGGTTTTGAGCTTGTTCCAGTTCTCCATGCTCAGTGCCGTGCGTTCGCTGACATCTTTCCACAAGCTGCGGTCTTCGTCATTGACCAGCAGCTTTTCGTGATCGGCCAGCGCTTTGTTTAGCTGGACGTAAGCTTGATCAATCGTGCCTTCGAGCACGCCCATTTCGTCTGCCGACACGGTCATCAGGTGTTGCGCCTGCAGCATGCGGATGGTTGCCACTTTTTCCTGCCATGACTTGACGGCTTCCAGCGAGGGCGTGGTGGTGGCGGTGTAGTAGGTCAGCGCATCATGAATCACGCTGATCTGCCGGGCGGCCATGATGGCCACCGCGATCAGCAGCACCAGCAGCAAGCCGAAACTCCACGCCAAGCGTGTGCCCAACTTCATCTTATTCAGGTTGATTACAAGGCGCATGATTTTGACACTATGAAACGTGGAGTTTGTTTAGCGCCTGCGTCCGCGCAACCACTCCAGCCCTAGCATCAGTGCGGAGGTAAAGATGATCAGCAGTGTTGCCACAGCCGCAATGGTGGGGTTGATGTTCTCGCGGATGCCGGTGAACATCTGGCGCGGCAGGGTGACCTGGCCGGGCCCGGCGATGAACAGCGTGACCACCACTTCGTCAAACGAAGTGGCGAAAGCAAACAGGGCGCCCGAAATCACGCCCGGTGCAATGATCGGCAGGGTGACGCGGAAGAAAGTGGCAACATGGCCCGCGCCCAGGCTTAGCGAAGCACGGATCAGGTTTTCGTTAAAGCTTTGCAGCGTGGCCAGCACCGTGGTCAGCACAAATGGGGCGCCCAGAGCGGCATGCACCAGAATCAGCCCGGTATAACTGTCGTTCAGCCCGATCTTGGCGAAGAACAGATAGGTGCTTACGCCCACCACCACAATCGGCACGACCATCGGGGCGATCAGCAAGCTCATCAACAGGCCCTTGCCCCAGAACTGGATGCGTGCCAGGCCGACGGCCGCCAGGGTGCCCAAAACGGTGGCAAGCACAGTCGCCAGAGGTGCGACGATAAAGCTGTTGCGCGTGGCACGGCCCCAAGCTTCGGAGGTAAACAGGTTGTTGTACCACTGCAGGGACCAACCGGGCATGGGGTAAGACAAGAAGGTGCTGGACGAAAACGACAACGGAATGATGGCCAGAATGGGCAGCAGCAAATACAGCAGCACCAACACGCCAACACCGCGCAGGGCGTACCAGCCTAGCTTGTCGGCAAAAGTGGCATAAGCCGGGAACATGGGGCGGGCAGGAAGTGACATGTGATTACCCCAAACTCAATTCAGATTTCACCACGCGGCGGTACAGCGCATACAGCACCAGCGTGGCAGATAGCAGCACGGCACCCAGTGCACAGGCCATGCCCCAGTTGACGGTGACATTGGTGTACTGGGCAATGTAGTAGCTCAGCATCTGGTCATCGGCCCCGCCCAGCAGCGCCGGTGTGACGTAGTAACCGATGCTCAAGATAAAAACCAGTAAGCCGCCAGCCCCCATGCCCGGAAAGGTTTGTGGCATGTAAACCCGGAAAAATGCGGCCAGGGGCGAGCTGCCCAGCGACACAGCGGCACGCAAATAGGTGGGCGGTACGGATTTCATCACGCTGTACAACGGCAAGATCATGAAGGGCAGCAGGATGTGCACCATGGCGATGATGACGCCGAGACGGTTAAACAGCAGCGGCAGGGGCTCGTGGATCAGGCCCAGCTCCAGGAAGAATCGATTGACCACCCCATTGGTCTGCAGCAGCACAATCCAGGCGGCAGAGCGCACCAGCACCGAAGTCCAGAACGGCACCAGCACAAGAATCATCAAGATATTGGCCCGACGCGGGCTCAGCGTGGAGAGCCAGTAGGCCAGTGGATAACCCAACAGTAGGCAGCATATCGTCACTATGGCACTGACGCTGAAGGTGCGCATCAAAATCTTGAAAAATGCGGCTGATTCGGGATCGACATTGACAATCTTGCCCTCAATGTTGCGCTTCATATCGATTGACGCCAGCAGATAGTCAGGCGTCCAGCGTGAGCCATTTTTGGCGATAGCCTGCCAGTAGCCCAGCTCTTCCCAACGGGGGTCCAGCTCCAGCATATGGGCTTTGGTCTGGGCCGGTGTCAGGCCAGCGTCAAAGGGCAGGGCGCGGTAGGTACTCATGATCAGTGAGCGGGCACCGCTGATTTCGCTGTTCAGGCGGCGGGCCAGTCCACCCGCATCGGCTTGCTCGGAGATGGCGGACAGATCTGTGATCATCGCGGCATAGGCCTCATCGGGCGGGGTCGATTTGCGGTCCCACTTTTTCAGGGCAGCGACGGTGTGCGGCACGGTACCGGCCACCTCGGGATTTTCCACTGCACGCATCAGCAGCGCGCCAATGGGCACGATAAAGGTGACCAGCAGAAATATCAGCAAAGGCAGGGTCAGAGAGATGGCAAAGGCTTTTTTGCGACGTTGTGAGCGCCGCAGCTGTGCCGCCAGGTTGCCGGGTATCACGGCTGCAGTCATGGTTGTCACGGTCTTTACCTTCTCTCTGAGGTCAGATTACTGTGCGGCCCAAGCGGTAAAACGCTTTTCAAGCGCTTCGCCTTGGTCAGCCCAGAAGCTCACGTTGAACTGCAGTGCAGTCTTGGAATTGGCGGCAGCCGTAGGCAAGTCGTTCAGCACTTTCTTGTCCAGCTTGGCCAGTGCCTTGGTGTTGATCGGGCCGTAGGCGATGTGCTCGGCGTACACGGCTTGCGCATCGGGGCTGCTGGCTAGGGAGATGAACTTCAGAGCCGCTTCCTTGTTGGGCGTGCCCTTGGGCATGACCCAGTAGTCCAGGTCATAAATGCCACCGGTCCAGGTAATCTTGAGGTTTTTGCCTTCGCGGTTGGCGGCATCAATGCGACCGTTGTAGGCGGTGGTCATGGTCACGTCACCGGCCACCAGGAACTGGGGCGGCTGGGCACCGGCTTCCCACCATTGGATGTTGGGCTTGAGTTCAGTCAGCTTCTTGAAGGCACGGTCAGCACCTTCTTTGGTTTTGAGCACTTTGTACACATCTGCTGGCGCCACGCCGTCCGCCATCAGAGCGAACTCAAGGTTGTAGCGAGCGCCTTTGCGCATGCCGCGCTTGCCAGGGAATTTCTTCACGTCCCAGAAGTCAGACCAGGTGGTGGGAGCAGTCTTCAGCTTGTCGCCGCTGTAGGCCATCACGGTCGACCAGACGAAGGTTCCAATGCCGCATTCATGGACAGCCGCGGGTTGGAAGTCAGCCTTGTTGCCGATTTTGCTGTAGTCCATTTTCTCGAACAGACCTTCGTCACAGCCGCGCGCCTCGTCGGGGGATTCGACTTCAACCACGTCCCAGTTCACTTGCTTAGCTTCCACCATGGCTTTGATCTTGGCTTGTTCGCCGTTGTATTCAACGCCAACCACTTTGATGCCTGTGGCTTTTTCGAAAGGGGCAACGTAGGCGACTTTTTGGGCGTTGCCATTGGCACCGCCAAAGTTGACTACGGTCAGCTGGGTTTCAGCTTGGACAGACAGGGTAAACAACGCGGCGCAGGCCGCAACCAGGGGAGTAAGTTTCATCGACAGTTTCCTTTATTTGGGGTGAAGAACAAGGCTAAAAATGCACAAGGGTCAGGCATAGACCCGCAAATGCTCGGGGGGCAGCACCAGCCAGATGGCATCCCCGGCTTGCGGGATGTTGGGGCTGGAAAGCGCAATCTTGACGGTGGCCGGAGCTTGGCCGTCCACCTGGCAGCGCATGCGCAGGTGGTCGCCGTAATAAATGACGTCGTTCACCCGGGCACTCAGGCTATTGGCCGGAGCGCTCTGGTTGCCAGGGCATATCAGCGCCCGTTCGGGGCGAATGCAGGCCTGCACCGGGTAATTCAGCGGCGCGCCGTTGATGTCCAACCCGTGCAAGGTGGCACCACCGGGCAGACTCACCTGGCAGTTACCGCCAGCGCCGCGTTCGCTGGACACGAGGTGCGCGTCCAGCACTGTGTTGTCGCCCACAAAGCTGGCAACAAAGCGGTTCACAGGGGTTTCATACAACGTGCTCACCGGGTCAATCTGCTGGATCAGACCGTCGTTGAACACGGCCACTCGGTCTGACATGGTCAGCGCTTCGGATTGGTCGTGCGTCACATAGACAAAGGTCAGGCCCAGCTCGCGGTGCAGTTCTTTCAGCTCGATCTGCATGTGTTCGCGAAGCTGCTTGTCCAGCGCGCCCAGCGGTTCGTCCATCAGCACCAGTTGCGGGTTGAATACCAGTGCGCGGGCCAATGCCACCCGCTGTTGTTGCCCGCCTGAGAGCTGACCTGGGTAGCGGTCACCCTTACCGCCCAGGTGCACCATATCCAGCGCCTTCTTCACACGGGTTTCACGCTCGGACTTTTCCACCTTGCGCACCGTCAACGGGTAGGCCACGTTGTCGGCAATCGTCATGTGCGGAAACAGTGCGTAGTTCTGGAACACCATGCCAAAGTTGCGCTTGTGCGGCGGCGTTTTGGTGATTGCTTTGCCCGCCAGCATGATTTCCCCAGAGGTGGGGGACTCAAAACCGGCCAGCATCATCAGCGTGGTGGTCTTGCCAGACCCCGAAGGCCCCAGCAGCGACAAAAATTCACCACTCTGGATGTCCAGATTCAGGTCGCGCACCACCAGGGTGCTGCCGTCGTATGTTTTTTGGACGCCGGTGAAGCGAACAAGGGGTTCAGACAATGCCATTATTTGCTATTCTTTCAAAAGCACTCAATGCCCGTGATATAAGGGCTACAAGCTGTTTTAGTATGCAAATATTGTGCCAGTCAGGCAATCGCTGCCAGGCATGCTTCAATGATGTCCAAACCTTCATTGATGATGGCATCGCTGGCCGTCAGCGGCACCAAAATGCGCACCACATTGCCGTAGGTGCCACAAGTCAGCAAAATCAGGCCGCGTTTGGTGGCTTCTGCCGCCAGGGCTTTGGCCAGCTCTGCACTGGGCTGGTGCGGATCGCCGTCCTTGCACAATTCAAAGGCCACCATGGCACCCAAACCGCGCACGTCGGTGATGCGCTTGTCTTTGGCCGCCGCCGCTTTCAGGCGACTCATCATGTGCGCGCCAAGTGTGCGGCTGCGCTCCAGCAGATTTTCTTTTTCATACACGTCCAAAACTGCCAGCGCTGCAGCGCAGGCAATCGGGCTACCAGCATAGGTGCCACCCAGGCCACCTGCCGCAGGTGCATCCATCACTTCGGCGCGACCAACCACGCCAGAGATCGGGTAGCCACCACCCATGGACTTGGCCATGGTGATCATGTCTGGAGCCACGCCGCTTTGCTCGATGGCAAACCAGGTGCCGGTGCGACCCGCGCCGGTTTGAATTTCGTCAACAATCATCAGAATGCCATGCTGGTCACACAAGGCACGCAGGCGTTGCAAAAAGTCGGTAGGAGCGACGTTGAAGCCGCCTTCACCTTGTACCGGTTCCACGATGATGGCCGCCACGCGGCTGGCTTCGACATCGTTCTTGAAAATCAGCTCGATGGATGCAATGGAATCGTCCACGCTCACACCATGGGCTGTATTGGGGAATTTTGCGTGGTAAATCTCGCCAGGGAACGGGCCAAAGCCAGTCTTATAAGGTGCGACCTTGCCAGTCAGACCCAGGGTCAGCAGGGTACGACCGTGGTAGCAGCTGGTGAAGGCGATCACTGCGCTGCGTTTGGTGTGAGAACGTGCGATCTTGACGGCGTTTTCAACAGCTTCGGCACCGGTCGTCAAAAACAGGGTTTTCTTGGCGAAGTTGCCGGGTGCCAGTGCGTTGACGCGCTCAGCCAGCTCCACATACGACTCATAGGCCAAAACCTGAAAACAGGTGTGGGTGAAGAGGTCAATTTGTTTCTTGACAGCTTTCGCGATCTCGGGGCGGCAGTGTCCGGTGTTGAGCACGGCGATGCCGCCGGCAAAATCAATGTAGCGTTTGCCTTCCACGTCCCAGATTTCGGCGTTTTCGCCGCGGGCAATGAACACTTCGTGGCTTTGGCCAACGCCGCGAGGAACGGCGGCCTTGCGGCGGGCCATCAAGTCAGCGTTGGTTTTTTGGGTTTTGGTAAGCATATTTCTCCTGAACGGTGGTTGGTTAGAGGCAAAGTTGATTGACTTTATATTTGTTGACTCACATCAACCATATACAGTTAAGCCTTTTTGGGGGATGTACTGTGCAGGCGCGGCGCACAATACAGTCAAACCCTTAGCCTTAGGATTGAATTTTTCCCTTGCTCATGCTGACACTGAACCCCCAAAGTTCCACGCCCCTCGTCCTGCAGATCGTGGCGGGCTTTCGTGCGGACATAGAAGATGGCTCGCTGCGCCCAGGCTCCAAAGCGCCGTCCATACGCCAGTTTGCCCACGCTCATAACGTGAGCGTATTCACCGTGGTCGATGCCTATGACCGCCTGGTGGCTCAGGGCTACTTTGCCTCGCGGCCGCATTCCGGCTTTTTCGTCAAGAAGCGGCCCTTGTCCGTGACGGCGGTACCTGGCAACAGCCCCAACTTCAGTTTTGACTCGATGTGGTATCTGCGGCGTATTTTCGAAAATAGGGCGTTACATCTCAAACCGGGATGTGGCTGGTTGCCGGGCGACTGGCTGTTTCAGGATGGTGTACGTCGCAGCTTGCGCAGTCTGGCAGCCGAGGAAACGGACCTGAGTGGCTACGGCGAGCCCAAAGGCTATCCGCCGCTGCGTCAATTGGTGTGCGAAATGCTGGCGGAGCATGAAATATCTGTACCTGCCGAACAAATTCTGTTGACGCATGGGTCCAGCCAGGCGATGGATTTGGTGGCCCGCCGCTTGGTGCGCGCGGGTGATGCCGTGCTCGTAGATGACCCTGGTTACCCAAATCTATTGTTTTCGTTACGCTTTTTGGGCGCGCGTCTGATCGGTGTGCCACGTACTCCGACTGGTTATGACCTGGCTGCGTTGGAAAAATTGGTGATCGAAGAACAACCCAAGGTGTTTTTTACCCAGCCGCGCCTGCACAGCCCGACGGGTTCGACGGCCCAACTCTCGCATCTGCATCGTGTGATGCAGTTGGCAGATAAATACAACTTCCTGGTGGTTGAGAACGATATTTATGTCGATCTGGACCCCGAACCCCGCCCATCACTGGCGAGCTTGGATCAGTTGAACCGGGTGATTTACATCAGCAGCTTTTCCAAAACAATTTCACCCAACATCCGTGTCGGCTATGTGGCTGCCAACCCCGATCTGCTGGAGGACCTAGCGCAACTCAAGATGATTTCCGGGTTGACCTCCAGCGAGTTCAGCGAGCGTCTGGCGCATGGTGCCTTGACCGACGGACGCTGTCGCAAACACGTCAAAGGTGTGCGTGAACGTTTGGCCAAAGCCCATGTGACCACTGCCTCACTGTTGCTCAAGGCAGGTTTTGAAATTTTCTGTGAGCCCAAGGCAGGGATTTTTCTATGGGCGCGACACCCGAACCTGCCCGATTCTGCCGAATTGGCCTATAAGGCAGCCGAACAAGACATTCTGCTCGGCCCAGGCCACCTTTTCAGCCCGGACCTGCGCACCAGCCCGTGGCTGCGCTTCAATGTGATCTTCTGCAATGAACCTGCGCTGTTTGCCTTTCTGGAAGAACAGTGCAAATCAGCTTGATCCCCTAAAATCGACGATTTTGGCATTCGCGCCTGCAGTAGCGGCGGGTTTGTTTGGTTCTTTGCCAGCTCCTATTTTGTCAACCAGGTTTTTCAAGCCATGAATTCAACTGTCTCTCCAGCTAGCGTCGCCGACATTCGCAAGACCTTCCTCGATTTCTTCGCTTCCAAGGGTCACACCGTGGTGGCGTCGAGCCCGCTGGTACCGGGCAACGACCCGACACTGATGTTCACCAACTCCGGCATGGTGCAGTTCAAGGATGTGTTTCTGGGTACCGACAAGCGCAGCTATGTGCGCGCCGCGTCTGTGCAGGCTTGTCTGCGTGCCGGTGGCAAGCACAACGATCTGGAAAACGTTGGCTACACCGCGCGCCACCACACCTTCTTTGAAATGTTGGGCAACTGGAGCTTCGGCGACTACTTCAAGCGTGAATCCCTGAAATGGGCCTGGGAACTGCTGACCGAGGTCTACAAGCTGCCCAAAGAGCGCCTGCTGGCTACGGTGTACGCCGAAGACGACGAAGCCTACGACATCTGGACCAAGGAGATTGGCCTGCCCGCCGACCGCGTGATCCGTATTGGCGACAACAAGGGTGCCCGATATAAGTCCGATAACTTCTGGATGATGGCTGACACCGGCCCGTGCGGCCCATGTTCAGAAATTTTCTATGACCATGGCGACCACATTCCCGGCGGCCCGCCTGGCAGCCCGGATGAAGACGGCGACCGTTTCATCGAAATCTGGAACAACGTGTTCATGCAGTTCGACATGGCTGAAGACGGCTCGGTCACGCCGCTGCCCGCACCTTGCGTGGACACCGGCATGGGCCTAGAGCGCTTGGCCGCCATCTTGCAGCATGTGCACAGCAATTACGAGATCGACATTTTTGACGCGCTGATCAAAGCCGCTGCCCGCGAAACACATACCACCGACCTGGCCAACCCTTCACTCAAGGTGATTGCCGACCACATCCGTGCGACATCGTTCCTGGTCAGCGATGGCGTGCTGCCCAGCAACGAGGGCCGTGGTTACGTGCAGCGCCGCATCATCCGCCGCGCCATTCGCCACGGCTACAAGCTTGGCCAGAAAACGCCGTTTTTTCACAAATTGGTGCCCGATCTGGTGGCCCAGATGGGCGACGCCTATCCGAACATGGCGGTACAAGCGGACCGCATCATGGACGTGCTGCGGGTGGAGGAAGAACGGTTTTACGAGACGCTTGAGATTGGCATGCAGATACTGGACGAGGCGCTGGCCAGTGGCGTTAAGACGCTCCCGGGTGACGTGGCCTTCAAGCTGCACGACACCTTTGGCTTCCCGCTGGATTTGTCGGCTGATGTGTGCCGTGAGCGTGGCGTGGCTGTGGACGATGCCGGTTTCCACGCCGCCATGGAAGCGCAAAAAGCCAAAGGCCGTGCCGCTGGCAAGTTCAAACAAGACAAATCGCTGGAGTACACCGGCGCTGGCAACGAATTTGTCGGTTACGAGCACCTCACAACGACTACAGAAGTAGTAGCTATTTATATAGATGGAACAAGGGCTGAAGCCTTAAAAGAAGGTCAGTCTGGCGTGGTGGTGCTGGCCTCCACCCCGTTCTACGGCGAAAGCGGCGGCCAGGTGGGTGATGCCGGGGCCATCTTCTCGGACCACGCTTTGTTTGAGGTGGCTGACACCCAGAAGATCAAGGCTGATGTGTTTGGTCACCACGGCGTGCTCAAAACTGGAACCCTCAAAGTGGGCGATGGCGTCACCGCGCACGTGAACGCCGGCCTGCGTGCGGCCACCCAGCGCAATCACTCGGTGACCCATCTGATGCACAAGGCCTTGCGTGAGGTGCTGGGCAGTCATGTGCAGCAAAAGGGCAGCTTGGTCAATGCTGATCGCACGCGTTTTGACTTTGCACACAACGCGCCGGTGACCGATGCTGAAATTCGCGAGATTGAAGCCCTTGTTAACGCTGAGATCCTGAGCAACGCCGTCACACAAGCGCGTGTGATGGACATTGAATCCGCGCAGAAGACTGGCGCCATGATGCTGTTTGGCGAAAAGTACGGCGAATCCGTTCGCGTGCTTGACATCGGCAGTAGTCGTGAACTGTGCGGTGGCACCCATGTGCAGCGCACGGGTGACATCGGCTTGTTCAAGGTGATCGCAGAGAGTGGCGTGGCGTCCGGTGTGCGCCGTATTGAGGCGGTCACGGGCGAAAACGCGTTGCATTACCTGCAGCATTTGGAAGACACCGTTGGTCAGACCGCTGACATGCTGAAAGCGCCGGTGGCCGAGGTGAACGAGCGCCTTCTCTCGGTGCTGGAACACGCTAAGGTTCTGGAGAAGGAAATCACTGCCCTCAAGGGCAAGCTGGCCAGCGCCCAGGGGGACGAGTTGCTGAGCCAGGCGCAAGATATCAACGGCGTCAAGCTGCTGGTGGCGCGCTTGGACGGTGCCGACGTGAAAACGCTGCGCGACACCATGGACAAGCTCAAGGACAAGCTGAAAACTGCGGTGATTGTGCTGGGCGTTGTTGATGGTGCCAAGGTGCAGATCGCCGTGGGCGTGACGGCCGACACCACGTCTAAGGTCAAAGCCGGTGAATTGGTGAACTATGTGGCGGCGCAAGTCGGCGGCAAGGGCGGCGGCAAACCAGACATGGCGATGGCTGGAGGCACCGAGCCGGGCAAACTGGCTGATGCGTTGGCGAGTGTGGCTTCCTGGGTTCAGCTGAAGCTGTAAATGCTCTGTAAATACTAGCTAATAACCCTTATTACTAAAGGGTTAGAGGCATATTTTTTATGTAACTTTATCCGCCGAGTTGATTTATGTCAGGCTACACATGGTCTGGTCTTTTACACTCGCAAACTTTCGTTTTTATCCTCAATTCAAGGCGACCCATGAGTGCATTTCTGAATGAAACCGTTTTAAGCGTTCACCACTGGACTGACAGGCTATTTAGTTTTACCACCACGCGTGATCAGGCTTTGCGGTTTTCAAATGGGCACTTCACCATGATTGGTCTGCGCCTGGAAGGCGGCAAGCCGCTGTTGCGCGCTTACAGCATCGTCAGCCCGAACTACGAAGATCACCTGGAATTCCTGAGCATCAAGGTGCAGGATGGTCCGCTCACCTCCAAGTTGCAGCACATCAAGGTTGGCGACCAGATTGTGGTTGGCAAAAAGCCAACTGGCACGCTGCTGATCGACTACTTGCTGCCCGGCAAAAACCTGTATTTGTTTGGTACCGGCACTGGACTGGCGCCGTTTTTGAGCATCGTCCGTGATCCAGAGACCTACGAAAAGTTTGAAAAGGTCATTCTGGTGCACGGCGTGCGTGAGGTGGCCGAACTGGCTTACCACGACTATCTGACGCACGAACTGCCTGAACACGAGTTTCTGGGCGAGATGGTCACCGCGCAAATGCTGTATTACCCCACCGTGACGCGTGAGCCCTACAAGAATCAAGGCCGCATCACAGACCTGATCGAATCTGGCAAGCTGCAGGCAGATCTTGGTCTGCCCAAGTTTGACCCCGAATATGACCGCGCCATGATGTGTGGCAGCCCGGCCTTGTTGAAAGACCTGAAGCACATCTTGGAGAAGCGTGGTTTCCTGGAGGGCAATACCACCAAACCAGGTGACTTTGTGGTCGAACGCGCGTTCGTGGAGCAATAAGCATGAGCCACCACGACGTCTACGCCATCGGTAACGCGCTGGTTGACTCTGAGTACGCGGTTAGTGACGCGCAGTTAATGGCAGCGGGCGTTGAAAAACGGCACATGACCTTGATTGACGCAGCTCGGCGCACCGAGTTGCTCAGTCACGTCTATGGACTGCCAACGCGTCGTACCGGCGGCGGTTCCGCCGGCAACACGGTGGTGGCCGTTGCCCAGTTGGGTGGCAAGGCGTTTTACTCTTGCCGCGTGGCAGACGATGAACTCGGTGAGTTTTACACCCAGGACCTGCTCAGTCATGGCGTGGCCACCAATCTGACCCACACCCGTGCGCCAGAAGGGCAGACGGGCAGCTGCATGGTGATGGTGACGCCTGATGCCGAGCGCAGCATGAGCACCTTTCTGGGTGCCACGGCTGAGATAGACGCGACAGCGCTGCAGCCGCTGGACATCGCCAAGTCCAAGGTCTATTACATGGAAGGTTATTTGGCAGCGTCGCCCACCGGGCTGGATGCCGCTATCAAGGGGCGGGTTATCGCGCGTGAGGCGGGGGTCGCGTTGGCCACAACGCTCAGCGACATGACCATGATCAACTTCTGCCGCGCTGGCCTTGATGCCATGGTGGGCACCCCCGAAACCGGAACGCTTGACTACCTGTTTTGCAACGAGGAAGAAGCCCAGGTTTGGTGTGGCAGTCAGGACTTGACGCAAATCTGCCAACAACTCAGTCATCAGGCGCGTGTGGTGTGCCTAACGCGTAGCGCGAAAGGCTGTGTGGTGATCGAGGGCACTCAACGCACCGAGGTGCCCGCTGTGCCAGTCAACGCCGTTGATACTAATGGTGCTGGCGATATGTTTGCCGGCGCCTTTTTGTACGCTGTCACGCATGGTCACAGTCACGCTCAAGCGGCGTTACTTGCCAATCAATGCGCTGGTCGCGTTGTCTCACAGGTGGGCAATCGGCTTAGTCAAAGCGCAGTCAACCAGTTGAAGACCGAGTTTGAACGGCAACTGATGGCCTGAAACTGATAGATGGTTTTTTGAACTTGTGGGTTGTCACTCACACGTGAAAGACAATTTTTACCAGGACAGTATTTTTTGTTAAGAGTCGACTTATTTAATAGGTTATTTGACAACTAACAAAGAAATTTGAGCTGTCATGGTTCACAATGCGCGTCGCAGCTGCAATCAAGGTGTGACAGCGGCAGTTCTCTTAACTACTCAGGAAACAAACCTATGACAAATCGTCGCGTATTTATTCTGCAATCGGTGATCGGCACTTCCGCTCTGGCTTCTGGCATGGCAATGGCCGCAGCTCCTATGGTTGCTGAAACAGATGCAAACGCCAAGAGCTTGGGCTATGTGTCTGAATCCGCCAAGGCTGATCAAGCCAAATACCCCAAGCACACCAAAGAACAAATGTGCAGCAACTGTGCTCTGTATCAAGGTAAGGCAGGAGCCGCGTCGGGTGGTTGCCCTCTGTATCCCGGCAAGGAAGTGCATTCCACTGGCTGGTGCAGCGCTTACGCCAAGAAGGCTTAAAAACCGATCCGGTCTCCCCGGGGTGCACTCAGATTTGGGGTGCATCAATCACAAAACCCACCTTTTGGTGGGTTTTGTTTTTGTGGATACACCCAGTCGTCTAGGCTTTTGGGGCCACAAATTTCCGATAATTCACTCATGAATACAACGATCAATGCGGACGCAACCGAACTGGCTAAATTTTCTGACCTTGCCAATCAATGGTGGGATGCTGAAGGGGAAATGCATGCCCTACACAAAATTAACCCATTGCGTTTGGGCTGGATCAATGGCCTGTGTCCCCTGAGCGGTTTGAATGTGCTTGATGTTGGATGCGGCGGCGGTATCTTGACGGATTCAATCGCGCGCATGGGTGCCGTTGCCACTGGCATCGACCTGTCTACCAAAGTGCTTCGTGTGGCGCAATTGCACGCTCTGGATGCGCAAACCCCGAACGTGCAATACCGGGAGATCAGTGCCGAGGTGATGGCGGCCGAGCAGCCTGCCAAGTTCGATGTGGTCACCTGCATGGAAATGCTGGAACATGTGCCAGATCCAGCCTCAGTGGTGCAGGCCTGCGCTACGCTGGTCAAACCGGGTGGTTGGGTTTTCTTCTCCACCATCAACCGCAATCCCAAGTCATTCGTTATGGCCATTGTGGGGGCGGAATATGTGCTCAACATGGTGCCGCGCGGCACGCACGAATACGCCAAGCTGTTGCGCCCCAGTGAGCTCGCTGCCTTTTGCCGCCAATCAGGGCTTAACGTGTCCCACAGCAAGGGTCTGTCTTACAACCCGATCACCCAACGCTTCTGGCTCAACGCCGACACCAGTGTGAATTACATGCTGGCTGCTCAAAAGCCGTTGTGAGATTTGGCAAGTGACAACGAACCTCCCCGGTTTCACGGATGTTCACGCGGTCTTGTTTGACCTGGATGGCACCTTGATCGACAGCGCTCCGGACCTTGGTGCTGCGGCCGACTTGATGCGCACATCACGCGGCTTGCCGCCAATTGCCATGTCCGCCTATCGATCCATGGCGGGTGCGGGTGCCCGTGGCATGCTGGGTGTCGCGTTTGGCATGACGTCAGACCATCCTGACTACAACACCTTGCGTGAGGAATTTTTTGTCAACTATGAACAGCGTCTGACACAAGATACCCTGATCTTCCCTGGCGTTGCGGACATGCTCGGCAAGCTGGTGCAGCAGGGCACCCCTTGGGGCGTGGTCACCAACAAGGCTGAGCGCTTCACCCTGCCGTTGACCCAGGCCATGCCCTTGTTTGCAAGCGCTGGCGCCATCGTCAGTGGCGACACCACGGCGCATGCCAAACCGCACCCCTTGCCCTTGCTGGAGGCGGCGCGGCGTTTGAACGTTGCGCCCGAGCGCTGTGTGTACGTAGGCGATGATGAACGTGACATCGTGGCCGGGCTGGCAGCAGGTATGAGGACGGTGGCCGCAACCTATGGTTATTTGGGTCAAAAGTCCGATATCAGCCAATGGGGCGCCCACGCCACGATTAATTCGGCCCATGAGCTCTTGCAATTGATTGCAGCGGACTAAAATAGAAGACCTGGGGCTGCACTGGTTTCGACGTGGATTCGGACGCGCAGCAGGGCATGTCGAGCTGAATGTGCTCGTAAAACTGATTCAAAAAAACTAACTGCAAACGACGAACGTTTCGCACTCGCTGCTTAATTGCTAGTGAGCCTCACAACAGCAAGCCGATAGGCTGGGCAAGGGCGGCGCAAGCTGTCCAGGCTGTGGGGTAATTTCATTCGGCTGGGCCAGCCTTGGGTGACTTAGGGTTGGTCAAGAAAATAGGTTACTGGCGATTTGCATAGCGTGCCACTGCGCGATGCAAAAAGCGAGATCCAAATCAGACGGCTACACATGTAGAACTGTTCGAAGAAGGTTTGCGGACGGGGGTTCAAATCCCCCCAGCTCCACCATACATAAGTCCAAGGTTGTTCGCTGAAGTCCAGCAAACGACCTTTTTCTTTGTCAAATCATGGGTTTACAGGCGTTTCAAGTCCGTGAACGTCCATAGTCGTTCGTTGACGGCCAGCACGAAACCGGGGAGCATACCGGGGAACAACCGGGGTAAGTTGCTTAAAAGGTGAGCATTGTTCCCCGGTAGGAGCCGTCAGAATGTTGACCAATGCCCAATGTAGAAACGCCACTTGCCCACCTGACCAGGCCCGCGCCCGCTTCACTGATGCCGGTGGTTTGTACCTTGAGGTAAGCCCAGCTGGGTCAAAGCGATCGTTCTGGAAATACCGAAAAGACGCTTGAACGTGGTCTATCCCCTTGGATCGGTGAGCGGCCCATAGTGCAGACTCATGCTATGGAACTGATAGAGACACCCGCGCGTATGAAAAGATGAATCGTCACGATGTGTTTGTTGACGGGTGTCAACTGGCGACCCTCCCAAGCCACTATCATTCGCACTAACCAAAGTGGTTATTTTCATAAGGAGAACAAAGTGCAAGTCCAGTTTCATACAGATAACCACATTGAAGGTACAGAAGCGATGGCGCAATGGGCCACCAGTACCATTAAAGATTCACTCGCACGCTTTAGCGGACAGATTACCCGGGTGGAAGCCTATCTGAGCGACGAAAATGGAGGCAAGAAGAACAAGCCGGACAGCATCCAATGCACGCTTGAAGCTCGCTTGGAAGGCCATCAGCCGCTGGTGTTGAAACACCAAGGTGCAAATTTGAACCAAGCGATTGAAGGGGCCATCGAAAAGATGGACCGCTTGATTGACAGCACACTTGGCAAAACAGCTCGGGTTTGAGCTAAAACGGAGCAGCGCTGGTGAAACGCATGCACTGCTGGCTGATAGGGTGAGTCAGTTCAAGCGTGGTCGCATGCAACAGCAGGCGATCAGACTTGGCCGCCACGTTAGCAGGCGCGTAAAGGTGGTCGCCTAGTATCGGGTGGTGAATGGCCATCAGGTGTACTCGCAATTGGTGCGAACGCCCGGTCAGTGGTTCTAGTTTCAAACGGCTAGTGCCCGAAGTTAGGTTCACCGACATGACTTGCCAGCGGGTCTGGCTGGGTTTACCAAGCAGAGAATCGATCACCCTCAGAGGGCGATTGGGCCAGTCCAGCGCTATGGGCAGATTGATCTCCTGCCAGAGGTTGTCAATGGCAGAGACCGGTGGTACTACCACACCTTCAACCACAGCTTCATAGCGTTTTCTCACCATTCGATGGGCGAACGCATCATTGAGCATGCGTTGCGCTGTGGCGCTACGTGCCATCACCATCAGACCCGATGTACCCATATCCAGCCTATGAACGATGCTAGCATCAGGATAGTGTCTTTGAACCCGCGAAGACAGACAATCCTGCTTGTCCTGACCGCGGCCCGGCACACTCAGCAACCCTGACGGCTTGTCCAATACCAGCAGTGTGTCGTCCTCATAAACGAGTGAAATACCAATCTGATCAGTGGTCAAGATGGCTATTTTCAAGAAGCTTTTGAACCGTGTCGCACAGTTCATCTATGTCGTTGGGCTTGTGGATCAGGGCCTTGGCTCCGACTGCCAGCGCGTCCCGCTCAATCTCGGGGGTGACATAACCTGAAGCCAAGGCCATGGGCAAATCAGGCAGCAATTGCGTGACGTCGCGAATCAGGTCAACACCGCTGTAGCCCGGCATGTTGTAGTCGGTGACCAACAGGTCCGCTAGCGTGTGGTCGGCGCGAAGCGCTTCCAGTGCTAGTTTTGGGTTTGTGAACGTACTGACCGCATAACCTCGGCGCGTGAGCAGACGTTTGACCAAAAAAACCAGAGCTTCGTCGTCGTCCACATACATTACTTTTTGCCCTGACCCGGTAGGCGCATTGGGTGATGTCGTTGGTTTGTCCACTGCCACTGGATGAGCTTGTATGACATTACCGGAGAGCGGAAAATATAGGGTGAATGCACTGCCGATGTCAGGTTCACTCTGCACGTGGATGCTTCCCTGGTGTGCATGCATGATGCCATGCACCACGGACAGCCCCAAGCCGGTACCTTGCCCCACTGGTTTGGTGGTAAAGAAGGGTTCAAATACCCGTTGCAACACGGCTTCTGACATGCCAGAACCAGTGTCACTGACGGTGAGTTTGATGTGTTGCGCGCGCAATCCACCCCGACGCTCTGCCGAGTTATCTCGATTGGGCAGCTTGCAGCTCAACTCGACCCGGATCGTGCCTTTGTGTTTGCCAATGGCGTAGATGGCATTGGTACACAAGTTAAGCAAGACCTGCTCAATCTGCGTAGCATCCGCCATCACAGGCGGTGTTTGTGGGTCGATGTCTATGAGCAGGTCGACATGAGGCGGTAGCGTGACCTTGAGTAGTCGAGTTGTTTCCATCACCACATCAGCAAGTTGCAAGGGCACCCTGTGCGGTGGCTCGTTGCGGCTGAAGGTCAAAATCTGGCGGACCAGATCGCGCGCACGCCGCCCCGCCTTGTCGATCTCGGCCAGACTGGCGCCTACGGCAGAATCGATATGAGCATCTTCTCTGGCCAGTTCCACATTGCCAAGAATGGCACTGATGATGTTGTTGAAGTCGTGGGCGATGCCGCCCGCCATGGTGCCGATGGCCTGCATTTTTTGCGATTCACGCAACTGAGACTCCAGCGTGGCACGATGGGCTTCCATCTTTTTCTGAGCCGTCAGGTCATGTGCAAACAGGGTAACGGTGTCGCCTTCCGGATGGCGCTCGAACGACAGACTGATGTCCAGAGGCACCGTTTCTCCTTCGGACGTGATGCCTGACATTTCTCCTAACTGGGCATGGCTGGTGATGTCGCTGTAGGACAGTGCACGCACTGCATCAGGCACAAATTCAACAAGTTGCTTGCCAATGGCATGGTCCGCTGGGCACCGGAAAAGCGTAGCTGCTGTCGGGTTGAAGACGATGATTCGCTGATCTTGGTTTACGCAAATGATGGCGTCCAGTGATGAGTTGATGATGGCTGCCAGTTGTGTCTTGCTCTGCAAAAGCTCATCATTGCGTTGCTGCAGGGTGTCAGCGCTCGCTTGCAGAGCACTACGCTGGGCTAACAATGGTCCCTGATCAATGATGGCGCAGATGTAACTCGTGCGCTCCTCCTGGTTGGTTTCAATTCGCGAAATGTGCAGGTCACCGACGATTGCTCCGTTGGATCCACCCTCAAAAATCAGTTCATTGAGTTCACACGCACCTTCGATTCTGGCCGTTGCAAAGGCATTCTGAAGCGCATCCAGATCATTGGTGGCCACTAGCGGCTGAAAATAAGTAAGTGGCGGGTCGCTCTCTACCGGTCGCAACAGGGCCAGCGCGCGGGCATTGTTTTCAAGAATCTGGCCGCTATCGTCCACCACCATCAAAGCCAGCGGGACATTGGAGAAAAGCGTGACAAACCTCTCGTAGGCGTCTTCTGCCGCACTCTGACTGAAACGCAGAGCTTTGTTCTGAATCTCCAGTTCTGATTGGTAATGACGAAGATCATCTACCAATCGCGCAGCGGTTACGCTGCCAGCCGCAGGTCTGACCTGCCGAGCAGGTCCACCGAGCCGACTTTTCAGGCCTGGAGGTAGGCTGATCTTGTGTGGACGGGCTCTCAGCGGCTTTCTCATACGCGGCAACGGTTGGACGGCCAAGCATGCAAACCGGCCATCCACAGCATCATGACAAGATCAACGCGGTGCGTTCTTGAGCTTGCCGCGTACTGGAACGACTGTGACCACGGTTGGCCGAACGGCGTCTGCAGACACCGGTTTTGGCGGTGAGGTGTCCTTCTTGGGCTTTTTAACCATTTTGTTACTTTGCTGACCTTTGGCCATGATCTTTCTCCTGGATGATTTGCCTGCGAACCTTTAAGGTCCGAAGTGTGTGGATTATCTGCGTACCACGGCACTATCCGGTGCAAAATCAGCGACCTTCAAAGGACTCTTGTTGCTAATGTACGCACGCAGAACGGCCGCATCCACAAAGCCTGTATCGACAAAACTCGGATGATCTGTCAGTTTGGGGTAGCCATCGCCTCCGCTCGCCTGGAAATTGTTGACTGCCAGGCGGTAGGTTTTGCCTGTCTCCAGTGCCTGCCCGGCAATGCGTACCTGGCTGACCGTGCCAGAGCTGATGTTCATTTCCACACCAGCGAACTGCGCAAAAGAACCTGATCCGGGCATCATTCTGGCAGCAGCATTCAGATAGCCGAGAAGCTCCTGGCCTGTCAAGTCGACCGTACACACGGTGTTGCCAAAGGGCTGGACTTTCAAGACGTCCTTGTAGGTGATGCTGCCGGGTCCGATGGCGTCACGCACACCGCCAGCGTTGACGATGGCCAGATCCGCCTGCGCTTTGTCCATCATGGCGCGGCCAATCAATACGCCGAGATTGGTGGGTCGACTGCGCACCACTTTGCGATCACCTTCGAGGCGTGCATCGGTGATACCGATCTGGATGTTGAGTTTGTCCTGACCAAATTGTTGATACGGAGTCAGCAGTGCCAACATGTCCGGGTTCTCGGCAATGGCGCTGGAGTCATTCACCAGCGTGGATGCGCCGTCAGCTGCCTTGACTTGCCTTTTCAGGTTGATCGGAATCAGCGCGTATTTGACCAGTGTGAATTGACCGTTACGGTACTCAAAATCTGCTCGACCAACGTACTTTCCCCATTCATGCGCTTGCACAATCCAACTGCCGTTCTGGCGGTCCGGCTGGCAGGCAGTGTCGGGTACATAGGCGCGGTCCAGCACGTTTTCAGCTTTCATACAGGCCGGGTTCTGGGTGTGACCACCGACGATCAGGTCGATGCCAGGCACGGCTCGCGCCAATGCCACGTCGCCCGGTGCCTGGGTGCCGTGCTGGGCGTTTTCGTAATACCCGATGTGGGTGGTAGCAATCACCACATCTGCCTTGGCACGCAATTCAGGCACGAGAGTGCGGGCCTCGGCAATGGGGTTGCGGAAATCAAGGTGAGCCACGTTGTCGGGCAGCGCCATCTTGCGCGTGTCTTCTGTGGTCAGGCCCAGTACGCCGACGCGCAGACCACCCAGGTTGAAGACCTTGTAGGGCTCAAACATGAGCTGACCGTTCTGGTAAATATTGGCCGAGAGCATGGGGAACTGCGCCAGTTGGCGCTGCATGTTGAGCACCGCCAGGGGCTTGTCGAACTCATGGTTGCCCACCGCCATCGCCTGGTAGCCCAACAGATTCATGCCTTTGAAGTCCGGCACGGCATCCTGCAGGTCAGACTCGGGCACGCCGGTGTTGACATCGCCACCGTCAAGCAGCAGGGTATAGCCCCCTTGGGCAGCCACTTCACGGCGAATGTCATCCACAACCGTTTTGCGGGCAGACATGCCATATTCACCGTCATTGTTGCGCCAGAAATGGCCGTGGTGATCATTGGTGTGCATCACCGTCAGGTGATAGACCTTGTCTGACTGGGGGCCTTGGGAAGGCAGCAGTGTGCAGCCCGACAAGATGAGCGTCACACCCCATGACAGGCCAATCTGGTTGAACTTTAGATGCATGAAATAACTCCTTGGCGATGTTCTGTCAGCGTCAGCGAGGTGGGAATCAGGGCGTCTCGCTGTTCTATCACAACACCGCATCACCTAGTACTACCTGCCAGCGGGCGCTGCTTCGTACCAGTTTTTGGCTTCCAATGCTTTATGTACAAAATTTGCCTTTAGCCCCCATATCTAAACGGGTTTAAGCTCTCATATTAAGAGCTTTTCTAAATCGTCTGCAACTTTTCCAGTGCCAGCAGCAGGGTCTCAGATTTCTTCGCAAAACAAAACCGTACTACCTGCTGGTCAAAACCATTGCCGTAAAACGCAGAGAGCGGAATTGCCGCCACGCCTACGTCCGAGGTCAGCCACTTGCAAAACTCCGCTTCGCCCAGGTCATTGATGGCCGAGGTGTCCACGCACTGGAAGTAGGTGCCTTCGCAGGGCAGCAGCTTGAAGCGGGTTTTTTCAAGTCCAGTGCGAA
Organism: Rhodoferax sp.; assembly: GCA_031291305.1. GTDB lineage: Bacteria > Pseudomonadota > Gammaproteobacteria > Burkholderiales > Burkholderiaceae_C > Rhodoferax. The sequence continues at coordinate 8,250 of JARLJH010000034.1, read as the reverse complement.
ACAGGTCGCGTTTTTGCTGGTAAAAATTGGGCAGGCCGAGGTAAGGCGTTGGATCGGCCATGTAGTCGGCCAGCGCGTATTGCACCGGGGTGTTCACGGTGAATACATTGAACTGATGCACCTTGCGAAACTCGTGCGTCAGCGCGGTGGGTGCGGCCACATAACCCACTTTCCAGCCGGTGACATGGTAGGTTTTGCCAAAGCTGGAAATCACAAACGCCCGCTCGGCCAAGCCAGAAAAGCGGGCAGCGCTCTGGTGTTGCTGACCGTCAAAAACCATGTGTTCGTAGACCTCATCACTGATGAGCAGTACGTTAGTGGGCGCCAGCAAAGCCTCCAGGCGCTGCATCTCGTCAGCCGACCAGATGGTGCCACTGGGGTTGTGCGGGGTGTTGACAATGATCGCACGGGTACGCGGTGTGAGGGCTGCGGCGATCAGGTCAAAGTCCGGGCGAAAGGTGCCAGGTGTCAGCGGCACTCGCACCGCGACGCCACCGGCCAATTCGATATTGGGCACATAGCTGTCGTAGCAGGGCTCCAGTACGATGACTTCATCGCCAGAGTGAACCACGGCCAGGATGGTCGTGAGAATCGCCTGTGTTGCCCCGGCTGTCACGGTGATTTCACTTGTAGCCGAATAACTGCAGCCATACATTGCTTCCAATTTCGCAGCAATGGCTTCGCGTAGCACAGGCACACCGGCCATCGGTGGGTACTGATTCAAGCCCTGCTGCATGGCGTGGGTGACCGCATCCACCAGCTTCGGGTCACAACCAAAGTCAGGAAAACCCTGACCCAGATTGACGGCTTTTTTTTCAGCCGCCAAGGCGGACATGACGGTAAAAATGGTGGTGCCCACATGGGGCAAGCGGGAGGGCAGGGCAGGGCAGGGCATGGTTAGAGTTCGTAGTCGTTGATGTGGCCTGTCATAGCGCGGGCCACTAGGTTGCGATCGAGCCTGCTGCTAAGCAATTCAGCAAATTGATAGACGAACAGGCGCAGGTACGCGCCGCGCTTGAAAGCCACCCGCGCCACGTTCTGGCCAAACAGATGCCCTACAGGCCTGATCACGAGAGCGCTTTTGCCACCTTCTTCGAGCACATCGCGCACTGACATTTCTGCGGCGATGCCGATGCCCAAACCGAGGCGCACATAGGTTTTGATGACGTCCGAGTCAATCGCTTCCATCGCAATTCGGGGTTCAAGTTTACGGGTGGCAAACGCACGGTCGATTTTGGTGCGCCCGCTGTAGGAGGGGTGGTAAGTCACCAAGGGTTCCTTGGCGATGTCTTCCAGCGTGATGTGCTCCTTGCCAACCAGGGTGTGGCCTGCGGGCAACACCAGCACATGCTGCCATTCATAGCAGGGCAGGGTGACCAGATCGTCATAGCTGGCCAGCGATTCGGTGGCAATGCCGATTTCAGCCACCTCGTCCTGCACCATGCGCGCGACTTCGTCCGGTGAACCCTGATGCAGACTGATGTTGACCTTGGGAAAGTTCTGGCGCAGCTTGGCCACGGGTTCTGGCAAAAAGTACCGCGCCTGGGTGTGTGTCGTGGCAATCGACAAGGTGCCGCTGTCACCCAGGCAATGCTGCTCGCCGATGCGTTTGAGGTTGCCTACCTCACGCAAGATCAGGTTGATGCTTTTCAAGACCTGCTGGCCGGGTTCCGTGATGCGTTTGAGCCGTTTGCCATGGCGGGCAAAAATCTCGATGCCGAGTTCGTCTTCAAGTTCAATGATGGCTTTGGACACACCTGGCTGTGACGTGTGCAGGGCTTTGGCGGCCTCGGTGAGGTTCAGGTCACGCCGCACTGCCTCTTGGACAAACCGAAATTGATGCAGATTCATGGAGCTACGCCCTTACCGTCGCAAAACCAGCCAGGCAAATGCCGTGAGTGACAGAACTGAATAGATGATCCCCGGTATGGCAGCCGCCAGCCAGGGTTGCCAGTTTTGCAGGTCTCCGATATAGCCAAATACGTTGTTCAACAAAAAGAAACTGATACCGGCCATGACACCGCCAAAGACGTAGGTGGCAATCCCTCCCGATCGGAAATGCAGGTAGGCAAACGGTAACGCCAGAACCACCATCACCAAGCAGCTCAAGGGATAAAACACCTTCTTCCAGAACTCGATTTCATAGCGTTGGGCCGTTTGCTGGTTGGTATGCAGATGCTGGATGTACTGGAAAAGGTCCACGGTATTCATGCGTTCGGGCTTGAGCAAGGCAGCCGAGACCATTTCAGTACTGATGCTGTTGGGCCATCGCAATGAAGGCAGAGCCAAGCGTTCGATCTGTGCATTGGTGCCATCACGGATGAAGAACTCGGTGCGGCTCACGCCATTGAGCAACCAAGCATTGTCATCCTGGATGCTGGCCGACTTGCACTGTGTCACGGAGGCCAGTAGCCCATGGTTGTCAAATTCAAAGATACGCACTGATCGCAGGCTGCCGTCCCCGGCGAGTTCTCCCACATTGACAGCAAAGGTGCCATAGGGTTGCTTTTCTTTCAGCCATGCACCGGTCTGACCAATGGTGATGCGCCCTGTATAACGAGCCTTGAGCAACTGAGCCTCGCGATCAGCGATCGGAGACGCGTAGTCGCCAATGGCAAAAGTGAGCACGACAAACGCCATCCCCAGTGCCAGCAACGCTTTTAACGCTCGCCACGGATCAAGCCCACTGGTGCGCAAAATGGTGTACTCCGAACTCTGTGCTAGTCTGGCCATCACAAAAATGGTACCGATCAGCACAGCAATCGGCATCAACTCATACAGGTGATTAGGAATCATCAACACCACGTACGTCAGCGCATGCAGCAGCGTGTAGCCTGTGGCGGCGTGCCGCCCAACCGACTGGACTTCTTCAACGAAATCAAAGAAGAAGAACAGCGACATGAAGCCCAGCACCACAAAGGCCACAGCGCGAATCACCTCGCCATAAAGAAGTCGCCGTAATGTCTTCACTGAACCGTCTCCTGGCCGGATGATCTCTTTGGAAGCAGATTTTTCCAGTGCCAGTTGTTATGCCCCTTTGCCAACCAAAACACTGCCAGAAGAAACACGCTGCCATGCAACAGAAATATGTAGACTCCAAAAGAAAGCTGACCAGATGAAATCCAGCTTTGTCCAAGGTTCAACAAGTTGTCGTAGACAACAAAGGTAAACAGTGCAAACACAAGATTGAGGCTCTTGTTGGCCCGGGGATTAACGCTGGAGATGGCCACACCGATGACAACAAAATTGACTGCTGCCAACAACAGTCCCAGGCGCCAGGAAAGTTCTCCCAAATGTGCTGGAGTCAGGTCCTGCAAAAGTGCCAGGGTCGTTGCTGTGTTGACCTGGGTATTGATTCCGTTGGCCGACACATCGGCGCTGATCTGAGCGCCATAGACTTCAAAATCACTGATTTTTAAATCGGTCGTTCCCGCCACGCTTTCCAGACGCTGGCCGTTGCTCAACATCAAGAACTGCCCTTGTGGCAACGATTCGATGCGACCGCTACGTGCTGATGTCACCGTCTCTTTGCCACGCTCGGTCGAGGCAATGAACACGTTGGAACCGGAAACCTGACCTTCAGTGGCTTTTTCGACAAAGAACACGCGCGACCCGTTGCCAGACTCCTGAAATTGGCCAGGCTCCACGCGATCCAGATCACCGCGTTGTTCGTATTGCGTCTTCAGGTCTTCAATGCGCTGATTCGACCATGGCAACACCAACAGCGCTAGGGCCGCAACCACAGCAAAAATGGGCCAAGCAAACTGCATCAGAGGCGCTAACAAGGCGCTCAATCCCTTACCGCTGCAAAACCAGATCACCATTTCGCTTTCCCGGTACATGCGTGACAACGTGGAAATAATCGCAATGAAGAGGCTCATAGTCAGCAACGTAGGCATATAAGCCAGCACGGTGTAACCCATGACCATGGTCACGTCAGACGGGTTAAAACTGCCGCGAGAGGCTTGACCGAGCGTGCGAATCAGCGTCATGGTCATCACCACAGTGACGAGCACCACCAGCGTTGCGCCAAAACTGCGGGACAACTCCTTGCGTAAAGAAGAATGGAATAACATGGCGCTAAAGGAAACCCGTGATTATGAACTTTGCTCTGACACCTCTCGACCTGCGCAGCCTCATCAGCGAAAAAACAGATGCATTATTGGTGCTTTTGACATCGGCGTTCACGCCGCAGAAAGACGCTCTGTCCACGTTGATCGCGAAGGTCATCAAATCTGGCGACCTGACGCCCAAAACCGGGCAAATGCTGGATATTTATCGCCCCCAGGGAATGGCTTGCACACGCCTGCTGCTGCTGCACGTGGGTGAGGGTGGTGGCGTCGAGGTGCGCAAGGCAGTTTCTGCGGCTTATGGCGTGCTCAAGCCCCTGAAACCAAAGGCTTTAATACTCTGTTTTTTGCGGCAACCAGCGGCACCAGCGCTGCGTGCGGCAGTGACTACATTGGCCGATGTCAGCTATGCTTATACCCTGACGAAATCGAAACCTGAAGGCCGCTCCATTCATAAAGTAACTTGTGTGCTGCCTGATGATCAGGCCCGTCGCGTGGATTTCAATCGCGCCGTCGCAGCGGTGGCGGGTATTGAACTGGCCAAGGAATGGGGTAACCGGCCTGCCAACCATGCCACGCCTAAGCATCTTGCCCAGGCAGCGCAAGATCTGGCAGAACTTCCAAAAATCAAATGTGAAGTACTCGGCCCCAAAGAGGTGGCCAAACTGGGTATGGGTGCTTTTCAGGCAGTCGCCCAAGGTTCTGATGAACCTCTGCGGTTCATCGTCTTGCAGTACAGCGGTGCACCCAAGTCAAAGGCACCTGTGGTTTTGGTGGGTAAGGGCATCACTTTTGACAGCGGGGGGATTTCCATCAAACCTGCGGCTGAGATGGACGAAATGAAATATGACATGTGCGGTGCTGCCAGCGTACTGGGCGTGTTCAGGGCGCTGGCCGATTTGCAGCCAGGTATCAACGTGGTAGGCCTGATTCCGGCCTGCGAAAACTTGCCCAGTGGCCGTTCCGTCAAGCCTGGCGATGTGATCACCAGCATGAATGGACAAACCATTGAAGTCCTCAATACAGACGCCGAAGGCCGTTTGGTATTGTGCGATGCGCTCACCTATTCTGAGCGTTTCAAGCCGCAGGCGGTGCTGGATATTGCTACCCTGACGGGTGCTTGTGTGATTGCCCTTGGCGCCGTGCGCAGTGCTTTCTTCACGTCCGACGAGACTATCTCGGCAGCTCTGTTGAAAGCGGGGGAATCCTCCCAGGATTTGTGCTGGCGCATGCCACTGGACGATGACTACGCCGAAGGTCTCAAGACCCAATTTGCCGATGTGGCCAATGTCGCCGGGCGTCCGGGTGGTGCCATCACGGCGGCGAAGTTTTTGCAGCGGTTCACTGACAAATTTCCCTGGGCACACCTCGATATTGCCGGTACAGCCTGGAAAGGTGGCGCTGCCAAGGGTGCAACCGGGAGGCCTGTCGGATTGCTGGTGGACTATCTGATGGACCTCGAAGCACCGGGCAACAAGACGTGACCAGCGTTGCGTTTCATTTCAATGTGAACGACCGCCTGCACTACACCTGCCGACTGGTGCGTAAAGCGGTTGCTGCTGGTACGTCGTTGGTTGTCAATGGACCGGGTGCCATCCTGGAACGGTTTGACCGCGAACTCTGGACGTTTTCTGCCACCGAGTTCGTGCCCCATGGTCATGTCGGTGACGCCACATCTCTCGCACACAGATCCCCCGTTCTGCTATGTGAATCGTTGGATGATGCGCCAGTGCGTGATGTGCTGATCAATCTGTCAGAAAACGTGCCGACAGGCTTTGAGGCATTTGATCGCGTGATTGAGGTTGTGTCAGAGGATCCTGTAGAGCGCGGCCACGCCCGACTGCGATGGAAACATTACTCAAAAGCGGGTTCGGAGCTGATTCATCATGATCTCAGTCCAAGGACACCTTCATGAATACCCCCACACGTCAACTGCCTCGTTTTATTCCGACGCTGACCGAAGTGGTCGATCCGAGTAGCCTGAACAGTACCGCCAGACAGACTAAGCCCGATGTGGAAGCACTCATTGAGCGCGTACGACAGCAAATACAACCCATTTTTGAGCGTCGGCTTCAGGAAGAGTTTGAGCGCGTAATCCGCATGCAGGTTGCTAAACATTGGAACGACATCAGCACAAAAATGCAGGCAGAAATGGATATGTTTGTCCGACAGGCGGTAATTGACTCCCTTGACGACCAGAACGCACCGTAGTACTGCCATTCAAGTTTTTTTACTGCATAAACCGGAGGCCTTGGTGACTACCCTATGGGATTGGCGTAAAAATTGCTGTATCGTTGACGTTGCTGAATTATTTAATTCACAATTTTTTTTAACCTGGAGTTGTCTATGCAAATGAAATTGAAATTGACTGTGGCCGCTGCCATTGCAGCTGTTGCCGGTATCGCTCTTGCTGATGAGATGGTTGTCAAGATTGGCCACGTTGCCCCCATGTCAGGTAGCCAGGCCCACTATGGCAAAGATAACGAAAACGGCGTGCGTATGGCCATTGACGACCTGAATGCTCAAAAGGTTGTCATTGGCGGCAAACAAATCAAGTTTGAGATTGAAGCAGAAGACGATGCAGCTGACCCAAAACAGGGCACAGCAGTTGCACAGAAATTGTGCGATGCCAAAGTGGCTGGCGTCGTGGGTCACCTGAATTCGGGAACGACCATTCCTGCTTCCAAAATTTACAACGAGTGCGGTATTCCCCACATCACCGGTGCGGCGACCAACCCCAACCTGACCAAGCCTGGTTATAAGACAACTTTCCGTATCATTGCCAATGACAACGCTTTGGGTGCTGGTTTGGCTACCTATGCCACTGACACTTTGAAGCTTAAGAAGATTGCGGTGATTGATGACCGTACCGCTTACGGTCAAGGTGTCGCCGAGGTTTTTGCCAAAGACGCAAAAGCCAAAGGCGCTGAAATTGTTGATCAGGAGTACACGACCGACAAAGCAACCGATTTCATGGCCATCTTGACTGCCATCAAGTCTAAGCACCCTGACGGTATTTTCTACGGTGGTATGGATGCACAAGCTGGTGCAATGTTGCGTCAGATGGATCAATTGGGACTCTCCAACGTGAAATACTTTGGTGGTGATGGCATTTGTACCAATGAAATCATCAAAATTGCTTCCGGTGCTAAGAGCCTTGACGGTGTGATTTGCGCAGAAGGCGGTTCTTCCATCGCCAAGATGCCAGGTGGCACGGCATGGAAAGCGCGCTACGACAAGAAGTACCCTGGTCAGTTCCAGATTTACAGCCCTTACACCTATGACGCTACTTTTGTTTTGGTAGACGCCATGAAGCGTGCTAACTCGGTGGATCCTAAGGTTTACACCCCTTTTATTTCTTCAACCAACTACAAGGGTGTGACCGCCAATATCGCGTTCGAGCCCAATGGCGAAATGAAGAATCCGTCCATGACCTTGTCCACTTATAAGGATGGCAAGAAAATCCCACTGAATTAACCTGTTCTGTGCTTGCAAAAAAGCCACCTTCGGGTGGCTTTTTGTTGGGCGCATAAACGCTTGGGCAAAAACCTTGGCTTGGCTCGGTTAAACTAATGGGCTTCGGAGCGGTGGATGAGTGGTTTAAGTCACACGCCTGGAAAGCGTGCGAGGGGTAAAACCCTCCGGGGGTTCGAATCCCCCCTGCTCCGCCAGATGGTTTGAAAAATCCTTTGTAGATCAAAGATTTACAAAGGATTTTTTTTGTCCATCTGTTTTGCGGCGAGATGTCGCTCAGTGAATAAATTCACCAGCATTTATTAAACTTGTGCCGTGAGTGTGCCCGTTTTGTGCCGGTAGACCCCAAAAATTCGGTTTTGATGCAAATTTAGCCATTTTTGGCAATGCTTTCAGCCCGTGCTTCATTCTTCCGGCATCAACTTCCAGCAAGACATCGCCCAGAAGTGCAACCAACGCCATGGGGTAAAGACAACCACTCGCTAGTTGGTGGATGATGCCAGCCAAGCGAAGATGGTCAGCAGTACGGGTTCAAGACTTTTCTAGACTTTAGGGTGCCATAAACAAGTATTTTCCAATCCAGGTATGAGCCTGAAGGCGGAGGAAGTTGAGAACTTCTGACTGGTGGCTTGACCGGGTTAAAGCTGGAAGTTTACGGTGCCCGGTTTTTGGGCTTGGTTTCTCTTGGCTTCTTTTTCTATCAGGC
>JARLJH010000033.1 GCA_031291305.1 Rhodoferax sp. | reverse complement strand
TGCGCAGTTTGGCCTCGTCCATATTGATCACCATCCTTGGATGATCAAGCAACCAGTTCAACCGTAAATTCGTCGACTCAGGCTCACTCCTGGGTGGAAATACGCAAACCGTTCAGGCTCATACCTCATTGGACAAGGCTAAACATTGACCCATGGCGTGATTTAGATATACTGTTCTTTCATACAGTATTTATTTGAAGTCTCATGTCCGCCTCCCTCCAATGGATAGTGAACGCCGAGCCACCCTCTGGTGATGGCCCGTCACAGCCGTTTGACGTCGGTCTGCTCCCGAGCAGCGTTTCGCAAGCAATCTGGCGAGGAACCGAAGTCGGACAGGCAGGCAAAGCCGTTGTCTCAACTGGCTTTGAGGCACTGGACGCCCAGTTGCCGGGTGGCGGTTGGCCATGCAACTCTTTGACTGAACTTCTGCAGCCTCAACCCTCACTGTGTGAATGGCGTCTGCTGTCCCCCGCGTTGGCAGGACTGTCGGCCTCAGGCGGTCAAGTCCTGCTGGTGGGGCCTCCCAAACGTCCTCACGTGCCGGGGTTGATCAAACTCGGCATCTCAGAAACCAACCTGGTCTGGATTGCTGCCGACACGCCAGCAGAACGACTTTGGACCACCGAACAGCTGGTCAAAGCCAATCCAAGGGGTGGCGCCATCCTGGCGTGGTTGCCCCAGGCGCGTGCCGAGCAAATTCGACGTCTTCAAGTTCACGCCCAATCCTGCGACTGCCCGGTGTTTCTGTTCCGACCTGAAGCAGCGCAATTCGATGCATCACCCGCCCCTCTGCGTGTCTTGGTTACGCTCGATATCGATTGGCAGTTGCAGGTTCATATTTTGAAACGCAAGGGCGCATTGATGGACGGCTTTATTTCCCTGCAGTCTATTCCCGCAACGCTCGCCAGCGTGTTCACACCCCGGCTGATGCGTCCAAGCCAATTGATGGCCAAGACGGAGGCATCCAATGTCCATGCATTGGGCCGCGCTGATAACCAACCTCGCCTGCGACAACTCGCTGCGCATTGACCCAACCGGTATTGCTGTCTAGGCTCTTCAATTCACTCCAAGAGTTGCAAGGGTCAACCAAGCAATATTGCTGGAGGTCGAACAAAGCCTGCGGCTGTTCGGAGGGGAAGACCGGGTCCATGAGCTCGTCGAGGCCGGTGCGGCCGAGCTTGGCGTATCCGAACTTGCATGGGCTCCCACCAGCCTGGCGGCCCTTGCTTGCGCCCGAGTTGGCATCCGTGATGGTTTTGCTGGGCCATTGACCAAAGTGCTGGACCCATTGCCCTATGAATGTGTCGATGCGGTAAATGTCCATGGGACCACATTGGCGCGCCTGGGGTGTCGAACACTGTCCGATGTGCGCAAGTTACCGCGTGGCGGCATCAGCCGACGTTTTGACAGTCAACTGCTGCTGGCTCTGGACCAGGCCTATGGTTTGCGCCCCGAAGGCTACCAATGGGTGACACTGCCTGAAACATTTTCTGCAAAGTTGGAATTGCCCGGTCGCGTCGATACGGCGTCGGCCCTGATGTTCGGCGCCAGGCGTCTGTTGGTACAAATGGGTGGATGGCTTTGTGCCCGCCAATGCGGGGTCACTGCTTTCACATTGCACTTGTGCCATGATTTCATGCGCGCCAAAGACGCGGGAGACGGCGGCGAAATCACCGTGCGCACGGCACATCCAACGCAAAACGTCGACCACCTGTGCCGACTGCTGACAGAAAACCTGGCCAAGGTCACTCTGCTGGCTCCGGCTGGTGACCTGGTCCTGAGCGCGACGGAAGTAACACCGTTCATCGAAGAGAGCCGTTCACTCATTCCCGATGACCGGGCGACTGGAGAATCCATTGACCTGGTACTGAAACGCATCGAAGCTCGCCTGGGCAAAAAACGCGTTCTCAGACCTGTGCTGACCGAAGACACGCGCATGGAGTGGATGAACCACTGGCAGCCGATGAACGCGAAAAAGTCGGCTACCAAGGTGCGCCAGGTATCCGGACCCCAGCCCACCTGGATTCTCAAAACGCCGTTGAAGCTGGATGTCAAAGGTGAACGCCCGCTGTACCAAGGCCCACTTCAGCTATTGCTGGGGCCAGAGCGTGTCGAGGGTGGCTGGTGGCATCGCGCTCAAGACGTAGACGGTAGCCAGCGCAGCCTGAATGTGGGACGGGACTACTGGGTGGCTCTCAGCCAACATGCGGGTGCACTCTGGATTTTTCAGCAACGGCTGCCCAAAGACACTGCTGCCTCCTGGTTTTTGCATGGACTCTTTGCGTGAGCCCGCACCATGTCCGTCTTGCCCCATTACGCCGAGCTTCGGTGCCTCTCCAATTTCTCCTTTCTCAGAGGGGCCAGCAAACCTGAAGAGTTGGTCGTGCGTGCCAAAGCACTCGGCTACTCAGCCCTGGCGCTGACCGATGAATGCACCATGGCCGGCATCGTGCGTGCCCATGTGCAGGCCAAGGAATCCGGGCTCAAACTTCTGGTGGGTTCCCAGTTTCAGGTTGAGCCCGCAAGTGGCCCTGACATTGGCAAACCGTTCAATCTGGTGGTGCTGGCCTGCAATCTGAACGGCTACGGCAACCTGTGCGAGTTCATCACCCGCCTGAGGCGCGCGTCAGAAAAGAAGGGGACGTACCGACTGTTGCTCGACAGCATCCGGGGTGCAGACCTGGCGGACTGTTTGGTGGTGGTCTCGCCTAAGCGCAGCAGCACCCCGAAACAGTTGCTGTTCGTTGGGCAATGGATGCTGCAGCATTTCATTGGCCGATGCTGGTGGGGTGTGGAGCAATTGCGCACCCTTAACGACGAAATCTGGCTCTACAAACTCAAACAAGTCAGTGAGGCCACCGCCATCTCGCTGGTGGCGGTCGGTGATGTGCACATGCATGTCCGGTCGCGCAAACCACTTCAGGACGTGTTGACCGCCATCCGGGTTGGCAAACCGCTGACCGAATGTGGTCTGGATTTGCAGCAAAACGCCGAACGCCACTTGCGCGCCCGCCTGCGCCTGGCACAGACCTATCCGGACGCGCTGATGGCCGAAACATTAGTGGTGGCCGCCAGGTGCGCCTTCTCTCTGGACGAACTGAAATACCAGTACCCGCAGGAGGTGGTGCCAGCGGGTGAGACGCCGGAGTCGTATCTGCGGCGAGTGACCTACGAAGGGGCAGGGCGGCGCTGGCCCGGTGGCATGACGGCCAAAGTCCAACATCAGATTGAGCACGAACTCACCCTGATTTGCGAACTGAAGTACGAGCAGTATTTCCTGACGGTCTACGACATTGTCGCCTTTGCACGCTCTCGCCACATCCTTTGCCAGGGTCGGGGGTCTGCTGCCAACAGCGCGGTCTGTTATTGCCTGGGTGTCACCGAGGTGGACCCGGCACGTATGTCGGTGCTGTTTGAGCGCTTTATCAGCAAGGAGCGCAATGAGCCGCCCGATATTGATGTCGACTTTGAACATGAGCGCCGCGAAGAAGTCATCCAGTACCTGTATCAAAAGTACGGGCGTGACCGGGCTGCATTGACGGGCGTGGTGATTTCGTATCGCCCCAAATCCGCCATCCGGGATGTTGGCAAGGCGCTGGGCTTCGATTTCGAATTATTGGAAAAACTTGCCAAGTCCCATCGCCATTGGGATGGGCGCGAGGTGCATGCCGAGCGTTTGAAAGAGATGGGACTCTCACTGGATGACCTGGGCGTCCAGCAACTCATGACGATGACACGGCAGTTGATGACTTTTCCGAGGCACCTCTCGCAGTACCCGGGCGGCTTTGTGCTGACCAAGGGACCCTTGTCGCGCATGGTCCCCATCGAAGCAGCATCGATGGAGGACCGCACCGTCATTGAGTGGGATAAAGACGACCTGGATGCCATGGGTCTGTTGAAAGTCGACGTGCTGGCTCTGGGCATGCTCACGGCGATTCGCAAATCGCTGGATTTCGTCAGTATGCGACGCGGCTTTCATTTTCAGATGCAGGACATCCCGGCTGAAGACCCAGCAACCTACGAGATGATTTGCCAGGCAGACACGGTCGGGGTGTTCCAGATTGAGTCCCGTGCGCAGATGGGCATGCTGCCGCGTTTGCAGCCAAGGTGTTTTTATGACCTGGTCATCGAGGTGGCGCTGGTGCGACCAGGCCCGATTCAAGGGGGCATGGTGCACCCGTACCTGAATCGCCGACAGGGCAAAGAACCCGTTGTATATCCCAGTGCAGCCCTTGAAGTAGCCCTGGGTCGAACGCTGGGGGTGCCGGTTTTTCAGGAACAGGTCATGCAAGTCAGCATCCTGGCCGCTGGCTTTACGCCTGGCGAGGCCGATGGGCTGCGCCGGGCGATGGCCGCCTGGAAGCGCAAGGGTGGCCTCGAAAAATACTATGACCGTATCGTCGACGGCATGACGTCGCGGGGCTATGAGAAGGAATTCGCGCTGCAAATCTTTGAGCAGATCAAAGGTTTCAGCGAATATGGCTTCCCGGAATCACATGCCGCATCCTTTGCTTTGCTGGTCTATGCCAGCTGTTGGCTCAAGCACGCGGAGCCCGCAGCTTTTCTGGCCGCCATGTTGAATTCCCAGCCACTGGGCTTTTATTCTCCCAATCAACTGGTTCAGGATGCCAAAAAGCACGGGGTGGAGGTGAGGGCGGTGGATGTGATGTTCAGTGACGTGGATGCCACGCTGGAAGATTTGCCCCACACGCCCGCAGTGCGCCTGGGATTGCGGCTGATTTCCGGACTCAGAAGTACATCTGCCGAGCGCATCGTGGCCGCACGCGCCCAGCTGCCCTTTGATGGGGCCGAGGACCTGTCCAGACGCGCCAACCTTGAGCAGCATGAGATGAAGTTGTTGGCTGCTGCCGATGCCCTGGCCAGCCTGTCGGGCCACCGCAGGCAGCAAGTCTGGGACGCCGCGGCGCTGCACGCTCCACCCGAGTTGCTGCGCGACGCCCCGGTTGAGGAGGACATTCTGGAGCTGCCCGAGGCCCCGGAAGGGGAGGAAATCGTTTTTGACTACGCAGCCCTGGGGCTTAGCCTGAGGCGCCATCCGCTGGCACTGTTGCGAACGCAACTGGCCGACATGCGTTTTCAATCCTCAGCCCAGCTTCGGGACCTTCGGGATGGCAGCCTGGTGCGGGCCTGTGGCATCGTGACCGTACGCCAACAACCTGAGACCGCCAAGGGGGTTGTCTTTGTGTCGCTGGAAGACGAAGAGGGTGCTGTGCAGGTCATTGTCTGGAAGAGTTTGCGTGAGAAGCAACGTCGGGAACTGATGAACGCCAAACTCCTGGGTGTCTATGGGGTTTGGCAACGTGACGGCGAGGCCCGCAATTTGATTGCCAAACACCTGGTCGACATGACGCATTTGCTCGGACGCTTGGCCGCACCGAGTCGGGATTTTCATTGAAGTGTTGCAGGCAATCGGGCATTTGCCTCGATGCGAGCTGGCGAGTGTGACTCTGTCCAGTCGGGGAAATTCCTTACGTCATCCCGTCAATACCAGTTCGCTTCGGTATGTGCGGACGATGGTCGTCAACAGTCCCGGAAGCGGTTCAGACTAGGTTGGGCCTTTGCTGTTACACAAATCAGGTTGCAGCATATAGCTGTATTAATGTACAGTAACTAGCGCCTCGCCCGTTATTTCGCATTTCCTGCCCCCCCATGAACACCATCGTTACCCCTTGCGCCGACCCGTTCGAGTCGCTCAACCCCGAGCAGCAACTGGCGGTCGGTCACGGCCTGGGTCACGATAGTGGCGACACGCGCCCCTTGCTCATCATTGCCGGGGCTGGCTCGGGCAAAACCAACACGCTTGCCTATCGCGTCGCCAACCTCATACTGCACCAGGCGGACCCACAACGCATGTTGTTGCTGACTTTTTCGCGCCGGGCTGCGGTGGAGATGGAGCGGCGTGTCGGCGGTGTGCTCAACCGGGTGATGGGCCAGAGTGCTGGCCGGTCCTTGCCGTCGTTGCCATGGTCGGGCACGTTTCACAGCATTGCTGCGCGCCTGCTGCGCGACTATGCCGGTCGCATTGGTCTGGATGAGACTTTCACTATCCACGACCGGGGTGACTCAGAAGACCTGCTGGGCCTGGTCCGGCATGACTTGGGGCTGTCATCCACTCAAAAGCGATTTCCACAAAAGGGCACCTGCCTGTCGATTTACTCCCGCGTGGTCAACAGCCAGCACCCGCTGTTGCAGGTGTTGCAACAGACTTTTCCCTGGTGCGCCCAGTGGGAGAGTGAACTCAAGATGTTGTTTGGTGCCTATATGGAAGCGAAGCAGCAACAAAACGTCCTTGATTACGACGACTTGTTACTGTTCTGGTCCGAGATGATGGCCGACCCGGAGCTGGCGGCCGAGGTCGGCACCCGCTTTGACCATGTGCTGGTCGATGAGTACCAGGACACCAACCGGCTTCAGGCTGCCATCTTGCTAGGACTCAAACCAACCGGTCAGGGTCTCACCGTGGTTGGTGACGATGCCCAGAGCATCTACAGCTTTCGCGGCGCCACGGTGCGCAACATTCTGGACTTCCCCCAGCAGTTCAGTCAGCCGTCTCGACTGGTCACACTGGAGCGCAATTACCGCTCAACCCAACCGGTGCTGGATGTCTCGAATGCCGTGATCGCGCAGGCCACCGAACGTCATGTCAAAAAGCTTTGGACCGATAAGCCGGGTAGCACCCGGGCTCAGCTGGTGATGGTGCCGGATGAGGCCGAACAGGCGCGCTGGGTGGCCAGCCGTATCCTGGAACACCGTGAAGCCGGGCTGACCCTCAAGTCCCAGGCGGTGTTGTTTCGCACCTCGTCGCACAGCGCTGCACTGGAATTGGAGCTCACCCGTCGCCAGATTCCCTTTGTGAAGTTCGGTGGTCTCAAGTTTCTCGAGGCCGCGCATGTGAAGGACATGCTGGCTATCCTGCGCTTTGCCCAGAATCCCCGCGGCCGCATGGCTGGGTTTCGTGTCTTGCAACTGATACCGGGCATCGGCCAAGTCCATGCCTGCCGCCTGTTGGATGCCATGGATGTTGCAGCCGACACCACGGCGACGCTGGAAGCGTTCCAGGTGCCATCGAACACAAGCACCGAATGGCAGGCTTTTGTGCAGTTGTACCGCGCACTGCGCCAACCACAGCAGGCATGGCCAGCGGACATGGATCTGGCCAAGCGCTGGTATGGACCCCATCTGGAGCGGCTGCACGACGACGCGCCCATGCGACGTGGCGATGTCGACAACTTGGAGCGCCTGGCCTCAGGCTACGCCAGCCGGGAACGCTTTTTGAGTGAACTGACGCTGGACCCGCCGGACGCCACCAGCGACCAGTCAGGTGCACCGCACCGGGATGAAGACTATGTGATCCTTTCGACTATCCATTCGGCCAAGGGGCAGGAATGGACCTCGGTGTTTGTACTCAATGTGGTGGATGGCTGTATCCCGTCGGACATGAGCACCGGCACGGCTGCCGAGATTGAGGAAGAACGCCGGTTACTCTACGTCGCTATGACCCGCGCCAAAGAGTATTTGCACTTGCTGGTACCCCACCGCTTCTACGTGACGCAACAGTCGGCTATGGGCGACCGTCACCTCTATGCGGCACGCACACGTTTCATCCCCGAAGCACTGGCCGCGCAGTTCGACACCGTGGTTTGGCCAACGGCAACGGTTGACGGTATGTTCAGCAAATCCACTGGGTCTGCCAGGGTGCAGGTTCGCGAACGTGCTCGCTCGGCATGGCGCTGATGGTGTGCATCGCTTTCTGGATGACGGGGGTCGATTCAATGCCAAGATTTTGGGCGGGTAAGTTGAGGAACTGGCAAGATCCCGCGATGGCAGCAACGGGGGGGGGCCGGGTGGCGGCGCTCAGGTGGCAGACAAACTTCTCGGGACAGGCATCAGTGAAGCTGTCGCTCAATTGGTGGCGCACCATCCATTTTGCTGACCTTGGTGTCGGAGACCTCTCTGACAAGTCTGCAGCGTCTTCCGACGGTCACGTATTAAACAGGTACACCCGGTTAGGGCCATTATGTGAAGGTCCCAATTATGAGAAGTTCAATGCTTCTGGGCAGGTCGATGGCCTGTATATCGGCAATCAACCTGCGCGTGCAGTTCACATAATTACAGGGTCTGAAGGAACTTCAAGAGCGAGTCGGTAGCCCGA
>JARLJH010000032.1 GCA_031291305.1 Rhodoferax sp. | reverse complement strand
TGCGCAGTTTGGCCTCGTCCATATTGATCACCATCCTTGGATGATCAAGCAACCAGTTCAACCGTAAATTCGTCGACTCAGGCTCACTCCTGGGTGGAAATACGCAAACCGTTCAGGCTCATACCTCATTGGACAAGGCTAGAGATTGAGAGTCGCGCTTAGTCGTGCAACAATGTCTTATCGGGCACATTCTGAGCACATTAAAAAACCCGCTGACCTTGCGATCAACGGGTTTTAAGAATGGTGCCGGAGAGATGAATCGAACACCCGACCTTCTCATTACGAATGAGCTGCTCTACCGACTGAGCTACACCGGCTTGGTAGAGGCGAGATTATAGCGGGGTGATCAGGCTTGGCTTGTGGCTTCAGCGTAGTAGCTGGAGACGCGATCCACTTCGTTTTTTGAGCCCATGAAAACGCTCACGCGCTCGTGCAGTTGGGCGGGCTGGATGTCCATGATGCGGTGTTTGCCATCGGTGGCCACGCCGCCAGCCTGCTCCACCAGCCAGCTCATCGGGTTGGCCTCATACGTCAGGCGCAGCTTGCCGGGCTTTTCTGGTTCGCGCTTGTCCCATGGGTACAAGAAAATGCCGCCGCGGGTCAGAATGCGGTGCACATCGGCCACCATGCTGCCGACCCAGCGCATATTGAAGTCCTTGCCGCGTGCGCCGTCACTGCCTGCGATGCATTCGTTGATGTAGCGGGTAACCGGGGCGTCCCAGTGGCGCTGGTTGCTCATGTTCACGGCAAATTCCTTGGTATCTTCCGGGATTTTGAGGTCCTCCTGGGTCAGAACGAAAGAGCCTTGCTCACGGTCCAGCGTGAACACAGCCACGCCGTCGCCCACGGTGAGCACCAGTGTCGTTTGTGGCCCATAGACGCAGTACCCCGCTGCTGCCTGTTTGACGCCGGCTTGCAAAAAGTCCTGCTCCGAGACGTTAGCGCCTTCGGGCTTGACCAGCACGCTGAAGATGGTGCCGATACTCACGTTCACGTCGATGTTGCTGGAGCCGTCCAGCGGGTCAAACAGCAGCAGGTATTCGCCTTGCGGATAGCGGTTGGGCACCACGTGGATGCCTTCCATTTCCTCGCTGGCCATGGCCGCCAGGTGGCCACCCCATTCGTTGGCTTCAATCAGCACTTCGTTGGCGATGATGTCGAGCTTCTTCTGGATCTCGCCTTGCACGTTTTCGCTGTCGGCGCTGCCCATCACTTCACCCAAAGGGCCTTTATTGACAGCCTGACTGATGCGTTTGCAGGCGCGGGCAACCACTTCGAGCAACAGGCGCAACTCGGGGGGAATGTGGCCGTTGATGCGTTGTTTCTCGACCAGGTAACGGGTGAGGTAAGTTTTTTTGTACATCTTGGATCACTTGGATAAATCAGTCGGCCAGCGCGCGGGTGACTACCTCGCGCACGTCGTTGCTCAGGTCTGCCTTGGCGGCGACGCGTTTGATGGCTTCATGGGCGGCATTTTTGTACGGCTCGGCCAGTTTTTTCCAGCGGTCCAGCGCTCGCGCCAGACGGGCTGCAACTTGCGGGTTGATGGTGTCCAGTGCCAGAACCTGCTCGCTCCAGAATAGGTAGCCAGCCGCATCTGTGCGGTGAAACGCGCCGGGGTTGGCACTGCAATAGCTGAAGATCACGCTGCGGGCGCGATTCGGATTCTTCAGGTTGAAGTCGGGGTGTTTCATGAGGGCGCGCACTGCGGGCAGCACTTGGCCGCCACGGTCGCTGCAACCGGCTTGCAGGGCAAACCATTTGTCCAGCACCAGTTCCTCGGCCTTGAACAAGCTGTGAAAGCGCGCCAGCGCGGGCTTGGCAAGTTCATGTCCGCTATGCACCAAGGCGGCCAGCGCGTTGAAGCGGTCGGTCATGTTGTCGGCATCCTTGAAGCTCTGGTAGGCTTTGCCGGGCCAGACCGTGTCACCCGAGTTGCGAGCAGCCAGGCACAGATAGTTCAGGGCCAGACCAGCCAGCGCACGGCGACCGCTGGACAGGGTGTCAGGGCGGTAGCTGCCGTTGGCGCTGTGCTCCGCAAACGCCCACTGCCAGTCGTCAGCCAGTTCGCGGGCCAGTTGCTCACGCATGGCTTCACGCGTGGCGTGCACGCGCTGCGGGTCGACCACGTCGAGCTGTTCGGACAGGTAGGCCTCAGACGGCAGGGTCAGCACCAGTTCCTTGAAGGCTGCATCCAGCGTGGGGTGGCGCAGTACCAGGCGCATGGCTGAAACATATGAGTCATTTAGGCTGCTAGCCCTTATTTCATCTGGGCTACTAGCTATTGACTGAATAGCACTCCGTAAGGCCAGGCGCTGCCCGGCTTCCCAGCGGTTGAACGGGTCTGGGTCGTGTGCCAGCAGGGTCAGCAGCTGTTCATCGGTGTAGTCCAGATCCAGAATCACCGGCGCGCTGAAACCGCGTAGCACCGACGGTACGGGCTCCTCAGCAACGTTCTCGAAGGTGATCGACTCGGTGGCCTGCGTCATGACAAACAGGTGGCTGTCGCCCACGCTGGCCAGATCGTTCTGGATGTGCAGGGGCAGGGCGGCGCCGCTGGCACCCACCAGACCCAGGCTGATCGGGATGACAAACGGTTCCTTGCTGTTCTGGCCCGGTGTGGCGGGGCAGCTCTGCGTGAAGGTCAGCGTGTAGGTGTGCGCGTCGGCGTTGAATTCGCCGCGAGCCTGCAGGCGCGGCGTTCCGGCCTGGCTGTACCAGCGTTTGAATTGTGGCAGCAGCTTGGACAAAGCGGAATCCGGGTTGGCATCCGCAATGGCTTGGGCAAAGTCGTCGCAGGTCACGGCGCAGCCGTCATGGCGGGCAAAGTACAGTGTCATGCCTTTGGCAAAGCCGCTACGGCCCACCAGCGTTTGCATCATGCGCACGACCTCGGCACCTTTTTCGTAGATGGTGACGGTGTAGAAGTTGTTGATCTCGATGTAGCTGTCGGGCCGCACCGGGTGGGCCATGGGGCCGGAGTCTTCGGGGAACTGGGCGGTGCGCAGCACGCGCACGTCTTCAATGCGTTTGACGGCGCGTGCCGATGCATCGGCGCACAGGTCCATGCTGAATTCCTGGTCGCGAAACACCGTCAGGCCTTCTTTCAGGCTCAGCTGGAACCAGTCGCGGCAGGTGACGCGGTTGCCGGTCCAGTTATGGAAGTATTCGTGACCGACCACACTCTCAATGTTGGCAAAGTCAACGTCGGTGGCGGTGGCTTGGTTGGCCAGCACGTATTTTGTGTTGAAGACGTTCAGGCCCTTGTTTTCCATGGCGCCCATGTTGAAGTCGCTGGTGGCGACGATCATGAAGCGCTCCAGATCCAGCGGCAGGCCAAAGCGGGCTTCGTCCCAGATCACCGAATTGATCAGCGAGTTCATGGCGTGTTCGGTCTTGTCCATGTCGCCGGGGCGCACGTAGATTTGCAACAGGTGGTCTTTGCCGTTGCGTGCGGTGATGCGTTGCTCGCGCGCCACCAGTTTGCCGGCCACCAGGGCGAACAAGTAGCTGGGTTTTTTGTGCGGATCGACCCAGGTGGCAAAGTGACGGCCATCTTCCAGGGTGCCCTGTTCCACCAGATTGCCGTTGGAGAGCAGCACCGGGTATCTAGCCTTGTCGGCGCGCAGCGTGACGGTGTAGCTGGCCATGACATCCGGACGGTCCATGAAATAGGTGATGCGCCGGAAGCCCTCGGCCTCGCACTGGGTGAAGAACGAGTCATTGCTGACATACAGGCCCATGAGCTTGGTGTTCTTGGCGGGCGCGCAGGTGGTGAAGATTTCCAGCTCAAAGCTGCCCTCGGCGGGCAGGTTCTCCAACACCAGCTGGCTGCCATCCATCTTGAACGAGCAGCCTGCACCGTTGACCAGCACACGGGCCAGGTTGAGCTCGTCGCCGTCAAGTTTGAGCGCCTGCGCCGGTACGTCCGGGTTGCGGCGCAGGGACATTTTGTTGAGCACGCGGGTTTTAGCCGGGTCCAGGTCAAAGGTCAGGGCTACGGTATCAATCCAGAACGCGGGGGGCGTGTAGTCAGAGCGGCGAACTATCGTGGCCGTCCCTGATGATTCATTCAGTTGCAACATGTCATGTCTCCAAAAAAAATAAATTCCATGAGTTCAAGGCCATGGCTGGCCGCATCGATCATGGTGCGATCCATGTCGAAGATCCGTGTTTGTAATGTCATTGGGGTTTGCATAGACGCAGGACAGCGTCTTCAAAATGTCGGTAGTCGCGCGAAACTGCACGGCAAGTGCCCAAGTCTAGCCGGGCGGCAAGCTTGGCCTGGTCGATGGATTCTTTGTACCCCCGGTCTTTGCCAAGCAGTTTGCCTATTTCACCTTTGGCATTTCGACGAAGGGCTGCGCCGGGGTCAATTTCCAAGTCGGCTGGCAGGCGATAAAAATCTTTCAAGGCTTGTTGTTCAGCCAAGAACAGCGATTCAAACTCCTTGGTGAAAAAGGAGAAGTCCACGGCTTGGTTGAGGTTGATAGGCAGTTGTCTCATGGAGGAACGCAGGTTGGTCACGTGACGCACCGGGCAGCCAACCGTGCCATCGGCTTTGTCATCACAGTCCAGCACCCACAAAATCGGACACGCGTTCTTGAGGCCGTATCCCAAGAAGTCCCCCAGACGTTTTGAGACCTTGTGGATGTCGCCGCTGATTTGTGGTCGCCCCGTGAGCTGAACATCGTGCAGCGCATGGGCCTCCAGGATTTTTCGCACCAAAACCGGCACGGCTTGCGCATCACCTTCGCCCTCCACGATCAAATGCAACTTGCTCATGAGGAGGTGTTTTCAGTATCGTCAGGGCGCAGACCTTCGGTGGTCATGAACTCTTCCAAGCTCAACAAGCCTTCGTTGACCGCTTCCATCTGGTGCGGGTGAATCGGGCGGATGTGTGTCATGCCGTTGTGCATGACCGCCACGCGAATTTGTGAGGGCGCAAAGAACTGCACCAAGTGCGGGCTGTGCGTGGTGATCAGGACTTGGGTGCTTCGGCCAATTTCCTTGAACATGTCGGCCAAGACGGCCAAGGCCGCCGGGTAAATGGTTTGCTCAGGCTCCTCAATCACCAGCAGCTTGGGACGTGGCAGTTGGTAGGCCGCCAACAAAATGCCAAACAAGCGCAAGGTGCCGTCGGAGAGTTGCACCGGGTCAAAGCTCGCCAGTGTGGCTTCACCTTCTACGCGGAACTTGAACAACGGCACCAGGTAGCTGCCCACGGTTTGAATGCTCACTTCTTCAAAAGTGGGTAACACGGCGCGCATGGCATCGTAAATGCGCTCCAGGGCTTCGCGGCCTTTGGGTGAGCGCTTGAGGGCTTTGATCACTGAGGCCCAGTTGTCGCCGGATTCCATGAGCTTGGAGTCGCGGTCGGGCAGGGCGGGCTTTTTCAGGGTGTTGGGGTAGATGGTGCAGAAGTTCCAAGCTGCAATCTGGTCAGTGATAGCACTAGCGATCGTGCGTGGTTCGACACCCAGGAGCTTAGACCCCAGTACCAACGTTTCCGGGGGATAAGCAATGATGGTGTGCTCTAAAAGAGAATGCTTTTGACTACCGGGAGGATTGTCATCGATGGTCACAATTCCACGAGCGTCGCGAGCAACCGATTCATGGCTAGTCAATATGCCAAGTTCCAACTCATCAATTGCGCTGACTGCTTTTTCACTTTCTACGGTGTAACCGCTACTACCAACCGACTTCAATTGGATAGAGTAACTCGCTGTATCAGCTACTTGGTCGCGCTCGTATGCCGAGAAATTTAACTGTATTCCGATTTTGTATGGCTTTGTCTTATAGGTTTGCAGCAGTCGCTGAATGCCTTCCCGCTTGGTCACCGCATGCTCTAGGTCATCAACAACTGCATCCCGCAAAAACCGCAACACATCCACAAAATTGCTTTTGCCTACCCCGTTGGGACCAACCACCACGGTGACATCAGGGGCGAAGTCAACCGACACGTCATCCAGACTTTTGTAGTGCTGGACTTGGAGACTTTTGAGGTACATGGTTGGACTCCTTCGGGGCAGGCGCGTCTTTACACGCCTTGCTTCAAAGACGCTTCAATGAAAGCGTCCAGATCGCCGTCCAGCACCTTTTGCGTGGCCGAGGTTTCATAGTTGGTGCGCAAGTCCTTGATGCGGCTGTTGTCCAGCACATAAGAGCGAATCTGGTGGCCCCAGCCGACGTCGGTCTTGGTGTCTTCGAGTTTTTGCTGGGCTTCCTGCTGTTTGCGCAGCTCGAAGTCGTACAGGCGGCTGCGCAGGCGTTTCCACGCCACGTCGCGGTTGCTGTGCTGGCTGCGGCCGTCCTGGCACTGCACCACGATGCCCGTGGGAATGTGCGTCAGGCGCACCGCCGAGTCGGTCTTGTTGATGTGCTGACCACCGGCGCCGCTGGCGCGGAAGGTGTCCACCCGCACGTCGCTGGGGTTGATGTCGATCTCGATCGAGTCGTCAATCTCGGGGTAGACAAACACGCTGGCAAAGCTGGTGTGGCGGCCACCAGACGAGTCAAACGGGCTTTTGCGCACCAGGCGGTGCACGCCGGTCTCCGTCCTGAGCAGGCCAAAGGCGTATTCACCCTCCACCTTGAACGATGCACCTTTGATACCTGCGGTATCGCCTGCGGTTTCGTCTTCGATCTCGGTCTTGAAGCCCTTGCGCTCGCAGTAGCGTAGGTATTGGCGCAGCAGCATGCTGGCCCAGTCGCAGGCCTCTGTGCCACCAGCGCCAGACTGGATGTCGACAAAACAGTTCAGCGGGTCGGCCGGGTTGTTGAACATGCGGCGGAATTCGAGGCCTTTGACGATTTCTTCGAGGCGTGCGGCGTCTTCTTCAATGGTGATCAGACCGGCCTCGTCGCCGTCGTCGCGGCTCATCTCGAAGAGTTCGGTGTTGTCGGATAGATGGCTTTGCAGGTCGGTGAGGGTGACCACCACGCCGTCAAGCAGCTTTTTTTCTCTGCCCAGTTCTTGGGCGCGCTTGGGGTCATTCCAGACCGTGGGGTCTTCCAGGCTGGCGTTGACGGTTCTCAGACGTTCGAATTTGGCATCGAAGTCAAAGATACCCCCGTAAATCGAGGGTACGGGCGCTTAGATCAGCGAGGAGGTTGCCAATGGCGTTGATGCGTTCTGCTTCCATGAGGGGTTTCCTGTTCTTTTGAATCGTTGGTTCGGCAAAGATGGGATTTTCTCACGAGCTGGTTGCCGGGTCTATGAAGCGTTCAATCAGCTGTGCCAGCAGCTCGGGCTGGTCGTGGTGCAGCATGTGGCCGCAGTCGGGCAGGGTGACGATTTTGACCTGTGCGACGTGCTGCAGCCGTTCGTGGTGCTGCGCCAGGGTAAAACTGCCGCGCCACCAGCGGGTCATGCTGTCGTCGCTGGCCTCGACCATGAGTACCGGAGCCTGGATGCTGCGAAAGGTCGCCAGCACCTCGTCCACCCGGTAGAGCTGCGGGTTGATGACCTTGTGTGCAGCTTCGCCCAAAATCGTCCTCTGCCCCGGCGAAGTTTCGGCGGACCAGTGGGCCGCCAGCCAGTCGGCCTTGTCGGCCGACAGATGCGGGTTGTTTTTCATCAGGCGCTGCGCCACTGCCTCCAGCGAGGGGTAGGTTTTCAGAGCCATCGCGCCGCTGCGCAACTGGCTGACCTCGTCGAGCCAGCGCGTCAGGCGGGCTGGGGCCTGATCGGGTTGCGTGTCAGGCAGGCCAAAACCTTCCAGATTGATCAGCCGCTGCACCCGCTGTGGGCGCAACCCCGCGTACAGCATGGCAACGTTGCCGCCCATGCTGTGGCCCACCAGGTTGACGGGGGCATCTGGCGAAAAATGGTCCAGCAACGCGTCCAGGTCAGCCAGATAGTCGGGGTACCAGAAGCTGTCGGTGCCGCCGGAGGCGGTAAGACCAAAACCGCGCCAGTCCGGCGCGATGATGAAGTGGTTAGAGCTGAGCGCATCCACCATGAACTGGTAACTGGCCGCCACATCCATCCAGCCATGGACAAGCACCAGTGGGGTTTGCCCGGGCTTGGGCTGGCCCCAGAGTCTGACGTGGTATTGCAGGCCACGGATAGGGATAAACACGCTACGCGAATTGTTTTTGATGGAGTACATGCGTCAGATCATAAGAAACTAATTCTGTACCGCGTGCTGACCGGCTTCTTGTGCAGCCAGAATTGGTTCTAATTTTAGGGAAAAGAGGCTGTAGCCCCTATGCAGTAAGGGAAATATGCTCTTATTTTGAGACGGACTCGGGAGTCCATCATCAGCGCCAGGGTGTGCGTTTACGAGAAGAAAAGCGGGCTCGATCTGACCTCGGGTGAGCCGATTCCGTGTCGGCAGCGTGCCCAGCGGCATAATTCCTCCCTCGGATATGAAATAGAGGGCATAGGAATGGCTCACACCTTATTGATCGTGGATGACAGCAAAGTGTCCCGGATGATGATCCGGGCCAGGGTGTTGCAGCTACAGCCCGACTGGATCATCCAAGAGGCGGCCAATGGCGAAGAGGCCGTGACCATGGCGCGTGTCAGTGCACCAGATTTCATCACCATGGATGTCAATATGCCCGGTATTGATGGGTTTGAAGCGGTGCAGCAGATACGCGCTTTCAACACCTCAGCCCGTATCGCCATGCTGACGGCGAATATCCAGGAGGCCAGCCGCGAGCGTGCAGGTGAACTCAAAGTCACCTTTGTCAGAAAACCCGCCACTGAGTCGGCCATCCGCGAGGCGCTGGACTACTTTGTGGCGACCCCATGAACCTTACCGATATTGAGCTTGATGCGCTGACCGAGGTTTTCAACGTTGGGGTAGGTCAGGCGGCGGGTGCCTTGAGTCAGTTGGCCGGGTCGCCGGTGCAGTTGAAAGTGCCGTTGGTGGCCATGATCTCCAAACAGAACATCAGCGACGACCTGCAGGCCAAGGGCACCGAGCGCATCTGTGCCGTGCGTCAGAACTTTTCTGGCGTGCTCAACACCGAGGCGGTGCTGATGTTCCCTGTGCAACAAAGCCTGCAGCTGGTCCAAATGATGGTGGGTGGCGACGTGCCGCTGGAACAACTCGGCGAGATGGAGCAGGAAGCCATGGCCGAAATTGGCAATATTTTGCTCAATTCGGTGGTGTCGGGCATTGCAGATGTACTGCGGTTGCGCTTTGAGGGCTCTTTGCCTCAGGTTGAAATGGGACCTGTCAGGGATGTTCTGTGTGCTGGTGGGCCCATCGATGAACTGGTCTTGAGCTTGCAGATTGACTTTGCCATTGATGCGCAGGACATCCAAGGTTATCTGGTGTTTTTGCTGGACGTGGAATCCGTCGCTTCGCTCAAATCGACGGTGAGCGCGTTTTTGGAGTCGTTGCTGTGATGCAGTCTTTGGAAAATTCCGCCTTGCAGCCCTGGGCGGCCTGGGCACTTGACTATCTTGAAGTGGGTCTGCTGGTGCTGGACGGGCAAAACCGGGTTGTTTTTGCCAACCAATGGTTTTTGCGACACGCCCGCCTGTCGTCAACACAGGTCCTGCATAAAAGCCTGCCAGAAGTTTTTCCGCAACTTGAGACCAGCCATTTCACACTGTTTCTCGAACACGCGCTGGCGAGCGGCTTTCCCGCGCTGCTGTCGCAAACCCTGCACCCGGCACCTTTTCCGCTGTATATGCCTGCGTCACAACGCAGCCAGGACAAGCAGTTGCGTCAGTCGATCCGTATTATTCCCATGGGTTATCAGGCCGCCAGCGCAGCCGAACAGCGCTACACGCTGATCCAGATCAGTGATGTCACCAACTCGGTGTTGCGCGAGCGGCTGCTTAAGGCCCAAGCCAGCAAATTGCAGGACATGGCCAACTTGGACTCGCTTACAGGCTTGGGCAACCGCCGACTGCTTGATGACAAGCTGCTCGTGGAGTTGCGCGCGGCAAGTCGGTTGGGCACAAGTGTGGCTGCAATCATGTTCGATCTCGATTATTTCAAGCAGTTCAACGATCTCTATGGTCACCTGAGTGGTGATGAGTGTTTGCGCAAGGTGGCGACCATACTACGTGACATTTGCAAGCGTCCGCATGACCTGGTAGCCCGCTTTGGCGGCGAAGAAATGGTGGCCATCCTGCCCGAGACTGATCGTGCAGGAGCCCTGCAGCTGGCCGGTGAGGTGTTGCGCCGTGTTCGTAAGCTGGGCATTGCCCACGCAGGCAGTGCGGTGGCCGACGTGCTGACCCTGAGCGCTGGGGTGGCCGTGTCGGAGCCAGGGCACCTTTTGACCCCAGAGGCCTTGCTCGACCAGGCAGACCATGCGCTTTACAGTGCCAAGAACGCGGGCCGCAACCAGGTGTGTGGCACACGAACGCAGGGCGAGTCACTGGCATTGACCCACTGAGCACATGGCGCATGAGCGCTACAGTGGCGGCTTCGCCGTACACTTTTTTAAAAATTAAAGCCTGACTGATTTATGAAAACCGTCCAACTCGGTCAAAGCGACCTGTTTGTCACTCCCATCTGTCTGGGCACCATGACCTTTGGTGAACAGGTGGACCAAGCCACCGCCTTCGAAATTCTGGATCGCTCGCTGGAGCGCGGGGTCATTTTTGTGGATACGGCCGAGATGTACGCCGTGCCGCCAAAAGCCGCAACCTTTAATGCCACCGAAAAGATCATTGGTAACTGGCTCAGCCAGCGCCCCGGCGCACGGCAAAAGCTGGTGCTGGCGACCAAGGTGGCCGGGCCTAGCCGCTCCATGCCGTGGATTCGCAATGGCAGCGCGGACCTTACCGGTGCCGACATCATCGCCGCCTGTGACGGCAGCCTGCAGCGTCTGCAAACCGATGTGATCGATTTGTACCAGATTCATTGGCCGGTGCGCAGTGTGCCAATGTTCGGCGGCCAGTATTTCCAGCCCAGCGAGGTTGAAGGCACCTCCATCCACGCCCAGCTGCAAGCCCTGGGCACGCTGGTGAAGGCGGGCAAGGTGCGCGCGGTGGGCGTGTCCAATGAGACACCGTACGGCGTGCATGAGTTTGTGCGGCTGGCTGAGCAATACGGTTTGCCGCGTGTGGCGACGGTGCAAAACGGCTACAACCTGCTCAACCGCAGTGTCGAGAACGCGCTGGACGAGACTTTGTATCGCCTGAACGTGTCGCTGCTGGCCTATTCACCGTTGTCATTCGGCCTGCTGACTGGCAAATACGACCAGACCGGACTGACTGGCCCGGGTGCCCCGGCGCAGGCACGGCTGACCAAGTTCGAGGCCAGCCGCAAACAGCGCTGGGGACGTCCAGAGGCGCTGGCAGCTGCCAAGCGCTACCACGCGCTGGCGCGTGAGCACGGGCTGACACCCACGCAGTTGGCGCTGGCCTTTTGCTATACCCAATGGCGTGTCACCAGCACCATCATTGGCGTGACGTCGGTGGCTCAGCTGGATGAGAACCTGGCCATCTGGGGCACGACCTTGTCGGCTGAATTGCTGCAGAAAATTGACAAGATTCGCTGGGAAATGCGCGACCCGGCCATGTGAGAGGAAAGGCGTCGTTCATGGCCAAGAAAGATCACGTCAGCCTGACCCCAGCCACCCAACTGCTGAAAGCCAGCAAGGTGGCGTTTACCGAGCACCCCTATGAGTATCTGGAGCATGGTGGTGCGCTGCACAGCGCCTCCGAACTGGGCTGGGACCCTTTTCATGTGGTCAAGACCTTGATCATGCAAGACCAGGATGCCCGGCCGCTGGTGGTGCTGATGCATGGCAACCGCAAGGTGTCCACCAAAAATCTGGCACGCCAGATCGGTGCCAAGTCGGTGGAGCCGTGCACGCCCGAGGTGGCGAACCGGCACAGCGGCTATCTGGTGGGTGGCACCTCGCCCTTTGGCACGCGCAAAACCATGCCCGTGTACATTGAATCCACCATTCTTGAATTGCCCAAAATTTTGATCAATGGCGGCAGGCGTGGCTATCTGGTGGGGCTGGAGCCGCAGGTCTGTGTTGACTTGTTGGGCGCCAAACCGGTTCAATGTGCGTTGGCCGAGGTGCTGGGTTAACTTCCATGAAACCCAAGAGGCGCCCTGGACGATAAGTCAGAGTTGGGCTTGCGTAGGGTGCGCTACGCTGACGACTTCGTCATCCTGTGTCAAAGTGCGGCACAAGCGCAAGTGGCACTGGAAGACGTCAAAGTATGGGTAGAAGAGATCGGTCTGGCCCTGATTTTGTCATCCAGCCCATATAAACAAATCGTAAGGTGCTATTGAAATGGAAGCTTTGAGAATCCCCACCGAAGAGATCGCCCTGAGTGCTATCCGTGCCCAGGGCGCGGGGGGGCAAAACGTCAACAAGGTCTCCAGCGCCATCCATTTGCGCTTTGACATTGCTGCCAGCAGCCTGCCAGACGGTGTGAAAGCGCGCCTGCTGGCCCTGCGTGACAGCCGCATCACGCAAGACGGCGTGCTGGTCATCAAGGCGCAGCAGCACCGCACGCAGGAGTCCAACAAGTTTGACGCCATGGTGCGCCTCAATGAGCTGGTCAACAGCGTGGCGCATCCGCCCAAAGCACGCAAGGCCACCCAGCCGACCAAAGCGTCGCGCAGGCGTTTGCGTGAGGACAAGGCGCGGCGCTCAGGCCTCAAAGCCCAGCGCATCAAAGTGCAGCAAGATGGCTAAAGCTGTTGCACAACCTTCGTTTTTGAGCATCGCCTGCGTAGATGCGGGCTTCTTCCTGCGCTATCCCCGGCTGTTGCTGGCCGCCGTGGTGGTGGTGCTGATTCCGGCCCTGTACGTGATCATTTACCTGTCCAGTGTCTGGGACCCAGCCGCCAGAACCGTGGCGCTGGCCGTTGGGGTTGTCAATCTGGACCGTGGTCTGGAGTACCGCGATCAGGCCTTCAATGTGGGGCGCGACGTCGTGGCGCGTCTGCGGGTCAGGCCCAAGTTTGGTTACATCGATGTGGCCACCGAGCAGGAAGCCCGGCGCATGGTGCGTCAGGGTACGCTGGCTTTTGCGCTGGTGGTACCTGCGGATTTCAGCTCCAATGCCATTCCTGGCGCCAAAGCGGGCGCCGGAAAACTGGTGGTATTTGCTTCCGAGGGCAATAGTTACCCCGGCGCGGCCCTGGCCAGGCGGTTCGCCGAAGACCTGGGTCGCGAGGTCAATCAGAGCTTGAACGAACAGCGCTGGGCGCTGGTGCTTAACAATGCTGCCGGATCGCAGCGCAGCCTGGAGTCGCTGCATCAAGCGGTGCAGCAGCTGCGTTTGGGCGCCCAGGAACTGGCAGTTGGCGCGCAACAGGTGTCCCATGGTGCGGATGGTTTGTCCGGTGGTGCCAGTCGGCTCGATCAAGGCGTCAATCAGTTGACGCGCGGCGCGCGGGAACTAGGGGCTGGGTTGCGCAGCATGTTTGCCCAGCGTGCGCACAATTCCGAGCTGCGTCGTCTGGAGGACGGTGGTCACGCCTTGGTGGACGGCCACGCCGAGCTCAGCCAGGGCCTGCTGCAACTGCAACAAGGAGCCCAGCGTTTGCAGGTCGGCATTCAGGCTTTTCGCAACGAGGCGAACGACAGCGTCTTTGTCGCCACCCGGGTCAAGGAGGGGCTGGACCAACTTGGAGAAGGTGTCAATGGTCTGGCGTCCGGCCTGGACGCTGCCATCGCCGGGCAGCAAAAGTTGCGCGACGGTGCCACGCAGCTCAACACCGGCGTCGGGGCGCTGACCAACGGGATGCGTAGCTTGAACGGCGGCTTGCGCAGCATGGTCACACAGTTGCCCGAAGACAGTCAGCTTGATGACCTGTCGCGTGGCAGCACCAGTTTGCGGGATGGTTCCGTGGCGCTCAAGACTGGTGCGCATAAGCTGGCGCAGGCCGCACAGAACCTGTCAGGCGCGCTGGATTTTCTGGAATCGTCGCTGCCTGCAGCGGTCAAAACCATGGATGGCAATGCGCAGGGGCTTGCCAATTCGGTGCAGCCGGAGGTTGAGATTGCTGCGGAGGTTGAAAACAACGGTAGCGGCTTTGCCCCCAACATTGTTCCTGGTGCCTTGTGGCTGGGCGCCAGTCTGGCGGTGTTCATGATCCATTTGCGTGGCTTACCACTGTTTGCTGCACAGCTGTCACCGCCTGCGCGTTTGCTCGGGAAAATACTGGTTCCGGCAATGATTGTCTTGCCGCAGGCCTTTCTGATATTACTAGCAATGCTATGGATATTGACTATCAAGGCGCACGATGCGATGGCTCTGGGTGTGATTTTGGGGGTGACATCGCTGACCTTCCTGCTGATCGTCTTTGCCTTCATACGTGCGCTGGGAGATGGCGGCAAAGCGCTGGCACTGGTGTTGTTGGCGGTGCAGTTGTCAGCCTCCGGTGGCGTCTTGCCCGTGGAACTTAGCGGTGGCCTGTTTGCCCAGATCAGCCCCTACTTGCCGATCACCTGGGTCGTCAAGGCCCTCAAAGCCAGCTTGTTCGGCGCGTTTGACGGCAACTGGCAGCATCCGCTTCAATGGATCGCCGTTGCTGGCGCTTTGGCGGCGCTGTCGGCGTGCTTTGTCGGGCGCTGGCGTTTTGTTGAACCTTCGGCCTTGCGGCCTACTCTGGATATCTAAACATGGCCATGATTCAATGGTTTCCCGGTCACATGCACTTGACGCAAAAGGCGATTGCCGAGCGCATCAAAAATATTGATGTGGTCATCGAGTTGCTGGACGCACGCCTGCCGGGCTCAAGTGCCAACCCGATGCTGGCCACGCTGACCCAAGGCAAACCGGCGCTCAAGGTGCTCAACAAACAGGACCTAGCCGACCCGGACCGCACCGCGCTGTGGCTGGCGCATTACAACGCCCAGCCCGGCATGCGTGCCATTGCGCTGGATGCCAGCATTTCGGCACCTGCCAAGGCCCTGATTGCGGCTTGCCACGAGCTGGCGCCCAACCGTGGCAGCATGGTCAAACCCATGCGGGTGCTGATTTGCGGCATTCCCAACGTTGGCAAATCGACGCTGATCAACACCCTGGCGGGCAAGCGTGCCACCAAGACTGGCGACGAAGCCGGTGTCACCAAGCTGGAACAGCGCATTGCCTTGGCCCCGGACTTTTACCTGTACGACACGCCCGGCATGCTGTGGCCGCGCATCATCGTCGCGAAAAGCGGCTACAACCTGGCCGCCAGCGGCGCAGTGGGGCGCAACGCGTTTGATGAACAGGAAGTCGCGTTGGAGCTGCTGGACACCCTGAAAACCCATTATCCGAGCCTGGTGGAGGCACGTTTCAAGATCCAGGGCGTAGCGCAGATGACTGATGAGCAGGTGCTCGAAGCCATCGGCCGTGCACGCGGCGCGCTGCAAAGTGGCAAGTCGGTCAACTGGCAAAAGGCGGCCGAGATCGCGATTTATGATTTCCGTGCGGCAGTCATGGGGCGCATCACCCTGGAAAGCCCCGAAGAGTTTGCGAAGTGGTTGGCCGCCGGACAAACGCTGGATGCGCAACGGCAGCTCAAAAAAGACGCGATTGAACTGGATCGCAAGATTCGCTTCAAGCAAATCCCCAGACCAGCGTCACGATGACTGACTTATTCAAGCCGGGTCAACGTGACATCCGAGCACGGGTAGGCAACGCACGGCAGCACATAGTTTTCGGCTTTTTCTTCCAAACTCAAACCCGGCCAGGCGATGTCGTAGCGCACCTGGCCGCTTTCGAGCTTGCAAATGCAGGTGCGGCAGGTTCCATTGCGGCATGAGCTGGGCCAGTCGATGCCACCCGATTCGAGCGACATCAGCAAGGGTTGTTGCGCCCAGGCGTCAAAGGTCTGACCATCGGGTAGGGCTTGCCCGGTAAAAAATGGTATGGCAGGGTGCAGGGTCATGTATTTGATTGTATTGTGAGTAAAAATGGCCTCCAGCCCTTATCTTACATAGGTAAGAAGCTACTTATATAATAGCGATTGTCTTTCGTTGGATGTTTTTAAAAGTGTAAAAAAATGAGTTTGAATCTATCGGTTTTCCCTGACAAAAATGACCCTAATCCCTTGGTGATCTACCACGGGCGCAGTTGTCCGGACGGTTTTGCCGCCGCGCTGGCGGCCTGGCTGTATTACGACGGGCATGCCGAGTTCTTGGCGCTGGACCATGGTGACGTGAAAACGTTGGCCGATCTGCCACCGGTGGCCGGGCGCGCTGTCTATATTCTGGATTTTTCTTTCGCTGAACCGCTGTTGCGCGACATTGAGGCCGTTGCTGCCAAGCTGGTGGTGCTGGATCATCATCTGAGCGCGGCAGAAAAGCTGGTCGGCTTTCAGTGCAAGTGCGGTGTGGTTCACTTTGACATGAAGAAGTCGGGTTCGCACTTGGCCTGGGAGTTCTTCCATCCTGCGCAACCACTGCCGGATTTGGTGAAATATGTGGAAGACCGTGACATTTGGGTCTGGCAGTACCCCGAGAGCGCCGGTTTCCTGTCGGCGCTGGACATGGAGGCATTTGACTTTGCGCGCTGGCAGACGATTGCCAGCCTTGAGGGCGCGCCTCTGGCGGCCTACATTGAGCGTGGCCGCGCCATGGACGAGAAGTTTGTCAAGTTGGCGCACAACATGGCCGAATCTGCCCAGGCACTCACTTTCAACGGTGTCGCTGGCATGATGGTCAACGTTCCCAGTGCCTTTCACAGCCTGGTGGGTGACATTCTTTGCGAAAAGTCGGGCACCTTTGCGCTGATGTGGGCGGTGGATAAAACCGGTGTGATCAAGTGCGGGTTGCGGTCACGCTCAGGCTTCAACTGCATCCCGCTGGCAGAGAGCATGCACGGCGGTGGACACGCCCAGGCCTGTGGTTTCAAGATGCCGCGTGAGCGGCTGCTGGAACTGCTGGGCGGCCATTTCACGGCCTGACGAGCAGCGATTTTCGCTCTGCAAACCCTCAGTTCACGCCAATGAGCTTGGCCAAGTCAGCGGTTTCCATGGCACCGCTGTGGCTGACGATCTCGCCGGTCGTGCGGTTTTTGGCCAGAATGAACGGCACGGAATCCTGACCCAGCGTGGTCAGGAGCTGAGAATTGGTTTTGATGGCTTGTTGCTGCTCAGCGGTGATGCCGCCCATGGCGGTGATGCCGCCGTTGCCGGTCAACAGGGATTTTTCATGCTCGGTCATGGTTTCCAGCGGGGTGCTGGACGACATCAGCGTGACGGCTTGCGCCAGGTTCTTGCCGTCGTTGAAGGCGACCGGGATCCAGACAAACTTCACCTTGTCCTGCAGCGGCATGGAGGCTTGCCACAGGTGGCCGCAATGGGGGCATTGGGGTTCAAACAGCACATACACAGGCTGCGCGCTCATCATTGAACCCACAGTAAACCCCTTGCCGGTCTTCGTCACCGTGTCGTAGGACGACGCGCTGAGCGCTGCAGGAGCCGCTGCTTCGGGTGTGGCTGCGGATGTGGCGGGTGCCTCGCCCGGTTTGGAACAACCTGCAACCGTCAGGGTCAGCGCGGCAACAGCAGGAAAAAACAGCTTGGTGAGTGTCATGGGCTTCATGTTCGGGAGTTGGAGTTCAGGTTGGAATCCTGATAATTATCCAGCCCCCGACGGCAGCACTGCACAACACGCACACAAAGCCATTAACCGCTGATGGCCGCTTGCGCTGCCGCCAGCCGCGCGATCGGTACGCGGTAGGGTGAGCAGCTCACGTAATTCAGCCCGGCACGGTGGAAAAACGCCACTGAGGCCGGGTCGCCGCCGTGTTCGCCACACACGCCCACCTCGATATCCGGGCGCACGCTGCGGCCTTTCTGTACCGCCATTTGTACCAGCGCGCCGACACCGATCTGGTCGATGCTGCGAAACGGATCGTGCTCATAGACGCCCTGCTTGAGGTAGTCGGGCAAAAACTTGCCCGCATCGTCGCGCGAGAAACCGAGCGTCATCTGCGTCAGGTCGTTGGTGCCAAACGAGAAGAACTCGGCTTGCGTCGCGATGCTGTCGGCCACCAATGAGGCGCGCGGCGTTTCGATCATCGTCCCCAGCAGGTAGGGCAGAGTTTCGCCACGCTCGGCAAACACTGCCGCAGCGGTGCGGCGGATGACCTCGGCCTGCAGGTTGAATTCGCGCAGCGTGCCGACCAGCGGCACCATGATTTCGGCTTTCACGTCGATGCCTTTGGCGCGCATGTTGAGACCGGCCTCGAACACGGCACGGGCTTGCATCTCGGTGATTTCGGGGTAGCTGATGCCCAGTCGGCAGCCACGGTGGCCCATCATCGGGTTGAACTCGTGCAACTCCTCGACGCGCATCTTGATCTTGCCCAGCGACACATGCATGTCAGCCGCCATCAGGCGCTGGTTGGCGTCGTCGTGCGGCAAAAACTCGTGCAGCGGCGGGTCCAGCAGGCGGATGGTCACCGGCAAGCCATCCATCGCCGCAAACAGGCCTTCAAAGTCGTCGCGCTGGATCGGCAGCAGCTTGGTCAGCGCCTTGCGTCGCTGGGCTTCGTTGTCGGCGAGGATCATTTCACGCACGGCGGTGATGCGTTCGCCTTCAAAAAACATGTGTTCGGTGCGGCACAGGCCGATGCCGGTGGCGCCAAAGCTGCGCGCCATGCGGGCTTCGTCGGGCGTGTCGGCATTGGTGCGTACTTCCATGTGTTTGTGTATGTCGGCCAGCGCCATCAGCTTGCCAAAGTCGCCACTGAGTTCGGCGTCCCGCGTGGCGATCTTGCCCAAATAAACTTCACCGGTGGTGCCGTTGAGCGATATCCAGTCGCCTTCAAAGTAGTCGGTATCGCCGATGCGCATGCTGCGCGCCTTCATGTCCACATGCACCGCGCCCGCGCCAGACACGCAGCACTTGCCCATGCCACGGGCCACCACGGCAGCGTGCGAGGTCATGCCGCCACGTGCCGTCAGGATGCCTTTGGCGACGCTCATGCCGCGCAGGTCTTCAGGGGAGGTTTCCTGGCGCACCAGAATCACCGCTTTGCCCTGTTTGGCCCAGCTTTCCGCATCGTCGGCAAAAAACACGATCTGCCCGGTGGCCGCGCCAGGCGAGGCTGGCAGGCCGCGTGCAATCGGCGTGGCGTCTGCCAGGGCCTGGTGGTCAAACACCGGATGCAGCAGTTCATTGAGCCGGTCGGGTGCGACGCGCATGATGGCGGTTTTCTCGTCAATCATGCCTTGCTGCAGCATCTCCATGGCGATGCGCACCATGGCCGAGCCAGTGCGTTTGCCGTTGCGCGTTTGCAGCATCCACAGCTTGCCTTCCTGGATGGTGAACTCGATGTCCTGCATGTCCTTGAAATGGTTTTCCAACGTGGTTTCAAAGTGCAGTAGCTGCGCGTAGATGTGCGGCATCAGCTCTTCGAGCGATGGGTACTTGCTGGCGCGATCGGCTTCGCTGACCAACGCCAATTCGGCCCAACGCCGCGAGCCGATCAGCGACACCTGTTGCGGCGTGCGGATGCCTGCCACCACGTCTTCACCCTGGGCGTTGACCAGAAACTCACCGTTGAACAGGTCTTCACCGGTGCCGGCATCGCGCGAAAACGCCACGCCGGTGGCGCTGTGCTCGCCCAAGTTGCCAAACACCATGGCCTGCACGTTGACCGCCGTGCCCCAGGACTGCGGAATGTCGTTGAGTTCGCGATAGACCTTGGCGCGGTCATTGTTCCAGCTCTCAAACACCGCCCAGATCGAGCCCCAGAGCTGTTCCCACGGGTCGGTGGGAAAGTCGTGGCCGGTGCGCGCGCGGATCAGCGCCTTGAAGCGCTGCACCAGTTCTTTCAAATCCTGCGCGTCCAGATCGGTGTCGAGCTTGACCTGGCGCTTTTCTTTCAGGGTGTCGATGATGATTTCGAACGGGTCGTGCTCTTCCTTGGACAACGGTTTGAGCCCCATCACCACGTCGCCGTACATCTGGATGAAGCGCCGGTAAGAATCCCAGGCAAAGCGGGCATTGCCGGACTTGGCGGCCAGGCCCAGCACGGCTTCATCATTGAGGCCCAGGTTCAGGATGGTGTCCATCATGCCGGGCATGGAGGCGCGTGCGCCCGAACGCACCGACAACAGCAGCGGATCGCTGGCGTTGCCAAAGCGGCGGCCCATCTCGGTTTCGACAAACTTGACGCCCTGCAGCACCTCGTCCCGGATCATGCCCAGAACGGTCTCGCGGCCAAGTTCGGTGAAAGCGGTGCAGGCCTCGGTGCTGATGGTGAAGCCGGAGGGCACGGTGATGCCCAGTCGGCACATTTCGGCCAGATTGGCGCCTTTGCCACCGAGCAGGTTTTTCATGTCGGCAGAGCCTTCGGTGCGGCTGCTGCCAAAGAGGTAGACGTATTTTTGTGGGGCGTTCATGACGCAACTCCTGTGTTGTGAACAAATGGGTTCAACCAACGGGGCGACACCGGGCGGTGCAGAGTTGGGTCAGGGCACACAAAGGGCAGCGGGCCTCGTCACACCGCAGTATGGACCTGTGGGTGGACAGGGTCAATAGGCTGTTTACCCCTTGCTGCAAGCAATGGATTTAGCGTGTTGGAGTCACCGTCTTCTTGTCGAAGTCAAGGGGATATTGAATGCCAGCGAACTCATGCACACTGCCACCCACGAAGCCCCAAATTACTCGGACTCGTCCCAGGTCATCAATATCCGATGAGCTGATTCAATTGCCCTTGAACACCGGCTCCCGTTTGCCCATGTTGGCCATCATGGCTTCCTGCAGGTCGTTGGACAGTAGCATCGCAGCGTTCCAGGTGGCCACATAGGTCAGGCCGTCGGCCACTGTGTGATCGCGGGCATAGGTGATCATTTCCTTTGTACCCCTTATGGACAAAGGGGACTTTGCTGCAATCGTTGTAGCGATTTCACGCACACCGGCTTGCAGAGCCTCGCGCGAGTCAAACACGCGGTTGACCAGGCGCATCTCCAAGGCTTCGGCGGCGCTGAATTTGCGCCCGGTGTAGGCCAGCTCACGCGCCATGCCTTCGCCGATCAGTTTGGGTAAGCGCTGCAAAGTGCCCACGTCCGCCGTCATACCGATGTCGATTTCTTTGATGCTGAAGCTGGCATCGTTTGAGCAGTAGCGCATGTCGGCGCAGTTAATCAGGTCGATGCCACCACCGATGCACGCGCCGTGCACGGCGGCCAGCACCGGCTTGCGGCAGCGCTCCAGGCTGGTCAGCGTGTCTTGCAAATCCAGAATCACCTGGCGCAGGTTTTCGCGGGTGCGGGCTTCGCAGTCGTTCTGGATGCTGTCGCTCAGGCCCATCATCATTTGCAGGTCGATGCCGCTGGTGAATAGCTTGCCCTCACCTTGCAGAACGGCCACCCGTGCCTCGGGTGTGCGGTCAACCCATTGGAAAGCCTGGCGCAGCTCGTGCCACATGGCCAGGTTCATGGCGTTGGCTTTGTCGGGGCGGTTGAGGGTGATGGTGGCGATGTGATCTGACAGGCTGACCGTCAATGCGGTGTAGCTTGATGAACTATCTTTTTTGTAGCTACTAGCCAAGGATTCTTCTGGGCTAGAGGTCGTTTTTTCTTGTAAGCCGTCAGGCGATGGGCTGCTGGCCAGCGCCACGGCCAGTTCCAGCCCTTGCTTGATGGCGCGTTTGGCGTCGAGTTCTTCGGCCTTGTTGGCACCACCAATCAGGTGCACGGTCACGCCAGCGGCTTGCAGGTCGGCTTGCAGTTCGCGCTGCGGTTCCTGCCCGGCGCAGACCACCACGTTGTCCACGGGCAGCGTACGCTCTTCGCCGTCCACGGTGATGTGCAGGCCTCGGTCATCAATGCGGCGGTAGGTTACGCCTGCGAGCATGTCGACCTGGCGGTTTTTCAGCGAGGTGCGGTGAATCCAGCCGGTGGTCTTGCCCAAGCCATCGCCCACTTTGCTGGCCTTGCGTTGCAGCAGATAAACCTTGCGCGGTCCGGTTTCGATGTGCGCTTCTTTCAAGCCACCGCGCTCGGCGTAGGTGGTGTCCACGCCCCATTCGGCAAAGAACTTGATCGGGCTCTGGCTGGGGCTCACACCCTCGTGCATCAGGAATTCGGCGGTATCAAAACCAATGCCACCGGCGCCAATCAGGGCCACGGTTTTGCCCACCGGTTTTTTGTCGCGCAGCACGTCCAGATAGCTCAGCACCTTGGGGTGGTGAATGCCGTCGATGGGCGGCGTGCGGGGCGTGATGCCGGTGGCCAGCACCACCTGCTTGTAGCCCGCCGAAGCGAGCTCCTGGGCGCTGACGCGCTGGCCTAGCTTGAGGGTCACGCCGGTCAATTCGATCTGCTTGCCGAAGTAGCGCAGCGTCTCGTAAAACTCTTCCTTGCCCGGAATTTGTTTGGCCACGTTGAACTGGCCGCCAATCTCGGTCGCGCCATCAAACAGCGTCACCTCAAAACCGCATTGCGCCGCAGCGGTGGCAAAGCTCAACCCAGCGGGGCCTGCGCCCACCACGGCGATGCGTTCGCGCTTTTGGGGGGCGGGCAGGTTGATCAGCGTCTCGTGGCAGGCCCGTGGGTTGACCAGGCAAGAGGTGATCTTGCCGCCAAAGGTGTGGTCCAGGCAGGCCTGGTTGCAGCCGATGCAGGTGTTGATCTCGTTTGCTTTTCCAGCGGCGGCCTTTTCCACAAACTGCGGGTCAGCCAGGAGCGGGCGGGCCATCGACACCATGTCGCAAAAGCCGTCGGCCAGCAACTGTTCAGCCACCTCGGGCGTGTTGATGCGGTTGGTGGCCACCAGCGGAATGCTGACCTTGCCCTTGAGCTGCTTGGTCACCCAGGCCCAGGCGGCACGCGGCACTTTGGTGGCGATGGTGGGGATGCGTGCCTCGTGCCAGCCAATGCCGGTGTTGATGAGGGTGGCACCGGCGGCTTCAATGGCTTGGGCGAGTTCAACCACCTCTTCCAGCGAGGAGCCGCCTTCGACCAGATCCAGCATCGACAGGCGGAAGATGATGATGAAGTTGTGGCCGACTTTTTCACGCGTGCGGCGCACGATATCGACCGGGAAACGGATGCGGTTGGTGTAGCTGCCGCCCCATTCATCGTCACGCTGGTTGGTGCGGGCGGCAATGAATTCGTTGATCAGGTAGCCCTCAGAACCCATGATTTCCACGCCGTCATAACCGGCACTTTGCGCCAGCTCGGCGCAGCGCGCGTAGTCATCTACCGTTTGGTACACCTCTTCGGTGCTCAGGGCATGAGGTTTCATCGGATTGATCGGCGCTTTCAGGGCGCTGGGTGCCACCAGGTTCTCGTGGTAGGCGTAGCGGCCAAAGTGCAGGATCTGCATGGCGATCTTGCCACCGGCCTGGTGCACCGCATCGGTCACGGGCTTGTGTTTGGCGGCATCCTCGGGTGTGGTCATGCGGGCACCGCCGGGCATCGGGCGGCCCCGGTCATTGGGCGCAATGCCGCCGGTGACGATCAGGCCCACGCCGCCACGGGCGCGCTCGGCGTAAAACGCCGCCATGCGGGCAAAACCGTCTTTCACTTCTTCCAGTCCTACGTGCATCGAGCCCATCAACACCCG
Source organism: Rhodoferax sp. (assembly GCA_031291305.1). Classification (GTDB taxonomy): domain Bacteria; phylum Pseudomonadota; class Gammaproteobacteria; order Burkholderiales; family Burkholderiaceae_C; genus Rhodoferax. The sequence continues at coordinate 82,831 of JARLJH010000032.1, read as the reverse complement.
GTTGGGCAGGGTGGTAAAGCCAAGGTTCAAGGGTTCAAGCAGGTGCGGGTAGGGGCTCATGGCGCGTGTCCTCAAGGTGTTTTGTCTAAGGGATTGGAGGGTGATGCGTGGTGTCCCGTGGACACTATGCAACTGGTTGCGCAGTTTATGAGAACTTAAAAATTTATGCAACCAGTTGCATAGAGTGTTTTCCCCAATTAGACTCGAACGCACCATGTCCTTGTCCCACGCACTGCTCACCTCACTGATCGAAAAATCGTCGTCTGGCTATGACCTGGCGCGGCGTTTTGATAAGTCGATTGGCTTCTTCTGGCACGCCACGCACCAGCAAATTTACCGTGAGCTCGGACGCATGGAGACTGCGGGCTGGATCGAATCGAGCATCGCCCCTGATGCTGGCAAGACCCGCAAACGTATCTACCGCGTGCTGCCCGCCGGGCAAGCTGAGCTGCTGCGCTGGGCCGCCGAGCCCGCGCCGATGATGGATTTGCGCGACGAGTTCATGGTGCGCCTGCGCGCTGATGCGGCGCTGGACGCGCTGGACTTGACCCCTGAACTGCACCGGCGATTGGCGCTGCACGAGGAAAAATTGGCGCTGTACCGCGAGATCGAGCAACGCGACTTCGCTGCCCCGGATTTGTCACGCGCGGCGCGTATCCACCACATGATCCTCAAAAAAGGGATCTTGTTTGAGGAGGCTTCCATTGTCTGGGGGCGCGAGATGCTTGGGTTGCTATCGACGAGAAGCGTTACCCGAGCGCAGTAACATGTCCCAGGCAAGGTCTGGCGCGTTGATGCAACAAGCCCTGCCCAGGGTCTTGTCAAGTTGCGCCCCCGAAGTGTCCAGATAAAGATGAGAGTGAACAAAATGCCGGTAATCAGCGGCTTCCTGAATACAAGGGAACCTACCAGATCAATGACGTCAGCACCGCAGTCTGTCTTGTGCTGGCGCTTGGCGCGGTGGCTAGGCGCGGTGTGAAGATGTTGGCAAGGATCAAACAAATCCGCTGGTCGGTGAAAGGGCTGGTGCCGGTGCTGGTGGTGGCCGTCAGCCTGCTGGTATCCATCTGGGACCCGTTGCCCCTGCAGATGCTGCGCAACGGCCAGTTCGACCAGTTTCAACGCTGGCAGCCACGCCCTTACCGAGTGGCGCCGGTGCGCATCATTGATATCGATGACGAGAGCCTACGGCGTCTGGGTCAATGGCCCTGGCCGCGTACCCGCATGGCTGAACTCACCAGGCGGCTGCAAGCGGCCCAGCCTGCGGCGGTTGTTTTTGATGTTCTGTTCACTGAACCCGACCGTACCTCGCCGCAAGCCATGCTGGATGTCTGGCAGGCATCTCCCGCCGTGCGCCAACAACTGCAGGCCCTGCCCGATCACGATGCTGTCCTGGCACAAGCCGTGGGCGCGGGGCCGGTGGTGCTGGGCTTTGCGGTGGAGCGCAGCGACCAACCCGGTGTGCTGCCAGAGCGCAAGGCGCGTTATGTGACGTTGGGTGAGCCAGCTCAGGCGTATGTGCATGCGTTTTCCGGCGCCATTCGACCTTTGCCGCGCCTGGAAGCAGCCGCCAGCGGCTTGGGTGCCATCGCCTTTTTGCCCGATTCCGACGGTGTGGTGCGGCGCGTGCCTTTGCTGGTACGTGTCGGGGACACGCTGGTGCCCTCGCTGACGGCTGAAGCCTTGCGCGTGGCACAGGGTGCCAAGAACTTCACCACCCGCACTGTGCCGCAGACTGGCGTTGGCCTGGCGGAGGTCGACGTTGGTCCAACGCGTGTGCCCTGCACGCCGCAGGGTGAGGTGTGGGTGCATTATTCGAAGCCCGTGGCGCAGCGCACGATTGCGGCGTGGAAAGTTCTGGCGGGTGCGGTGCCTGAGTCTGAACTGGCTGGCAACATCCTGCTGGTGGGCACCTCGGCTCAGGGTTTGATGGACTTGCGTTTCAGCCCTCTAGGCGTAGCTCTGCCAGGTGTCGAAGTGCATGCGCAGGCGCTGGAGCAATTGCTGACCGGCGGTGGTCTGGCGCGCCCCGCTTGGGGCACGGCTTTCCAACTGTTGGTGGCATTGGTGGGCGGGTTGGTAGTGGGCTTTATTGCGCTGTCGTATGGCGCGGTGTTTTCCCTGGCGGCATTGGTCGGGGTCCTGACGGTGCTGTGGTTGTTTGTGGCGTACTTTTTCAGTCGCCAGGGTGTGCTGATAGATGCCGTAGCCCCAAGTTTGACGGTGAGCTTTAGCTACGTTTTTTCTAGCATTGTGCACCATGCGGTCAGTGAGAAGCGCCAGCGTTGGATACGCCAGGCGTTCTCGCGCTATGTGTCGCCCAATCTGGTGAATTACCTGATCAAACAGCCGGGTGCGTTGGAGCTTGGTGGTCGGCGCCAGGACTGTAGTTTTGTGTTTACCGACCTAGCGGGCTTCACGACTTGGCTGGAGCGCATGGACCCTGCCGCTGCGGTGACCCTGCTCAACGATTATCTGGACGGCATGATTGCCATCGCCTTTAAGCACCAAGCCACGCTGGATCGCATCGTGGGTGATGCCTTGGTGCTGATGTTTTCTGCGCCAGTGGTCCAGGTGGATCACCCGCGTCGTGCTTTGACTTGTGCGTGGGAGATGCATCAATTCTCCAACCAGTATGTGACTAGACTGGCGGCACGTGGGGTGCCATTTGGCCTGACGCGTATTGGCGTGCACAGTGGTGAGGTGATTGTGGGTAATTTTGGCGGCCGCATGATTTTTGACTACCGCGCCCTGGGTGACCCGATCAACACGGCAGCGCGTCTGGAGAGTGCCAACAAACAATTCGGTACGCTGATTTGTGTTTCCGGGGTCACGCTTAGAGCCTGTCCGGAATGGCCCGTGCGGCCCATTGGTCAGGTGGTGTTCAAAGGCAAGACGCAGCCCATTGCGGTGTATCAGCCGCTGGACCCGCAGCAACCCGGCGACTCGGCCTATGCCGCAGCTTTTGAGCTGCTACGCCAGCAGTCAAGCCAGGCGCTGGCAGCTTTTGTCCAACTGGCGGAACAACGACCTGAAGACCCATTGGTTGCGATGCATCTGACCCGGCTGCAGGCAGGTCAGACGGGTGAACGGATGGTGCTGAGCACCAAATAGACCCTGGTCAGCGTTAGCGAACAATCACCTCAACACCACGGTTGCGTGGCTCATCAGTATCGTCGGGCGTGGGCACCAGCAGGTTTTTCTCACCATAGGACAAGATCGATACGCGTTCAGCGTTGATCACGGCGGTGTCGATCATGGCCGCAACCTGTTTGGCGCGCGTCAGTCCGAGCGCTGCATTGGCCTGTGGGTCGCCCACGGTGTCGGTGTGACCGATGACCGAAATATCAGCACCCTGGCGGCCTTGAAGATCAAGTTTGATTTTCTCCAGGTCAGCTTGCGATGCTGTCGTCAGGGTTGATTGGCCCGTGTCGAAATAGAGGATGTAGCGGGCGGCCTGAGTGGGACTGGCCGCCAGCGCGGCACCAAAATCTGTTTTCAAGGTGTCATCATCAACCGTAAAGGTGCGCCCCTCGATGGCGCGAATGAAGCTGCCTTGATGGCTCTTGTCCAACACAGTGGTGCCTAGACGGCTGGTGAGCTGAACTTTGCCCACTGTGCCATCGTCATCCGGTAGCAGTACCACATAGTTTTTGGCACATCCGGCCAGTGCCAGTAAAAGAGCCATCGCCAGGAACTTGGCGGGGCGTTTGTTAGACGGTAGCTTTTGATGGTTTGTCATGAATTAATCCGCAACGACTTTGGCAACAAAGTGGGTACCGCGCACACCGATATTGCCGGTGGGGGTTTTGATGGAGACAGCATCTGGCTTGATCTTGGCAATCAAGCCAGAAACATAGTTCAGCGTGCCCCGCGTCAGATTGACAAGCAGCTTCACGGCGTTCTGTGTGGGTTCATAGAGAAACTCATCTACAGCCATCACGGTATCCGGTCCGATCGACAGGCGGGTGTTGTCCTGCAGTGTGATGCCCATACTGGCCTGTAGACCTGTTTTGAGTGTCGATGACTGCCTGACCGGGGTACCCGGTTCGGCCTTGATCGTGTCGCCAGCGGTGACCACCACGGCCGCGCCTTGCACGGTTTTGACATAGCCGACGACGGGTTCGTCAGCCAGACAAATTGAAGATGCCAGTACCAGCGCCAGCGCGCTGACATGGATCAGGGGGGTGAGTTTCATGGTGTGTTTCCAGATTAGGTTGCTCGGTGACAGCACACAAGCGCAAGGTTTGTAGCCTTCATTCTCACCGTCATCAAGAACTATGCCATAAGGCCAAGTGATGGTGCGACCCGAAATAACAAAAAAACGGATCAACAAATGACAGAAGAAGCGCCAGGTGCCGCCGCTTTCGGCAGCGAAAAATAGAACGTTGCGCCGCCGCCTACCTGTCCGTCGGCCCAGGTTCTGCCACCGTGGCGGCTGATGATGCGGCGCACGTTGGCAAGGCCGATCCCTGTGCCTTCAAATTCATTGGCATCGTGCAAGCGTTGGAAGACGCCGAACAGCTTGTGGGCGTATTTCATGTCAAAGCCGACGCCGTTGTCGCGTATAAAAACGACAATCTCTTTGTTGTCGTCGGGCAGGCAGCCAATTTCGATTTCCACATGCGGACGTTTCTGGGTGAACTTCAAAGCATTCGCGATCAGATTTCCCAGAACAATTCGCAGCATGGCGAAATCGCCGACAACGACGGGCAGCTCCCCAATACGCCAATCGATTTCCCGGCCTGGCGTTTCCGGCTCGAAGTCGTGGATGACCTGGCGAACCAAGGCGCCCAGGTCCACGTTCATTGCGGCGATTTCGCTTCGTCCCATACGCGAAAAGGCAAGCAGGTCGTCGATCAGTGTCCCCATGCGCCTGATGGCATCTGAGATGGTGTCCATGTAATGGATGCTTTTTTCATCGAGCGTTGTGCCGATTCTCTCCTTGAGCAGGCCAAGAAAGCCGTCGATGTGGCGCAGTGGCGCGCGCAGGTCATGCGAGACGGAATAGGAAAAGGCTTCCAGCTCCTTGTTGGCGGCTTCCAGATCGGCTGTGCGCATGACCACCCGCCGCTCCAGTTCCCGGTTCAGCACGTTGATTTTCTCTTCTGCCAACTTGCGTTGGGTGATGTCGGCATAGATACCGAGGATGCCGATCACCTGCTGGTCCGTTCCCAGCAGGGGAACCTTGGAGGTGCTCAACCAGAGGGTGTTGCCATTCGGTGTCGTCTGCGGTTCTTCAAAATCAAGCTTTGGTGTTCCCGTCTTCATGACGGCCCGGTCGTCTGCTTGATAAAGCGTGGCCTGGTCGTGCCAGCTCATGTCGAAATCGGTTTTGCCAATCAGCTCACCCGGCCGGGATAGGCCAGAGTCGCGCGCAAACAGACTGTTGCAGCCCAGGTAGCGCAACTCAGTGTCCTTCCAGAACACCCGGATCGGCGCGTGTTCAAGGACGGATTGGAGCAGGTCCTTCTGGTTCTGAAGATCGTTGGCGATCTGCCGTTGTTGCACCAACAGCGCGCCGAGTTTTTCCGTCATCGAGTTGATGCCGTGTTGAAGTTCGCCAAGTTCATCGTCGGAGGTTACCGGGATCCGTGCATCCAGTGCGCCTTCCTCGACGCTCTTCAATACCGACAGGGAGGTGACCACACGCCGGGTAATCAGACGCTGAGCAACAATGACGATGCCAGCAGAACTGAGCAGGATGAATAGCACCGATCCGACCTCGCCCCAAAAGGCAATGGATCGCTTTTGTGCGTCCATTTCGGTCGAACTGATCGTGATCACGGTGTAATAGATGGACGACGAACCCGCGCCACCCGAAACGCGAGAAATGCTGGTCAATGTATTCACACCTGCAACGATATTTTCGCCAGGAGCAGCGTCGCTGAACCACTTGGCATTGACCCCAGGGATACTCTTGGCCAGCCGCCCCAGGTTGTCAGGATCAGTTGCGACGATCACACGTCCGTTACCTCCCACCACCATGCCTCCAAGGTAGGGTGCACCTACCAAATCGCCGATAAGACTCTTTCGCGAGATGACGCTGACCGGCAACTCATCATTGGCAACCATGCTTGCAACGAGGTGTAGGCGTGAGCTGACATGTTCATCCACCGCCGCGCTGTACTTATGGATGTAAAACCAACCGAGTGCACCAAAGGCGGCGACCTCAATACAAATAACCAGCAGCGCAATTTTCGAAATGAGACCGTAGCGGATGGGTTTCACGGGGCATAGTGTGGTGTGTCGGCTAAAGATTCAAGGCGTGTAGAGCGCTCTTTTGTGTATCTCACCTGATCAGGAGAAAGTTGTCCAAGTATTTCCAGCCCGAGTTCCGGATGATCGCTGCGGGGATGCCAGGTGGCGATATAGGTACTTTGCTGGAGGTGATGGCTGATGGGGTCCATGAAGGCGGCTGAATCCTGCATCCGCTCGGCGGCCGACGCCTTGTAGCGTTCCAGTTCCTCGATGACGGCATGATTGTCTGTAGTGCCGACGCGCTCGATAGCGTTCAACAGTGCCTTCGTCGCCAGATAGGCGGCATGCGTGACGTGCCCCGGAAAATCGAGCCTGGTGTGCCCGTAGCGTTTGCGGTAGCGCGCCACAAACTCTGCCGTCCCAGGCGTCTTCAGCGTCCACGCCCAGGTCATGCCGAACAGCGGCCGTGGCGTGCCGGGCGCCGGATAGAGATCTTCCCAGTCGACTTCGCCGACGACCCAGGATTGCTTTTTCAGCATCTCGGGTGCTACTTGAGCAAACAACTTGATCTGGTTGTCGCCGCTGATATTGACTGCCACCACATCTGGCTTCAGTGCGGAAACCTGTTTGATGATGCCAGTCGGATCGGGCAGCGTCTCAGGCGCCATCACTTCACCGACCACTGCGCCGCCATACTCGGCGATGTAGGGATTGGAGGCCGCAGCGCTGCTGCGGCCCCACTCGTCGTCTTCAGTCAGCAGCACCACGCGCTTTGATGTGTGACTGCTCAGCGCGTACTTCAGCAGAGTACGGTTGTAGTTCGCCGCATTGGCGTCGAAAACGAATTTCGTGCGGTGGGCGTTCTCCACCGCCTCCGAAGGTGCCGATGAATTGGTGTTGATGAAGATCACACCGTACTTCTGGCAAACCGCCGACATGCTCGCCGCTACGCCGGAACTGATGGCGCCCACCATGAAGCCAATTCTGGTCTTGGTGATGAGTTCGTTTGCCACCGTGGCGGCGTTTCCTGGGTCCAGCGTCGGGTCGCGCGAGATCAGCACGATCTCTCGGCCCAGCACGCCGCCGCGTGCATTGAACTCGTCAATCGCCATCTCGACACCGCGTCGATCAGCCTCGGAATGCAGCGAGAAACGGCCAGTCGTGGGGGCTACATGGGCAATGACGATCGGAGTTGTTGGCTGGGCACCAAATGCCACGCTGATAAGGCCAGCATGGGATGCCCCGGTGATCAGGTCGGCTGGGAATGGCATTCCCGCGACCATCGCCAGAAACAGAAGTGCAACAGAATTTTTGAGTAACCGCAGCAGCATAGGGGTCATTATGTGCCCATTTTCTGGCCGTGATCAAGGCTCAGCCTTGTCCAGCGCGTATGGACTTGATGCGCTAAAACATCAGCTGCCGCTGGCTGACGAAATGCCGTGCAAGCCCACTGACCGGGTCGGTAAACCGCAGTTCCCTGGCCAGCAGTTGCAGCGGCCGGGCATAGTCCATCTGGCCTTCGGGCGTGAGATCAGGATACAAACCATCGTTCAGGATCGGCAGGCCAAGTCCGAGCATGTGCACGCGCAGCTGGTGGCGCTGGCCGGTGACGGGTTTGAGTTCATAGCGTGCCAGGTTGCCGCGTACCTCCAGCACGTCGATATGGGTGAGCGCGTTGGGCTGTCCAGGTACTTCCTGTTGCAGCATGAAATGTCCTGCCTCCATGATGCGGCTTTGGCGCACCTGTGGCATGGGCACATCGGCGCGCCAGGGGGCAATGGCGTGGTAGGTTTTGTGCACCTGGTGCTCGCGAAATAGCGCGGCGTAGGCGGCGCGGCTGGCGGGCTGTTTGGAGAACAGCACCAGCCCGGCGGTATCTCGGTCAATGCGGTGAATCGGCACCAGTTCGTCCAGTCCGAGCTTGCGTTTGAGCCGCACCAGCACGGTCTCGGCCAGATATCCGCCCGAGGGCACTACCGGCAAAAAGTGCGGCTTGTCGACCACCAGCAGGTGCTCGTCCTGATACAGCACCACTTCATCGAACGGGATGGGCGGCTCGTATGGCACGTCGCGGTAGTAGTACAGGCGAGTGTGGGCCGGGTAGGGCGGTAGGCTGGCGAGCTCGGGCGTGATGGGCGTACCGACTTCGTCCAGCACATCGCCGCGTGCCATGCGCTGTAGCCAGATGGCGGGTGTGACGTTGGGAAAGCGCGCCGCCAGAAAGTCGATTAACGTTGGCCAGGGGCCAGCGGGCAGACCCACGCAACTGGGGCCCACACCCTGGCGAGAGGGCGGCTTATACCCGCTCAAACACCACGTCCCAGACGCCGTGGCCGAGTTTGAGGCCACGGTTTTCAAACTTGGTCAGCGGTCGGTAATGCGGCTTGGGGGCGTAGCCGTGTAGTTCCGGGTTCGAGAGCAGAGCGGTGTTCTTTAGCAATGGCTCGGCGCTCAATACTTCCAGAATCTGTTCGGCATAGGCCTGCCAGTCGGTAGCGCAGTGGATGTAACCGCCCACTTTCAGGCGTGCTGCCAGTTTGGCCACCAGCGGCGCTTGGATGAGGCGGCGCTTGTTGTGGCGCGCCTTGTGCCACGGGTCGGGGAAGAAGATGTGCACGCCGTCCAGGCATTGCAGGGGCAGCATGTGGTCAATGACTTCCACAGCGTCATGCGCGCAGATGCGGATGTTGCGCAGGTCCTGCTCACCAATGCGTTTGAGCAGCGCACCCACGCCGGGGTCATGCACCTCGCAGCACAGGAAGTTGGTGTCAGGCAGCAGTGCGGCAATCTGGGCGGTCGCCTCGCCCATGCCAAAACCGATCTCCAGCACCAGGGGTTTACTTTGTAGATTGTTTTGGCCTGTAGCCCCCGTCCTATCTGCATAAGTAGCTACAAAATCAAGAGTTCCTTCCTGATACGGGAGGATGAACTTGGGGCCCAGCTCGCTCAGAGCCTTGGTCTGCCCGGCCGTCGTGCGGCCAGTGCGCTTGACAAAACTGCGGATGGCGCGCCGTTCAACGGGTTCGTTGGCTTGGAGGGTTTCTTGGGTCATGGTGTGTGCTGTCAGAATGCGCTGGATTGTAGGTTTGCGTCAAAAAGGGTGAAAATATCTAGACAACCATGAAGCAAGCCATCTACCCCACCACTCAGGCAACGACGACGGCTCAGCCAGTCGGTGCGTCTGCCCATGAAGCGGGTTTTGAAAGTCGTTGGCTGGCCGTTCTGGACGCCTTGCCGGATTTGTTGTTTGAGTTGGATCTGGAGGGGCGTTACCTCGATTACCACTTGCCACGCTCCGACTTGCTGGCCATGCCTGCCGAAGTTTTTCTCGGTAAGACGCTGCATGAGGTCTTGTCAGCGGCCGCTGCTGAGGAATCCATGGCCGTGTTGCACGAGGCGAATGTGCAAGGGTTTTCGCAAGGTCGGCGTATTCAAAAGACGTTGCCTGGTAGCGTCCGCTGGTTCGAGTTATCGGCTTCGCGCAAGGACAACGGCCCGGGCCAACCCGTCAGTTTTATTGTTCTCTCGCGTGATGTCACAGAGCGTGTCGTCACCGAGCGCAAGTTACAGCGCATGACCCAGTTGTATGCGGCTTTGAGCCAGTGCAACCAAGCCATCGTGCGTTGCAAGACTGAGGCAGAGCTGTATCCCAGCATCTGTCGCGACGCGGTGCATTTTGGTGGCATGAAGATGGCATGGATTGCGTCCATTGACACGGTCCGTCAGCAACTGGTACCGGTGGCCTCTGCTGGCGAGGGCACGGACTACCTGCACGGGTTGGTAGTCACGCTCGACGCTACCTCCCCTTCTGGTCAGGGGCCCTCTGGCGGGGCCGTGCGTGAAGGTCGGCCGTACTGGTGCCAGGATTTTCTTCACGACCCTACGACAGCTGTTTGGCATGAGCGTGCCAGCCAATATGGTTGGGGCTCTTCGGCGGCTTTGCCGTTGCACTGTAACGGCAAAGTGGTGGGCCTGTTTACAGTGTATTCAGGCGAGCCCCACGCTTTTGACGAGGCTGCGCAAAATCTGCTGTTGGAAATGGCCATGGATATCAGCTACGCGCTGGATCGGTTTGCCGACGAGCTAAGTCGCCAGCAGGTACAGACAAAGCTGCGTGAGAGTGAGGAGCGCTATCGCAAAGCGTTTGAAACCAGCCCCGATGCCGTCAATATTACGCGGCGGTCGGACGGGCTTTATCTGGATGTGAACATCGGCTTTGAACGTCTCACCGGCTGGCGGCGTGAAGAGGTGGTGGGCAAGACATCTCTGGATTTGAATTTGTGGGCCGATCCAATAGACCGCCAAAGAATGGTTGATGCACTGCAAAAGGACGGTCACTGTTCCAATCTTGAGGTGGACTTTGTCAAGAAGAACGGTGACATCATTCACGGCCTGATCTCAGCGGAGTCAGTTCAGTTTGATAACGTGGATTGCCTTTTGACTGTCACACGTGACGTCACAGAGAAGAAACGTGCTGAAGCGCAGATAGAGCGGTTGGCGCATTTTGACCAGCTCACCGGTTTGCCAAATCGCAGCCAGATTCAGGAGCGCTTTCAGTTTGCGCTGGGCCTGGCGCACCGCAAAGGCGAATGCATGGCCGTGATGTTTCTGGATCTGGATCACTTCAAGAACATCAATGACACTCTGGGCCACAGCGTGGGTGATCTGTTGCTGATTGAGGTAGCGCGACGGATGACCGGTGTCTTGCGCGCCGAGGATACCTTGTCGCGCCTGGGTGGCGACGAGTTCATTCTGATGCTGCCCGCTATTGGTGTCGAAGGCGCGCAACAGGTGGCGAAAAAGCTCATTGAAGCGGTAGCCAGGCCCTGCCAGATTGAGCAGTACGAGTTGGTCAGCACCATCTCTATCGGCATCGCGCTGTATCCGCAGGACGGGGAAGATTTCGAAACCTTGTCCAAGAATGCTGACACCGCCATGTACCGCGTCAAGCAGGACAGCCGCAATAGCTTTTGTTTCTTCACCCAGGAGATGCAGGCGCATTCGGCGCGATCATTGCATCTGGTCAACGCCATGCACCATGCGCTGAAGCGTCAAGAATTCAGTCTGCATTACCAACCGCAAGTGTCTTTGCAGGACGGCCGCATTGTGGGTGCCGAGGCGCTCTTGCGCTGGCAACATCCGGAGCTGGGTGCGCTGTCACCGGCCGAATTCATTCCGATCGCCGAGGACAGCGGACAGATTCTGGCGATTGGCGAATGGGTGCTGCGCACCGCCGTAACCCAGCTCAGGCGCTGGATGGATGCCGGCTTGAATCCGATGGTGGTGGCGGTAAACGTGTCGGCCGTGCAGTTTCGTCATCCCGACCTGGTGACCATGGTGACGCAGATTCTGGATGAAGTGGGCTTGCCACCCCAATACCTGGAACTGGAGCTGACTGAGGCCACCGCCATGGACGACCCACAAGCCGCGGTGGAGGTGATGAATCAGCTGCACGCGCGCGGAATCCGCATGTCGATTGATGACTTTGGGACAGGCTACTCGTCACTGAGTTACCTCAAGAAATTCAAGATCTACAGGCTCAAAATAGACCAGTCTTTTGTTCGTGACATTGGTGAGGACCCGGACGACAAGGCGATCGTCACGGCCATCATCAACCTGGCCAGCAGTATGGGCATGCAGACCATTGCCGAGGGCGTGGAGACCGCTAGCCAACTGGCGTTTTTGCGATTGCAGGGCTGCACGGAGGTGCAGGGGTATTACTTTAGCAAGCCACTGCCGGCAGATCGGTTTGAGGTGTTTGTGCGTGAGATGCCTGTCAAAGTCCGGCCTGCTGGCGTTTTAGCCACTCAGCTCACGCGTTATTCATCATTGCCAGAAGGTTTGGTGGCGCTTACGGCTACAGCGCATGGCTTGGTTGGTAACACGATGGTGCGGGCGGCGCAGCAAGCCTTTGGTGAGTTGATGTCCGCCATTAGCCTAGCGGGTGTGCTTGCACAGGTGGGAAGTTTTATGAGCATGCTTCCCGACAATGCGCATGCCCCGGATGATCCAGACTGCCGCTATGTTGCAGCGGTGCTGTTTGGTTATTCACTGGCCGGTCTATCGGGTGCATGCGGCAAGCCTGACATGCGCCTGAGCGGTACGTTGGCGTGGCAGGTTATTGCATCTGGCCGATATGCAGTGTTTACCCATATTGGACCTTATGACACCTTGTTTCAGAGCTGGGCCACGATCCACAGCACTTGGCTGCCTGCATCAGGTGAGAGCTTGAGGCGCGCACCACTCCTGGAGCTGATGCTCAATGACCCACAGACAACGCCACCGGAACTTCTGCGTACCGAAATCTGGATGCCATTGATGTGAGTCGGCTTTGGAAGTGTTGGTTCGCCAGGGTTCACCACAGAGCTGATTAGGAAATGCTGTCGGGGCGTGTAGATGGTCTTGGGTTCAGATTGGGCTACCAGCCTGCCACGCAGCCACCCAGGCAGGCATCTGGTCAGCTGGCATGGGTCGGGCAATGTCATAGCCCTGGGCCAGGTCGCAGTTGATCTGAAGCAGCAGCTTGCAATGCGAGGGGGTTTCGGCACCTTCGGCGATCGCACGACGGCTGAATGCACGGGCCAGACCCAGTACGCCTTCGACAATTGCACGGTTTTCGGAGTCGTCCAGCATGTCGCGTACGAAAGATGGGTCGACTTTCAGGACCTGTGCGGGCAGACGCCTCAGGTAGGTGAGGCTGGAATAGCCGGTGCCGAAATCATCCAACGCAAAGCCGACACCCATCGCGGCGCATTCGCGGATCACCTTAGCCACCGAGTCGAGTTCGTCCAGTGCGGTGGTTTCAAGCACTTCAAGTTCCAGATGGCCGCGCGTCACCTTCGGGTGGGTGCATGGATTCACTGGCTGACACAACGCGGCGTGTGGCCTGGTGGGTGAAGCTGATGGTGATTTCCGCCGGGTGCGTCATGTTGGCATTCCCCTCAGCAAATTATGGGGGGTGACCAGAGTTTTGAGAAGGCGCCAGCGCCGTGTCTAGCCACAGGGTTTTCCATTGGGTGGTCCAGGCCAGCAGGGCTTGCGGTACTGTGCCGGTGCATGCGTTCAAACCGAGCGCCTGTGCCGCGGCATTTAGCGTGGCAAGGGGTGCATTGGTGTTGATCGCCTGGGCGCCGTTTTGTTTGGAAAGTTTTTCACCGTTGTCACCCAGCACCAGCGGCGTGTGCAGGTAACGCGGTGTAGGCAGTCCCAGCGCGCGTTGCAGCAGGATTTGCCGTGCCGTGTTGTCCGCCAGGTCTTCGCCACGCACCACGTCGGTGATGCCCTGTGCAGCGTCGTCCACCACCACGGCCAACTGGTAGGCAAAGCAGCCGTCGGCGCGTTTGAGCACAAAGTCGCCCACCTCTGCGGCCACGTCTTGCTGCTGCGGGCCCAGGCGGCGGTCACACCAGACAGTCGGGCTGGTCAAGGGAGCTACGTCGCTGCTATTTGATGTAGGAAAAACTATTGAATCCGTAGCTGTATACCCTTTATTTATAAGGGCTAAAGGACTAATTTTTATATGGACATCGGTGTGTAGACGCCACGCCCGTGCCGCAGCACCATGCAGCCCGTTGCGGCAGGTTCCAGGGTAAATCAGCTCGCCGTGTCGCGCCTTGCCTGCGCCTTGTTGCACCAGTGCGGCTTCAATCTGTTTGCGGGTGCAGCCACATGGGTATGCCAGCTGGCGTAGCACCAGGGTGTCCAGCGCCTGTTGGTAAGCGTCGTTGCGCTGTGACTGGTACAGCGGTGGCTGGTCGCTGTGCAGGCCGCATTGGCTGAGTTGCTGCAGGATGATCTGATCCATGCCGGGCAGGCAGCGGGTGGTGTCCACGTCTTCCATGCGCACCAGCCAGGTGCCGTCGTGGGCGCGGGCGTCGAGCCAGCTGGCCAGCGCCGCCACCAGCGAGCCCGCGTGCAGCGGCCCGGTGGGTGATGGGGCGAAGCGGCCGATGTACAGACTCATGGCTGATAAATCCAGACAAATTCCGACGATGGTTGCTCAAACCCGCAAGTTGGCTCCTTGGGGCGGCTTCCTCATACTGGAGTACCAGAAATCGTCAGCCGCCCAAAGGAGCCGCCTCGCTGGCGGTCGCAGGAACAAGAAGAGCGATGCAGCAAGCAGCTTCACCATAGGGATCGGGTATTCAAAAAGCCAAGCCATCCAGGACATTCGCGTCGCAGCCGGTGGGGGTGACCGCCGATTTCTGGTACCCCAGTATGAGGCGGGCACCCCCACCGGCTGTGATGCGGGGCGTACCAACGCAACCGCCGAACTCATGCCGCCAAATCATCAATTCAGCCGCACAGACCAACCAACCACGTGCTGTGGGGCAAGCCCGTTACAGCACCGCCAGCGCCAGATCCAGCCCCGAGATATAGGCGTCTTCCACCCGGTAGCCCAGACACCAGTCGCCGCACAGCCCCAGTCCCTGATCGACGTTGAACAGATAACTTTGGCCCAGCGGCTTGAAGGTCTTGGCGTACAGCCAGCGGTGGCTGTCCACATGCGATGGTTCGGCGTGGATGCCGGTCACCTCAGCAAACGCCTTGAGAAGTTTGGCTTCAACCCGTGCGGGGTCATCCTGCAGGTGTTCCTGTGACCACTCGGCACTGGCCTGCACCGTCCAGCGCTCAATCGGGCTGCGACCAGGCTTGCTGGATTCACGCGCCAGCCAGGCAATGCGGTGATGCTTGCTGCGTGCGGCGCTCCACTGCGGGCCCAGAATGGACAAATCGGGTTGCATGGCTTGGGGAAAGGCCAGCATCAACGTCCAGCACGGCGCGGTCTGCACTGCGTCCAGAGAGGTAATCCAAGGCTCCGCCAACTTTGAATTTTGTAGCAAACTCTGCGCTTGACCACTGGGGATAGCGATCAAAACAGCATTGAAACCAGAGAATACATGACGTGCATCGTCGGGGCCTTCTGTACGCAGTTGCCAGTGACCAGGTTTGAGTGCATCGGGCTCAATCAGGGTCACGCGGGTTTGCAGTTCGATCTGGCTCGGAGCTTTCAGGTCTTGCGCCCAGCCAGCCACCAACGACCTCATGTCTGGCACACCGACCCAATGTGCCTCGCTGACAGGCGCGCCGGGTGGCGTGCTGACCAGGCCGGCTTCGTCAATCACCTGCACGGCGTTGGCACTCCAGCGTTTGACCAGCGTGGGTGAGGTTTCCAGCGCCATGACAAAGCGCGGGTCGCGTGCTGTGAAGTACTGAGTGCCGTGGTCGAACGATCCGAAGGCGCTGTCGCGGGTAGCCATGCGCCCGCCCAGATCAGCGCTTTTCTCGAACAAGGTGATGGTGTGGCCCGCTTGCATCAGGGTGCGCGCGCAGGTGACACCCGCCATGCCTGCGCCAATGATGGCGATGTTTTGGCGTGTGCGGGGGGATTTGTTCATGTTGTTTTCTCCAGAGGTAAAAGATGGCGGGCGTGGTCTTGATTTATAGGTGCGAGGTGTTTCACGCCGTTGTGACCGACTTTACACGCCCCGGCAGCGTTGTAGCAAAGCCGCGCGGGTGTTTTGGCTGCTCAGCGCGTCCAACCACCATTGCAGCGCACGTCCGGGTGTGCGGCTGCTGGCGCGCCAGGCGTAATTGACCCGCACCACGCGGGTGGTGCGTGCCGTGGCCTTGACCACCAGTCGCCCAACGCTGATTTCTGCCATGGCCATGGATTCCGGCAAAAAGCCGCAGCCCAGACCGCGGATGTGCGCATCCAGCTTGTCCTGCATGGTGGCCACGGTCAGCACGTCCTGGCCGCCCAGCAACCCGATGGTCAGGCCGCGACCACGGCTGACGGTGTCGGCCACGGCAACGGCGCGGTGCGCGCGCAGCAGCTCGTCGGTGAGTGGTTCGGGGGTATCTGCCAGCGGGTGGTGGGGTGCCACCGCAAAAATAAAGCGTACGTCGCCCAAGGGCTGGCTGTGCAGGCCGGTGTTTTGCATCAGATCGGCCACGCCCAGTGCCAGATCGGCCTGACCACTGGTGAGGGCCTCCAGCGTGCCCGACAAGGTTTCGTCGCGCAGCCGCATTTGCGTGGGTGGCGCGCCTTCCAGAAAGCGTTCGCACAGCTCCATCACCGTGGTTTTGGCGATGATGCTGTCCACGGCAATGGTGAACTGCGGTTCCCAGCCGGTGGCCACGCGCTTGACGCGGTTTGCCACGGTGTCGATGTCTTGCAGCAGGCGTTCTCCCTCGCGCAAGAGTTCCAGCCCGGCGGGGGTGGCTACGGCCTGGCGCGCGCTACGATCAAACAGCAGCACGTCCAGCGCGTCTTCCAACTGGCGCACGCGGTAGGTGAGGGCGCTGGGCACCATGCCCAGAGCGCGTGCAGCGGCGGCAAAACTGCCGGTGTCGGCAATGGTTTGCAACATGGCGAACGCATCAGGTGTCAAAACTCTGCGCGCAGTTTGCATGATTGGCACTTTTAAGCTCTAAATGTTTGAATGATGCCATCAAAACGCTTGGCACACGCAGCGCAAGTTCCCGGCTAAAGTTGCATTCTCCCATCCACTGGAGCAGAACCTCATGATCACTGTCAGACCCTCGCAGGAACGCGGCTATGCCGACCACGGTTGGCTCAAGTCGTTTCACAGCTTTTCGTTTGCAGGTTACTTTGACCCCGAGCACATGGGCTGGGGTAACTTGCGGGTCATCAATGAAGACCGCATCGCCCCTGGCAAAGGCTTTGGCACCCATGGTCACCGCGACATGGAGATCGTCTCCTACGTGTTATCTGGCGCCTTGGCGCACAAGGACAGCATGGGTCATGTCCAGACCATCCAGCCTGGGGAGGTGCAACGCATGAGCGCCGGCACCGGCGTCCAGCACAGTGAGTACAACCATGCCACCACGGACACCCACTTTTTGCAAATATGGATACTGCCCGAAGTGCAGGGACTTGAGCCTGGGTACGAACAAAAGACGTTCAGTGATGCTGACAAGCAGGGTCGCTTGCGCCTGGTTGCGTCGCCAGATGGTGCTGACGGCTCCGTCACCATCCACGCGGATGCACGGATGTACGCTGGCCTATTCGATGTCGGGCAGATTGCCGATCTACCGTTGGCGGCGAGTCGCAAGGCCTATGTGTTTTTGGTTCGTGGCGAACTGGCGGTCAATGGCATCACGCTGCATGCTGGTGATGCCGCCCTGCTGGACGGCGAACCCGTCGTCAAACTGAGCGCTGGTGTGGCCGCCGAAGTGCTGGTCTTTGATTTGTCTGCCTGAAATATGCCCCTGGGCTGTGCCCTGGTTTCGCGAATTGCATTGTCAGTTGTTTTTTATTTGATCTAACCAAGGAGTTTTCACTATGACCAAAGTTGCAGTTGTTTTCCATTCCGGCTACGGCCATACCCTGCGCGTGGCGCAGTCTGTGGCTGAAGGCGCGGCGGCCGAATTGGTGCCGATTGACGCCGATGGCAATCTGTCAGATGCCGGATGGGCCACCTTGAACGCCGCTGACGCGATCATCTTTGGCAGCCCCACTTACATGGGTTCGGTGAGCTGGCAGTTCAAGAAATTTGCTGATGCATCTAGCAAGCAGTGGTTTGGTCAGGCCTGGAAAGACAAGGTGTTTGCCGGCTTTACCAACAGCGCCACGATGAACGGCGACAAGCACTCCACGCTGCATTACCTGTTCACCCTGGCCATGCAGCACAGCGGCGTCTGGGTCGGCACCGGCATGATGCCCAGCAACACCAAGGCGGCTCAGCGCAATGATGTCAACTATGTGGGCTCGTTTGCCGGAGCCATGACGCAGTCGCCTTCTGATGCGTCGCCAGCCGAAATGTCGACGGGTGACCTGGAAACCGCGCGCTTGTTTGGCCTGCGGGTGGCGCAGGTGGCTGCCAAGTTCAAGGCTTGACCATTTCTTCGCTGGCTCTCGGCAATGGTCTGCTGCCTGGTTCAGGGCCCAGTTTGGTTTGGAGTATAGGCATTTTGTGGCATTAGCCCGCGTAGATAAAGAATATGAAGCTATCTATTAGGTAGCATTTAAAGCAGACCAATATGCAAATTGCGCATTGGCTGGTGCGGGTCAGTTTGTTGAGGTTTGCACAGGGCAAAATCTGTGCAAAACAGCTACAACGATTCGCACACCATGCAATTTCTTTCCTATCGCTCTTTTCGCGTGGTTCCGCGTTTTTTCCCGGCAGCGTTGGCAACTGGTGCCTTGCTGACTTGCACGCAGGTACGGGCACAGACTGAATCGGTGGTGTCTGAAAAAGATTTTTTGAGTGACATGCCGATCGTACTGAGCGTGTCGCGGCTACCGCAGCGGCTTGATGAGACACCTGGCGCGGTGACCATTCTGGATCACGACATGATTCGTCACTCTGGCGCGCGCGACGTGGCGGATCTGTTGCGACTGGTGCCGGGGTTTCAGGTCAGCGACTCATTTGAGAGCGTCGCGCCGCTGGTGAGTTACCACGGTGCCTTTGACAGTTATTCAAATCGGCTGGAGGTCCGCATTGACGGACGCTCCGTCTATTCCCCCTACTTCATCGGCAGCATTGGCCCGGGGCTGGAGTCCGTGGCGCTGGAGGACATTGACCACATTGAGGTGTTGCGCGGCTCCAACTCCGCAGCCTTCGGGGCTCACGCCATTTTGGGCGTGATCAACATCGTCACCCGAGACACGGCGGACACGCTGGGACCGCAGGGCGCTGTTACCGTGGGTGAAAACGGTGTTCGGGACACCCAGGCGCGCATCGGTTGGGGCAGCTTGGGGCAAACCCTCCGCTTGACGGCTGACACACGTGCGGACGATGGACTGAAAGGTGCGGATGGTCAAAATCGGGTGTCGAGGGTCAACTTCCGATCAGACTTGCGGCCCAATGGCGTGGATGAGGTGCAGGTTCGCCTGGGTGCGATGAGCATCGACTCAGGCAAGGGCCTTTTGGGGAACGTCAACAATCCATGGCGCGACTTCTCGTTCGATTCCAGCTATGCGCAGGTCGATTGGCGGCGCACTTTGGGGCAGGACGCCGACTTGGCGTTATCCCTTTCCCACAGCCAGGAAACATACAGGGATTCGTTTCCTTTCTTGTTGCAAAACCTGAGCAGCTACTTCAGCCCCAATGACATCTATACGGTAAGCGCTGATGGCAAAGCCAGCAGTGACGCCATGTCCCTTCAATACACATGGCGTGCCAGCCCGACAGTACGCACGGTTCTGGGGGGTGAATTTCGTAGCGAGCGTGTCCAGTCGCCGGGGCTCTACAACACCGATGCGACGTTCGTGACTGATTTCACCCGTTTGTTTGGCAATGTGGAGTGGCGCGCCACACCGACCCTGCTGATCAATGCTGGGGCGATGGCCGAGAGAGACAGTGTTAGCGGTGACACCTTGTCGCCACGTTTGATGGCCAATTGGCACATGACGGATGGGCAAACCTTGCGCGTGGGTGTGTCCAAAGCTGTTCGGCCACCCAGTACCTATGAGAATTTCGCCAATATCCAATTTATCTATCAGGGAAACAGGCTGGGATGGGCCACCTACGCCACGGGTAATCTGCAGCCTGAAAAAGTGCTGTCCCGTGAAATCGGCTATCTGGGTGAGTTCCCGCATGCGGGAATAAGCTTGGACGCGCGTGCCTTTCACGAGCAAGTCGATCAGCCCATTTTGCACGTCAACAGTGTGTCTCCAAGCGACTATGTCAACGATGCAGGTTTTGCCATCCACGGGATCGAGTGCCAATTGAAATGGCAGCCTTGGCAAGGCGGGCAACTGATCCTGAACCAGGCGTATACCAGAATCGATGCCCCGCATTTGGTCACAACCCTGGCTAGCCCACGGCAGGCGACGACAGTGGCCTACATGCAGCAACTTCCGGGGCAAATGGATTTGACCCTGATTCATGGCGCTGTCGGTGGCGCCAACAGTTATGTTTCTGAGGAGAATACCGTGCCCATGACGCGTACCGACCTGCGTCTGGCCAAGGCTTTGCATTGGGGCACGCATCGTGGAGAAATTGCGTTGGTGGTGCAAAACCTGGGCTCACCGTATGCAGATTACAGGTCCATTTTTCTGTTCCAAAGGCAGGCGTTCGTCACGCTTCGCCTCGATGACTGAATCCAATTGATGGCCACATGGCGATCATCATTGCTTGGCCTGGCCCTGTGCGTGCTGGGCACGCTGGCGTGGGCGCAGGTGCCGGGTGCACCGGCGCGGGTAGTGATTGTCAGCAGTGACACTGCGGCAGTCTACGCGCAAGCCGCGCAGGCCCTGGCCGACGGTCTGGTGCGCCAGGGTGTTTCGCGCTCGGATATCTCGCAATCTTTCGCGTCGGAACTGGTGATTCGACTCAAATCGGGTCAACCACCGCACCCAGCTATTTTTGTGACGTTAGGCTCCGCTGCCACGCAGGCGCTGGTGGAGGGTAACGCACAGGCACCAGTGCTAAGCGCGTTGATACCCAGGCATAGCTTTGAGAGTATCCTGCGTAGCAATGGCCGGACGATGTCGGGCCGTCTGAGCGTGATTTATCTCGATCAGCCGCTGGCGCGCCAATTGGCGCTGATCCGCCTGGCGCTGCCCCAAGCCAGGCGTCTCGGGGTTCTTTGCGGCCCTGAATCGTTGGACAGGGCCACTGAGCTGAAAACTTTGGTATCTGCCTATGGGCTGGAGTTACACCAAGCCGTCGTGACCCAGCCTGAAGATTTCTCCACCGCCTTGCCTCGCTTGCTCAATGACATCGATGTGCTTCTGGCCTTGGCCGACCCGAAGGTGTTCAACAGCAGCACCATTCAAAACATATTGCTGGCAAGTTTTCATGAACGCGTTCCCTTGGTGGCTTTTTCTCCGGCTTATGTGCGCGCTGGGGCGGTGCTGGCTGTGTACAGCACACCGTTTCAGGCTGGCAATCAGGCGGCTGACGTGGTACTGGGCGTGCTTCGTGGTCAGGTGTTGCCTGATCATGCGATTGAGCCGAGTGATTTTGAGGTGGGTGTGAATGTGAATGTGGCCCGTGCACTAGGCCTATCCCCAGATGCCGCGCAACTGCGAATGGCCCTGAGACGTCAGGAGCACCAGCCATGAAAACGCTAGATATCCGCGCTCGCATGTTGCTGGCCGCATTGTTGCCCCTGGCCTTGATCAGCACTTTGCTGGCGGTGGTTTTTTTGCTGGCCCGCTTTGGCGACATGCAAACGGCGTACGACCAACGCAATCGCGCGATAGCGCGCCAGACGGCGCTGGCCAGTGAATACGGCTTGTTCTCAGCCAATGACGCGCAATTGCAGGCGCTGGCCGCCGGTGCGCTGCATGGCGCTGATGTGCGATGGGTTGGGGTTTTTGGCGGCCGTGGGCAATTGCTGGCCAGTGCAGGTCAGCCTGGGCAGGCTTTTTCACCACCCATGAGTTCCCAGGAAATACAGGGTGCGGTGAGTGAAAGGAAGGTGGATTGGGTGGCCCAACCGGTGTATCCGAGTGATGTTGTGATTGATGACCTGTATTCGAAAAATGAAGGGGTTATTGATCAGCAGCCCAACCAGTTGGGGCAGGTGGTGATGGTTTTCTCTCGGGAGACGGTGGATGCCCGCAAGCGCGAGATGTTGTTGACCGGAGCCGTCATCGGTGCCTTCAGTCTGCTTTTTGGTATGGTATTGGCATGGTATTTGAGCCGGGGTGTGATTCGCCCTATCACGCGCATTACCCATCTGGTTGAACGAATTGGCCGTGGTGATTTCGCTGCAGTGAACAAACTCCGTGATCAACGCAATGACCGCGAGCCCCTGCGGGCGCTTGAAAGTAATATTTATCAGATGGCCGACAGGCTATCGCAGGCTCGACTTGAGCTTGAGCTACAGATCGCGCTGGCCACACAGGCGTTGCGCGAAAAGAAGGAAGAAGCAGAACAGGCCAATTTGGCCAAGTCACGGTTTTTGGCAGCGGCCAGCCATGATTTGCGCCAGCCCACGCATGCTCTGGGGCTGTTTGTGTCACGACTGGCACAGTTGCCGCACGATGCCCGAACCGGTGAACTGATTCATAACCTGGATGCATCGGTGCGTGCGATGCAAAATTTGCTGGATGGCTTGCTGGACATTTCACGCCTTGAGGCCCGAGCTGTTCAGGTGAACAAGCAGCCATTTGCCGTGTCTGTTCTGTTTGAGCAGCTGCAGCAGGACCTGAGTGAGCAGGCTGCAGAGAAGGGCTTGCGTCTGCGTGTGCGACCAACCAGCCTGTGGGTGATGAGTGATGCCACACTGATTTACCGGGTGTTGCTCAATCTGGTGGGAAATGCCTTGAGCTATACCGTGCGTGGTGGCGTGCTGGTTGTGGCTCGCCAGAGAGCATCGGGGTTAGTGGAGTTGCAGGTGTGGGACAGCGGCATCGGTATAGCGCCGGAGCATCAGCAGGTCGTCTTTGACGAGTTCTTCCAGGTGGCCAATGTTGCGCGTGATCGCACCAAGGGTTTGGGTTTGGGGCTCAATATTGTTCAGCGCACCATTCGCTTGCTGGACCATTCGTTGGCGTTGAATTCGCAGTCTGGTCGAGGTACGCGTTTTGTCCTGACGCTGCCAGGGTCTCCTAGCCAATGTGGTGTCAATGAAGGTCCGCCCAAAGATACCGCGGTGTCGGATGATTTGCGTGGCAAATGGGCGCTGGTGGTGGAGGACGATGCGCTCGCGGGCAGCGCTTTGGTTGGATTGCTGGACAGCTGGGGTATGCGAGTGTCGCAGGCGTATGGATCAGCGGATGCGTTGCAACGTCTAGCAGATGGTTTGATACCTGAGGTGATCATCAGCGACTACCGCTTGCATGAGGGGTGCGACGGCATTGAATTGGTGCAGTGTTTGCGCCAGCGTCTCGGGAGTGCCACGCCAGCCTGTTTGATTAGCGGCGACACGGACGCAGGTCTGATGCAATCTGCCCAATCGGCCGGGTTGACGTTGCTACACAAGCCGGTTCGCCCGGCAAAACTGCGCAGTTTGCTGCGCCACTTATTGACGGATCAGGGTGATCAACGGCCGACTGTTGCTGATCTTCCATAACCCCAGCGTTCGGCCTCCAGGGCAGCCTGGGTGCGGGTTTTGACGCCAAACCCGCGCAAAATGCTGGTCACGTGATTTTTGACGGTTTCGTCGGACAAGCTCAATTGCTCACTGATGTCACGGTTGCTGTACCCCCCCAGCAACAATTGGAGCACTTCCTGCTGGCGAGGTGTAAAAACCGGGGCCTTGACTTCTGCAGTCCGTTGCTGGGTATGACGGGTGGGAAGGAACTCTGCGGGGGCATAAACCTCGCCGTTGAGAATTTGTCTGAGTGCATGCAGGAGCTCGTCACTCAGGCCCGATTTGGTGATAAATCCGGCTGCACCACATTCCAGCGCACGTTGTGCAATGCTCGGATTGGCTGAGCCGGACAGGATCACCACGGGCAGCTCGGGGTGCCGTTTGCCAAAAACGTCCAAAGCTGCCAGTCCATTCATGTCGGGCAGGTGGTAGTCCAGCAGGACCAGATCAAGGTCGGGGTGGGTACCAGCCAGAACAAAGGCGTGGGTGCAGTCGGCAGCTTCAAGGACTTGCGTGGTCTCCATGGAGTCCAATCCCTGCAGCACCTGGCACAAGCCTGCGCGCACCAGCGCATGATCGTCTACCACCAGAATCTTCAAGTTGACCGCCTTGCTGCTTTCCTACAATGCAGGCTATGTTTGTTCACCTGCGCCTACACACCGAATTCTCCGTCATCGATGGCACCAACAGAATTGACGAAATTGTCAAGTCTGCGGCCTCCAACGGCCAGCCTGCATTGGCAATCACCGACTTGTCCAACCTGTTTGGCGCGATCAAATTTTACAAAGAAGGGCGCAAGCGCGGTGTCAAACCCATCATTGGCGCTGAAATATGGCTTGAAGGTGTGGGCAAGGATGCTACGCAACTGTCGCGGGTGTTGCTTTTGGTGCAAAGCCATCGTGGTTACCTGAATCTGTCGGAGCTTTTGGCACGTGCCTGGACACAAAACGCTGGCAAACCGCAAGCCAGTGTAAGCATGGCATGGCTGACCGAACTCAACGGCGACCTGATCTGTTTGTCAGGTGCACAAGCTGGGCCGGTTGGGCAGGCTTTGATGCAGGGCGACGAATCCAGGGCGTTGGATGCCGCCATGCAGCTGGCACAGATTTTTCCGCATCGTTTTTATCTGGAGTTGCAGCGTGCGGGTCGGCCGGAAGACGAGCCGCAGGTGGCCGCCGCCGTGCAATTGGCGCAGCGCCTGCAACTGCCTGTGGTGGCCACGCATCCGATCCAGTTTGCGGCGCCCGAAGACTTTGAGGCCCATGAGGCGCGCGTCTGCATTGCCGAGGGCGAGATTCTGGCTAACCCGCGTCGGGTGCGCCGCTTTACTCGCGAGCAGCATTTCAAGACCACGGCACAAATGGCGGAATTGTTTGCCGATGTGCCCAGCGCCCTGGCCAACAGTGTGGAGATTGCCAAACGCTGCAGCCTGAGTCTGGTGCTGGGCAAGCCGCAGCTGCCGGACTTTCCGATTCCACCCGTCAACGGCGTGGTGATGGAGGCCAACGAATACTTTCGTTACGCCTCGCACGAAGGCCTCAAGGAGCGCATGGCGCACCTGTACCCAGACCCCGCCAAACGTGAGGCCGAGATGCCGCGCTATGTGGAGCGGCTGGAGTTTGAGCTCACCACCATTCTGAAGATGGGTTTTCCTGGTTACTTTTTGATCGTGGGCGACTTCATCAACTGGGCCAAGAACAACGGCTGCCCGGTCGGGCCGGGGCGGGGTTCCGGGGCCGGTTCACTGGTGGCTTATGCGCTGAAGATCACCGACCTGGACCCGCTGCAATACAACCTGCTGTTTGAGCGATTTTTGAACCCCGAGCGGGTTTCCATGCCCGACTTTGACATTGACTTTTGCCAGGGCAACCGCGACCGGGTGATTGACTATGTGAAAGAGAAGTACGGCAAGGACGCTGTGAGCCAGATTGCCACCTTCGGCACCATGGCCGCGCGTGCCGCCATTCGCGACGTGGGCCGCGTGCTGGATATGAGCTACACCTTTTGCGACGGCATCAGCAAGCTCATCCCCAACAAGCCAGGCGTCGCGGTGACGCTGCAACTGCCGCCACCCGACAAGTCCAAAGACGACAAGATGGTCTATGCCACCGAGGCGGAACCCATTCTGGCCGAGCGCGAAGCCAAAGAAGAAGACGTGCGCACTCTGCTGGAGCTGGCTCGCAAGTTGGAGGGCATGACGCGCAACATCGGCATGCACGCCGGGGGCGTGTTGATTGCGCCGGGCAAGCTCACCGACTTTTGCCCGCTCTACCAGCAGCCCGGCAGCGAGTCGGCGGTCAGCCAGTACGACAAGAGTGACGTGGAAGCCGTTGGCCTGGTCAAGTTCGACTTCTTGGGCCTGGCCACGCTGACGATTCTGGAAATTGCGCGCGAGTTCATCTTCAAGCGCCACCCCGGTCAGGAGAACTTTGCGTTTGAGAACCTGCCGCTGGACGATAAGGCCACGTACCGGCTTTTTCAGGAAGGCAAGACAGAGGCCGTGTTCCAGTTTGAAAGTCGCGGCATGCAAGGCATGTTGCGCGATGCCAAGCCCACGCGGCTGGAAGACCTGATTGCGCTGAACGCTTTGTACCGACCCGGCCCGATGGACCTGATCCCGAGCTTTGTGGCGCGTAAACATGGCCGCGAGGTGGTGGAGTACCCGCACCCGCTGGTGGCCAACATGTTGTCTGAGACCTACGGCATCATGGTTTACCAGGAACAGGTGATGCAGACCGCGCAGATTCTGGGCGGTTACTCGCTCGGTGGTGCCGATATGTTGCGCCGCGCCATGGGTAAAAAAGACGCGGCAGAAATGGCCAAACACCGGCAGATTTTCCGTGATGGTGCTGCCAAAAACGATATTTCAGAGAGCAAGGCCGACGAGGTTTTTGACTTGATGGAAAAGTTTGCCGGCTACGGCTTCAACAAGTCGCACGCCGCCGCCTACTCGCTGCTGGCTTACCACACCGGCTGGCTCAAGGTGCATTACGCCGCTGAGTTCTTCTGCGCCAACATGACGGTGGAAATGGACGACACCGACAAACTCAAGGTCTTGCTGGAAGATGCCATCAAAATGGGCCTGAGTTTTGAGCCGCCGGATGTGAACCGCGGCAAAAGCCGTTTCGAGCCGGTGTCCGACAAGGTCATCCGCTACGGCCTCAGTGCCGTCAAGGGCAGTGGCGCACAGGCCATCGAAGCCATCGTCGCCGCGCGCGAAGGCCGGGGCGTGGGGCCGATGGGCGATGTGAAAGGTCCGTTCAAGAGCCTGTTCGACTTTTGCGCTCGGGTGGACCGCAGCCGCATCAACAAGCGCACGGTCGAGGCGCTGATCAAGGCCGGCGCGTTTGACGCCATTGACCTCAACCGTGCCAGCCTGTTGGCCAGTGTGGACCTGGCGTTTGAATTTGGTGCCGCCATACTTGCCAATGCCAACCAGTGCAGCTTGTTCGACATGGGGGGTGGTGATGAACTGGGCTCCAGCACGCAGGAACCTGAGCTGGTGCAGGCTACGCCCTGGGGCGTGAAAGAGCGGCTGGTCTATGAGAAAACCGCGGTCGGGTTTTATCTGTCGGGCCATCTGTTTGACGAGGTGGTGGACGAGGTACGCCGCTTCGCTAAGCGTCCGATAACCGATTTGATTGACACGCGTGAGCCGCAGCTGCTGGCCGGTATCGTCACTGATTTCAGGGTGATCAACGGGCAGCGCGGCAAGCTGGCGCTGTTCAAGCTGGATGACAAGTCCGGCGTGATCGAGGCGCGCGCCGACGAAGCCTTGATCAACGCCCACAAGAATCTGCTGAAAGACGATGAACTGGTCATCGTCATGGGCAAGCAGCAGCCGGATCGTTTTTCCGGTGGCATGCAGCTCACGGTGACACAGGTTTGGGACCTGGAGCAGGCGCGCTGCCGCTTTGGCAAATATTTGCGTGTCCGGCTGGCCAATCAGTCGCAGGGGCGGTCACTGGACGTTGCGCGCCTGATCAGGGACTTCCCGGCACAAAAGGAAGTCACCGAGCAGGGTGATCTGTGGCGTGGTTTGCAGGTACGCATGGCCTTGACGTGCCGTGGCGATGAAGGTGCTGCCAGTGTCGAGCTGCAGCTTGGCGAACGTGCCAAGTTTTATCCCAGCAACGCGGCCCTGGCCAGTTGGTGGGCCCAGGCAGCCCCCGGTATTGCTGAAATCGTTTATGAATAAAACTGGCCTCTAGCCCTTGTATATAAAGGGTTGATAGCTACTTATCCTGTAGCTTATTCTGTTTCCAAATCATTTGTGTCTAGGCTTGATACCGCAGGCAGTGCTGACGCACGACAAGGCGAAGCAACAACGACACGGATGATTTGGAAATGGAATTAGTCCTTGGGGCGAAATTCCAGGCTGAGAAGTGAAGGCACGCTGCCGTCGATGTCGCGTGGCAGCACCTGAGTCTTGTCGATGGCGCGGATCACCGCTTCATCCCATGACGGCACGCCGCTGGACTGGGTCAGTTTTCTGCTGATGATGGTGCCGTCGGGTGAGGTGTGTACCTCGACGATGGCCGTCGGGTTGCCCTGGATCGTTTCGGTGAAAACAATGTTGGGCTTGATCTTGGCGCGGATGCGCCCGCCGTAGCTGGCCGATGGTCCGGAGGACTTCAACGCGGTGCCTGTGGCATTGGCTGTGCCGCTGGCACCTGCCATTCCCATCATGCGTTGCATAACTTTCTGTCGCTGAGCCTCGAGCTGCTTGGCTTCCTGCGCGGCTATTTTCTTGTCCAGGGCCGCTTGTTGTGCTTGTTTGGCCTGCTCTGCCAGCAGCTTCTCCTGCTTCAACTTGTCTTGTTGCAGCTTTTCCTGTTTGAGTTTTTCCTGCTTCAGTTTGTCTTGCTGCAGCTTTTCGAGTTTCAACGCTTCAAGCCGCGCCTTTTCCAGTTTGGCTTTTTCCAGACGGTCTTTCTCCAGTTTTTGCTGGAGCTTTTCCTGTTTCAATGCTTCCAGCCGGGCCAGCTCTTTCTGCTTGCGAAGCTTTTCTTGCTCGAGGGCGATATCGACTTGGGGGGGCGGTGGCGCAGGCGGTGCGGCCACAGGTTGTGGTGGCGGAGCTGGGGGCTGGGGTTGGGGTGGTGGTGTGGGCTCTACGGGCTCAGGCGGCGGCTCAGCCAGTTTGGGTGCCGCTTCCTGCGGCACGGCGGACCAGAGTTCGGCATCGGCGCTCAACACCTGGGTGTCACGGTTCCAGCGCACGCCCCATGCGAGGGCCGCCAACAGCAAACCATGAACCAACAGCGCCAGAATCAGTGCGCGCAGTCGCCCGGGTGTGTCCGGTGGGGCAAAGTCAAGTCTGTCAGTGCTAGCGTGCATGGCCCGTTGATCAATTGGCAAGTTTTACCGACAGCCCAACGCGTGCCACGCCCTCGCGCTGCAGCTTGTCCATGACTTTCACCACTGCTTCGTACTTGACGTCTTTGTCGGCACTGATGACCACCGCAGAGTTGATGACACCTTCCTGCGCCTGTTTGACCACTTGCGCCACTTCCTTGAGCGTGACCGAGCTGGTTTTGTCTTTGGCTTTGAGCTCCAGCGACTCATCTTTGCCAATGATGATCTGCAACACCTGATCAGGCTGTTTGGTCGCCTTGCCAACGCTGGGCAGGTTGATCATGCTGGGCGCAATCAGCGGCGCAGTCACCATGAAGATGATCAGCAGCACCAGCATCACATCAATGAAGGGCACCATGTTGATGTCGTTGATGGCACGGCGCCCACGACCTCGGCTCACTGTAGCTGGCATGTCGCAAGCTCCTGGTTAGTGCCCAGAGGCAGATTGCGCGCCGACGTTGCGCTGCAGGATGTTGGAGAACTCTTCAATGAAGGTTTCCAGCCGGATGGCAATGCGGTCAATGTCGCGCGCAAAGCGGTTGTAGGCCACCACGGCGGGTATGGCTGCAAACAGGCCAATGGCGGTGGCTACCAGCGCTTCTGCAATGCCGGGTGCCACAGTGGCCAGGGTTACTTGTGTCAGTGCTGCCAAGCCGGTGAATGAGTGCATGATGCCCCAGACCGTACCAAACAGACCCACATACGGTGACACCGAGCCCACTGAGGCAAGAAACGACAGATGCGTCTCGACCACGTCCATTTCACGCTGAAAGCTGGCACGCATGGCGCGTCGTGCCCCGTCCATCAGGGTGCCGGGGTCGGAGATGCGCCGCTCGCGCAGTTTTTGGTATTCGCGCATGCCGCTGGCAAAAATGCGCTCCATCGGGCCCGAAGTCTTGGCGTTCTTTGCGGCACTGGCATACAGGTCGTTGAGGCTGCTGCCTGACCAAAACTCGCGCTCAAAGCTGTCGTTGAGCGCTTTGACTTTGCCCAGAGAGAACAGCTTGCGAAATATGGCCGCCCAACTGGCGATGGAGACGCTCATGAGCAACAGCATCACAAGTTGCACCACCAGGCTGGCATTGAGCACCATGGTGATGATGGATAGGTCTTGATTCATAACAGTTTGTCCAGGATAACTTGAGGAATTCTTGCGGGCTTGCCTATCGCGCTGACCCAACTGGCCCGAATGGTGGCTTCGCACAGCAACACCGGGTTATCCGGGTGCTTGAGTCGTGCCTGTTGGTAAATTGTCATCGCAACCCGCCCGGTTTGAATGAGTGAAGTTGTTAGCAAAAGTTCGTCATCCAGCCGGGCGCTTTTCAAATAATTGATCTGCGCCTGGCTGACTACAAACATGCCACCAGTTTCTTCGCGCAGGGTTTGCTGATGAATGCCCTTGGCACGCAGCCATTCTGTTCGGGCGCGCTCAAAAAACTTCAGATAGTTGGCGTAATAGACGATGCCACCGGCATCGGTGTCTTCCCAATAGACGCGAACCGGCCAACAAAAAGGGGGTAGACCTGCGCCAGTTGTGGCTGACGAGTTGGCCATCATGCCAGCAAGGCGCTCAGTCGGCTAGCTGCCTCGCGCAGTTGCGTCATTGAGCTGGCCGTTGAGAAACGGATGAACTTGGCAGTGTCGGCGTGGCCAAAGTCGCGCCCAGGTGTTACCGCCACGTGAGCGCGGTTCATCAGCTCAAAAGCCAGGTCCCAACTGCCTGTGACGCCCAGCTTTTCACAGGCTGCCGTGCAGTCAGCCCAGGCATAAAAGGCACCGTCGGCCATCACCGGCACGGTCAGTCCCATGGCGTTGAGCGTCGGCAGAAAAAAGTCGCGCCGGGCTTTGAATTCGGCGCGGCGGCGCTCGTACTCGGCCAAGCTTTCGGTCTCGAAGCAGGCCAGCGCCGCATGTTGTGCAATGGTGCTGGGGCAGATGAACAGGTTTTGCGCCAAACGTTCAATCACCGGCACCAGGTCCTCCGGCACCACCAGCCAGCCTAGCCGCCAGCCGGTCATGTTGAAGTATTTGGAAAAGCTGTTGATGCTGATGATTTGGTCATCCAGCGCCAGGGCGGTTTGGCCAAACTCGGCCTCATGGCTCAGCCCCAGGTAGATTTCATCAATGATGGAAATGCCTCCATGCCCTTGTACCACTTCATGAATTAGCTTCATTTCTGATAGCGATATAGAAGTACCGGTGGGGTTCGAGGGTGAAGCCAGCAAGACGCCACGAGTCTTGTCGCCCCAGGCGGCGGCCACCTTTTGGCCGCTGAGCTGAAAGCGCTCGGCCGCCGTGGTCGGGATTAGCACCGCCGTGCCGTCGGCGGCTGACACAAAGTGCCGGTTGCACGGGTAGCTGGGGTCGGGCATCATCACCTCGTCACCCGGGTTGACCAGCGCCAGGCAGGCTAGTTGCAGAGCTGCCGATGCCCCGGCGGTGATCACAATGCGCCGCGCAGGCACATTCACGCCAAAGCGCTGTGCGTACCACTGGCCGATGCGTTCACGCAGTTCGGGCAGGCCGGTCGCCTGGGTATATTGGGTAAACCCGCTGCGGACCGCGCGGCTGGCTGCTTCCTGCACCAAGGGCGGCGCGGTGAAATCGGGTTCGCCCATGTTCAAAAAGATCATTGGCTGGTCAGAGTTCGCTGTGCTGGCGGCCAGGGCCTGCGCGGCCTTGGCGACTTCCATCACGTAAAACGGTTCAATGCGCTGGGCGCGCTGGGACACCTGCATGCTGGACATCAAGTTCAAGGGCGCATTCAGATTCAGGCGCGACCGGAACTGCGGTCAGCGTTGACTTCGGCCTCGCGCAGCTGGCGTGCCAAGGCGTTGAGCACACCATTCACATACTTGTGACCATCGGTGCCGCCAAACTCCTTCGCCAATTCGATGCATTCATTGAGTGCCACACGCCACGGCACGTCCGGGCAGTGGGCAAATTCATACACACCGATCCACATGCAGGCGTGCTCGACAGGCGAAATTTCGCTCAACGGGCGATCCAGCACGGGTTGGATTTGCGCGTCCAGAACCGCCGCCTGATCGGCGCAGCCATGCAGCAGCGCATCAAAATGCACCGCGTCGGCTTTGGAAAACCCGGCCAGGTCGCGGGTGAAGGCATCCACGTCTTCCAGGGGGTTCTTGCCAACCAGCACCTGGTAGAGCCCTTGCAGGGCGAATTCACGGGCGCGGGAACGGTCGGACTTGCTGGCCGCCTTGCGCACGCCTGTGCTCGTCAAACCCTTGCGTGGTTGACGGGGAGGGCGCTTGGAGGGACTGGGATGGCTTGATTCACTCATTAAATATCTTCCAGCAGGTTAGCCATTTCAACCGCCGCACGCGCAGCGTCACGGCCTTTGTCGGTTTGGCGGGCTATGGCTTGTGCCATGTTTTCGACGGTCAGTATGGCGTTGGCAATTGGCAGCTTGTAGTCCAGTGCAACCCGGCTCACGCCAGCGCCAGATTCGTTGGCGACCAGTTCAAAGTGGTAGGTCTCACCGCGGATGATGCAGCCCAGAGCAATCAGCGCATCGTATTTCAGGTGCTCGGCCAGCCCCAGCAGCGCGATGGGAACTTCCAGCGCGCCGGGCACTTGCACCAAGGTGATGTTTTTTTCAGCCACGCCCAAGGCCAGCAGTTCTGCACGGCAGGCCTCGGCCAGAGCGTTGGTAATGTCGGCGTTGAAACGCGCCTGGACGATGCCGATGGTCAGCTTTTTACCGTTGAGGCGAGTGTCGGTGGCGTCAAGCACACCCTGGTTGGCGATCAGCATGGTATTTGCCTTTGTGTTTTAGGGTCAGGGTGAGACGTAGCCGACGATTTCAAGACCATAGCCGGTCATGCTGGGCATGCGTCGGGGGGTGCCCAGCAGTTTCATTTTGTGCACACCGCATTCACGCAAAATTTGGGCGCCCACGCCGTAAGTGCGCAGGTCCAGACGACCACGTTCGGGGCCGTGACTGGCCTTGGCCGTACCGTCAAACTGTGCCAACAGCTGCGCGCCGCTTTCGCCACAGTTCAGGAATACCACGACGCCTTTGCCTTCAGAGGCCACGCGTGTCAGGGCAGTTTCCAGACTCCATGAGTGCATCACTCGGCCTTTCTCAAGGGCGTCCAGCACCGACAGCGGCTCATGCACACGCGCCAGCACGGCCTCTTCGGCAGTCCATTTGCCCATCACCAGCGCCAGGTGCACACCATGGGCAGTTTTATCTTTAAAGGCGTGGGCGGTGAATTCACCAAAGGCGGTGTTGAGCGGTCGTTGGCCGATGTGCTCCACCAGCGACTCCACCCGGCTGCGGTGGTGGATCATGTCGGCAATGGTGCCAATCTTCAGGCCGTGTTCGGCGGCAAACAGTTGCAGGTCGGGCAAGCGCGCCATGGTGCCGTCGTCTTTCATGATCTCGCAGATCATGGCAGCGGGGGTGCAACCCGCCATGGCTGCCAGGTCGCAGCCGGCTTCGGTGTGGCCCGCGCGAATCAGCACCCCGCCTTCCACCGCTTGCAGCGGAAAGATGTGGCCGGGCTGCACCAAATCGGCAGGCTGTGCGTCTTGGGCCACGGCAGCTTGCACGGTGCGGGCACGGTCTGCGGCAGAAATACCGGTGGTGACGCCTTCGGCGGCTTCAATCGACACCGTGAACGCCGTGCCTTTTTTGTCGCCATTGCGCGCCGTCATGGGTGGCAGTTGCAGGCGTTCGCAGCGCTCTTTGGTCAAGGTCAGGCAGATCAGGCCACGGCCGAAACGGGCCATAAAGTTGACAGCATCGGCGGTGACATGGTCGGCCGCCATGATCAGGTCGCCTTCGTTCTCGCGGTCTTCTTCATCGACCAGGATCACCATGCGGCCCGCCTTGATGTCTGCGACGATGTCTTCGACGGGGGAGATGGCGACAGGTTGGGGAGTTGTCATATAGAGGTGTGAATTTTCGGAATAAGTAGGCGTGCCGCGCGACACGAAAAGTCAGGCTGAAGGCTGAGTTGTAGCGCTAAGCATGCGTTCCACATAACGGGCGATCAGGTCAATTTCCAGGTTAACCCTGGAGCCGCTGCTCAGCGTACCAAGTGCTGTATTTTCAATGGTGTGCGGAATCAGGTTGATGCTGATCAGGCAACCCGTAGGTAAATCTTGCACGCTGTTGACGGTGAGGCTGACGCCATTCACCGTGATTGAGCCCTTGTAGGCCAGATATTTGGCCAACGCCGGTGGCGCCAGCACTTCTAGCAACCAGCTTTCACTGACAGGCTCAAAGCGCTTGACCTCGCCTACGCCATCCACATGGCCAGACACCATGTGGCCACCAAGGCGGTCATTGGCGCGCATGGCTTTTTCAAGGTTGACCTTGCCTACAGCATCCAGAGCGGCAGTTTTGTCGAGCGACTCGGCTGAAATATCAATCGTGTATTGATGCGCTGCAGCGTCCAGCGAGGTGACCGTCATGCAGGCACCGTTGAGCGCAATGCTGTCGCCCAGTACCACGTCGTCAAGGTAAGCCGGTGGGCATTGAATGGTGAGCCGCTTGCCGTGACTGGCGGAGTCGCCCAAGGGTTGAACAGAGGTGATTTGGCCTACGCCAGTGATGATTCCTGTAAACATCGCCGTATTTTCGCAGGGAAACGAGCCGAAGCCCGCGCACCATGCCTTCAAACCCTGACTAAAACTGGTCGCTTCCCTGTACTCTGGCCAGCACGCGCAGGTCTGGGCCGATCATCTGCGTGGACTGAAATGCCAGCGGTACGGCTTGCGACAGCTCAGTCAATGGCCCAAAACTGGCCATGTCGCGCCCTTGACCCAGCAGCTTGGGTGCCAGATAAATTAAAAACTCGTCCACCAGTCCCGCGTGAATCATGGCGCCGTTGAGCCGGTGGCCCGCCTCCACATGCAGTTCATTGATCTCCAGTTTGCCCATGTCTTGCAGCATGGCCGCCAAATCCACCTTGCCGTCTGCGTCTGACCGGTAGAACACTTTGGCACCTTTTACCTCAAGCGCTGATTGTTGTTGATCATTTTGGCCTGTAGCCCAGATATATAAAGGGCGACCAGCTACGAAGAGGCTAGCATTCAGCGGCAACTCCAGACGGCTGTCAACCACGGCCACAGACGGCTGGCGCGGCGTTTCCACTAGCCGCACGTCCAACCTCGGGTTGTCGGCGAGCACCGTGCCCATGCCGGTGAGCACCGAGCAGGCGCGGGCGCGCCAGGCGTGACCGTCCGCGCGCGCTTCGGGTGAAGTGATCCATTGGCTGACGCCATTGGGCAGCGCCGTTTTGCCGTCCAGCGAAGCGGCGATCTTCATGCGCACCCAGGGCCTTTTTCGGACCATGCGGCTAAAAAAGCCGATGTTGAGCTCGCGGGACTGGATGGCCAGCGGGTCGTCGGACGGCAACACATACACCTCAATGCCTGCCGCCCGCATACGCGCAAAGCCCTGGCCTGCTACCAGAGGATTGGGGTCGGTGTTGGTGGCGACAACCTTTTTGATGCCAGCGGCAATAAGCGCATCGCAACACGGGCCGGTGCGGCCATGGTGTGCGCATGGCTCCAGGGTGACGTAGGCGGTGGCACCTTGGACCGCATGGCCTTTTTCCTGGGCATCTCGCAGCGCCATGATTTCGGCGTGCGGGCCTCCGGCGCGTTGGGTGTGGCCCTGGCCGACGACATTACCGCCTGCGGTGGTGATGACGCAGCCTACTCGTGGATTTGGATTGGTGAGGTAGATCGCCTGGCAAGCCAGAGTCATCGCGTGTCTCAACCAGTCAGTGGCACTTTCAATCGGGGTCATCAACTTAGGCGCATCGGCATAGTATTTACTGAGTTGCTGTACTGGTGCACGTTGAATCTGTTGAAGGATTGCACGTTCTCACTCGGCCGGTGACGGAAATGACGGCTCTTCTTGTTTCTTCGGTGGGCAAACCAGAGTCTCTGGTAACGCTAAAGGTCAAATTTCCGAAGCCGGAAGTTTTGCTGGTTGCGTAGCCAGATGCATCAAACATGATGTAGGGGGGGGAGTCGTTAGCAGTCCCGTTTGCCGTGATGGACAGATAGCTTGGAGGCGCTTCACGGGAAAGCACCAGAATGTCTTGGGTGGCGTCATAGTCCCGCGAACGGTCCATATCAACAAAGGCTTTCCAACCAGAACTCCAGTTGGTGTTGTCTGCTGGGACGACCATTGCATAGCGCCCACGTTTCATCGCTTCCCCTCTTGCAGAATTGATGGCGGCGACCATTGAATTGATGAATGAGGTCAACTCTGCATTTCGTTGAAAAGTAGTAAAGCTTGGCACAGCAACGAGCATCAAAATGACCACGAGTGCAACCGTCACCAACAATTCAATGAGTGTGAACCCCTTTTCCAGTAATGAAAGTGTTTTCATTTCCAGCAAAGGTCTGGGTTGGTACCTGTGCAGTCCTTGGCGCCTGAGCTAGTCATCCGCAGTGTGTCAGCTTGCGGGTCAGATTGTCTAGGCGCTGCGATGACGCGAACACAGTCGGCAATCGATAGCGTCCCGCCAGAACCATCTGGACAAGTATCTGCTGACAAAAGATACGCAGAGTTAGCTAAGTTATCGCCTGACCAAGTTTTGAATGGTACGGTTGATGCAGTGACCCCCCCGCAGGCGGTCGAGGGTGATGGTGCAGTGGCTGTCGCTGTACCACTTGAACTGGTAGTGAAGCCCAAATAGCAGTTTCTCTGGGTCATATATCGCTCCTGCTGCTGAAGCAGGTCTGCCAATGCAGCCCTTCCTTCCGCGCGTCTGCCCTTCAGGATGGAACTGGTATAGGCAGGGTAGGCAATTGCGGCAAGGATGCCAACAATGGCCACCACAATCATGAGTTCAATCAGCGTAAAACCACGATGCAGATGTTTCTTCATGGCGCGTTCTTCAAGTCTTGGTAGTTGTTGATCTGTCGCCACGTTAATCGTCCAACGATGACAGTTCTGGTAAGTGTGTTAGTGCTACTGCCGCTTCCTGCGGCAATACCATTTGAGCCTTGTTGGAAGACTTGGCTGATGATGGTCTTGGTACGTCGCCCTGTGCTGTCGCTAGGGGTATAGCTTGTGGCACTGGATATGTCTTCAACCAAAGGTTCACCCAGAATGCCTACAGATGAACCAACCGATGAGCCGTTGCCAGTCAAAATATCAACTGTGTACTGATTGCCGCCACCTCCAGACGCAGAGCAGGCCGTTGCTGATGAGGTCGCTGGGATTAAACTTCCAAACACAATCTTGTCGCCAAAGATTGTGCCGTTGCTGATCTGCCGCTCACCCGAACTGGGAAGGTCCGTCACCCACCCGGAGCGGGGATTGTCAGTATCTGTGTCGGTAGTTGCCCTGCCCACCGTAAATGCTGGCACGGTAATGACACCAGTCGACGCATTCGCGGTGCCCAGTTTTAGGCGAAGTCGGCCACTGATGGCGCTGGTCGCCGTACTTGCCGTGCTGTCAAGGTCTGTTGTACCGTTGTCATAGACCATGTAAACCGACTGGGCGTTCGTTGTTGACTTGTCGGCTATTTCAAGGTACTTGCCCGTACCGAAAACAATGTAAAAACTGTTGGACACCGGCCCAAAGACGATGTTGGGGGCCGCACTGATGGGTTGCACGTTACCAGAGGTATCTTTGGCAATGAACATCGGTATGGGAAGATCCGAGGTCCCCTGCTTGAAATAGGATAAGTCGCTGATCGTCCATTTTGCCGTCGTTGCCGCCGCCGTGAAGTCCAGCTTCCAGAGGTTGCCATGCAAATCACCCATGAAAATATAGGTGACCGCCTTATCCAGACCCAGTGCCGCGCTGAAATTAAGCAGCCCAGTCGGCATGGTAGTACTCACGGTGCTGTCGACAGGGAGTGAAATCTTGTAGTAATTGGTACCTAAAGTCCATGGGGTTCCCGCCGACTTGCTGAGGTCCAAGATAAAAAGCGCTGGATTACCCGTTGTGCTGTAGATGCCATCTTGACTGACGTAGTTGTTAACCCCGCTACCAAATACAGCAAACCACTTGTAAGTGTTGGTACCCGTGCGCATTTTCAGTATCTTCGGACGCCCCGTGACGTTGCCAAGGTCGGCATCGTCTGCATTGGTGAATTCCCACATCACATTCGATGCTGTGAATGTGGCTGGATTGGTCACGTCAAGCGCAAAAACCCCTTTGCCACCGCCACCGGTACCTGAAACCAATACCGTCTTCCAGCTACTGCCCACTTGCGCTTCGGCCACGGTGGGTGTGCCGTCAAGGTAGCTCTGATGGTTGTTGGCGTAGGTCGTACTCGTCAAGGCAGAAAGCCTGGGACCGAGCCAGCTGGGAATGTAAGCAAACAACTCTTCACCGTCGTTGCCATTAAAGGCATGAAGCATGCCGTCATTGGCACCCACAAACACGGCAGGCGTGCGGTCTTTATTGGACGTGTAAAAGCTCGAATACCCAGAGTCGTTGATGGCAGTTGATGGCACGCCGGAGTAGACCACCCCCGAATTGATCACGTCGCCCATCAACTTGCTGCGAATTCTGAAGCCATTTCCCTCTTTACTCCTGTCACCGCGCAAGTAGTTCAGCCGATCTTGTCCTAGACCGTCGGCAGTCGCGGTGGGGCTGGCCTTGTTCAGCGAAGTTATCAAGCTCGTTTCTATCGTGCTCCATGTGAAGTCAACTGCGACAGGATTTGCGGTTGCCCCTGAGTTGCCAACAATGATATTGCGGGAGGTGGCTGGCGCAGCCAATGCGGCCAATTTCGTTGCAGCCGTCCAAGTGTTTGTGGTGCCGACGCTGACCACGTTGCCGGCGCTAACGCTGACCGGAATTGCCAGCAGGTCACCAGTCCAATCAGAAGTGTCAAAAGTCCCTTGATAGATGGTGCTACCCGCTTGGGTCAGGTTCTTCGACTGGATGGCACCACCTGCAATGCTTCGAGCCGCCGTTGAGGCACGGGCGAAAATGTCGTCGAATGCACTCAGAACACCGCGCGCATCACTTTGCAAGAAGTAAGTATTGGCCTCACCAACTCGACTGGCTCTGGTGTCGGTATCTGCCCAGACGTAATTGTTATCTGTGTTGGGTGTTGTCTGCTCATTTTTGAACGGGTTGCCATAGGTGTTATATGGGTTTTTAGCGGTGTTTGACGGATCAGATTCAAACCCCCCATATTTGGCCGCTCTAAAAAGTTGATTTTTAGTTCGACGAGTGCTCGCATCGTTCGATCCACCGTATTCATTCACATCAAAGATGAATGTCTTGACCCGTAAACCAGGGCGCTGCAAGGCTGTGCCCGCTGAATAAGCTGTGCTTGCGTTGGTCCAACTTGTGCCTCGTATGTCATGGGTATGCGCCCAGTAAGCGGAACCTACAAGAGAAACATCGCCCGATGCGCTCTGCATGCCTGCAGAATTAGGCGTGTTCGGATTGGAGATCGTTCGTGAGGTTCCAGCGCCATCCAAGTAAGTGCCGGACGTATTGCTTTCGAATTTTCCCGCCACGGTCTGCCAGCCAGCAATATCCGGGATATTGTTGGCCGCGCTGGCAGTGGGGAGTCTGTTGTTGTAATCCCAGGTGTTTTGGTCGCCAATCACCACAATGTTACTTTTTAAGCAAGAGTAATCAGCGGTGCTGGACCGGCCGTTTCCGTACGGGTCTGTCCATGTCGTGAAGAC
Organism: Rhodoferax sp.; assembly: GCA_031291305.1. GTDB lineage: Bacteria > Pseudomonadota > Gammaproteobacteria > Burkholderiales > Burkholderiaceae_C > Rhodoferax. The sequence goes on along the minus strand of JARLJH010000032.1, from coordinate 43,600 downwards.
CGGGTAGCCGTCGTACATGTCCGAAGTAATGCTGCTGATGGCTGCAGATGAGGGTTGCAGTCCCTGCAGATAGCGCACCGCTTGGTAGTGCAGCTCTCCAATGGGGTCATACGTTTTGTATCTACCGGCCACCGCACCTGTGCGACCAAATTGGTTCACGTAGTTGATAACGCCGCTCAGATACATCGCACGGCCATCGGCGGTTGGCACTGTCGTGTTGTTGTCCGGATTGGTGTTGAAAACTCCGGTTATCGTATTCCACTCCGCGTATGAATTGCCTCCTGCCGGTGTGTTATCCACGCCATTGATGTCAAAAGTCTTTGCGCCCACGTACTTCATGGGTGCCCGCAGCACACCGCCGTAGCGGCTAGTATTTGGGTCCATCAGGTAACCGAAGGCCGCCAGTCGAAGTTGATCGCTGTATTTTTGGATGACGCCTGTTGGCTTGAAGGCGGCATGTGGAGTTGCCGCACCGTCAGAATATTGCGTGCAGAGGTTCCAGTACCGATTGTCTTTTAATGCGTAAGTTGTGGCGTCCCGATCGCAAACCTGTACCCTCGCGAAAAAATAGCCATCACTGTTGAGGGTGGGCGTTGTAGTTGGTGTCCAAGTGTTGGTTCCACTGTAATTTCGGTAGTAACATACTTTACTGACACCGAGAGCAGGGTCAATAGTGGTTCCTGTAACGGTGTTGTTGCACCCTGCACCGTTGCTCGCCAGAAAAGTTATCCAGCCGCCCCCCGAATTGCCAGAGCCATAAAGTACCTCTTTTTCCCCGGTGAAACTGCATGTTCCTCCCTCGCTTGCGCAACTTGTTCCACCAAAACTGCTTATCCCAGTTGTTCTTGTGGCAAACGGGTTATTCGTTACAGGGCCTATTTGTGAACCACCGGAAGCAACGCCCAGGGTGTAGCTGCCGAAGCCGCCCGAATTGTTGCCGGATTTGCTAGTACCAAAGTAAATGCGGTTCAGCGTGTTGGCGACATAAATATCATTGGTGCCCGCAGCAGTTGCCATTGCAGTCGGTACGGCGCCAAAGTAGGGCACTCCAGACGCGTAGGAGGCGGATGCAAAATTTGCAGAGGTAATTGCACGTGACGTGCCGGACCGGTAGAGCTGTTTGGAAGGGAAGTTGGAGCTGTTTCCCATGCTGATCGGGTTGCCATCTGGAATGACGGCGCGCTGCAAAACGGTGAGGTTGGGGGCATCAATGACTCGATCCCCCCCGGTCAACGACAGACGCAGCATGTCGATGGCCGAACTGGACGCCCAATTCAAAAAGTTGCCGCTAAAACCATCGTTGCTTGTGGTACTGAATGCTGGACTGGTGCCATCGTCTTTGCTGTAGCTCTTGGTGCCATTCCAGCACATACGTGACGTCCAGGTCGGATTTGCTGTGTTGGGTGTGCTCAACGGTAGCGCTGGCCCTCGGCGAACGAATCGCTTATAGGCACTGGTTTGCCCCGATGGTGCGCCAGTTCCCGCATCATCGTAGGTATAACAACTCTCAGCGTCGTAGTAACCAAGGTATTCAATCGTTGGAGAATAGGTGACATCATCCGTCGTGCTACTGTTGTTGTTGTCAGGATCCACATATTGCGCGCCCACCGTTGGGAATTCAACTGACAAGGCCAAGGCGAGTGCTGGTTTGTCGGCCGCAGTTGGTGCATACAGAGGGTCCGCCGATAGGGTGATTGCCGGAATGCTTGGGGGGGTTCCGCTGCCGAATGCAATAAACGATACTGCCGCCACGCCAGGTAGCGTAATCATAAGCAGCCGCTTGGGCCAAGACCATTTCCTGAGGGGAAATAGTTGCCCGAAACTATGTTGCCACAGTGATTGACTGCCTGGCATAGTGTCCTTCAGGTTATCGCTTCTGGTGTGCATGAAATTTCCCTGCTTTCTAGAGTCTGTAAAGCATTTGAATCACTGCCTGAATGTCGGTACGTGGTCCAAAGCCCATGACGGTTACGCGGTACAGGATCTCTTGCGCCGGGTTGGTAGCATCACCTGTCTGTGCTACGACTGGCTCTATCAGGTAGCGCGGCTTTTGTGCAGGCTGTATGCCAGGCCCGCCTGATTCAAAACTGGCACCAGTAAAAGTGCCGTACTCGGTGGTTGGGGCACCGCTGCCGGTGGATGTGAAATCTTCCGTCAGCCAGGCTGGTTTACCTGTTAGCACTGCGGCGCACAAGCCTTGGCTGGTGCCGGACGTGCTGCAGCCTGTATCCGGAAACGCATAGGTTGATTTACCATCAAAGACCGTGCGCCGTGTCGAGGCCACGACGGGGTTCCAGATGTCGTTTTCGGCATCGATCAAGCCAGCTTCGGCGGCTTGCCAGGCCATTTGTTGATCACGATCATTGCGAGCACCGCGCTCGCTCATCAGCGCAATCTGCGCGCCACCGACGCCCAGCAGTGACACGACCACCAGGATCAGCAGCACCATGATCAATGACATCCCGCTTTGCCGCAGACGCAATTGGGCTCGCATGTTAAACATCCGGGTTGAAGAATTACTCATGGCGTTTAAAGTCCCTGATCGTTTCTTAAATGGATGGTGAATGTGACGACCTGTCTAAGACGTCCATCAACCGGAGGTGTGAACACGGTGCCTACATCATTGGCTGACGACAGGGCTGACCCTATAGTGCCCGTTGATGAGTTCGCGGCCACACCGAATGGGTAAAAAGTCTGCGAAACCTTTTCTTGCTGTGAATTTGCTGGCCCGCGTATCACCATGCCAATGCGAATGCTGCGTACCCGCCGCCAGTTGTTGTAGGTGGCTTGGGATGCCATTACCCCGCCAACAACGATTTGATCTGCACGCAAGTACCTTTCGGGTACTGAGTCGGTTGGGTTGGTAAATGGTTGATTTACCGAAGTAAAGCCATCAACACCATAAAGAACCTGAAAATTTTCGACGCCACGGACGATGGGCTGAGAAGTGAATGGTGCCAAACCAGTGCTGGAGCGAGCACACATTAGAGAGGGCTCGCCGTCGGTACCAACCCCAATATGAAAAACGCTGACCATTCTGTCGTTTCGATCTTGGGGTACCGTGGAGATTGCATTGCCAGCACAGTCGATCATGGTTCCATCGGAGGTACTTGAAGCAGGGTCTCCATTAAGTTTTGCAGTTTGGTATCTCAATATGAGAATGTCGCTCCCGTCACTAGTTGTGCGGTTGTTTGCTGTCGTCAAACTAGTGGATTTGAAAGTAGCTTTGTTAAAGCCTGTTATGTTTGCAGCGATGAATCCGTTTGCATCATCGTCCAGGTCTTTTTGGCTCGGTGGCGCGATTGCATAAGTCGGGTCCTTATACCCTGCTTGCAATGCGACACGTTGAATCAGATCGGATGCGAACCTTGCGTTATCCCGCAACTGTGACGCCGCATCAACGGTTGTAAACCCACGACGAGTCACAATCAGGGATGAAACAGCAGCCAGTGAAATCAGTAACCCAATGACCAGGGCAACCATCAACTCAACCAGCGTGAAGCCTCTATTGTTGTTGCGCATGTCAGATTCCCGCTGTCACTTGCAGCACGACTGAAGGTGCTGAACCGGTGGCACTGGCGCGGTCCAGTGCCGATGCGCCGGTGTTGGATTTGTTGGTAGAACCTTTGGTCCAACCTATTTTGATAACCACAACGGCACCTGCGCCTGCTGTGCAGGACCACTTGGGTAACCCGGTAGTGGCGTCAAAGGGGGTGGTGTCAAAGCAAGACACCACTCTGGCTCCTGGCAGTTCTGCGTCTACGCGGGCCAACCACTCTGTCATTTCGGCATTGGCAATGTCGGTTGTATCAGTACATGTCGTGGTGGCAGGATCTACGTTCAGGCAATAGGACGCAGTTGTCGGTGTTAGCGGAGAAGTCAAATTGACCAAATAAGGGTTATTGGCAGTGAGAATGCCGACGGCCTTGTTGCCACGAATCATGTCGGCTAACTCGCGGGCCAGAACAACACCGGAGGACTGTAGGCGTGCCTCTCGATTTGCATGCAGCGAGGCGGCCTGCATGCCTACCATTCCCAACAGGCCGAAAGACAAGACAACAATCGAAACCAGGACTTCAATGAGTGAGAAACCGCTCGTTTCTGTCTTCCGCAAACGTCGACTGGGTTGAATGGAAGAGTGGTTACTTCGTAGAAAATTTGAGAGTTTTTCCATGTGACAAGCATAAACTCACGCGGCTCGTCATGGAAGGTGGGCGACTATCCGCCGGTCTGATTTCAATTACCGTCTGTCGGAATCGTTGTGGTAGTGAGTCGTATCTGGTCTACCGCCCAACCTCATCCACCAGCGTCTTGAAGTCATCAATATCCTCAAAACTGCGGTACACGCTGGCAAAGCGCACGTAGGCGACCTTGTCGAGCTTTTTTAGCTCGAACATCACCAGTTCACCAATGCGCGTGGACAGCACCTCGCGTAGGCCCAGGTTCAGCAGTTTTTCTTCGATGCGCTCCACCGCACCGTCCACCTGTTCGGTGCTGACCGGGCGTTTGCGCAGCGCCAGTTTCATGGATGCCAGCAGCTTGGCACGCTCGAATTCAATGCGCCTGCCGTCTTTCTTGACCACTGCCGGAAAGTTGACTTCCGGGCGCTCGTAGGTGGTAAAGCGTTTGTCGCAGGACGGGCAGCGCCGTCTGCGGCGGATGAAACCCCCGTCTTCAGCCACCCGGGTTTCAACCACCTGGGTGTCTGGGTGACTGCAGAAGGGGCATTTCATCTTGGTGATTAACCGTAAACCGGGAAGCGTGCTGTCAGAGCGTTGACCTTGGCGCGTACTGCATCAATATGGGCGCTGTCCCTTGGATTATCGAGCACGTCTGCTATCAAGTTTGCAGTTGTCCGCGCTTCTTCATCCTTGAACCCACGGGTGGTCATGGCCGGGGTGCCGATGCGCACGCCGCTGGTCACCATGGGTTTTTCCGGGTCGTTGGGGATGGCATTCTTGTTGATGGTCATGTGGGCGCTACCTAGCACGGCTTCGGCTTCCTTGCCGGTGATGTTTTTTGAACGCAGGTCAACCAGCATGACGTGGCTTTCCGTGCGGCCACTCACAATGCGCAGGCCACGCGCGGTGAGTGTTTCGGCCACGATGCGCGCATTGGTCAGCACCTGTTGTTGGTACACCTTGAATTCGGGTTGCAGGGCTTCCTTGAAAGCGACCGCCTTGGCCGCAATCACGTGCATCAACGGGCCGCCTTGCAGGCCGGGGAAGATGGCGCTGTTGATGGCTTTCTCATGCTGCGCTTTCATCAAAATGATGCCGCCGCGTGGGCCGCGCAGGCTCTTGTGGGTGGTGCTGGTGACCACGTCTGCGTGTGGCACTGGGTTGGGGTAGACACCAGCGGCAATCAGGCCCGCGTAGTGCGCCATGTCGACCATGAAGATCGCGCCCACGTCTTTGGCTACTTTGGCAAATCTTTCAAAATCAATAGCAAGAGAATAAGCGCTAGCACCGGCTATGATGAGTTTTGGCTTGTGTTCATGGGCTTTGCGCTCCATCGCATCGTAGTCGATGGCTTCGTTGGCATCCAGACCATAGCTCACCACGTTGAACCACTTGCCGCTCATGTTCAGCGCCATGCCGTGGGTCAGGTGACCACCTTCGGCCAGGCTCATGCCCATGATGGTGTCACCGGGTTTCAGGAAAGCGAGGAAGACCGCTTCGTTGGCCGATGCGCCGCAATGCGGCTGCACGTTGGCGGCCTCAGCACCAAAAATCTGCTTGACGCGGTCAATGGCCAGTTGTTCGGCGATGTCGACAAACTCGCAGCCACCGTAGTAGCGCTTGCCTGGGTAGCCTTCGGCGTATTTGTTGGTGAGTTGCGTGCCTTGCGCCGCCATGACGGCGGGCGAGGCGTAGTTCTCACTGGCGATCAGCTCGATGTGGTCTTGCTGACGCTGGTTTTCGGATTGGATGGCGGCAAACAGTTCGGGGTCGGTTTGCTCAATAAGGATATTACGGTTGAACATGGCAGTCCTAAAAGACAATGGGCCTGTGAGTCATCAATGCTATGAAACCAGGGCTGCCCAGGCGAACGGCTGAACACAAAGCCCGAATAGGCTTTGCGGCACGCTCCCCCGTGGTGTTCCCACATCGGCACTCCCAAACCCCTGCGGGCGGGCTGCCTATCGCCAGTTGCGTACGTGGCGGATTTTAACTGACCAGCGTCAGTTCATCGCTACAGTGGCCGCGCCATTGGGGGATTTGACGGGCACAGTTGGTGAGCCTGAAGCTGGTGCGGCAGCTTCTTGAGGTGCTGCAACGGTTGGCAACCATGTGGGGACTGATCGCCCTTGCGCCACTTGTTGCAAGCGGCTGTACTCGGCCAGGACTTTGACGGCATAGCCGCCGTCATCTTGCATGTTGGAAGCGCCCACGTAATTTCTCAGGCCTCCTTCAATCGAGCCCCCGGCTGAACGGATGCAATCCTGCAATACCTTGACCCCAACCTGCAGATTGGCCAACGGGTCAAATGCTGCAAATCTGCCACCAAAACTTTGGTATTTGTCGCTGTGCACGCTGGTCATCACCTGCATCAGACCCTGCGCGCCAACCTGGCTTTGCGCAAAAGGATTGAAGCCTGACTCAATCGCCATGACGGCCAGGATCAGTGTTGGGTCCAATCGCGCACGGGTACCCACGCTGTAGGCCTCCGACACAATTGCACTTACTGGTTCAAGAGCGACATGGTATTTTTTGCTGATCCATGTGGCCACGGAGGCCTGCTGTTTGGGCAGATCTTTGGGGTCTGTGGCGGTGGCTCGGTCGCTGGCGATAGGGTCGCTGATGACGCCGGTCAATTCAATCTGACGTGCTTGCAGCCAGCTATAAAGTTGGCTTTCACCCAATGTGCGCAACTCCGGGCGGGCGAACAGGGCGATGGAGACGAAAAGAACAGTCAGGCCAATCAGGGCGATGCTGTTGTGGGTGATGTCGAAAAAGCCTTTGGCGATGGTCGCGGTGACGCTTCGTAGGCTCAGAAACAGATTTTTAGATGCTGACATAGCTTCTCCTTCTTGCGCGAGGGTTCAATGAGCAGCATTGGATGCTACTGGTCTGAACGCTCGCCTGGGTTGTTACGCTATCAATATCCTGCGGTTGTTGTGGTTCCCGTATGTGCAGAAATTTGATGTTGCCGGGGTCGGCAGCTTAGGGTATTTTCCGGAAAGTCCGGGTTTGGCCGAATTCTATGTGGCCTTAATATGTCAGGTCAACCATATCAATCGCATTTGTTATGTGTAAAAAAGCGATATTCCGTGCAATTTGCTACACCTTTTGAGGGGCTTTCGCCCTCAAAATCTTGCTTATGAATACCGATCAGCTTACTCCTCCCACGCTCCGCAAAACAATGTTTGAGAAGCCCTGGCTGCGTCGGTTGATAGGGGCGCTGGGTAGTTTGCTGGCCTTGTGGGTGATCACTTGGTTGGCGGTGCCACCACTGCTCAAGTCTCAGGCGCAGTCGCGTCTGAGCGAACTGCTGGGGCGCCAAGTTACGTTGGGTGAGGTTGACTTCAAACCCTGGACGCTGGAGCTCAGTGTGCGCGACGTGGCTGTGGCGCGCGCCCATGGGGCAGATGGTGCGCAACTGACCATCGGGCGTCTCTATATAGATATGGAACTCCAATCGCTACTGCGGCTGGCGCCGGTGGCGGATGCGCTGAAGGTCGAGTCACCGCATCTCAACCTGACGCGTATCTCCGACGGCCATTACGATGTTGATGACGTATTGGCCAGGTTGGCGGACAAGGCGGGCGAACCGCCAATACATGCTTCTGCGCCGCTGCGTTTTGCGTTCTACAACCTGATGTTGTCAGATGGCGCCGTGGAACTGACTGATACACCAAAAGGCAAGCAGCATCATTTAAGTCATTTGCAAGTCAATGTGCCATTTTTAAGCAATTTGTTGTCAAAACGCGACGTTTTGATCCAGCCCAAGCTGGCATTTGACCTGAATGGCAGCCAGTTTGACTCGTCGGCCAGCACCACGCCGTTTGCTCAAACCCACAAGACCGATGCGCAGTTTGTGGTCAAAGACCTCGACCTGGCGCCTTATCTGGGCTACTTGCCCGCCAGCTTGCCGGTACGGCTGGAGTCTGCTGTGCTCAATGCGGATGTCAAACTCGCTTTTGAGCAAGCCGACCAGACCGCCGTCAAGCTCACCGGCGTGGTTAGTGCCAGCCATGTGCGCCTGGTTGAGCCGCACCCTGGTAGTCCATCCGCACAAGCAGCCAACCCTGGGAGTGCAGACCTGCTGACGTTCGATGCGCTCAGTGTGCAGCTCAAAGACGTGCAGCCATTGAGTCATCATGTGCAATTGGGCCGGGTGACGCTGAAGCAGCCGCACCTGAGCTTGCAGCGCAACCGCGCCGGCATACTCAACGTCATGAGCCTGGCGCAGAGTTCGTCCACTCACGTTGCTCCTAAAAATGTATCTGATAGTCAAGGCAGAAAAGGGGTTGGAGCACAAAAAGATGCTCCACCTATCAGCACCGCTGTCGAGAAGGTGTGGCAGGTGCAAGCCGATGACGTGGACCTGCAAGGCGGCGAGGTTTCCTGGCTGGATCAATCGCCAGCCAAGCCAGTTGCTCTGACGTTGAGCGCGCTCAAGTTGCAAGCCCACGCACTGACTTGGCCTTTCACCCAACCTATGCCATTTGAAGGCAGCGCCCAGATAGCCGCAGCCACGCTGCAATTCAAGGGCAGCGCCACGGACCAGCTTGCCAACGTGAGCGCCCAAGTGGCCGATTTGCCGTTGAACCTGGCGGCGTCCTACGTCGATGACTATTTGAATCCCCATTTGGACGGTCAACTCAAGGCGGACCTGAGCCTGACCTGGGCTGCAGCCAGCGCCACGCAGGCCAGCCACACCCGGCTTCAGCTGAAAAGTTTGTCGTTGGATAAATTCGCGTTGACGGGCGACAAGAAGAATGCGCTGGCCAGCATCAGGCAGCTGCAACTGGGGGATGTTGTGGCGGATGTGGGGGCGCACGCTGTTGAGTTTGGGTCGATCAAACTGACACAACCTTCCGTGGGCGTGACGCGTGAAACTAACGGGCGCTGGATGTTTGAGGACTGGTTGAAAGGTAACGAGGCTAAGCCTCGCTCTGCAGCGTCTTCAGGTGCGGCGTCCACCACCAACAACAAAAAGATTCACGCCAGCGCAGACAAACCCTGGCTGTTGACGGTCAAAGACTTGCAGGTGGGCGAGGGCGTTGTCACCTTTGCTGACAACTTGCCCATCAAGCCTGTCCACCTGGACGTGTCGTCCTTGAGCTTGCAGCTGAAAAAGTTCACGACCAAGGGCAAAACGCCGTTCGCCATGACACTGGCGGCTCGCGTGCAACATGGCCACACTGACCCCGGCAAAGTGTTCTGGCGCGGTACGGGTGCCTTGAGTCCCCTGGTGGTCAAGGGTGACCTGACGGCTGAGCGCTTGCCGATGCAGGCCTTCGCGCCTTATCTTCTGGATATCCTGAACGTGTCTTTGTCGCGCGCAGACACCAGTTTCAAGGGACGGATCAACCTGGCTCAACAGAGCCAAGGAATGGCGCTACACGTCACAGGTGACGCACGACTGGAAGACCTGCAAGCCCGCACGGTCAGCCAAGCCGAACCTTTCATCGCCGCCGAAGACTTGCTGAACTGGAAAAGCCTGAGTCTGACGGGGCTGGATGTCGCTCTTGCCCCAGGTACCGCCACCAAGGTGGATGTGCAAGGCACCGTGCTGAGCGATTTTTACGCCCGGCTGATCTTGAGCGAGACCGGTCGCCTGAACCTTCAGGATGTGATGAAACCGGCTACAGCCACCGTAAATACTACATTAGAAGCTAGCAAAAATGGAGCTTCTTCACCAGCTTCTGCGCCTGCAAATGTTGCGTCGACTGCGGTGGCGGCTGCGCAGCCGTCTGATAAGGCGAACGCCGCTTTGGCGCCTGTGATCCATTTTGGTCCGATCAGTCTGTTGGGCGGGCGTGTCAATTTCACGGATCATTTCATCAAGCCCAATTACTCAGCTGACTTGACCGAGTTGGTCGGCAAACTCAGTGCGTTCTCATCGCAAACCGCAGCGGGCGACATTCAGTTGGCCGATCTGGAACTGCGTGGTCGCGCCGAAGGCACAGCCACGCTGGAAGTGCTGGGCAAGATCAATCCGCTGGTCAAACCCATCGCGCTGGACATTAAAGGCAAAGTGCGTGATCTAGAACTAGCCCCGCTGTCCACCTATTCTGCGCGCTACGCCGGTTATGGCATCGAACGCGGCAAGCTCAGCGTCGATGTGGCCTACAAGGTGCAGCCGGACGGCATGCTGACGGCCAGCAACAAGGTTGTTCTCAATCAGCTCAAGTTTGGTGACGCGGTGCCAGGTGCCACCAACAGTCTGCCGGTGAAACTGGCCGTGGCCCTGCTGGCGGATCGCAACGGTGTGATTGATGTTGACCTGCCGATCAGCGGCTCGCTTAATGATCCGCAGTTCCGTCTGATGCCCGTAGTCTTCAGGATCATTGGTAATCTGATTGTTAAAGCCGTCACCGCGCCGTTCAGCCTGCTGGCCAACACGTTGGGTGGCAGTGGCGGCGATGAGCTTAGTATGGTTAGCTTCGATGCAGGCTCGGCGGTGCTGAGCGATCAAGCCAAAGTGGGCCTGGACAAAGTGGCCAAGGCGCTGCAAGAGCGCCCGGCGTTGAAGATGACCGTGGTGGGCACCGCCAGTCTTGAGGTCGAGCGCGACGACTACAAACGCCTTCAATTGCAGACTTTGGTGCAAGGTGAAAAGCGCCGTTCGCAACCTGCCGGGGACTCCAAGGACGCGGCGTCTGCTCCGATCGCTGTTTCTGCTGAGGAGTACCCGGCCTTGCTGCGCAAGGTGTACCGACGCGGCGACTTTCCCAAGCCGCGCAACCTGATCGGGCTGACCAAGGATATTCCCGTGCCCGAGATGGAAGCGCTGCTGCTGGCGCATATGGATGCCTCGGAGTCAGCCATGCAGGCGCTGGCAGTCAAGCGCGGTGTCGCTGTGCGTGACTACCTAGCCAGTCTTAATCTCCCCCCCGAGCGGCTGTTTCTTGGGGCCGCCAAGGCAGTTTCACCCGAGGCGAAATGGAAGCCGCACGCCGAATTGAGCTTGGCTACCGAGTAGCGCCGGGGGCTAAAGCACAAATGTTTTTCAAGCTGGACTAAAACGCGGCGAAAATAGCCTTTTGCTCCTGCTGTACTCTGGCAGGCATCTTTTCTTTTCGTGTACGTGATGTCGATGTTTCCCTTTTCCAAAAACAACCCTGCAGATTCCATCCCTGACGCTCCTGCCGCGTCGGCTAAATCCCACGAAGCTCACCCACTGGATGGGTTGACGCATGGTGCGTTTTCAGCACAGACCTCGGGCGAACGCATGGCTTGTATCCGTGAGTGGCTGGCTACTGGTCCGGCACCTGAGCAGTTGCAGCAGGTGTTCAAGGAGCTCAGCGGCAAAGACAAGGGCGCGGCCAAGCTGCTTCGCGAAAAGCTCGACGAGATCAAGCGTAGCAAGACACAGGCGACCATCGCGTTGGAGTGGGCCGATAAAGCCCAGGCGTTGCTGGCCCTGTCCAAATTGAATTTGGCCGACGCCCTGGCCTGGCAGCGCGACGCCGCCAAAGCAGGTGCGCCGCTGAGCAAGGAACCTTTGGCCAGCTTGAAGGCCCAACTGGTGGAGCGCGTGCGCGCCATTGAAGACCTGCAACATCGCGTTCAGGTGCAGCGTGAAGCCGCCGTGCTGGTGGCCCAGCGTATTGAAGTGCTGTCCACCAAGCCTTGGCGCGATGCGCAAACTGCGCAGGAAGGCCTCAGCACTGACGTGAGCAGCTGGCAGGCCGAGGCGGCGACGCTGGCCAACGATGCCAACTGGCCCAGCGTGGATGCCAAGTTTCCACCTCTGCTACAGGCCTCGCAAGCTCAGTTGGGCCTGGTCTGGGATGCCTTCCAGGCGGCCCTGACTCAGGCCGTGCTGGCTGCGCAAGACGGCAACGCTATTTTGCCCAATGTTCCTGTGTGGGCAGACGAATTGCGTCTGGCGCGCGGCATTCCGCTGGAGCCGGTGGTGAAAGCCCCCAAGGCAGCGGTTGACCCTGAGGTCAAAGCCAAGGCCACCTCAGCCGTTGCTGATGCGCTTGCAAAATTAGAGCAGGAGGTCACCCAGGGTCACAGCAAAGCCAGTGCAGGTGCGGCTAACGAACTGCGCAACGCACTGAAAGAATTTGGTCGCCTTATCGACGACAAGCTGGAAAACCAGGCGCGTGGCGCCTTGGCCGCAGCCGGTGAACTCGAAGGCTGGCAGCGCTGGCGTGCGGACCAGTTGCGTGAGGAACTAGTGGGTAAAGCTGAAGGTTTGCTCAACCGTCCCGAGGGCCAGGCCATGGGTGGGCGCAAGGTGCAGGAAACGCTGCGCCAGCTGCGCGAGCAGTGGAAACTGACGGATCAGGGCGGCGTGCCCAACCACGGCCTGTGGAAGCGCTTTGACGACGCCTGCAACGAAGCCCACAAGGTGGTCGAGGCCTGGCTGGACAAGCTCAAGGCCGAGACCGGCGAGCATCGCGCCCAGCGCCTGGCACTGATTGACGAGGTTAAGGCCTGGGCACAAGCCAACCGCACGGCATTGGATGACGACTGGAAGGGCTTCAACCGCGTGTTGCACCAGTTTGGTGACCGTTGGCGCGAGTCGGGTCACGTCGGTGAAAAGATGTATGCCGAGTTGAATGCGCTCTGGAAGGCCGCCATTGACGAGGCCGCTGCACCTCTGGAAGCGCTGCAAAAGCAGAGCCTGGCTGAACGTCACGCCATGATTGAAGAGGCCAAGTCCCTGGGTGCGCAAGAGGTGCTGCGCATCGACGCCGTGAAGGCGCTGCAGCAACGCTGGCAGGCCGAGGCGCATCGCGTTCCTATCGAACGTCGCCATGAGCAAAAATTGTGGGATGCGTTCCGCAAGCCGATTGACGAAGCCTTCAACCGCAAAACAGCAGACAGAGAAAAGGCGCAAAGCGCGCTGAGCGAGCGTGACCGCATCGTGATGGATGCCTCCATAGCGCTGCAGGCAGCCAATGCTTCCGGTGATGCCCAGGCCATCAAGAGCGCCATGGCTGACCTGGATGCCGCCTTGCGTGGCCAGGCCCAAGCCAAGGCTGCGGTGGTGGCTGCTGCTGAAACTCCAGATGAAAAATCGGTTCAAGCCCAGGTTGAACAGGGACGAGAGACTTCTGAAAACATAGCAGATACTGCGGCGTCATCTGAGAGTTCCGAGTCTGAGCCAGCCCCCGAAGCGGCCAAGCCGGTGGTCCGTAAGCCAGTCGTCGCGATGCGTGGTGATGACCGCCCCGGCATGAAGAAAGAAGCTGCGAGCGCTCCCGCGCGCGGTGGCAAGTTTGGCGACCGCAAAGACGCAGGCCGCCCTGCTGGCCGAGATGGCAGCCGTGATGCACGTCCCGGCTCACGCGGTGATGACCGTGGCGGTTTCCGCGACGCACGCTCTGACCGCGCCCCGATGGGCGAGCGCTTTGATGCGCCGCGTTTGGGTGACGCTGCTTTCCGAGCACAACGCGATGCGCTGGAGCAGGCTCAGTCGGCCTTGCGCAAGCTGGCCGCCCAGGCGCATGGCGAGGCACTGACGAACTTGCTAACGGCGTGGGAAAAGCGCGATGCCGAGCAAGTCCCCAGCGTGCAGGAGCTGGGCTCGCGCGTGGCACCTGCGGTGCGCGCTGGTTGGGCCAAGGCGGTGGCGCCAGCCCCGCAAGGCGATACCAGCACCGCGCTGCTGCGCCTGGAAATGGCCGCTGAAGTGCCCACGCCCGCTGAACACATTAGCGCACGGCGCATGCTGCAGTTGCAGTTGCTCACCAAGCGCAACGACCCGGCGCCGGTGCAGACCTGGGGGCAGGATGTGGCGGTGGTGCTGGGCGGGGCTTTTGAGCCAGCCGCAGCCCGGCGCTTGCAAAATGTGCTGAAGGTCTTGTTGAAGCCTTAAGGTTCAAGCCCTATTTGGGGCCAAGGATTGGCCCGGTGGTACATCTCGCGGCTACTGATTGGTACCTGATAGCACACTCTCGATACGCCGATCCGGCACTAGCCACATCAGCGCCACAACGATAAAACACGCTTGTGCAAGCCATGGGACGATGAAGGCGCAGGGTATGGACGCGGCGTAGATCAGCCCAGATAGCTTGCCTTTGATATCCCGCCCGATGGCACGCGCCAGATGAGAGTCGCTTCCCTCACTGGCAATGACTGAGCGCTGCAAGATGATGTAAGCCACCGCCGCCATCAGCAGAATGACCCCGTAAAGCGCTGTTGGCAGCGGCGCAAAGTGGTTTTCGCCCATCCAGCCTGTTACGAACGGAAACAGTGACAGCCAAAATAGCAGATGCAGGTTCGCCCAAAGCATGCCGCCGCTGATGCGGTGTGCAGCGTGCAGCAGGTGATGATGGTTGTTCCAGTAAATGCCGACGTAGACAAAGCTCAGCACGTAGCTCAAAAACACGGGTAACAGCGGCCGCAAAGAAGCCATGTCCTCACCGTGAGGCACCTTCATCTCCAGCACCATGATGGTAATGATGATGGCCAGAACGCCATCACTAAACGCTTCAAGCCGATTTTTTCCCATGCTAGAGATTGTGTTTGAAACGCGCTGGCTCTGCGCCGATGTTCAGGCGCAACACCTCCAGCCGTGCTGGAATCGCAGAGGCATCCCAGTCGCTCAGAACCAGACGGCGCTTGGGTGCATCTGCGTCCGGATTCAACAGGTGATCAGCCGGTTGGTGTGTGTGACCGTGAATCAGCGTGTTGGCTTGGGCTGCTTGCAACCACCGCAGCGCCTCGGCGGTGTCCACATCCGCGTAGGTCGCACCACTTGCTTTGTGGGATTCGCTTTGCGCGCGCAGGCCGCGAGCAATTGTCTGGCGCTCGGCCAGAGGCTTGGCCAGAAAGGTATTGCGCCAGGCGGATGTCCGCACTGTGGCGCGAAACAGCTGGTAATCGGTGTCGCCGAGGCAAAGTTCGTCACCATGGGACAGCAGCCAGCGCTGGCTGTCAAACGCCAACACCGTTGGGTCGGCCAGCAGGGTCATGCCACAGGCCGAGGCAAAGTTTTCACCGAGCAAAAAGTCACGGTTACCGTGCATGAAAAATACCGCCATGCGCTGTGAGGCTTCAGCCAGTTCTTGCTGGCATTGGACCTCAAAACCCGGTGTATGACCGGGTAGCACAGTGGTCACATCGTCTCCCACCCAGACTTCAAATAAGTCACCCAGAATGAACAGGGCGTCTGCGGTGCTCGTTTGCAGGTACTGTTGCCAGGCCTTGAAGGTGGCGGGCTCGCTGGCTTGCAGGTGCAGGTCTGAGATGAAGTCGAGACGACGCCAATGTGCTGGCGCCACGAGAACGGGCCACGCAGACGGTGTCGTGCAGGGCAGCTGCGGACTGGACATGACAGGCCTTGGGGGCCGCCTGTGCAGGCAGCGCGTGCCGCCTGAGCAGGGCTGGTTTACAGTGCCACAGCCTTTTCGATCACCACGTCTTCAACCGGCACGTCATCGTGGTAGCCCTTGCGGCTGGTTTTGACAGTCTTGATCTTGTCCACCACGTCGGTGCCATCGATAACCTTGCCAAACACGGCATAACCCCAGCCTTGGGCGCTAGGCGCCGTGTGGTTCAGAAAACCGTTGTCGGCCACGTTGATGAAAAACTGTGCGGTGGCCGAGTGCGGATCGCCCGTGCGGGCCATGGCCACGGTGTAGCTCAGATTCTTCAGGCCATTGTTGGCTTCATTGTTGATCGGTTTGTCACCTTTCTTTTCTTTCATGCCGGGTTCCATGCCACCGCCTTGCACCATGAAGCCGGGAATCACGCGGTGAAAAATGGTGTTGTTGTAGTGGCCCTTGTTCACATAGCTCAGGAAATTGGCCACCGTATTGGGGGCCTTTTCCTGATCGAGTTCAAGGGTAATGGTGCCGTAGTTGGCAATGTGGAGTTCGACTTTTGGGTTACTCATGTTTTATTTCACCAGGGTTGCGGAGTTGATGAGAATGGGCGTCTTGGGGACGTCCGTCTGGAAAGGGCCACCAGAGCCCGTGGGAACAGATTTGATTTTTTCCACCACCGCCATGCCCGAGATAACCTTGCCGAACACGGTATAACCGAATAACTGCGGGGCATTGACCAGCTTGGCGCGTGGCGTATTTTCATAGACGTGGCCCTGGTACTCAAACTTGGGCACCGGGTCGCCAGGTGGAATGATCACCGGGTCCAGAAAAGCATTGTCGTGCACGTTGATAAAAAACTGTGCCGTGGCCGATTGCGGGTCGTTGGTACGTGCCATGGCCAGTGTACCGGTCACGTTGCGCGGGCCACCTTTTTCAAGCGCCTGACGGCCTTCGTGTTCGACCGGCGGACGCGTGGGTTTTTCGGCGTATTTGGCGTCAAAGCCGCCTCCCTGGATCATGAAATTGGGAATGACGCGGTGAAAGATGGTGCCGTCAAAGTGTTTGTCCTTGACGTACTGCAAAAAGTTGGCCACCGTTTTGGGCGCCTTGTCGGGGTACAACTCCACCACAAAATCACCTGCCGAGGTAGCGAACCTGACCTGAGGTGCAGTTTCGGCTTGTGCAATATTTGCTGCTGAAAATATAGCTGTAGAAGCAATGCATAAAAGGGCTTTAGCTAATTTATTTGTCAACAACATCAGATGTCCCCCTCGTAAAAAATCGTCCATTGACCCGCACGGCGTGACCAGTATTGACGTACGGTGGTACCCGTACGCTGGCCAGCAATCACTTCGCCAAAGGTTACCACCATGGTGTCTTCCTTGTCCTGCCACTGCAGCAGGGAGAGATCCTTGATCTGCAGTTCCCTTCCATGAACTTGTGCCACTTCCCGGGCCAGTCTGGATTGCCAATCGTCCTTGGTTTTGGCATCGGCGGAAAGGTCGCTGGCATAGAAGGTGTTGAGCTTGATCAAGTCACCGCTGGACTTGGCTTCACGCCAAGCGGACAGACGTGCCTCAAAAGGGGTTGCGCGAGCGCGAACCTTATCCTGTGGAACCCAGGTAAGTTGGTTGGCGATCACCACTGGCGTACTACGGATGGCCACCGTCTGGATGATGTGCTTGAGGTCAGGGTTGGCCAACACCACGCAGCCATCGCTGTCCTGGGGTGGACGCGAGAACTGATCGGACGGTGTGCCGTGCAGCCAGATACCACCCCCGGTCTTGCCGCGCCGTATATCCAGAACGTTGGGGTAGTTGATCGGCAAAGCCCCTGCACCGTAGAAGTCCTTGAGCGTTTTCGGGTCCAGCTGGCTGGTGATGAAATACACCCCCAGTGGCGTGCGCTGATCGCCTTCAGCGTTTTTTTCCACGCCCAATTTGCCGATCGAGATGTAATAGTCTGCGATCAGCGTTACACCGCTGTCGCGATTTTCAAACAGGTACAGGCGCGACCGTGCGGCATCAACGGCAATGGCATGCTTGTTGGTGTGTGACAGCAGCACGAACTCGGCGGGTACAAAGCCTGCTGGCGGACGTTCCCTGAGGGCTTTAAGGCGTGCCTCAGACTCTGAGCGTAGCGCGGAGAGGGTTGTCACATTGCCCTTGAGTTGGTTGGCGGGCACGTCGCCAAACCGTGTCACCGAACGCACGCGTGAAGACAGCAAGTCACCATAAACCAGCTGCGCCAGTGCAAAGTTGGGATAGTCGCTGACCAGGCGTTCAGCCCGTTCCAGCGCCGTGCGTGTTTCATAGTGGCCGATCAAGCGGTAGACGTCCAGCAGGCGTGCTTCAGCAGTGCCAGCTTGATCTTTGGGCTTGGCGGCCGTGCGCGCTAACGCTTGCTGACTCGCAACGATTGGTTTTTGTGCCAAGACATGCTTGCGTATCAGATGGCGTTGTTGATACACAGCCGATTCAGGATGGTGTATCCGCTGTGTTTCAGCGTGGCACGGAACGACCAAGGTGCCGAACAACCAAGTGCAACAAGCTAGGGCAAAGACCTTCAAACGCGTCGGATGGGCAGACCTAGGCTGCATCCAGTTCCACCAGCAAAGCGGTACCCGGTGGGGCCGTGGATCACGCTGCTTCAACGACCCACAGCCTCCCGTGTGATCAGCCAGTGCTGAGCCACGTTCTTGAGATCCAGGGTTTTGCGGCTGGTGACCGACAGGTGATCGGCCTTGTACGCTTGGTGAAAGGTGGCAATCGCCTGATCACCTTTGACGTGCACAACCAAGTCGGTGATCGTGACGGCAATGTCTTTCTTGTCGTCAATGCGTTGGTGGCGTTCCTTTTCCCAGGCTCCACGCGTTTGTTTACCAGCGGGTTGAAAGTCCGCACTGTATGCTTTCAGGTAAGCAGCGGTATTTTTCTCAGACCAAGACTTGGCCCAGGCGAGCACTGCCGCTTCGACAGCCTTGTTGGCTTGGGCATCCGGGGTCACTGACTTGGGTAGTGAATTGCTGGCCGCAGGAGTGACAGAGGCCTTTTCGTTAGCTTTGCTAGTGGCTGCGGCTACTGCGACTGGCGTCGACGCGGTGACAACCGGTACCGACGGTTTGACAGCAGGCGAAGGCGCAACAGCTGGTGCCACGGGTTTCACCGCAGGCTCTGTCGCCGCAGCTACAACGGATGTCTTGCCTGGTGCGTGGGCGCCGCTCAAATTGGTCTTGAAGAGCTCACCAATCAACTCCAGCTTGGGTGGCACTGCGGTGTTGGAACTGTCAAGCTGTAAGGCCTTGTTGTAGGCTTGGCTGGCTAACCGGGCATAAACGTCACCCAGGTTTTCATGCGCGGTGGCATAGCTGGGGTTGGTGCGGATGGCCATCTCCAGCGCCAGGCGTGCTTTGTCATACTGCCCCTGGCTTGCATACAGCACCGCCAGGTTGTTGTAAGGCTCGGGCAGCTCGGGGTAGTCTTGTGTCAGTTGGGTGAAAGTGCTAATGGCTTCCGCAGACTTGCCCAGATTGCGCTGGATGACGCCTTTGAAAAAGCGCATTTGCGGGTCGGCTGGCTTGGTGGCAAGCTGAGTGTTCACCCGAGTTAAGGCTTCCGCAAACTTGTTGGCGCGCATCAGTTGGGTGACATCGGCGTACTCATCCGCGTAGGCTGACGCGGCGACACACGCGCCTGCCAAAAGCAGCAGACGAAGCGACTTGTAGAGAGCGTTTGGAGCCTGTTTCATGGATGCTGAGATTTGAGAATTGGAAAACGGCCGCGAAGTCGGACCACGCCAACAGGGCTTTATACTGACTGGCATTGTAGCGGAGGTCACGCATTTCTAGTGCTTGCCCGATCCGCCTGGCTTTTTTCGGCCTGATCAGAATCGAAGTTTTTTACCCCATGAGTTTGCGCATTTTCAACACGCTTTCACGAGAGCTGGAAGTTTTTTCTCCCATTGAGCCGGGTCATGTGCGTATGTACGTGTGCGGCATGACCATTTACGACCTGTGCCACATTGGTCATGCCCGCATGATGATGGCGTTTGATGTGGTGCAGCGGTGGTTGAAGGCCAGTGGCTACAGCGTCACTTATGTACGCAACATTACCGATATTGACGACAAGATCATCAAGCGCGCGCTGGAGCGCGGCATCACTATCCGCGCGCTGACCGACGAGATGATTGAAGCCATGCGCCACGACATTGCTTTGCTGGGGATCGAGCCGCCCACGCTGGAGCCGCGTGCCACGGAATATGTGCCGCAGATGCTGGGGCTGATCCAGCAGCTCGAAACCAAGGGTCTGGCCTACAAAGCCAGCAGTGGTGATGTGAATTACGCGGTGCGCAAGTTTCCTGGCTACGGCAAGCTCTCTGGTAAGTCGCTCGACGAACTGCGCGCGGGCGAGCGCGTCGCGGTGCAGGACGGCAAGGACGACCCGCTGGACTTTGTCTTGTGGAAGGCGGCCAAAGCCACTGAGCCTGATGATGCCAAGTGGGATGCCGACGTGCTCGGTTACGGCTACGGCAAGGGCCGCCCCGGCTGGCATATTGAATGCAGTGCTATGAGTTGTGATGCGTTGGGCGAAACTTTCGATATTCATGGGGGCGGCGCAGATTTGCAGTTTCCGCACCACGAAAACGAAATCGCGCAGAGCGAGGGCGCCAGCGGCAAGCCTCTGGCCCGGTTCTGGGTGCACAACGGCTTTGTACGCGTTGACAACGAAAAGATGTCCAAGAGTCTTGGCAATTTCTTTACCATCCGCGACGTGCTGGCCAAGGTCGACCCCGAAACGGTGCGCTTTTTCCTGTTGCGCACGCACTACCGCACCGCGCTGAACTACAGTGATGTGCACCTTGACGACGCGCGTAGCGGGCTCAAGCGCCTGTACACGGCGCTGGACCTGGCCAATAACCCGACCGCGACCGCGATCGACTGGACCGATCCTTATGCGGCGCGCTTCAAGGCGGCGATGGACGACGATTTTGGTACACCCGAAGCGGTGGCTGTGCTGTTTGATCTGGCGTCCGAGGTCAACCGTAGCGGTTCTTTAGCGTTGGCGGGACTGCTGAAGGCCTTGGGCGCATGTCTGGGTTTGCTGCAAGGTGACCCGAAGGCATATTTGCAAGCAGGTGCTCGTCTGGATGATCAGGCCGTTAATGCCTTGATTGCGCAAC
This sequence comes from Rhodoferax sp., assembly GCA_031291305.1. Classification (GTDB taxonomy): domain Bacteria; phylum Pseudomonadota; class Gammaproteobacteria; order Burkholderiales; family Burkholderiaceae_C; genus Rhodoferax. Next base: position 22,962 of record JARLJH010000032.1, on the reverse strand, counting down.
GCGCTGCCGCCAAGGCTGGCAAAAATTTTGCCGAGGCGGATCGTATACGCCAAGATTTGCTGGCCCAGGGCATCGTGTTGAAAGACTCGGCGGCTGGGACAACGTGGGAGGCAGTCAAGTAATGGTTGCTGTATGTTTTATGCTCGTGGCCTTTCTGTAATAAGCGATGGCAGCTTCTGAATTGATGGTGAGCAATGTGCTCACTCCACCGTACTGGGCTGATGCTTGCAAGCACCTGATGAAGAAAGACCGTGTCATGAAGCGGCTGATTCCTCAGTTTGGCAAGGCTTGCCTGCAAAGTCGGGGTGATGCGTTTGCCACGCTGGCACGCAGCGTGATCGGACAACAAATATCGGTGAAGGCAGCGCAAACCGTATGGGATCGTTTTGCCACACTTCCTGCGCAAATCACGCCCGAGCAGATACTCAAGCTCAGGATCGACGACATGCGCGCTGCGGGTTTGAGTGTGCGCAAGGTTGAATACATTGTCGATTTGGCCTTGCATTTTGACAGCGGGCTGGTGCATGTGGATGCCTGGACAGACATGGACGACGAAGCAATCATTGCCGAGCTAATCGCCATTCGTGGCATTGGCCGCTGGACCGCCGAGATGTTCCTGATCTTTCATTTGATGCGACCAAACGTGCTGCCGCTGGACGACGTGGGCTTGATCAATGGCATCAGCAAGTGTTATTTTTCGGGCGATGTGGTCAGCCGCAGTGACGCGCGCGAGGTGGCGCTGGCCTGGGCTCCGTACCGGACTGTGGCAACTTGGTATATTTGGCGCTCGTTGGACCCGCTGCCAGTCGCGTATTGAGCGGCCTCTAGAATACGCCGTTGTTTTTCATGGCGCGCAAAGCCTGGTCGCCAGGTTTTGCACTTCCCCCATCAGATGACATGGAGCTTTTGTGGCTAAAAAAACATTCCTGGATTTTGAGACCCCGATTGCCGAGCTGGAAAACAAGATCGAAGAGCTGCGCTACGTGCAGACCGAGTCGGCGGTAGATATTTCAGCTGAAATCAACCAGCTGGCCAAAAAAAGTCAGCAGCTCACCAAAGACATCTATAGTGACTTGACCCCCTGGCAGATCACCAAGATTGCACGCCACGCCGAACGCCCCTACACGCTGGATTACGTGAACGACATCTTCACACACTTCGTCGAGTTGCATGGGGATCGGCACTTTGCCGACGATTTGAGCATCATCGGCGGGCTAGCTCGCTTCAACGGCACGCCGTGTATGGTGATTGGTCAGCAAAAAGGCCGCGACACCAAAGAACGTGGTCTGCGCAACTTTGGCATGAGCAAGCCCGAGGGCTACCGCAAGGCACTGCGGCTGATGAAAACGGCTGAAAAGTTCAAGCTACCGGTGTTCACTTTTGTCGACACCCCTGGCGCATATCCAGGCATTGACGCCGAGGAGCGCGGCCAGTCTGAAGCCATTGGGCGCAACATCTTCGAGATGGCCCAGCTTGAAGTGCCGGTCATTGTCACCATCATTGGCGAAGGCGGCTCGGGCGGTGCGCTGGCGATCTCGGTGGGCGACCAGGTGCTGATGCTGCAGTATTCCATTTACTCGGTGATCAGCCCTGAAGGCTGTGCCTCCATCCTCTGGAAAACCTCCGAGAAGGCGCAGGAAGCTGCCGACGCGTTGGGTATTACTGCGCACCGTCTAAAAGCGCTGGGTGTGGTGGACAAGATCGTCAACGAACCGGTTGGTGGGGCGCATCGTGATCCGAAGCAGATGGCCACCTTCCTCAAACGGGCTCTGACCGATGCCTATCGCCAAGTCAGCGACCTTAAAACCGCTGAGCTACTGGACCGACGTTTCGCCCGACTGCAAAGCTATGGGCGCTTTACCGATATCAAGCCGGGCAAGTAGCGCCTGATATGACGCTGTCCCTGCCGCAGGCCGTCGCGGCATTCAGCCCCGCTTTGCCGCTGACGGTGGCCTACAGTGGTGGTGCGGACTCTACCGCCTTGTTGCTGGCCTGTGCGCAAAAATGGCCGGGGCAGGTGCATGCGGTCCATGTGCACCACGGCTTGCAGGCCGCCGCCGATGATTTTGAGGTGCACTGTCAGCGTGTTTGCGCGGCACTGGACTTACCACTCACTGTGCAAAAAGTCGATGCCCGGCCCGCGCCGGGTCAGAGCCCGGAGGATGCGGCTCGTCGTGCACGTTATAAGGCTTTTGAGGCTCTAGCCCCTTTGAATAAAGGGGAGTTTGCCATTAAATCAATAGCTGTTGCGCACCATGCTGATGACCAGATGGAGACCCTGCTACTTGCTTTGAGCCGGGGTGCTGGTCTGCCAGGCCTGAGTGCCATGCCGTCAAGCTGGACGCGCGGTGGCATTCACTACCACCGGCCCTTGCTGCGCGTGGCGGGGCAGGAGATCCGGCGTTGGCTGGCAGAACAGGGCGCCGCGTTTGTGGATGATCCTAGCAACCAGCAGGAACGCTTCACCCGCAACCGCATCCGTGCCCAGGTGCTACCTGCACTGGCGGCATGTTTCCCTCAGTTTCGTGACACTTTGGCTCGCAGTGCCCAGCATGCCGCGCAAGCTCAAGCTTTGCTGTTGGAGGTGGCGCAGCAGGATCTGGTGCAGGTGGGGGTGCCGCCACGCATCAAGTTGCTGCAAACCCTGAGCCAGTCCCGGTTGGCCAATGTGCTGCGCTACTGGCTGCAGAGCGGCTACCAAGCCACGCCGACCACCGCGCAACTGGATGAGTTGATGCGTCAAATTGCCGCTTGCCAGACGCGTGGTCACGCCATGCACCTGAAGGTGGCCCACGGTTTTTGCCAACGCCGTGGGCCGGAGCTGCATTGGTACAATCCCTAACCTTTTTAGCCAGTTCAACCCCAACATGTCCTTGATTGTTCATAAATACGGCGGCACGTCGATGGGCTCTACCGAGCGCATCAGCAATGTTGCCAAGCGCGTCGCCAAATGGGCGCGCGCCGGTCACCAGATGGTGGTCGTGCCCAGTGCCATGAGCGGCGAAACCAACCGCCTGCTGGCCCTAGCCAAAGAGCTGGCACCATCCAAGCCGAGTGATGCCTACAGCCGTGAACTCGATATGCTGGCCGCCACCGGCGAGCAGGCATCCAGCGCCTTGTTAGCCATTGCATTGCAGGCTCAAGGTCTGGAGTCAGTGAGCTACGCGGGCTGGCAGGTGCCCATTCGCACCAACAGCGCCTACACCAAGGCGCGCATCAAGTCGATTGACGACAGACGAGTGCGCGCAGACCTGAAAGCGGGCAGGGTGGTCATCGTTACCGGCTTCCAGGGGCTGGACGAACTCGGCAACATCACCACGCTGGGGCGTGGTGGCTCGGACACTTCGGCCGTTGCCGTGGCTGCCGCCATGAAAGCCGATGAATGCCTGATCTACACAGACGTGGACGGCGTTTACACCACCGACCCGCGCGTGGTGCCCGAGGCCCGCCGCCTGAGCACGGTCAGCTTCGAAGAGATGCTGGAGATGGCCTCCATGGGCTCCAAGGTGCTGCAGATCCGCTCGGTGGAATTTGCGGGCAAATACAAGGTTAAGCTGCGTGTCCTGAGCAGTTTCACGCCTTGGGACATTGATATTGTTGAAGAAGCCACATCTGGCACGCTGATTACTTTTGAGGAAGATGAAAACATGGAACAAGCCATTGTTTCCGGCATTGCGTTTACTCGTGATGAGACCAAGATTTCGGTTCTTGGCGTCCCCGATAAGCCTGGTATTGCCTACCAGATCCTCGGCGCCGTGGCTGATGCCAATGTCGAAGTGGACATGATCATCCAGAACCTTAGCAAGGATGGCAAGACCGATTTCAGCTTCACCGTGAACCACGGCGATTACGCTAAGGCCATGGATTTGTTGAAAACCGTGGTGGTACCCAAGCTTGGTGCACAGGAAGTGGTTGGCGACACCAAAATCTGCAAAGTGTCGATTGTCGGCATTGGTATGCGTAGCCATGTGGGCGTGGCCAGTACTATGTTCCGCGTGTTGAGTGAAGAGGGCATCAACATCCAGATGATCTCCACCAGTGAAATTAAGACCTCGGTGGTGATTGACGAGAAATACATGGAGCTTGCAGTGCGCGCGCTGCACAAGGCTTTTGGATTGGATCAGCCTGTTGCCTGATAAAGCCCCGAAGTCGTGACATAATCGCGGCTCTGATTTTCAGGAAACGTGACCGAGTGGCCGAAGGTGCTCCCCTGCTAAGGGAGTATGGGGTGTAGAGCCTCATCGAGGGTTCGAATCCCTCCGTTTCCGCCAAGAATTGCCCTAAGTGATTGATTCACTTGGGGTTTTTTTCTTTTTGTGGTGGCTTACCCGCCCAAATCCCCGCCCAAATCCAAGCCCCTAGGGTTTTTTGATGGGGAAGTCGCTGGCATTTTTCAATGCACGAACTGCGGGCAGGGTGCCGTCCCACTTCAGATTGGCGGCAAAAAAGGGGGTGTGGGGGGTAATCCATGGGCGGGCTACCTGTTGCTTGCCCCCGTGGGCAAGGTCCCGCGAACATCAAAGACGTATCCGATTACCTCCCTAGCTACTCAAAGGCTGTGCAATTGATTGCACGGGCAGTGCGGCAGAGTTGCCCGCCGGTTGCGGTAGTACCCCTTCAAATAGGTGCAATAGGTTCCAAGCCTGCGGTTCGTGCCGATCCCGTAGCCGCTCACCCGGCGGATTGATCATCAGGTCTGCGAATATGAAGGCAGCATTAGCCATAGCGCAGTCTCGAAAATTCATCCGGTCCAAGCCTGCGGAGTACAGTGTCTCTGTAATGCATCCTCCCACCGGAAGATGCGGCGAATCAAGAAACTTCCCAACGGTGATCCCAAAGCACTCACCCATGGTTAGCCGCTTCAAAAGTTCCCGGTTGTGCGGCACACTGCCGGACTGGCATACCGCCTTGTAACCTTCCCACAGCTGCTGGTCAGTCAGCATAGGGAGGCTTGCAATTCCCACCCCGAGACCGCTAGCAATCGTGTCGGCAAGGACTATCCGCACATCGACCCCCCAATCAGACCAGAGTGCGCCACGTCCACGCCACTGGGGTAGCAAAGGGAGTGTCATTGGGACGCAGCCTCTCATTGCTAGGCCGGAGTCGCTAGTGCCAACTTTTCGCTTGCCACTTCACCGGCATGGCGCAAGAGCCGAAACCCATCAATTCCAGCGGCATCCATGATTTCAGCAAGGCAGCCGCCAACGGGAAATTGGTCGGTATCGAACTCCTTGCCCAAGCTGATTGCAAATCGCTCTCCGGGGGTTAGCTGGTGCATCATTGCCGATGCCGCCCATAGCGAGCCAGGGGAGGTTGCCGCCTTGAACCCAGCCCACAGCCTGTCATCGGAAAGCAAAGGCAGGCTGTGCACATTGACCTGAAGGCCATGCGCGATCACGTCGGCAAAGACAAGCCGAACTTCCGGCCCCCAGCCACACCAGAGGGAATTGGCATCCCGCCAAGGGGACCACTGTTCATGTGGCTTCGGCTTCGGCATGGTTGGCGTTCTTGAGTGCTTCGAGCATTCCATTCCATGCCGTGGCGTCAACGGCAGGTCGGCTTGGCGGGAGCGGTTCGTAATTCCGTAAGGTCGTTTGGAGAATGGCTGTAGCGGCCTTCAATGCAATGGGCGGACTTGCATCTAGCAATTCCCCCAGGCACTCCAGCGCCCTGAGGCGCAGGCCGGTAAGGCTTTCAGTCAGTGTCTGCTCGGCTTGGGCGGTCAGTTCATGCAGATACAACTGAAAGTCAATCCGCTGTCGCCACCCCGACAAGGTAGCCGGGTTGATATTGAGTGCTTTAGCTACCTGCCGACCAGTGAGGCCCGAAGCAAGCTGTTGTGCTGCCAACTGTTGCTTGGCGTTTAGCTTTGTTTGCATTTGTTTGGACGGGGGCATGATTGGCCCCGGTGAGTCGCTGGGCATCACTTACCGGGAGCCGGTGCGCGATCTACCCTGCAATGCGGGGTAGGTGCTTGGCGGTCTTTGCCATGCGCGGACTCCCATTGCTGGGGCATCGCCCTTGAGGATGGCAGCAAATGGTGGCAGGGCGGGGCGCTCCGGTACCGGGTCGGCGTTTGCTGGGTGACTAGCACTGTTCAAGATATCTGCAAACGCTGGTCGTTTGGTCGCCATAACATTCACTCCTCGTAAAGCTGGCGCTGAGAATTCAGTGCGTCAACGGGGTGAGCTTGGCAGGCCAGCAACTTCAGAGCAACTACCCTTGGTGATATCTACGGTGGTCTAGGACTCACACGGCGGTCCATGCAATTGATTGCAGACAGGATTTGGGATGCAGGGGGGCTCGTTTTGACTTCTTAACAAGGGTATGTTTCCTCTGCCCTATGGTATGTGCAGTTTAGAGTTCCGAGACAACCCCGAATTCCTGTAGAAGGTTAATTGACGGTCACCTTGACGGGCACCCACTTATCCTTGTCTTTCAAGTATTTGAGGTCGACCAAGTACCGAGACCTTAGTTTTGCACCAAAGGAGTTCTGTGCATCCACCCAGCCGGATACGTCGAATTCACAATCTTTATAGGGCGTGATCGTACTTTCGCCACGAGAACCAAATACCGCCGTAGACGGTGCTTTGAGGTGTGCAGACACCATATCTTTGGCCTCAATCCAGGCCATTATGGGATCGTGGCAAGTTTTCTCACGGGTACTCGCAATATCAGCGGCCTTTTCCTCTGCGGATTTGGGCATGCAGGAACTTATCACCCAAGCAGCCAAAGCCAGCATTAGAACAGAGCCCCCTATCTTGCCGACTCTCTGGGCTTTCTTTGCAGGTTCCAGATTGCCCGCCAATACACCCGACTTCATTACCCTATCAAATGCTTGCTGCTTTTTGAACCTGCCAAGCCCATCCCAAACCGTTGCCCCACCCACAGAATTTTTAACGGTCTCCTGGTCTTCTGGGGTTAGTGAATTGAATCCCGAGGGGTCGTTATTTGAAGCCATACATCCTCCTGAGTATTTGTAGTGCAGTGGGCAGAAAGACGGCCTGAAGGGCTTCCTTATCCGCTGAGGCACTGAGATTGTTTGCTAGCAGGATAGGGGACGCCGGGATGCACGCTTTGACCTTTATCAATGGAGCCATAGTTGCTCCACCATGTGGGCGTGCAGTCAAGCAACTGAGCCTTGTATTTCTTTTTGTGGCGCTTCGATAGCACCGAGAACGCATCGACTGTCCCGGAGTCTATCGCATCGTGGATAAAGCCTTGCCAGGGTTTGTCGTTAGACAGGGCCTTGGCTTTGGACACACTCGCTACGTTCAATAGCTGGAATTGGTCGGGGAGACTTGCGAGGTCAGATACCCCAATGCACAGGCCTGACAATCTGGCTTCAATGCGGGTTAGAGAGAGGTAAGGGCAGGGCTTGCCACCATCAATCAATTCCTTTTTCTTGTCATAGATGCAATACCGCCGGGGGCTTTCCTCGCTGCCGATATAACTTGTGCCTATGGGGTAGATGGTGCCGCCAGGATTGTCTGTGTCGTGGGGGGCATACACAGTGCCGACCCTAGCGCGGACGGTCCAAGGCAAGATGGACCCCATTGTTACCCCGACAAAATCCCGTGCCAATTCAAGGTAAGACACTTTGCCAGTGTCCAACACATGGCCCAGATCAAATACGGGGTCGAAATTCATCGCGAACGTATCCCAGACGTCTAAAAACGCGTTCAATGTAAGCCGGTGCCCCTCCGGACTGAGGTTGTCGGGCCATAGCTCCCATTGAAAGTAGCGTTGCCCGTTCTTGTTGATTCCGGCGATTACTTGCGCCAGCGAATACAACCCATCATCGCTGCGCAGCATCAAGCCAGTTCGGTACTTCCCCCGCCAAGGCTTCAGCTTTAGCGTTGTCGCTACATCCGTTGGCGCATTCACTATGCACATCGCCATGCTGGACTGAAGATGATTTAGGGGGATGGTGACGCGCATTCTGTCTATCTTTTGTTTTTGGGCTATAACGACGGCCATAGCGCCCCTTTCATTCACACTTTGTCTACTTTCTTCCTTCTTTCTTTCCCCCCGGATGTACCCCTAAACCCCCTTACTAGAAGGGCTTGGGATTGGAGGGCGTTATAATTGAAGCTCCCTTCATTCACATGAAACTACCCCCGGCGGCTGGCATAAGCTCCGGGGGATTTTTTTCGCCTATGCGTCTTTTACGGAGTGCAGCCAGCAATGTAGGGGTGGATTTGCTCAGTCGTCCAATAGGGTGTTGGGCGGGCTCCCGCCCCGATGTAACCCGCAGGCTCGGGGATTTTCCCAGCGTGGCGCATCTTGAATAGCTGCGCGTAGCTAATCTGAAAAAGGGTTAACAGGTGCCCCGTCCGCAACCTTTGGGGTATGTCAAAGCGAATACCATCAAGGGGCAAACGGGATGCCTGCCCTGATCTGGACTTCTTTTCTGACTTTGCCGGGGATTCTGCGCATGCAACCGCTTGGGTTGCTGTTTTTTCTTTAAACGTTACTGCCACGTTAGTACCTCTTAAAACATTTGCAATGAATTGCAAAGGCTCTGGCGCTAGTTGGAGTGCCAAAGACCCTTGCGGTCTTTCCCGTGCACTCCTTGCAGTAGGACGAGTAGAGTATATCCGAAGCTATGTATTGCGCAACACTTAACTATTAACGGCTTTGAATGGGATGACATTCCCATCGACCACTGGTGCGGTGTCTACAAAATCCGCCCATGTTTGCATCAATCCCCTGCGCTTTGCAATTTGGGTTCCATGCATATAGGAGCCTTCAACTTCACTCTTTAGCGCATGGGCTAGCGCGAACTCCAATAGATCATGCGGGTATGCGGTTTGGTCCCCTGCCCAGGTGCGGAAGGTTGATCTAAATCCATGCGGTACGGCGTCGACTTGCATTCGGCGCAGGACGGCAGTTAGCGTCATATCAGAGAGAACCTTACCCCTGGGCGATGGGAAAACAAGGTCTGTGCCTAGGGTGCGCTCTATGGTCCCAAGCAATTGAAGGGCTTGCTTTGACAAAGGTACCGTATGTGGTTTGCCCGCCTTCATGCGATTTCCGGGGATAGTCCATAGACCTTGGACCAGATCGATTTCGCTCCATGTTGCCCCCCGCACCTCACCGCTACGACTGGCACAAAGAATGGCGAACTCAAGTGCTTTAGCGCCTGTGCCCTCTTGCTGGCGCAGTGCCTGCATGAATGAGTACATGGCCGCATGTGGGAGAGATTCGTGATGCTTTGATTTTTGAATTTGCCGGGGGGACTTCATGATTGCATCAAGATGCGCCCTCCACCGGGCAGGATTCAGACCGCTGCGGTATCCGTGAACGGCTGCCCAGTCCAAGACCTTCTCTACCCGCCCACGTAGGCGAGAGGCCGTTTCGTTTTTGCTATCCCATAGCGGTGCGTAGCCCATATCGGCCTGCGGTTGGCGCAAAATTTCCAGAATCTGGGTCAATTCAATAGACCTCACGGGGAGAGCTCCAACAATCGGGTTGGCGTACGTCTCCAGCGTGCTACGCCATTGCGCGGCATGCTTCGCGTTTTTCCATTTGCCCGCCATGTCATCAAGATAAGAGGCAACACACCAACTAAAGGTCTTTGTGCTAGCTTGCTGCGCCAGCAATGCGGCCCTAGTCGCTTGTTTTTCTGCTACGGGGTCGACCCCTTTAGTGATAGCTTCCCGTGTTTCTTTGGCCTTGCTGCGGGCTGCTGCGAGGGAGATTGAAGGGAATCCCCCTAGACCAATCTCCCTGCGCTTTTTTCCTACCCTTACCCTGAGAATCCAAGTCTTGCCCCCAGTAGGTGTAACCTGAAGGATCAGACCTGCCACACCTCCCACGGCATGCGCTCCGGGGGGAAGGTACTTTAGCTCAACGGCGCTCAACTCCTTTGCGACCTTAGGCATAGCCCGCTCCGTGTGCTTGTGGCTAGATCAATGGGTTTCGGAAAGCGAGTCCACGGCACGCGCTCCGCACATAGCGCAAACAACCGGGCAGGTGCCCTTGCGGCTAGTTTCCTCAGGATGCGAAAGCACATGCAACGGCTCCGCGTTGCCGTCAATCACCCAATCTGACTCAACCACGCTTGTGATGGTTATAGCGAACGTCCCATGCGTCTCCGATGCAGAACAGCAGTACATGCGGCACCCCTTCAAAAAATGTGCAGTCAATTGATTGGGTTGACTGGATACCCGCCCAAAGACCCGCCCAAAATTTTATGGTAGCCGTAGATATAAATCAATATCGAGCGATGAAATTTGTCATTTTTTCATTTGATTACAATGACTTAGGGTAAGACCATGAATGTGTTTAATCCAGTAGATGTCAAACATAAGCGGACTCCGTTTCCGCCAGTGATGTGTTTTTAGTAGTCCGATATGGTCTACAAAAACTCCCTAAAAGCCCCTAACCATGGGGCTTTTTTGTTTACTGCCGTCCGATGTGGTGCATTGACAGCCGACATCATTCGGGGGCATATTTGGGGGCATTAATCGGGATTTTCCGATGCACCCAGAGATGTGCCATGGCTTGGAGCGCGTGATGGAACCACTCAAAATTGCATCTCCCAGCCAAAAGAAGATTGTTCGATACCATCAGCTGCGAGCCTGCAAAGTGGGCAGTCAAGCTATCGTCTGGCCCATCGACCACCCAGAAATACCTGTTGGACAATTCGGGAAAACATCCACGATTCAAATGTTTGACCCAGTCACTGGCGTGGCCGAGACGGCCAATACCCGTTACGAGCCAAGCCCATTCGCCGAATGGGCTGAAAGACGAGATGAAACCCACGCCGGACGGACTTACCGCGCTTCATCCATCATTCCACTGCGGTAGTGGCTGCAGAAAACAGTGGCCATTCAGGCAGTGAGCCCGCCTAACGCCGTCTACCTAGCTCATTCTGCTGAGGTTTTGCGTGCAACTCCGTCACTGTGTGTAACAGCCTTGTCATCTATGTATGCGAAGCTGTCCGTTTGAACAACATAACCCCGACCAGACATTGCCATGATTCACAAAGCAATGTCGTCACCTCAACAGCAGCGACAACTGCATGACCTCACGCGAAGTCCGCTTTTTCTTCTTTCTGACATCCATCTTGGCACCAAAGCATGTCAGGCACATCATCTGCTTGAGTTTCTTAAGAAATTCACTTCAGAACACGTTTTCCTGCTGGGGGACATAGTTGGCTTATGGTCAATGAGTCGTAGTGACCTACATTGTTCGGCTGATCAGAATATCTTCGTCTTGGATGACAAAGTCTATAACTCTTTAGTCAGCTTCAACACCTACCTTTATTGGTTTCGTCGCATTCCAACTGTCACTTCTTGAGACGCAAAAAAATGGAAAGTCCTTACAAAGGGAAAACGGGTTTCAAGCGTCTGTTGAATGCTCTTGGATATTCATTCTCGGGTCTGCGGGCAGCTTTTCGACATGAAGACGCTTTCCGACAAGAGGTGCTTCTGGCCATCGTTCTGGTGCCCCTGGCATTTTTGCTTGAACACAACATGATGGGGCGCGCGATCATGATTGCCTGCGTTTTGTTGGTTCTCATTGTCGAGTTGATCAACTCAGCCATTGAGGCAACAGTAGACAGAATTTCTCTGGACGATCACAGACTCGCCAAACGAGCAAAGGACATGGGAAGCGCCTCGGTTCTTGTCTGTCTTCTCAATCTTGTTGTCGTTTGGTCTCTGATTTTGCTGAGCTGAACATAGCTTGTTGGTCATCTTCTTTTGGTCACCTTGATTCTTGAATTGGGCCCATGCCGCATACGTTTTTTCTGATTCTTGCGGTGCAATTCGTATCTACTCTGGCCGACAATGCCCTGTTGATCATCGCGATCGCACGTGTCATGGAATTGAACGGTCCGGTCTGGGTCATACCGGTTATCAAGATCAGTTTTACTGCTTTTTATGTCTTGTTAGGTCCTGTCGCAGGCACGTTGGCCGATGCATTTCCCAAGGGACGCGTGATGCTTGCCGCCAACATCTTGAAAGTCTGCGCTGTAGTTAGCATGATGGTTGGTGCCGATCCCTGGCTGGTGATGGTTGTTGCTGGCTTGGGTGCGGCAATCTATGCACCGGCAAAGTATGGCCTGATTACCGAACTTCTGCCTCCAGGTGACCTCGTACGCGCCAATGGATTTGTTGAGACGGTGACAGTTTGTGCCGTCATTTTGGGCACAGCTATGGGTGGCTTGCTGATCAGTCCGGTGATGCCTGTTTGGGTGCTGCCCGGACCATTGTCTGGAGCGCAACCCACTGCACTGCTGGCAGGCATGGTGGCGTTGGTGTCGATGCATTTGCTGGCAACGCTTCTGAGCATCGGCGTGGCCGACAGTGGCGCACGCTATGCCAAGCATTCCATTCACCCAGCCGAGTTATTTCAACGCTTTTTTCGGGACAATGCGCGGTTGTGGATGGATCAGGTGGGTGCTCTGTCCATGGCAGTCACCACCTTGTTGTGGGCTGTGGCCGCGACGCTTCAGCTGATTGTTTTGCGCTGGGCGAATGAAGCACTGAAGCTCGGTTTGGATCAGGCTGCCTATTTGCAGGTGGTAACGGCCATTGGTGTGATTTTTGGTGCCGTTTTGGCCAGCCGATACGTTCGCCTGGAGCAAGTTACCAAGCTGTTGCCGGTTGGTGTCCTAATAGGCATCCTGATACCTTTCATGCTCGCTGTGAAGGGAGTTTTCGGGGCTGTCACGCTGCTTATTGCAGTTGGAGTGTTGGCTGGATTTTTTGTCGTGCCAATGAACGCTTTGTTGCAATATCGCGGCTGTCAGTTACTCACTGCGGGGCGTTCCATTGCGGTGCAGGGCTTCAATGAAAACGCAGGTATGTTGCTGATGCTGGCTACATATGCTTTGGGTTCGGCCCTGCATGCCTCACTGGCTGCCATGGTATGGGTGCTGGCTGGAATGATGTCAATAGGCATGACCGTGATTTACATTGTCTTCAAAATGTCAAAAAAGAACAATCAATCTGTCGCATATTGACTCTACGCTGTGGTGAATGAATCTCGCACAAGATTTACTCATTGAATCCTTTGCCCCTCAGTTAAACAGCATGAGGATTGCAGTGGTCACCGAGACCTTTCCACCAGAGGTCAACGGGGTGGCTATGACACTAGGGCGCATCGTGGAAGGATTGGTGTGCCGAGGCCACACCGTACAACTCGTCCGGCCGAGGCAGCTGCGCGAGACCTCCCACCCAATGCTCAACGGCATTGAAGAGATACTCTCCTCGGGGTTGCCGGTACCTGCCTACGCAGATTTGCGTTTTGGACTTCCCTCCAAGCGGCGACTGAGCAAACTCTGGGGATCACACCGTCCCGACGTCGTTCATGTGGTCACGGAAGGCCCCTTGGGGTGGTCCGCCATTGCGGCAGCACGCAAAATGCAGTTGCCAGTCACCAGTTCGTTTCATACCAACTTTCAGAGCTATTCACCTCACTATGGCTTGGGTTTATTTAAAAAACCTATCGATAGTTATTTGCGTAAATTGCATAACCGCACGCAGGCGACCATGGTGCCAACTCGCGCCTTGATGCAGGACCTTCAAAGCCGAGGTTATCAAAACCTTAAGTTGTTATCGCGTGGTGTGGCGTCTGATTTATTCTCTCCGACCAAACGATCAGCAGATTTGCGAAGCCGATGGGGCGCCGGCGATGACGATATGGTCGTGTTGGTGGTTGGTCGCCTGGCCAAAGAAAAGAATCTCGGATTGGTGGTCGAATCATTTCGCGCCATTCATGCACACAATCCCGCCGCCAAAATGGTGTTTGTTGGCGACGGGCCGTTGCGCCCGGCTCTGCAAGCAGCTTGTCCCTGCTCGATATTTGCAGGGAATCGTCAGGGTGAAGACTTGGCCGCTCATTACGCAAGCGGTGATTTGTTCTTGTTTCCGAGTCTGACAGAGACGTACGGAAACGTTGTACCGGAGGCGTTGGCCAGCGGTCTTGCGGTCGTGTCCTATGCCTGTGCCGCAGCGCTGGAATTGATCACATCGGGCACGGACGGCATGCTGGTGAGTGTTGACAGTGAGCAGGAATTTATTGATACAGCCTTGAGCGTGGCAACGCAACCCGAGCTCTTAAAAGGTCTCAAGCGTTCGTCGGTGAAAAGTGTGGCGCACCTAGCATGGGATACTATTTTTGACAATTTTATAGACCACTTGGCACGTGTCATACACGTATCCAATGCTGGACTATCTGCAGACGACACAAATGGCTTCGCTGGCAAGTCGGTTAGCCAGACCAACGCATAAGCGCTTGTCCTACCTTGATCCGAGTGCCATTCTGTATGCCATCGGCCCGGGTAAAGCCTTTAGGCGCCAGGACGATGACCGTGGACCCATGTTGAAACCATCCCATCTCCTGACCTTTGAGAAAGGAATGGTCACAGTCGATGACTGGCGGTCCGGCGTACCGAAGATGGAAAAGTACATCCAGAAAATGCAGTCTGATGCTGGCCACCAAAATGGCAGCAACAGGCACCAGTGCCACCCGCTGCCCCTGACACTGTCCCTCGCCCTGCAGGACGGTGCGGATAAAAGCACGTTCGTTCTTGCAGAACAGTTTTGCCACACGTTTGAGCGCGATCGGATTCACGTTCCAGGTATCGCCAGAAAAATATCGCACCCGGTCCACGTGGCAATCGTATGGGGCGTGAAAGCGGTGGTACATGCTCGACGTCAGGCGCAGTGTCACATAGCAGCCGTCGCGCCAGTCATCAGCGTTTTCTTCTGGTCCGATCAAGTCTTCCAGCGTATAGGGGAAGCCTTTGGCCTGAAAAACCCGGGTACCTGCAATCTGGCCATGGCTGCCCACAATGGCATCTACTGGGCTGCACATCAGATCCGTTGCCAGGTTCACCTTTCGCGCACCCGGCTTCAGTTCACGGGTAAAACAATCATGCATGCTGGTGAATTGCGATTTTTTGGCCTCGCTCAGATCCAGATCGGTAAAGAATTTCCAGATAGCAATCGACGCATCGCGCACCCAGGGATGTTCGATTTTGCTGAACCAGCCCAAAAACCGGGTGAGCGTGTTGCGTGGCAAGCGGTTGGTCAACAGGAAGTTCAGATCTTCCTGGCCAAGCAGTTGCTGAATCCGCTTTTGAAGCTTCATGATTTCTTGCGCTCTTATTCTTTTGATATTGAAGGTGGATGGTTATGAATGAATCTATGCCCTGGAGCACGCTGGCGAAATATGGTCTCGGCGGCATCAGCCTGCTTTGGTGCCTGAAGCACATTCGGCAACGCATTGAACTCTCGCTGGCCAAACACCGGTCTCTGACCGGGCACCCACGTATGGCACGCCGAGTGGCGGCCCAATTGAGGCGCTACGCTTATACCGCCAATCAGGCGCTGTCCGTCGATGGCGCACCCGATGACATCGTGGCACTCAGGCGAGCCGCGCTGGAACGCATGGTGGCAGAATTTCGTACTCGTTTTGCAAAAAGCGCTGCTCAAACCCGGGAGGCCGCCGAAGGTTTGTCTGATTTGCAGTTTGTGAGTGCCTACCGCGTTCCGTTTCAGTTCGCGGCTATGGTGGATCAGGGGCTGAAAATTGCCTCGTTTGTTCAATCCAGTTCTGGCGTGACGGTCACCGATCTGGACGGCAACACCTTTTACGATCTCACCGGTTCGTACGGTGTGAATCTGTTTGGAAACGATTACTACAAACAAAGCATTGACCAGGGCGCAGAGTTGGTGCGTGATCTGGGTCCGGTGCTGGGTGCCTATCACCCTGTCGTGGCGGACAACGTGCGACGGCTTCAAACAATATCGGGGATGGATGAGGTCACATTTCACATGTCTGGAACCGAGGCGGTGATGCAAGCAGTGCGGCTGGCCCGCTATCACACCCGGCGTAACAAGATCGTGCGTTTTTGCGGCGGATACCACGGCTGGTGGGGCGAAGTCCAGCCAGGTATTGGCAATCCCATTGCTGCGAGTGATACGTTCACGTTGGCTGAAATGGGCGCTGGCACCCTGCGTGTACTTCGCCGACGCCATGACATCGCCTGCATCCTCATCAATCCCCTGCAGGGCCTGCACCCCAATGGGGCCGCACCCAGCGACTCGTCGTTGTTGGACAGTTCCCGCAAAGCAGGTTTTGATCGAGTGGCCTACACCGCTTGGCTGCAGGAACTGCGTCGTATCTGTGATGAACGCGGCATCGCCCTGATTTTTGATGAGGTGTTTGTCGGTTTCAGACTGGCGCCGGGTGGGGCGCAGGCGTATTTTGGAGTCCGTGCTGACCTGGTCATTTACGGTAAAACGCTGGGCGGGGGCCTGCCTGTTGGCGTGGTGTGTGGCAAACGGCAATGGATGCGCCGATTTCGTGACGACGCACCGGCAGACATCTGCTTTGCGCGCGGTACCTTCAACTCTCACCCTTATGTGATGGGGGCCATGAATGCTTTCTTGCATTTTCTGGACAGCGAGCAGGCCGCAGCCATGTACCAAAACCTTGACGCCATCTGGGACGCCAGGGCTGCCTACATGAACCAGCGTCTGGCACAGGCCGGGGTTCCGGTTCAAGTGGCCAACATGTCGTCGATTTGGACTGTGCATTACACACAAAGTGCTTGCTATAACTGGTTGTTTCAATACTACTTGCGGTTGCAAGGGCTGGCCTTGAGCTGGGTAGGCACCGGACGCATCATCTTCAGCCTCAACTACTCGCAGGCAGACTTTGAAGAAGTGACTGAACGGTTTGTTGTCGCTGCGCTGGCCATGCAGCAGGATGGATGGTGGTATGACTCGGGACACAGTAACCGGGACATCAAGCGCCGGATACTGCACGAACTGATTCACGCCCGGCTGTTTGTATCCGCGGCGACTCAGATTTGATGTGCTCGTTCTGGTGAACCCAGGCGTCCATCACGCAACCATTCCAGAGGTGCCTTGTAATAAAGGTAAATGTCATTAAAGGGATCGGTCAATATCTTGGTCATCCAAACCAAGCCATCCAGGACTCCCCTGATGAAAAACAAATGCACCGTGCGAAACAACAAGCCGCCGACACCCAGGGCCAGCCAGATCCAGCCGGTGTTGTGCACAAAGCTGGCCACGGAGTGATGTGGTGTCAAAAGACCTCCTAGCGACGGGTCAATCAGCAACAGCAGCGGCGACACGGCCCAAATACCGATGATCACCAGTTTGCGATGCAGGTTGTAGCCGACCTTGATCGCTTCTTTGTGTTCATTGGTGACCTGATTGACTTCGTCGTAACCCAGGGGCTCGAAGAGAAAGTGACCGCTCTGGCGGGTTGACATAGACACCAGCCAGCCGATCAGGGCCGCTACAGCGGGGTCGATGAAAAGAAATGCATAGGCCACCAAGAAGCTGATGGCACTGATGAAATGCAATGACCGGTTGATCCGATCTTGGTGGTAGTAGCGGTGATCATCCCAACGTTGAATGGCGAGCAGCTGAAAAAATTTGGTCATGAAATGGTCTCCTATTTGCAATCTAGCAATCAAATATGGCAACCACGTGACATGCCTTTTCTAAATCGTTGAAGAGTCTCCAGTTCTTTTGTTGTCACAAGGGTTGGGTCCAGGCGTTGTCAACGCCGAATCACGCCCGTTTGCGCAGAAGACGCACATGCATGGGGCGCGTCAAATGAACGCCATCTGGCCCCAGATGCGATTCAAAACGCTGTTGGATGGCCGCTCGGGTTGGCGCATCGATCTGGTGATCGGCGTAGGTGGGGCGCATCATGCGGATGTCAAAGGTGGCGAAATCCGCAAAGTGCACTGGCATCTCGAACCGGACTTCTGCGGCAGCCTCCCAAACATCTCCGATCAGCGCCTGATCCAGCGCCTGCTGGGCGGCCGCGCGCACCTCGCGCTCGTCGTTGAAAAGACGCATGATCTCATTGAGTGGACCGGCATACACCGGCTCGGACACATACAGCCAACCGCCAGGCCGCAAAACGCGGGCTACCTCGCCCAACGCCTGTGCCATGAGACCGACCGGCACATGATGCAATGATTTCAACATCAGTGCGCCGTCAAAGCTGGCATCGGCAAAAGGCACCGCCTGCGCCCCGGCTTGCACAAAGTCAAGGCGGCTTTGCGGCGCTGTCAGGTTCTTGGCGTGCTGGCGTTCATCGACTTCAAGGCCGGTGAGCGTCGTGTCGGGGTAACGTGCCAGCAAGCCTCTGGCCAGCCATGCCTGGCCGCATCCCAGTTCAATCAAGCGGCTGGCATCCAGGGGAACCAGATCGGCGAGTAGATCAAGCTCATCATCAAAAAGTGGCAGTGATTCAGGCATTTTGGGGTATTCTGGTAGGCGTCAGTAAAAAGCTCACTTGAGCGACAAAATCCATCTAGCCAGTTCGTTGGCCTCGTCCGGGCTGACTTTCGGGTTGGCCGGCATAGGCACGACACCCCAAACACCACCGCCACCGCTGATGATCTTGTTCGCCAACCAGGCGCTGACATTCTGGCCTGCGTATTTGGCGGCGACGTCCTTGTAGGCCGGGCCAACCACTTTTTTGTTCAGGGTATGGCAGGCCATGCACTTTTTCTTGTCGGCAAGCGCTTGGTCAGCCAGCGCTGGAGAAGCTGCTGTCAGGGTAACGAGCAGGGTGAGCAGCACGCGTTTCACGGTGTCTTCCTCAAACTAAAGATATGGTCTGGTCCCATTTCGACATTGTATGGGTGGGTGCTTGGCGCGACGCGGCCCGTATAACCGGGTACGCTTATGGTCTTCATCAGGTTTACCGAAGGAGTTGAAGTTATGTATCTGCTTGGTTTGGGGCTGGTTTTATTGCTGCTGAAATACATGGAATGGGGTCCGGTGGCACTCTGGTCCTGGTGGATCGTGCTATCTCCATTTGCACTGGCGGTCATTTGGTGGGCGTGGGCCGATGCCACTGGTTACACCAAACGAAAAGCCATGGAAGCTGACGACAAGCGCCGTGAGGAGCGACGTACGCGTACCAAGGAAGCTCTGGACGCCAACTATCAGAAGACCCGCCGCCGCTGAGAATTGGCCCCGTGGGCCATAATCACTGACTCGATTTTTCTGTTTCCCCAACCTTTTCTGGCGACCCCACCATGCCCGCATACCGTTCAAAAACCTCGACCGCTGGCCGCAACATGGCTGGTGCCCGCTCACTCTGGCGCGCCACCGGGATGAAGGATGGCGATTTCAGCAAACCCATCGTCGCAGTGGTCAACTCCTTTACCCAGTTCGTTCCCGGTCATGTGCACTTGAAGGACCTGGGGCAACTGGTGGCACGTGAGATTGAAGCCGCTGGTGGTGTCGCCAAGGAGTTCAACACCATTGCGGTGGATGACGGCATTGCCATGGGCCATGATGGCATGCTGTATTCGCTACCGAGCCGCGACATCATTGCCGATTCGGTCGAGTACATGGTCAATGCCCACTGTGCCGATGCCATGGTGTGCATCTCCAACTGCGACAAGATCACCCCCGGCATGTTGATGGCAGCCATGCGGCTGAACATCCCCGTGGTGTTTGTCTCGGGCGGCCCGATGGAAGCGGGCAAGACCCGACTCTTGAACCCCACCACACATACTGTCGAGATCAAAAAACTTGACCTGATCGATGCCATGGTGATGGCCGCCGATGCCAGTGTATCGGATGAAACGGTCGCCGAGGTGGAGCGTTCGGCCTGCCCGACCTGTGGTTCGTGTTCGGGCATGTTCACCGCCAACTCCATGAACTGTCTGACCGAGGCGCTGGGTCTGTCGTTGCCGGGTAACGGTACGGTGGTCGCCACCCACGCGGACCGCGAGCAGCTCTTCAAGCGCGCCGGTCACCTGGTTGTCGAACTGTGCCAGCGTTATTACGAGCAGGACGACACCTCGGTGTTGCCGCGCTCGATGGGTTTCAAGGCGTTCGAGAACGCCATCACCCTCGATATCGCCATGGGCGGCTCCACCAACACCATCCTGCACCTCCTGGCAGTTGCCCAGGAGGCAGAGATTGACTTCACCATGAAGGACATCGACCGCCTGTCGCGCGTGGTGCCCCAGTTGTGCAAGGTGGCACCCAACACCAATAAATACCATATTGAAGACGTGCACCGCGCAGGCGGCATCATGGCCATCCTGGGTGAGCTTGACCGCGCGGGCAAACTGCACACCGATGTGCCCACCGTGCACGCCAAGACCATGAAAGACGCGTTGGACCAGTGGGACATCGCCCGCGCACCCAGTGACGCGGTTAAGACCTTCTACCAGGCCGGCCCGGGCGGTGTGCCCAGCCAGACCGCGTTCAGCCAAGCGAGCCGCTGGCCCAGCCTAGACATTGACCGCGCGGCAGGTTGCATCCGTTCGGGTGAGCATGCCTTCTCGCAAGAGGGCGGCCTGGCGGTGTTGGTCGGCAACATTGCGCTGAACGGTTGTGTGGTGAAGACTGCCGGCGTGGACGACGCATTGCTGGTGTTTGAAGGTCCAGCCCATGTGACCGAGTCGCAGGACGAGGCGGTGGAACACATCCTGGCCGATCAAGTCAAGGCGGGGGACATTGTGATCGTGCGTTATGAGGGCCCCAAGGGCGGTCCCGGCATGCAGGAAATGCTGTATCCCACCAGTTACATCAAATCCAAGGGCTTGGGTAAGGCCTGCGCATTGCTGACCGATGGGCGCTTTTCGGGCGGTACCTCGGGCTTATCGATTGGCCATGCTTCGCCTGAAGCGGCCGCTGGCGGCGCGATCGGGTTGGTGCGCGATGGCGACCGCATCCGCATCGACATCCCGAATCGCAGCATCAACGTGCTGGTGTCGGATGAAGAACTCGCCAGACGCCGCGCCGAGCAAGATGCCAAGGGCTGGAAGCCTGCCAAGTCGCGCCCGCGCAAGGTGTCTGCCGCGCTCAAGGCCTATGCCAAGTTGGTGATGTCGGCAGACAAGGGCGCGGTGCGCGACCTGTCGCTGCTTGAAGACTGACACAACGCGCCTTTGACGATCAGTTGACACGCGCAGTCACGAGCCGTGGCTTGCGCCTGTTGCCTCCCCAAACCCAAGCGGCATCGTTAACTTGAGCCGCAGCACAATCGCCACCCATGCTGATCCACCCTGACATCAACCCCATCGCCCTGCAACTCGGGCCGGTGGCCGTTCACTGGTACGGCCTGACCTATCTGGCAGCATTTGGCCTGTTCATGTGGCTGGGCAACTTGCGGCTACGACACGAGCCGTTTGCTTCGCTCACCGGCGCGCAGGCCTGGACCAAGCGCGATGTGGAAGATATTTTGTTTCTGGGCGTGATGGGGGTGGTGCTGGGTGGGCGCATCGGCTACTGCCTGTTTTACAAGCCGGGTTATTACGCGATGCACCCGCTGGAGGTGTTTGCCGTGTGGCAGGGGGGCATGAGCTTCCATGGTGGCTTGCTGGGCGTGATCGCTTCGATGCTCTGGTTTGCCCACAGTCGCCAGCGCCCGTGGCTGCAGGTGGCCGACTTTGTGGCACCGTGCGTGCCGACTGGCCTGGCCGCAGGGCGCATTGGCAACTTCATCAATGGCGAGTTGTGGGGGCGCCTGTGCAGCCCGGATTTGCCCTGGGGCATGGTGTTTCGCGGTGCCGGTGATTTGCCGCGCCACCCGTCGCAGATTTACCAGTTTCTGATGGAAGGTCTGCTGCTGTTCGTGCTGCTGTGGCTGTATGCCCGCAAGCCACGCCAGCGAGGTCAGGTGGCGGCGGCGTTTTTGTTTGGCTATGGCGTGTTTCGCTTCACGGCCGAGTTTTTCCGCGAGCCGGATGCCTTTCTGGGGCTGCTGGGTTTTGGCATGAGCATGGGCCAGTGGCTGTGTCTGCCAATGATTCTGGGCGGTGTGGGCTTGTGGCTGTGGGCCCGCGCTGCGTCGCCAAAAGTTTAAGGAAAATGTGCTTCTAGCCCAGATGGATAAAGGGCTATCAGCTATATATAGAGTAGCTTTTTCGGCAGATTCAACACTCGGACTCAAGCCATATGCCCGCACGTATCGAGTTTCACCAGCATCAGGCCGTGGCGCAGGTCACCCTGAGCTACCCCAAACGTTTCAACGCCATGTCGCGTGCCATGTGGCGGGAACTACGCTCGGTGTTTGAGCGCATTCAGCGCGGCACAGACGTGCGTTGTGTATTGATTTCAGGTCACGGTGCGCACTTTTGCGCGGGTGGTGATATTTCGGAGTACGCCAGTTTTCGGTTTGAAGAAGCCTCGCTGCGCGCATTTCACGAGGAAGATGTCTGGGGTGCCTTGAGCGCCATGCTGGCCTGCGACGTGCCCATCGTGGCGCAGATCTCAGGCAACTGCATGGGCGCGGGGGTGGAGATTGCCAGCTGCAGCGATATCCGGCTGGCGGGGGAGTCGGCACAGTTTGGCGCGCCGATTGCCCGTTTGGGTTTTCCGATGGCACCACGTGAGGCAGCATTGGTGGGGCGTGAGCTTGGACTGACCACCACGCGACAGATGTTGCTGGAAGCTGCGGTGTTCAGTGCGCCGGAGATGCTGCAGCGCGGGTTTTTGAGTCGAGTCGTCGCGGACGTGGACTTGGCCACTCTGGCGCAGTCAACCGTGCAGCGCATCACCACGCTGGCACCACAGGCGGCGCGCCTGAACAAGCAGACACTTCGCGCATTAAATCAGCCTCTAGCCCTTACGAATACTGGGCAAGTAGCTACAAATACGCAAGTGGCTGATGATCCGTTGAACCAGCTTTTGGTTAGCGCCTACGCCTATGCCGACAGCGATGAGCAGCGCGAGGGCATCACCGCCTTTCTGGAAAAGCGTCCGGCGGTGTTTTGATGGCGGGCCGGGAGTCGCTGACCAAGGTGATTGCATGCATGCCTCTCGTGCATTGGAGTCATCGAAAACGCTGTTCCCTGGTCAAACCCGCGCGGGGGGGGGGGGGGGGGGGGGGGGGGGGGGGGGGGGGGGGGGGGGGGGGGGGGGGGGGGGGGGGGGGGGGGGGGGGGGGGGGGGGGGGGGGGGGGGGGGGGGGGGGGGGGGGGGG
>JARLJH010000031.1 GCA_031291305.1 Rhodoferax sp. | reverse complement strand
TGGCGCTGAAGGTCTGCGTGGCACCGTGGGCATCGGTGACGACCAGGGTGACGGTGGTGCCGTCGGCTACATCGGTGGTGCCGGTGATGTGCGGTGTGCTGTCGTTGGTCAGGTTCGGCGCATCAACGGTGATCGCCGGGAAGGTGTTAACGAAAGCCGACGGTAGCTGCTCAACAACGGGAACTCTCCCAGCACCAGCATCAAGTGGCAAAAGTGCCAAGGGATCAATCGATTCGACAACCCGCAAAACCTCGACAAAGGTATGCCCATCGTTTTCACCCGTCGCCGCAGCGCCTGCAGCGGGGGCGTCCTGCTCCAGCAATGCATCAAGACTGCCGCCCTTGGCCAGGACCTGTGCAATCGTCTGGGAATCCTTGTCATGATGCACTACAGTAGTGTCCGTGGCGTCCGGCTTGATCGGCGTGGCAATGTCTGCATCAATTCTGACCACCTCACCCGGATGCACCGACACCTCTCTGCCGTCGGCCATCACCAAAAGCACTTGCGACCCATTGGAGGTAACGACGCTCTCACCCTCTCGAATGACGTCCCCTACCTTGAGATGACGCAGTTTGCCGTCACTCTCACGAACAAAAGCCTCACCGATGATGGATGAAACTTTGCCAATGATTTGCGATTGAGCCATTGCTATACCCCTGATGGTGAGCCAACTTATACAGATTTCGGCAGTTTAAGATCGCTATTCATAAAAACAATATCTACCAAATGCCCGTCAAAGTATATATGTGACATTTGTAACAATATTGGCGATTTTTTGCAGAGAGACAGCTCGCAATGACGCCTCCTGAAAGCCAAGACTCGACGCAAAAACCACAAAATCAGTGTCTCTGCTGAACTGCGATGAGGAAATCAAACAGTCAACCCTACTGAAACGCCACCTCGGCAAAACTGCGCAGCTTGCGGCTGTGGAGCTGGTCCACACCCTGCGCGCGTAGCAACTCCAGCGCCCGCATGCCGATGCGCAGGTGCTGATCGACCCGCTCGCGGTAGAAGTGATTCGCCATGCCAGGCAACTTGATCTCGCCGTGCAGCGGCTTGTCGCTGACGCACAGCAGCGTGCCATAGGGCACCCGAAAACGGAAGCCGTTGGCGGCGATGGTGGCGCTTTCCATGTCCAACGCCACGGCGCGGCTTTGGCTGAAGCGGCGCTGCGGGCCGTTGTCAGGCAGCAGTTCCCAGTTGCGGTTGTCGGTTGAGGCCACGGTGCCGGTGCGCATGATGCTTTTGAGCGCCGCACCCTTGAGCTGGGTGACCTCGGACACGGCCGACTCCAGCGCGACCTGGATTTCGGCCAGCGCCGGGATCGGCACCCACAGTGGCAGTTCTTCGTCCAGCACATGGTCTTCGCGCACATAGCCATGCGCCAGCACATAGTCACCCAGTTGCTGGGTCGTGCGCAGCCCGGCGCAGTGACCGAGCATGATCCAGGCGTGCGGGCGCAGCACGGCGATGTGATCTGTGATGGTTTTGGCGTTAGCTGGGCCGACGCCGATGTTGACCATGCTGATGCCGCTGCCGTCGGCCCGCACCAAGTGGTAGGCGGGCATTTGCGGCAGGCGCGGCGGTGGTTTGCCAAACTCGTCTCCCGTCTGCGCTGACAAGCCGGTACGCCGTGAGACCACATTACCCGGCTCCACAAATGCTATATATTCACTAGCATTATCTCTCATGGCTGCATGGCCTAAGGCGATAAATTCATCAATATAAAACTGGTAATTGGTGAACAGCACAAAATTTTGAAAGTGCTCAGGCGCGGTGCCGGTGTAGTGCCGCAGGCGCTGCAGCGAATAGTCCACCCGCTGCGCGGTGAACAGGCTCAAGGGTTGCGCCTCGCCATGGTGCGGGACATGGGTGCCGTTGGCAATGCCGTCGTCCATGGCCGTCAGGTCGGGCAGATCAAACACGTCGCGCATGCGCGTGCGACGTTCAGGGCTCAGGTTGCCTTCCACATGCTCGTTGTCGGCAAACGAAAAATGCACCGGGATCGGCTGCGTACTGGTACCCACTTCGAGTTCGACCTGATGGTTTTCCAGCAGCAGAGCGAACTGCGCCAGGTAATAGCTGGCATACAGGTCCGGTCGCGTCAGCGTGGTCTCGAAGCGGCCCGCACCGGCGACAAAACCATAACTCAGGCGTGTTGCATCGCCCGAACCCTGGCGCATCATGGTGTCGGTCTGCACCCGCACAAAGGGGTAGCAGGCGCGCACATGGCCGGGCAGTTCTTCACCCGCCACATAGCGCTGCATGGCCTGGCGCAGGTGACGGATGCTGTTGTCGTAAATCAGTTGCGCCTGCGCCAGCGCTGCAGCTGGGTCGGAAAAACGCAAAGGGGCAATGAAGTCAGGTAGATAGGACATAGCCAGATTGTTTCACGCCTGCATGACGAATGTGCAGCACAACGCATGCCCCTTGAGAAAACTGCCATACTCAAAGACCAGAGACCTTCAATAATGACCCCGACCCATGCTGAAATTTACCTGTTGCAACCAAGTCCGCCAGTTTTCTGACCCCGCCCAAGCCCAGGTGTTGCGCGGCATCCAGCGCGGGTTTGAGCGCGAATGCCTGCGGGTTGACCGCACTGGCCAGTTGGCCCGCACGCCGCACCCGCAGACGCTGGGCTCCAAGCTGACCCACCCGTGGATCACCACCGACTATGCCGAGGCGCTGCTCGAATTCATCACCCCCCCCTCCACCGACCCTGCCTACCCACTGGCGTTTTTGCAAGACATTCACCGCTTCAGCGCGCAACAACTCGGTGGCGAGTTCCTGTGGGCGGGCTCCATGCCTTGCCGCATTGGTACCGATGCCGACATTGCCATCGCCAATTACGGCAACTCCAACGCGGCGCGCTTCAAGCAGGTGTACCGCGAAGGCTTGGGCCTGCGTTATGGCCGTGCCATGCAGACCATTGCCGGGGCGCATTACAACTGGTCGCTGCCCGATGCCTTCTGGCCGGTGTTGCACGACACCTGCAACAGCCAAGAAATTTTGCAGGACTTCATCAACCGGCGCTACTTTGGCCTGATCCGCAACTTCTTGCGCTTTGGCTGGCTGATTCCCTATCTGTTTGGCGCCTCACCTGCGCTGTGCCAATCCTTTCTGCAAGGTCATCCCTCCGACCTGACCGAACTGGCGCCCGGCACGCTGCACGGCGCTTTTGCCACCAGCTTGCGCATGAGCGACCTGGGTTACCAAAACCATGCACAGGACAAGCTCGCCATCAGTTTCAACAGCCTGTCGGAGTACACACAGGGGCTGGAGGCCGCCATTCGCACCCATGACCCCTATTACGCCGAGATGGGTGTGCGTGACGGTGACAACTGGAAGCAGCTCAGCGACTGCCTGCTGCAAACGGAAAGCGAGTTTTACGCGCCCATGCGCCCCAAACGCATCGGCCAGCACGGCGAGCGCCCAGCGTTGGCGCTGCAGCGTTATGGCGTGCAGTACATCGAGATGCGGCTGTTTGACCTGAACCCGTTCATCGACATCGGCATTGCGCCTGAGCAAAGCCTGTTTGCCGATGCGCTGATGCTGATGTGCCTGTTTCGCGAGAGTCCGCCCATCACCAGCCGGGAACAGGGCGAAAACGACGAGAACAAACACCGCGTGGTCACGCGCGGACGCCAGCCGGACCTGCAACTGCTGGTGCACAACCGCGAGCAACCTTTGCGCACCCTTGCCAACGAGTTGTTTGACGAGATGGCGCCATTTGCCGCGATGCTGGACGCCGCCTATGGTGGCCAGCAGTACAACGTCACCCTGTTGAACCTGCGCCAGCGCATCGATCAGCCCGAACTCACCCCCTCAGCACAGGTGATTGAGGCGGTCAAAAAACACGGCGGCTATTTCAACTTTGCTTTCGAGTGGTCCAAGGCGCATACCCAAAGCTTGCAGGCCGTAGCCATACCCGCCGAGGTGGAGTCCCGGTTCAGGGACTGCGCACAGACATCACTGGCCGCGCAAACCAAGCTCGATGCAGCGCCTCAGGAACCCTTTGAAGATTTCGTGGCAGCGTATTACGCCTGAGCACGTTCCACTGATGTTACAGATAAAATTGACCTTAAGCCCCTTTCAATAAAGGGCTTGTAGCTTCATTATAGATAGCAAATCTGGGCCAGCTGGCCCCTCACACCCGCAACTTGTCCAGCACTGCCAGCACCGGCTGCAGCACGCTGGCACCCAACTTTTTGGATCGGTCACCGTTCCAGCCCACATGGGGATCAGGCAAATCGGCGTTGTCCTTGAACGGCATCTCGATGGTGAAGGCGAGGCAATCAAATTGCTGGCCAATCCAGTTGGTGGCCACGGTCAAGTTGGCCTCGCCATGTCTGCCGCGTGGGTAGCCGTGACGGGTCTGGAAGTCCGGGCTGGCGGCCAGCCAGCTGGTTTTGAAAGCCTCTGCCAGCGCCGCGATGCGGGAGTTGTAGCCAGGTGTGTCCTCGGTGCCTGCCACAAAGTTGTAAGGCAAGCCCTCGTCGCCATGCGCGTCCAGGCTCAAATCGACACCCACTTCCAGCATCTTCTGGCGCACCCAGTAGACCTCGGGCGACTTTTCCAGACTGGGCGCAGCCCATTCGCGGTTCAGATTGGCACCGGCGGCGTTGGTGCGCAGGTTGCCACGCACGGCGCCGTCGGGGTTCATGTTGGGCACCACGTAAAACACACATTGGTCCAGTAACACCCTCGCCACCGGGTCGGCCTCGTCAAGCAGGCGCTCCAGAAAACCTTCGACAAACCACTCGGCCATAGTTTCACCGGGGTGCTGGCGGGCAATCAGCCAGATTTTCTTCCTCAGTGCCATTGGCATGGCGCTTGACGCATGGGTGATGCGCAACAGCGTCATGTCGCGCCCTTCCACCGTGCCGCCCAGGCGCTGCAAGCTCACATGTTCTGAGCTGGCCGCCGAGCCGATCAAATCCAGATGACGCTCGTGTGAAAACGGCTCAAAGTACGCCAGATAGACGCTGTTGCTCTCAGGCATCAGCGCCACGCGCATCACCTGACCATCAAACTCTGTGGCCAGGCGGACCCAATTCTGGTGGTCGGTGCTGCACACCACCCGGTAGCCTTCCCAGCCCTTGGGGTAGGCGCTTTGCCCGGCGTTCAGAAAGCTCAAGCGCACCGGCACGTTGGCGGCGCCATGCAGGCAGAAATAGAACCACTGGGCAAAGTCGCTGGCATTGTCGCGGCGGATGTTGAGCCGGACGTCTTGCGGGTCAGCCAAGCTGACGACCTCGATGGCACCTGCATCAAAACTGCAGGAAATATGGAGGGAATTCATGAGAAGCCTTCAAATCAGAGGATTCTAGGAGTCGACACATTCAACACAAAGCGGAAACACTTAAGTTATCTAGTTTGGCGCCGATAAGTCGTTATGGCCCATGCCATGCAGGAGACACAACTCATGAACATCAGCAGCTCATCCGGCGTACAAGCCGCCGTCCAAGCGGTCCAAAATTTTGGCAGCGGCGTTGCGGCCGCTCTGGTGCTCAAAAAGGCCTTAAGTTCCGATGGCGCGGTCGCGCAAACCCTGTTGCAGGCCTTGCCAGCCGCAGCGCCGGTACTGGCGGTCAGTGGCGCCGTTGGCACTTTGGTCAACACCTTTGCCTGATTGATCCATATAAATGCATCCAGGCCCGCGTCAAATCTGGACATGAAGCTATCGCCCATATAGCAACTCAGAAACACCATCACCTTGATCCGCTAACAGGGCGTGGACGCAACTGCGCCATCAAGTCCGCCAGCCCTCCCTGGCTAGCACCTTGTATCTATGCCGGATCAACACGAAGCAGCAGTCGGACTGTGCCGACGGGCCAAGCACGCGGCGCAAGATGCCAAAGCACCGGAACCGATAATCGCGCCATGACTCCTACCGATAAAAATCTGTTCAACACCCTGCCGCTGAACCCGGCCACACTGGAAAACCTGGCGCAACTCGGCTACCTGAGCATGACGCCGATTCAGGCCGCCAGCCTGCCCGCAGCCCTGGCTGGCCAGGACCTGATCGCCCAGGCGCAAACCGGCAGCGGCAAAACCGCCGCCTTTGGCCTGGCGCTGCTGGAGCGGCTAAACCCGCGCCGTTTTGCCGTGCAAGCCCTGGTGTTGTGCCCGACGCGCGAGTTGGCCGACCAAGTCACGGTGGAGATCCGTCGCCTGGCGCGTGCCATGGACAACATTAAAGTGGTGACGCTGTGCGGCGGCATCGCGCTGCGCGGCCAGCGCGCCAGTCTGGAAAACGGCGCGCACATCATCGTCGGCACGCCTGGGCGCGTGATGGACCATCTGGCACGCGGTTACTTGGCGCTCGATGCGCTCAACACCCTGGTGCTGGACGAAGCCGACCGCATGCTCGACATGGGCTTTTTTGACGACATTGCCACCGTCACCAAACAGTGCCCGCCCGAGCGGCAAACGCTGCTGTTCTCGGCCACCTACCCCGAGGGCATCGACAAGCTGGCCCGGCAGTTCATGCGCGCACCGGAGCGCATCACGGTGGCGCCACCCGCCACCGAGAGCCTGATCGAGCAGCGCTTTTATGAGGTGACGCGCCCGACCCGCTTCGAGGTGGTGGCCAAGTTGCTGAACCACTTCCGCCCGGTCAGCACGCTGGCGTTTTGCAACACCAAACAGCAGTGCAAGGATCTTGTGACCTATCTGCAGCAGCAGGGATTCAGCGCGCTGGCGCTGTATGGCGAGTTGGAGCAGCGCGAGCGCGACCAGGTGTTGGCGCAGTTTGCCAACCGCAGCACCTCCGTCCTGGTGGCCACCGATGTGGCCTCGCGTGGCATCGACATCAAGGAACTGGAGGCGGTGATCAATGTCGACATCACCCCCGACCCCGAGGTGCACGTGCACCGCATTGGTCGCACCGGGCGCGCCGGTGTGACCGGGCTGGCACTGAGCCTGGCCGCCATGTACGAGATGGGCGCGGTGGGCAAGATCGAGCAGTACCAGAACCAACCATCTGTCTGGCACAAGCTTGAAGAACTCACCCCCAAGGGCTCAGGGCCCTTGCTGCCGCCCATGATCACGCTACAAATTCTGGGTGGTCGCAAGGAAAAGATTCGCCCTGGCGACGTGTTGGGCGCGCTAACGGCGGATGCCGGTTATAGCCGCGAACAGATTGGCAAGATCACCGTCACCGAATTCACCACTTTCTGTGCCGTCAACCGCGACATTGCGCTGGAGGCGATGCAAAAACTCAATGCAGGCAGGGTCAAGGGCAAGAGTGTGAAGGTCCGCGTGCTCTAAACAACTGCCAGATAAAACTAGCTGTCCTTGCGAACACCGATCCGGTCAAGATGCAAGGCCAACCAGCATGACGTGTGATCCATCCAATCACTGACAGCCTGTCAGGCAACTTCTGACACGAG
The DNA here is from genome assembly GCA_031291305.1 of Rhodoferax sp. Taxonomy (GTDB): domain Bacteria; phylum Pseudomonadota; class Gammaproteobacteria; order Burkholderiales; family Burkholderiaceae_C; genus Rhodoferax. The sequence continues at coordinate 17,030 of JARLJH010000031.1, read as the reverse complement.
ATTGGTCCATCCGCCGACTTTAGCTTTTGATGCGGCAGGGATACAGTTCATTTCAACGCTTTGCAGTTCGCAAAAAGTGTTTGACCGAGTAGGAGCACACCATGACCACCACCAACGAAGCCCTGAACCCGTTCAGCCTGATGATGGAACCCGAGCGCGTGCTGTACACCGTAGAGCACTCGCAACAACTGCGTTCCTTGCGTCGCCACAAACTGCGCCCCCTGGACAAGCCACTGATTCCGTACTCTTCAGCCGCCCTGGCCAGCCGCGCAGCATATGACGCCATGGTTGACGCCCAAGACCTGGACGCCGAGGACGACTACGTGCTCAACTGAGCCGCAACGACGCGCTCAGCTCCCCCAGGCTCCCCCGGTTCACCCGTCGCAGCGGCCAAGTCTATCGGCCAGCCCGCAATCACGTTAACTCGAATACTATCAAAATGCTAGCTTCTAGCCCTTGTTTAATAAGGGCTAGAATGGTTTTTTATTCATAGATTCGAGGTCACCCATGAGCTACTCAGCCGCATCCACCCGCTATGACAGCATGGCCTATCGTACTTGCGGCCACAGCGGCCTGAAACTGCCCGCCATCACCCTGGGTCTGTGGCACAACTTTGGCGACGCCACGCCGTTCCAGACACAGCGCGACATGTTGCGTACCGCCTTCGATGCCGGCATCACGCACTTCGACTTGGCCAACAACTATGGTCCGCCTTACGGCAGCGCCGAAACCAACTTTGGCGAACACCTGCGCCGCGACTTCAGACCGTATCGAGATGAGCTACTCATTTCCAGCAAAGCCGGTTATGACATGTGGCCCGGCCCGTATGGCCAGGGCGGCGGCTCGCGCAAATATGTGCTGGCTAGCCTGGACCAAAGCCTCAAACGCATGGGGCTGGAGTATGTGGACATCTTTTACTCGCACCGTTTCGACCCCAACACCCCGCTGGAAGAAACCATGGGCGCGCTGGCCAGCGCCGTACAGCAAGGCAAGGCCTTGTATGTGGGCGTCAGCAGCTATTCGGCCGCCAAAACACGTGAGGCCCACGCCATATTGAAGAGCATGGGGGTGCGCGCACTGATCCATCAGCCGTCCTACAGTCTGCTGAACCGCTGGGTCGAGGAAGACCTGCTCGATACCTTGGGTGAGCTGGGCATGGGCTGCATTGCTTTCAGCGCACTGGCGCAAGGCCTGCTGACCGACAAATATCTGAAGGGGGTGCCCGCCGATGCACGCATCAACCGGCCTGGCGGCGGGTCGTTCCGCCCGGAATACTTGAGCGACCAGAACCTGCAGCATGTGCGGGCCTTGAACGAGATGGCGCTCGCGCGCGGCCAGAGCCTGGCGCAGATGGCCACTGCCTGGGTACTGCGCGACGCGCGGGTCACCTCGGCGTTGATCGGTGCCAGCCGCCCGGCGCAAATCACCGAACTGGTGGGTGCATTGCAAAACATGGCATTCTCGTCAGAGGAACTCACCGCCATCGACCATCAGGCCGTGGAGGGTGGTATCAACCTGTGGCAACGCTCTTCAGCCGTGTGACTTCCGGTTGAAGGTGGTACTCGGGTCAAGGAGCCGTCGACTCAGAAAGGGGCGTCAGCGAACCCAGACGTCTGAAACCGGTTTTTGCCCGACTGTTTGGCACGGTACATAGCCAAGTCAGCCTGACGCAGCAACTGGTCCGGGCTCAACTCCTTGGCTTGCGGAAAGAACGTGATTCCAACGCTGGCAGACACCTGCAGGATGGCATCACCAAACATCACCGGCTGGTTGGCGGCCTGCAGCAGGCGCTGCAGCAGGGCGTCGCAGTCACTTTCTCGATCCAGATCGACAATCACCGCCGCAAATTCGTCGCCTCCTAGGCGTGACAGCGTGTCGGATTCGCGCAGTGCCAGCCGCATGCGTTGCGCCAGCGTGATCAACAAATGGTCGCCCGCCTGATGACCATAGGTATCGTTGATGGCCTTGAATCCATCCAGATCAATAAACGCCACGCCCAGCTTCTGTTTGCGCCGGATCGCTTGGGCCATGGCATGCTGCAGCCGATCGACGTGCAGGGCACGGTTGGGTAAACCGGTCAGGGCGTCATAGTGGGCCAATTGGTCCAATCGCTTTTCATGCGCTTTGCGCTCGGTGATGTCTGAGAACAAAGCCACGTACTGCATCACCTGCCCGTGCTGGTCGCGTACGGCGCTAATGTGCAGCATCTGCGCGTAAATCTCACCGTCCTTGCGTCGGTTCCACAATTCGCCCGACCACCCCCCGTTCTGCACCAAGCTTTGCCACATCTGCTGGTAAAAAACGGGCGTATTGCGGCCTGAATTCAGCATGCTGGGGGTGTGCCCCAACACATCCTCCCGGCTGTAGCCAGTGATACGGGTGAACGCCGCGTTCACGTCCATGATGCACCCGTCTGGCCGAGTGATCATGATGCCCTCAAGGGCATGGCTGAACACACTGGCGGCCACGCGCAGCTGTTCCTGGGCAAGCTTGCGCCCGGAAATATCACGGATCGACACATGGATGGCGGGTTCAGCACCGTAGACCATGGCAGTGCTCTGCATTTCTACTTCGACTTTGCTGCCATCCAGCCGCACAAAACACGATTCAGTCAGGGGCTCAATCGGCTGCGCGGTCTGAATCGTCTGCTCACGCTCCTGTTGCTGAGGCAGATGCGTCGAAGCGATGCGGTCTTTTATCGAGGTGCCCAGCAGTTGCTCAGGTGACTGCGCTCCAAAGAGCCGCAATGTCGCCGGGTTGATGTACACGATGGCACCCTCGCGATGCACCAGCACCGCCTCGGGCGTGTGCTCAGCCAGTGCCCTGAAACTGGCCTCATTGGCGCGCAATTGCTCTGCCACCTGATGGCGTTCCACCGCAAGACCGGCCAAGCGGGCCAGTTGTTCCAGCAAATTGATGTCTGTGGGCTCGGGTTGAGCAGCTGTTGGCACGTACACCGACAACACACCCAAGGTCCTGCCGCAGGCATCCTGAAAAGGTTGCGCCCAGCAGGCGCCCTGCCGGTTGCGCGGAGTCATGGTACGACCCAACGTACGAGGTGCTGCCAGATTTTCCACCACCACCCGACGCCCGGTCGCTGCTGCCATGGCACAGGCTCCATGACCCAGATCCACTGGTCGACCATCCATGGCGCGAGTAAATTCAGCTGACAGGCCGGAAGAGGCCGCCACGCGCAGCACTGGGCGCCGTTCCGGGTCACGCATGACCAGCGCCACCAGACAAGACTGCTCGGGCTGCAACATCCGCAAGCCATCGGCCAGCACTTGCAGCAGGTGCGACAAGTCAACGCCCTGCGCCAACAACTCCAGGATGCGACTGCGCAACTGTTCAAACTGCGATAAATACCAGCGAGCTGTGGTGTCTCTGGCCATACCCAGCACGCCATTGGGCTGCCCATCGGACCCACACAATGCAACGTTGGTGATTTCAAGAAGGACAGGCCGCGAACCACCCGCCACGCTGGCCCAACACTCATCCACCAGCGGGCTGGCGGTACTCAAGCAACACTGGTCTATTTTGCGGCAGTGCTGCGCCTGCGCCGCGTCATACAGTTCATCGTCCGACATTCCACGCAATTGCGCCGCCGACAGGCCGGTGAAAGCCTCAAAAGGCGGGTTGCAAGCCAGGTAACGGCCCTGCGTGTCCTTGAGCCAGACCATTTGCGCCACCTGCCCAAAAAGGGCCTGGAAGCGCGCAGGCGAAGTCGTCAGGGCGTGAGATTGCCCAGGTGCTACGTTCTCGTCGTGACTCAGTTGCACCAGCAGCTGAGTAAAGAGATCTGTCAGCACACGCGCCTTTCCTTCAACCGTGCTAGATGAACAGTTGAGCGGGTAGCGTGTCCAGAAAAGGGAATCATAAAAGACATCAGTAGCACCAAGCGTACCCTGAACATTGATTTACAAACAGAAGAAGTGCCCGCAATTTACCCTCTATTGCAATCTATGACACTCCCAAAGGAGGGGTTGCCGCCAACTTGTTCACACTATGTGCCTGTGGTTAAACTGGCACCTCCATTTCTAGGAGTTTGCCCATGAAAATTCTTCTGGCCGTTGACGGCAGCCCTTACACCAAGAAGATGTTGGCTTATCTGGCCGCCAACGAGTTGTTTTCTCCCAAGAACGAGTACACCGCAGTCACCGCACAGTTGGGCTTGCCGACCCAGGCGCGCACCGCGCTGGGCAAAGAGCTGGTACACAAGTACTATCAGGATGACGGCATGCGGGTGATGGCACCGGTCACCAAGTACCTTTTGCGCCATGGCATCACACCTAAATGCGTCTGGAAAATCGCAAGACCAGGTGAATTGATCTCCAAAACGGCGACAGAGGGCAAGTTTGATTTGGTGGTAATGGGATCCCACGGACACGGCGCACTGCTGAATCTGGTGATGGGCTCCGTGGCCACAGAAGTGCTGGCGGGCTGCAAGGTGCCCGTGTTGATTGTGCGCTGAAACGGCACTTTAGACGCTATATTAAATATAGCTCCAAGCCATTTATACATAAGGGCTATCTGGCATTTATACCTTCGAAATAGGTCGCTAAAACAATATCGGTGATCTGCTCATCGGTGAACCGCCCACCCATCTGCAGAAACTCTACCACCGGGTCAGAGGCGCAAGCGAATAGGGTAAAAAGGATAGCGATGGTAGGCAGTCTTTGGCTGAGTTCACCACGGGTTTGAGCGGCTTCAATCCATTTTTCCAAGCGGTCGCTGATCGCCATCAAACTGTCCATATAGTCACTGTTGACCATCAGAGTGGCGCGCAAACTCGAACTTTGGCTAGGTAAAATCGGCATGTCTCCGGCCAGCTTAACCTCCAGCAACCAGCGCACCACCGCGCGCAAATTTTCCAGCGGCGGTGCTTCAGATGGCAGGCCGCCGATAAAATTTTGGGCTCGACGCATCCCCCGCACGATTGCCGCTGCGGCTAGGTCTTCCTTGCTGGAAAAGTGTTTGTACAGGCTAGCTTTGGCAATGCCCACCTGCGCCGCCACCTCGTCCACGGTCATGGCTTCAAAACCCTTTTCAGCCAGCAATCGGTTGACGGCGTGAATGATGGCGTCTTCGCGCACTTGCAACATGCGCTGCTTGAAAGACGTTTTGGGGGTATCGGTGGAACTCATGCACAAATTTTATTCGTCAGGTTCACCAGGTGATCAATCAGACTGTTTTGCTACTGACTGGTTTTAGTTCGGACTTGGGTGGCAACAAAGACAGGGCCGCTGCGGATTTGAGGGCCTGTGTCAGCGCGTCCAGCACGGCCGAGTTCAGGTTCCAGCAGTGCCAGTACAGGGCCACCGACAGGTGGTGGCCAGGCATCAGATCTACCAAGGTGCCCTCTTTCAAATACTCCCGCACCTTGAGTTCGGGCAGCACACTCACACCCCAACCCGCCAGCACGGCGCGCAATTGCCCCTCTGAGCTAGGCACGTACATCTGACTCAGTGCCACGTGACGCAGTCCACAGGCGCTTGCGACAAACTCGGCCTGAAGGTCGTCCTTGCGGTTGAAAGCGATAAACGGTAACTGGCTGAAATTATGCGGACTTAGACCCTGAGGGCAACGCGACGCGACAAAACCTGGCTCGGCCACAGCCACATAACACATGGAGCCGAGGGGTTCCACCTTGCAACTGCGCAATGCAGCACGCAGGGTAGTGACGCAGCCCAGCACGCGACCCTCACGCAACCACTCAAAGGTGAAATCCTGGTCATCCGTAATGATCTCTAAACCGAGCCCCTGATGTGCCAGCGGGCTCAGCGCAGGCAGCGTCCACGTGGCAATGCTGTCAGCGTTGATGGCAATCGAGATCCGCTCATCCTCACCAGCAGCCCCGGCTGCACCAGGTGAGAGTTCGACAAGATCGCGCTCCAGATCAGCACGTAACAGGCGCATCTGCATAGCGTGCTTAAGCAACAAACGCCCGGCCTTCGTGGCCTTCAGCGGACGACTGCGCACGATCAGCACAGTACCAACCTGAACTTCGAGTGAGCGCAAGCGCTGCGACACCGCTGACTGGGTGATGGACAGGCGAACCGCAGCGCGCTCAAAACCGCCTTCTTCCACAATGGCGGCCAGGCACTCCAGTGCAGCCGGGTCAAACGTACTCATGAGGCAAAACCAATAAGAGTTACTAATGTTTTCATGATAATTTGATTGGCGACAGGCCCGCTATACCATTGTGGCGAGAGCACGCCGCAAAAAAAATGGGTTTTACCCTCATTTTTATCTTTAGAAACCGGGTTGGTACTGCAAAATGAAGATCAAGACCGGAGGCACCATGACACTGCAATACCAACTTAAAGAAGGCAGCTACCACTTGTATGACCTGAGCACCCCCCCGAGTCGTGTGACCGGGGAGCACAGGTTGCGCCTGAAATCCGACACAGTCGCCATCGCCTTTGAGGCCAGTACCGGGGCTTTGCGCGAACATGGTAGCCCCACGCGCATCCACTCTTGGGCCAACAATGCCCGCAGGAGGTTACGTGCCTCTGGTGCGCTGGACAAGGCCAACGACCTCGTCGTGGTATCTGGTCCACTGCCGGTAGATGAAATCAACAAATGCCTAAAAATTGACGGCTATTGCCGTGACATGCTGGGCAAACTACATGACTTGCCGCACGGTAAACGCATCCAGCGCAGTGCTACCCATAACCAACATACCACCCATTAAAAAATGCTACACCCCGCCACCGCGGTGCACGATTTCGTAATAGAGCTTCTCCAGCTCCAGCTTATGCGTGGTTTCTTCACTGGCCAAAAACTGAAACAACTCACGGATCGGGCCTTGCGGTGATGTTGTACCCAGCTCGGTGTAATGGGTCATGGCAATGTGCTCACGCCCCATGGCGTACTGCAACACGGCCTGATCGTCGGGGTTGTCACCCAGACTGGGCAAATGCAAGCTGTCTGAAAACTTGCTGTCAGTTGCCGGTCGCTGGATTTGCATCTTGACCTGTTCGGCGATATCTGTGCGGGCATTGAGTGCCGTCAGCAGGTCGAAGTGTTTCTGTTCTTCAACAGCAAATTCTTCGACCAGATAGCGGATGCGTTTGCTGACCCTGGGAATCAGGCCGGTGTAGAAATCACGTGCCGTGGACTCAAAGCTGATCGCCATGCTCAGAATTTCACGCACGCTGGTGCTCTGGCGTAACCGGTCAATGCTGTGAACTTCCTGAGTCATGCTGGTATCTCCATAGAAGTAAAAGTAGCGTGAATGCTGGCGGCAACGCGATGCCCGTCGGCGACTGCAGTGACAACATCAGGACCACGCACCATGTCGCCAGCCGCCCACAGCCAAGCCTCACTGGTGCGACCACCGGCATCCACCTGCAAACGGCCACGCTGCCAGACCAATTGCTCGGTCAAAGCGTCGCCCAAAAGAGAAGCATCGGTCATCTGACCGATGGCTTCGACGATCATGCTACCCAAATGCAATTGCTCGTCTGACTCGTCATAACTCGGGGCGAAACGCCCCTGCTCGTCAAAAATAGCTTTGACACGCCAGGTTTTCAAGCCGACGATCTTGCCCTCTTCCACCACAACCAGTTGCGGACCGCGTGCATCAATGATCTGCACGCCTTCTTCACCGGCTTCTTTGATCTCCTCAGGGTCTGCCAAAAAATGAGCCTTGTCTTCTAGCGCGGTCAAGGTGACTTTCACCTCGCCGTACTTGGCTTTCTGCAAGCGGGCCAGTGTGCGGGCGATGTCCATGGCCACGTTGCCGCCACCAATCACCACCGCCTCACGTGGCGTGCCAAAGTCTTCTCCCGCCGTCACCTGTCGCAATAAATCAACCGCTTTGCGTACATCCGGGTGCTCGCTACCCGGCGTACGGGTGGCGCGGCCAAGCTGCAAGCCCAAGCCCAACAACACCGCATCATGCTCCTGATGCAACTGGTCGAGAGAGATGTCCTGACCGATTCGCACATTGCACCGGATATCAACCCCGACCGAGCGGATGATGTCCACATCTTCATCAATGATGTCGTAAGGCAAGCGGTATTCCGGAATGCCCCAGCGCGTCATACCGCCAGGAGCACTGAGTGCTTCATACACGGTCACGCTATGGCCTTGCTTGGCCAAATCAAATGCTGCCGTCAGACCAGCAGGGCCGGCACCAACGATGGCAATTTTTTTGCCAGACGGGCTCTTATGCACACCGCCGACCAGCTCACGACGACGCTCAAAGGGCACCTGGTCCACGATGTGACGCTTGAGCCAGCGAATGGCAATCGGGTCGCCTTCGTGGCGCGAAGCGCATGAGGTTTCGCATTTGTGGGTACAGACCCGCCCGCAGATACCTGAGAATGGATTGGTCTCATACAACAATTCGACACCGCGCTCATAGTCACCATCGCGCACGGCAGCAATGTACTGCGGGATCGACATGTGTGTTGGGCAAGTTGCCACGCACAAGCCACAGGACACACAACGATCTGCCTCAAGTTGGGCTTGCTCGACGGAATAGCCGTGGACGATTTCGTCAAATGAACCGATCCGCAGCTCAGGTGAGGTTTCGTGCATCTCGACGCGCTCGGCCCCAGTCAGTCGATGGCCTTCGGGACGTTGATAACCTAGTTCAGCGTCATCCCAATCTTTTTTATCGACACCGGGCGTGAAGCGGAAGGCATCGGGGTCAGTCTCCACCCAGGTGTAGGCGTTGCTCATGGTCAGCGAGCCGGTCATGCAAACATCCACACACAGCGCGCACCAGCAGCAACGACCATAATCAATGCGCGGTCGCAGGCCGGAGTCGCCCTGCTTGGTCGCGATGCCATCCACCGGAACCATATCGATGGCCCCGTTCTGGCAGATGGTCTCACAGGTACCGCAGCCAATGCACTTGGCGACATCATTCTGGTGAAAGCCACGGTAGCGCGGCGCGCCCGGCCGATCATTGATCGGGTCGGGAATAGTCACCGGATCAAGGAAAACATTTTTCCACGCGGTGAAGGGGGAGAGGACATCACGGACGCTCATGGCTATCTCTCGATCTCTGGCGGGTAAGTGTGCAGCAACACCATCAAGGCGGCCACATCGGAAATGTTCACGTTCACGATCATGCGCTCCAGCAGCGCCATGGCGTGGGTATAAGAGGGGCCGCGCACGTTGACGCGACGCGGGTAGCCGCTGCCGTCGGTGACCAAGTAGTAACCATACTCGCCACGCGAACACTCGCCACGCACATAGGTTTCGCCACGCGGAATTTTCCAGTGCAACACATTGGGGGTATCGGCTTTGACCGGGCCGGTTCGCGGCATCTTGGCCAGCATCTGACGCACCAGATCCACCGACACCAGAATGTCACGGCGACGCACATCCGAGCGCGTATAGATGTCGGAGTTATGCCCAACCACCGGCTCAAAGTCGAGCTCTGGATAAATCAGGTATGGATGATCCTTGCGCACATCCTTGGCTACACCGGCTGCGCGGGCGTTGGGGCCTGTGACACCATAGGGCTCCAGCCAAGCCTTATCGATCACACCCAGGCCAACGGTACGCCTCTTGAACACCGCATTGCAGAACATCACCTCCCACACGTCTTTCATGGTGCGCTCGATCTCGCGCAGCGTCTCCTCCATGCGTTTGTCAAACCCATCGGGTAGTCCGTCGCGCACGCCACCCGGAATGATGAACATGTGGTAGATGCGGGCACCGGTCAGCTCTTCAAAGTGGTCGAGCATCAGATCACGCACATAGGTGGTCCATTGACCAATCACACCCAGACCCAGCGCACCAGCCTGGCCACCCAGGTACATCAGGTAGCTGTTGATGCGGCCCATCTCCAGGATCATGGCGCGAATCCAGTTGGCGCGATCAGGCGACTCGATACCGGCGAGCTCTTCAACAGCTGCTGCATAGCAGTATTCGTTGAAGTCAGGTTCGGGTACGCAGACTCGGCAGACGATGGGGAAGCACTGGATGAACGTGCGCCGCTCCATCAATTTTTCGAAACCACGGTGCAGGTAGCCCACATGGGTTTTGCCTTCCACCACCTCGTCACCGCAAACGGTGAGTTCCACGGACATGTTGCCCGTGATGCCGGGGTGGTTTGGGCACTGCCAGAGCTTGAGATACTTGCCAGAGGTGAGGTCAATGTCCAGCGAACCGTCTGCCTTTTGGGCAGGGTACTGGGTGCGATCAAGTGCAAAGTAGTCCATATCAGAGCCCGCCGGGGTAGAGTTGCTGCTTCATGTGCGCAGCCGGGTCGTGGGTCACGCGACCTGGGCGCTGGCTGTAGCTTTCTTCGGCATACTTTTTGGTGTCGAAATCACGGCGATAAGGCGGTATGTCATTCCAGCCCTCCAGAATGAACTCCTCGTGCAGGCGGGGGCTGCCGGGAAAGTCAATGCCAAACATCTCGCGCAGTTCACGCTGGTAGGTGGCCGCCGTGGGCCAGACATCGTGGATGCTGTCCATCACGGCAGCATCACGCGGCAAGAAGACGCGCAGGCCAACGTCCAGGCAGCGGCCCCGGTGGTTAATCAGATAGTTCAGCTGAAACTGACCTTCTTCGAGCCAGTCCACAGCGGTTAGCAACACCAAGTGGCTAAAGCCCTCCACATCGCGTAAATGCAAAATGACAGCGCGCAGATGTTCCTTAGGCACCGTCATGAAGGCGAGATTGGGACGCTGCTGAGTCAGTTCGCCCATCGGAAATAGCGCACTCAAGGTGGTATGGATTTGATTCATGGTTCGTCCTTACCAGTTGTAGTCGGGCATGTCCCAGTCATGGATCACGCGCTTCTGGTTGGCTTTGTACCAGTCGAAGTTCTCGGCGTACTGGTTGGCGCCCTCGGCTTTGCCAGCTCGAATCAGTTTTTTCAGATCTTCAAAGCCTTGCAGCAAGGCCTCAGGCCGGGGCATGCAGCCGACAATATACAAATCTACCGGCATGTAATCGTCCAGCCGCTTGATGGTGTTGTAAGAGTCCCAGTACATGCCGCCGTTGATAGTGCACGAGCCCAGACCCAGCACATATTTGGGGCTTTGCATCTGCTCGTAGGCACGGATGGCGCGTTTCAGTGTCTTGGTTGACAGATAGCCTGAAATGATCAGCAAATTGGCCTGCCGTGGCGTAGGCCGCCAGGCCACGCCAAATCGATAGGCGTCAAAGCGAGGCGTCATCAGCGGGCGCATTTCGATGGCCCCGCAGCCCGTGCCAAAACCCAGTATCCAGATGGAACGCGAACGCGCCCAGTTGAACAGATTTTCAACAATCTTTGAGTACGCAGGTGCATGCACCGAGGGCGCAGCCTCGCAGAAGTAGTCACGCATCGGGTCCACCTCGAAGGTGGTGCCGTCCGGACCTTTGACGACGCGGATTTTGAGTTCTTCTTTCATATGCTTTACACCAGAACGATGGACAGGATGCCAATGGGCACGGCCCAGATCAGGAACCAGCGAACCGCTTGTTCCAGGCGAAACCGCGGGAAGACCACGCCGACAAAGGCTGCCCAAAGGTAAATCAGGAACACTTTCAAGAAGAAGGTGGGCCAGTCGGTGGCACCACCGAAGAACAGATTCATGTAGATCACGACCTTGGCCACAGGGAACAAGGCACGGTTGGTCTGCATCAGCGCCAGGTAGGAGGAGTGGAACTCGGTGGGCGGTCCGATCGGGATCTCCTGCGGGGCAATCACCAGATCAAACGGTGGGCGCATCATGGAGCCCAAAAATGACAGCATGGCGGCTACCACAGCCAGCGGGTTGGTGAACACCGTCCAATGCATCACGCCACCCTGCTGCGCAGCCACGATCTCGGTGACAGAGAGGGAATGGTATTGCAGGGCTACGGAAAACACCGCCAGCGCTAAAGGCAGCTCGGCTGTGCTCACCAAAGACAGTCCGCGCGAAACCCCCATGGCAGCATGAGGGTGACCGCTTTCACCCGCGCCCAACGCCATGCCCAATGTACCGAAGAAGATGAAGTACAGCGCCAGAATCAGGTCACCAGCAAACGACATGTTGGAGAACATGTAGGAGCCGTAGATGGTGGGCACGAACATCAAGAGACCCACGCCACCCGAGAGACGGAACACCGGCCCCATATAGAACATCACCCCGTGCGTGATGGAGGTGCGCATGCCGTAGTTCTTGAGGATATCAGCGTAGTACTGCCAGATCGGTATGCCGTGTCGGCGACCTACGCGGGCGGCAATTTTCTGCACAAAGGCACCCATCAGGAAGCCATAGTTGATGACGATGAACAGCGTCAACAGCGCGTAGGGAATTTTCATCCAGTCGAAAGGCATGACTTAAGCTCCAGCCTTGAACAAGAAGGCAACAAGGACAAAGATCAGGAAATGGATGGCGTAAATCTGTCCATTGCCCGTGTACCAACGCCGCCCTATATCAGCAGAGCTGTGCAACACATCGGTTACCGTGGTCCAGAACAGAGTCGCCAGGGGTTTCACCAGGAAACCCAAGGCCTTGCGATAAGGGGCGAAGAAATTCCAGGCAAAGTGCGTAGTTTCAGGGCGATATGGTCGCTCTGCGGAAAACACGATGTTGAACTGCTTGACCTTTTGCGCCTTGCGATCGACAAACATCAACCAGCCCAGCAGCGTGACAAAAATGACGATGACGATGATCATGATGGCCACCGGGTTCCAGTAACCGAATTGGCTAGCTATATGACCGCTCTCCCATTTAAGCCCACCGTCCGGGAAAAAGGTGTTCAGATAGGTATCAACGCGGTGTAGCGCCAGGCCAGGAAAGATGGCGAAAGCAATGAGCAAAGCAACGTAAATCATCTGTGGCACCACCACCCAGAAGGGGGCTTCCTTGACACGCCGAAACTCGTCTTTGAGTTGGCCCAGGAAAATGGTGTGGATCAGACGGAACAGGTACAAAAACGCGATGGGTCCGGCCAGGAACAGGATCACCATGGGTAAGCGCTGATCAGAGCTCAGAATAGCGTTGTAAAAGATCCAACGCCCGCCAAAACCCGACAGCGGGGGCACACCCGACACCGCGACGATGCCAATCAGAGTGGCGATGAAGGACAGTGGCATCAATGTGATCAGGCCACCCATGCGGTACATGTCGCGGGTGCCGGTGCGTTTGGCCACACCGCCTATGGCAAGGAACAGCATGGCTTTGTAAATATAGTGGTTAATCACAAACATCAGCGCCATCAGCCAACCCAGGTGGTTCATCAGGGCCAACCCAAACATGGCATAGCCCATCTGACCGATAGATGAGTAAGCCAACAAACGCTTGGCGTCCTCCTGAAAAATCGCCATCAGGTTGCCCAGCAAGGCGGTCAGTGCGGCAACCCACAGCAATACGTGCGTGAGTTCCACACCATACAACTGCTGCATGCCCATATTGATCAGCAGGATAAACAAGCCATACAGACCCGCCTTGAGCAGGATGCCTGAGACCATGGGGGAGACATCCGTCTCGGCCTCCGCATGGGCACCCGGCAGCCAGATGTGCAGGCCGATCGCCGCCGTCTTGGTCATAAAGCCAATGGCCAGTAGCAGGAACACCCAGGGAGCCACAGGCACCGTCAGCAGACTCAGACCAGTCACCGCAAACTGCGGTGCACCGTTGGCCGCGAGCGAAAACCCTGCGAGTATCAAAAAGGCGCCTGCCAGCGAAAACACAATATAGGACAGAGCATGTGGCTCGGACTTCTTACCACGCAGAATCAGCAGATAGGAACCCACGGTGAGAAATTCCCATGCGGCAAAGAATTCGAAGGTACTGCTGGCTCGCACCAGCATGATCAGACCGGCATACATCAACATGGCCGCCGGGTAAAAACCAATGCGCTTGCCATGCGCATCAAAACTTGCCAGCAAGGTGATTGGGCCGCCAATCAGGAAAATGATGGCAAAAATGAGTTGTAGTGGCGTGTATTCACCCCAGGTAAGGTAAAAGAACGACACCATACCGACGATGGCCACGATGTTCTTGACCCATGCTGGCAGCCAGTCCAGCAGAAGGAATGACAATGCGAACAGCAATGGCAAAGCCAACAGCAAATTGCCGTGCCCCGACAAATCACCCCAGACAAAACCAAGCCCCCAACCACTCAGCAAAGCTGCCAACACGGGTAACACCCGATGTGGGACGCATTGCACGGGTTCAGCCGTTTGCTCACGTTTAATGATGTAGCCAAACCAGCGAAACAGGTAACCCGCTTCCATCAGCGCACCAAACAACACCAGCGCCATCAGCGAAAAGCGGCCTTCGGCGGCAAGCACGCGCATCAGTTCCCACTTGACATAAAAGCCAGGGAATGGTGGCAGGCCCGACAGCATCGCCACAAAGGTCACGAAAGCGAAGATCAACAACGGACGGCCACGCAAAGCCGTCCAATCGGTCAGCTTGCGCCCTTCAACCAATCCAGACAACCAGAACAAGCCAGCCTTGGCCACGGCATGGGAGATCATCAGGCCGAAGGCCACAAACGGCGTGGCATCGCCCAGAATATCTCGTTGGCCCAGTGCCACCAGCACCAGGCCGGTTTGTGCAATGGAGGAGTAACCTAGCAGACGGCGGTCCTGCGTTTGTGCCAACGCCAACAGATTCGACGCGACGAAGGTCACTAGCCCAATGCCAGTGGCCAGCGATAGCCATTGCGGGCCACCGATCAACAACAGCTTATCCACCGCGTAGAGCGCGGCGGCACCCGTGGCGGCCGAGAAAATCGCAGAGAACGCGGGGTGAGCCGACTCATAGATATCCAGTGCCCAGCCATTGGCAGGAAAGGGTTTTAGCTCTGCCGAGATAGCGATGAACATAAAAAAGAAAGCCGCCACACCGCCTGTACGCGTACTCAGCGATGCAGCCGCCATACCGTCAATATTCAGGGTGCCCGTAGCGTGGTAGGCGAAGATGATGCCCACCAACAACAGCGCCGAGATAACTTGCGAAACGATCAGGTACTTGAAGCCTGCAGCCAATGCGCGCTGATCTTCCGACAGCAACACCATACCCGCCGTGGAGATGACCACCAGTTCAAAAAACACAAACAAATTGAAGATGTCACGCGTCAATATGATGCCGCACAGCGCCATCACCGCTACTAGCAGAATCGCCATGGTGCGGTGGCCAAGTTTGAACAAAGCCTCTTTCATGTAGATGGCTGACAGCAATCCGGTCAGGTTCACCAACAGCGTCAGCGCCGCTTCAGACAGACCCATGCGCAGGTTGATGGCAAAAGGCGGCTCGGTGCCCGCAGTGAAAATTTCCACGGGCGCAACACTGCCGAACACAAACGCCGCCAGCCAAGTGCCTGATACGTAGGTCATGAAGGCCAAGGCCGCCAGCGTGATGCCATAGGCCATACGGTGGCTGCCATCCTTGAGCAAACCTAGCAGAAATGCGGCAGCCAGCGCGGCAGCCAGGATGAATAGAGCGCTTACCATTTCAACTCCGTCAACTGCGCAATATCGAGCGTGCGCTTTCTCTCAAAGAGCTTGTAGGCATACGCCAGCATCAGTGCGGTCACACCCACACCAATCACAATGGCGGTGAGCACCAGCGCCTGTGGCACCGGATCAATGATGCGGGCCACTGCGTCGGCTGCCTTGAGCGTGCTGTCCAGAATAGGTGCTGTGCGTCCGCTCATGTAACCGACAGCGATGATCACTAGGTTGACCCCGGAGTCAGCAATCGTGAAAGCCACAATCATGCGCAGCAGGTTGCGCTGGGTCAGCGCGCCGTAGAAGCCGATCAGAATCAGCAGGAAGCCGGTTGCCATTGCCATATAAGCCATCACAGTTCCTCCGTCTCGGACAGGTTGGACAGCAGCGACGCAAGCTCAGCGCCCACCTTCAGGCCAATCAGTGAATAGATCACCGGAATCGCACCAGCCGAGAAGAGCGCGCCCAGCGTGCCGACGGGCAGAAAACGGTTGTCTAAGAAGCCTCCGGCAAGCACCAACCCCAGCACACCCACGCCCACATAGGCCACACCAGCCACCGACTCCAGCGCCGCAATCAGCCGGTGGCTGAAGTGCTTGACCGGGTCAGCCAGCAGCATCAGCAGCGTGCCCGAGGCAATGATCGACCCCCCTTGAAAACCACCGCCGTGTGTGAGATGACCGTTGACAAACACATACACGCCCAGCAGCATGATCATAGGTGTGAGAAACCGTGCGCCAGTAGCCAGCAGCTCGCCGACCGGCACCAGTGCACGTGGCTTGCCAGCGTGTTTTTCGCCTAGCGCCAACACCAAGCCCACTACGGTGGCTGCCAAAAACAGCACCGTGACTTCACCCAATGTGTCCAAACCCCGATATGTGACCACAATCGCGGTCACGATATTGGCTGCGCCAATGTCTTTGGCCGTGTTGGCGGCGTAGTAATTGGCCGTTGGGTTCAACACCTGATCCGGCGTATAGCCCGCCAGCAAACTGGCGAAGATGCCGCCCAGACACAGCACCAGAAAGAGAGATAAGACGCGCTTAATCATGGCTGTCTCCATCGTGTTCGCCAGCGCGTACGCGGCCCAGCACAAAGAAGAACAGGAAGGTGGTCAGCCCGCTGCCGATGGCGGCTTCGGTCATGGCCACGTCGGGTGAAGCCATGATCAGGAACACCACCGAGGCTACCAGGCTCACCAGCCCCGAGGCCAGAATCGCGATTGGCAGACTCCTGCCCTTGATAGCAAGCATGGCGGCACCAACCATGGCAACGCACATCACCAGCAGCATCACACTCATCAATGACATCATGATGGCTCCCCGGTATCTTCCGCCAGACGGTCAACCACCGTCTTGGCCGTCTTTTGGCTACCCGTGCGGTGTGCGGCACGTGCTATCACCTGCGACGACAAAGGGTTGGTCAGCAGGATGAACAAGCCAATCAACAACAGTTTGAGCGCCCATCCAGGCTGCAGACAAGCCATAGCCTTGTCCAATGAGGTATGAGCCTGAACGGTTTGCGTATTTCCACCCAGGAGTGAGCCTGAGTCGACGAATTTACGGTTGAACTGGTTGCTTGATCATCCAAGGATGGTGATCAATATGGACGAGGCCAAACTGCGCA
>JARLJH010000030.1 GCA_031291305.1 Rhodoferax sp. | reverse complement strand
TGCGCAGTTTGGCCTCGTCCATATTGATCACCATCCTTGGATGATCAAGCAACCAGTTCAACCGTAAATTCGTCGACTCAGGCTCACTCCTGGGTGGAAATACGCAAACCGTTCAGGCTCATACCTCATTGGACAAGGCTGCGTATTGCTGGGTTCCCTGTTCAGTGCTACGCTGGCCGTTTTTCTGCTGCTGAGTCAGTCTCGCCCACCTGACGCAAGCTGAGACGAGCATGCCCTGCCTCTAGTCAGTGGCTTGTAAGTGCTTGCCTTGACATTACTTGGGTGAATTTCATTTAACAAAGAGGAGATCGATCTGTGAGTACGCAACCGTCTGCTATTGAGTCCGTTTTGGTTGAAAACCGTGTTTTTGAACCCAGTGAAGCTACTGTCAAGGCTGCTCGCATTTCGGGTATGGATGGCTACAACGCCTTGTGCGCTGAAGCAGCCAATGACTTTGAAGGCTTCTGGGCCCGTCTGGCGCGTGAAAACGTGGTCTGGAGCAAGCCCTTTACCAAGACCTTGGACGAGTCCAACGCACCTTTCTACAAATGGTTTGACGATGGCGAACTCAATGCCAGCGCCAACTGTCTTGACAAACACATGGGCACCGCCAATGAAAACAAGGTGGCGGTCATTTTTGAATCCGATGGCGGTGAAGTTACCAAGACGACCTACAAAGAGCTTTTGGCCAAGGTGAGTCAGTTTGCCAATGCCCTCAAAGCGCGCGGGATTCAAAAAGGAGACCGCGTCCTGATTTACATGCCCATGACGCTGGAAGGTGTGATTGCCATGCAGGCCTGTGCCCGCATTGGTGCCACCCACAGCGTGGTGTTTGGCGGTTTTTCGGCCAAGGCACTGCAAGAACGCATCATTGACGCGGGCGCTGTGGCGGTGGTGACAGCCAACTTCCAGATGCGCGGCGGCAAGGAGTTGCCTTTGAAAGCCATCGTTGATGAAGGTTTGAGCCTGGGTGGTTGCGAGTCCATCAAGACCGTGCTGGTGTTTGAACGCACTCCCACCCCCTGCAATATGGTGGCTGGCCGTGACATCACATTTACCGAAGCGCTGGCTGGGCAAAACACCGAATGTGCGCCGGTGATGGTGGGTGCCGAGCATCCGCTGTTCATCCTGTTTACATCTGGTTCCACCGGCAAGCCCAAGGGCGTGCAGCATGCCACCGGCGGCTTTGTGCTCTGGGCCAAGCTGACCATGGACTGGACCTTCGATTTGAAGGCCGACGACGTGTTCTGGTGCACAGCTGACATTGGCTGGATTACTGGTCATGCCTACGTGGGCTATGGCCCACTGGCGGCCGGTGCCACGCAAATCATTTTTGAAGGTGTGCCCACTTACCCGAACGCCGGACGCTTCTGGCAGATGATTGAACGCCACAAGTGCAGTATTTTCTATACCGCACCCACGGCCATTCGCTCGTTGATCAAGTCAGCCGAGTCGGACCCCAAGGTGCATCCTGATGCTTCGGATTTGTCCAGCCTGCGCATTCTGGGGTCGGTGGGTGAGCCTATCAATCCTGAAGCCTGGATGTGGTACTACAAAAATGTGGGCAAGGAAAAGTGCCCGATCGTTGACACCTTCTGGCAGACGGAAACCGGTGGTCACATGATCACCCCACTGCCTGGCGCGACACCGCTGGTGCCTGGTAGCTGCACCTTGCCGTTGCCTGGCATCATGGCGGCCATCGTCGATGAAGTGGGTCACGATGTACCCAACGGTTCGGGCGGCATGCTGGTCGTCAAACGTCCCTGGCCGTCGATGATTCGCACCATCTGGGGTGACCCTGAGCGTTTCAAGGCCAGCTACTTCCCGGCAGAAATGGGTGGCACCTACTACCTGGCTGGTGACGGCGCGGTGCGTAGTGCTGACCGTGGCTACTTCCGCATCACCGGACGCATTGACGACGTGCTGAATGTGTCTGGCCACCGCATGGGCACCATGGAAATTGAATCGGCGCTGGTTGCCAAGACCGACCTGGTGGCCGAAGCCGCCGTGGTGGGCCGTCCGGATGATTTGACCGGTGAAGCCATTTGCGCTTTTGTGGTGTTGAAGCGCGGCGTGCCCACAGGCGATGAAGCCAAAGCGATTGCCAAGCAGTTGCGCGACTGGGTGGCCAAGGAGATCGGCCCAATTGCCAAGCCCAAGGACATCCGTTTTGGCGAAAACCTGCCCAAGACGCGTTCGGGCAAGATCATGCGCCGTTTGCTGCGCTCGCTGGCCAAGGGTGAAACCATCACCCAGGACACCTCGACGCTGGAAAATCCGGCCATTTTGAATCAGTTGGGTCAGACTTACTGATAGGTTGTTGGTATCCAAAAAAGGCCCGCAGTTGCGGGCCTTTTTGTAGGGCAGCTGATAGCAGATCACCAAGCTGGAAAACAGGCATCCATCGCGCTACGCCAACCTGCATTGGGACTTGAAGTGATCAGACAGTATCAGTCTGCCTGAATCCAGCGCTCGGCTTGTGTCAATTCACTGTTGGAAAGAACCTTGACTGGGCAAGGTATGGTGAATCCAAAGGCGCGAGTCGCTCCGGCGATCCATGTCACATCGGTGACAACGGCAATTTTGTCCCACGCACCGAGGTGACCCAACCCTACTTTCATGTCGTCCCACATCGCACCCACAGTAAATCCGGTGAAGGTGGGCCCCAATTGGTAGAGGATGCGCAGTCGTCGATGTTTCTTCAGTGAGGATTCAATGGCTGGCGCCAGGACGGTTTCATAGTCATTCGCTGAGACCTCGCCCGAGGCAACGATGCCGATGACGTTATCGGGAAGATCTTGTCTTAACGCAATCATGAATGTACTCCTTCAAGTTCTGAAGTGCTCGAATTTTGTCCTGTTGGTGGCTTCAGGTCTGTGCGCCAACAAACTTACACCGGGCGTGGTTCACGCTCACAATTGAGCGCCATACGGCTGACTATTTGAATCGCACCAACTTCTCAAGGAGATAGGTCATGGCAAAAATGGAAAAAATGGAACTCGATGCGCAGCGGGCGCAATTGAACGCGGATGTGAAGGCAATGGTGGAGAAATACCGTTCCATCTTCGAATGGAATGTGCCTGACATCAATCAGACGCTTTCTGACAGGCTGATATTGGCCGCCATCCGTGAGGCTTTGGATGACGTTGAGAAAGCCTTGCCTGGAGGCAACTCAGTTGCGTGAGCTGATCTCACCGGGGTGCTCAGGAATCTACTGAGGCGCTCCAGCGGTTCCCCCAAGTGTCGCCGCGCAGCTTTTCAGTGTCGCGCCGGTCACGTTTGGTGGGACGGCCTTGTGTCAGTGTCAGAGCGGGTTCTGGTGCCAGGCGACGCTGTTCGGCAGCCAGTTGGCGGCTCCGCAATGATTCTTCGGTTTCTTTGAATAGCAGCGCGGCCACCGAAGCTGGTCCGCGTTTGTCGCTGACCGTCAGTACTGTGATGGTGCGTGTCACAGGCCCCATGCGCAGTTGCAGGCTGTCGCCCGCCTTGACTTCGCGCGCTGGCTTCACCACCGTACCGTTGACAAGCACCCGTCCTTTGTCGATTTCATCGCTGGCCAGGCTACGTGTTTTGTAAAAGCGCGCGGCCCATAGCCATTTGTCGATGCGAAGTTTGTCCATGTGAGTTTGCGGTCCGTGCCGTTACAGCGCCTGCTCGATATCGGCAATCAGGCTGTGGCTGCTCGGGCTGGTCAGGCTGCTGTAGCTGTCAATGACTTTGCCGTTGCGGCCAATCAAGTATTTGTAAAAGTTCCATTTAGGTGTGGTGCCAGTGGCTTGCGCCAATTCGGCAAACAGCGCGTTGCGACCAGAGCCGGACACCACACTCTTGGCAAACATCGGAAACTTGACGGCGTAGGTGTTGTAGCAAAAGTCGGCAATCTCCTTGTTGGTGCCGGGCTCCTGCTTGCCAAAGTCATTGGAGGGGAATCCCAAAATCACCAGACCTTTGGATTGGTACTTGGCGTACAGCGCTTCCAGACCCTCGTACTGCCCTGTGAAACCGCAGTAGCTGGCGGTATTGACCACCAGAACCACTTTGCCTGCGTACTGACACAAGTTCTGCGGTTCTTCGTCTTGCAGGCGATTGAAACTGTGTTGCAGGATAGCCGGACAAGCAGATATATCGGTTGTGGGCTTGGGGGCTGGAGTAGCGGTTTGCGCCATGGCGCCGGAACTTATGAACCATAACGCCATCACAAGGCCAGTTAGAACCAGTGGTGAAGCCCTCAGGCTGGCAACAGGGCGGGATGCCATAGCGCCGATTTGCATGATTGGACTCCTTGGCATTTTTGTGGATGAAGTAGCTTATCTTCTCGTGGGCATTTTTGCTCACTGCGAAAACGAATGCCCTGTGGCGTCTCATGTTTTCGGACTTGAAATGCGGAGTCACCTTCCAACAGGTACTTGCCTATAGATGTTTTACCTCAACGTTCGGGTGTAGGCATGGCGGTCAGCCGCCACAGGGAGGTGACCTCTTTTGATCTGGCCTGATGCAATACATCGGTGGCATCTGTGGCTTTGGGGTGCACGGGTTTGGCGTCCACTCGGCTGATCACCCGCAGACCGTTGCTTTCAAACAGGGCCAGCAACTCTTCGCGGCTGCGTAACCCCAAATGCTCTGCGAGGTTGGACAAAATCAACCAGCCTTCTCCTTTGGGTTCAAGGTGGGCACGCAACCCAGCCAAAAAGCCCTTCAGCATACCGGAGCCCTCGTCGTACACAGCGCGCTCCATGGGTGAGCCGGGCCGTGCCGGCAGCCACGGTGGGTTGCAGACAATCAGCGACGCCAACCCAGGCGGAAAGAGATCCGCCTCAACTACCGTGATCTCGTTTTCAAGACCAAGTTGAGCGATGTTGTCACGCGAACAAGCCAGGGCCCGTGTGTCCTGGTCGGTGGCGATCACCCGTGCAACACCCCGACGCACCAGCACCGCTGCTAACACTCCGGTGCCGGTACCAATGTCAAAAGCCGTCAGGTCAGTTTGACCTTTGGTGGGTTTGGGCAGGTGGGCGGTGGCGACCAAGGGGATGTACTCCCCGCGCACAGGTGAAAAAACACCGTAGTGCGGGTGAATGCGGTTTCCTGGTGCCTCACCCAGTGCGAGAACCTCGACGCCGATGCGGCGCCACTCGTGGGCACTCGTTACACCCAACAACTCGCGTAGAGAGACGACCGACGTGGAAGTGGTAGGTTCTGCCTGGCTGTCTGCCACCCCCCAGGCCTCAGAGCAGGCGGCTTGGACATCGGGCGCACGGCGCAGTGCGATCTGGTAGTCGGATGTGCATTCGATCAGCAACATGCCCAGCGTGCGTGCACGCTGTGACTGCGACAAGCGGTGCCGGTTGAAAGCCTCGACCAGCGGAGCAGGGATGGCTGCCTTTTTGCGCTTGCGTTTGGGTACCTGGTCGGTCCGGCGCGCCATTGCTTGCAGCAGTTGGCGGGCGTTCTGAAAGTCACCCCGCCACAGCATGCCTGTACCTTCGCACGCCAACCTGTAGGCGCTGTCAGCGGTGAGCGTATCGTCTGCCAGCACCACTTTTTTGGGAGGTGCGGCGCCGCGTTCCGAGCGCCAGCGGGCACAGTGGGCTTGACTTGACTCCATCCAATGGATGCCTGTGACTGTGCCCAGCTGTGAAGAAGGGGCAAATGTGGCGTGATCAGGCATGGGGTGTTGATTGAAAAGTTGAAAGGATGCGTGAAAGCAAAAGGCCCCATGTGGGGCCTTTTGCTATAGTTTTAATATCTATCTATGAATGGCTTATAAGGGCTTGATGCCGATTATCGTTTACCTTGAAGGCGCTCACCACGCGCTCCAGATGTTCGGCTTGGTCTTGTAACGACTGGGCGGCGGCGGCGGCTTGTTCCACCAGTGCAGCGTTTTGCTGGGTGACTTGGTTCATCTGGTCAATTGACCCGCTCACCAGTTCGATGCCACTGGACTGGTTGGCGCTGGCGTCGGCAATGTCACCCATGATGTCTGTCACATGGCGGATGCTTTCCACGATGTCGTTCATGGTGACACCTGCCTGTTGCACCAGGGCGCTACCGGCTTCAACCTTGCTGACCGAGTCACCAATCAGTGTCTTGATCTCCTGGGCGGCATCTGCTGATCGTTTAGCCAAGTTGCGTACTTCGGCTGCAACCACGGCAAAGCCACGCCCCTGTTCCCCTGCACGGGCAGCTTCTACCGCAGCGTTAAGTGCCAGGATATTGGTCTGGAAGGCGATGCCGTCAATCACTGAGATGATGTCTACGATGCGTTTGCTGGAACTGTTGATCGAGGCCATGGTGTCAATCACGCCTGACACCACGTTGCCGCCTCTGACGGCCACGTCGGAGGCTGACTGTGCCAACTCGTTGGCCCGCCGGGCATGGCTGGCGTTCTGGTTGACTGCGCCGGTCAGGTCAGCCATGGATGCAGCTGTTTTTTCCAGCGAACTGGCTTGCAATTCGGTGCGGTTGGACAAGTCCAGGTTGCCACTGGCAATGTCGCTGGAGGCACTGTGAATGGTGTCGGTACCGACGCGCACCTGCTGCACGATCTGCACCAGACTGGCATTCATGTCTTTGAGAGCCTGCTCCAGTTGGCCCATTTCATTTTGGCTCCCAACTTCGATGCGCTGGGTCAGATCGCCTTGCGCAATGCCACGTGCCACACGCACGCAGTATTCCAGGGGCTGGGTCACCACCTTGCGGATGAAGGGGTAGATCAGTATCAGCACCGGGATGCAGGTGATCAGCGCCGCCAGGATTGACTTGAACCGCTGATCGGCCAAACTGGCGTTGACCTTGTCAAGTGAGACCTTCATGCTGACCACACCCAACACCGTTCCCTCAGGTGTTGCATGGCAAGTGGTGCAGTCTTTGCCCAGGTAATTTTTCGAAGCGATGGCCGGGCGCACCGCACGCAAATACTCTCCCGTGGCGTCGGTTTGCACTTCTACGATGGGCTTGCCTGTGGCCAGTACCTGCTGCTCCATGGCATCCGGCGTGTGATCGTCATTGGCATTGCCGGGGCCGTACAACTTGATGACGGCCTCGCTACGCAGTACACGCACGTCGCGGATGGCTCCCAGGTGTTTGATCTGGTCGAGCAGAATCTCACGCTGGGCAATCGTGCCGGTAACCATCATGCCAGTGAGTCCTGCCATGGTGGCGTCGTGCATGCTGGAGGAAAAATCAGTGGCCTGCTCTAGCGCAGCCTGTCGTGTCACATGGCCTTGCCAGATGATGACGCCGGTCCATACCACCAAGAGGGCTGCACCGATTGTTGTTAATAGTTGAATCCAGATTTTGTACTTATAGCCTTGCACAACGACTCCTAATTGGCCCTGCGTGCAAATGTACCCGTGAATACATCACCGAGACACCCTTCTGTGATATCAAAAGTTGATCAAAGACAACAACTGATGCTATTTTGAAGTGTGATTTGCACCGCCGATATCGTTTGTAGCAGATTCAGGCTGGCGACAGTATTTTCCAATCCAGGTATGAGCCTGAAGGCGGAGGAAGTTGAGAACTTCTGACTGGTGGCTTGACCGGGTTAAAGCTGGAAGTTTACGGTGCCCGGTTTTTGGGCTTGGTTTCTCTTGGCTTCTTTTTCTATCA
>JARLJH010000029.1 GCA_031291305.1 Rhodoferax sp. | reverse complement strand
TGCGCAGTTTGGCCTCGTCCATATTGATCACCATCCTTGGATGATCAAGCAACCAGTTCAACCGTAAATTCGTCGACTCAGGCTCACTCCTGGGTGGAAATACGCAAACCGTTCAGGCTCATACCTCATTGGACAAGGCTTGATCTTGGAGACATGAATCCTGGGCAGTCGATCACGAACTCAATCGAACGCGTCAACGCGACGCTGCTAAGTCGCGGCACTGTTCTGCCCGGTGCACAACTAATAGAGCATTACGAAGACATCAACCACGGACAGCCGACTTTTGATCTGGTGACATTTAGCGAAAGTGGTTCGCCGAACTGGCAGTCAATTTCGCTTCAGCAGGCAGCGCAAATGCTCGATTGCGATGTGGTCGAACTCAGCACTGTTACCCTATCGATACCCCGTCTAGCAGAAGAAGCGGACCGCATGCGTACGGCCATAGACCCATTCGCTGGCTCTCCCTGGCTGGAAGCTCCAGAAGTTGTAAACCGTCGCGCCCGCATCGCAGCAAACATGGTTTCGAAAGCAGCGATCCAAGAACTCGTCGAAAGAGGCGCCTCTGAACGTGAACTCTTGTCCCTGTTGAAGCGCGATCTATCGCTTTTTGGTGAACTCTACGCGAGTCCCCACGAACATTACCTAGCGTTCTCCGAGTTCCCGCTAGCCGATGGATTTGTCGATTTCACCTTGTTTACAAGCACATCAAGAATGGAGATTGTTCTCATAGAGGTTAAGGGGGCTGACTTCTTTCTGGTGAACGACGACCACTATGGTGAGGTGGCGCAATCCATGAACCGCGCCGCCGGTCAGATACGGCGAAGGATCGGGGATATCTATGAAAACTTACCGATGTTTCGCAAGCGCGTACATGAGATTCGGGCGCGTGCGGAGGCGGGCGAAAAAATTCATGGCGCTTTTCTCAGCCCGTATTGCCCAATTGGGGTCGATCCGAACAAGGACATCACGATCAGAACCGTAGTGATCGGAGGACGAACACGAGATGATCTTGTTGAGAGCAAGAAGCGGCACCAGTTTGAACACGGTGTTTCCCCGCCAATAAAGATCGAATCCTGGGATACCTGGTTGAGAAAGCTGCGACGGCAATGACGCCCATTCGGGTAGCCGGGAGCTTCTAACTCCCAGCACCTACACCACCCACCTTGCGGGTCCGCAGTGGGCGGTTCAACAAGTCGGCGCGCTCGACGGAGTATTTCTCTTCTTTCCCGTGTAGCCTTGTGCCTTGCACCACAGGTCTTTCACGCTGAGCAAACCTTGATCCCTTAACCAGTCTTGCAGGCCGCGCCCACGCCACAGGCGTGGCCTCTTCGCGCTGTCCACCAGTGCGCAGGCACTGTTGGAGCCTCAGCGCTCAGCGTTGGAAATGGCTTGGTTGATCACCGGGATTCTGGACATGCGTGGGACTCAAAGAGCTTAGATTCAAATTCCAGCCAGCCATCGGGAATTTATAACTTTAATAGCACCTAGCCAAGTAAATACAATGGCCAGAAGCCAAAAACCTTTATAAGTCATTCTGGCTTGGCGATACCAGCCCGAGCCGTTCTTCGACTTTGTAGGCTTCCCGACAAAACCGCATGAGGTGTCGCAAATACCCCCTGATCCAGCCTGATCAACACCTGTTTGTGTCGTATTTGCCGCGTGTTCTGCCTGATTTTGGGCTGGTACGGTCATTGCAAATAGAAGGTCAGCCTTCCATTCACCGTCTCAACCAACACAAAGGAATTTTCATGACTGCCACCCTGACCCGCACCGAGATCGACGACACCGCACTGGCGCGCCTGGAAAGTGAGGGGCGGTTGCTCAACCCGTTGCTCAAGGGGCTGACCGGCAAACCCGGCCGTGTCGGGTTTCGCGGTGAACTGGCCCTGCGCTTTGCCCCGAAGCTGGCTGACGAGGCCCGCCCCCCTGAACTGATGTGCCCTCAGGCCATGGCCATTGCCAATGTTGGCGAGAAAACGATTCCGTTCTTTGCCGGTTATCTGTTGAGCTTTGAATACCTGAAAGACGTCGCTGAAGTGCTTGGTGAGGGCTTGACCGCCGGGGGCAAGTACTTTCTGTTCTGCGACAACATCGACCTGTCCAAAAAGTACCAGGTGCCCTACAAGGGCGCGATGTTCTATGTGCTGCCGATCCTCGAATCGACCGTGTACAACGAGATCCTGGACCTGCTGTACCTCGAAAAGAACGACCTGAAAAAGAAAGACACCGCTGGCAAGCTCGACGCTGTGGCCAATGCCGCGTTGAAGTACGACGTCACCTTTGACAACATCACCTATGACGAAGGTCTGGCGCTGATGGGGCCGGTACGCAACCCCAACGAAAACCGCCCGGTTTGATCGGTGGCTTGCTGCTGCGCAACCCGATCTCAACGCTGCGATGCTCGCCGTACGGGAGTACGGCTGCGCTTCTCGCATTGACCTCGGGCTGCTCGCGACGCAATCCATCCGATCAAACACCTCGTTCATGTCAATAGCAGTTGACGCTGATGAATTCGATCAGCCTCACCGCTGGTACGGCACCAACCTGGTCGGGGTGCCTGCACCCCTGCTGGCCAGCACCGCATTCAACGCCAACCCGGTTCCGCTGTCGATTGCCGGCGCGCGTGCGTCGCACCATGGATTGTTTGCGCTGCTGGAACGCAGCCAGAGCATGACCGAGGCCCATGAAATGTTTGAACATTACATGGGCATTGCCTTCGGCTTGCGAAAGCCTGATGCCGATGAATTACGCAGCATGGGCGCAGCCGAGCAACGGCGCTGGCACAGCAGCTGGCGCAAGTTGTTGCAGGGTTGGGGCATGGACTCCAATGGCTTGGCGGGCGCGGTCCTGAAAGGCTGGGTGGAGAGCCGCTTTGGCATGGTCCCCAGCTTTCACAAGGCACCGCTGGCGCGCTTTCCGTCACCCGCGTGGGTGAACTACCTGCAGGAAAAAGCGGCAAGCCGCCACAACAATAACAACATCCATCAGCAGCTTGATCTGCTCTACGAGTTTTGCCAATGGGCGCTGCGCCGCGCCCTGCTGCCGGGCGTCAGGCCATTTGACAAACACCTGCTGCTCTGGCGTGGCAGCAACCGGTGCGAGGAACAAGTCATTGCCGGAAGCCTGCAAAACCGGCGCTGCACGGTGCGGCTGAACAACCTGGTGTCGTTCAGCCGGTCTGCCGAAGAGGCCTCCTGCTTTGGCGACTGGGTGTTTGAAGTGCAGGTCCCCGTTTGCAAGGTCCTGGTGTTTCCCGGCCTGTTGCCCGGTCAGGTGCTGCAGGGCGAGCAGGAAGTGCTGGCCCTGGGTGGCAATTTTGAAGTAACGGCGCGTTATGCGTGAACTGCTGGATCGCGCACTGGGCGCCTATCTTGGTTTTGCCATCGGTGATGCACTGGGCGCCACCGTGGAGTTCATGCGCCCACGCGAGATCAAACTGCAATACGGCGTGCACCGCGACATCATCGGTGGCGGCTGGCTCAAGCTGCCACGGGGTCAGGTCACCGACGACACCACCATGAGCTTGGCGCTCGGTGAAGCACTGCTGCAAGGTGGCCACCCTGCCTTGATCAACCATATGAACGGCGATGACACCCTGATCCGCAGCATCGGTCAGGCTTATGTGACGTGGTTCAAATCCAAACCAGTGGACTGCGGCAACACTTGTCGGCGTGGCATCTTGCGCTTCATGCACGAAGGCACGCTGCAGGGGCAGCCCAACCCGGGCGACGGCGGCAACGGTGCCCTGATGCGCAATCTGCCTGCCGTCCTGGTCACGTTAGACAACCAGGCCCATTTTGAGCAACTGTCCCTCGCCCAGGCGCGCCTGACACACCACCACCCTTTGTCCGATGCCGCCACGCTCGGGCTTGGCCACCTGCTGCGCCTGCTGCTGGCCGGTGCCGACCATGCCGCGTGCCAAGCCTGGGTGTCGCAATGGGTGGCCGACAACCCGAGCTTTCGCTTCACCCCCTACCGTGGCCGTGCCACGGCCTATGTGGTGGATACGGTGCAAACTGTGTTGCACTATCTGACCTTGTATGAAGACTTCGAGGCAGCCATGGTGGCCACCGTGAACCAGGGTGACGATGCCGACACCACGGGTGCGCTGGTGGGCATGCTGGCGGGCGCCCGCTGCGGCGCCTCCCGGCTGCCCAACCGATGGCTGCGCCGGTTGAATCCTGACGTGATGCGCGCCATCACCGACCAGACCTATGGCCTGATGGCGCTGGCACCCAGCCAGAAAGGATCAGCCCATGTCTGAAACCAGCCATTCTGAAGACGATGTTGCCACCGTCCAGGCCTACCACGAGCGCACCAAACACCGCCTCACAAAGTACGCAGCTGGCCCCGACACCCTGGACTGGGACGCCCAGCCCGACCCATTTCGCCGCTACGCCGGTGCGCCATTGACCCCGCTACCGCTCAAGGCAGACGAACTGACCACCCGCTGGGCTGATTTGTTCGAGCCTGGCCGAATTGCACCCCATGCTTTGAACGTTGATGCCATCGGCCTGCTGTTTGAACTGAGCATGGCGCTGTCGGCCTGGAAGCAATACGGGCCGGATCGCTGGGCGGTGCGCGTCAACCCCTCCAGTGGCAACCTGCACCCGACGGAAGCCTGGCTGGTTTGTCTCGGTGTCGACAACATCAACGACGGTATCCACCACTACGCGCCGCGCGAACACGCGCTGGAACAGCGTGCCAGCTTCGCGCCACAGCCAGATGCGTCGGCCACAGCGCGTGCCTTTATCGCCCTGACCAGCATCCAGTGGCGCGAGGCCTGGAAATACGGTGAGCGCGCCTTTCGCTACTGCCAGCTTGATGTGGGCCATGCCATCGGTGCCCTGCGCTATGCCGCCGCCGCGCTGGGCTGGCAGCTGCAGCCCGTGGCCTGCAGCACCGATCAGCTGGCGGCGTTGCTGGGGCTGGACCGCGACGCGGACTTTGGCGCTGCCGAACGCGAAGAACCCGATGTGTTGTATGAGCTACTGCCAGGCAACCTCACTGCGGCCAACACAAGCCCATTTGACTGGCCTACACCCATCAATTGGCAAGGCCTTGCCAACCGGCTGGACCGCCACCCTATGTACCGCTGGCCTGTGATTGATGCAGTCGCCTCGGCGACCCGAACAAATACTACAAATATTACAGCTACATGCCCAGATTACATAAGGGCTAGCGGGCAAAACCATCATATAAGTTACCCACTGAGGTTTGACCAAGACCGTGCCCTGGCGCGCAGCACCCAGCCTGCCGCCACGCTGATCCGCCAGCGCCGCAGCGCCCAGCGCTTTGAGGCGCGTGCGCGCATACCGGTCGCACAACTCTGGCTCCTGTTGCAGGCCCTGCACCCTGCCCGCTTGCCTTTTGATGTCTGGCCCATGGATGCAAGGGTGCACGTTCTGCTGTTTGCGCATCGGGTGGACGGTCTGGCGCCAGGTGCTTACCTGCTGCCACGCAGTGCGGCCGGGGCAGACTTGTTGCGCCAGACGCTACCAGCGGCCCTTGACTTGAGCCCCGTAGCGGATGCCCCGGCAGATGCGCCACTGCTGCTGCTCAGCGAGAACCCGGCCTTGGCTGGCACCCTGCGCACCCTGAATTGCCACCAGGCCCTGGGCTCGGATGCGATTCTTGGCTTTGCGCTGCTGGCCGAGTTCAACCCCTTGCCCGACGCAGCGGCCTATCGTCAACGCTTTCAGGAAGCGGGTTTGATCGGCCAGGTGCTGTACCTGGAGGCAGAGGCCCTGGGCCTTGCTGGCACGGGCATCGGCTGCTTTTTTGACGACGCGCTGCATGAGTTGATCGGCCTGCCCCAGCCTGCTGCCAGCGCACCCCTGCAATCGGTTTACCACTTCACCATCGGTGCACCCGTGCTGGATGACCGCATCACCACCGAGCCACCCTACGCTCACTTGATTTCCCCAAAAAAAGGAGTTGATCATGGCTGAAAAAACTTTCCAGCGCCTGCAACCCGAACAAGTTCGCGCCTGGCTGGCTGAGCGACCCAACGCCTTGTTGCTGGACGCGCGCGAGGCGCGCCACCACGAGGCCAGTCACTTGGCAGGTAGCACCCGTCTGGACGGTCGCAACCATGAGCGTCTGCTGATGCGCGAGCCCAAGAGTCGCCCGGTGCTGATCTATTGCTACCACGGCAACGCCAGCCAGACCTATGCCAGCATGTTTGCCGACTTTGGCTTCTCCGATGTGGCCGATCTGATCGGCGGCTGGGCGGCCATTGACCGTCAGGGCCAGCTGCAAGGCCCGCAACTAGCGGTAGATGTGCTGCCTGCGTTGTCAAGCGCGCCCGCCCAACCCGCCACCTTACCCGTAGCCCCCACGCCACCCGAGCTGGCGGCCTGGCTCATCGCCGAAGGCTTCGACCCGACCCAGCCCGAGGCACCCGGCCAACATGGCAACACGCCCCTGATGCACGCCGCCTGGCGCGGCGCTGCTGACGCCGTGAACGCGCTGTTGGCCTTTGGCGTGCCGCTGGATGCTGTCAACAACGACGGCAACAACGCCCTGTGGCTGGCCTGCGTCAACGGCGACCCCGAGCTGATTCGCACCTTGGTCGCCGCGGGCGTGCCCATCGACCATGCCAATCTGGCGGGCGCCACCGCGCTGATGTATGGCGCATCGTCAGGCAAGCATGAAGTCGTGGCCACGCTGCTGGAACTCGGAGCCAATTCGCATCTGCTGTCGCAAGACGATTTCAGTGCGCTGGACATGGCTGCCAGCTTGGAATGCCTGCAACTGCTTCGGGCCGCCACGCGTCGTCAAACCCAATTGCCTGCCGATCATGAAAAGGAAGTCGCATGACCCACATCATTTTTTATGAAAAACCCGGCTGCGGCGGCAACGCGCGCCAGCGCGCCGCGCTCACTGCGGCAGGTCACACGCTGGAGCAGCGCAACCTGCTCACCGCCCACTGGACAGAAGACAGCCTGCTCTCATTTTTGAAGCCGTTGCCGGTGGCTGACTGGTTCAACCGCGCCGCGCCACGTGTCAAAAGCGGTGAAGTCCAGCCCGACGCACTCGATGCAGCAGCGGCCATCACACTGCTGCTGCAAGAGCCGCTGCTGATCCGCCGCCCACTGATGCAGCGCAGCGACAATGGCACGCGCCATGTCGGCTTTGAGACCGCTGCAGTCGATGCCTGGATAGGCCTTGGCACGAACCCTGCATCTCCCCGCACACTGGAAGGCTGCGCCTCACCCACCGAGCACTGCGCCGCCCCCACTTGAGCCATCAGGAGATCACCATGCCCATTTACGACTACAACTGCAAAGCCTGCGGCCACGCCTTTGAGGCCCTGGTGCGCTCAGGCGACACGCCCGCCTGCCCCCAATGCGCCAGCACCGAGCTGGAGAAATGCGTGTCGACCCTGGCGCCCGCTGGGAAGATTGAGGCCATCCGCATGGCCCACCGCCGGGTGGCTGCTGCACAAGGCCTTTTTGACCACTACAGCCCCTCTGACAAAGCCAAGTTACTGCAGGGAAAAAAAGGTATCTGACGTGACCACTGTTGACCGCTACCGAACCTTCAAGGGCATCGATTTCGACGGGCAGGCCAACAGGATGTTGGCGCGCATCGAGGCACTTACCCAAGGCACGGACGACCCTTTCTGGGCCTATTTCTTCAAACGTCGCAACGCCACCCAGGGCATGCGTTGCGATGACCAACTGTTGCTGTCAAGTTTTGTCAACCAGATTCGAGAGCTGCTGGAGGCGCGCGGTGACGATCAGGGCATCGCCTGGCTGGACCAACTTGAAGCCGAATGTTTCTAACCTGCTGCGTCAATTCGGCCAGCCGTGACCGACCCGTGATCAACCTTGGGACAGGCAAATAGCTACAAATAGTAGAGCTACTACTCATTGCTCTCAAAGGGCTAACGGGCTATTTTTCAGTTAATGTCCTGAACACAGCTTGCAAACCGGGCATGCTATTTGCCTAGTCAAGACGTCACACCAGCGTTTGCTCTGTTTGTTTCACATGCCGCACTGTTTGCCGCGGCTTTTGTAGCCAGTGCGACAAATCGCGGGTAATTTTCAGCCCCAGTGTGTGGTGTTCTCAACAAATTTGACGATGCGAAAGGACAAGACATGGGTGCAGCGCTATATAACTTTTCACCTAACGCCAAGCCATCCCACTGCCCGCATGCTCCGGACACTGCGGTGGCGTGGTCAGACGACCTGCCGACACCGCTCAAACATTTGGTGGTAGCGCCGGTGAGTTTTCATGTGCACCGCGATTACGAAATGCTGGCAAAACACATTGACGGGTGTGATGCGGCCAATCGGCCCTGTTTTTGTGAATTTCACTTCGTCATGACGCAACTGCGTTCAGACGACGATGAGGTCTTTTTTGAGACCCCAATCTATTCCGAGACGCTCACTTCGTGGCGATTGATTGATGAACGCTGGTTAGTGTGTCGCACCACCGTTGACCGGCTGGCGGCTGACGGCAGTCACACCCAACTGTCAATCAGCAACGCCATGCCGCGCTGAGCGAGCGGCATACAGCGCCCTGGTTTTCCTGTCAGACAGGTACGCCCAACAGAACTTGGCTGGCTTTGAACAGGGCCACCACGGAGCTGCCTTCAGCCAAGCCCAGATCGGCTGCCGCTCCTGCGGTAACGACGGCGGTGACGATGGTGCCACCTGGCAAGGCGACATTGACCTGACAATTCACTGCGCCCTTGACCATGCCGCAGACACTGCCGCTCAGCTGGTTTCTGGCGCTGAAACGGTAGGTTGGTGTGCCGGTCAGCAGGGTGACCCAGGGAGCTTTGACCACGGCCACAGCTTCCTTGCCAACGGCCAGCCCCAAGGATTTGATGCTGTTGTCGGTCACCATGGCCACGATCTTGTCGCCGCCGGGCGTGGTGATTTCAACTTCCGCGTTGATGGGACCTTCTTTGAGGCTGGTGACTTTGCCGGTGAAGACGTTTCTTGCGCTGATAGCCATGGCTGATTTCCCTTTTTGGATGATGAACAAAGTATCGCCAAAACGGCGAGATCACCATGATGCATCAAAGCGTACGGATTTCTCAACCATAACGCGGGGTAAACCCTTATCTTCTTGACGACACGTCGCCGCGGCTGACCTCATCAAGCCGTTCTCGGACCTCTGGGTTGCAGCCAGCGCACCAAAGCCAACAGACTCAGGCAGACACCGCCCAGCAGGCCACTCAGAACCGCGCCCTGGCGGTAGTCGCCGGTGGTCACCGAGTTGAAAATCGACAGCGACAAGGTTTCTGTGCGCCCCAGAATATTGCCGCCCAGCATCAGGCTGATGCCGACCTCGCCCATGCCCCGCGCCAGCGCCAGCAAGACGCCAGTCAGCAAGGCTGAACGGGCAATGGGCAAATGCACCAGCCAAAACGCTGCAAACGGCGTGCACCCCAGTGTAAGTGCGGTCTCGTGCATGTCCCGCGACTGCATTTCCAAGGCGGCTTGCAGGGTTTTGACCACCAGTGGCACACCGGAAATGAAGGCTGCCAGCCACAGGCCCGCAAAGCTGAACACAAAGCTGATGTCCATCGTCGCCAACAGCTGGCCCAGCGCCGTCTGGCGACCCAGCAACCACAGCAGGACAAAACCAATCACCACAGGCGGAAAGGCGATCGGCAGCGTCACCAAGGCATCCAGCCAGCCGGGACGCTTCAGGCCAAACACCAACGCCCACGCCAGCAAAGAACCTGCCAGAACATAGGCTGGCAGCACCCATAACGCCAGACGCACGCTCAGCCACAGTGCGGCCAGCGCGTCGCCTGACAGCATCACAACCCAGCTCGCCGCAAGATGTCCTGCGCCACAGGCGTTCCTAAAAAATGAGCAAACTGTGCTTGATTGACAGGGGCTTCAGGCAATTTTGATACATCAGGCATAGCCGCTACGATGTTCACCGCAGCATACGACCCGGCACCGCTGGGCACCTGAATGAAACCACCCAGCTTGTCTTTCACCGCCAGCGCCTCGGTCAGGTTCATGAAGCCGAAATCGACTTCACCGGCCGTCAGATAAGCGCTGACCTGCGGCACCGTGCCCACCACCTTCAGGCGCTCCTGCAAACCGTCCCACAGGCCCTGGGCCTGCAACAGCTGCCGGGTGGCATTGCCGTAAATGGCCTGCTGGGGGTTGGGTAGCGTCACCGAGTACGTGGGGGTGGCAAGCAGCTCACGCACCCCGGCAAGTCCGCTTAACCCACCGGGCACCGGCAAGTTACGCCGCCAGGCCAGGGCCAGAATGCCATGCCCCAAAAGGACGCGCTGCGGCAATTTCAAATCTTGCGCCTTGTCGATGAAATCAGCATCGCCCACCAGCACGTCCACCCGTCCGCTGGCTTTGGCCTGTGCGAACACCTGCTGCAAATTGCCGTAACTGCGCTCCACCGCCACGCCCGTGGCTTGGGTGAACGCGGCACACAAGGCTTCCACGGGCCGCTTGTAACCCGCCCCGGCCATCAGCAACAGCGCGGGGGTGGTCTGGGCGTACAGCTGTGCCACGGGAGCCAGCCACAAGGACAAGCCCGCACAGGCGAAGCTGGCCAACACTCGCCGCCGGGTGCCCCGCATCGTGACTGTTGCAGCGCTGGCGTCGTCTGGCGCAGTACGGGCCGTGACCATGCCGGGTCGGCCAATGGCCGGTACGGTTAATACAGGTGTGAGGTGTTTCATGAGGAGTGAGGAATGGTGTGTGAGGGACGACCATCAAGCTTCAGCAAGTTGGATGCCATGCCCGCCAGTCCCACACGTCGGCCATTTTTGTTGCATAGTACACACTTTTTCGATGTCGTTATGTTACCAAGTACACATCGCTGTCGCAAACGACACATGGCAAAATCAGCGTCAAGTCCCGCAGAGAACCGGGACGCTATGAACCCAAGCAAACGACGCGTCCCATGCAGCCAGACGGCTTCTGGCACGCTGTTTGCAAGTGACCCAGCAACGAACCCACCACAAGGCACCGCATGAAGGCCACGGCAACCCCCACCAAACTCACTGGCAAGCTGCACATCGACACGGCCATGGGTAGCTTTCTGGGTGACAAGCGCATCCGTTTGCTGGAGGCCATCGATAAAACTGGCTCCATCTCACAAGCGGCCAAGGCCGTGCCCATGTCCTACAAGGCAGCGTGGGACGCGGTGGACGACATGAACAACGTGGCCACAGAGGCACTGGTGCATCGCTCTGCCGGGGGTCGGCATGGCGGCGGCACCGAACTCACCGCCTTCGCCCGGCGCTTGATTGCGTTTTACCGCGCGCTGGAGAAAGAGTCCCAGGTGGCGCTGGAGCGCCTCACCGGCAACCTGGAGCAAAACGGCGTGGCCGATATCGCCGACTTCAGGCAAGTATTGAAAAGGATGTCCATGAAAACCAGTGCCAGAAATCAGTTCGCCGGGCCGATTGCCACCATCAAAGAGGGCATTGTGGACGCTGAGATCACCCTTCAACTCGGGCCTGATCTGGCGTTGACGGCCATCGTCACCCGCGAATCTGCCGAAAACATGGGCCTGGCCGTGGGCCGCGACGTGGTGGCGTTTGTCAAAGCGTCATCCATTCTGCTGCTCACCGGTGAAGATGCCCACATTTCAGCGCGCAACCGCTTTGCCGGCACCATTGCCAGCATCCATGAGGGGCCGGTGAATTCGGAGGTAACGCTCTCGCTACCCGGCGGGCAACATGTGCTGACGGCGGTCGTGACCGAACAAAGCGTCAAACGCCTGGGCCTGGAAGCGGGCCAGCCGCTGACAGCGGTGTTCAAGGCCTCCAGCGTGTTCCTGGCCAGCACAGATTGATTTTCAAAAAGAAAGTTGTCATGAAACCATGCCGCCTGATTCCCGTGTCGCAGGTTCCCCTGCCGTACCAACCATGAAGATCGCCATTGCCACCAAAGCCGACTGGTCGCAGGTGTCGGGCCATGCGGGCCAGACCACCGACTGGCTGGTATACGACTGCCAGCCCGGCCAAACCTTGCCAGAGCCACAGCGCATTGAACTCACCAAGGCGCAGCTACCGCACCACTTCAAAGACGACGGCCCGCACCCACTTCACGGCGTGGAAGTCGTGGTGGCGGCCAGCGCGGGCGACGGCTACATTCGCCACATGGAAAAGTGGGGCGCGCAGGTGCTGCTGACCGGCGAAACCGAGCCTCTGACTGCTCTGAAAAAGGTCCTGGCGGGTGAAGCTCTGGCGGACACCCGCTTTGACATCACCACCACGCTCTGCAAACTGCGCGACCTGTTCTCGCGCCATTGACATGCACACCTCAAACGACGCTTATCTACAGAGCCTGCTGCACGACGATGCCCCCCATGGCGACCTGACCACACACACCCTGGGCATTGGTCCACAGGCGGCCCAACTGACATTTCGCGCCCGCCAACCGATGACCGTCTGCGCCACCGAAGAAGCCTGCCGCTTGTTCGAGCTGGCGGGTGCCCACGCGCTGCTGGTGGTTCCCTCAAGCACCAGCGTGGCGGCGGGTGACGTGCTGCTGCAGGCGCAGGGCACGGCAGCCAGCCTGCACCGGGCCTGGAAGGTCGCCCAGACCTTGGTCGAATGGACCAGTGGCATCGCCACCGCCACGGCAGCCATCGTGGCGGCGGCCAATGGCGTCGCCGTGGCCTGCACGCGCAAGAACACCCCTGGCACCAAAGCCTTGTCGGTCAAGGCGGTAAAAGCTGGCGGCGGCATCATGCACAGGCTGGGTCTGTCGGAAAGCATGCTCGTTTTTGCCGAACACCGGCTGTTTCTGAACGCGTCACCCGCAGACACCCTGCAGCGGCTGCGCCAAGCCCAACCCGAGAAAAAACTGGCCGTTGAAGTCGCTGACGTGGCCGAGGCGGTGCTGTGGGCACAGGCTGGTGCCGATGTTTTGCAACTCGAAAAATTCACGCCCGACGCCGTCGCGGCCTGTCGGCAAGCGTTGCGTGATAGCCCGACAACGCCCCACCCTTTGCTGGCCGCCGC
This sequence comes from Rhodoferax sp., assembly GCA_031291305.1. Taxonomy (GTDB): domain Bacteria; phylum Pseudomonadota; class Gammaproteobacteria; order Burkholderiales; family Burkholderiaceae_C; genus Rhodoferax. The sequence continues at coordinate 33,511 of JARLJH010000029.1, read as the reverse complement.
AGGCGGCATTCGCGCTGACAACGCAGCGGCCTATGTGGCGGCCGGGGCAGACTTTCTGGTCACCTCGTCACCCTACTGGGCACCCCCCAAAGATGTTCAGGTCACTTTCAGGACAGCGCCGTGAACCCATTACATAACTGCCGGGTGTTGTTGCAGGCCGAACTGCTGAATCGGCCCGTGCCGCCAACTGCCGCTGCCGACCCGCTGCGTCCGGTTTTGGCCAGCATGCTCGCCGGGCGCAGCCTGCACCAAGGCGTACTCAGTGCCACGCTGGGTTTGTCAGAGGCAGATTTCCAGTCGCTGTGGGCCAGCTACTTTCCCGGCGAACGCCTGAACTTGCAGGGTGGTCCCATCCTGGACATGCTCGAACTCGACGACCTGCGCAAGCTGCTGCTGGAATACCGTGCAGGCGTGAACGACTCCGAGGTCTGGATGGCGCACATCGTGGCCTATGGTTGCAGTGGGCGCAACCACCTGTGGCAAGACCTGGGCCTGGCTGACCGGGGTGAACTCTCCACCCTGATGACTCAGGTCTTCCCATCGCTGTCCGAGCAGAACACGGGCGACATGAAGTGGAAGAAGTTCATCTACCGTCACTACTGCAGCCGAGAGGGCATCTACGTCTGCCCCGCGCCGTCGTGCGGTGAGTGCGCAGACCATGACAAGTGCTTTTCACCCGAGGTTTAGCGCAAAAGAGCAGTCATCGCGATTGAAATGATGTTTGTAGGCCTGCCACTTTCATCATCTGCATCGATTGGGGTTCTTACAAGGAAAAACTGCCTCTAGCTCCTTTAACACCTTGGCATAAAGCTATATTTTTTATAGATTTACGCCGCAGCATTTCTTGTATTTCTTGCCACTCCCGCAGCTACACGGGTCGTTACGGCCTGGCGTGTCGGCCTTGTGCACGGTCTCGATGCGCGGCCCCAAGGTGCGCCACATCTCGCGCATGTTGTAGACAGCCCAGATGGCATCGCCAAACGCCTTCATACGCGCAGCGCTGACGGTGGGTGCACCGCCATCGTCTTCAAAAGCGTGCAGCGTGGGTGGATCAAGGTCGTCCTGCGTGAGCCGCTCGACCACCTCCACCGCCGCATTGCGCCAGGTGGCGGCTTCCTTGTTGCGCGGGGCTGCCCATTCCAGCGACCAGGCTTGGGTGGCCGCCATGAAACCCTGGGCCCACACCTGGCCAAAAGACGGGATGTGCTTGCCTTGCATCGCCGCCCGAGCGTTTTCGGGCAAAGCGGCGTGGGCTGCACGGGCGTCTTTCACCTCGGGTTGGTAGGCGGCGGGGTCGTCCAGCGCGGCAACTTTGGTGTCCAGCGCCAGCATGACCTGGTGCCAACGGCGCCGCCACAAGGCCATGAAATGCTTTCGCTGAACCGCATTGGCAAACGGCACAGTCACCAACACCGGCATGTATTCGTTGGCGTCAATGGGGCGGCGGCAACAAATCAGCGCCGCCATAAAGCCTTCGCAAAACTCCCAAACGGGTATCGCGCTAGTACGGCTACGCAAATAGCTCAGGATGTCTTCCAGCGCCGCAAACTCGTCGGCACTCAGCGGCTGCAGGGGTGGGTTATTTGGCATTGGATAACAGTTTTGGCTGGTTCAACTGACCCACTTTCCGGACCGATGCTCTGGCCGGTAACTGGGCAACTCTTTGAGGCGGGCGAGATGGGGTGGCCGCATAGCTCAACGGATCATGTCGCAGCTTGAACACCGTCACCGTGCCCACCAGCGCCTTGGCCTGGGAACTCAGGCCATTGGCAGCAGCTGCCATTTCTTCAACCAAGGCGGCGTTTTGCTGGGTGGCCTGGTCCATTTGTGAAACGGCTTGGTCGACTTCAGCCACACCTGCGGCTTGCTCACCGCCGGCCGAACTGATCTCATTCATGATATCGGTCACCTGGCGAATGCTGCTGACCACCTCATTCATGGTGACCCCGGCTTGATCGACCAGCTGATTGCCGTGTGCCACTCGTGCCACACTGGCATTGATCAGAGTCTTGATTTCTTTGGCGGCCTGGGCCGAGCGTCCGGCCAGGCTGCGCACCTCACTGGCCACCACCGCAAAGCCCCGACCCTGCTCGCCCGCACGGGCCGCTTCCACAGCTGCGTTTAGCGCCAGGATATTGGTCTGAAACGCAATGCCATCAATGACGCTGATGATGTCGGATATCTTTTGTGAGCTGTCGTTGATGTGTCGCATGGTGTCCACCACCTGACCGACTACCTCGCCGCCCTTCAACGCGACAGCAGACGCGTTCATCGCCAGCTGATTGGCATGGCGGGCACTGTCCAGATTCTGTTTGACGGCGGCGCTGAGTTGCGCCATTGAGGCAGAGGTTTGCTCCAACGCGCTGGCTTGCCGCTCGGTGCGGGTGCTCAGATCGTTGTTGCCGGCGGCAATTTCGGCCGATGCGGTGGCCAAACCTTGGGAGGCTTCACGCACTTCAGTCACGAGGTGGGTCAGTGACGCACGCATGACCTCCAACTTCGCCATCATGCTGACCTGATCACCCGCCATCACCGGCACATCCACACTCAAATCACCCTCGGCCACCGCACTGGCAATGGCCGCTGCCGACGAAGGCTCACCGCCCGTCGCGGCCCACACGCTACGCCGCGCCCAATAACCCAATGCGCTCAACAACACCGTTGCCAGCCCCAGCACGATCCATTGAAACCAGCCAACCTGGCTCACGGTGCTGTCGTAGTTGGCGCTGGCCTGCGTGGCAAAGTCCACGGATGCCTTGACAGTCGCGTCCACGCCCTCGCGGTGTTTGAGGTACAGCGCATGGGCGTCCTTGAGCGCCGCCTGGGCCGCAGGCACATCACCCGCCGCCAAGGCTTTGAGCACCACCTGCGCACTCGCAATGAATGCCTGACCCGCCTGGTGTTGTGCGCCCAGCAACTGCGCCTCCAGCCCATACGGGGGATGCTCACGCCAATACGTCACGCGGTCACCATATTCCTTGATCAGGCGCGCCGCTTCACTCTGAACCTGATCCATTGGCATGCTGCCCTCAATGCCTTGCGACAGCACCAGGCGTAATTCAATCAAGTACATGGGCGGCGGCAAAATGTCGGCGGTGACATCTTTGGAGACAAAAGTACGCTGCACAGCACCATCGGCTCGCAGGCTGCCCCAATAGGAGGCAATGGTCAAAATAGCCGCAGTGAGCAGACCGCAGACCGTCAGCAAGGTCAGGGTGTTTCGTAATGATTTCATGGGGAAACCTCGGAGATCGCAGCAACAGTACGTCCGTCGCCGATAGCGAAGAAAAACGACACTCCCTGTTGAGTGATCCTATTTATTATGGTTTTCATTCTAGTCACGGTGACATATTGTTTATGTTGTATTTACCCATAAGCATCGGTCCATAGCCCCCGATAATCATGCATTAGTAGCTATTATGTTTATAGCTTCAGCCGCTTGCAAAAAACTCGGATAGCTGGCCGGGTCAGCGCACGCTGCACCAGCAAACACACGCACACAACGCTGTGCCGCCTTCTGGTATCTGATGGCGTTGGGGGCGCCGACTTGTCCGCTGAGTTGGAGCAAAGCTTGTGCAGCCACGCCGTTGCCCGATGGCGTGGCCGCGTCCATGCCGGTCTTGATGCGGTGGATCAGCGCGGGTGCGTCGTGCCGAGTGAAAAAGAAACCACCGACATCGCGGTCTTCAAACTGCGCCAGCATGGCTTGGGCGATGGACTCGGCAAACGGCAGATCATCAGGCTGCGGGTCGGTCTGGTGCAGCGCCAGCACCGCCTGCAGCAAAAACGCGTGGTCGTCCAGAAACGCATCCTGATTCGGCAGGGCCAGCAGCCGCCCTGAGCTGCGGCCATCCTCCGACCAGCGCTGGCTGCGCAAAAACTGCAGCGCGGCACGGGCGGCTTGGAGCCAGTCCGGGCGCTGGCACACGCTGGCGGCGCGCGCCAGACCGGTGACCATCAGCGCCGTCCAGCCGGTGAGCACTTTGGCGTCACGCGCGGGGCGGTCGCGCTTGTCGCGCTCGGCCAGCAGTTTGGCGCGGGCACTGTCGATGAACTCTTGCACCAACCCCACAGGCCGGTCCAGCGTCGCGGCCAGCTTCTCGGCAGAACGCGCCACGCGCAAATGCCAGCTCGGCCCTTCAAAGTTGGGCGCATCCACCAGACCCCAATGGGCGGCGCAGGTGTCCCACTCAAACGGTGACAGCGCCAGGCGCAGCGCATCAAGCTGCCAGACGTAAAAGTAGCCTTCGCGCCCCTGACCGTCGTCCGCCGCCAGCGAGGCATGAAAGCCGCCACTGTCGGCCCGCATCTCGCGCAGCGCCCAATCGGCAGTGTCTTCCACCACGCGGCGAAACAGCGGCTCGCCAGTCAGCGCCAGCGCATCGGCGTAGAGCGCCAGCAGCACGCCGTTGTCGCACAACATCTTCTCAAAGTGCGGAATCTGCCACTGCGCATCCACGCTGTAGCGGAAAAAGCCGCCGCCAATCTGGTCAACCACCCCGCCCTCGGCCATCTTGCGCAAGGTGAACAGCGCCATGTCACGCGCCTGGGTGTCGCCCTCTTGCGCGCCACGCTGCAGCAAAAACGCCAGGTCGCTGGGGTGCGGAAACTTGGGCGCGGCACCAAAGCCGCCGTATTTGGCATCAAACGCCGCGCAGAGTTGCTGGCAAGCCTGCGTGGACACGGCGGCATCCAGCACCGCCTTGTCGTCCACCTGCGGCAGGCTGGCGGCAAAGGCCGCGCGCAAGGCCTGGTCTTGCCGCGCCAGCGCCGGGCGCTGCTCGCTCCAGACGGTGCTGACCGAGCCCAGCACGCCCTTGAAAGTGGCCTGCCCCTGCGGTGCCTCGCTGGGGAAATAGGTGCCGCTGTAAAACGGCATGCCTTGCGGCGAGAGAAAAATCGTCAGCGGCCAGCCACCGCCCGTGCGGCGCAGCAGCTGGTGCGCCATCTGGTAGACCGCGTCAAGGTCGGGGCGCTCTTCGCGGTCGACCTTGATGGCGACAAAACCTTCATTGATCAACGCCGCCGTGGCCGCATCAGAAAACGATTCCCGGGCCATCACATGGCACCAGTGGCAGGCGGCATAACCAATCGACAACAGAATCGGCTTGTCCAGCCGCCGCGCCAGCGCCAGCGCCTCCGGCCCCCAGGGGTACCAGTCCACCGGCTGATCGGCATGCTGCTGAAGGTAGATCGACGGTTCGGTGGCTAAGCGCTTGGTCATGGTGATCGTTGGCTGGGCAAGGGACGGTGAGGCAAGAGGTCAGTCAGCGGGCAGGCGGGTTTGTTGGCTTTGTCGCAAATGTGCCGACGCCGCCACGTTCACGGGCCAATCAGGCGGATTGCGCGCAGGAAGCATGCCATGTTGGATTTAGGGGGCTGGTTGCGTGTACGGCACATATTGGCCTTTGCCCCATTGGCCCTACTTCGATTTATGACAAATTGACCTCTAGCCCTTATAGATCATGGTCAAGCAGCTATATACAGCATAGCGTCCGTTACCGAGACTCGCAAACCGAGGTGGTGCTTTCGGGGTTGAGCGCTCAACCCGATTCAGAGGGAAGTTCGGCACCAGGCGAGCGGCGTGGTTCGCCTGCTCCGGCCCACCTCGCGGGAGACGGCGCTGGACACGCCAGCATCGCGACATCTCTTGCGCATGGGTACGCCCGACAACCACACCACGCGAATGGGGCCTGCGCATGCGAACCCCACCACTTGCCTTCAACATGTCTGGATGCGGGGGACTATTAGGCTCCGCTGCTGCCTCTTGCATTTGCACAGCAACAAAAGAGGCTCAACATCTGAACTAGCTGACTGGCTCAGCTTTATCGCGCATGATCATACGAATGATTGATCAGCCCCCGAACAGTTCATATTGGTCATCACGCTCAAGGGGAACTATGTTACGGACAACAATCGTTGGCCGCTTCTCCGCAACCATCCGCTGCTTTGAAAGGCGGCTGATTGTTCCATCTACGACACAACGCAAAAAAAGTGCAGGTTTGAAACGGCGAATACTTCCCCCCTCAGGAATGCAATTTAGAACATGTCCCTCATATTCAAGGCCAATTGAATTAGACGACGCGTTTCCTCGCGTAAGCCTGCCCTCAAGCCTTACCTCTTCACCATGCTTCAGTTCTGGAAAGAGGTAGTCTTCCTCTGGTTCAACATCGTCATCAATGAAGTAGATTTTTTCTTCAACACTAACTGAAATTTCTTCAAATTTTCCATCACGGTTTACGCCAATTGAAAGGGTTCGTTGATGTGCAACCGCGCCAGTTATCTTAGAGATAAGACGGGGCGGGAGAGATAAGTACCAGCGAAGATACTCAACAGGAAGAAATATCGGTTCGTTTTGCGCGTTGAGAATTCCAATTTCTGCGTTGTTGTGTCTCCATAGAACTTTCTGGGTGTCCCAACCGCGAGAACGTTTAGTGTGCTTCACGAGCTTTACCAGGCATTGAATTGCATCAACTGACTTTTTCAAAACGTCCTTCAGCCCGACTTCTCGGAAATCATTTTCAGCCATTTTCTCTCCAGCTTTTTTGAGATAGCTGAGAGCAAATACCCCCACGCCAGTACCTGCTGTACCGAGTACCCAAGCTATCCAGGAACCTTCTGTTGTGCGCACTGGAATTTGATACTCAAGCTTTCCGAATTCTGGCGATTGTTTTTCATTGAAAAAGCGCACAGCCTCGTCAAGTCCAACCAGAGCCATTCCAGCAGTTCCCGCATCAATGATTCCCGATGGCACGGCTTCACCGGAGAATTTCATAAAACCGATCTCTTCGTGATTGATGTTATTCATAGTGATGACCGAAGGTGACTAATATGCGAGAGTGCGCGCCATAGCAGCGATGTCAAGTTGGGAATCAAGAGGCGCTATTTCACGGTGACGCCCATCAGCTGACCGGTTGGCGTTCACAGCGCATAGACCATGCTGTGGTTTCCGGGAATGAGCGACCTAGCCTCAAGCGCAACTAGAGGCGACGTATGAGGTCGATGTTGATAAAGAGTGAAACCGGAGTTGATAGGCAAGTTAAGCGTAACAGGGGGAGACAACCGCAGTTCACCAATGAGTGCATCAAAGGTCGGTCCATTTACGCTCGGCACCAAAAGGCTCGGATCTGGTGGCGAGAAAAGAACTTGGAACTGGTGTAAAAAAGCAGCACTCAAAGCGTTGGCCTGTTGCTGTGCGCCGGCTTGAGTAGGCTCCTGAATATAGAGCGGGACGCGTAGTGAGACGACACTAGGAATAAACGCGTGGATCATGAAAAAGTAAAGATTCATGGTGGATAATTGTGAAAACTACCAATTGAGTTCGACCACGCGCGCAGGCTGGCGAAGCCCGCTGCGGCACGCTTACCGGACCAATGGCTTGGCGTCACGGTAGCAGCAGCCAAGAGACTTGGTAAACGCGCCCCAATAGGAGTTGTACCCTCTCAATGGGTGTCGCACGTTCGACCTCCTTGGTTACTGCTGATTTGAATTTCGAGTCGCGGGTGCGGGTCACTAGCTCTTGGCTCAGCGCCTCGACATATTGCATGTTGACTTGCTGGCGCCTGAGCTCAATGCCTTCCTCAAGCCCAGAATATGCCTTCTTAAAGCGGCGAGCATCAGAATGCAGCGTCGGATCTTGTCCGTTAGGCTTGTACGTTATGTTGTGATGCTCGTTGTCAACGATGTCACCGACATCTAGAGGATTCAAGCGAATTGAGTTCGCGCAGATGGACTGGGCTCTGAAGTGTTGCTCCAGTTCGTGACTGCAATTGAACCGAGGTGCGCAATAGAAGGCATTGCCCTTCGTTCTGCTCAACTCACAAAGCGTGTTGTGCTGCTCGTTGTCAACCTGAAAGCGAAAGTATGGGCCGCCATGTGCATCATAAAACCGACCATTGCGACCAGCACGGACCTCCGCGAACGCCGTAACCTTGTGTTGAAGAAAGAGAGAGCGAGTGAACCCTCCTTGTTTGATTCTGAATTCGACGTCATATCCGAGATCTTTTTCAGCCCGCTGAGTCGGAATGTGTGGATGCGACGCCAGCAGCGCCGTGTTGATGCTGCAGTATTCCGCGTTAAAGCAGAACTCAAATGTCCTCTCGCTGAATCCTGAATTCAATGTCAGCCCCCAAAAGTTTTACAAAATTTCTGACGCACTACGTAATTCACACTGCGGGATGTTGCGACATGACTTGGCAACTTGTTAAAAATGCGACATCAAACTATGTTCCATTTGAATGATTTCGCTCTGCAAAAAATAGCCGCAAACCCCACACGGCCGCATATTTGATATGCATCACTTTACACCCCATTTTCAATGCAGCCACCCAGGTTGGATATCCCCCAAATGGGGGATATTTCCGAAGAAATTGCAATCATCACAGCGTGTCTTTTACCTCGACCCCACAGAATCGCCGACAGGCACCCCACAAACCTCCCACACACACCCCCGCAACCACCGATGCGCGGCATCGCCATCCATGCGCGGGTGCCAGAGCATGGACACGGTGATCTCTGGCGAGGGCACAGGCAGGGGAAAGCTGAACATAGCATCGCGCAGCTTGCCGGTGTGGCGTTCGGGCACCGTGGCGATCAGGTCGGAGGCGCGGGCTATCGCCAGCGCGGCTGAAAAGCCGCCGACATAGGTGCCAATCACCCGCTCCAGCCCAAACGCTTGCAAGGCTTCGTCCATCAGCCCTTTGTCCAGGCCGCGGCGCGATACCAGCACGTGGGTGCCTGCGGCATATCGGGCGGGGGTGATCTCGCCCTGGCTCAGCGCGTGGCCGGTGCGCACCACGCCGACAAAATGATCGCGAAATAGCATGCGGGTGCGCACTTCCGGGCCGGTCTCGTCGGCAATCACGCCGGTTTCCAGGTCAACGCTACCGTCACGCAGCGCGGCACTGTCTTTGTCCAGCTTTTGCACAAAACGCAGCCGCACGCCGGGTGATTCCTGGCTGACGCGGGCGATCAGGCTGGGGCCAAAGTTCTCGGTAAAGCCGTCGCTGACCCGCAGGGTGAAGGTGCGCACAAGTTGTTGCAGGTCCAGCTTTTCGGCGGGGCGCAGCACGGCTTGGGCGTCTTGCACCAGTTGGCTGACTTGCGCGCGCAGTTGCAGCGCGCGCGGGGTGGGCACCAAGCCGCGCCCGGCCCGGACCAGCAGCGGGTCGCCGGTGGTTTCACGCAGGCGCGCCAGTGCGCGGCTCATGGCCGACGGGCTGAGGTGCAAGCGCTGTGCCGCGCGCGACACATTGCCTTCCGCCAGCAGTACGTCCAGGGTGATGAGTAAGTTCAGATCAGGTGTCGACATGGGTGAACCGTGGCACTGACACATGGCGTCAGACGCAATGACAAAGTGCAAATGTAGCGCCTTCCGCTTTGTCGCGCCCCTCCCTACGATTCAGACATCCATCATTCAGAAGTGAGCCAAACATGCTTTCCCAATCAAAACCACCCGATGCCAATAGTCACCCAGCGCAGCCCGATGGGGTGGTGCAAAAGCCTGCTATTCGATGGGTTCTGCTGAGCCTGTCCTTGTCAATGTTGCTGTCCTCATTGGGCACCAGCATCACCAATGTGGCGCTGCCGACCTTGGCGCAGGTGTTCCATGTGTCGTTTCAGTCGGTGCAATGGGTGGTGCTGGCTTACCTGCTGGCCATCACCGCGCTGATTGTGGGAGTCGGGCGGCTGGGTGACATCCTTGGGCGCAGGCGGCTGTTGCTGGCAGGTATTGCGCTGTTTACCGTGGCCTCCGTCCTGTGCGGTGCGGCGCCCTCGCTTAGGCTGTTGATTGCGGCCCGCGCTGTGCAGGGTCTGGGCGCCGCCATCATGATGGCGCTCACCATGGCGCTGGTGGGTGAAGCGGTGCCCAAAGAGAAGACGGGTAGCGCGATGGGGCTGCTGGGCACGATGTCGGCCGTGGGCACGGCACTGGGGCCAACGCTGGGTGGCGTGTTGATCGCCAGGTTGGGCTGGCAGGCCATCTTCCTGGTCAACATCCCCTTGGGCATGCTGAGCTTGGGGTTCGCCTATCGCTTCTTGCCCATCGCCCGTCTGGAGCCAACAAGCCAGCGAGCCGGTTTTGATGCGTTGGGCACCCTGCTGCTGGCCCTGACGCTGGCGGTTTATGCCCTGGCCATGACGATGGGGCATGGTCGTTTTGGCGCGTTCAATGCGGCGTTGTTGGTGGTGGCGGTCTTCGGCATGGGCCTGTTTGTATTGGTTGAGGCGCGGGCCGCATCACCTTTGATCCGATTGAGCATGTTCCGCGACCCGGGCTTCAGTGCCAGCCTGACCACCAACGCGATGGTCTCAACGGTGATGATGGCAACGCTGTTGGTCGGGCCGTTTTACCTCTCGCGTGCGCTCGGGCTGAACGCAACACAGGTGGGCATCGTGATGTCGATTGGCCCATGTATCTCTGCGCTGAGCGGTGTGATTGCTGGCCGCCTGGTTGACCGCTGGGGTGCGCCATTGATCGTCATGCTTGGGCTCGTTGAAATGATAGTGGGTGCCATCGCGCTGTCCGTGCTGGCGTCATGGTTTGGCTTGGCGGGCTACATGGCTGCCATCGTTGTCTTGACGCCCGGTTATCAGCTGTTTCAGGCCGCCAACAACACCGCAGTGATGAGTGATACACGCCCTGACCAGCGCGGCGTCACTTCCGGACTGCTTAGCCTGTCGCGTAACCTGGGGCTCGTCACCGGGGCTTCGGTGATGGGCGCGGTGTTTGCGTTCGGATCGGCTGAGGCAGACGTTGCAACGGCGAGTCCGCAGGCGGTTGCGGCTGGCATGCGTTTCACCTTCGCCGTGGCGGCGGGGTTGATGGTTGTCGCGCTGACCATTGCGGTGGGCAGTCGGCGTGCACCAAGCGCCATTTGCGCTCACAAGGTCTGACGTGGGCTTGTACGGCCTGATGTTCTGCTACCGAATTTCAGGCATCTACCTAAGAAAAATATTGATAAAAAGTGCCTCTAGCCCAGATAAACAAAGGGCTAACAGCTATATAAACCTTAGCATCCAGCGCGCTGCCACTCAGATCAACACTGCCTCCACCGGGCGCCGCAAAGACCTGGGCAGCGTCGGGCCACGGCCAAAACGCAGCACCAGGTCCGGGCGCTGCTCACCCAAACCAAGCGCCGACGCAAACTGCGGGCGCAGGGCTGACACTTCCACCGGCTGGTTCAGCATCGCGTTGCGGATGCCCAAGGCGGTGGCCTGCAGCGCAAAACGCTCGTAACAGCGCCCCACCTCCACCCAGTGCGCCTTGTTGGCGCGTTGCCCGACAAATACCGCGATGCCCGCCGAGCTGCGCAGCTGCCGCGCATATTTGTCGTTCTCGCTTTTGGGCGTGTAAAACCAGTCAAACAGCCGTTCACCGATCCAGGTCGGCACAGTCGGGTTGCCCGATGCCGCGCTGTACAAGCCGTCGCGTGTGCGCACCGCTTCCTGGCCGTTGAAGCGCATCCAGGTCTTGAGCTCCTTGACGAAGGCTGGGTCGGCCATCTGGGTCGTGTTGCCTTGCACCACGTAGTCCAGCACCTGCGCCATTGCGGACTGATCGGTCAACAGCAGCAGTTGCACGCTGTCGGAACTGCCCGCGCGCTCTAACAGTGCCAGCTCCGCATTGGTCAGCGGCTTGGCGTCATAGTCGCCCCGCGTGCTTTGCCGCAGGGGAATGGCTTTGAACAAATCGCTGGGCTGGGCCGCCGTGGGGCTCAGCGACACCCGCACCGCGTTGGTGGCCGGGTCGAACGCCACCTCGCCCTTGAGCCCGTGGGCCAGCGCGGCCTGGGTCAGGTTCTCAGTTGCGCAACCCAGCGACACAAACACATGGTGCTGGTCCGGGTCCACCGCAGGGCACAACCGCGCCAAATCGGGCTGGATGCTGATGGCCTGGCCGCTGCCCTCCAGAGCAAACTTCCAGCACTGCGTGTTGTGACTGGACGGCGCCAGCGTGGCGTAGCGCACCAGCTCCTGGCCAAGCGCTGCGCCCTGGAACCCGTTCAGCGCACCCAGCCGCCAGGTTTGATCGGCCACTACCTCGTAACTGTCGGCTGCAGGTTCTTTGGAGCAGCTTGAGAGAGCCAGTGAGCTGCTTAGGAGTGCCGAGGTGTTGAACTGTCTGCGTGTGGCCATGATGTTGATTTCCTGCCTGGCAACGGCCTACAAACCGAGGACGTGCTTTGGAGGATTGTGCGCCTGGCCTGTTTAAGAGCGATGTGCGGCAACAGACATGCGGCGTGGTTCGCCAGAGCATGGACACCGCGATCTCTGTAGAGCGCACAGGCAAATGCGCATCGCCAAACCAGCACCCGTTCGCCTGCAAGGTCTCACCTAAGCTTGTACATTGCCAAGCCAAGTGCTACCAGGCCACAGGCTTCAACCCGAGGAACCCCCATGACTTCATACGACTACCAGCTCTTCGTCATCGGCGGTGGCTCAGGTGGTGTGCGTGCGGCGCGCATCGCCGCCGGCCTGGGCGCGCGGGTGGCGATTGCCGAGGGATTTCGTTATGGAGGCACTTGTGTCATTCGGGGTTGTGTGCCCAAAAAACTGCTGGTCTACGCCGCCCATTTTTCTGAAGACTTTGCAGATGCCAAGGGTTTTGGCTGGACGGTGCCGCCTGCCGAGTTTTCCTGGCCGCAACTGATTGCGGCCAAAGACAAAGAGATTTCCCGCCTGAGCAGCATTTACGAAAACAACCTGTTGGGCTCCAAGGTGACGGTGTTGCACGGCCATGCCCGTCTGCTGGACCCGCATACCGTGGAGGTGAACGGCGAGCGCATCCGTGCCGAACACATCTTGCTTGCCACGGGCGGCAGGCCGTATTTGCCAAACATTCCCGGCATTGAACACGCCATCACCTCCAACGAGGTGTTTAACTTGCCGCAGTTGCCCAAGCGGGTGTTGATTGTGGGTGGCGGCTACATCGCCGTGGAGTTTGCGGGCATCCTCAATGGTCTGGGCGCACAAGTCACCCTGTGCTACCGGGGCCAGTGCATCTTGCGCAGCTTTGATGAAGAGGTGGCGGCGCACTTGCAGGCCGAGTTGGTCAAAAAAGGGATCACGGTGCTGTTGAACCAGCACGTGGCGCAAATCAGCCAGTTGGCCGATGCTTCCTTGGCGGTTGAGCTGACTGGCGCCGAAAACCGGACGCTGGCCGTCGATGCGGTGTTGTACGCCACGGGCCGAGTGCCCAACACCCAGGGCCTGGGCTTGGCCGAGCTTGGGGTGGAGCTGGACCACAAGGGCGGTGTCAAGGTGGATGCCTTTGGCCAGACCAACGTGGCCAGCATTCACGCGGTGGGCGATGTGACCGACCGCATTTCACTCACGCCGGTGGCGATTCGGGAAGGCGCGGCGCTGGCCAACACCTTGTTTGGCCCGGCGCCTGTGAGCGCGGACTTGCGCACCGTGCCCACCGCCGTGTTCAGCCAGCCGCCCATCGGCACCGTCGGGCTGACCGAGGCGCAGGCGCTGGAGCAGTTTGGCGAGATCGATGTCTACCGCAGCACGTTTCGCAATATGCGCCACACGTTGTCGGGGCGCGATGAGCGGACCTTGATCAAGCTGATTGTGGACAGCGCCAGCCAGCGTGTGCTGGGCGCGCACATGGTGGGGGCGGATGCGCCCGAGATCATCCAGGCGCTGGCAGTCGCCATTCACATGCGGGCCAGCAAAGCCGACTTTGATGCCACGGTGGCCTTGCACCCCTCAGCGGCGGAAGAGTTTGTGACGCTGCGCGACAAGGTGGTGCGCAAAAGGACAGCTTGACTGCGCGCCAGGAAATGGTTTCCCCGATCAATCACTGCACCCTTCCAACACCATCACCAAGCGGCACAGCACCTCGGTCTCTCGCTGGCCGTGGGCATGCAGTGCAGCGCGCAGTTGCTGGCGAGTGGCCTCATCCAGACCGCGTTGCAAAGAACGTGAAAACGCAGCTTGAGCCGAAGACTCACCCGCACCATCGGGGTCTTCCATGCCCAACGCAAGGTCTGGCGCCACCGCGCGGCTGATGGATTTGAACGACCAGGAGCCTGCCATCACCGGGTGGTAGTAGTGCGCCCGGGCCAGCTGAAACAGATCGACGATACGCGGCAAGACGGCTTCCAGCACCGGGGCCAGGTCGTCAAACTGGCGTGCCAGTTCGCGAATGCGGTTGCCTTCAAAGCCCGCGTTGTAGGCCAGCACGGCACCGCTGCTGCCCAGCGCCAGCAGCAGCGTGCTGGCGAAAGTACGCCTTGGGTCGCCGCCTTGGGCGTCCGCCAGAAAGTGGTGGTGCTGCCATTGCCCGTCGGCAGCTTGCACGTCGCAGGTCCACTGAAACGGCATCACCTGGTAAGGCCGCGTACCCGACCATATCGGCACAGCAAAGCCGATGGTGTCAAACCGCAAATAGTGGCGCGGGTAAGGCAGCGCCTGGATCAGAGCAGCGGCTTCTGGCTCCAGCACGGGTGCGCCTTGCTGGATGGCGCGCACGGCGCGGCGGTGGCGGGCGTTCTCAAAACTGGCAGGCGCAGCGCTGCGCAGATCCACATGGCCTGCTACGCGCAACTCGGCAGCTAATTCGCGCCCCACAACTTCCAGGCTGGCTTGCGGATCAGCCAACAGCGCCCGTTTTGGCAGCGTGCGTGCCTGGCAACTGTGGGCAAACTCGCACCCGCCCCCTTGGGTGCAATGCTCGCCCGGTGTGGCTGGCGGCTCTGAACCACGCGCACAGTCGCGCATGGCCGTGAGCCAAGCTGCCACCGGGCGCGAACCCAACACGGGGGCCAAGTCCACTTCGCGAAACACACCCGCGTAACACCCATGCCCGGGGTAGATGAAGTCGGTGTTCACCAGCAGCAGGCCCACGCTTTGAATACGCAAGCCGCAGCGAGCGGCCACATGGGTCCACAGCGCAACATCATCCACGTCCGAATCCTCACCCACGGTGGCGTAACGCACCTTGTACAGGCACAGGCCACGGGTGCCACGGGTCAGCACGTCAATGCGCACTTGCGCCCGGTCCTCGCTGGTCAGGCAGGCGCCCAGGATGGCCCAGCCTTCGACCAGCATGTGCTCGACATCCAGGCAAGTCAGGGTGTGGTGCATGGCCTGCACCCACTCGGCCTGGGTCTTGGGGCGCGCGATGGTGTCGGCCAGCGGAAACGAGGCGCGCAAAGCCGCATCAGCGTCAGGCCCATGCACCACGGCCGCCTCGGCGCTGGCATCTGCTGCCGGTGCCTTTCGGTCAGTGCTATCCGCCGCCGGGTCGCGCCGCCGGTAGAGCCAAAAACGCCGCGAGCAGGCGCGCCAACGGCGCAAATCGTCGTGGTTCAACAAAGGATTTAAAACCATGGACATAAGCAGACAAAGATGACAAGCGCACACGACAAAAGACACACTCGGCCAAGTGCAATCCGCATTGCGCTGGCGATGAGCCACAGTTAGCAAATGCCGTGCAAGCTCTCGCCACACAGAGAAATCCAACCGCACCTCACACAGCGTGCTATTGCGGCAAGCCGAGCTGTCACGTATCTTGCTTGACAGGCCGCATGACCCTCAAGTTCTACATGACCCCCGGCTCGTGCTCGACCGGCATTCACATCTTGCTCGAAGAGCTGGACTTGCCGTTTGAAGTGACCATCGTCAACATGCCCGCTGGCGACCATCGGCGGCCCGAGTACCTGGCGCTGAACCCCAAAGGCACGATTCCGACGCTGGCGCTGGACGATGGCCGGGCGCTGACCGAATTCCAGGCCATCGCCTACTGGCTGGCACGCACTTACCCGCGCAAACGCCTGCTGCCTGACGATGTGCTGCTGGCCACCCAAACGCTGGAGCTGATGGACTACGTGGTGGGCACGGTGCACGGCCAGGGTTACACCCGCGTCTTCACCACGGATCGTTACCTGCCTGCCGGTCTGGCAGATGCCGACAAAACGGCCTGGCTAGCCAGCATTCAGGCGCGTGGGCGCGAGATGGTGACCGAAGCCTTCGCGGTGATTGAAGCGCGACTGCCCGAGTCCGGCTACGCCATGGGCGCTGACTTCTCAATCGCCGACGCGGCGCTGTTTTATGTTGAATTCTGGGCCGACAAAACCGGCATCACGCTGCCGCCACGTTGCGCCGCGCACTATCAGCTGGTCCGCGCCCGGCCCGTGGTGCAACGCGTGTTGCGTGAGGAAGGCTACCGCTGAAGGAACTTTTTGCAGCAGGCATCCCCCTATCGACATTCCATTCCTGAAAGGCTGACCCCATGTTCATCGCCATGAATCGTTTTCGCATCGCCCCGGGCCGTGAGGCTGAATTCATCGAGGTCTGGCGCCAGCGCGACAGCCGCCTGGCCGAGGTGCCGGGCTTCAAGACCTTCAACATGTTGCAAGGCGCCAGCGACGCGCAGGCCACGGTGTTCATCTCGCATTCCACCTGGGACAGCGCCGCCGCGTTTGAAGCCTGGACACGCTCGGAGTCGTTTCGCGCCGCCCATGCCAGCGCCGGACAGCAACGCGGCTTGTATCTGGGGCCGCCGCAGTTTGAGGGTTTTGAGGTGGTGTTGTAGAAAGCAATGGTTTTGATAGCTACTTGTGCATATTCCACGGGGGCTACAAGGTGATTTTATTAAAGGAAACCAGCATGACCACGCCAGACATCTTTACCCACAACCGCGTCATCCTTACGCACTTTGACAGCTACAGCGCGGCACTGCTGTTTCCACGTTGGGGTGAGACACTGCTGTGGCCCGCCGCTCTGCCCTTGGGTGCTGAGCCCATGCCCTCGCCCGCCGTCATCACGCCGGAGTTTTCTGGTCAGGCGGTGCGCCAAGCGGTGATTGATCGCTGCGGCTTCGACCCCGAGACGCTGGAGCGCGTCAACGAGTTCAACCATTGGGCGCAAACCGCAACCGGCCCGGTGCGCATCCACCTGCTGCGATTCACCTGCTTCGAAGCCCCCAAAGCCGCCATCCAGACCCTGGGCGGCGAATTCAAACCCATCAGTCTGCTGCGCGGCAGCGCGATGAGCGAGCTGCTCTTGCTGCGCGAGGTGTTCAACCTGATTGTTGGAGCTGGCTTGCCGTAAACACGCTTGCACCATCAAAAGCGCCTCAAGCCCAGGTATCACCTTGGTATACAGCTATCTAACGAATAGCATCAAACGCGACCATCTGGCGCCCAACCATCGCGGTGCCATGCCAAACAGCCGCTCGGGCTGGCTTTGCGGGCAGGCCCCAGCTGTGCGTGCCAGTTGACCGGCTTGCAATGGCAAGGTGCGGTACATTCACCCCCCTCCAAGGGCTGGCACAAGCGTGGCCAGCCAACCCATTGATGAGAAAGACTGATCCATGATGAACGGGCGAAACTGGCGTGATGTCGTTGCGCTGGTGCAAACCGAAATACGCCACCTGACGGCGATCAACACCAGTGACCGGCGTTGGGCCATGCCGTTTTGTGCGGCACTGGCAACCGGCTTGCCGCTGCTGCTGGGGGCTTACTGGAAGCATTTGAATTTCGGGCTGGTGTCATCACTGGGCGGGCTGGTGTTTGTTTACACGCCCAAAACGCCGCTGTCGCATCGCATGGTGGTGTTGATGGCGTGTGCCTTTGGCATGAGCGCCTGTTTTGCGCTGGGGGTGATGACCCATTTTTGGCCCTTGTTGCTGGTGCCTGTGCTGACCTTTATTGCCATTCTGGTGACGATGGTGTGCCGGTTTTATGCCGTCGGGCCGCCGGGTAGCCTGTTTTTTATCATGGCGGCTGCCATTGGTGCGTATGCGCCGGGGGAGCTGCTGCAGATGCCGCAATCCGTCGGTTTGTTGACCCTGGGGGCGCTGCTGGCCTGCCTGATTGCGTTCTTCTACAGCCTGTATCACCTGCGACAACAAGCTGCTGAGCCGGTACGGCCTTTGCCGCCAGCGAGCTTTGACTTTGTCATCTACGACTCGGTGGTGATCGGCGGCTTTGTCGGCCTGTCACTGGTCGTGGCGCAGGTTTTGCACATGGAGCGGGCCTACTGGGTGCCGATGAGCTGCATGGCGGTGATGCAGGGTGCAACCCTACGGGCGGTGTGGCACAAGCAGGTGCAGCGCATTGTGGGCACAGCAGTGGGCCTGCTGCTGGCGTGGGCCTTGCTGCAACTGGTGCTGGACCCGTGGCGTGTGGCCTTGCTGATGATGACGCTGACCTTTTGCATTGAGGTGCTGATCGTGCGGCACTACGGACTGGCGGTGATTTTCATCACGCCGTTGACGATTTTTCTGGCCGAAGCGGCCTATCTGGGACAGGGTTCATCGACCGTGATGCTGCAGGCGCGGTTGTGGGACAGCGTGTTGGGCTCGGTGGTGGGCTTGTTGGGCGGCGTGTTTTTGCACAGCCCTCGTCTGCGCGCCAGCCTGGGGCGATGGCTGCGCCAGTTGGCGCCGGCTCGCAGTCGGGGCTAAATTCACGTGAATCACGGTGCCATTTGGAACAGCCCGGGCTGGCGGGAGGTAGGATGAGCCAATATCCGCAGGGTCAGTCGCGTCTTGTTGGTGGTGTCTTTCACGTTAACCTTACTCGTTATGCCACAACTCCGTTCTGCGTCTTGAAGGTCCGGGTGCCGATGCACCGTATTCGTTCATTCCAGCCTACTGTCATCAACTTGAAGTTTGACCTAACGGCATATGCACGAATGGCTGGCGCAAGATCTGTGTGCATGAAGTTGTGTAGCGCAAGTAGCTGACCGTTCACAAAGCCCGGGATGGGCTCAAGAACCAATCGGGACCCGCCGTCCGGAGTTGTTTCCGACCGCTCAGTGCCCGCGGCATTGACCAGAGCGAAGGAGGGCGGCTGCGTATCGAAGACCAGCGCCTTGGATTTGTAGTGAACGACATTGTCTCGGTCGTTCTTGAGCCTGGAAATCCAGGGCTGCGCTCTGGCGAGAGCGTCGGCCAATTCCGGATATAAGGTTGGATTCGCTTTTAGATAGTCAGAGATGGCGACGATAGAAACCTCCTTGTTCTTCGGATGCGTACCTCCCTTTGGTCCTTTGAGGCCCCGCGCATTCTGCGGTAGTAACTGCCACAGAACGTAAGCAATGTCGTTCAAAACGATGCGAAAGCGAACTATGAAATTCTCGATGTCGGCCTCTAGGAACGGCCGCTCACTAAAGGGAAACTCAAGCGTCGAAATGATCCGCTCATAGCAGCCAAAGAGTCTGGTGAGTGACCAGAACAAAGTGCCAATGTTGAAGTGGTGTGGGTTCCCATGATCTCCGAAACCGATGGACCGGAGGATCTCAAACATCGGCACAGCGAGGTCGTTGGGGTCAGCGTCTTGGGACATACTCAATAAATGAAGACAGTCTTCTGTCTCCAAAACATGCCCATCGCCTCCCCAACACAGGCATCAAAAACATTCAGAAAACCGCATGCAATCAGGGCTACCGGCGACTTCTGTTCAAGGTCAAGGGTCATCACAATTCCAGAAATACCAGCATGCCGATGGCCAAGTCAATCCGGCTGCCTAGTGGTTGGTTGAGCGGTCACTATAACCCGCAGGCAGCGCAACTTTGGCGCAAGTGACCAGTCGACTAGCATCCGGCTTGCATGCCTGGGAGGCTGGCAACATCTATATATAAAAACAGCCTCTAGCCCTTATCAATCAAGCGCAAGAAGCTACATTTCAAATAGCATCACGGTGCCATGCGAAACAGCTCGGGCTGGTTCTGCCGGTAGACGCGCAGCCACAGCAGGGTGGCGGGCACCATGGCTTCGCAGGCAAACCACAGCGCTTCGTCCAGCACCTCGCCCGGTGGGGCGTTCAGTCGCGGGTTCAGCGCGTCCCAGCCCGACCAGTCGAGTTCGGGCAACTCTTGGCGAGCGGCAGGCGCCACCTGCGCCATGCTGCTCGCCAAGGTCTTCAACTGTTGCAACACCTGTGCGCGGGTCAGGCGCGAGCGCAGCAGTTCTGCCCGCTCCAAGCCCTCGATCAGAATGGCGACGGAGGTACCGGCCTCTTCAATCAGACCCAGCAAGGCAGTGTCAATCAGGGTTGTCATAGGGGTTCAAACCAGTTCTGCATGCCCGCTGGCGCTCAGCAGGCGAGTGTTCAGCTCCAGCGCAAATTCGCGCCACGCGGCTGCCAAGTCCAGGGTGATGGCGCGCAGCGTGTCGGCGTCGGGGTGGTGGTCTTGTGCAAAGTTGGATAGCGCGCACGAGCTGCTGTTAAAGCTCAGCGCTGCGTCCAGCAGGCCTTTGTTCCAGCCATCAAACGCCGCCAACAGCGCCGGGCTCAGGGCGTGGCGGCCATTGACCACCTCGGCATGGGTGACATCCAGCGCGGGCAGCAGGCCGTCCAGCCGAGCCAGTGACTCGCTGTACACCTGATCAGCGGTGGCCAGCAGGGCGCGCTGCGTGAGCAGTTCGGTCTGCTGGTTGGATAGCAATTGGGTAAGGTGCTGACGATACCGCTCTGGTGCCGTTCCGCGCAGCGCCAGCACAGCTGCTGCAAATTGGCCAAGCGCCGTCTGGCGTGAATCGGGGGCATCGTCTGGCGCAGGAACGCTGGCTGCCGCGCTGCGTGGGCGGCAGATGGCGTGGGCGATGCGGTCGGCCGCCTCCAGCGCACCTTCCATGTGTCCGGCGCCGTGGGCCGCGGTCTCTGTGCCACCCAAAAAGATCCTGCCCGTCCACAGCGGCTGACGCAGCAACGGTTGGTTAACGGGCAGCTCCGGTGGGCTGGCACGGTCGATGGCGCTGCAGGTCCACGGTTCGTTGGCCCAGTCTTGCAGACTCATATGGCCGTCCTGCGCCTTGGCGCCAAACAGCTGGGCCAGTTGGCTGTCAATCAGCAGCGGCAGGCCACGCTGGAAGCTCTCACGTTGCTCGACATTCAGTGCGACAAAGCCGCCCAGAGCGCCACCTTCGTCAGCCTGGCTGCTGTCAAACACCTCTGCCAGCACCGCTTGGGCATGACGCACAAAGGCGTTACCCGACTGACCCGCTTCGCGCCAGAACGGCTGGGCGAACGTCGTCACCGAGCGCGCCTGTGCCGCCATCCAGGTGGCGGTCTGCGCCAGCGCGGCGTCGATGGCAGCGGGCAACGGCGGCGCAAATTCGATTTTTTCATGGACCAGACGCGGTGGCAAAGCCAGCACGACTTGGCGTGCCCGCAGCGGGCGTCCTGTAGACAGCGACAACTCGATCCACGCCCCTTTGTCGCGCAGCGCTTGCACCGCCACACCGGTACGAATGCAACCTGCTGGCAATTGCGCGGCCAAGGCGTCGATCAGCCGGGCGCTGCCGCCTTCGATACAGCGCGCACCCGCATGGACTCCTCCAGGCTCGCTACGACGTTCGGGTTCACGGTTGGGGTCGGTCAACCACAGCGCATCGCCTGGGTCGTGCTGCGGCGTGCTGGCAAGACCCAGCTCGGTCAGCAGCGTGGTGATGCGCGGCTCGGTGTCAGGCCAGAACCATCGGGGGCCCAGGTCCAGCGCCTGGCCGGTGGCCGGGCAAAGCTGGGTTAACACCCGCCCGCCCAAGCGTTCGCGGGCCTCAATGACCTGCACCTGCAAGCCGCGTGCGTTCAGCTGGCGGGCCAGCGCCAAGCCGCACACACCCGCCCCGACGATGACTACATCGACCACCCGATCCGAGGGAAAGGGTATGGGGCTTGTCATGTCAGTGCTTCATTAAAGATAGTTGTTAACCCGGGTATCTAAAGGGCTAGAGGCCTATTTGGGTATTTCAACCGTAACAGGTTCCTCACCCAGAATGGCCTGGCAAGCCAGCCTGGAGGCGGAGCTGACGCCCACAATGCCGTCAAGCTTTTCGTTCTCCACACGCTGGATTTTGGACAGACTCTTGCGTCCGGCGGGCACAAAGACGTGGCAGCTTTCGCACTTGGCTTCACCGCCACATTTGCTGATGATGGGCTCACCCGCATCTTGCAAGGCTTTGAGCAAGGTGGTGCCAGCGGCAACTTCATAGGATTTGCCAGAGGGAAGAACGGTCAATGTGGTCATGGTTGTCAAAGGCGTAGCGCCGTGGGGGTTGAAGAAAAAGGTGATCTAAAAAGGGCGCTCAGGCGGCCAATGCGGGTTGCATGGCGCCCATCAGCAGCGGTGCAAACTCCGCCAGCGACAGGCTGATGCGGGTGATGTTTTGTTGCGCCAGAAACAGCGCTTCCATGCGGGTGGGCTCGTTGGGCATCACAACCCAATGGCGGTCGCTGGAGCGTTTCATGATCTGGCGGGCAAAGCTGCGCGTGAGCTGGTCGTCAAACCGGCAGCCCAAAAACAGGAAGTTGCGCCCGCTGCGCCAGGCTTGCACCGCTGCCGGGATGGGGGTCTGAATGTCGATTTCGGTGAGCACTTCGACATAGTCGCTGTCCGACACCAGGTAATTGCCCGCCGGGCTGTGGGCACCCCAGGGTTTGTAGAGGATGCGTCCGGGCTCAGCGGACAACTCGGCCAGCGGCGTGCCGTCGGCGGCGTAGGCGCCGGTCCATTGGCCAAAGTGTTCGGATTGCGACAAACCCTGCACCTGCACCCAGGCGTCACCGCCCTGCGCCAGCGCCTTGGAGAAGCTGTCGTCGTACCAGGTGTCCACCCACAACTTGGCGCCGCTGTTGGCCAGGGCCAGTTGCAGGGCCGAAGGTGCGGGCGAGGTCGCAAAGGCCTCGTTCATCAGGTGCACCACCGATTTGCGGTGTTTGAAGTTCTCGATGAACTGCGCGGTCTGGGTCAGACGCTTGCGGATCTTGTGCGGCACGCTGACCTTGGCCGTCATGCTTTCGGCCAGCGCCAGCGGCGTGGCTGGCACAGCGACGTCTGCGCACAGCGACAGCATCTCTGGCCCCATGTATGGAATAACCACGCCGGTAGCCAGGCTGCGGGCAATTTCTTGGATCAAATCTTGGTTATCCATGGTGTTTCCTTGTTAATAAATAGCCGCACCGGCGCCAACATTGGAGGCGGTGTCTTTGAGCGTTTTCACGATGTACTCAACCTGGGACTCATCGAGCAAGGTGTGCAAAGGCAGCGCCAGTGCGCGGTCACCAATGCGGTCGGTGTCGATCAGCACACCGCGGCGCTGACCAGCGGCGTCACCCGCATTCATGTAATAAAACTGCTGGTGCAACGGGTGGCTGTAGGGGGCTGTTTCAATGCCGCAGGAGAGCAGGTCGTCAATCATTTGCGCACGCGCGCTGCCTGAAAAGCGCTTACCCAGATGCACCACGTAGAGCATCCAATGCACCTCATCCACATCCTGACCGATGTAGGGCGGCTTGATGCCTTCAAAACTCTGCATCTGCTCGTGGTACCAGCTCACCACTTGTCTGCGTGCCGCCAGACGATCATCCAGCCCGGCCAGTTGTGCCAGACCCAGCGCCGCCGTCATTTCGCTCATACCGGCCTGCAACGGCACCCGCGAGCCCACGGATACCGAGGAGCGATCTGCCAGACGGCGCTGGCGCAGGTAGCGCAGCTCGTGCACCAAGGCATCGTCATCGGTGACCAGCATGCCGCCCTCGCCCGTGCACAGTGCAGAGGGTGCGGAAAAGTCAAACACCGACACGTCGCCAAACGTACCCACGGTCTGGCCCTGGTAGCGCGAGCCAAAGGATTCGGTGCTGTCTTCGATCAGTTTGAGGCCATGCGCATCAGCCAGTTTGCGCAAAGGCTCCCACGCCGCTGGATGGCCATTGGTGTTGCCGGCCAGCATGGCACGGGTGTTGGGGGTGATCTTGAGCGCGGCCTTCTCGGGGCTCAAGCTGCCAGTCCAGTAATTGATGTCGGCAAACACCGGCGTGGCACCTGTCAGGGTGATGGCTTGCGCCACCTGATGCCAGGTGTGCGAGGTGCAAATCACCTCGTCACCGGGGCCAATGCCCATGGCGCGCAGCGCGATCCAGACTCCCAGCGTGCCACTGCCCACCGCCACCGCATGTTTGCGCCCAGCCCAACCGGCAAAGGCGCGCTCGAATGACTCCACCATCGGGCCGTCGCCCCAGCGGGAGGACTGCAGCACAGCGGTCACCAGGGCCAGTTCGCGTTCGCCGCACTCTGGCTCGAACAGGGAGATAACGTCCACTTCCATAGCAGTATCAGTCTTCGGCCAGAATCAGCGCGGTCGCTTCTTCAGGCTTTTGGGTGATGGACCAGCAGTGGCCGTCGGAGGTGGCGAGGTAAATACTGCGTGAACCTTGGCGCAGCGCGGGTGTTTCGTCACGCATGTCCATGGCGTCAACCACCACGACGCGCATGGCGGGGTCGCGGGTGCGCCAGAGCGTGGCGGCTTCACGCAGTGACGCAGCGCTGCTGATCACTTCAGCAGCGCTGCGCAGGTAGTCGGGGGTGACGGGCATGGTCGGCTTTCTTATTCCTCCGTCACCGCGAGGCGACGGGCTTCGACAGTGATGGGCAGCGGCGTGTCAGCAGGCATGTCGGGCAGCTCAAACTGCCAGCCGTTGCCCAGCGTCACCAACCCGCCCCACATGCCGGGGTTGGCCATGGCAGTGATGGGCTCTTCCAAGTCTTTCTTGGGTACATAGCCGGTCAGGACACCTTTGCTGTCTTTGCGGATCATTAATTTCATCGTCGGCTCCTGGTTGGGTAAGTTTGGATTTCAGGTTTGCTTTAAGGAGCAGTCAGTAGTTCTTCTTCACAGAGCAGCGGCGCCAGCAAGGGCGGCAACTCCTGCAACAGGTAGGCGATCTCGTCGGCGGTTGTGGTGCTGCCAAGGGAAAAGCGCACGGCAGCCAGCGCCTCGTCCGCAGGCACGCCCATGGCGGTCAATACGTGGGATGGCTCGCTGCCGCCAGAAGAGCAAGCCGCGCCGCTGGAGGCGGCCACACCCAGACGGTCCAACCGCTGCAGCACCACATCGACCGAGAGTTGCCCAAAGCGCACATAGGTGGTGCCCGGCAGGCGTGGCACGTTCTGGCACCAGACGTGGGTGTCTGGCAGCGCGTTTTTAAGGCCGCTTTCCAGCGCGTCACGCAAGCCAGCGATACGCGCGGCTTGTGCGCCAAGATTGCCCAGCAAGTCCAGCGCCGCGGCCATGCCGACAATGCCGGGCAAATTCTCCGTACCACCGCGGCGACCACGCTCCTGGCTGCCCAATGTTTGCGGCGTCAGCGACACACCTTGGCGCAACAACAGCGCGCCAACCCCTTTGGGGCCTTGAAACTTGTGGGCGGACAGCGACACGGCGTCGGCCCCAAAGCTAGCGAAGTTGAACGGCAACTTGCCGATGAACTGGGTGGCATCCACGTGCAGAACAGCGCCTGCCGCGTGCGTCAGTGCCGCCACTTCGGCCACGGGCATCAGCACGCCGGTTTCGTTGTTGGCCGCCATGAGCGACACCAATGCCACATTGGGGCCGATCAAGGCCTGCGCAGCGGTCAGGTCCAGCGTGCCGTCGGGCCGCACCGGCAACCAGTCCACAGCCACACCTGCAGCGGCCAGGGCGCGCGCCAGGCGCAAGTGCCCGGCGTGTTCCACGCTGCTGAACAGCACACGTTTGCGCTCGGGGCTGGCCGCAGCCAGCAGGCCGCGCACCGCCAGGTGGTTGGCCTCGGTGGCGCCGCTGGTAAAGATCACCTCGACCGGCTTGCAGCCCAGCACCCGGGCTACCGTGGCACGGGCTGCGGCCAGGGTGCGTTTGGACTCTTGCCCCGCCGCGTGTTGTGACGAGCTGTTGGCCCACCCGTTGGACAACACCGCCAGCATGGCCGCTATCACCTCAGGTGCGGGCGCTGTGGTGGCGTTGTGGTCGAGGTAGATCATGATGGTGCAGCCCTTGGCGTCAGACCCAGAACTGGTGTTCGCTGTCCACACACAGCAAGTCCAGCATCACGTCCAACGGCTCATTCTGATGTTGGGCGACCCAGGTACTGTTGGCATGATCACGCGAGCACAGGCACCAGTGGCCGCCCGCATGGGGCACCAGCAGGGCGATGTCAATCAAGCCGCCGCTGGGGTCCACCTTGCGCGAGCAGCAGGGGCTCTGAATGCGATAGCTCTCGCCCTCGCGCAGCACCAGCGGTTTCACGTAGCGGTAGCGCACACGCTCTTTCAGTGCACGCTCCACGCGGCGCACCACCAAGTCCAGCACCTGGGCGCTAGTGGGGGCAACGCTGCGGGCCGCCGTGTTCACATCAGATCCTCGGTTTCCGGCAACAAACCCAGCGGCGCGGGCGCCAGCTCAATCTCCAGGCAGCCCACCACACAGTCGGGGAACTGCACCAGATACACCGGCTCATTCAAGTCGGGTGCCTGCCCAATGTTGACGATCTCGCCCACGGTGCCACGTGCGGCCAGCAAGGCGTCTTCGTCGCGCTCGGGGTAGCTGCCGTCGTTGATCAAATCATCCAGCGCAATAACACGCTGACCCCAGGCATAAGCAGGTTCGCGGGGTTCCAGACCGGGCATGGCGTTGGTGGTCATGATGTTTCCTCCAGAGGTTTGGCAGAGCCGAGCATGGGCAGCGCACTGGCCTTGTCGCCCAGTTGGGCCAGCACCTCCCCGGGCAGGTTGTCCAGCGTGCACAGTTCCTTGGCGCGCATGCCCACGCGGTGGCCGGACTCGACAAAGTCCACGGCGTAGATGTAGTACTGCTGCAAAAAAGTGTTGATGTTGATCACATAGCCAATGTCGCCCTTGTGGACCAGCACGTCGCCAATGTCGCGACCGCAGTAGGTGCCATCGTTGCGCACCACGGAGCGAGCGATCACCCGTTCACCGTAGCTGAAGCGGGGTGGATAAGCCAGCTCGATCTCGACATCGTCGCGGTTGATATCAGCCATGGGCTACTCCTAGTGGCGTGACGGTATGCGCGTGGCGCGCCTGAACGGCCTCGCGCACTTCGGGTTCGGGGTCTTGCCACATGGCTTTGAGCAGGTTGGCATCAGCCCGCTGGGCAACTTCCCAGCGCACACGCCAGTCCTCATCATGGGCCAAGCGCGACAGCAGTGCCACAGGCAGGCGCTCAGCCACCATGCGCCGGACCTCGGGCTCGCTATCGTCAACCATACGCAGCAGCGCGGGCATCTCCAAGCGTTGCGCCACCCGCATGCGCACTGCCCGATCCGGGTCATTGGCCATGGTGGGCAAGATCGCCAGCGACAGCCTTTGCGCGACCAGCTCACGCACGCCATAGTCGGGGTCATGTCGAAGGCTGGCCAGTTCGGTGGCAGACAAGCGTTGTGCCACGCGGATGCGCACCTCGCGGTGCGGGTCTGCCACCAGCGCGGTGAGTTGGGTCGGCGGCAGGCGCAGTGCCACTTGCAGCCGCACAGTTTCATCCGGGTCACTGATCAGGCTGCCCAGCCGAAACACGTTGACATAGCGCGCAGCAATGGCGCGCACCTCGAAATACGGGTGGGTGATGTGGGCGTCCGCCAGCGTCGGGTGCCAACGGAAGAATCGGTCGATGCGACGCGCGTAGACGTCTTGCAAACAGGCGTAGCCTGGCTCACACCCTTGTTGCTCTGGCAGATGCCGCATCGCTGCGTGCACACAGGTCTCGCAATGGATCTCCCCGCCTTGCCAATGTTGCGGCGCAATGTCGTCCTCGGGCGCTCGCACGCAGGCCAGGCGAATCGTGTCGCGAGTGCCTGGCGATGCAGTAATCGCGTTCATGAGCCTGGCGCCCCCCAGCCGCGCACCGGGTAATCGGCGGGCGCATCGGCGGGGTATCCGTTGTCGCGGCGGTTGAGCACATGCAACAGCAAGGCTCCGCCCACATGGTCTTGCGGGTCCAGACGGCGCAATTCACCCAGCATCAGCCGCGCCTCATCCATGTCGTCCAGGCGCATGTTCAGATAGGCCAGACCCTTGAGCGTGAACAGATAGAAACGCACGGCGGGGTCGTTTCGGGTGGCGTCGTCACCCGGAGGGAGGTCACCAAAGTCCGCCCCGAGAGCGGTGCGGGCAATGGCCAGAGCGTCTTCGCCCACGGCGCGCGCCTGCGCCAACTGGTGACCATAAAAGTAAAAGCGATACAGGGCAATCAACGGCGCCGGGTGACGCGGTGCAGCCGCACGGGCCTGCTCCAGCAAGGGCAGCGCCTTGCCGGGCACATGACGCCATTTCCCGGCCTCCATGAGCAGCGCCTCAACCTGCGGCGCCAAGCCGCCGCCAATGGCACCGTCGGCAAACGCCGCAAGGTCATTGGCAAAGCGCTGGCTGTCCGCATTCATGGCGCAACGGGGCGGGTCAGGATGAGAGCACGGAGGCCGCCGGGCGGCCTCGGCCAATCGACCCAACATCGATCCGGGTTACACCGACCTTGGGAGCTGTGTCGGCACTGCTGCAGGCGCAGGCTTCCTTGTTGGGGTCAGTGAACGTCAGCCCGGACTGTGTGGCGGTTTCAACGAAGTCAACGATCAGTCCATTGAGCAGCAGGCGACTCTCAGCCGCCAGGAACAGACGCACGCCACCGACTTCGAGCAGCTGCTCACCGTCCTGTGGCGCTTGCTCGGGGCTGAACTCCGACGAGTAGCCCGAGCAGCCACCCGGCTTGACGGCCAGGCGCAAGCCAGCGCCAGCAGCCAGACCAGAAAAGCGCACGATGCGGTTGATGAATTTCGCAGCTGCGGGTGTGATGGTGAGGTTGGGCAACATGATGGCGGTCTTTCTTGGATGAATGAAAGTCAAACTTCAGTGATGCAATCGTCTACCGGACAGACGGCCACGCACTGAGGTTCATCAAAGTGGCCTTCGCAGTCGGTGCACAGGCTGGCGTTGACAACGTAGAGACCCTTCTTGACGCTGATGGCGGCGTTGGGGCATTCGGGTTGGCAAGCATCGCAGCTGGTGCAGGTTTCGGTGTTGATCTTTTGGACCATGGTGTTTCTCCAATGAGGTTGACGAAATTAAACTCAGGCAGCCAACGCAACGCTGTCTGAAACATGGGTGAAGGCACCCTGGCGAATCTGGGCATCGCCACGGTTTTGATGCACAACGGCGCCGCTGGCAATTCGGGCACGGTAGTCGTTGAACCAGCTCAGGGCGGCTTTCTCAATGAACTCTCCCACATAAGCATCCACCGGCTCCACCCCGGCAGCGGTCAGCTCATCCTTCGGGCAGGCGCCGATCTTGGCCACCAGCACGGCGTGGCAGTCGTTGATGGCGCGCACGACCGAGGGCAGTTGCTCGTCATCACCCTCGCCGCCCTGGCAATACTGATCGACACGGCGGTGACCAACAAACAGCGCCTTGGTGGCGGACACTTCAAAGACTTGGAACTCGGTCACGTGGCCAAAGTGCTCATTGACTTTGCCGCCGCCCTTGGTGGCCACGGCCACCAGCACGGTCAGGTCGTCAGCTGCGGGCACGGCGCTGGCGGCGGCCAGGGCTTCTTGTTTGGCGGCTTGTTGGGCGTTGCGTTCGAGTTCAACCTTTTCTTGGTAGCTGCGGCGTTTGTCCAGGTCGTAGACCACATCCATTTGCTCCAGCTTGTCGAGTGTGAATTCGTCGCTGCGGTCTTCACCCAGCAGGCCCACCGCATCGGCACGGCACTGGCGGCAATGGCGCATCAGGTTGGCGCCGCCCATGCAGGCATCCTGCACAGCTTTCAACTCAGAAGCCGTTGGGCCACGCTGGCCGGTTAGGCCAAACACGGTGCCGTGCTCGGGCTCGGAGATCAGCGGCATGATGTTGTGCAGGAAAGCACCGCGTTTTTTCACCTCGCGGTTCACTTCAATCAGGTGCTCGTCGTTGATGCCAGGAATCAGCACCGAGTTGATCTTGGTCAGCACACCGCGTGCGGTGAGCATTTCCAGACCCAACATTTGGCGCTCATGCAGGATCTTGGCAGCCTCATAGCCTTTGACACGCCGGTGGTCCCAGAAAATCCAGGGGTAGATTTTTTCGCCCACGGCCGGGTCCACCATATTGATGGTGATGGTGACGTGATCGACGTTGTACTTGCAGATTTCATCCACCAGGTCTGGCAGTGCCAGGCCGTTGGTGGAAATGCACAGCTTCAAATCCGGAGCCTGCTCTTGCAGCATGCGGAAGGTGTCAAAGGTTTTCTTGGGGTTGGCCAGCGCATCACCTGGGCCGGCAATGCCCAGCACCGTCATTTGCGGAATCTCGCTGGCCACGGCCACTACTTTCTTGACGGCCTGCTCAGGCGTGAGCTTTTGCGACACCACACCGGGGCGCGACTCGTTGGAGCAGTCGTATTTGCGGTTGCAGTAGTTGCACTGAATGTTGCAGGCCGGGGCGACCGCCACATGCATGCGGGCAAAGTGGTGGTGCGCTTCTTCGGAGTAACAAGGGTGGTCTTTGACCTTGTCCCAAATGGCTTTGGGCATATCTTCGGGGCCGTCGGACGAGCCACAACTGGCCTTGCCCTCGCCGCCCGATGTACTGCAGCCGCCTCCTGCAGTGGATGCCGCTTCAATCTTGATCTTCAGAGGCTTGAGTTGCCCCATGCCGACATAGGTCGTGCCGGGGGTGGAACCGGTGAGCGCGCTTGTTTGCATGGAAATCCTTTATGCAGTCGACAGTGACCACTCAGGGCTTTATTAGCGATATCCATGCCACCCGAAAACACGGGCTTTTGTCTGGGTTTTGTCGGTTGTGACACATGAGAGCAACCACCACGTGACGCAGCCTCCCGGCGGGTTGTCAGTGATGCGACAAAGCCGACACTGCGGTTTTATGAAAGCCGCAGTGTCGGCTTTGACGCACGGTTAATCACAAGGCTAAGCCTCCGCTGCGCAATGATTGTGGATAGCAGCAGATGGGTTGAAGTAGCGACCTCATGCTGGGCATACATCCGACCCGGCCTATTTCGCAGTAACCGTGACGGGCACAGTGGTTTGGGAGGTCAGACCGGCAGAATCCACCACCGATACCTTCAAGTTGTAACTACCCACCACCGGGCTGTTCCAAACATAGCTGATGGTCTGGCCGCTGGCGGAGAAACTCATCCCCAGTGGGGCGCCGGAAATCGAGATCGACAGCGACGTGGCACCAGGGTCAGCGATGGTGATCGAACCACGCAGGATCTTGCCAACCACGCCTGTTGTGGCAGGCGCGGTAATCACCGGGCCTGCATTGGCGATCTTCACGGTAGTGACGCCCTGGCCGCTCAGACCGGTTTTACTGTCTTTGGCAACGACTGTAACGTTGTAGGTACCCAGCACGGGCTTGGCCCAGCTGACAACGCCGGTGCTGGAGATGCTCATGCCGCTGGGCGCGCCCGTCAACCCGTATGTCACGGGGTTGGGTGCCGAGACCGACACCGTGAATGACAACGCGACGGCCGGTTTGCCGTTCACGGTGGCCGCTGCCACTGTTGGCGGCAGTTGGGCTGCAATCACCACGGTGTAGATGCCTTTTCCACTCAACCCAGTCTTGCTGTCCTTGGCCGTGACTGTCACGCTATAGCTGCCAGCCACCGGCGCGGCCCAACTCACAATGCCTGTGGTGCTGACGGTCATACCCGATGGCGCGCCTGTCAGCGTGTAGGTCACGGCATTCGCCGACGTCGCCGTCGCGACAAATGACAAAGTAGTGCCAACCTTGCCACTGATCGTGGCCGAACCCACCACGGGCGGCGCAGCTGCGGCAATGGTCACGGTGTAGACACCCTGACCACTCAGCCCGGTCTTGCTATCCTTGGCCGTGACTGTCACGCTATAGCTGCCTGCCACTGGTGTAGCCCAACTCACAATACCTGCGGTGCTGATACTCATACCTGAGGGTGCACCTGTCAGTGTGTAGGTCACCGCATTGGGTGCTGTCACAGAGGCGGTAAAGGTCAAAGCCGTACCCACTTGACCGCTGACGCTGGCGGAGGACACAACGGGTGCACTCGCGGTATTGATCACCCCTGAGAGCGTGTTCACCAGGCTGCTTACATTGGGCGTACCCAATCCAGAAGGTATGTCGTACCCAATGCCTGAGACACAGACAGCACAGGTGCCGTTCATTCCTTTAGTGATATCTGCGAAGACATTGGCGTAAGTGCCGGGCACTGTTGCAATCTGGTTGTACAACACGGCGTGGGGTGTTCCTAGCGCCGACTTGGCTGACAAGGCGCGCGAGGCGTTGGCGATGGCAATCAAACCGGCCCACTGAGGGGTAGCCAGGCTGGTACCGCCAGCGCTGATCCAACTTACAGCGGTGCTTCCAGGTGCCATGACGGCCACATACTGGCCAGTCGCGGGGTCCGCATTGAAGGCAACGTCCGCCACTGCGCGACCGCTGTAGCTGCCCATGCCCGGAACGGCGTTGGTCTGGTAGGTAGGCTTGAGCGTGTACAGGCTGGTGCCTCCGCCAGTTCCCGACCAGGTGGTTTCTGAACGTGTCCCGGTGCCGGAGTAGGTCAGGCTGGTGCCTCCCACGGCAACCACCTTGGCCGATACAGCAGGCCAGGACACAGCCGCACCTGAGTCTCCTGTGGCGGCCAGATAGGTCATGTTACTCGCGGCAAACGCAGAATCTACGGATGACGTCCAACTCCCTTCCATGGAGCCAAAGCTCATGGACACAGCGCCTGGGCCCATCGCATTGGCCAACAGGACACCACCCAACAGGTTATTGATGGAAGCGTCAGCCGCTTCAATCAGGATGATGCGCGCCATCGGTGCAGTGGCGTGGGCCCATTGCACATCCAGCGAAATTTCAGTAGCCCAACCAGAGTCGTAAGCTGGTGCTGCACTGGTCATGGCGCCAGCAGCCGTGTTGTAAACGATCGACAATTGGCAGCCAGTCACAGGCGCGGACGACAAGGGCAATTTGGAGCTTGCAGCGATGCTCTGAGTGGTGCAAGTGGGTAAACCAAACTTCTGATTGAAAGCTGCCAGTTCTGCCGCCACATTCGGGTTGTGTTTGGCATCCACTATGTAAATAGTCTGTCCGGCGCCCAACTGCGCGGCTTGCGTGGTGTTTAGATTGGCACCTGCCGCTGGCAGTGCGGACAAACCATAGGCAGCGCGAATCTGAGCTGGCGAATAGGTCAAGACTGAGCTACTGGTTGCCATCGGTGTGATCACTCCATCTGGGGAAGTGATATCCAAAACCGCATGATGTGAACCGCGTCTGTGCTCGCGTTGAGCTGCTTCCAGCAATTGCGGTGTCAATTGCCGCGTAGAGATGCCTTCGGAGTTTGCTGGCAGTGCATGCCGATGGGGATGGCGGTGGGCAGACAATTCGTCGCCGGAGCTGTCAGCGTCATCAGGCGTATCCAGCAATACCGGTGCCATGTGGAATGCGGGCTGCACCAACTGTGCTGCGACTTCAACCGGCAGAGTCGCCATATCGATTTGTAAGGTCGTCGTACCGCTGGCCAAAGGTGCAGCCATTTGTTCGTTCGCCGTTGCACCACTGTTTACAGCGTCGCCGCCACCGCAGGCGCTTAGCAGCATAGAAGCGAGCAAAGCCACAGCCTTGTCCAATGAGGTATGAGCCTGAACGGTTTGCGTATTTCCACCCAGGAGTGAGCCTGAGTCGACGAATTTACGGTTGAACTGGTTGCTTGATCATCCAAGGATGGTGATCAATATGGACGAGGCCAAACTGCGCA
>JARLJH010000028.1 GCA_031291305.1 Rhodoferax sp. | reverse complement strand
TGCGCAGTTTGGCCTCGTCCATATTGATCACCATCCTTGGATGATCAAGCAACCAGTTCAACCGTAAATTCGTCGACTCAGGCTCACTCCTGGGTGGAAATACGCAAACCGTTCAGGCTCATACCTCATTGGACAAGGCTTTACTTTGTGAAATTCTAGGATTAGCTGTAAAATAGCTATTCAATTTCCTGTTCTCAATTTGATTCTCCGCGCGTCCCAATAACCCTCTTTCAAGAGAGCCAGAGATAACAGAATCCCGACTTAAAAGATCAAAAAACTCTTGATAATTCTCCTGCAGTGCATCTTCTAAAGACCAAAACACTAAAGCAGAAGAATCATTGAATTTCACCTGATCGTGGCGTTGGGCAGCAAAAATGGCCCAAACCGATCCATTTGTGGCGACAGCAAAATCAATAGAAAGCTTTCTTGCATAGTCTCTCGCTTGCATAATTGCAGCGCCAAGCTCGGATTGCAGGAATGAGTTTGAAAGTTTGACTCGGCGTTGAGCTTTACTGACTGTAAAGGCTGCACCAACTTTCTTCGCCTCGATCACGATGGCCGTGCTTGCGGTGCGAAGAATATAATCAGAAAAAGTAGAATTCCCATCTTCAGAGACATGCTCCTCTGGCGAGATATCGTCATCAATCCAATTGAGCACATCTTTCAAAATGTGATCAATTATCTTTAATCGAGTTGCTGCCTCATTTGCAGCCTCTAGAACCATGCTACGGTATCTACTCAATAAATCTTGAGCAACGGTTTGCCTCATATTTCTCCTTAAATTTTCTTGACAACATCAGTATTAATACTCTATCACATTAGCAGTAAAATTAAGTGACATAACAAACACTCTATTATGTTTAATTGCCCGTATCTGGCCATAGTTGCGGGGAAGAAATGGACCAAGCTAGAATTCCCCTAGAAGCCGCCGCACGGTGTGAGCTGTTTGCATGGCGGGCAACGGCTACTTCTTGCATAAGATTTAAAAGGGTAATAGAACAAATGCTCATAACTCAGGCAAGAGATTTATTCTCCACAAGCCATTGCCACATGCTTTGAACCTCGACCCCCTGGACTTTGAACCAAATGCACGTCTGCCTTGGGGATGGTCATCCGAAAAGACGTTTCCACACTGTTCCGTGCTGCATTCATCTGGATTTCAACAAGCCATTGCTCCCCTACGTTGGACAGCACCTGCATTTTTACGGCACTCCAGTCGCCGCTACTGCAGCTCAAAGAAGGGGCGTGCTGCGTACCCAGCCCGCTTTGAATCAACTGGCAAGTCTTGGCTGGCACTCGAAACTCCTGAGCACGATCATGCCGGACTCCCATGGTGCTTGCCACCATCTGGGGAAACAAGCTGGGTTTGCCCACCAATGCAGGAATGACAATAAATGAAATCAAGACTGCAAAAGCTCCAACGAATACCAATGCGGCGACTGGAAGACGCTCGGCAAGAACCGCATTGGCCAACATGGCCAATCCCCAAAACACGAAGAAAAGGATAGAAAAGTCGAAATACTCTGTTTTGAGCACTGGCAAGGGGAGCAGAAAAATCAACGCAATGAAAGCACCGAACGCTGCTATTCCTACACATACATAGAGTCTTTCTAGACGCTGTCCAACCGTGCCCCTAGCCCAAACTATTTTTGACAACGCCACCGCGAACAAAAGCAGCGAGACCGCCCCAATTACGCCATAACCAATGGAAAGCCCGCTGCAATCTCGATAGTCCTTGTAAGCCAGCCATCCAAAGAGCATGCCAACACTGCCAAACTGAAGACCAAGCAACTCCAAGGGAGAGAATGCGCGCTCCAACTTGTTCTGCACCACTTTGTCGTCCACGCGGTACTGTCGGTACATGACAGCTGGCGCAAACAGCCCCACGGCCAGCAAAGCGTACCAACAAAATGCACAAACCGCCGTTGCAACGCCCAAACTGATCAACGCGGGGAGGTCCGTTGGAAAGTAGTCAATGGACTGGAAATATGTCCACAAAAGCGATACACCCAAAAGTGTCCCGATGGCCGTCAGTGGCAGCCACGGTATATCGCGCAATGTCTCAAACAGCGTGCGCAACCAAATTGGCCACTGGGACTTAAGCGCGGGTTCTGCAATCCTCTTCTTACCGAATACCTTTGGCATCTTGTGTCCCTCAAGCTTTCGCCACTTTGCGCCGCACATGCAAATGCGTCTGCACTGCATCCCCCTCTCCGCTCTTCACTTCTTTCACTTCCAGATACGCTGCCTGCTGGCGGATCAGTTCGCCCAGTTTGGCCACGCCGTAGTTGCGCGGGTCGAATGAGGGGTGGCTGCGATTGATCTGGCTACCCAGGGCTGACAGCGTGGTCCAGCCGTCTTCGCGGGCGATGGCATTCAATGCGTTCAAGATCATCGGTTTGAGCTTGGGCAGCTCGGCCACCGGCTCCTTGCCGAGCTTGGTTTCTTCGGGCTCGGTTCGCAAAATTTCTGTGTAGATGAACTTGTCACACGCGGCCACAAACGGCTCAGGCGTTTTGCGTTCGCCAAAGCCGTAGACCACCAACCCCGCCTCGCGGATGCGGGTGGCCAGGCTGGTGAAGTCGCTGTCGCTGCTGACTAGGCAGAAGCCGTCCACGCTGCCGGTGTGCAGCACGTCCATGGCGTCAATGATCAGTGCCGAGTCGGTGGCGTTTTTGCCGCTGGTGTAGGCAAACTGCTGTATGGGCTGGATGGCCATGGTGTGCAGCACGTCTTTCCAACCTTTGAGGTTGGTCGTCGTCCAGTCGCCATAGGCGCGCTTGATGGTGGCGGTGCCGTAGCGCGACACCTCGGCCAGCAGTTCCTGGATGACAGATGCCTGCGCGTTGTCGGCGTCGATGAGCACGGCAAGCTTTTGATTGGTATTGGTGGCCATGGTTTCCTCCCTTGTGGTGGCGTGATCGTACTTGCTTATTTGCTGCGGTTTTTATAGTTGATAGCCCTCGTTTTGTCTGGGCTAGAGCCATTTATTGCTTACATTCTCTGAAAACCCCAATTAGGGTATGATCGAACCCAATATGGGTACTTCTATCAATTCAACCGCGTCAACTTCGCTTGCAGACGCACTATTCCCCAAGGTGCGCCAGCGGATCTTGGCTGTGTTGTTTGGTGCACCTGACCGCAGCTTTTACGCCAACGAGTTGATAGCGCTGGCCGCTTCGGGCACGGGAGCGGTGCAGCGTGAGCTGGCGAATTTGTCAGAGTCTGGGCTGCTTACCATCAGCAAGCAAGGCAACCAAAAGCATTACCAGGCCAACGCCAATACACCAGTGTTTACCGAGTTACGCGCTCTGGTGCTCAAAACCATGGGGCTGGCCGATGTGCTGCGCAACGCGCTGAGTCCTTTGGCGACGCAGATCAACTTTGCTTTTGTGTATGGTTCGATAGCGCGCCAGCAAGACACGGCTCAGAGCGATGTGGACGTGATGATCGTTAGCGCCAGCCTGGGTTATGGCGAGGTGTTTGGTGCGCTGGAGGAAGCTGCCGTGTCGCTCGCTCGCAAGGTCAACCCAACGCTTTACACGCCCTCGGAATGGGCCAAACGCCTGGCGCAAGACAGCGCGTTTGTCACTCGGGTGGTGGAACAACCCAAGATTTGGCTGATCGGAACCGAGGAGCAACTCCATGCACCTAGCGCTTGACAACTTGTGTGGCCCCGGCAAGTCTCTCAAAGCGGAGGCCCCGGACGCGAATGAGCTTGCCGGATTGATCCGCACGGGTGTTGCGCGTCTGCAAGATGCCAGCAACCCAAACTTGGCACTGGAAAGCCGGTTCGACTTGGCCTACAACGCCGCACACGCTCTGTGTCTGGCGGCGCTGCGGCGCATGGGCTACCGCGCCAGCAACCGCTACATCGTGTTTCAGGTGCTGCCGCACACCTTGGGTTTAGGCCCCGAGGTCTGGCGCGTGCTGGACAAGTGCCACAACACGCGCAACCTGGGTGAATACGAAGGTTTGCTGGATGTGGATGAGCGCTTAGTCACTGACCTGATTGCCGCCACAGAGGTGGTGGCTCAGGCTATTCAAAACTAGCTGAGTTGGATACGATTCGTATGCGCTTACGAGCGCTCTTGCCAGCAATATGTGGCTGTGAAGCAAACCCTGGTGCCACCAGACATCTTTCGCCTTCGCCAGTGGCAGTCCGTGCCAAGCTGCCATTGAGCGTCGCCAACGCACAGATGCTGAAGCATTTGTGGTTTTGGTGTTGGCGGAGTTCAAGTCACTGCATCCAGGCAATGCCGTACGTTTTGGCATCAGGCCTTTGAAGTTTGAAACGTGGCAAAAATTGCACACTCAGCCATCATGATTTGAAAGCTGCACAAGCAGTTCATCGAGCCCACCAAGCGCAATAACCCTGATCCGCGATCTGGATCGCAGCTGAGGGTTTGGCGGCCCTGTGTAGCCGTCAATCAGCCAACGGCTAATTGCACCACTGCTGCTCACACGGCACGCCGTCGTTATCGCCATCCATCTCCATGCCGGGGCAGTTTTTCAGGAAGAGTTTGGCCTCAGCGCATGAGGTCATTTGCGAGCAGTATTTGCGGCCGTCGCAGTTGAAGGCGCTGGGCGCGCTCTGGGCTGGCTCGAACAGGGCGGCGGGCGCTGGCGATGCGTCCACCGCCTTGATCTGCGCCACCCGGCTTTCATAGCGGCTGTAGCCGTACCAGCCCACCACGGCCATCGCGGGGAAAGCGGTGATGTGCACAAAGATGTCCTGCCCGCTGTCGCTCGCCACGATGAAGCCGTAGCCCCGCTCGGCGTTCCATTTCTTGAGCCTGCCTTGATACCGCCTAGCCGCCATCGTTCACCCCCGTTTCACGCGCGCCTCGGGCGCTGTGCTGTCTGAATATTTGGAGGAATTCTAGGGTGGATTGATGCGTTGAAAACTATTCAAAAGATAGCTGTATGCCAAGGTACTTAAAGGGCTAGAGGCCAATTTCATCACTAGCGAAAGGAGAACCCATCATGTTCCGCCAAATCTTCGTCAACCTGCCCATCAAGGACATGGCCCAGTCACAGGCCTTCTTCAAGGCCCTGGGGCTCACGTTTAACCCACGCTTCTCCAACGACAAGGGTGCCTGCCTGGAGATTGGTGAAAACTTCTTCGCCATGCTGCTGGTGGAGCCGTTTTTTCAGGGCTTCACCAAAAAGCCGATCGTCGACGCACACAAAAACACCGAGGTGCTGATCGCCCTCTCGCTGGACAGCCGGGCCGAGGCCGAAGAGGTGGTGCGCAAGGCCGTGGCAGCGGGTGCCACCACCCCCAACCCACCGCAGGACCACGGCTACATGTACCAGCACGGTTTTGCTGACCTCGACGGCCACCAGTGGGAGGTGTTCTGGATGGACGAAGCCGCTGCACCCGCGCAGATGTGAGTGCAAATGCCCCAGAGGGAGACAAGCCAGAACAAACGCACTTTGAATCACACTCGCCTGAATATCTCAGCGCCACAGCGGTAACCCACGGTTCCGACTTGTAAGATCACGTCTTTCACAGACTTGGCTACGGAACTCGCATGACTCCCCACAACAAACCCTTCGTCATCGGTGTCGCCGGGGGCAGCGGCAGTGGTAAGTCAACAATCACCCGTGAGGTGTTGGCGTCCATCGGGCCGGAGATGGCGGCGGTAGTGATGCAGGATGACTACTACCTCGACCAAACCCATCTCTCACAAGAAGATCGGTACAAGACCAACTACGACCACCCGCAGGCGTTTGATTGGCCGCTGATGAAGCAGCAGGTACAGACGCTGTGCCGTGGCGAGCCGATTGACATGCCGGTGTACGACTTCACGGCGCACAACCGCTCCAACAAAACGATCACGGTCAAGCCCGCTCCGGTCATCGTGATTGAAGGTTTGTTTGCGCTGTTTGACTCCAAATTGCGCGAGATGATGTCGCTGAAGATTTTTGTGGACACCGCCGCAGATGTGCGCTTTATCCGCCGCCTGGAGCGCGACATTTCCGAGCGCGGGCGCAGCACCGAGAGCGTGATCAAGCAATACCTGGACACC
The DNA here is from genome assembly GCA_031291305.1 of Rhodoferax sp. Taxonomy (GTDB): domain Bacteria; phylum Pseudomonadota; class Gammaproteobacteria; order Burkholderiales; family Burkholderiaceae_C; genus Rhodoferax. The sequence continues at coordinate 2,656 of JARLJH010000028.1, read as the reverse complement.
GTGCGCCCGATGCACAAACAGTTCATCGAGCCGACCAAGCGCCACGCCGATGTGATCTTCCCGCACGGTGCCAACAAACCCGCGGTGGACATCATCACCACCAAGGTCATGACCTTGATTCGAGATCTGGATCGCAGCTGACTACGCTGAAAAATGTTGCGATCCGACGGTATCAATATTTGAATTTGATAGCAATTAGTCCTTATTTTTAGGGGGCAAGAGGTCAAAATCCCTTGCAGTCTGTGGCCCATCGTTGCTCCGCCTAGAATCCGCCAAACCTCCCGCGCCGACCTGTTGCCGGGCCTTTTCTGCGTCAACCACACCCTTCTGAGGAAACACCATGAGCCAACTCAAACTCACCTATTTCGACACCCACGGCGGGCGCGCCGAGCCGATCCGCCTGGCGCTGCATCTGGGCGGCGTGGCGTTTGAAGACCACCGCTTTGGTTTTGCCGAGTTTGCCGAGGTGCGCAAGACCACGCCGTTCAGCCAGGTGCCCACGCTGCAAGTGGACGGCGTGCAGGTCACGCAGTGCGACGCTATCTTGCGCTATGCGGGCAAGCTCGCCAATCTGTACCCAGCGGATGCGTTTCAGGCGCTGCTGTGTGACGAGGTGATGTATGTGGTGGAAGAGGCCAGCGTCAAGCTCGGCCCCAGTTTCCGCCTGACAGGCGAGGCGCAAAAAGAAGCGCGTCTGGCCCTGGTGAATGGCTCCATGCCTGTCTACCTGGCCTGGTTGCAAAACCAGTTGCTGGCGCACGGCGGCGAGTACTTTGCCGACAACCGCCTGACGGTAGCAGACCTGAAGGTGTTTGTGGATGTACGGTTCCTCAACTCGGGCCGTCTGGACCATGTGCCCACCGATCTGGTGGAAAAAGTGGCCCCGCTGCTCAACACCCACATGCAGCGCATTGCCCAAAACCCAGCTGTGCTGGCGTATTACGCCAAGTTTGCAGCCAAATAACGCGATCAGCTGGAGCAGTCCGCAGCCGTTGTTGCGGCTATGCCCGACGGGTGGCCGACCTCATGATCAACTTGTCAACAGCAGGGTTTTCGAGGCAGTCTGTTTGCCCTGGCGCCGCAGTTCCACGGCATCGGGCGCTTGAAAACCGTTATCACCCTGTAGGTGAAAGACCTGGACGGTTGAGGTCATGACCTGCGCCTGGCCTTGAACGGAAGACGCTGCAGCGGCGATTTGTTCCACCAGCGCGGCATTTTGTTGTGTGATCGACTCCATTTGCGTGACAGCGGTGTTGATCTGCGAAATGGCAATCAGCTGCTCTTTGGCGGACAGGCTGACTTCGGCAATCAACTGGTTGACCTTCTGCACCGCCACCAGCGATTCATCCATGGTCTTGCTGGCCGAATCGGTCTGAAGGTAGCCAGTCTCAATTTTGGCGGCAGCATCATTGATGAGCTGCTTGATTTCACGAGCGGCTGTCGACGTGCGTTGTGACAGCGTGCGAACTTCTGATGCCACCACTGCAAATCCACGACCATGATCTCCTGCGCGAGCAGCTTCCACGGCCGCGTTAAGGGCAAGGATGTTGGTTTGAAAGGAGATACCTTCGATGACCCCTGTGATGTCCAAAATGCGGTGTGAGGAGTCCCGCACCTCCTGCATGGTCTGAACCACCAGGTTCACCGCGTCGCTACCGCGCTGGGTGACCTGCGCCGCACCGTCTGCCAGTTTTGACGCGCCTTCGGCAGAGTCAGCGCTGTGTTTGACGCTACCGGTGATTTCTTCGATGGCTGCCGCCGTCTGTGCCAAGCTACTGGCCTGGCTTTCGGTGCGTTGGGACAAGTCGACATTGCCAGCGGCGATTTCGCCAGTGGCACTGGTCATATGAATGGACTGGGTACGGGCATCGCGCACCACGGCTTGCAGATTGACCGTGAGTTGGAACAGCGCCGTCGCCAGCTGACCCATTTCGTCGTTTCGCGACACGTCTTTGTGTTGGGTCAGATCACCGGCGGCCATGCGGTTGGCAAAGTCGCGCAAATCCCGCAGAGGCGACAAAATGCTTTGATGCAGGTAAAAACTGGTTCCAACTAAAGTGGCAGTAGCCATTCCTGACCCGAGCAGTTCCCACATGATTTCATCCGTGGAAATCAGCTCACCAGCGGCAAGGAGAAGCCCAGTCGCGATGCCCAAGGTCGCGTTAAGGCGTCCTGACAAACGTAGTGCTATCACTTCTTGCATGCGCCCCACAAGTGTGTGCTTGACCACGCGACCCCGATGCAGGGTGTGTATCAACCGGCCGCTTTCCTTTTCAGCGCGCATGGTCGCATACAGGGCCTCAGACGCCTGAATCTGAGCACGGCTAGCTTCGGTGCGCACCGACATGTAAGCCACGGGCTTGTCACCATCCATCAGCGGGGTGACGTTGGCCATGACCCAGTAGTAACTGCCGTCCTTGCGCCGATTCTTCACCGCCGCAGACCAGGGTTGCCCTTTTTCAATGGTGTCCCACATGTCTCGGAACGCCTCTTCGGGCATGTCGGGGTGGCGGATCACCCGGGTTCGACACCAACTGACGTAAAGTGTTGATTCATATAGGACAGGCTTTAAATCTGCCACTACAGAAGGCTCAACTGGGCATCTTGGGATGGTTTTTTCAGATTCAGTGCGGCGTACAAACTGGACTGCTGGGTA
>JARLJH010000002.1 GCA_031291305.1 Rhodoferax sp. | reverse complement strand
GCAGTTTGGCCTCGTCCATATTGATCACCATCCTTGGATGATCAAGCAACCAGTTCAACCGTAAATTCGTCGACTCAGGCTCACTCCTGGGTGGAAATACGCAAACCGTTCAGGCTCATACCTCATTGGACAAGGCTCCCAGTTGACAAACTGGCTGCTGTTCATTCCGTAGGCGTTTTGAGTGCTCATTTCCTGGCCTGTGAGTAGGGATGCATCCATCACCTCTCATTGCAGTTGTAATGACTCCAACTCTCCCGCTATTTGACGGCTATCAACGGTCCGCCGAAGATGGGATACTAAGATACATGCGGTCGGCATATCCATTCATCTGACGGAGGCGTTTTCTGACTACAGCTTGCCCGGAAAAAGCAATGGCTCATGTTGGCGTTGTGTTGTCTGCCCCATGGCTCGGGGCCGTCATCTGGGCGTTGGTGGGGAGTTGCATACGCTCCGACGCAACTCGCCGTGGGGTAGACCTCACCCTCAAGACGGCTTTGACTTCAGAAGAACAGATCACACTACTTGGTGAGCTGTTGGTCCAGGGCGTGGATGTGCTGATTTTCAAGCCCATGTCGATATCCAACGCCGGGTTGCTGCCACTGCTGAACCGTGCGCGGGTTGCAGGGGTTCCCGTGATCACGCTGGATTCATTTATTGATCACGATGCCGTCGCCTGCACAGTGGGTGTCGACAACGAAACAGCGCAGGCACAAGTTGCCGATATGGCGTTGGCGAAGCTGGACTATCACGGCAGGGTGATGTATTTCCAGGGAGATCAGCGCCTGCCGTCAGGTGTTGCACGCAAGGCCGGGTTTGACCGCTTGCTGGCTCAACACCCCCAGATTGAACTGGTGCACGAGACCATGCTCGATTGGATGACGCCAGGCTCGCACATCGCATTTGGTGCCGAGTGCATGCGAGCTGCTTTGGCCGCAACCAGTTCGCCGCCCGATGCCTTGATATCGGCCAACGATTTGGGTGCAGTGGGCGCATTGCAGGTGCTAGAACAGGTCGGCCTTGCGGGCAAGGTACTGGTTACAGGGTTTGATGGCCTGTCCGAAGCCCTCCTGGCTATTCGCGATGGCACCATGCTGGCCACCGTTCGGCAATTTCCTGACGCAATTGCGGCGAAGGCTCTGGATGCTGCGCTGGCTGCGGTACAAGCCCTGCGATTGCCACAGATGCCGCCCGTACCGCGCATTTGGCATGTAGGCACCGAACTGATAACGCGTGATAACTTGATGGAAGCTTCCATCAATACGCTGCGCCTGGTGCCGCAACTCCTTTCTGACTTGGGCCAGGATCAGGTCATCCAGCGCGAGCTTCAGCAAGCTGTTATTGCCAAGCAAAGAAAAATTTTGGATACGGTGGCCGCCGTATCGACGGTCTTTAATCACATTCGCGAACCTCAAAGCCTGGTGCAGAGATTGGTCGACCGGTTGTGTGCGGATTTCATGCTGCGCAGCGTCACGGCCTTGCCGGTAGCAGACTCGCTGTTTCTGCGATGCAACTGTGTGCTGGGTCCAGCAGTTACCGAGGATGACGCGCATTCTCAATTGGTGTTGCCGATGGCGTTTGCCGACAAGACGCTTGGCCATTTGGAATTCTGCGGGGCACACCCAAGGACGTTTGATCAGCTGACCTGTGAAATTTTGGAGGCCATTGCCCTTCAGGGTGCCATTGCTCTGGAAAATGCCAGCCTTTATGCCGATACGGTGCGCCTGGCCAAAATCGAACTCCAAGCTACCGAGGCCAAACTCGAACTCGCGCGACAGGCTGAGCACATGTCGCTGCATGATGCGTTGACTGGGCTGCCCAACCGCCGCTTATTGAACAGGCTGCTGGAGCAGGCCATTGCGCGGACCCAGCGACATGGGGGCACGCTAGCCGTGATGTTTCTGGACCTTGATCACTTCAAGCAAGTCAACGACACCATGGGGCATGAGGCAGGTGACACGCTGTTGCAAGAAGCCGCTCGTCGCCTGGAGGGCTGTTTGCGTGAAAGCGATACGGTGGCCAGGCTGGGAGGTGATGAATTTGTGGTGCTTTTGACGGATCTGATCGAACCGACGGACCCTGCGATGGTTAGCAACAAAATTCTGTCGACCATTAGTCAGCCATTTGTGTTGGTGGGCCATGCGTTTCAGCTCACCGTCAGCATTGGTATCGCCCTGTACCCGGCAGATGGTCAAGATGAATCTACGCTCACCAAAAACGCTGACATTGCGATGTATCACGCGAAAAAGGAGGGTAAGAACAATTTTCAGTTTTACTCGGCACGACTCAACGCCGACTCGCTGGAGCGCATGGCGCTGGAGGCAGGTTTGCGTCACGCCTTGGAGCGCGGCGAATTCCGTCTGCACTACCAAACCAAATGTGACACGGTCACGCAGCAAATCACTGGTATGGAGGTATTCTTGCGCTGGGCGCATCCTGATTTGGGTCTGGTGCTTCCTTTGCAATTTTTGGCGATGGCTGAGCAGACTGGTCTGATCGTGCCCATTGGGAAATGGGTCATCAAAACCGCGTGTGCGCAAAACGTGATGTGGCAAAAGCTGGGCTTTCCACACTTGGCTATTTCAGTCAACCTCACGCCTCGCCAATTTGCCGACACATCACTAGCGTCCGACATTCGATCCATTCTTGCGGAAACCGGCATGGCCGCTCACTTGCTGGAACTAGAAGTACCCGAGAAAACGCTGCTGCAGGACAACGTGCGCACCCTGGATATTCTCAAACAGCTTAAACAAGAAGGCATTCGCATCACGATTGACAATTTTGGCGTGGGCTACTCGTCACTCGCCATGTGGCAGCAGCTCCCTATTGACACCATCAAAATTGATCGCTCGTTGATCCCTGGTGGTTCAGGATCATCAAGTATCGAGAGTTTGACCGAGGCGATCATCGCGATGGGCCGAGCCCTGAGCCGGACTGTTGTGGTCAAAGGAGTGGAGACACAGGCGCAGGTCGATACTTTGGATGGAAAAGTCTGCCAGGAGATCCAAGGCTACTATTTCAATCGGCCTGTTCCGTCAGAGCAGTTGACTGCCATTTTGCAAGCGCAGAGTACGCAGGTGCGTGGAGCACCAAGGGTTGAAGGCAATCCGTGAGACGGAACGGTGCGCACCTGGTAAGCAGGGCAGTCATGCTTAAAGTATTCCACGTGCATTTGATCACGCGGGGTTTGAGCGTTACGCAGGTGTTGCATCGGGCGGATTATTGCAGGAACGTTTTGTCTGCAACTGCGGCCTTAAGAGGCTCGGGATTGCAAACTTTATGAACACAGATATGAAACGATTCAGATTCCTGCACGCGTTGCTGCTGGCTGCATTGAGTGTCAGCGCTTATGCAGGCGTCGCCGAACAAATCAGTATCCCGACTGCGGGCTTGTCGAGCTCGCCAGCGCCATTGGTAGGTTTTCTGTTCAAGCCCGCCAACCTTGGTGTTCATCCGGCGGTCGTGATGCTGCATGGCTGCGGTGGTGCGTACAACAGGCAAGGCGAGCTTGGCGCTCGTCAGCGCATGTGGGGCGAGTACCTGGCAAGCCACGGCTACACCGCGTTGATGCTCGACAGCTTCAGTTCGCGTGGCATTAAAGAAATTTGCACCGTCAAATTTGGTGATCGCACCCTCAAGGAAGCCGACCGGGTCGGTGATGCGTATGCCGCCCTGGCTTGGCTGCGCAGGCAACGCGGTGTCGATGCCAAACGCATCAGCCTGCTGGGCTGGTCGAACGGTGCAGGCGTGACACTGGAGGCCATCAGTCATGAACCAAAAACAGGGGCCGTGTTCAACGCGGGCGTTGCGTTTTACCCGGGCTGCACCTCACGCAACAAAAGAGCCGATCGGTTCCATCCCTACGCCCCCTTGCTGCTGCTGATGGGTGAATCTGACGACTGGACGCCTGTCGCGCCCTGTAAGGCGTTGGCTGACACAGTTGCCAGTCGGGGCGAGCCAATGCAGGTCGTGCTCTATCCCGACAGCTACCACGACTTCGACAATCCCGACATCAAGACCAAGCACGTGCGCAAGGAGGTACCCAATGGAGTCCATCCGGGCGAAGGTGTCACTGTGGCCCCAAATGCGCAAGCACGAGAGGCTGCCAAGCAGCGGGTCATCGCTTTCCTTGGCTCTCCATTGAAATGAATGGCAGGCCAAAATAGTCATCTAGCCCGTACAGAGCGTCATTTGCACCCAACCATCTGCGCATAGTTGCGATATCAGCATAGAGCCTGAAAGCTGCGCTTCAAGTAGTGAGGTAAATCTCGACCCTCTCATTGCCTCGCCCCTTGTTGTTTCGTTTCAACTTAATCGGGCCGATTTCACCTGTTCGTTTCACATGTGTACCACCACAAGGGACGCGCGAAAAACCACTAATTTCCCAGTAACGACGCTCATTTGGTTCGTCATCAAAGGCAGTGATGATTTCCATATTCGCAGCAATGATTGAGTTGGCGTCAGATTCAATCATTGGAAGTAATGGCGAGATGCTCACCGGCCACGCGAAGTCGATGCGTGCTTTGTCTTGAGCAATATGGGCACCAACCTTATTCACTCCCCCCAAGTGCCGGTAGAACAATTCAAGCACCAGTTCAGCCGCAAAGTGCAGACGCATGAGTTGGTATCTCCTGGTCCAATCAATCTGAACCACTACTGACTGACCTGGCTTCAGGTCGTGGTTTTCAGCGAGGGTATATACGACATCCACCCCCCGCTTTTGCGCGACCAAGACCGCATGGTTGTCGATGGTTCCGGTGTCACTCTCTTGGCCCCCAGAAAAAGCAAAGAAGATGGTTTCTGACAAAGTAATGTCGCCACCTGATACCGTCACTACGGTGGTTGAGAGTTTGGTCTGATATGGGTCAGACCAAAAAAGTTTTTGGGTCATACATTGAACAAAAGTGTAGCCAAATTATGGCGGATGCCAGCCGCGTCATTCCTGCTGAACTACCAGCCTGCGAACGGCTGCTTCCGCTGCAACCCGGTCCAACCCGCCCCCCCCAACTGACGCCATTGATCGCGGCTCAAGCCGCCAACTTCGCACTCGCCAGTCGATTCAGGCTGACGCCTTGCTCGGCAGCCATCAGTGCCAGATTGCGGTGAAGCATCGGTGGGATGCGTACACGAAACTCGCCGCTATAACTCTTCTCGGCCAGCGCCGTCGGCACGGGCTCGCCATTCGCTTGCATGTCGGCCACCACGTCGGCCACCACTTTCTGGATACCCTTGAGCGCCGCCTCAGGCGTTTTGGCCAACCAACTCAGCGAAGCAAACTCGGCGCACAGGCCGACGTGTTCGTCATCTTCGGGCGACCAAGTGACGCGGTAGGTGTAGTGTTTGATGTTCATGATCTGTTTTCCAATTGTTCTATGGCTTGAAGGACTTACCTGACTTGATAGGGCTTGGCCTTGCCGCTGGCGTTCTGGATGTTGACACGCGGATCGCCCGGCCAAGGTGTCTTGAAAATAGCGTGGCTGCTACCGTCTTGCCGGGGCTTGCCGAAGTAGGCTTCGCACACCTTCTTCAAATCATTGAAGCGCACATTGGCTGGTTCACGGCGCATCTTTTCCAGAAGTTTTTCAACGTTTGTCATCGTGCATTTATGGTGCCACTATTGGCACCGGATGTCAATACTTGCTCATTCCACCATTTCGGAAGTGTGTGCCATTTCACTGAAGGACGTCCCTGAACGGCGGCTCCCGCTGCATTGGAGCTAGTGGCTGCACCCTAAAAAAACGCTGCCACTTGATATATGGACCCGTCATGTCCACCGAGTGCGCCCAGTCTTTGCCCCAGCGGCGGCTGTCTGGCAAGCAATTCGGCAATAGGTCTTTACCCGCACCCAACAGCGCATCCAATTTCGCTGAAGGTGGGTGGCGGGGTTTGCGGGCGCAGGCCTCATTCGCGTGGCGTTGCAGTCGGCGCACCCAAACGCACGGCAAAGCCTCGGCAACCAATACAACCCACGTCGTCGCCCGCGAGCAAGCCGGAGAACGTGAACCCCGCCACCCGCCTGGCGCCACGCTCATCCAAGAAACGAATCACTACGCAAACAATAGCTTCTCGCGCTTTCTATAAAAGGGCTAGAGCCGCATTTCTTATATAAAACCGCAAACCACCTCAAACGCTGAACAAATCCACCCCGCCCGCCTGGTTGGCCGGTGGTGTCACCCCCAGATGCCGATACGCCGCCAGCGTGGCGATGCGCCCGCGCGGGGTGCGTTGCAGGTAGCCTTGCTGGATCAGGTAGGGTTCGATCACGTCCTCAATGGTTTCGCGCTCTTCGCCAATGCTGGCGGCAATGTTGTCCAGCCCGACCGGGCCGCCATCAAAGCGGTGGATCACGGCCTCCAGCAGCTTGCGGTCCATCAGGTCGAAGCCTTGCGGATCGACATCGAGCATGGCCAGCGCCCGGTTGGCAATGTCCAGCGTGATTTCACCCACGCCTTTCACGTCGGCATAGTCGCGCACGCGGCGCAGCAGCCGGTTGGCAATGCGCGGCGTGCCGCGTGAACGCCGCGCGATCTCGAAGCCGCCCTGCTCGTTGGTTGGCACATTCAACAAACCCGCGCTGCGCTTGACAATGCGCGCCAGCTCTTCGGGCGTGTAGAACTCCAGCCGCGCGACGATGCCAAAGCGGTCGCGCAGCGGGTTGGTCAGCATGCCTGCGCGGGTGGTGGCGCCAACCAGCGTGAAGGGTTGCAAGTCCAGCTTGATGCTGCGCGCCGCCGGGCCTTCGCCGATCATGATGTCGATCTTGTAGTCTTCCAGTGCCGGGTAAAGGATTTCTTCCACCACCGGACTCAGGCGGTGGATCTCGTCGATGAACAGCACATCGTTTTTTTCCAGATTGGTCAAGAGCGCGGCTAGGTCCTTGGGCTTTTCCAGTACCGGGCCGCTGGTTTGCCGCAGGTTGACGCCCAGCTCGGCGGCGATGATGTGGCTCAGCGTTGTTTTGCCCAGGCCGGGCGGGCCAAACAGCAGCACGTGGTCCAGCGCCTCGCTGCGCATCTTGGCGGCGCTGATGAAAATCTCCAGCTGCTCGCGAGCCTTGGCCTGGCCCACGTACTCATCGAGCAATTTGGGGCGTAGCGCGCGCTCGATCGCCTCCTCATTGGGTGACGCGGGGGCGTTGGACACCACGCGTTTGGCGGGTGCGGGGGCAAAGTCGTCGGTCTGGATACTCACGGCGGGCTCGGTTGCGGGGAAAGACAGGCACTATAGCGCTCAATACCCCGGTCATTTTTGCCGATAAGATGACATGAGACCGTCCACACGCTGTACAGCCCCCGGATCAGACATGAAAACATACACCGACCCCATACACCCTGCGCCCGGCAGCCTGTCGCAGACCGGTTTCCTGCCTCAGCGCAGATGGACGCACCGCTTATGGATGGGCAGTCTGAGCCTATTGCTATTGGCAGGTGCCTGGTCGGTTGCACGCGCTGCTGAACACACGGCACCAGTAGAGGCTGTCGCAAGTCCTGTGACAACGGGCAAAGCCACGCCCCAAAAAACAGCCTCCGACGCAGCAGCCGCGACCGGGTCGGTCGACATCGGTGCCGACATCAAAAAAGCCATTCGCGAGCAGATGTTGGGCAAAAAAACGTTCACGGTGGTGATTCCGGGTAAACCAGAAAAAGTGCCCACCGAAACCCCGTCCGCCGCCACCAAGCAAGCGGCAAGCTCACACGCCAAACCTGAAGCACCCGTAACCCCAAAAGAAGAGCTCATCTATGCACCCGCAGTGGCGGCACATCCAGGAGCAGAGACGCCCAAGCTTGTCGTCAACCCGCGCGCCAGCCGCGAGTACATCAAAGCCAGAGCCGCCAAGCTTGCGGGGCATGCGATTGAAGAGCCCAAACATGTTGATGAACATGCCGCCGATGTGCACTGGTCCTATGCTGGCAAGGGCGGCCCGCAAGCCTGGGGGCAGCTCAAGCCCGAGTTCAACACCTGCGCCATTGGCAAGCGGCAGTCGCCGATCAACATCGAAGACAGCTATACCTTGCAAGGACCGGCCGAACCGCTGCATTTCAACTACCAGCCATCCACCGGAACCGTGGTCAACAATGGTCACACCATTCAGGTGAATGTCGAGGGCAACAACACGCTCACGGTGCGCGGATCGGTCTACAACCTGGTGCAGTTCCACTTCCACACGCCGTCAGAAATGCAGGTGAACTACCGCAGCTACGCCATGGTGGCGCACTTGGTGCACAAAAATGCCCAGGGTGAACTCGCCGTGGTGGCGGTGCTGCTGGACCCGGGGCAGGCCAATGCACTGATCGACAAGGTGTGGACCTACATGCCGCTGGATGTGGGTGACGAGGTGCGCATGCCCCCAGGCCTGCTGGACCTGAACGAGCTGCTGCCCAAAGACCAGCGCTACTACCAATTCCTGGGGTCACTGACCACACCACCGTGTACCGAAGGCGTGCTGTGGATGGTGATCAAGCAGCCGACCCAGATCAGCGCGGCGCAGTTGCATCTGTTTCAGCAGCTGTACCCTAGCAACGCACGGCCGGTGCAGCCGGTCAATGGCCGTCCGATTCGCAATGCGCAGTAGGGTGAACTCTATGCCAAACCACTCCCAAAGTCCTGGCTAGCTGCTTCCCCCAAATTTCCCAGAATGTCATCAGGTCCGCGCTACGATTGGCGCCGCATGACAGGCAATCACACGCCACAATTGCAGCAAGCTGCGACAACATGGATAATTAAACTGTAAAAATATACAGCTTTAGGATATTTGATGAATTCACTCGAACTTTGTGCTGGTGCTGGTGGGCAAGCGCAAGGGCTGGAGCGTTCCGGCTTTCAACACGAGGCTCTTGTAGAGATCGACGCGGCAGCGTGCAACACGCTACGCTTCAATCGTCCCCAATGGAACGTCATCGAAGGGGACTTGTCACAATTTGATGCCAGCCCTTTTCGCGGCGTCGACCTCGTTGCAGGCGGTGTGCCATGTCCACCTTTCTCCAAGGCGGGCAAGCAGCTTGGCTCTGAAGATGCGCGCGATCTGTTTCCCCAGGCCATTCGGGTAGTTGACGAAACGCGGCCGCAAGCGGTCATGCTGGAAAACGTCCGAGGGCTGCTTGACGCAGTTTTTGTCGATTACCGACAAAAAATCGCCAAACAATTGCAGGCGATGGGTTATTGGACGGATTGGCATCTCTTCAATGCAGCTGACTTTGGCGTCAGCCAGCTACGCCCACGTGTGGTGTTTGTCGCGCTGCGGCAAGACGTTGCCGAGCACTTCCACTGGCCTGTTCCCAGCATGAGACTGCCTCCCACGGTTGGGCAACTTCTGTACGACCTGATGTGCGCCGATGGCTGGCGAGGTGCAGATGCCTGGCGCGACTTGGCCAACGACATTGCGCCCACGCTGGTCGGTGGCAGCAAAAAACACGGCGGCCCGGACCTTGGGCCGACCAGGTCGCGCCAAGCCTGGTCTGCACTAGGTGTGGATGGGCGTGGACTGACCGATGCAGCCCCTGCGGCGGATTTTGTGGGTCAGCCGCGCTTGACGGTTCGCATGTGCGCACGCATCCAAGGTTTTCCAGACGACTGGCACTTTGTAGGTAAAAAGACACCCAGCTACCGACAGGTTGGCAACGCATTTCCGCCACCTGTGGCCCATGCAGTCAGCGCCGAAATCGCTCTGGCCATCCAAAAGGCAGCCGCAGCACGTCTTTTCAGAAAGGCAGCGTGATGCCAAAAACTGACGCTGTCGTCGTTCCCACACCCAAAGGTGCCCGCGCCAAGTTGCGCGCCCATTTTTTGGCAAACCTGGGGCGCGTGATTGAAGCCGATGAACTCCGGTTGGTGGCAGGCAATATCAGCGAGTGGGCCCGACGAATACGTGAATTACGCACCGAAGAAGGCTATTTGGTCCTGACCAATAACGACCGTGCTGATCTGAAGCCCGGCCAATACCTGCTGGAGACCGCCAAGCCACAACCGGCTTTTGCCAGAGGTATTTCCAAGGAAACCCGTGCTTTTGTTCTGGACCGCAATGGGTTTACCTGCCAAATGTGTGGTGCCGTGGCGGGCGAGCCTCACCCTTATGACCCCAGCCGAAAAACCAGATTGCACATCGGACACGTGCTGGACAAAAGCCTGGGAGGCTCGGACGATGCCAACAACCTGAAAGCTATTTGCTCGGTTTGCAACGAAGGCGCCGCCAACATCACGCTGCAGCGCCCTGATCTGAACAAGCTTCTGGTTCAAGTCCGTCGTGCCACCTCGGCAGACCAACGTGAACTGCTCAAGTGGTTAAAAACCAAATTCAAGGAATGAGTCGACGGCCTGTTGTAGGCTGACTATTTCGTCAGGCTTTTCAACGCCAGCTTGATGCCGTCGCTCACGCCCACGTCTTTGGGCAATGCCTTGAGGGCCGCGGCGGCTTCGCGGTCGCTGTAGCCCAGCGCCAGCAAGGCTTGCAGAATGTCGGCCTGCGCGTCGCTGGCCACACTGGCCACCACGCCGATGTCCGGCCCGAGCTTGCCCTTGAGCTCCAGCAGCAGGCGTTCGGCAGTTTTCTTGCCAATGCCGGGCACCTTGATCAGCCGCCCGGCTTCCTGCAAGGTGATGGCCTGCGACAACTCAGCGACATTCATGCCTGAGAGCACCGACAACGCCGTGCGCGGCCCCACACCACTGATCTTGATGAGCTGGCGAAACGCCTCGCGCTCAGGCAAAGTGGCAAAGCCGTACAGAATCTGCGCATCTTCACGCACCACAAAATGCGTCAATAAACTGACTTTGGCGCCCAGTTCGGGCAGGTTGTAGAAGGTGCTCATGGGCACCAGCACCTCGTAGCCCACGCCGTGGCAGTCGATGATGACCTCGGGCGGGTTTTTGTTGTCCAGCGTGCCAGTGAGTTTGCCGATCATTTTTTACCTATCATGGGTGACTTTTTCAAAGAATTATCAACGTGATCCTTCGCCACTTATTTTCGCCCCCCAACAACACCCGCCTGGGCCACATGTGCGGGCCGATGGACGCGCACCTGCGCACCATCGAGACCGCCTTGCAAGTCAAGATCGCCCACCGGCACGAGCAGTTCAAGGTCGATGGCCTCAAAGTCCACGCCACGCGCGCCATGGAGATGCTGCAGGCGCTGTACGAGATGGCGGCGCGCCCGATTGAGCCGCGCACGGTGCAGCTGATGCTCTCAGGCGACGGCTCGGTGGGTGGCGAAGACGGCCCCTCGCTCAAAACCCGCCGCGCCGACCTGAAGCCGCGCTCGATGAACCAGGCCAACTACCTGGACTGCATTGCCAGCCACGACATCACCTTTGGCATTGGCCCGGCCGGTACCGGCAAAACCTATCTGGCCGTAGCCATGGCCGTGGACGCCTTGCAGCGCAGCAGCGTGCAGCGCATTGTGCTGACCCGCCCGGCGGTCGAAGCCGGTGAGCGCCTGGGCTACCTGCCCGGCGATCTGGCGCAAAAGATCGACCCGTACCTGCGCCCGCTGTACGACGCGCTGTATGACCTGATGGGCTTTGAAGCGGTGCAAAAAGCCTTTGAGCGCCAGACCATCGAGATCGCGCCGCTGGCCTTCATGCGCGGGCGCACGCTCAACACCGCGTTCGTGATCCTGGACGAGGCGCAAAACACCACGCCTGAGCAGATGAAGATGTTCTTGACGCGCATCGGCTTTGGCTCCAAGGCGGTGATCACCGGCGATGTGAGCCAGATCGACTTGCCCGCCACCCAGCTCAGCGGCCTGATCGATGCCGAGCGCGTGCTGCGCAGCGTCGACGGCATTGCCATCTGCCGCCTGACCAGCGCCGACGTGGTGCGGCATCCGCTGGTGGCGCGCATTGTGGATGCCTATGACGCACCGGGCCGCTACAACCCGCACCCGCGTGACGATGCGCTGCTGATACCACCGCTGACACCGCCGTCCATGGAGCCTCCACATGTGCCGCCCAAATCACCGCGGGCAGCCCCACGCGCAGCCCGCAGCCGCAAGCAGGCTGGCTCTTGATGCTTCTATATTGATAGCTGCAAGCCAAGTTAATACAAGGGCTATAGGCCAATTTCTTATATATTTAGCGATGCACCGTGTATGAACCAACTCACCCTCTCCCTGCAATTTGGCAAACTGCCTGATGCCGCGCGGCACCGCGCCGCGCTGCCACGCCACAAGGTCATCAAGTGGATTCGCCACGCGCTGCAGGACGATGCCGAAATCACCGTGCGCATCGTCGATGCCGAAGAGGGCCAGGCGCTCAACCGCGACTACCGGCAAAAGGACTACGCCACAAACGTGCTCACCTTTGACTACACGCAAGAGCCCGTCGTCACCGCCGATCTGGTGCTGTGCGCCCCGGTGGTGGCCAAAGAGGCCAAGGAGCAGAACAAAACCCTGGAAGAACACTACGCCCACCTGCTGGTGCACGGCGCCCTGCACGCCCAGGGCTGGGACCACGACGAAGACGAAGATGCCCAGGTGATGGAGCTGCGCGAGAGCGAGATCATGGCGCGCCTGGGGTTCGAGAACCCGTATTGAATTCGGCCACAGAACCCGCTGGTGCCAGGCGCCTTGTCCCCGCACGATGGATGGCAAGCTCTTTTGATTTATCCTGCACCCAACACCGAACCATCGGAACCTTCCTGCTGCGCGCGACTCTGACTCACCCATGATCTCCTTGACCCTTCTTTATCGCCGCCTGATTGCTTTTGTTTTTGTAGCTATTTGTGCAATACCCACGGGGGCTACAGCCCAAAATAGCTTAAAAAACGTGGTCACCACGGAACAGATGCGTGCCGAGCTGATGGCCTACGCGCCCGATGGTGCCGACGCTGGCAAGACCGTCTGGGTCGGCCTGCAACTGCAACACGCTCCTGAGTGGCACACCTACTGGAAGAACTCCGGCGAGTCCGGCCAGCCGACCGAGCTGCACTGGACGCTGCCGGTGGGCGTGATCGCCGGAGACATTGCCTGGCCAGTGCCCAAAAAATTGCCAACCAGCGGGCTGGTGACCTATGGCTTTGACGGCACCGTGCTGCTGCCAGTGCCCTTGACCATCACGCCCGACTTCAAACCCTCGGTGCTCAACCCCGAACTGGAGATCAAGCTGCAGGCCAGCTGGCTGATCTGCAAGCAGGAGTGCGTGCCGCAGGACGGTGAATTTGTACTGCGCCTGCCCACCAAAAGCTCCACCGCGCTGAACGCCACCGAGTTTCAAAACGCAGACAAGGCACGCCCGCTGGCACTCAGCGGCCCCAGCAGCATCGCCATCGACGGCCAGACGCTGAAGGTGTCGGTCCCCGGCCTGCCCGCCGCTTTGCAAGGCAAGACGCTGGAGTTGTTCCCCGAAACCCCCGATGTGGTGGACCCGGCCGGTGCATGGAAGCAGGCTTGGGATGGCGCGGTCTGGACCGCCACCGTGCCCCTGTCGCCACAGCGCAGCAGCAGCCCGGATCGCCTGCCGCTGGTGCTGGTGAGCGACGTAGCCGGGCAGCGCAGCGGCTTTGGCACGCTGGCGAACATCAGCGGCACCTGGCCGACGCAGGCCGCGACACCCACCGCGCCAACCGGCAGTCTGGCCGTCACCAAGCCAGCGTCGCTGCCCGCCCACGTGCCACCGAGCTTCTGGCTGGCCCTGCTTGGCGCGCTGCTGGGCGGCATGATCCTGAACCTGATGCCCTGCGTGTTTCCGGTGCTGGCCATCAAGGTGGTGAGCTTCACCCGCCACGCGGACGACCGGCACGGCCACCACGTCAGCGGCCTGGCCTACAGCGCGGGCGTGGTGCTGTCGTTTCTGGCGCTCGGCGCGCTGATGCTGGCCTTGCGCAGCGCGGGCGAAGAACTCGGCTGGGGCTTTCAATTGCAGTCACCGGCGGTGGTAGCCTCTCTGGCGGCGCTGTTCACCATCATCGGCCTGAACCTGGCCGGGCTGTTCGAGTTTGGCCAGTTTGTGCCCAGCAGCGTGGCCGTGCTGGAAGCTAAAAACCCGGCGATCAACGCGTTTTTGTCGGGCATTCTGGCGGTCGTTATCGCCTCACCCTGCACGGCGCCGTTCATGGGTGCCTCGCTGGGCTTGGCGCTGAGTTTGCCGTCGTTGCAAGCGCTGGCGATCTTTGCCGCTCTGGGCGCAGGCATGGCGCTGCCCTACTTGGCCGCCAGCTGGTCGCCCGCGCTGGCTCGCCTGCTGCCACGCCCCGGTGCGTGGATGGACACCTTCAAGCACCTCATGGCTTTCCCAATGTTTGCCACGGTGATCTGGCTGGTATGGGTGCTGGGCCAGCAGACCGGCATCGACGGTGCCGCCAGCCTACTGGTGCTGTTGATGGGCCTGGCAACGGTGATCTGGGCCTTGACGCTGCATGGCAGGGCTCGCCTGCTGATAGCTTCATTTTCAATAGCGTTATTCCTAGTCACCACGTGGGCTATCGGCAAAAATGTTGTGCACTTTTCTGAACCTGTCGGCAGCGTAGCCAGCACCGAACGCTGGCAAGCCTGGGCCCCCGGCAAGGTGGATCAGGCGCTGGCCACTGGCGCCCCGGTGTTTGTCGATTTCACGGCGACCTGGTGTGTAACCTGCCAATACAACAAGAAGAATGCACTGGCCAATACCGATGTGCTGGCTGATCTGGATGCCAAGAAGGTCACACTGATGCGCGCCGACTGGACACGCCGTGACCCGGCCATCACCGAAGCCCTGGCAGCGCTGGGGCGCAATGGCGTGCCGGTGTATGTGTTTTACACGCCGGGCAAGGCGCCGGTGGTGTTGTCCGAGATTCTGTCGGTGAGCGAGGTTCGCACGGCGATTGCCGGTTTGTGATTCTTTGACTTTTGGTCGTAGCCGCCAGGCATGGATCGGCACCTGTCGATCAGCGTGTATGCGTTTTTCAGGGGCTATCATCACAAGATGTGTTGCCTACCCTCCAGTGCGCCGACAGGGCGAGTTAATAGTTTTGCCAGTGCGCTGATGGCACTGGCAGGCCTTTTTTTCGGTTTTCAGACACCGGCCTTGGCCAAAGAGGTGGTCATTGGCGTGTTTGCCTACCAGGGCGAGCAGGTGGCCACTTCGGACTGGTCGCCTATGCTCAATTACCTGAATGCGGCCTTGCCATCAGACCAGTTTCAGCTGGCCAGCTTTGATGCCCAAGGGCTGCGCGCAGCCATTGCGCAGCACCATGTGGATTTGGTGATTACCAACCCTGGCTACTACGTGGCCATGGAATACGAGTTCGGCCTGAGCCGTATCGCCACCCTCGCAACGCACCAGGCGCTGTCAACTTCCAAAGCCATTGGCTCTGCGGTGATCGTTCGTGCTGATCGCCACGACATGAAAGAGTTATCCGACCTCGCCGGGAAACGCATGGCTGCGGTTGCTCCGCAGGCCTTTGGTGGCTATCTGGTGGTGGCGCGCGAAATGCTGCATCAAGGCGTTGACCCAGAATCAGATTTGACCGAGGTGCGCTTCATGGGCTTGCCTATGACCAACATCTTTGCTGCCGTACAAAGTGGTGCTGTGGATGCGGGCATTGTCCGCGCCTGTCTGCTGGAACAACTGAACCCTCAGGGGGCGTTGAAGCGGTCAGACTTCAAGGTGCTTTCACCCAGGCACGAGCCGGGGTTTGCCTGCGCTCTGTCGACCCCGCTCTACCCTGACTGGCCGATTGCCGTCACGCGCACCACGGATCGCACACTCGCAAAGCGCGTGGCACAAGCGCTCTTGAACATGCCAGAAACACCCTCGGGCTTGAGTTGGTCGGTGCCGACCGATTACCAGACAGTTCACGATCTTTACCGCGAGCTACGCATCGAACCCTACGCCTACTTGCGTGAAAGCACGCCCAAGGCTTTGCTATTGCGTTTTTGGCCATGGCTTCTGGGACTGGCACTTTTGCTGGTCGCCTGGGGAATCCACACCGTGCGGGTAGAACAGTTGGTGCAAAGACGTACAGCCCAACTGCGCGATTCACTCGACGCCCGGGAAGCCGCCGAAGCCCGCATGCGGGATCATCAGGAGCAGATGGAGCATTTGTCCCGGTTATCGATCCTGGGAGAACTTTCTGGCAACCTGGCACATGAAATCAACCAGCCACTGACAACCATCGGCAATTACGCCCGCAGCGTCTTGCGCCGCCAGGCCGATGGCCGCCTGACCCCCGAAGCGGTGCAGGAAGCCTGCAACGAGATCAACAACGAGGCCGAACGTGCCGGCGGCATCGTGCGCAGGATTCGCCACTTCGCCCGCAAGCGCTCCGCTGTGCGCGAGTCCACGCAGGTGCCACAACTGGCGCAGGAAGCCCGCAGGCTGATTCTGGGCATGCTGCGGCACCCACCCACCATCACCATTGACGACCAATCCCTGCCACAGGCACAGGTCATGGCCGATGGTCCCCAAATCCAGCAGGTTCTGCTTAACCTGATCAAAAACGCCATCGATGCAGGGCGCGACCTGCCCTTGGAGCGGCAAGCCATTTTGCTGCGCCTTGAAACCACCGACAACCGCTTGCTGGTGCA
This sequence comes from Rhodoferax sp., assembly GCA_031291305.1. Classification (GTDB taxonomy): domain Bacteria; phylum Pseudomonadota; class Gammaproteobacteria; order Burkholderiales; family Burkholderiaceae_C; genus Rhodoferax. The sequence goes on along the minus strand of JARLJH010000002.1, from coordinate 43,649 downwards.
GGTCATCGACCAGGGCTGCGGTCTGTCTGAGGCCAACCTGAGCCGCCTGTTCGAGCCCTTTTTCACCACCAAGCCCGACGGACTGGGCCTGGGATTGCCGATCTGCAAAACCATCATCGAAGCGCACGGCGGGCGCCTCTGGGCTGAATTGAATCAACCTGGGCCCGGCATGCGCTTTTTGTTTACGCTACCCAGCCATGTCACAACCGCCTGAATCCTCCCTCATTTATGTCGTCGATGACGACCCGGCGCTACGGCGTTCCTTGCGTTTTTTGCTGGAGTCGGTCGGCTGGAATGTGCAACTCTTTGCCTCGGCTGCCGAGTTTCTGCCAGTGGCCAACACCCCGCTGGCACGCCCCTGCTGCCTGTTGCTGGACATCCGCATGCCCGTCATGAGCGGGCTGGAGCTGCAACAGCTGCTGCAGGAGCGCAGCTTTGCCATTCCGGTGCTGTTCATGACCGGTCACGCCGATGTGTCGATGGCAGTTCAGGCGCTGAAATCCGGTGCCTGTGACTTTATCGAAAAACCCTTTAATGACCAGAAGGTGCTTGATGCCGTGTCGGCAGCCGTGCGCCGCTGTGCCGATTGGCTGGACAACGCAAGACGCCGCGATGCGGCGCAGAAAGCCCTGTCCACCTTGTCTCCGCGCGAACAGGAGGTTGCCCAGTTGGTGGCACTGGGCCGCCCCAACAAGCTGATCGCCAGCGCCCTGGACATTAGTGAAAAAACCGTCCACATTCATCGCCAGCACATCATGGAAAAAGCCAACATTTCCTCAGCGGCAGAACTGGCCCGCCTGATGTTGCGGGCCGATCCTGATGCCTTGGAGTAATCACTATTCCGTTTCCAAATCATTCGTGTCTAGGCGCGAAGCCGAAGGCAGTGCTGACGCACGACGAGGCGAAGCAACGACGACACGGATGGTTTAGAAGCGGAATCAGTAGCGGGCGTCCGCCGGTTTGCCACCCTTGGGCCAGTCTTTGACCTTGTCCGGGAAGTCCGGGCGCGGCATGTGGGTGAAGTATTCAGACACGTCCACAGCGTCTTGGTCACTCAGGTTGCCTTGCGCCAAGGGAAATTTGTTGCCGTGGCCGATCACCATGTTGGCCTTGACGAAGCTGGCAGCCTTGTAAGTGCGGGCCATGCCAGCACCGATATTGAACGACTGATCGCCCCACAGCGGCGGGAAGATGAAGCTACCATCGGCATGCTTGAGACCCTCGCCGTCCGAGCCGTGGCACACCGCACATTGTTCGCCATACACATGCTTGCCATTCTCAAGATTGGCAACCAGCTTCTCATCCACTTTCCCGGTACCACGACCAGGAACCTTGTCGCCTTTCTTGAAGTTGCCTCTCATCCAGTCGCTGTAGGCGATCATGGCTTTCATGTCTGGTGAGTCCTTGGGCAGGGGCTTGCCGTTCATCGAGCGCTTGAAACAGCCATTAAAGCGATCTGCCAGGTCAATGACCTTGCCAGCACGTGGTGCCTCCGAGGGAAAGAAGGCCGAGAGTCCCACATAGGGTGAACCACCCGCCACCGTACCACCGTTCAGGTGGCAGCTACCACAGTTCAGGCCGTCACCCACATTGTTCGGCAGCAAGGCTTTGGTATCGACCATCAGGCGCATGCCGCGAATGAGCTGGTCGGCATTGGGCTTGTCGAGCATGGCGGCAAAACGCGGCGTGACAAACTTGGTCGGCTGGGCTGGCTTGAGTTTCAAGTCGTCGCGCACCTTGCGCACATCGTCGGCAGTGACCGGTTCACCTTGGTTACCCCACTGGGTGCGGGCAAAGGTGAGGATTTCGGCGATTTCCTTGTCATCAAGGCTGCTGTACTCAGGCATACCGAAGACGCGGGGTGAATGCTGGGTGGTGGCAGTGTTTCCACCAGTGAGGACAATATGAATGAGCGACACCGGGTCCTTGGACTGAACCGAGGAATTCTGCGCCAACGTCGGGAATATCTCGCCGACACCGCGTCCATCACGGCGATGGCAGGTCCCGCAAAATTGCACATAGCCCAGACCACCTGGCGTCTTGTAGAGGTCGGCCTCGCTCGTTTGAGCATAGACTGCTGGCGCCTTGGGTTTGTCTGCGCCAGCGGGTGTCGGCAAAGATTTCAGATATTGGGCCAGGGCATTCAGATCAGCATCTGTGAAGTGCTGGGTGCTGTGTGAAATCACCTCCGTCATGCTACCCGCTGCGGCACCGAAGCTATTGCGGCCGGTTTTCAGGAAGCGGACCGTCTCGGGCACCGTCCACAGATCGCGCAGGTTGACCGCATGCCAATTTTCAACGGTAAAGCCGGAAAGATATTTCTGACCCGATGAGCCGCTCTGATCCATGGCTTTTTCCTGGAACGCCAGACCACGCGGTGTATGACATGAGCCGCAATGCCCCAAGCTCTGGGCAATATAGGCCCCCCGGTTCCAAGCGTCGGATTGGCTCAAGTCTGGCTTGAAGATCGCATTGTCCAGGAACAAAGCATTCCAGAACTTCAGCCCCCAGCGGATGTTGAAAGGCCATTTCATGCCGCTTGGCCGGTTGGCCTGAACCACAGGTGTCACGCCATGCTGCATGTAGGCGTACAGAGCCTTCATGTCTTCATCCGTGGTTTTTGCATACGACGGAAAAGGCATGGCGGGGTACAGGTTGTGACCATCTGCCGCCACGCCTTTGCGCATGGCCCGGTCAAACTGCTCGAACGTGTAGTTGCCAATGCCCGTGGCGGGGTCAGGCGTGATGTTGGTTGAATAGAGGGGGCCAAACGGGGTTTCCAATACCAGCCCGCCAGCCATCGGTTTGCCGTCGGCAGCGGTATGGCAGGCAATGCAGTCACCCAGGTGCGAGAGGTATTCACCGCGCTTCACCAAGTCGGCAGAAGGCTCGGTGGCCGCCTGTGCCGCCCCAGCCAAAGCCATCAACAGCACCGGAACATGGACACGCAGAATGCGCAACACTGCTGGATATTTCATGAGACCACTTCTTTCTTCTTGACAGACAGGTGGCTAGCTTATGCCGTTGGGTCTGGTTGCGAAATTGGAAGATCACCTCATGGGCATAGGGAAATTCATCTATTCCCATCCCATCACTTTCAGGTGACAGGCGTTAAAAAAGCGTGGCAACACTGCCAACGACACCCGCTAAGAGTTCCTTAAGCACGCCTTCATAAGCTATGAGCCAGTTCTTCACCACCGGACTCAAACATGACCTCCAAATTCAAATTTGCTTCACTTCTGGCCTGCGTGGCCATCGCCCTGCCGCTGGCCGCCAGTGCCAACACGGTTCTGGATGGCTACAAAGCCCAGGCCAAAGCGGAAAACCCAGCCTTCACAGACTTCAGCGCCGAGGCTGGCCGCAAGCTCTACACCACCCAAGGCCCGACCCAACTGGCCTGCGCATCGTGCCACACCGATTCGCCGAAAAACGAAGGCAAGCATGCCAAGACCAACAAGGCCATCGACCCGATGGCCACCAGCGTGAACCCGAAGCGTTTCACCGACGCAGCCAAGGTCGAGAAATGGTTCAAGCGCAATTGCCACGACGCGCTGGGACGTGCCTGCACGACGCAGGAAAAAGGTGACTTCATCACCTACCTGATGTCCGTCAAGTAAAGGAAGCTTCATGAGGACACTTCAATTCATCCGCACCTCGCTACTCGTTGTTCTGGCTGTCGTGGCAGTTGCTGCACAGGCCAAAAATAATACCGACAACCGCAGCAAACAAGCCATGCCCGCAACGGTAGAAGCCACCTGGCATACCGAGTGCAGCGGCTGCCACGATGCCTACGCCCCTGGGTTGTTGCCGGCCGCCTCCTGGCAAAAAGTAATGTCTGGACTGGACAAACACTTTGGCACCGATGCATCACTGCCCCCCCCAGAGACGGAAAAAATCGCCGCATTCCTCGAAAAACATGCCTCCAACCGCTGGGGCTCCAGCGCCGCGCCCATGCGTATCACAGAGAGCCAGTGGTGGCGGTCACGCCACGATGAAGTTCGTCGCGCCGTTTGGGAGCGCCCCTCGGTCAAAAGCCGCAGCAATTGCAGCGCCTGCCACCAGGGCGCCAACCAGGGAGACTTTGACGAAGACCGCGTTCGCATTCCCAAATAAACCACTTTGAACAAACACCACCGGTCCTGCCACCACTTTCGCTTGGAATCCTCTGCATGCAACGCACCCTGATCTGGGACCTGCCCACCCGACTGTTTCACTGGACACTGGCCTCCAGCTTCGCGCTGGCCTGGCTCACCAGCGAAGGGGATCGGTGGCGCTCGATCCACGTTTTTCTGGGTTATTTGATGCTCGGGCTGGTGGTGTTTCGTCTGATGTGGGGGTTTGCGGGGTCGCACTTTTCACGTTTTTCAAGCTTCTGGTTTGGCCCCCGAGAAGCTACGGGCTATCTGAGACAGGTGCTCAGCGGGCGCGCAGAGCGCCATGTGGGCCACAACCCCACTGGCAGTCTGGCCATCTACATCCTGCTGGCACTAGCGGTGCTGGTCGGGCTGACCGGTATGTTGACGCTGGGCGGTGATGAACAGCATGGGCTGGCAGCCAGCTGGTTCAGCTTTTCTCAGGGCCTGATCCTGAAAAAAGTGCATAAAGCGGGTGCCATCCTGATGCTTCTGGTGGTGTTCGGCCACATCGCCGGGGTGGTGGTGGAGAGCCTGCTGCACAAGGAGAACCTGGCACGCTCCATGGTCACGGGCTTCAAGATGGCTGCATCGGGAACGCCCCAGGGACGCAGCCACAAACTGGTCGCAGCCCTCTTGCTGCTGGTCATGCTGGGCTTTGGAGGCTGGTGGTTTTCCTACGCGGTGGACCGTCAGGTCGACGCGCAGGGCTGGCTCGGCCGCAAGGAAAACAGCACCGCCGAGGAGCCGCATGTGAAGTTTGTCGGTCAAGTCTTGCCCGACAGTGCGCAGTGGCGCGATGAATGCGGTAGTTGCCATGCGGTGTTTTACCCAGCGCTACTGCCCAAACGCTCGTGGCAGAAAATCATGGCCGATCAGGGCCAGCACTTTGGCACCGATCTGGGTCTGGATGCACCCACCACCGCTGCCGTGCTGAAGTTCCTGGTCGATAACGCGGCAGATGGTCACCAGACCGAGGCCGCTTTCAAGATCGACGAGTCCATCCCCAAGGGCGCGACACCGCTGCGCATCACCGAGACGCCTTACTGGATACGCAAGCACCGCGAGATTGCCGCGTCCGATTGGGCCAACCCGCTGGTCAAGAGCAAGACCAACTGCGCGGCTTGCCACAGCGATGCTGAGGCAGGAACCTTCGAGGACGGGGCCATGCAGATCCCCAAAGCGCCCTGAGACGTCAACCGCAGCCACCGCGCAGCGGATACGATCAGACCCTCTCACAACCTCTTCGCAAGATATGCGTATTCTGCTGGCTGAAGACGACACCCTACTTGGCGACGGCCTGCGTGCAGGCTTGCGCCAGCAGGGTTTTTTGGTGGACTGGGTGCGCGACGGCCTGGCCGCCGAGCGCGAAATCGTCAAGGGCGACTACCAGGCTGCCGTGCTGGATCTGGGGTTACCGCTGAAAGACGGCCTGGACGTGTTGCAGTCGCTGCGTCACCAAAAAATCAACATGCCGGTGCTGGTGTTGACCGCCCGCGATGCGGTGCCGGACCGCATCAAGGGACTTGATCTGGGGGCCGATGACTACGTGGTCAAGCCAGTGGATCTGTTTGAACTCGGTGCTCGCCTGCGCTCACTGGTGCGCCGCGCCCACGGGCAGACGCAGGAGATGCTGACCTGTGGCGAACTGCAACTCAGCCCGTCAGCCCGAACGGTGCTGCTGTCAGGCCAGGCGGTTGCCTTGTCCATGCGAGAGTTCGACCTGCTGCACGTGTTGATGCTCAATGCCCAGCGTGTCATGTCACGCGAGCAGTTGGAGCAGCAGCTTTACAGCTGGGGCTACGAAGTGGAGAGCAACGCGGTGGAGGTGCACATTCACCATCTGCGCAAGAAACTGCAACCCGACTTGATTCAGACTCTGCGTGGCGTAGGCTACATGCTGATGGCACCCAAAACGCCATCCTGAGAATAGCCCTGATGCCGCACCCCAAGCTGTCCTCCATGCAGGCGCGCCTGCTGGGCTTGCTGCTGACCGTGATCTCTCTGGTCTGGGTGGCTGCGGCGGCACTGACTTGGTTGAATGCTAGCCACGAACTGGATCAGTTGCTCGATGCGCATCTGACGCAGTCGGCAGCGCTGCTGGTGGCGCAACAGACGGGGCATGGGCCAGAAGGTGGCAAACATATCAGCGACGATGAGCGCCCGGGTTCCCCCTCGCCGCACAAATACGCCTCGCGCGTGGCCTTTCAGGTGTTTCATGAAGGACGGCTGACACTGCGCTCCGCCAACGTTTCTGAACTCCCCCTGTCCAGCCACACACGCGGATTCGACACAGTGACGCTGGCCGATGGCCACAGATGGCGTGTGTTCGGTGCCCAAGGCAGCGAGGGCGACGTGCAAGTGTTTGTCGGTGAGCAAATACGTTCGCGCAGCGCCATTTTGTGGGCGTTGCTTCAAAGTGTGATGATGCCCTTGCTGTATGCCCTTCCGCTGATGGGTTTGCTGGGCTGGTTGGCCGTGCGACGCGGGCTCAAGCCCTTGCGCAGTCTGAGCCGGGCGCTGACCAAGCGCCACCCGCAAGCCATTGAACCCTTGACCATCCGCAACATGCCCACCGAGATGGCCCCTGTGGTGCAGTCGCTTAATGCCTTGTTTGAGCGCATTGGACACATGATCGAAGCTGAGCGCCGCTTCACGGCAGATGCTGCCCACGAGTTGCGCACCCCCATCGCCGCTATTCGCGCCCAGGCTCAGGTAGCGCTTGGCGCCAAGAGGGATGAGGAACAGCGCCAGCAAGCCTTGCAACACACGCTCGAAGGCTGTGACCGCGCCACCCATCTGGTGGCACAGCTGTTGACACTCTCGCGGCTGGAAGCTGCGGGCACCGATGCACACGGGTCACGGGTGGATATAGGCAGCATTGCGCAACGCGTCGCCGCCCAATTGGCACCCAGCGCCTTGGCCAGAACGCAGATTCTGACGCTGGAGGTGAGCCAGGCCTGCCCGATCGTGGCCGACGACGCCCTCACCGGCGTGCTCATCCGCAATCTGCTGGACAACGCCATGCGTTACAGCCCCGACGGTGCCACGATCACGCTTCAAGCACAGCAAAAGGACGACAAGGTCACGCTGCAGGTGGACGACAGCGGCCCCGGCCTGGCCGACGCCGACATGGCACGCCTGGGCGAACGCTTCTACCGTGCCCTGGGCACCCAGCAGGGCGGCAGTGGTCTGGGTTGGTCCATCGTGCGGCGCATTGCCGAGGTTTACCGGGCACAGGTCAGTGTGCGCCGCTCCGAGCTGGGCGGTCTGTCGGTGAACGTGGCCTGGCCAGTAGCACCGGATCAAGCTGATGCGCCAACCTTGGACTGACACGTGTTGGCCATCCACGACACGATGCGACAATTCAAACCATGACTACCTCACCTACCACCGCTTTCGCCCCCCTTCGAAACGACACCTTTCTGCGCGCCTGCCTGCGCCAAGCCACTGACTACACGCCTCTGTGGATGATGCGTCAAGCCGGGCGTTTCCTGCCGGAATACCGAGCCACCCGTGCCAAGGCGGGCAGCTTCATGGGGCTGGCCACCAATGTGGACTACGCCACCGAAGTCACGCTGCAGCCGCTGGACCGTTTCCCGATTGACGCCGCCATTTTGTTCAGCGACATCCTGACCGTGCCTGACGCCATGGGGCTGGGCTTGTCGTTTGCGCTGGGCGAAGGCCCCAAGTTCGCCACGGCTGTGCGTGACGAAGCCACGGTCGCCAAGCTGGAGGTGCCAGACATGGTCAAGCTTCAGTATGTCTTTGACGCGGTCACCTCGATCCGCAAAGCGCTCAATGGCCGTGTGCCGCTGATCGGTTTTTCCGGCAGCCCCTGGACGCTGGCCTGCTACATGGTCGAAGGCGCAGGCTCGGACGACTACCGCCTGGTCAAGACCATGATGTACAGCCGCCCGGACCTGATGCACCGGATTCTGGAAATCAACGCCGATGCCGTGGCGCTCTACCTCAACACGCAAATCGAGGCCGGTGCGCAAGCGGTCATGGTGTTTGACAGCTGGGGGGGCGTGCTGGCCGACGGCGCGTTCCAGGAATTCAGCCTGGCTTACACCCGCCGAGTACTGGCCAAGCTGCACAAGACCTGGGACGGCGCCACCATCCCCAGCATTGTCTTCACCAAAGGTGGTGGCCTTTGGCTGGACGAGATGGAGTCGTTGGATTGCAACGCGCTGGGGCTGGACTGGACGGTGAACCTGACCAAGGCACGCGCGCTGGTGGGTGGCAGCAAGGCTTTGCAAGGCAACCTGGACCCCAACGTGCTGTTTGCACCGCCCGAAAAGATCGAAGCCGAGGTCATCAAGGTTCTCAACGCCTTTGGCACGCCGCACAGTGGTTCAGGCCTGGGCCCGACGCACATCTTCAACCTAGGCCATGGCATCAGCCAGCACACGCCTCCCGAACATGTCGCCGCGCTGGTTGAGGCAGTGCACAAGCACTCAAGGCTGATGCGCGGCGCCTGCTGATCATCCAGTTGGTGTGACTAGCACTTTTTCAGCGGTTTTCACGCTCCCAAGCCAACAAAATTTTCTAACTTATGCACAAAAATGGTGTGCCATGAAGCCCGACGGGCCCACGTCAGCTTCCCCTACTACAAAACAAATAGCACTCGCAAGTCTTTGATTTAAAAGGGCTTTATTTTTTGCATCTTTTTTGGGCAAGCTAACAAAAGCCTTGATTTACAAGGCCCGGCAGCGTCTATAGACGACCTATCAACAAAGTTATCCACAGAAAACTTGGATGACCTTGAAAACCCCAAAGAATCAACAACTTAAACCCAATTCCGCAAGTTCACTTGAACAAACCACCCCAAACAGGCATCCACGAAGCCGCCCGCATCGCAGTGCTGGTTCATACACCCGCCCACAGTCAGATGGCCGGTACGCTGACCTATTTAAGCGACAGCTCGCTACCGGCAGGCAGCTTGGTACGCGTTCCTTTAGGACAGCGGGAGTTGCTCGGTGTGGTTTGGGATGCACCTGTCGAAAACGCCGGTGCAGACCTTGCTGCCCGAAGCGCTCTGGACCCCAGCAAACTGCGTCCAATCGCTGCGGTGCTGGACGCGCTCGCCCCCTTAAGTGCCAACTGGCGCACGCTGATCGGCTTTGCCGCCAGCTACTACCAGCGCTCAGCCGGTGAAGTGGCGCTGGCCGCCCTGCCACCACAGCTGCGAGACCTCAGCAGCATGCAACTGGCGCGCAGGTTGAAAAAAAAGGCTGCGGCTGCATCGAACGCCTCTGCAAGCAGCGCCTCTTCCACCAAGACGTCGACGCTAGCCACTGACGAGGCGCCATTGGCCAACACTGACAGCGCCAAAAAAACTACAGATTTGGTAGCGCTTACTCAAGAACAAACAAGGGCTATCGCCACTTTTGATACACAACCCGGCCCGTTCCTGCTGTTTGGCGCCACCGGCAGTGGCAAGACCGAGGTGTTCATGCGCTGCACCGCGGACCTGCTGGCCAGCTCCGACACCACCCAGGCGCTGGTGATGGTGCCCGAAATCAATCTCACCCCGCAGCTCGAAGAACGTTTCAAGGCACGCTTTTGCGCCGACTATGGCGAGGATGCAGTGGTCTCGATGCACAGCGGCATGACCCCGGCACAGCGCCTGAAAAGCTGGCTGGGGGCGCACAGTGGCGCGGCGCGCATCGTGCTGGGCACGCGCATGGCGGTATTTGCGTCCATGCCGAACCTGAAACTGATCATCGTCGACGAAGAGCACGACCCGAGCTACAAAAGCCATGAGGGCGCGCGCTACTCGGCGCGTGACCTGGCCGTCTACCGTGGGCGACTCGAAGGTGCCAAGGTCATGCTGGGCTCGGCCACGCCCTCGTTGGAGAGCTGGTACCACAGCCGTCCTGCCGCTGAGGGTGGGCGTTATATGCGTCTTGAGATGCCCAGCCGCGTGGGCAAAAACGCCGTGCTGCCGCTGGTGCGACGCGTCGACATGAACCACCAGCCCAAGGGCTGCGTGATCTCACCGCCGCTGCTGAGTGCGATGGCAGAGCGCATTGCGCGCGGCGAGCAGAGCATGGTTTTCCTGAACCGGCGCGGCTACGCCCCGGTGCTCAGTTGCAGCGACTGTGACTGGAAAAGCAACTGCCCGCACTGCAGCGCCTACCGGGTGTTTCACAAGATTGACCGCAGCCTGCGGTGCCACCACTGCGGCTTTGCCGAACGCGTACCCCGCGCCTGCCCGGACTGCGGCAGCCTGGACATCGCCCCTGTGGGGCGCGGTACCGAACGGCTAGAGGAACAACTCGCTCTGTTGCTCTCAGGCATCACCCGAGCAGACGGAAGCGCCGTACGCATCGCCCGCATCGACGCCGACACCACCCGGCTCAAAGGATCTCTGGAGAGCCAACTGGCGCAGGTGCACGCAGGCGAAGTCGATGTGCTGGTCGGTACGCAGATGATTGCCAAGGGTCACGACTTTCGCCGCATCACGCTGGTGGCAGCCATCAACCCTGACGGCGCGCTGTTTTCCAGCGACTTTCGCTCGCCCGAGCGGTTGTTTGGCCTGCTGATGCAGGCCGCCGGCCGTGCGGGGCGCGATGCCAGCAACACCAGCCGCAGCGAGATGTGGGTGCAGACCTATCACCCGACCCACCCGCTGTATGAAGCGCTGAAGCAACATGATTACCCGGCGTTTGCCGCGTCACAACTCGTGGAACGTGAGCAGGCTGGCATGCCGCCTTTCAGCTTCCAGGCCCTGGTGCGCGCCGACGCCCGTACGCAAGAGGCGGCACAAGCATTTTTGAACGCCGCCAGCCTAGCCAGTGACCAGTCTGCAGAACTCACGCCCTGGCGCTCCCATGTCATGCTGTACCCGGCGGTGCCGATGAGCATTCAGCGTGTGGCCAATGTGGAGCGGGCGCAGATGTTGGTGGAAAGCCCGTCGCGCAAGGCCCTGCAGCGCTTTTTGAGCATTTGGCAAGCGACCCTTCACGCCACTCGCGCGCAACCCGAATGCAAGGGCCTGCTGCGCTGGGCGATTGATGTTGACCCGCTCTTGATTTAAGAGCTACAAGTCCTCTTAATATAAGGGCTCAAGCCTCTTTTGTTGCAACAATCACCTGAAAATTGCCAAAAAACACCACATGCCGCTCACAGCGGATGCCCGGCATGGCCTGCAGTGCGTCAACCGGGTCATGCGTGTCCCACAGCGCCAGACCATAGGGCTCAAAGACCTTGAAATAAGTCCAGCTCAAGACACGCAGCAGCCAGGGCCGCGGACGATGAAATTCGGCCAGGTACAACTTGCCGCCGGGTGCCAGCACGCGTACCGCTTCTTTCAGGGCTTCGCCCTTGAGGTGATGGGGCAGTTCGTGTAGCAGGAAAAAGATCACGTTGGCACCGACCGAGCCGTCGGCCTGCTTCATGGCGACGGCGTTGTCTCTTCGGTAATCGACCTTGCCGGTGTACTCCACCAACTTGCTTTGGGCGTGATCCAGCTCATTCTGGATGATGTCGGCCACCAGCACTTTTTTCGATCCGGCCTGAACCGCCGCCTTGACCACGCGCGGCATCACGTTGCCAAAGGCACAGGAAGTGATCAACACCTGCTGCCCCTTGAGGTTGCTGCGTTTCAGACTATGGGTGATGATGGAAACCAGACGGCTGTACTGGAACAGCAGGATCGCCGCAATCACCGGCTGGTAGTCCACCAGGCGAATCAGCCGCATGTTGGAGTAGATCGGATAGACATGCGCCTCTTCATGCTGTAGCTGACCCAAAGCGCCGCGTATCAACAAGGCACCCCGCGTCAGCGCAAAAAAGAACAAGGCAATGCTGGCCAGCGCCGCCACAACACCAAACACCGTATAGGTCATCCAAGGGAACATGCTTTTCCTTTTGCAATCAACACTGATCGGTTAATTTTTCTTTAATTTATAGAGAACCGCAGGTTAACTGGTTCAAAAACCAAGAACTTGACTTGTGTCAGGCTCTCCTTACATGCAATTTCGCTTATTTGCATGTCCATCTGTGCTGACGGCCCTTGTTTTTGACTGGCCGGGACCGCTTGGACAAACCGTAGACGTGGTAGCTACGCCGACCCTGCCAACCAGCCCACGGCCATGGAAAAAGTAAAAAATGCCGCAGCTGTGGACACCAGAATGATGCGCGCCACGCGCCCGTTGTCAGCACCGAAACGCTCGGCCAGCAGCGACACATTGCTGGCACTGGGCAATGCCGCCACCAGCACGATCACCTTCAGGGCAAAACGATCCAGCGGCACACCCAGGCGTATCACACTGGCGCCCACCAGAAGCACCAGCAAGGGATGCAAAAAAAGCTTCAACAAGGCCGCGGGCAAGTAGTCGCCCAGCCGTGGCGCAGGCACATGCCCCGCAATCGCCAGCATCTGGGAGCGCGCCAATACCGCACCGATGGTGAACAGCGCCACCGGAGACGCCGCATCGGCCAGCATCCCCACCACCTGGTTCACCGGTTGCGGCAGTTGAAACCCCAGAACAGACACCAGCGCCCCCAGCAAGATCGACCACGGCAGCGGGTTGGCAAGTACCCCTTTGAGAGCGTTTTTCAGCGCCTTGCCAGCGCCATGCTTATCGGCTCCGTCGAGTCGGGACAAGGCGATGCACAGCGACGTGATGACAATCATGTCGATCACCATGGTCAAAATGGTCGGGCCTGCGGCCGGTGCCCCCAGCAGCGCTACCAATAGAGGCACACCCATGAAGCCGGAATTAGGAAACGCCGCCACCAGCGCCCCAAAAGCCGCATCGTTCCAGCCAATGCGGCTGTTCAGACTGATGGCAATGGTGAAACCCACCATGATCAAACCGCAGACAAGCCAAGTCACAGCCGCCGGGATATCCAGCAACTGGGCAATCGGGGTGTTGGCACCAAAGCGGTACAGCATGCACGGCAGCGCGAAGAACAGCACAAAGCCATTGAGCCCGGTAATGGCTTCGATCGGCAGCATGCGCCGACGCGCCGCCAGATAGCCAGCCAGCACCAGTGCAAAAAAAGGAAACGTAATGACGAATATTTTGAGCACGTGCGCCTCGGCTTAGGCCATATCAGCCAGGCTGGACCGGGGCGGCGACACGGGGACCATGCACCGACTCAGCAAAACCATGTCGACGCACCCGCCACGCGAGGTGCCAGGCGGAAAAGTTTGGGCATAGGCGATGACATCAAGTCAATTGTGCCAAACCGGCTCCGACTATGATTCGCCCCCTCCAGGTTTATCCCCATGTCTCACTCCCTCAACAACGGTCTCAATCTCGCCCAACAAGAAGCGGTCAACTATCTGCACGGCCCATGCCTGGTGCTGGCTGGCGCAGGCTCGGGCAAAACGAGGGTCATCACCCACAAGATCGGGCGGCTGATCCAGTCCGGCGTGCCTGCCAAGCGCATCTTTGCCATCACCTTCACCAACAAGGCTGCTGCCGAGATGCGCGAGCGCGCCCGCTCGTTGATCGGCAAAGCCGCCAAAGACGCGGTGATCTGCACCTTTCACGCCCTGGGCGTGCGCCTGTTGCGCGAAGATGGCGCGGCGCTGGGACTCAAGCCCCAGTTCAGCATATTGGACAGCGACGATGTGACCAGCATCCTCAAAGACGCGGGTGGCAGCGTCGATGCCGCCACCGCCCGCAGCTGGCAATGGACCATCAGCCTGTGGAAGAACCAGGGTCTGAATGCCGCCAGCGCCCTGGCCGCGGCCAGCAATGACGTTGATCGCATCATTGCCCGCGTGATGGCGCATTACGAAGAGCGCCTGGCCGCCTACCAGAGCGTGGACTTTGACGACCTGATTGGCCTGCCTCTCAAACTACTACAAAATCACGAGCACGTCAGACAGAAGTGGCAAGCGCTGGCGGGTCATTTCCTTGTAGATGAATACCAGGACACCAATGCCACGCAATACGAGTTGCTGAAGCTGCTGGTAGGCGGCAACGGCCCCGAGCAAGCGCGCTTTACCGCCGTGGGCGACGACGACCAGTCGATTTACGGCTGGCGCGGTGCCACGCTGGACAACTTGAAAAAGCTGCCCGTCGACTTCCCGAACCTCAAAGTCATCAAGCTGGAGCAGAACTACCGCTCCACCAGTGCCATCCTACGCGCCGCCAACAACGTGATTGGCCCCAACCCCAAACTGTTCCCGAAAAACCTGTGGAGCGACCTGGGTGAAGGCGAGCCGGTGCGCGTGGTCGACGCCGACACCGAAGAGCACGAAGCCGAGCGCGCGGTGGCCCGCATCCAAAGCCTGCGCGCCAGCGGCCTGAACCAGCCAGGCAAACAGTTCAAGGACTGGCGCGACTTTGCCGTGCTGTACCGTGCCAACCACCAGGCCAAACCGTTTGAGAAAGCCTTGCGCAAGGCGCAGATTCCGTACAAGGTATCGGGCGGCACCAGCTTTTTTGACCGCGCCGAGGTGAAAGACCTGTGCGCCTGGTTCCGCCTGTGGATCAACAACAACGACGACCCGGCGTTTTTGCGCGCCGTGACCACGCCCAAACGCGGCATTGGCCATCAGACGCTGGCACACCTGGGCGACTTTTCCAGCAAATACAAGCTCAGCATGTTTGGCGCGCTGTTCTCGTCGAGTCTGAGCAGCGTGATTTCGGGCAAGGCGTTGGGCAGCCTGCACGAATTTGGCCGCGAGGTGAACGACCTGGAATTCCGCGCCCGCCACACGCTGGGTGCCGAGGCGGCCAAAACCTTTTTGCTGGACTGGCTCAAGGACATCGGTTACGAGCAGTATCTGTACGACGGTGAAGACAGTGAACAGGTCGCCAATGCGCGCTGGGGCAATGTGTTGGACTTCATCGACTGGATGAGCGGCCGCTGCGGCGGACAGATTGAAGACGCCACGGGCGTCAACGCCGTGGGCGAAGTCAAGTCACTGCTCGAAGTGGCGCAGACCGTGTCCTTGATCTCGACGATTTCCGAGCAGGAAAAAGACCAGGACGTGGTCACACTGTCAACCCTGCACGCCTCCAAGGGGCTGGAGTGGCCGCATGTGATGCTGGTTGGCGTGACCGAGGGCATGCTGCCCTTCAAGCTGCGCGACAACCCCGAGGCGGAGTCCGCGGGACCGGCCTCTGCCGCGCAAAAGGCACTGGCGCAGGAAGCTGCCAGCGAAACCCTGACCACGCATTTACAGGAAGAACGCCGCCTGATGTACGTGGGCATCACCCGCGCGCAGCGCAGTCTGGCGGTGAGTTGGACGCGCAAACGCAAAAAAGGCCGCGAGATGGTGGCGGCACAACCCAGCCGGTTCATTGCCGAGATGGGGCTGGACCAGGCCACCGTCCGCGAAGACCCGCGTGCCAAGCTCAAGGCCTTGCGCGCCGAATTTGCCCAAAAAGCCGCTGACGGCGCTGCGGCGCGGGCAATCACGCGCTAACGGGCTACAAGACACAGAGCCACACTCCGCTACCTGAAGCATCGGCTGTCCTCGTAGGGCGGGCTTCAGCCCTACGGAGGGTCCTCTCGACAGAACTTGCCACATGGGATCAGGGGTAACTACTGTTCGCCAGCACACAGACCGCAGACTCAGGTCTACTTACAGTGTGTCGTCCTGAAAATCCGGTTCAACCCCGGCCACCCTCAACCGGAGATGTCCATGACTTACGAGCGACAAGCCCCTTACGACAACATGCATCTCACCACACCTCTAGCGAATCAAGCGGTAGGCCTGCAACTCCGCGTCGGTTTCGAGATGGAATACGACTGCCCTGCGCCGACACCGATGATCCTGGCGCTGAGCATCCACCATTCGCGTGCGCCAGATCTGGTGCGCCCGGACCTGCTTTTCACCAATCCACCCGTGCCCGTGACCGCCTACCGCGACCTGTTTGGCAACTGGTGCAGCCGCATCGTCGCACCGCAGGGTCGATTTGTACTCAGCACCGATGCACTGCTCAACGACAGCGGCCTGCCCGATGTGGTGGCCCCCTGGGCCATGCAGAATCCGGTGGAACAGCTCCCTGAATCGGCGCTGGTTTTTCTGCTGGGTAGCCGCTACTGCGAAACCGATCAGCTCTCAGAAATCGCCTGGCAGCTTTTCGGTCATGGCCCTACCGGCTGGGCGCGCGTGCAGGCAATCTGCGACTTTGTGCACCAGCACATTGAATTTGGCTACCACCACGCCCGGCGCACACGCACCGCCTGGGAAGCCTACAACGAGGGTCAGGGTGTGTGCCGCGACTATGCCCATCTGGCCATCGCGTTTTGCCGCTGCATGAACATCCCGGCACGCTACTGCACCGGCTATCTGGGAGACATACGTATCCCGGCGGTGCCTAGCCCAATGGATTTTGCGGGCTGGTTTGAAGCCTATCTGGGTGACAGTTGGTACACCTTCGATGCGCGCAACAACACCCCGCGCGTCGGGCGCGTGCTGATGGCGCGCGGGCGCGATGCCTGCGATGTGGCGCTGGCCAGCACCTTTGGACCCAACACACTGACTCGCTTTACCGTCTGGGCCAACGAGGTCACGCCGGGTTGATCTCCGTGTAGTAACGAACAGACCACGTGCTGCGACCCGACTGATGTTAGGGGTCTACACCACATTCAGCTCACCACCATGTCACAAACCCAACCCCTTTCCACGCTGCAACGCGGCATCCTGGTGGATATCTTGCAACGACACTTGGCATCTCTGGAGCAACAAAGTGGCAGACATCGACAGCCGCGAATTCACGGCAGTCACACAAGCCCTGCTGCGCTTCCACAGTGCTGACTACGGTCTGTGTGTGAATTGCCACATGCCCATCGCTTTCGAGCGCCTGCAACTGGAGCCGCAGACCCTGCGCTGCATCCGCTGCGAAACCCTTCATGAACGAACACAGTGATTTAAACCTTTTGCAATCCGTGGTTTTTGTGGGCTTGATAATTCCCACTTCGGGCTCATATAAAAAGTACCATGACTACCAAGTCAAAGATTTTCATTGCGTTGGTGCTGGTGGCTGCTTTGGGCGGCGGTTTTGCCCTCTGGCAGTTGCGTGCGCCTGAGCTGCCACAGGGGCTGGCTTTTGGAAACGGTCGGCTGGAGGCCACCGAGGTGGATGTAGCCACCAAGGTCGGTGGGCGACTGGCTAGCCTGATCCCGCATGAAGGTGACAAGGTGGCCCAGGGTCAGGCTGTGGCCACGCTTGATGCGGATGACATTGCCGCCCAGCTGCGCGCCGCCCAGGCTCAGGTGCGCCAAGCCCAGCAAGCCACGCGCGCAGCGCAAGCCGGGGTGCGCAAAGCCGAATCGGATGTGACCCTGGCGCATATCACGCTGCAACGCTCGCAGGAACTGGTGCAAAGAGGGTTCATCAGCGGTGCCACACTAGACCGTGACCGCAATACCCAGCAAGGGGCGGACGCGAGTCTGTCCGCCGCGCACACGCAGGTGGCCGAAGCCGAGGCCGCCACCCAGGCCGCGATTGCGCACGGCGAGAGCCTGAGCGCCACCGTCAACGACACCACCCTCAAGGCGCCGATCACCGGGCGGGTGCTCTACCGTCTGGCCGAGCCGGGCGAGGTGTTGGCAGCCGGGTCCAAGCTGTTGACCCTGCTCGACATGACGGATGTGTCGATGACCATCTTCTTGCCCGCAGCCGACGCGGGCAAAGTGACCATTGGCAGCCCCGCGCGTATTCTGCTGGACGCTTTGCCCGATCAGGTGCTGCCCGCCACCGTGAGTTTTGTGGCGCCACGCGCCCAGTTCACACCCAAAGAGGTGGAGACCCGCAGCGAGCGTGAAAAACTGATGTTCCGTGTCAAGGTCAAGGTGGATGCCACCTGGCTGGCCCAGCATGAACAAATCACCAAAGGTGGCATGCCGGGGCTGGCCTATGTGCAAACCGCCCCTCAAGTACCCTGGCCGAAGAATTTACAACTACGGTAGTCCGTCGTGAACACCACCGCACCCACGAGCAGCATCGCCAGCCTGCGTGGCGTGACCCAGCGTTACGGCAAGGTGCTGGCGCTGGACCAGATCACCCTGGAGCTGCCTGCGAGTTGCATGGTTGGCCTGATTGGCCCCGACGGTGTCGGTAAATCCACCCTGCTGGCACTGCTGGCCGGTGCGCGTGAAATCCAGACTGGCCAGGTGATCGCCCTGGGTGCCGACATGGCAGACCGCCAGCAGCGCAACCTGACCCAGCCACGTATTGCCTACATGCCGCAAGGCCTGGGCAAAAACCTTTACCCCACGCTGTCGGTGTTTGAGAACGTCGACTTTTTTGGCCGCCTGTTCGGACAAAACGCGGTTGAACGCGCCACCCGCATTGCTGAGCTGCTGGCCAGCACCGGGCTGACACCGTTTCGCGATCGGCCAGCGGCCAAACTCTCGGGTGGCATGAAACAAAAGCTCGGCCTGTGCTGCGCACTGATCCACGACCCCGACCTACTGATCCTGGACGAACCCACCACCGGGGTGGACCCGCTGTCACGCCGCCAGTTCTGGGAGTTGATCGATAACATCCGCGCGCGCCGCCCCGGCATGAGTGTGGTGGTAGCCACCGCCTACATGGAAGAAGCGGCGCGTTTTGACTGGCTGGTGGCGATGGACGCCGGGCGGGTGCTAGGCACCGGTACAACTGCAGCGTTGTTGGCCAAAACCGGTGAAAGCACGCTCGAAGGCGCCTTCATCGCTTTGTTGCCAGCTGAACAGCGCAACGCTCACCACACCCTGGTGATGCCACCGCGCCAACCCAGCAGCGACCCGCCCGCGATTGAAGCCAGCCACCTGACGCAGCGTTTTGGCGACTTCACCGCGGTAAACGATGTGAGTTTTCGCATCGAACGCGGTGAGATTTTTGGTTTTCTGGGCTCCAACGGTTGTGGCAAGACCACCACCATGAAGATGCTCACCGGCTTGCTACCGCCCACCGAAGGCCAGGCCACACTGTTTGGCAAGGTGGTGGACACACGCGATCTGGACACCCGCAAGCAGGTGGGCTACATGTCGCAGGCGTTCTCGCTCTACGGTGAACTCACGGTCCGGCAAAACCTGGATTTACATGCCCGACTGTTCCATTTGCCGCCCGAGTCCATTGGCCCGCGGCTCGATGAGCTGGTGAAGCGTTTTTCACTCGATGCCTATCTGGATGAACCCGCCGCCGGGCTGCCGCTGGGCATCCGCCAGCGCCTGTCGCTCGCGGTGGCGGTGGTGCACGCGCCCAAGCTGCTGATTCTGGATGAACCTACCTCAGGCGTCGACCCGATTGCACGCGACCAGTTCTGGGAGCTGCTGGCCGAGTTGTCGCGCAGCCAGGGTGTCACCATCTTTATCTCGACCCACTTCATGAACGAGGCCGAGCGTTGTGACCGCATCTCGCTGATGCACGCCGGGCGCGTGCTGGCCAGCGACACGCCGCAATCCTTGCGGCTGGCACGCGGCGCTGCCACGCTGGAAGACGCATTTATCAGCTACCTCGAAGAAGCCAGCGGCATCGCACCTGCTGGTGCCGCACCGCCATCAAAGGCCACCCCAGCCGCGGCGGGTGATACCCAGCCCACCACTGATATATCAAAAGCCACTTCAGCCCAGTTAGATACTAGGGTAAGTGATGCAAAAACAAGAGCACCCACCCAAACACGGGGCGACCCATCCCACACCGCTTTTAGCCCGCGCCGCCTGCTCGGTTACGCCTACCGCGAGTTTTTGGAGTTGCGCCGCGACCCGATCCGCCTGACTTTTGCCCTCCTGGGCTCGGTGTTGCTGATGTTTGTGCTGGGTTACGGCATCTCGCTGGATGTCGAGGGCCTGCGTTTTGCAGTGCTCGACCGCGACCAGTCGCCCGAGAGCCGGGCCTATGTGCAAAACATTGCCGGGTCGCGCTACTTCATCCAGCAGCCCGCCCTCACCAGCGGTGACGACATTAACCAGCGCATGCGCCGCGACGAACTGTCCTTGGCCGTTGAGTTGCCAGCGGGCTTTGGGCGTGACCTGCGGCTTGGGCGCCAGCCTGAAGTGGGTGTCTGGATCGACGGCGCCATGCCATTTCGTGGTGAAACCATCCGCGGCTATGTGCAGGGCCTGCACTACCAGTATGTGACTCAACTGATCACTGAGGTGACTGGTACCGAGCCGGTGCAGGCGGCCACGCTGGAGACACGCTACCGCTACAACCAGGACTTCAAAAGCATCTATGCCATGGTGCCCGCGGTGATTCCACTGCTGCTGATCTTCATTCCAGCGATCCTGATGGCGCTGGGTGTGGTGCGTGAAAAAGAGCTGGGATCCATCACCAACCTGTATGTCACGCCGGTGAGTCGGCTGGAGTTTCTGGTGGGCAAGCAGTTGCCCTACATTGCCATGTCGATGGTCAGCTTCTTTTTGCTGCTGCTGCAGGCGGTGCTGGTGTTTGGGGTGCCAGTCAAGGGCAGTGTGCTGGCTCTCAGCTTTGGCGCGCTGCTGTATGTGACCGCCACCACAGGTATCGGGCTGCTGATTTCCACCTTCACCCACACCCAGATTGCCGCGCTGTTTGGCACTGCCTTGCTGACCATGTTGCCCACGGTGCAGTTCGCCGGGCTAACCACCCCAGTGAGCTCGCTCGAAGGCCTGGGGTACTGGATCGGGCAGTTTTTCCCGGCGACCTACTTCTTGGTCATTTGCCGCGGGGTGTTCACCAAGGCGCTGGCGTTTGGTGACTTGCTGGGCCAGTTCCTGGCGCTAGCAGCTTTCATTCCGGTGCTCACCTTGCTGAGCCTGGTGCTGCTGCGCAAGCAGGAGAAGTGACCATGGCCGCCAATCGATTTGTCGCCAGCCTGTCCAACATCTACCGCTTGGGGCTGAAAGAGCTGCGCAGTCTGGTGGCGGACAAGGTGCTGCTGGTGCTGATCATCTGGGCTTTTTCCGGCGGCATTTATGTGGCATCCACCGCCACCTCGACCGAGTTGCACAACGCGCCGGTGGCGGTGGTGGATGAAGACCAGTCACCGCTATCGCGCCGCCTGGTCGACGCGCTCTACCCGCCCTACTTCAAGCTGCCACAGCTGATGAGCTTGAACGAGCTGGACCCGGTGATGGACAAAGGCCAGTATTCCTTCACCCTGATCATTCCGGCCAACTTCCAGCACGATCTGGTGGCCGGGCGCCAGCCCGAGGTGCAGCTCAACATCGACGCCACCAACATGAGCCAATCCTTCATCGGGGCGAGTTACATCCAGTCGATTGCCAGCGCCGAAATCACCGAGTTTTTGACCGGCAAGCGTGACAGTACCGCGCAGCCGATCCAGCTGGTGACCCGCGTGCGTTTTAACCCGAACCTGAACGGCAAATGGTTTGGCGGGGTGATGGAGGTGATCAGCAACGTCACCATGCTGACCATCATCCTGGTGGGTGCCGCGCTGATCCGTGAACGTGAACACGGCACCATCGAGCATTTGCTGGTGATGCCGCTGGCACCTTACGAGATCATGCTGGCCAAGATCTGGGCCAACGGGCTGGCGGTGCTGCTGGGGGTGATTTTTGCGATGACAGTGGTGGTGCAGCTGGTGCTCAAGGTGCCGATTGCCGGGTCGGTGCCGCTGTTTGTGGGTGCTGCTGCGTTGTACCTGTTTGCGGCGGCTTCGATCGGCATCTACCTGGGCACCTTGGCGCGCTCCATGCCGCAGCTGGGGTTGCTGATCATCCTGACCATCATCCCGCTGCAGTTGCTCTCGGGCGGTGTGACTCCGCGTGAAAGCATGCCCGAACTGGTGCAAAACCTGATGCTGGCCGCGCCCACCACCTACTTTGTGCGGCTGGCGCAGGCCATTCTGTACCGCGGCGCCGGGCTGGGCGTGGTGTGGGCCGACATGCTGTGTATGCTGGGTGTGGGCAGTGTGTTTTTTGTCGCGGCGCTGCTGAGATTTCGTAGCTCGGTGACACAGACGCAGGTTTGAGTTATTCAAAAACAATAGCTATATGCCCTTTATTCATAGGGGCTGAAGACCAACAATTCTTTGAGCTTGCATCGTTGTCTGCGGTTGCGAAGCAGAGATCAAGCCATGGCACTTTGTTCTGGGTTCTCACCGTCTGTGGGTGGCAGGAGATGGGTTGGGGCGTCGGCCTCATACTGTCAAAGGCCCAGAAATCGGCCGCCGCCCCAGCCCATCCCCAGCTGACTAGCGCTGTTGGAGCGCGAACAGGGAAGCCCGAATTCAGCGGGCCTCATCTGATGGGTCAGCAGCGATTTCCGGGCGTTGGCGATTGATAGCTATCTTGATAGCAAAGCTCATTGTGATGAATGTCTAACTATCCTTTAGATAGCCAGACTTCCGGGACGTAGATAAGTGTGCCGCCGTTAAGGCGTGAGCCTTAACGGAGAAGTGAACCGTCCGTGCTGTGAGATGAAACTGGCATACGCAATCTATGCAAGTCAATTGAAGGACAGAGCAGAAGCATTTTCGATTGCAAGTCCTCAAATTCGATTATTGAAATTCCATCGCTAGACGTAACGATATATATGTGCTTTGCGCCAGTGTCTATCAAGACTCGGGCGAAGTAGGTGATGATGTCAGTGTCTGTATTCATATCGGGTTCCTTTTTTCAAAAACCCAATGTTGAACATTTGCGGGCAAAAAAACCGCTGGGGTTACCCACGGACGAACTTCTTAAGAGCGACACAACGCTATCCCCAGTTGACAAAGCGAGCGAGCCGACTGTCAAAGGATCAATAGCCGTCAAAAACTGGGGATTCACAGCATCAGTCTATGGCTCTGCTGCTATCAACGTCCGCTCTGGGGAAGGCAAATCGCAAATCTCTACACCGCAGCCAGCCTGAACCCGACCCTAACCACTGACTCCAAGCACCACCTGCTGCTCGGTGCATCAAGGTCAGGCAGCTGTCGTGCACCAGCCCACGCCCGTTGGACTGATCAACCCAACACAAAGCCAATGCAAATACCATAGCGGCTAGCCGTTTGTTTATAAGGTAGAGGCAAAAACTCTTACAGAACCTTTAAGCACTGCACCGCCCCTGTGCGGCAAAGCTGGCTTGCCACGATGGTCAGCGAACCCTGCCGATCACTCACCAAACATGAAGCTGGAGACGGTGATACCACCAAAAAAATCATCCTGGTGATAGACGCAGCGGCCGGGCTCATCACCCGCAGCACCGACCGCCACCATCAGCGGCAGCAGATGGTCTTCCTGCGGGTGGGCAGCGCGCGCAGCAGGCGCAGCCTCCCAACCCAGCAGACGTTGAATGCGCTCCTGCGGGCTGGACATCACCAGCGTCTGCTGCAGCCACTGGTCAAAAGCAGCAGACGGCGCCCGTGCGGCGGGCCCGAATTGGCGCAGGTTGTGGTAGCTCAGACCACTGCCGAGGATCAGCACCCCTTCGTCGCGCAACGGCGCCAGCGCCCGCCCAAGCGCAATGTGCTGCTGCGGGTCATACCCCACATGCATCGACAGTTGCAGCACCGGCACATCCGCGTTCGGGTAGATCACCGCCAGCGGTGTGAAGGTGCCGTGATCGAAACCGCGCTGCGGGTCCAGCCGCGCCGTCAACCCAGCCCCCTGGATCAGTTGGTGCACCCGTTCTGCCAGCTCAGGCGCACCTGGTGCTGTGTATTGGATCTGGTAAGTGTGCGAAGGAAAACCGTAATAGTCATAAATCATCGGCGGCTTGGAGCTGGCCATGACGGTGAACTCGGGTTCTTCCCAGTGGCCGGAAATCACCAGCACGGCCTTAGGCGTCACACCCAACTGGCCCGGCATGGCCTGCAGTGACGCGGCCAGCGCGCCATAAGTGCTCTGCAGCTGGTCAGCCATCCACGGCCAGGGGCCACCGCCGTGGGAAATGAAATACGTGGGCAAGCGTTTGCTGTGTGTCATCAGGCCATCCTTGGGCGCGGTGCGCGTCTGTTGAAAACACCCAAGATTACTTGAAAGCCTTGAGCAATGCTTCAAACCGGGCATGCGCCGACTTGTCGTGTGGTGTCACCTGAGGAATCGGTCGCGTGATGCCCAGCAACTGGTACACCGCCATTTGCGCGGCCCGCACGGGAAACTCCACCGTGAACACCGTATCCAGCGGCTGTTCGAGTCCCTGAAGGTCACCAGGCCACCGGTACCCGCCTCGTTACCGCTGAAGCGCTGCATCTGGCCGAAAAATGAAGCCAGCTCTGCAGCGGCACTACCAGCGAGTCACACTGGTTGTAGATCGTGCTTTTGACACCGGCCAGCGTCTCGATGCGCAAAATCTCCAGCAAAAACCGATGTAAATAGCGCCAGAACTCCACCGCGCGGTGCCATGGCTGGAAGGCAAACACAGTTTCCTCAAAAACAATCTGCCCCAACTGGGTCAGCGATGGGATCGATTTGAACAACTCCCAGGTGCACTCATCGTTGTCGATGGTAAACATGCGCCCGCTGCCAACGAGCCGACGCCACTGCCCATCAGATAGCCCGGCGTCTGAGGCGGGTCTGTGTGGTGGACAACACACATCACGCCAGCCGCAAACATCGACAGAGGCACGCGTGCAGCAACCGCACGCATCTGATAGGCAGAGCTGCCACCCACCACAAGGCAAAATGCGGTGCTCCGTTCTCTACACCAGCGACTCAACCGACGCTGATCCAACCATAGCGCCGCCTGAAATGAAACTCCTGATAGCTTCACTATTTATAGCCGTATATGCAATATCCACGGGGGCTATCGCCCAAAATGCAACAAATACCCAGGCTTCCGGCTGGCAACAATGCAGCGCCCTGAGCGGTGACGATACGGCCCGCCTACGGTGTTTTGACCAATGGGCAGCGGGTCAAGGCGGCGTGCAAAATGCCCTGCCCAACGCCGTAGCAGCCAACAAATCGGCGGCCCATACCACCCCGCCCCCAGCGAAGCCACAGCCAGCAGCCACGCCCGTCGTCATCACCATGGTCGCCCCCGCCGCACATGACTGCAAAAACCCACGGTTTTCGGAGCTGTCGCGCTTTTGGGAGCTGGAGGCTGGCAGTGACTGCGGCACCTTTGGCATCCGCGGCTACAAGCCCATCAGTCTGTCTGTGATCGGCTCGGACAGCGTCAACTCCCAACCTGACTCGATCCTGCCCGACCACCGTGCCACCTCGCCCATCGCCTACAGCAACACCGAAACGCGCATTCAGCTCTCCATTCGTACCAAAATCGCCCAGGGCCTGCTGACGCAAGGCCAAGAGCTCAAGCGCGACTCCTTGTGGTTTGGTTACACCCAACAATCCAACTGGCAGATTTTCAGCGGCGACCTGTCGCGCCCGTTTCGCACCACTGACCACGAACCCGAGCTGATCTACATCTACCCCACGGATCTGAACCTGCCCGGCGACTGGCGGCTAAGCTACACCGGACTGTCACTCAATCACAATTCCAACGGCCAGGCGCTGCCACTGTCCAGAAGCTGGAACCGTGCGATCCTGATGGCCGGGATGGAAAACGGCTCGCAGTTTCAGGTGACGGGCAAGCTGTGGTACCGCATCCCGGAAAACGCATCCTCTGACGACAACCCCGAAATCAGTGACCTGATTGGCCGTGGCGAAATCTCGGGCATGTGGAACCCCAACCTGAACAACACCTTTGGCCTGACTGTGCGCCACTCGCTACGCGCACATGCCAATGGTTCGGTCAAGCTCGAATGGCTGCGCAAATTGAATGACACCGACGGCAGCGGCAAACCCGGCGGCTTGCAGCTGCACACGCAACTGTTCTCAGGCTACGGCGACTCGCTGATCGACTACAACCGCCGCCGCACGGTGCTCAGTGTGGGCTTGAGTCTGGTGGACTGGTAGCTACTCAAAAAGATAGCTACCCACGCAGGTAATTATTGGGCCACACGGATATTTCCTATTCACATGCCGGGATTGCCGCTGGTCATGGGACGCCTTTGCGGAAGTGAATCAGATCGCCCAGACCGAAAGTTGCGCCAGATATGTTGCTGGCACGGCGCTGAAATTGGAAACTCCGCAGCGCAGTAGTTGACGCACATCAAACACACTCAATTTAGCTCTGATGTGTCCATAGAAACGAACTGGACACAATTCGTTGACAGTGTTACAAATTGCAACAGGTTGGCGGGTGCGCGGCCAACCTTCACATCAACAATCAACGAATCAGGAAGTTATGAAGTTCAAACTCAATACATTGGCTGTGGCCCTCGCTGGCGCTGCGGCATTAGCTCTGACGGGCTGTGGCGGTGGCGGCGGAGACGGCAGCGCCACAGGCACTACGGCGGTGACGGTATCGCCTTCACTCGGCAAGTTTTCTGACGGCGCGCATGTCACCCTCAAAAAACCAGACGGCACAGTGCTTGGCACAGCCGACATCGCTGGTGGCACAGGCACTGCGGCGGTGAGCATTCCATCCAGCTATTCCGGCCCAATCCTGGTTGAGGTCACCGGCAAAGACGACGGCACCGGCACTTACTATGACGAAGGCACGAAAACCAACAAACCCTTTGGTAAGGCTGAAAAATTACGTGCATTCGCATCGGCTGTCCTCGCAGCGGTGGGTGTGACACCAGCCACCAACGCCGCCGTGGTTGAACTTGAAACCGCCAAAGGTGGCCTGACGACGGTCACTGCCAATGACATTGCAGTCGCCAACAACAAAATCCAAGTTGCCCTGGGCCTGACGGACCTGTTGCAAGCCCCCACCTTGGTTGATGGCACCACCGCAGCTAGTCTTGATTTGGCGAAACCGGGTGATGTCTATGCGCTGGTGCTCGCCGCGCTGGCCAAGACGGCTGGCACAGGAAAGACAGCCTTGGATGTCGCCAAGAGTTTGGCGGATGACTTAAGCGATGGACAGATTGACGGCAAAAAGGGTACTACCGCCCTGACAGATCCGGCGTACGCTCCCAGCACGTTCGCAGCTGACATGGCTGCCGAAAAGCTTGCAGCGGCAGCAGATTTGGCAAATGCCGACAGCAAAAACATCATCAGCAACCTCCCCACTGCCCTTGGTTCGATTGACACGGATGTCACAGGCGTCACATCGCCGTCTGACGGAGGATCAAGCACGTCCATCAACACAGTATTGGCTGATCTGCAAAAGGCCAAGGCCTTTTTTACTGAACTACGCACGGCGCTCATCACAACCTTTGGCATCAATGGTTTCCTGGACACCCAGGCCCTCAAAGCCAGTAATGACCTCAAGGCCACCATTGGGCCAAACATGGACAAAGTGGCCAACCGTATTGATGCACTCATTTTGACCACCAAGTTTTATGAGAGTGTCAAGGGTGGCTACGGATATAGCTTGCCAAACATCGTCAGCAACGGGACGGACCCTGTCAATAGCAAGCCAGCTTATGTTTACACAGATGGCAATATCAATGCCGTCTGGTATGGAGGAGGCTCTTACAACAAGTGTTGGATAGATACTGATTACGCCACCTCTGGCGCTCTGGCCACGTGCGCCAATTTCAGCAGCACATCAGCGGATTACGCGAACAGCCGGTTCAAATTTGTGCTCTACGCTGTCGGCCCGGCAGCAACGTCTGGCCAATATGCATATACCGCAACGCGTTACAACCAAAACGTAGCTATTGATGGTTATGGCAACGTAACAACACCCGGCCAGCCGACACTGGCAAAGAACTCGCTGTTGTCCACGAGTGGCGCTACGGTTTATGTGCCGACAGGCGCTGGCACGTTCAGCATGACCTACAACGGTACGCTCGGCCAGATAACAGCGGGAGCCTTGACGGGCACCTTGCCATCATCCACCAGTATCTGCGTTGCGCCCAACGCAAACTCCATCAGCCAACAAAGTTTGACTTGCCCAACGGGACAAATCGAAATCCCCGGCACAGCTCCCGACGCGGTGACCATCAACTTTGCGCGTTCAGCATTGACTGGCAGCAACTTTCATTACGCGCTATCTGGCTCTGTGTCTACCGCCAACGCGGTGGATACGACCAAGGTCTCCAGCCTCGCCATTGGCAGCGGAAGCTATTTTGATCTAGATGAAACCTACGCTAACACGACCGGAAAACGGATGACAGGTGCCCAATTGATCGGCACCGTGCAAACCGCTGCCAACAAGTTCACCGGCACGGTCACGATAGGCTCATTCATGAATGACAAGAATGGTCAAAACTATCAGCCCACCCATATTGCGTTTGATGGCAGCATCAGCGACATCTCAACGGGTGGCGCTGGACAGTACCTGACAGGCAATCTGACAGCTGACGAGCCAACGTACTCGACGTATGACAGCCTCAGTGTTGGCTCGGCAACCAACTACCATCACGCCGCGTTAGTGTTCACAGGTACCGTGCAAGCACCGAGCCGACCTCTGATGAGCTTGACTATGAGCGCAACGCAGACAGGCCTTGATGCGGTTCACGTCACACTGAACTACAGCTATGGCACCGTCAGCATCACAGGTTCAGGCAATTCGACCCCAGGGGGTGTTTCCGACTTGAGTCTGAGCAATCAGGATGGCGTTGTCATCGCGCCGGACCCAGCCAATACGAATCAGACGCTGGCAACCAAGTCTGGCAGCAAGCTGGCCACCATCATCGGTAACGTCATCAACTACATCGACGGTTCATCCGCTTCGCTGAACTGATCGAGCAACATTTCAGTGACATCACAATCCGGCGGCAATCCCGCCGGATTTTTTTTGCACCCTCAAGCAACATGAAAACACATTACCACCGAGCGACCCTGACAGGGTTGCTGGCTTTGTTGGTCTGCGCTCCACAAGCCAAGGCTGACGGGATTTTGGCTGTGGACAACCCGGCCAACAACGGATTAACCAGGAGCGTCTATGCAGATGCCCTGGCGTTTGAAGGCAATGACTCGGTCGCCATGCGCCAATACACCGGCAAATGGCAAGGCGATTACACACCTTACAGCGGCGATAACCTTGGGCTTTTGTTTGCCCGAGCTGAAACCGGTGCGCAGTGGAACGGCTTTCGTCTGGGCGCTTTGTATCGAGCCGAAGCGATAGTAAAGGCCAGCCCAGACACCTCTGACCTCGTCTGGCAATACCACAACAGCAGTGGCTATGACACAGGCCGAACTTACCAGGTGAATTACCGCATTGAAAGCTTTGAAGCCAACGGCGCGCGTTTGAGCAAGAGTTTCCAATCTGCACTAGGAAACGCCTGGCAATTGAGCTGGGGCGCCGGGATGTCGCTGCTCAACGGCAAACAGATCAAAGTAGAGACCATGACCGGACAGGTCGTGACCCTGAGCAGCACCGATTTCAACGCTGACGTGATCCAAAACAGCACTTATAGCGGCCTGGACACCTCTGGCGCTGGCAAGTTCAACCCACCCTTCGGCATGCGACCCAGCGTGTCTGGTCAAGGTTACGCCCTTGATCTGGGCCTGACACTGCGCCGCCAGGACGGCTTACGGCTGGAAGCAGCGGTCAACGACCTGGCAGCCAGCATTCGCTGGAAAAACCTGCCCAACTACGCGGCAAATTACAACTCAGCCACCAAGTACTTTGACACCAGTGGTTATGTGCACTTCAACCCCACCGCTACTGCCCAAAGCAGTTATCAGGATCTCACCCAAACCCTGGACCCCAAGCTCTGGCTTGCCGCCGCCTACCCGGTGGCAGGGTTTGAGGCCCAATTGGCCACCAGCTACACCCAAGGCGAATGGTTTCCGGAGATGGGCTTGGCCTACGCCATCAACCCACAGTGGCGCATTAACACCAGCTATGACACCCGCTTTGGCACGGTACAAATCGGGCTGCACCACACTTGGTTTGACCTGTCGTTGCGCTCAGACAAGCTAGCTCTAAACCAGGCCAAAGCTTACGGTCTCAGCGCAAGCGTGCATATAGCGTTTTGACCCGCAGAACGCGGGCGATCACTTCACCAACTGGTTCAGCTGAATGATCGGCATCAGCACCGCCAGCACAATCAACATCACTACTACACCCATGGCGACGATGAGCAGAGGTTCTAACAAGGTAGCAAGTTGCATGGCGCGGCGTTGCACCTCGGTGCTAAGCTGCTTGGCGGCACGTTGCAGCATCAGCGGGAGTTGACCAGTCTGTTCACCCAGGCGGGAGAACATGGCCAAGAGCGGCGGAAAACGCTTCTTTTGCGCCAGGGCGGACGCCAGCGGCGCGCCTTCGCGCACCAGCACCAGCGCGTCCTGCGCGTCGCTGCGCATGGCGCGGTTGGACAGGGTTTCCGCTGCGGCCTGCAGCGCTTTCAGAATCGGCACACCGGCGGCAGCCAGCATTGCCAGGGTGCTGGCAAAACGTGCGGCGTTGTAGCTGCGTGACAGCCGCCCGAGGATCGGCAGGTTCAACCAGGCGGCATCAAACTTTTGACGAAAAGCGGCGTTAGCCAAGGCAAAACGTGCGCTGATAGCTACCAAAACAAGAGCTATCAGCATCAACCAGCCATAGGCGCGCACAAAACTGCTCATGGCGATCATGATCACCGTGAGCACCGGCAGTGCGTGTTTGCTGCCGGCAAACACATGCGCCACCTGTGGCACCACGTAGGTCACCAGAAACAGCACGATGACGATGGCCACCAGCGAGACGATGGCCGGGTAGAGCGCGGCGCCGATGAGTTTGGACTTGAGCGCCTGCTGCTCTTCCAGGTCGTCAGCCAGGCGCTCCAGCACCAAACCCAGGTTGCCGCTTTGCTCGCCTGCGCCAATCACTGCCACATAGATGTCAGAGAACTCACGCGGGTGCTGCGACAGCGCCTTGGCAAAGGCTGATCCGCTATTGACTTCAGAGCGCAAGGTGGCCACCAGTTCGCGCTCAGGGGCTTTTTCAGCCTCATCCGACAGGGAGGTGAGCGCGCGCTCCAGCGGCAGCCCGGAAGACACCAGTCCGGCCAGTTGACGCGTCCAGATGGTCAGGGCGGTGGGGCCAAAGACGCGCTGGCTGCGCCGGGTGGACGCGCCGCTGCGTTGGGCAGCGGTCTGCTGCGCGCTAACCGGCTCCACCTTGATGGGCACCAGCGCCTGTGCACGCAACTGGCCCCGCGCGGCCTTGGCCGAGTCGGCCTCAATCACCCCTTTGCGGGTTTGACCGTCGGCGCTCAGGCCTTCAAAAGCATAAACCGGCATGATGCTCCTACGCGTCTTTCCACGTGATCGAGCAGCCGATGCTGGCGTTCTGCTCAAAACTGTCCATTGAGTCGGCAGTCACGTCATTCGATGAGATGGCCACCACGCTGATCCCCAGCGCCTGCAATTCGCGCACGGCGTCGATCTGGCCCGGCAGGTCAAAGTCCAGGCCTTTCCAGCCAAAATCACAATTCGGTGGGTTTGCAGACATTTTGATCACTTCAAGGCATGTTGATTGATATCAAAAGTGAAGCACAAAATACTTGTACGACAATGGCTAGAAGTCATTTTCTTCAATGAAATGGTCACCGCTAATCACGCGTGACACGCAGCAGCTCCTCACGACTGGTGAGGCCCTCGCGCACCAGCCGCTCGCCGTCCTCACGCATCAACACCATGCCTGCCGCCCGCGCCGCAGTGCGGATATCGGCCTCGGCGGTGCGGCTGTGAATCTGGGCGCGGATGGCATCGTCGGTCACCAACAGCTCAAACACACCACTGCGACCCTGGTAGCCGGTATGGCCGCACAATTCGCAGCCGACCGGGTGCGTGCCCTGCTTGCAGTGCGGGCACAGCTTGCGCACCAGCCGCTGGGCCAATACGCCCAGCAGGCTGGAACTCAGCAGAAACGGCTCGACCCCCATGTCGGTCAGGCGGGTAACGGCGCTGGCCGAGTCGTTGGTGTGCAAGGTGGCCAGCACCAGATGGCCGGTCAAACTGGCCTGAATGGCAATCTGCGCGGTCTCGAAGTCGCGGATTTCGCCGATCATGATGATGTCCGGGTCTTGCCGCAGGATGGCACGCAGGGCCTTGGCAAAGTCGAGTTCGATCTTCGGGTTGACCTGCGTCTGGCCGACACCGGCCAACTCGTATTCGATGGGATCTTCCACCGTCATGATGTTGTTGCGCCCGGCGTCCAGGCGACTCAGCGCCGCATACAGGGTGGTGGTCTTTCCCGAGCCAGTGGGACCGGTGACCAGCACAATGCCGTGCGGCTGAGCCACCAGTTGCTCAAATTTACGTAGCACTTCGCCCTGCATGCCCAAGGCTTCCAGGCTCAAACGGCCTTCAGACTTATCCAGCAGACGCAGCACGGCACGCTCGCCATGGGCACTGGGAATGGTGGAAACACGCACATCCACCGCGCGGGTGCCGATGCGCAGGCTGATGCGGCCGTCCTGCGGCAGGCGACGCTCGGCAATGTCGAGCTCGGCCATGATTTTCAGGCGCGAGATCAGCGCGGCGTGCAGGGCGCGGTTGGGCTGTACCACCTCCCTCAAAGTGCCATCGACGCGAAAACGCACCGATGAATGTCGCTCGTAAGGCTCGATGTGAATATCGCTGGCGCCATCGCGGGCGGCCTGCGTCAGCAGCGCGTTGAGCATGCGGATGATGGGCGCGTCGTCGGCGGTCTCCAACAAATCTTCGATGGCGGGCAGGTCCTGCATCATCCGGGAGAGATCAGCGTCGCTTTCAACCTCGCTAACCACCGCTGCGGCACTGGATTCGCCTTGCGCGTAGGCGGCGCTGATGCGCTGCACCAGCGTGCTGGCGGACTGCGTCTGCAACTGGCTATGCGGGTATTTGCGCAGCACCTCACCCAGCGCGGCGGGGTTGGACTGCGGGTGCACCAGCAGTGTGAGCTGGTCAGCGTCGTCCTCCAACAACAACTGATGCGTGCGCGCGAAGGCGTAGGGCAAGGGGTAGCGCATGATGGTTTTTGTTTGCTTCTGGCCTTATTGAGCCGGAACCACAGTCGGCGCTGGCACCGGCACAGACTGGCCGTTGGCCGATGCACGGCCTGGAGTCAGCTTGACGACTGGAACATCATCCAGCGTGGCCGCGCCATTGATGCTCAATATTTTGCTGGGTTCGGGCTGCGCCAGCTTCATGCCGGAGTTCATCTGGTCATAACGGCCTAGCGAGATCTGATCACTGCTCTTGGCATCACGCACCACCACCGGGCGCAAAAACACCATCAGATTGGTCTTCTTGCGGCTGCGGGTATCGTTTTTGAACAGGTGCCCAAAAAACGGCACATCACCTAGGCCCGGCACCTTGTCCTGATTGCCGGCGTATTCGTCCTGCAGCAAACCACCCAGCACCACGATGCTGCCGTCATCCACCAGCACGGTGGACTCGATGGTGCGCTTGTTGGTGGTCGGGCCATTGGTGGCGTTGACCGTGGACGCCTGCACGCTGGAGACTTCCTGGTAAATCGTCAGTTTGACCGTGCCGTTTTCACTGATTTGCGGCTTGACCTTGAGCGTCAGGCCCACGTCCTTGCGCTCGATGGTCTGAAACGGGTTGACGGTGCCGGTGCTTGAGGTGGAGTTGGAGCTGGTGTACTGGCCGGTGACAAAAGGTACGTTCTGACCAATCACGATCTTGGCTTCTTCGTTGTCCAGCGTCAGCAGATTGGGGGTGGACAGCACGTTGCCGCTGCCGGTGGACTCCAGAAAATTGGCCAGAAAGCCCAGCACATACACCCCGTTGGTGCGTATGGCCGCGCCGATGTTGAGGCCGTTCTGCGGCACCACCGAGCCACTGGCACCACCGGTGGCCAGGTTGATGATATTGGCGCCACCCGTACCAAAGTTGGTGCCCAGCAGACCAATGGCCCCATCGCCAGACTTGCCAGAAGCGCCCTGCCACTGGATGCCAAACTGCGCCGCCTTGTCCTCACTGATCTCGGCAATCAGGCTCTCCACATACACCTGGGCACGCCGCGCGTCGAGCTTGTCGATGACCGCGCGCAGCTGGCGGTATTGCGGCTCGGGTGCGGTGATGACCAACGAATTGGTCGGCGCATCGGCCTGAATCTGCCCGCCGGTAGCGCTGCCGGAAGTCACGGTAGAGCTGGAACTGGCACCCGCACTGCCTGTCATGGTCGTTGTCGTTGTCGGGGTGGCAGATGCGTGGCTGTCGCCACTGATCGCGGCACGCAGGGTGGTGGCCAGTTTGGTGGCATCGGCGTTTTTCAGATACACCACGTGGATGTTGCCCGCCGCGTCGCTACCCGCCGCGTCGGGCTGGTCAAGTTTGAGCACCAGCGAACGCGCCAGCGCCAGTTGGGCCGCGTTGGCGGCACGCACGATCACAGCATTGGAGCGCGGCTCAGCCAGCAAAACGGTGGTAAACGACCCGGCCGAAGCGCCAGGCGCAGCGGCTCCCGCGCTGGTGGTTTGGGAGCCCATCAGGCGCAGCACCAGCGGGGCCAGATCGGAGGCGATGGCGTATTTCAGCGGGATCACCTCAACATCGGTGGCGTTGGCCACGTCCATGGCGGCAATGATGCGTCCCAGGCGGCGCAAGTTGTCGGCGTAATCGGTGATCACCAACGAATTGTTGCCGGGGTTGGCGTTGATGGTGTTGTTGGGCGTGATCAGCGGACGCAGCACCGGCACCAGATTGTTGGCTGACTCGTGGTTGAGCATGAATATTTGCGTGGCGATCTGGTTGCCACTCGCGACCGCCTGGCCGTCGGCTTCAGGCACCGTGACTGTGCTGGTCTGCAGCTTGGCCTCGGCCTCGGGCACCACCTTGTACAACCCGCCCGACTCCACCAGCGTGAAACCTTGCAGGCGCAGCGCCGACACAAACTGGGCCATCGCGACGGCGCGGCTCACGGGCTTGTCGGTCACCAGCGTCACCGTGCCTTTGACGCGCGGGTCCACCACCACGTTCTTGCCCGTGATGCTGGCGAAGGTACGCGCCACGGCGTCAATCTCTGCGTTTTGGAAGTTCAGGGTGACCGGCTCACCAGCTTTTGCCTGAACGCTGGGTTGCGCCACGGCTTGCATGGGAAATATGCTTACAGCCCCCGTTATTAAAGCGCATATTGCTACTGAATATATAGCACACTTGGTCATGAAGGTTGGCGGATGTGTCATGTGATTTCAACCTACTTTGATGATGGAACGCGCACCGTCGCGCCGCCCGATGATGTTCAACAGATTCGATAGCGCCGCCTGCGATTCGGGCGCGCTGCTGGCCTCGCCCACAAACCGCAGCTTGCCAGCCACCCATTGGCCCCGGCCCGAGAGCTGCAAGGCACCGCTCAGGGTCGAGAGTTGCAAGCCAGGAGCCGCACCGCCACTGAGGATGAAACGGTAACTCCCCATGGGTTTGAGTGTGGACAGGCGCGAGGCCATGTCCAACGCGTCCAGCTGCGCCGTGCCGGCCACCTTCAGTCGCCCGGCATCCCAGCGCAGCGTGAGGGCATGGGTGCTCAGGACCAGTTGGCCTTGAGCGTCCACCGTGTTCCACGGCGTACCCAGGCCCGACAGCAACGCTGCTGGCCACTGCGATGTGCTGTCAGACAGCCTCAGATCAGCGCCACCCCAGCGTGGCAACAGCAGCCACGTCCAGGGCTGTGCCATGCAGCAGTCAGCGCTGAGTTGCAAAGCCAGACCTATGCCACCCATCAAGCCGGGGCGCAGTTGCCATTGCAGCCGACCCGGCAAGGTGGCAGCGTCCTGGCTGCCCGCGCCCCCCGTCAGCGTGAGGCGCGCCGAACCCGTCCACAACGTGCCCTGTGCGTCCTGCAGCAGCACCTGCCCGGCGCTGGCCTGCTGCAGCCAGGTGGCAAGCCAGCGCGCCGGGGCAAACATCAGGGCGCAGACGAGCACGCCCAACAACGCCCCCGATGCGGCCCAGCCCCAGGGCGCGCCAGTCGCACTGGTCAATTGGCGCTTTAAGAGAGGTCGGTGCGGGCGCTGCAACATCAGGTCAGAACCGCTTATTGGGCCGACAAGGTGAACACCACACTGCCATCCCACGCCTCAGCAGCACGCGTCAGGTGAACCTCGGTTGGCACCAGATGGGCGTTTTGGCGGCTGCTGGAGAGCCACAGCGCCAGCGCCTGCGCGCTGACGCCTTTGAGCGCCACGTTCAGACGGCCCGTCTGCACCGTCACCTGTGCCGATTTACCCAGCGCTTTCAATGAGTCTTCCAGCGCCCGGCGCGATTCGGCGGCGTTCAGCGTGGGCAAGGCCTGCAGCGCACGGGCTTGCGCCTGCAGTGTCTGCATGTGCTGCATTTGGGCTTGCAACTGCAGATGCTGCCCCGGGGCTGTGCGCCACACCGACAGTGCCGGGGCCAGCGTCAACCACCACAGCAGCGCCAGCGCTACCACACCGCCCGCCAGCATCAGGCTGCGCTGCTCGCGCCGGGATGCCGCTTGCCAGCGCGTACGCAACATTGCCTGCCAGTTCATGGTGTGCCTCCGGCTCGAATCAGCCACACATCGCCTTGCAGGCTGGCCGCCAGCCCCTGCGCCTTGAGCCCGGAGATGACACGCTCCTGCGCGGGTGCAAGCATGGCAGGGCCACTTAGACGCAGCGAATTCGCTGCATATTCAATAGCTGTTGGCACATATTCAACGGGGGCTAGAGCGGAAAATGATGACAATATTGTTTCCAGATCAGTCCCCGCAGCGCTGCCACTGGCACGCTGCAACAGGGCCACGGCGCGCGCCATTTGCAGCGGCGCATCAACCACCACCTGCGTGTTGGGGAAGGTGTCCGTCAGCACAGCACTTATCGCCTGGCGCTGTGCCGTCAGGCTCGCTCGCTCGCGCATCGCCCAGGTATTAAGGCCAATCAGGTTGACCACGACCAGCAGTGCCAGTGCCCAACGGGCTGCACGCCATGCGGGTGCCCGGGCAAAACTCTGCAATCCCTGCGCCAGGTTCGCCCAACGCGGGTCGCGCTGGGCATTGGTGAACTCAAACTGCGCCAGGTCCCACGGCGTTTGCGCCGCTTGCAGCAAGCGTTGACCGCGCTGCTGCAGGGTCACCGGCCGCTGGAAAAGCTGCTCTGCCAGTGCCGCTACCGCAGGCTCGGCGACCACCGGCGTATCAGGCGCCAGCAGCGCGACCGAGGTGGCTGACAAGGCGCTCGCCAGCATGCCGGAGCGTTGCCCATCCAGCGCGTCCGAAGGGCTGGCTGCACCGATCCAGCCCGCCACCATCGGCTGACTCTGCCCTTCGGTCACTTCAATGACATCCACCAGCGCTTGCGGCGAACTCTCGGGCACGATACGGGTGACGTTGTAGCCCGCTTGCGACAGTGCGCCCAGCGCGCTGCTCAGCCAGGCACGATCACACGCGGCCACCCACACCGGCACACCGACTTGCGGCTGCGGTTGCAACGCCAGGTGCATCGCCGCCGGGTCGTCGAGCAACTGGTCTTCAAGCAGACCGTCCAGAATGGCACGCAAACGGTTGGCGCCGCGGTCTGCCAGCAGCGACCTGGGCAGACTACCTTGCGGCAAGGTCACCCGGTGCCATGACAATGCCTGCAAGGGCACTACGGCGACCACCTCCAGCGAGGCTTCGGCCCGCGGCAACAGCGCCAGAGGTGCGCTGACATAGCTTGCCAGCGACTGGCCGTCAGTGCTTTGCACACAGTCCATCAAAGCCGCTTTGTCAGCGGACTCCAGGGGCAAGGTGATGATCAGCAGGGCCATAAAAATGTGTCGGTCATTGTAGGGTGGGGTCCGGGCCGGAAAGCATCTGCCGCGTGCGACTGAGGGTTTTCACTTGCAGGCCGTCACGCTGCAGCACCGACATCTCTTGCAATGTCACGTCACCCAGACGCAGCTGGCCGTTGACCATGAAAAACTGAGAAGACACACTCTGCAGGCTGGCGTCAAAGTGAATCTCGGGCTTGTCCAGCAACTTGTCGGCGTCCGCCAAACTGTTCATGTGATGGCTGGCGCGCGCCTGCACCAGGCCCCGCGCAACCGCCATGTCCATGCCCGGCACGCTGGCCAGCAGCACCTCGGGAGGCGCAGTATTGAGATTGACCGGCGTGCGCACTGGCAGCAGCGTGATGAAATCTTGCAGGGTTTGCAAGCTACGCTGCGACAAGCCCAGCCAGCGCAGGTCAGCCACTGCAAGCGGTTGCAGCGGCAGGCTGGCAGACGACTGGCCTGCGTCGGTACTGTCAGCACCCACATTTTGTGCGCGCAGCAGGGCTTGGGCCATGGCTTGCAGCTCGGACTCGGGCAGGTTCAGGTGCTTGAACAGCCGCGTCCAGGCGGCCATGCTGGGCGCGTCAATCTGCTTGCTCTGGATCAGGTTGGTCACATTCAGTCGCCCTTGCAGGTCTTCAATCTGGCCCGACAAAAAAGCCGCCTGCGCCGCATCGTTGTCGTCGGTTACCAATGCCTGACCGTGCTCGGCGGCCAGAAACGTGGACAGGCGCGCGGGCGCCAGCGGCACCGCCCAGGGCTCGGACAGATAGTCGGCGCCGCCCTGGCGTGCATCCTCTCGCAGGATCAGACGCGCCCAGTCCAGCGCACCAACGAGTATCCAGGCCGACTGCACGCGGGTGCGCTGAGCCGACTCGACCTCAATCCCGCGCCACTGCTGCCACAGCATGGCACTGGCCAGCGTGGCAACCAGCACCACGGTGAGCATGGCCATCAGAAGGGCGGCACCGCGCTGCAAGGTACGCGCAGCAGCCCGCCTCATGAGCCCCCCCCGATCAGCGGACTGACCCAGTCCCGCGTCAGCGTGCCACTGACAGCCTGCCCGGCGGACAGGGTCAGCGCCAGCCGCACACCGTCCGGCAAGGTCAGGGCGACACCGCTGCCAGCCGATGTGCCCTGCGACGTGGTAGCCGCATTGGTACTGTCACCACTGGACAAGGGGTTGGTCCAGGCGTTGTTGCGGTAGTAAAAAACCTGCCACTGGTCGATGGGCAGCGTGTGCACCTCACGCGCGCTGTCTTCTGCGCTCGGCGTTTGCGCCCAGACAGTCGCCTTTTGCCAGGCCGATTCCAGGTCGCGGCGATTGTCCAGCGGTGGCGACTGCCAGCGCAACCACTCGCCCTGCCCCTTTGCATTGTTACGCTGCGCCCAGGCCACCACCACCAGCCCCTGATCAGGTGCCGCGCTGCTGCGTCGCAGAATGCGCAGGGCACGCCCGTCCCAATCCAGACCCGGCATGCCCGGCTGGCTGACGATGGCGTCCAGGTCAGAGCCCCACTGCGTCAGCGTGGCTTGCAGGGTCAAGACCTCGTCGGCACGCTGCTGCAGGCGCTCCTGCGAGCGGCTGATGCCATCCACGCCACGCCAACTCAAAACAGCCATCAGCGCCATCACGCTGATGGCCACCAGCAGTTCAATGAGGGTGAAGCCTTGGCCGGTACGCCGCATATCAGTAGCGCCCCACGATTGTGGTCAGCCGCCAGATCGGCGTCTCACCGTCGAGCACCTGGGCATCGACCCGCCGGAAATTGGGGTTGGGTGTGGCACGCACGCCCAAGGCCACGGACAGATGACGCCCCGCTTGCTCGCACGCAACCGTGCTGTCACCCACACCCGGCAGTTGTCGGGCCAGACGCACTCTGGCCAGCTCGTTTTCAGCGCAGACTTGGGCCAGCACCATGTCCTCCTGGCGCTGCGCATGCCGCGTCAGTGCCCCGGTGGCCTGCAAGCCTGCCGTCAACGCGATGGAGACGATGCCCAGCGCCACCAGCACCTCCACCAATGTGAAGCCGCGCAAGCTGCGCTGACGTGACCCGGCTTTCATGGTGTGCCTGTCTGCACGGCAAACGGACGCAAGCCGTCGGTAGACAAACGCACACGCTTTTCCGGCTGACTGGCGGCAAACAGCGTCACCGCCTGCGGCGCAATGATGGCCTCGGGTCCGAGCAGCAGACTGTCACCCGCTCCCTGCCCCATGTCGTTCGCCACCGCGCCAGGCAGGCGCTCGACCTCGGCGCGGGTGTCGGGGTCCAGCCATTGTCTGGGCGGTGGTTCTGTTGGCGTGGATGGCGGCTCCGGCACAAAGCGAAACCCTTGGGCTGTGGCGTACCAGCGCACCGGCACGCCGGTGACCTGCGACTGCGCACGGGCGGCTTCAAGCAAGGCACCCAGCCGCTGGGCATCGCGCTCCAACCGGGTGGTGGTGTCATCACGCAGGGCAAAACCAACACCGGCGGAGGCCAAGGCCACGATCGCCAGAACCACCAGCAGCTCTAGCAGCGTGAAACCGGAGGCCCGCCCGGTGCCTGAGCGCAGGCTGCGCCGCATGTGTTGGCACCTGCTACGCGGACCAGATTCAGGGCTGCCAGCTGCCAATGTCGGCATTCTTGCCTTCGCCACCGGACTGGCCATCGGCACCGTACGACATCACGTCCACCTCACCCTTGATGCCCGGGTTCAGGTACACATAAGGATTACCCCAGGGGTCTTTGGGCAGCTGGTCGAGGTAATTCTTCCAGTTATTCGGCACCGGGGGCACTGTCGGCTTGGTCAGCAGGGCCTGCAGGCCCTGCTCGGCCGTTGGATAGCGCTGGTTGTCCAGCTTGTAGAGCTTGAGCGCCTGCATCAGGTTGGTGACATCGGTTTTGGCCGCAGTGACGCGAGCGTCGTCAGCTCGGTCCAGCACATTGGGCACGATCAACGCGGCCAGCACGCCAATGATCAGCAGCACCACCATCAACTCAATCAGGGTAAAACCGGTCTGCAAGGAGCGGCGCAGGTAACGGGGCGAAACAAGATGGGGAAGATTGGGGTGTCGCATGGTTTGGGCCTGGGTGACATGGATATCTGAAAAGTGTTGCGATGATAATCGCGCCATGTTGCATGCCAACCCATCATCCAACCCTAACCCCTGGCTCTTACGCTTGTTGACATTTTTGTTGGCTGGTATGGTCACCGCAAGCGCCGCATTTTGGGTATTGCACTGGCCCGCTGGAACGCATGGCAGCCTGAACCCGGTGGCAACCGCGCCAGACGTGACGATTGATAGCGGGAAAGTGGCCTCGTTGCTGGGCGCCAACCCGGCAGCAGAAAAGGCTCCGGTTGCCAACACCTCCAGTGCTTACAAACTGGTGGGCGTGATTGCCGAAGGCGGTATCGGCCATCAGGGTGCTCGCGGCAGCGCCCTGATCTCGGTGGAAGGCGCGTTGGCCAAACCTTTCCGGGTTGGCGACGAGGTCGCTGACGGACTGGTACTGCAGTCGGTCCACGCCCGCAGTGCTGTGTTGGGGCGCGTTGGTCAAACCGGCGGCGTCGCGCTGGAATTGCCACTGCTACCGGGCATGTCTGGCCAACCCTGAAAGCGGCGTCACCCCCGTCACCGGGTTTCACGGTAGCATCTCGCCATGCCCTCCTCCCCTACCTACCAATTCACCGTCCAGGTCAAGCCGCACTATGTGGCCGAGCAGTCTGACCCGGACAACGGTCTGTACTTCTTCACTTACACCATCACCGTGCGCAATACCGGCCAGGTGGCGGCGCAATTGATTTCGCGAACCTGGAACGTCAACGACGCCAACGGCCACCATGAAAAGGTCAAAGGCCTGGGCGTGGTGGGTCGCCAGCCACTGCTGCAACCCGGCGAGGCGTTTGAATACACCAGCGGCACCCGCCTGCGTACCGCCACCGGCACCATGCACGGCAGCTTTTTCTGCGTGGCCGAAGATGGCGAAAAGTTCGACGTGGACGTACCCATGTTTGTGCTCGATGCGCTAAGCGCCAATGGTGGCACCCGCACGCTGCACTGACGGCATGGGTGAATTTGACCTGATTGACCGCTATTTCAAGCGCCCAGCGCGCCACGCCGCGTTGGGGGTGGGCGACGACTGCGCCCTGCTGCAGCCCAAGGCGGGCACGCAGATGGCCATCTCCAGCGACATGCTGGTATCCGGCCGCCATTTTTTTGCCGATGTTGACCCGCGCACGCTGGGTCACAAGGCGCTGGCGGTGAACCTAAGCGACCTGGCCGCCTGCGGTGCCCAGCCGCTGGCGTTCACCCTGGCGCTATCTCTGCCACATGTAGACGAGCCCTGGCTGGCGGCCTTTGCCGAAGGTCTGTTTGCCCTGGCCGATGTCCACGGCTGCGAGCTAATTGGTGGCGACACCACCGCCGGGCCGCTGAATATCTGCATCACCGTGTTTGGCGAGGTGCCGGTGGTGGCGGGTAGTTCGCAGGCGCTGCTGCGCAGCGGTGCCAGACCGGGCGACGACATTTATGTCAGCGGCACACTTGGCGACGCGCGGCTGGCGCTGGACGCATTGCTGGGCAAGATCGAGCTACCGCCGGAACTGCTGGCCACATCGCGTGCCCGGCTGGAAACACCGACACCCCGGATAGCGCTCGGTCTGGCTTTGCGCGGCATAGCCTCGGCGGCCATTGATGTCAGTGACGGGCTGCTTGGCGACTTGGGTCATATTCTGGAAAACTCAGGAGTGGGCGCGACGGTACACGCCGACATTGCCACTGAATTGATAGCTGCATACTCAGGTAACAAAAGGGCTACAGGCCAATTTTGCATACAACTTTCAACGGAGCAATGGCGTGCCCTGGCACTCGCTGGTGGAGATGATTACGAGCTGCTGTTCACCGCACCACCCACCTTGCGTGATACGGTAGCCCAGGCCGGGCGCGCCAGCCAGACACCTGTGACGCGTATCGGCCAGATCAACACCGAACCGGGCCTGCACCTGATGGATCGCCAGGGAAAGCCGCTGGACAACACTTGCGCTTCGTTTGACCACTTTGCGTGAGCACTCACGTCAACACCGCTCATTTCAGCATCCCCCACACCAGCGCCA
The DNA here is from genome assembly GCA_031291305.1 of Rhodoferax sp. Taxonomy (GTDB): domain Bacteria; phylum Pseudomonadota; class Gammaproteobacteria; order Burkholderiales; family Burkholderiaceae_C; genus Rhodoferax. The sequence goes on along the minus strand of JARLJH010000002.1, from coordinate 920 downwards.
CCCCCGCCGCCCACAAATCAATGCTGCAGCCATCGCCGGACAGTACCAGATGGCCGCTCTGATTGGCTTTGGCTTCGCGCTCGGCCTGCAGGCGGTCACGCTCGAGCATCACCAGAGCGTCTGCCAATTGCGGTATCTTGATACCGTCGGAACCTCGCGCGGCAGACTCGTAGCCCACCAGCGCCCGCTCCACCGCCTGCGGGTCCAGTAAGGACAGCGCGGAGCGGCAATGCCGGCAGGCGTGGTCAGTGTGCAAGTCCACCGGCGCGCCGCAATTGCTGCAGTTGATGACCCGCAGGCGCTGCGCCATGTCGTCGATCTCGGTTGTCGTCAATTGGCGCACAAAGCCTTTTTCGATCATGAACGAGGAAAACGTGCTGAAGCGGCCATGCCGTTGCGGGCAGCGGTGGGTGATGTAGCGCCCGCTTTTCACCACATCAAAGCCCTGTGCCAAGGCGCGATTGCAGCGCGGGCAGGCCAGCTTGTTCGGCAAGGCGGCGATGCCATCATGGCGGTGCTCGTGCAACAGTTTGAACAAGGCCACCACGGCGGCGGGAGCGAGTTTCAGGTTCTCCTGCGGGTCAAACCAGATGCCCCGGCAGGTGAAACACAGGTCAATCTCCACCTGGCCGCCAGCAACACTGGGCAAGGTATGCAGGGTCATGTTCGATTGACAGGCGGGGCAGGCACAGGCTGATGGCATGGCGAAAAGACGCGTGTGATCGATGGGCAGGCGACAATGGCGCACATCTTAATGCGTCGACGGTCCGGCGGTTCATCAGAGCCTTGTCCAATGAGGTATGAGCCTGAACGGTTTGCGTATTTCCACCCAGGAGTGAGCCTGAGTCGACGAATTTACGGTTGAACTGGTTGCTTGATCATCCAAGGATGGTGATCAATATGGACGAGGCCAAACTGCG
>JARLJH010000027.1 GCA_031291305.1 Rhodoferax sp. | reverse complement strand
CTTCAGACCCTGTAATTATGTGAACTGCACGCGCAGGTTGATTGCCGATATACAGGCCATCGACCTGCCCAGAAGCATTGAACTTCTCATAATTGGGACCTTCACATAATGGCCCTTATGGATAGCTATCCATAAGGGCCAATAGCCGTATTTCACGAATGACTGCATTGGGACATTGAATATCGCGCATGCTTGGACATGCGCTCGCCATAGAGAACACCGGCTCGTCGGCACTTGGGGCACGACACAACCAAATTTGCTATCTGTATCTTTAACGGCAATACCAACCCTGCTTCTTTTCCACCCAAACAAAGCCTGCTTTTAGCAGGACCTTCACGCACGGTGCCACTTCCTTAAAGGGTCTGATGTCAGGGTTAAGCACCCACAGCCCTCCCCCTGCGGACCTGCGGTCGTCTACGACAAGGTCAAAGGCTTCAGCAAGCTGTTTCAATGCGTCCACATCGTAAGTCCCGTCAGCAAGCTTTATTGCCTTACTGGTCATGGTCGGACTTATCGGATTGTGGGGAGCCTCGGCAACAATAGGCTGCTGCACCTCAGTGGCAAACAAATCTTGGGTCGATGCCTGAGCCGTTGCGATGGCAGCCTCGATTTCAATTCCAACATCATCGGCTTGTTGTCCCGAATCCGAATCAATTTGCGCGCTTGGAATCCAGGTTCGTTGCTCCACCAATGACGGTATCTTCTCCAGAGTCCCCAAGGGCTCAATACCCATTGCGCTCAATCGCTGGAGCAGCTCCTCCAACACCTCATCCCGGCGCATCGACCACGTCGACGCGAAGCACCGCCAGAACGTCCAACCGGCCCGCTCAAGCACTCGTTGACGGCCCATGTCGGCCGCCCACCGGTCGGGGCCGTGGAACTCGTCGCCGTCGCATTCAATGGCAAGCCTGGCATCCCGCTCGCCTTCGACCACCATGTCAATACGGAATGAGCCCGCCTTCACTTGAGGGATGACCCGGTAGCCCTTGTCGACCAGCTCGGAGTAGACCTGCTTCTCAAACCCAGACTCGCAAAGTTCAATTAGGTTCTTGTTTTCTTCATAACTGCCTTCTGACGGTTTGCTGAAATGCCCCAGCAGTCCTGCTCTCAAGTCCAGGTGGGACAGGTCGGTCAATTTCACAGACCGGACCAAGTACATTCGGTCACGTGCCCGGCTACCGGCCACGTTGAAACGCTGTTCCGCCGTATTCCCTGAGGCCGCCCTGGCATTCTTTGGGTCAACGACCATCGACAAGAACATGATGTCCCGTTCGCTGCCTTGAAAAACTCGCGCGTCACCACATTCGAACTTGCGCCGCATCAGCTCAGCGGCATCGCAGCGAGAGCGGACCAGTGTGTCAATGTATTTGGCCTGGTCCGGCCCCAGGAGCGACACAACGCCTAATGTTCTGTTGGCAAATTGCTTGTTCTGAAGAATGGCCGTGATTTCATCCGCGATGGCTTCTGCCTCTGGCCGATTGATATCTTTTTTGTCGCGATAGCCAGACGGAACATAGATGTCCACGAGCGGAGGGTCTATGCGTTCAGACTCCTTGGGAATCCGCAATGGCTGCATGAAGCCGTCGTAGAACTGATTGCTGTACGCGATGATGGTCGGCACGCATCGGAAATGCTCCCGAAGCATGACTTTCTGCGCAGCAAATACTGTTGACGCAATGTCGTAGAGCGACTTTTCCGGCGTCAGGACGGCCGAATATGGCTGGTTAGCCAGGAATCGGTCTTTAAGGGACTGAATGTGGGTGGCGGCAATAAAGCTTCCGTCGGGAGACACCTGCTTGTCATCGCCAACCACCAAAATCTTCTTGCCGCGTAACACCGCCGGCAACGCCCACAGGTCGGACTGGCTGGCTTCGTCCACCACAACCAAGTCGAAGCTGCCCAATATGGCCGGTAGCGTTTCAGACACTTTGTTGTGGCTCATAATCCAACACGGAACAGCCCCTTGGGCGTCCTCCATTGCTCTCTGGGCATCACGCCGATGGCGAGTGGCATTTGGCCCAGTACCCTGCCCAATGCGGCGAATAGCTGTCTTGTAGGTCTCCAGCGCCGATAGCACTCTGGGCGAGGCACCCGTTTTTGTCATCAGCCACGCCGACTTCGACACCATGTTTTCGTACAGCTTGGCAAGTCCAGCCTCGAGGTCCCGGCGTCGGCTGGCCAGCGCCAGCAACTCCTCCCGAGCTTCTATCTTGTCGAGATGCGACTTGACCCGAGCCCAGTTCCAAGCTTCACGCCAAGTGATTGGCAAAACGGAATCTTCGCCCGAAGAGCAAATTGGTGAGTGGGTTACTCGCGCAGCTAATTTCTCAGCGCCTGCGACCTCAAAAGCCCCTGACAACTTGATGACGGTCTGGATGTCGGGTGCCAATGCCTCAATCCGGCGCACCTCGCTGAGCAGCTCCGCGTACCGCGCCACCACCCGCTCTGCCGGGAACTGTTTGTTGCCGAGGGTCTTTTCAACAAAGGCCCTTAGGTCATCGGATACCTGACCTGTTGTGCCAGCCATTTTTTCCTGCAATGTGGCCAGCTGGGTCGCTGCTCTGGCCAAGTCCGCACGCGTCAAGTGCGCCCGCAAATGCTCTCTTACCTTGAGGATTTCGGTCGATGTACCGTGAAGCTGCGCTGTTGGCACCTTGGCAAATACACTTTCTGCCAACAAAGGCAGATGCGCATCGTGGTTGGTTGCCAACAAATGGGCTTTCCGGGCAGCAACTGTTGTGAGTTCGATGCCACGAAGTGCCTGCACACCACCGCTCACCTTTGGAATTGACAACAAATCAGCAAACTGGTTCCACCGGGTGCTGAAGGAAACGACCCTGTCATGCAGCTTGGCGTAGTCCAGCACATGCTGCCAGTCCCCCGTGCTCGCAGGCGCCAGCCCAGCAACCTTGACCTCTTGGACCATGGCCTTAATGTCACCGGCGCCGAATGACATCAGACCAAAAGGCTTTCCGGTCTCACTTGCACGAGACAGCGCCTCCCTGAACTTGGGGACACCAATGGCGGCCTCCGCGACTTCGACTGGCCGGATGAGAAAGTCTGCACGGGCCTTTATCAAAGCCTCAATTTCATCGAAAAGAGCTTCTAGTGCCTTGCGCTCACTGATGAAGTCACTTTGCCGGCATTTTTTGCGCAACTCAAATGTCCAAAGCTCGCCCGTTTGTTCGAGTTCCTTGGCAAGAGCCGCCGCGGCTTCAACTGCCGTCAACAATCTACGGGCGTCAGCCAGTACTTCCGGGGTCGTGGCCCGCAATGAAAGCAATCCGCCCTTTGCCTCGGCGTCTTCAATGTCCCGAATGCTGACAAGAACGTTGTGCAGGGTCTCGATTTCAGCGGCAGGTAGTAACGCGCTGCTAGAAGGAACCTTGGCACTCACGTACGACAAATCTGGCCCTAACCGGCGTCGCGCCTCCCGTGCTTGTGCAACCTCAGAAGCCGTTGCTGGCGGCGCATGCTCCGCGTCCAGAGAGAGAACGTCATCAAACCACGCATGGCGTGAATTGCCATGTATCACCAGCTCTGCCATCTTCTGAGCGCGCATGGTCACGCCGTCCACCTCGACATCGGACAGCTGGGACATCGCGATGTCATCAACTCGCTTGTCAATGGTGGCCAGTTCGGAATGGGCTCTGTCGATGGCGCTCAACAGGCGAACGATTTCCGTGCGCGACACCTCTGGGTTCAGCTGCGAGACGTTGTGGATGATTGTTTCAATCGCTGACTGAAATTGGCGCATCCCTTCCCGGTCGCCTGAAATTAGCGCCACGGTCAACGGGCGCACTTCAGCTGGAATCTTTGATTGCAGAACTTCCAGCGCCTGCTCACCCTTGGAAGTGACAAGCACCTTTCGGCCGGTTGCCAGATAGTGGCAAACAATGTTGGCAATGGTGTGGGTCTTACCTGTGCCTGGAGGGCCTTGGACCGTGATTCCGTCCGAACGCTCCAATTGCTCGACAATGGTGACTTGTTCGTGGTTGTACGGAAGGGGGAAATACAGTTCCTGCGGCGCAGCGCCGCCAATGCCTGTGCTTCCGGTGCCAGACAAGCCTCTGAACGAGATTGGCTCAAAGTTGATGACCTGGTCGAGGGGCGGTGTCACAAGCGACAGACATCCGGCCGGAATAACGGCCCCACCCCTGATGTTCCCTTTTAACCGCTCAATGTCGTCCAGTAAGTAGTTGTTTGAACGTGGCCGAGACAAAATTACCCAGGCATCCGTGACGACCAAGTCTTCAGTGGCCGGAATGGCCCGCTCTTGCCCAGACAAGAATTGCCCACGCTCGTGCAGATTGCCAGCGGTAAGTCGAAGCAGGTGCTCAAAACTGCCTGTGTCGAATGGTGTTATTTGCTTGTCCGGGTCCTTGGTAAGTGCGTCCTTGCAGGCCTTTTCGACTTCCGGAGCGCTCAGCACGTGGCAAGCCAAGAACGCATCAAACTCGAACCGTGGGTCTACCGCCCTGGGGCTCAGGGTAATCGCCATCGTTTGGTCTTCGATGGAGAGCTCCATGGCCTGGGTAATCAGCGGGTACTGGTAATCGACAGTGCCTGGGCCAGTCCGCCCTTCGACCGCAATCTTCCAGGACGTAATCCCCATGCCCCAGACCAGCTCATGGGGCTTGGCCGTCTCTTCGGCTTCCATCTGGTGCTTGAGAGAAAACAGTTCCCCGTAAAGACCAATGGTGACTCGCCTGGGCTTCTCCCCTTCGGCCCATGCTTTCCAGAGAGGCTTGTACTGGGCAAACGTCTCTGTGACCAATTTGCGGCGGTCATTGGCAAGTCGTTCAGCCTCCGGCCTGGTCAGCTTGCCGGAGTCGGTGGCAATACTGTGGCTCAGCACGGTTTCGTTGATGGTCGGCTCGGGCCCACTGGGACTGGTTGAAATCGTGAAGAAACGCTGAATTTCTTTCAGTTGGATTTGTGGCGGTGGAATTTCTGCCAAGCGCTCCACCCGCATCCAGATGTGGTCCCCTTCGACCTTCTTGTCGAAGTCAACGCCTGGCAGACCCTGCAGGGTGGGTTTGTACTGGACAAATTCTTTGCTACTAGTGAGCTTGAAGCCGTTGGGGTCAATGTCTTTGGACTGCTCTACGACGTAGTCCAGCAAGTTGACTAGCAGGTCAGACAGTCCGCTCATAGAGAAGGCCCACCAGCCACAAGTACTATTTGGAAGCCAGGGTTACGTGCCATCGAAAACACGGCTAAACAGCAAAACTGCAAGACAAAAACACGCATTTACGCTCCCTGAAGGCTTAAGTGCCTATCATTGCTGATTCTATTTGCAGCAATGGCTACCGCCCCACATAAACTTCACTGTGCAAGTGCTCAATGACCACATTTACGACTTCTAAGGATCCCCATTTGCCATCCGCTTTGGTTCGGGTCGTGTCGATGGCAACCGTTGTCTCAATGGTGTATGTCAGCCTCAAGCCAATCTCAGACTTTGTTGACAAGAATTGCCGCAATACCGAGGTGATAGCAAAACAACCGCAAGCCCTCATCAGAAAAGCGCTAGCAGCTATCAAAACAGATGCATATCTTGCCCTTACCAGCCAGGTTTCTTCCGCCCCTGCGCGGCTTCAAAAGCCCTTGAGGTGTGGTGGCTGGGTCAGGTGACCGGGCTTTGGGGTGAAATGCGCGCGCCCTGGGATTCTCAAATACCGCAACCTACCCCCGCGCGTGGTTTCACCCCAAAACCGCATGCGCCTGACCCAGTCGCCGCGCCGTGCGTCGATGCTACCGGTTCAACGCCATGGCCTCACTCCCCATGGCGCTGAGGCCATGAGGCGCGCATCAATCCTTAATGCATTTCTAGGCTCTAGCCCTTATAAACAAACGGCAAGCAGCTATTTTTCAAATAGTGGTATCAATCAGCAACAGGTGCTGCCGCACCGACGTTGCGAGTCGCCGCAGGTCGGCGAATAAGCAGCAACAGCGGCATGGTCATCAGGGTGATCAGCATCATGATGCGAAAGTCGTTGACATAGCCCATCATCGCCGCCTGCCGGGTGACCTCGCCGTTGATGACCGCCAGTCCTCCTGGCGTTGCCGGGTTCAGCATCGGCGGCAGGGTGTGCAGCACCGGGTTGGCGTAAGAGATGTCGCCAGCGAGCTCGGCGTGGGCGCGGGCCGAGCCCTGGATCAGCAAGGCCTGCACCACCGAGATGCCAACGCTACTGCCAATATTGCGCATCAGGCTGTAAATGGGTGTGCCGTCGTTGCGCAGCTGCGGGGCCAGCGTGGCAAAGGCGGCTGCGCTCAGCGGCACAAAGGTGAAGCCAATGCCCAGCCCCTGCACAAAGCCCGACACCACAATCAGGCTGGCGTCCATGTCCAGCGTCATGCGTGTCATCTGATAGAGCGACGTGGCGGTCAGCCCAAAACCCAGCGCCATGATGGCGCGCACGTCGATACGGTGCATCAATCGCCCCACCACCAGCATCGCCAGCATGGTGCCGATGCCGCGCGGCGCCATCACCTCGCCGGTATAGATCACCGGATAACCCAGCAACCCTTGCAACAGCTCGGGAAGCAGCGCCATGGTGGCATACAAAATCATGCCGACAATGAAGGCAAACAGGGTGGCGGTGATGAAGTTACGGTCTTTGAGCAAACCCCGGTTCAGGAACGACGCCCCTTGCGTGGTGCCGGTGTGCACCACAAAAAACGCCAAGGCTATCAGGCAACCGGCGGCCTCCAAGCGGATTTCCCAAGCGTTGAACCAGTCCATCTGCTGGCCCCGATCCAACATCAACTGCAGCAGACCAACGGCCATGCTTAGGGTAAAAAAACCGAAGAAGTCCAGGCGTTCACTCAATGGTTTGCTCTCAGGAAGATAGCGTGCAATGCCGTAAAACGCCATCATGCCGACGGGCAAATTGATGTAAAACACCCAGCGCCAACTGGCGTTTTCGGTCAGCCAGCCGCCGATCACTGGCCCCAGAATCGGCCCGACCATGATGCCAGCACCCCAGATCGCCATCGCCTGGCCGATTTTTTCGCGCGGGTTGATGTCCAGCAACACCGCTTGCGACAGCGGCACCAGCGCCGCGCCAAACAGGCCTTGCAACAAACGCGCCGCCACAATCTGCCCCAGGTTGACCGATACGCCGCACAAGGCGGACGCCAGGGTAAAACCCACCACCGTGGTCAAAAAGACCTGCCGACGCCCCCACTGCGCACAGAGCCATCCGGTCAGCGGTGTGGCAATCGCCGCAGCCACGATATAAGAGGTCAGCACCCAGGTGATCTGGTCTTGCGAACTCTGCAGGCTGCCCTGCATGTGCGGCAAGGCGACGTTGGCTATCGTGGTGTCCAGCGCCTGCATGATGGTCGCCAGCATGATCGACACCGTGATCATGCCGCGGTGCGGCACCGCACTCATGGCGCCGCCGGGCTGGCGAGCAGCATGTTCAAGCTGACATCAGCCCTAGCCCCTGGCAATCCTGGCACGGATGTACGCCAACGCCTCTTCCACCTGATCCACCAGAATCAGGCACAGATCGCCCTCGGCCAATGTGTCCATGGCGGTGTCAATCGCCAGAAATTCGCCGGTGATTTCGTGAATGGTCTGGGTGCGTTTGGCGCTCGACAATCCTTCGCGCAGCAAGGCAATCACTTCACCGTCTGCCCGGCCACGCTGACACTGGTCCTGGTACAGCACCACGTCATCAAAAGCCTGGCCCAGGATCTGGGTTTGCTGGCGAATGTCGTCGTCGCGTCGGTCACCCGCGCCGCTGATCACCACCGAGCGGCGCTTGGCGGGCAAGGCTTGCACCGCCTGCACTAGTGCCAACATGGCATCGGGGTTATGGCCGTAATCAGCAATCACAGTGGCGCCACGGTAGTCAAACAAGTTAAAGCGGCCCAGAGCGTTGTCACTGTCGTTGACGAAGCTGGCCAAACCAGCCCGAATCACCTCCCAATCCAAGCCCAAACCCCAGGCAGCGGCGACTGCCGCCATGACGTTTTCCACCTGAAACCCAATGCTGCCCTGATGGGTGATCGGCACGCCTGACAAAGCCAGTTTGTGCTGTACGTCGCCCTGCGCAGCCACCAGGCAAGCGTTCTCGACATAGATACCCCGGTTTCCTTGCGCCAAATGGGTCGCCATGACCGGATGATGGCGGTCCGCAGCAAAAAAGGTGACCGAGCCGGAACAGTGCGGTGCCATGCCCGCGACGATAGGATCAGCGGCGTTGAGCACCGCCACGCCATGCGCAGCGATGTTTTGCACGATCACCCGCTTGAGCACCGCCAGGTCTTCTACCGTGACGATGTAGTTCAGGCCCAGATGGTCGCCGCTTCCAACGTTAGTGACCACGGCCACATCACAACGGTCAAACGCCAGCCCCTCACGCAACATGCCACCGCGCGCGGTCTCCAGCACGGCGGCATCCACATCCGGGTGGGCCAGAACGTTGCGTGCGCTCTTGGGGCCACTACAGTCACCCGTGTCAACGCGCTGACCAGCCACGTAAACCCCGTCGGTACTGGTCATACCCACACGCAGGCCACTTTGCGTCAGCAGGTGGGAGATCAGGCGCACGGTGGTGGTCTTGCCGTTGGTGCCGGTCACCGCTACCACCGGAATACGCCCGTTGCCACTTGCGCCAAACATGTGGTTAATCACCGCTTCACCCACGGGCCGCCCCTTGCCAAACGACGGCGAAACATGCATGCGCAAGCCGGGCGCGGCATTGACCTCGACCACGCCGCCGCCTTTTTCTTCGAGCGTGTGGTGAATACTGTCGGTCATAACGTCGACACCGCAAATATCCAGACCAATCATTTGAGCGGCTGCCACTGCACGCGCGGCCACTTCCGGGTGGACATCGTCCGTGACATCGGTCGCGCTGCCGCCGGTGGACAGGTTGGCATTGCGCCGCAAGACCACACGTTGGCCATTGGCCGGTACCGAATCTGCCTGCAAGCCCTGCCCCGCCAGGCAAGCCAGGGCGATGTCGTCAAAACGGATTTTGGTCAGCGATGTGGCGTGGCCGGAACCCCGCCGTGGATCGCTGTTTACCATGTCTACCAGCACACGAACGCTGCGAACGCCGTCACCCACCACATGGGGCGCATCGCGCCGAGCAGCCGCCACCAATTTGTCACCGACCACCAGCAGGCGAAAGTCGTGTCCCGGCAAAAACTTTTCAACCAGAATCTTGCGGCTGAATTCCGATGCCGTACGGTAAGCACCTAGCAGTTGATCACGCGAAGAAATGTTGACGGTGACTCCTTTGCCTTGATTGCCATCCTTGGGTTTGACCACCACCGGCATACCAATTTCAAGGGCTGCAGCCCACGCGTCTTCGGCGCTGGCCACTTCGCGCCCCTGGGGCACCGGCACGCCTGCCGCGGCCAGCAGCTTTTTGGTGAGCTGCTTGTCTTGCGCAATAGCCTCGGAAATGGCGCTGGTTCGGTCAATCTCGGCCGCCTGAATGCGGCGTTGTCGACTGCCCCAGCCAAACATGACCATGCTGCCTTCGGTCATGCGGCGATACGGAATCTGCCGCGCTACAGCGGCGTCAACGATGGTGCCGGTGCTGGGACCCAGGCGCACGTCTTCGTCAAGATCGCGCAACTGGGCCAGCGCCTGTTGCAGGTCAAAGGAAGTGCCCTCCACGGCGGCCTGGCACAGCGTGTGCGCCAGCTCCAGCGCCAACCGACCTACCGCCTCCTGGGTGTATTCCACAATCACCTGAAAAATGCCAACTTCCAAGGTTGGTGTGGTACGCCGGAAGGTCACCGGACACCCTGCCTGCGCCTGCAGCCCCAGAGCCGCCACACCCAGCACATGTGCCAAGCTGACCGGTGTGTCTTGTCCGCCGGACTGAACCATGCCAATGGCCGGGAAACAGGTATGCAAACGGGCATCAAAACCGGGATCGACGGTGACATCACACTCGGCGGCGGTACAGGTCACCACCACTTCAATGGCAGTACGCTGCGTCCAAAGATTGGGACCCCGAAGGGCTCTGATACGGGACAACTTCATGATTCAAGTTTTTTGTTAGGGATCAGTCGGAAAGTTCGCAGTCCAGCGCCGATCAAATCCGGGGTCATGCCAAGCGCCCATGCAGCGGCAACGGCGGCCAGCGCACTGTCTTGCAAGTCCCTGGCATCGGGCGTCAGTGAATCCAGCGCAATTCGGGCGACCGCATCCGCGCCCTGGGCCAGGACAATCAGGTCGCCTTCAAGGAAAACCACCCGATCACCGTTGGTACGATGCTCCACCATGACTTGCGAGTCAGGGTTGTGGCCATAAAAAATAACCTGACCGTCGCACAGCGGTGCCAGTTGAACCACCTGAGGATCGTCGGCATTGAGGACCGCTGTGCCGTGCGGCAAGATCACATCAACCTGGGTGCGCACCACGTTGAAGAGCTTGTCCAGGTCATCTATATAGAACTCTGCCAGTGATTCCAGGCCACCAAAATCTGTGACCACACCAACACTGCATTTGTCGTAAGCCAGGCCCTCAGCCAGGATCTGGCGGGTACTGTGTTCGAACACAGCCACATTCAGCGCGCGATTCATCAGCAGGTTCTGCCCAGCATCCCAACCCGTGCTGTCCGCCGCAGAAACCCGGCGCGCGCCCAGGTAAAAACCATCCCGGCAAGCCAGGCCAACTTTTTGACCTTTGTTGTGCAATAACCAGGCAATCAGGCGGGCAAGGTGCGTGGTGTTGGCTTGGCCCGTGACACCCACCACAGGTATGCGACCCACCCCGCTTTGACCTTGATCCGCTCCAAGCAAATGGTCAATGATGGCTTTGCCGATAGGACGGGGTTGGCCGCTGGCTGGTTTCAAATGGGCCAACAGGCCTGGGCTGGCGTTGACTTCGATGACCGCACCACGCTGATCAGCCAACGGGCGTGAGGCGTCTTCCAACACCATGTCAACGCCGGCAATATCCAGCCCGACAACTCGCGCGGCCAGAGCTGCCACCGCTGCTACGCTGGGGTGGACATCATCAGTCACATCAAAAGCCACATTGCCGTTGCGCTGAATCAGGACTTTGTCGCCAGCAGCTGGAACCGAATAGGCGGTGAGTCCTTGACGCTCCAACTCCAGGACGATTTCAGCGCCTTCGTGGGGCGCCAGGGTGTTCAAAGGCGCGTCTTCTGTCGCGCCACGACGCGGATCGGTATTGAGCTGACAATTCACCAGCTCAATGATGTTGGCGTGGCCGTCTCCGGTGACCCATGCCGTCTCGCCCCGTGCGGCAGCGACAAGCTTATTCCCCACCACCAGAAAGCGGTGCTCATTGCCTGAAATGAACTGCTCGACGATGACCTTGCCTTCACCCTTGCGTTGAGCCAGCAGGAATGCCGCTTCGACGTCCTGTTGTCTTGCCAGGTCAAGGGACACGCCACGGCCGTGGTTACCGTCATAAGGTTTGACTGCCACCGGCAGACCAATGTCCTGCGCGGCCTCCCACGCCTCCTGGGCAGTATTGACGACCTGACCTTGCGGCACCCGCACACCACACGACTGCAGCAATGACTTGGTAAGGTCTTTATCGCTGGCAATTTCCTCGGCGATGGCCGAGGTCTGGTCCGTCTCGGCGGTCCATATCCGGCGTTGGCTGGAGCCGTGCCCAAGTTGTATCAGGTTGCCATCGGTCAGGCGAATATGGGGAATACCGCGCTCAGTGGCAGCCTCCACAATGTGCGCCGTACTGGGCCCCATGCAATGCTTGTCAACCAGATCACGCAGCCGGGATACTGCCGCCGCCAGATCAAATGCTGTGTTGTGAATGGCCGCATGAACCACATCGCAGCCCACGGCCAGCGCCGCTCGGCCCACCTCTTCTTGCCGGGTGCGAAAGGTCATCTTGTAGATGCCGCGCACCGGGGTTTGTCGGGTTTTTCCAAAACCGGTGCGCATGCCGGCCAAATTTTGCAGCTCTAGCACCACATGCTCCAGGATGTGAGCCGCCCAGGTTCCGTCGCGCAGTCGCTCCAGGAAACCACCGGGTTCACCAATACCGCAGCGATGCACCGCCAAACCAGGCAGCATGGCGGTCAAACGCTCATAAAATCCGGGCAGGGTGTTGGAGGGATAGTCTTCCAAGTCACCAATATCAACCCACGCCTCGATGACCGGACGGTAGGTCCAGATATTGGGGCCGCGCAAATGGGTCACACGCAGCAATTGAATGGTCTTCATCGTCATGAATTTTTAAAGGTTGTCCATTAAGCACCAGCCATGAATTTTCAGTTGATTTACTCCCAAGAAGCCATTCTCCTCATGGAAATGACATAAATATTTGTTAGCCCTGGGTTCACCCGTAAACTCCTCAAGCCCCTTGCCGTTCGCCACCGACTCGAATTCGGCTTGCGGCCACCCACCTGCCGAAAATTCTGGCCTGTATGACTCAAGACGCTACTGCTTCCGATCCGTTGCTACAAGACATTCCTGCCCAATGGCACCCGGATGTGGCTGCACAAATCTATGAAAACGAGAGCATACTGGCCGCTCTGGTGTTTGATCTTGACAGCCAACTTCACTTCGTTAGAGGTGTGGTTCTGGTCACCGAGCACCGCGTGTTGAGTCGTGCGCCAGATGCCACCTGGCAGTCCTGGCATTACCAACCTGGCCTGGCCATGCATCTGCATGATCATGCAGGAGTGGGTCACTTGGACCTACTGGACGACACAGGACGTTTGGCCCATTGGAGCTTTACGCTGGCGCACAACCTGCACGCGATTCGTTTGGTGGATCAATTCAACATCCATCAAACCAGCCACGTCACAGGTGAAGCGCCGGTGTTGCCCGAGGGCCGACGCTGCCCAAGCTGCAAAGCACCGCTGGAGCCCGACCAGGACGAATGCCCGATCTGCACCAAGGTCATCCATACCCCACCCTCGACCTGGACGCTGTTCAGGCTCTGGCGCTTTGCGAAACCTTATAGCAAACAACTGTTTGCAGGTCTCGGGTTGACACTGCTGGGAACCGCCGCCAGCTTGGTTCCGCCGTACTTGGCCATGCCCTTGATGGACGAGGTGCTGATCCCGTTCCAGAACGGCAAACACATCGAACCAATGCTGGTGGCCACTTATCTAGGCGGGCTGTTTGGGGCTGCAGTGCTGGCCTGGGGGCTGTCCTGGGCCAAGACCTACATTCTGGCGCTGGTGTCCGAGCGCATTGGGGCGGATTTGCGCACTACCACCTACGAGCACCTGTTGCGCATGTCGCTGGAGTACTTTGGCGGCAAGCGCACTGGCGACCTGATGTCGCGCATTGGCAGCGAGAGTGACCGCATTTGTGTGTTTTTGTCGCTGCACCTGCTGGACTTTGCCTCTGACATCCTGATGCTGATCATGACGGCGGTGATCCTGATCTCGATCAACCCCTGGCTGGCATTGGTTACGCTGGTGCCGCTGCCATTCATTGTGTGGATGATCCGTTCGGTGCGCTTTCGGCTGCAAACCGGTTTCGAGAAGATTGACCGGGTCTGGTCAGCCGTGACCAGTGTGCTCGCCGACACCATCCCCGGTGTGCGGGTGGTCAAGGCGTTTGCCCAGGAAGACCGCGAATCAGCGCGCTTTCGCGAAGCCAACAAACAAAACCTGGCGGTGAACGACCGCATCAACAAAATCTGGTCGGTGTTTGCGCCCAGCATTTCGCTGATGACCGAACTCGGTCTGCTGGTGGTCTGGGGGTTTGGCATCTGGCTGGTGTCCAAGTCTGAGATCACCGTTGGTGTGCTGATGGCCTTCATTTCCTACATCAGCCGTTTCTATGGTCGGCTGGACTCGATGAGCCGCATCGTCTCGGTGACTGAAAAATCGGCCTCGGCCGCCAAACGCATTTTTGACATTCTGGATCATGTCTCCAGCGTGCCCGAACCCACGCAACCGGTCAAACTGGAGCGCATCGAGGGTCGCATCGAGCTAACCGATGTGAGCTTCCGTTATGGCAACCGCGAGGTCAACAAGGGCATCAGCCTGACGATCAACCCCGGCGAAATGATTGGCCTGGTCGGTCACAGCGGCTCGGGCAAGAGCACGCTGGTCAACCTGATCTGCCGCTTCTACGATGTATCCGAAGGCTCGATCAAGGTCGACGGCGTGGATGTGCGCGCCTTTCCGGTAGCCGATTACCGCCGCCACATCGGGCTGGTGTTGCAAGAGCCGTTTCTGTTTTTTGGCACCATCGCCGAGAACATTGCCTACGGCAAGCCGCACGCCACGCAGGCC
Organism: Rhodoferax sp.; assembly: GCA_031291305.1. GTDB lineage: Bacteria > Pseudomonadota > Gammaproteobacteria > Burkholderiales > Burkholderiaceae_C > Rhodoferax. Next base: position 119,231 of record JARLJH010000027.1, on the reverse strand, counting down.
GAGATCATTGCCGCCGCACGCGCTGCCCACGCGCACGAATTCATCCTGCGTCTGGCGCAAGGCTATGACTCAATGGTCGGCGAACGTGGACAGGGTTTGTCCGGCGGGGAGCGCCAGCGCATCTCGATCGCGCGGGCGCTGCTGATTGACCCGCGCATCCTGATCCTGGACGAAGCCACCTCGTCGGTCGATTCCGAGACCGAAAAGGAAATCCAGAACGCGCTGGAAAATCTGGTCAAGGGCCGCACCACCATTGCCATTGCCCACCGGCTCTCCACCCTGCACCGAGCCAACCGGTTGGTGGTGATGGACCGTGGCCAGATCGTCGAAGTCGGCACGCACGATGCGCTGATGGCCGCCGAAGGCGCTTACTACAACCTGTATCAGGCGCAGGCACGCAATATGGATGTGGACATGGACGATGCCAAAGACCGCCGCAGGGACGACGAATGAACACCCGCACTACCATGACTGCTGCCACCTTTCAACTGACCCGTAACCCGTTTGGCCGCCTCGTTCTTACCACGCAGCAGGGCGAGGTGGTCGAGGGCGTGGTACCGATCCGCGCCTTTCCGATCCAGTCGCCCGATGTCGGCATTTCCCTGGTACACACCGATGGCCATGAGGTCGCCTGGGTAGACCAGCTGGCCGCTTTGCCGGAACCGACGCAAAGCCTGATTCGTGAAGAGCTGCAGAGCCGGGAGTTCATGCCGACCATCTTGAGCATCGACAGTGTCACCAGCTTTTCCACGCCCTGCACCTGGAGCGTCAAGACCGACCGGGGCAACACCAGCTTTGTGCTGCGCGGGGATGAAGACATCCGCCGCGTTGGTGCGACCATTTTGCTGGTCACGGACTCGCACGGCATTCAGTTCCTGATCCGCGATGCGGCCACCCTGAGTCGGGAAAGCCGCAAAATTCTGGACCGGTTTCTGTAACCCTGGACCATCCTCAAAGCCCCCTGCCCCACCGCTCGTCATGATCACCAACTTCACCATGCTGACGTTGGCCTTAACCATCGCAGTGTTGATGCGCCCCTGGCGTTTGATGGCCGGTGCCACCCGACTGACGCCCATTCTGGCCGCGCTGACCCTGATTCCGTGGCTGTGGGCGATGCCAAGCCTGCACAAGATGCCGCTGCAGTTGCAGGGCTCCGGCGCGTGTCTGCTGGTCCTGATGCTGGGCTGGCCGCTGGCTGTGCCGGTGCTGTGCGTGGTGGGTGTGATTGCCGCTTTGATCTCGCCCATGCCGTGGGAAACCGCCTTGGACCTGACGGTATGGCTGGGCGTGGTGCCTGCCACGCTGGCACTGGGCATGGGCCTGGCCGTGCGCCGCTGGATTGGGCCTCATCTGTTTGTCTATATTCTTGGGCGGGCGTTCCTGGGAACTGCCGTCTGCGGGTTTGTCGCCGGTGTGCTGGCGCAGTTCAGCGGTCACAGCATGCCTGGCATCGACAACAGCCTGAGCTTGGTCGCGCACTGGCTGGCCGCCTGGGGCGATGCCTTTCTGACCGGATTATTCACCGCCATCATGGTCGCCTTCAAACCCGAATGGCTGGCTACCTGGTCTGACCGGCTGTATCTGACGAAACCTTGAACACTGACAAATCCATATAAGAAATCGCTCTCTAGCCCTTATAAATAAAGGACTAGTGGCTCTCTAATACATAGCTATTACCCATGCCCCCTGACGAATTTACCCCCGGCCTGCGCATTGCAGGCATCACCCCACCGCTGCGCCTGACCGATTTCAAGCTTATCGCCTTCGACATGGACTCCACCCTGATCAACATCGAGTGTGTGGACGAGATCGCCGACGCGGTAGGCCGCAAAGCAGAGGTGGCAGCCATCACCGAGGCCGCCATGCGCGGCGACATTGCCGACTACAAAGAAAGTCTGCGCCAACGTGTGGCCTTGCTTAAAGGTGTCACGATGGCACAAATCGATCAGATTTACACCGAGCGCCTGCAACTCAACCCCGGTGCCGCCGAACTGGTAGCCGCCTGTAAGCAGGCCGGACTGAAAGTGCTACTGGTCTCAGGAGGCTTCACCTTCTTTACCGAGCGCCTGCGTGAACGCCTGGGCATTGACTACACCCGTGCCAACGTCCTCGAAGTCGCCGACGACACGCTGACCGGTCGCATGGTCAATCAACCCTGGGGCGATATCTGTGACGGTAACGAAAAGCGAACCATGCTGCTGCAAACCTGTGCCCTGCTGGGCATCGAGCCGTGTCAGGCTATTGCGGTGGGTGATGGCGCCAATGACCTGCCGATGATGGGTGTCGTTGGTCTGTCGGTGGCCTACCACGCCAAACCCGCTGTGCGCAAATTGGCCAACGTGTCGATTGAGTCCGGTGGCCTAGATCGACTGCTGAGCCTGGTGAAGGCTTAAACCGAGTCAGGCACGCTGGGCAGGCCCGCCAGGGCCATGGCCAACTCGCTTTCGTCGTATTTTTCGTCGGTCAACTCACTGGCAAAGTACTTTTGGTACGAAGCCATGTCAAAGTGGCCATGGCCTGAGAGATTGAACAAAATCGTCTCGGCCTTGCCTTCACGCTTGCAGCGCAGCGCCTCTTCAATTGCTCCTTTGACCGCATGGTTGGCCTCCGGCGCGGGCACGATGCCTTCAGCACGCGCAAACATCACGCCAGCGGCAAAGCATTCGACTTGGTTGTAGGCCACGGCTTCCATCAAACCCAAGTGCATGGCGTGCGACACCATGGGGGCCATGCCGTGGTAGCGCAAGCCACCAGCATGAAAGCCTGGCGGCGTGAACTGGCTGCCCAGCGTGTGCATTTTGGTCAGCGGCGTCATTTTGGCGGTGTCGCCAAAGTCATAGGCATATTTTCCACGCGTGAGTGACGGACAGGCGGCCGGTTCCACCGCCACAAAGCGCGACTTCTGCCCGCCGCGCAAGCCGTGTCCCATGAATGGGAAGGCAATACCGGCAAAGTTGGAACCGCCGCCCGTGCACCCCACCACCACATCGGGCCAGGTGTCGGCCATCTCCATCTGTTTCATGGCTTCCAGGCCAATGATGCTCTGGTGCAGCAGCACATGGTTGAGAACCGATCCAAGGGCATATTTGGTGTCATCGCGCTGAACAGCCAATTCCACCGCTTCGGAAATCGCAATGCCCAGACTACCCGGATGATCTGGTCGTTTGGCCAGCACCGAGCGGCCATATTCGGTTTCCATGGACGGTGACGCGACACATCGCGCGCCATAGGTTTCCATCACGGCGCGACGATAGGGTTTCTGGTCATAGGACACGCGCACCTGAAAGACTTCCACCTCCAGCCCAAAGTGAGCGCCCGCAAACGCCAGCGAGGTGCCCCACTGCCCGGCGCCGGTTTCGGTGGTCAGACGCTTGACACCGGCCTCTTTGTTGAAGAACGCCTGGGCCACAGCAGTATTGGGCTTGTGGCTACCCGCCGGGCTAACACCTTCGTACTTGTAATAAATCTTGGCACAAGTACCCAGCGCCTTCTCCAAACCATGAGCGCGATACAGCGGTGCTGGACGCCACAGGCGATACAAGTCGCGCACCGGCTCGGGGATATCGATCTCGCGCTCGGTGCTGACCTCCTGCATGATCAGCGCCATGGGAAACAACGGTGCCAAATCATCAGGACCGACTGGCTGCATGGTGCCCGGATGCAGCACCACCGGCAGCGGCTTGGGAAAGTCGGCCTGCAAGTTGTACCAAGCTTTGGGCATCTGATCTTCGTTGAGTAAAAACTTGGTTTGCTTGCTCATGGCGGGTCCTTGTTGACTGGCGGTAGAAAAGGTATCGGTGTCTTGACCGTTCAAATTGTGCACTATCCAAAGCAGTCCAGGCCAGACATGCGCACCAAAATCTGTCGATGAAAATGATCCTTTTTGCCTGGCTTTACCTCAAATTGACATGAGCTTGATAGAACTTAAAGGACGCTCCTCACAATACAAACCAAGGGTTAACCCTGACCTCTATAACCAAGGAAAAATCATGAATCTCAACACCCAACGCCCCTGGATCACACCGCTGGTCATTGGCATCTTTTCACTCATGGCCATCACTGGCAGCCTGATGTTTTTTCACCTCGATACCGGACTCAACAAGAGCGCCCACGAATGGCTGGGTTGGGCCCTGGCGGTCGGCGTTGTGCTGCACGTTTTGCTAAATTTGAACGCGTTCAAACGGCACCTGGCCAACACCACCGGACGCTGGGTGCTGGTGGCCAGCGCAGCAGTTCTGGGCTTAAGCTTCATCCCGCTGGGTGGTGAAGTCGGCGGCAAACCACCCTTTGTCGCCCCCGTGCAAGCGCTAGCCAGAGCGCCGCTGACCACGGTTGCCGACGTGGCAGGTGTGAACGTCACCGAGATGCGTGCCCGCCTGACAGCCGCAGGGGTTACCAGTCAGAGTGATACCCAGAGCATTCAGGACCTGGTGGGTGCGGACATGGGTCAGCAGATGAGAACCCTGGGCAAGGTCTTTGCAACCAACGGCACCAACGCTGAGCGGTGAATTGACACACGTCAATGAGAACTGATCGCAGTTGCTTTATGCTCCCCAGTTGCTCCCAGCAAGCATTTAAAATTGCATCTTTTTTCAATCCAACCGTAGATCGCTCACCATGACCCATGTCGTCACCGAACCCTGTATCAAATGCAAGTACACCGATTGCGTTGACGTTTGCCCCGTGGACTGTTTCCGCGAAGGCCCCAACTTTTTGACCATCGACCCCGATGAGTGCATCGACTGCGCTGTCTGCATCCCCGAATGCCCGGTGAACGCCATCTACGCTGAAGAAGATGTGCCCAAGAACCAGCGCCACATGACCAAGATCAATGCCGAACTGGCGCTGCTGCCCAGCTGGAAAACCATCTCCAAGCGCAAATCCCCACTACCGGAAGCCGAAGAGTGGAAAGATCGCAGCGGCAAGCTATCCGAACTGCAACGCTGATCACCACCATCTGACAGACAAACTGCCGTGATTGAAACCGACGCGCTGGTCATCGGTGCCGGTCCAGTCGGGCTGTTTGCCGTGTTCGAGTTGGGCCTGCAAGGCGTTGCTGCCCAAGTGGTCGATGTGCTTGAAGAGGCAGGCGGTCAATGCATCGCGCTGTATCCCGACAAACCCATCTATGACATTCCCGGTGTGCCGGTGTGCACCGGGCGTGAACTCACGCATAAGCTATTGCAGCAAATCGCGCCGTTCAAGCCGGGTATGCACTTGGGCCAACAAGTCAACGCGCTGGAACGTCAGCCCGACGGACGCTGGCTGGTATCCACCACCCGTTTCCAGCAGCCCGCACAACAATTTTTGACACACACTGTGATCATTGCTGCCGGTGTTGGCGCGTTTGTGCCCAAAGAACTCAGGGTCGACGGCTTCGGCGAGTTTCTGGGGCAACAGGCCTTTTACCGGTTTGCGCCACCTGCGGCCTGTGCTGGCAAACACGTGGTGATTGTGGGCGGCGAAGACGAGGCCGTTGCCAATGCCCTCACACTGGCCACAACTGGACCGAACCAGGCTAAAAGCGTGACGCTATTGCACCGCCGTGATGTGCTGCAAGCCAGCTCAGACCAACTGACCAAGCTGGCCGCCCTGCGCGAGGCGGGTCGCATCAACTTCGTGGCCGGGCAGATCACCACCGTCCACACCACTGACGGCGTACTCAGCAGCGTGGCAGTCACCACCCCGGACGATCAGACTCTGTACCTGCCCATGGACACCTTGCTGATATGCCTGGGCATCAGCCCCAAGCTCGGACCCGTCGCGCAATGGGGTTTGGAGATGGAACGCAAACAACTTTGCGTCAGCGTGGACACCTTCGCCACCAGCGCTCCCGGCATTTTTGCCGTGGGCGATGTGATCACCTACCCTGGCAAGAAGAAACTCATCGTCAGCGGCTTTCACGAAGCCACCCTGGCCGCGTTTGCCGCAGCCGCGCTGATTCACCCTGAGGCATCCACCGTGCTGCAATACACCACCAGCAGCGCCCTGCTGCAACAACGTCTGGGTGTGAAGCCAATGGGGAACGCTTAGAATCCCCTGCGCGCCAGTTGATGACGCACACGCTAGGGGTGTTGTCCAGCAGAACCAACTGCTGGCCGACTGAGAAAGTCCCTTTGAACCTGACTGAGGTAATCCTCGCGCAGGGAAGCCAGTCTGACCACGGGTGTTGCCGACTTCTCTGGCAACGATAAGCCCCTCAAGATGAAGCCGACCTGCCAACTTTTTGCATGGAGCAAACGGATGGCAAAGACACACAGTTCTGATTCCACAAACACGGCCTCGGCGGGTACGCCGAATTCGGCCCTCTCACCGGTCTCCCACAGCGAACGCGTTTTCAGCTGGCACGACCACACCTCCTTGTGGTTCAGCATGGGCGTCGGCCTGTTGGTGATCCAGGTGGGCGCCTATCTGGTGCCTGCGGTGGGCAGCCGTGAGGCGGCGCTGGCCATTGTGCTGGGCTCACTGATCGGCGCAGGCTTACTCGCCTGGACGGCACGTCTGGGCTGCGACAGCGGCCTGTCCAGTGCCGGGCTGATGCACACCACCTTTGGCAGTACCTTTGCCCGTTTGCCAGTGCTGTTGAACATGGCGCAGCTGATTGGCTGGACAACGTTTGAACTCGTCATCATGCGCGATGGCACTGCTGCGATCAGCAAACAGTCTTTTGGCCTGAGTCTGGACGGCACGGGGGGCATGGTGGCGACTACCTTGTTGTGGGGTGCCGTCTTGCTGCTGTTGCTGGCCGGTTCCATGACCCAACTGGTGCGCAAGCTGATCAGCCGCGTCGGTCTGCCACTGGTCGTGGCGTCGCTGGTGTGGCTGACCTGGCAATTTGGCAGCCTGATGCACGCCAAAGGTCTGGCCGCGTTCTGGGCACGCCCTGGCGACGGCAGCATGGGCATGTTGTCGGCCATGGATCTGGTGATCGCCATGCCGGTGTCCTGGTTGCCGCTGGTAGCTGACTACGCACGCCACGGCAAAAGTGGTCGCAGTGCCTTGACCGGCACCTGGCTGGGCTATGCGCTGGCCAACATCTGGTGTTATGCGCTCGGGGTGCTGGTGGTCAGCGTGGTGCCACCCGATTCCGATCTGGTGGGTGCGCTGCTACTGGCCCAGGGTGGCTTGCTGGCGTTGAGCTTGATTCTGGTCGATGAAATCGACAACGCCTATGGCGATGTCTACTCCAGCGCAGTGTCGGGCCACAGCATTCTGCCGGGCTGGAGCGTGCGCAAGTGGGGACTGCTGCTAGCCGCGCTGTGCATGGCCTTGGCCATGCTGTTACCGATGCACAGCCTGGAACCGTTCCTGTTGCTGCTGAGCTCGGTGTTTGTGCCGCTGTACGGCGTTATTCTGGGCCGACTGGGCCTGGGTGCCGGAGACTTCGCCCGACCATCGCGCAAAGTGGACTGGACAGCGGCAACCCTGTGGCTGGCGGGTATCGCCTGCTACCACCTGCTGACACAGTTTGCGCCGCAATGGGGTGCCACCCTGCCCACGCTGGCCTTCACCTTCAGTGTGGCGTGGTTCACCCGTCGAGTCGGCTTGCCCTTGGTGAGCGCTCACGCATAAACCTCTCTGGGCACAGACGCACCGTATAACAGCGGTGCGCGCATTCCCACAAAGCGAGGGTTGAAGCCCTACAGCAACCGCATCGACAGCGGTGCAAATCCGTGGTTCAACGGGCCGCTTCCCTGCCCTGTTTTGACCGATGCCCCGGCTTGCAATGCCTTGCGCACGAAGCCTCTGGCCGCTTGCACCGCGTCGGGCAGACTCAAACCCAGCGCCAGATGCGCAGCAATGGCGCTGGACAGGGTGCAACCCGTGCCATGTGTGTTGGCGCTGTCAATGCGCGGGCCGTGCATCCAGATCGGTGCGGCGTCTTTCATCAGCAGCAGATCCGCCACTTCGTCGCCCGGCAAATGGCCGCCCTTTAGCAACACCGCCCTGGCACCGCGGTCCAGTAGCACCTGCGCGGCCTGCGCCATGTCCTGCACGCTGGTCAGCGATCGGCCCACCAGCAAGCCCGCTTCATCCAGATTGGGTGTGATGAGCGCGACACGTGGAAACATCTCGGCCACCAGCACGGCAATCGCCGGGTCATCGATCAACTTGGCGCCACTGGTGGCCACCATCACCGGGTCAAACACCACATGGGGCAACCGATGCCGGTCGATCGCCTGTGCCACGGTGTGCACGATGTCAGGCGCGTGCAGCATGCCAATCTTCACCGCATCCACGCCAATGTCTTCCAGCACGGCGTCAATCTGGTCGCGCAGCATCTCGGGCGGCACACTGTGAATGGCGCGCACGCCGCAGGTGTTTTGCGCGGTGAGTGCGGTGATGGCTGTCATGCCGAAACAACCCAGCGCGGCAAAAGTTTTCAGATCAGCCTGAATACCGGCACCGCCACCGCTGTCGGAGCCGGCGATGGAGAGGACCCTGGGGTAATGGTGCGTTCTTTCAATAGTCATAGCGGTATATCCAGGAATCTAAAGGGCTACAGGTCAAAAAGGCACTTAAGAAAATTTGCAAAGCCATCAAACGACAGGCACAAAAAGCCGCCTGAAAGATTTGGCAGCGGCGCACGGGTCATCGGCAGAACACAGCGCACTCACCACCGCCAAGCCATCGGCACCCGCGTGCAGCACCTCAGTGGCATTGCCCAGATGGATGCCGCCAATGGCCACCAGAGGCAAGTCGGTCACGGCACGCACCCGGCGCAAGCCATCCAGACCCCAAGGCGCAGCCGTATCGGTTTTGGTGGGCGTGGGGTAAATCGGGCTGACGCCGAGGTAGTCCACCGGCTGGTTGGTAGCGCGCGTCACGTCTTCGAGGGTTTCCACCGACAAGCCAATGAACACCTCGGGCGGCAGCAAGTGGCGGGCGTGTTCCACCAACATGTCGGACTGGCCCAGATGCACCCCCTGTGCGCGGCTGGCCAGCGCCACGTCGATGCGGTCATTGATCACCAGAGGTACACCCAAGGGTGTGAGTAGGTCGTTCAAGGCGCAGGCCAGCGCCACAAAGTCGCGCGTGCAAGCCTGCTTTTCACGCAACTGCACGCAGGTTGCACCACCCTGCACGACAGCGAGAACCACATCAGTCAGCGTCCTGCCACGCAAGGCCTGTTGGTCTGTCACCAGATACAGACGCAGCAAGTCGGCCAGGCCCGGGTTCGTGCAACGCCGTGGTTTGCTACGGTAATTAGAGTGCATTGCTCAGACAGAATAAGGGCTACAGGCCATTTTGATATGAGACTCAAAGGTCGCTTGGTCCATCAACTGCAACTCATCCAGCAAGGCAATCTGCAGGCTGCCCACACCACCACCGAGTTCCTGAACCTTCTGCGTCGCCACCTGCCCCACCACACCCAGATACGCCATGGCCGACACCGTGGCGCGCCAGGCATCGGGCTGCACCGCGCAAAACGCACCAACCAGCGCGGTGGCCGAACAGCCCACACCGGTGATGCGGGTCATCCACTCATGGCCGTTGGACAGGCTCGCGTGGTGGCCGCTAGCGTCCAGCACATGATCCACCTCGCCGCTGACGCAGACCACGCCACCGGTGCTGGCCGCCAAGTCGCGGGCGGCTTGCAAGGCATCGGTCACGGCTGCACCGCTATCGACACCACGTGTCTGCACAGCACTGCCAGCCACGCTCATGATCTCCGACGCATTGCCACGAATGACCGACGGGCTGGCTTGATCCAGCAACGCTTGAATACTCTGATTCCTGTAGCTGGTAGCCCCCGCACCTACTGGGTCCAGAACGGTTTTTATGCCTCGTTTGGCCGCAATCTCAAGCGCCTGGCGCATGCTCTCAATCCAGTACGGCTCCAGCGTGCCGATGTTGAGCACCAGCGCCTGCGCAATCGCCGCCATGTCGCGCACCTCTTCGTGCGCGTGCGCCATCACGGGTGAGGCGCCCATGGCCAGCAAGAAATTGGCGTTGTAGTTCATCACCACAAAGTTGGTGATGGAGTGCACCAGCGGGCGCTGCGTGCGCACCGCGAGCACGTCAGCCCAGATGTCAAGGGGGGTCAAATCGTTTGAAGATGTCGTCATGAGCGTTCCAGGTTAAAGACCGGTAGTCGCACGACGCTAAGCAAGTTTTTGACGCTTTCCTACGCTGGCACGACCCAGATCAGGTTCTAAGAGTATTTCTCAGCCACCTCAAACGGGCGGCACCTCTAGCGGATGTGATTATGACGGAAAGGACATATCTTTCAGCTGAAGTGCGTTGATCGCTTTCGTGCTTAAGTGAAAGAACGGCGCAGCCAGATCAGCCAGCTGCCACCGGCTCCAGTACCCGCCAAACGGTTTTGCCCTTGCTGTCCTTGTCGACCTGTTTGAGCACCTCTTCATGCGCGGCCAGTTCCTGATCGTTGGCCGTCAGCACCGGCAGTTTGAACCCGCTCAGGTCCATGCGCGGCATAGCGTTGCCTGAGGCATCGTTGGCAGCGCTGTCGTCCATCAGCAGCACGTCCTGACCACGGGTCAAGTTGATGAACACATCGGCCAGCAGCTCGGCATCCAGTAACGCGCCGTGCAAGGTGCGGCCCGAGTTATCCACCTCCAGCCGGTCACACAGGGCGTCGAGCGAATTGCGCTTGCCTGGGTACATCTCCTTGGCCATCACCAGGGTGTCGGTCACGCTGACGACGATCTCGCGCACCTTGGGGTGGCCGAGTTTGCCGAACTCCATGTCCAGAAAACCCAGGTCAAACGGCGCGTTGTGGATGACCACCTCGGTGCCCTGCAAATAGGTAAGCAGGTCCTCAGCGATCTCCTCGAACTTGGGCTTGTCTTTGAGGAATTCGGTGGTGATGCCGTGAACCTTGAGCGCTTCTTCGTGGCTGTCACGCCCCGGGTTCACATAGATGTGGCGGTTGTTGCCGGTCAGCTTGCGGTTGACCATCTCGACGCAACCGATCTCGATGATGCGGTCGCCGTTGTCGGCAGACAGGCCCGTGGTTTCGGTGTCAAGGAAGATTTGGCGCATAGGTTTGGATCAAAAAAAGAAGTCTAACTCGCAGAGCGTACAGCCCGCCCGAGCAGTCGATGGAGTGCCCCAACAGCGGCTAGCAGCTCGCGTTGGGTGTCTGACGCAGCGAAATTAAGGAGGAGGTTTGGGGCAGCGCCCCAAGCCGGGGGACATTCGCGGAGTCGGATACCCAGCGTGCGCTGCGGGTTAAAACAAGCGCAGATAGTCGACAACGCAGAACCTCAGTGGTTTTCCTTGGCGTGGTTGATCGAGTACTTAGGTATTTCGATGACCACGTCCTTTTGCGCCAGGATCGCTTGGCAGCTCAGCCGCGATTGGGGTTGCAGGCCCCAGGCGCGGTCCAGCAGATCGTCCTCTTCTTCTTCGGACGGGGCCAACGACTCAAACCCCTCGCGCACCACCACATGGCAGGTGGTGCAGGCGCAGCTCATCTCGCAGGCGTGCTCGATGTTGATGTGGTGCTCCAGCAGCGCCTCGCAGATCGAGGTGCCAGCTGGCGCCGAAATCTCCGCCCCCTGTGGACAGTATTCAGCGTGGGGCAGGATCTTGATGGTGGGCATGGTTGATTCGTTGGGGTCAGAGCACGTTTGCTGCGCAAAGTGGTCTGACCCACAATGTCCTTATATTGTTTCGATGTTTTTGCCGGACAGCGCACGCTGAATGCCACGGTTCATGCGCATGGCGGCAAAGGCTTCCGTGTGCTTGGCTAGCATGGCGGTGATGGCTTCAATGGCCGCCGGGTCTTCCAGATCGCAGGCCGCACGCACTTGACGCATCAGCTGCTCCAACTCGGCGCGCTGGGCATCGTCCAGCAGATCACCATCAGCATCCAGTGCACTGCGTGTGGCCAGAATCATGCGGTCGGCGTCCACGCGGGCTTCGACCACCGCGCGGACAAACATGTCGCGCTCGGCCGAGCTAAAGCTGTCCTGCAGCATGCGGGTGATAAGTTCGTCGCCCAAGCCGTAAGAAGGTTTCACGGTGATATGCGCCTCAACGCCACTGACCTGCTCCAGCGCCGAGACGCTCAACAGACCATCGGCATCGACGGTAAAAGTGACGCGAATGCGTGCCGCACCCGCCGTCATCGCGGGAATGCCACGCAGGGTGAAGCGCGCCAGGCTGCGGCAGTCAGACACCAGATCGCGCTCACCTTGCACCACGTGCAGCGCCAGCGCGGTTTGGCCGTCAATGTAGGTGGTGAAATCCTGCGCCTTGGCGGTCGGGATGGTTTCATTGCGCAGCACGATGCGTTCCACCAGGCCACCCATGGTTTCCACGCCCAGGCTCAGCGGAATCACATCCAGCAGCAGCAAATCGCCGCCGGGGTTGTTGCCCGCCAGTTGGTTGGCCTGAATGGCGGCACCCAAGGCCACCACTTCGTCAGGGTTCAGGTTATTCAGCGGGGCCTGGCCGAAGAAGTCGCCCACGGCTTTTTGGATTTGCGGCATGCGGGTCGAGCCACCGACCATGACCACGCCTTTGACTTCTTCCACCGACAGTTTGGCATCACGCAGCGCCTTGCGCACGGCAGTGAGCGTGCGGGCGGTCAGCGCCTGAGTCGCGGCTTCAAAGTCTGCACGCTTCACATCAAAAGTGACTGTAGCCCCCGTCAATACTGCATGAAATGTTACTGAATCTGTAGCGGTAAGCGCTTCTTTGCAAGCCCTGGCTGCTGCTTTTAAGGCTGCCTTGTCAGCCGGGCTGCGGCTGTTCGAGCTGCCGTAGTTAGCACAACTGGCAGCGCACTGGGGCTCCAGGCCCAAGTTGCTGCACACATTGGACGCGCTTGCCGATTGTTCACCCAATTGCGCCAGCACCCAGTCGGCCAAGGCGTGGTCGTAATCGTCACCACCCAGCGCCGAATCACCGCCGGTGGAAACCACCTCGAACACGCCTTGTGTCAGGCGCAGGATGGAGATGTCGAACGTGCCGCCACCCAGGTCATAGATCGCGTAAACCCCTTCAGCGGCATTGTCCAGCCCGTAGGCTATTGCCGCTGCCGTTGGCTCATTGATCAGGCGCAGCACGTTCAGGCCGGCGAGTTGCGCGGCGTCCTTGGTGGCTTGGCGTTGGGCCTCATCAAAGTAGGCCGGCACCGTGATCACCGCGCCATACAGATCGGTATCGAAGGTGTCTTGCGCGCGGTAGCGCAGCGTGGCAAGAATGTCGCCACTGACTTCCACCGGAGACTTCTCACCCTGTACGGTTTGCAGACCGAGCATGCCAGGATGGTCGACAAACTGATAAGGCAGTTTGGCAGCCAGCGCCACGTCTTTGAGCCCACGACCCATAAACCGCTTGACCGAAGCAATGGTGTTCACCGGGTCGCTCAACCCGCCAATGACGGCATCCCAACCAATCTGGCGGCCACCGCCAGCCAGATAACGCACTACCGACGGCAGGATCACCCGGCCCTGCTCATCAGGCAAACACTCCGCCACACCGTGCCGCACCGAAGCCACCAGCGAATGCGTGGTTCCCAGGTCAATGCCAACAGCAATGCGACGTTGGTGCGGATCAGGCGTCTGGCCTGGTTCAGAAATTTGTAGTAACACCATGATTTATAAAGGATACAGGGCCCGATGGGCAGGAAACTTAATTGTCAATTTGGTCAAGTCGTTTGTCCACATCGTCCGCAAATCGCTCAATGAACATGAGCGCGCGAACCTGTCCCACAGCGTCTGCAAACGCCTGCTGATCGTCGATCAAGCGCTCTATGGTTTGTAGCATGTCGCGCTCGGCCCGCTTGACCTGCAGGCTGATTTTCTCCAACTCTTCGGCGCTTTTGGCCTCGTCGAGTTCCTCACGCCACTGCATTTGCTGCATCAAAAAGGTGGCGGGCATAGCGGTGTTGTTCTCGGCATTCACCGGTGCACCGTGCAATTCGCACAAGTAGGCGGCACGCTTGAGCGGGTCTTTCAGACGCTGGTAAGCCTCGTTGATACGCACCGACCATTGCATGGCGATGCGCTGTGCCGCTGCGCCCTGGTCGGCAAACTTGTCCGGGTGCGCCTGACGCTGCAAATCTTTCCAACACGCGTCGATCCGTGCGCGGTCCTGCGCATAGCGCTGCTCCAGCCCAAACAGCGCAAAATCATCAGATTGGAGAGATTTCAATTTAAACAGCCCTTTTCGTGATGGAAAGCGTAGCGAGGGGCTGCCAGGCTAGGCACACAGCGCGCAGGAACCGGAACGTACCTGCAGCGGGTACGTGAGGATTTCGACAGGAAGGGAGATGGTGCCCTTCCTTTCCCATCGTGTGTAACGACGCATGGCAGTTCCGCAGTAGCTTTACACACGAAAAGACTCGCCGCAGCCGCAACGGTCTCTTTCTTTGGGGTTATTGAACTTGAACCCTTCGTTCAAACCCTCACGCGCAAAGTCCAGTTCGGTGCCATCCAGATAGACCAAGCTTTTGGGGTCTACCATGACCTTGACACCGGGCGCTTCAAGCACCAAGTCGTCTTCGCCAACCGAATCCACATATTCCAGCGTGTAGGCCATGCCCGAGCAGCCAGTGGTTTTGACGCCCAGTCGCACACCCACACCCTGCCCACGTTTAGTCAGGTAGCGGGCAAGCTGCGCGATGGCCCTGTCTGTCAGCGTAATAGCCATGATGTCTTGAAGTTTCTGATTCAGTGCACCGCTGCCGCTGGCTCTTGCCAGACGGGGCGATGGAGGATTAAGCCGTTTGTCCGTCCGTGTGTTTTTGGCGGTAGTCATTGACCGCTGCCTTGATGGCGTCTTCCGCCAAAATGGAACAGTGGATTTTGACAGGTGGCAAGGCCAATTCTTCGGCAATCTCGCTATTTTTAAGCGCAGCGGCCTGATCCAGCGTCTTGCCCTTGACCCATTCAGTGACCAACGAGCTGGACGCAATGGCCGAACCACAGCCATAGGTCTTGAAGCGTGCATCTTCGATCACGCCGGTGTCGGCATTGACCTTGATCTGCAGTTTCATCACGTCACCGCAAGCGGGCGCACCCACCATGCCGGTGCCAACCGATTCATCGCCCTTGTCAAACGAACCAACGTTACGGGGGTTTTCGTAGTGATCTACAACTTTTTCAGAATATGCCATGATCGTTCTCCTTCAAATCAGTCTCAAAAAACGCGGCCTAAGCCGGAGATGCCGTGGAACCGGCTTTGCCGGGCCACTGGCATCGCCCCCTTGAGGGGGAGGCGGCGCCAGCCGGCACAGGGGTGCCTTTTTTAATGAGCAGCCCATTGAATGGTGCTGATATCGATGCCTTCCTTGTACATGTCCCACAGCGGGCTCAATTCGCGCAGCTTGGCAACATTGAGCTTGATCGTTTCCACCGCGTAGTCGATGTCGGCCTCGGTGGTCCAGCGACCAATCGTCATGCGCAGGCTGCTGTGGGCCAGCTCGTCGCTGCGGCCCAAGGCGCGTAGCACGTAGCTGGGTTCCAAACTGGCGGAGGTACAAGCCGACCCGCTGGATACCGCCAAACCTTTGATGCCCATGATGAGCGACTCGCCTTCGACGTAGTTGAAACTCATGTTCAGGTTGTGCGGCACACGTTGCGTGAGGTGACCGTTGATGAAAACCTGCTCGACATCCTTCAAACCAGCCAGCATGCGATCATGCAAGGCCTGAATGCGCACGTTTTCCACGGCCATTTCTTCCTTGGCAATGCGGTAGGCCTCACCCATGCCGACGATCTGGTGCGTGGGAAGCGTGCCCGAGCGCATGCCGCGCTCATGTCCACCGCCATGCATCTGGGCTTCAATACGAACACGCGGCTTGCGGCACACAAACAGCGCACCAATGCCTTTGGGGCCGTAGGTTTTGTGCGAAGTCAGACTCATCAAATCGACAGGCAGCTTGCTCACATCAAAAGCCACGCGACCTGTGGCCTGCGCCGCGTCCACGTGAAAAATCACCCCCTTGCTGCGGCACACCGCGCCTATAGCGGCGATGTCCTGAATCACACCGATTTCGTTATTGACAAACATCACACTGGCCAGAATGGTGTCGGGGCGAATGGCTGCCTTGAACACCTCCAGATCTACCAGACCATCAGCCTGCACGTCCAGGTAAGTCACCTCAAAGCCCTGGCGCTCCAGCTCACGGCATGTGTCCAGCACCGCTTTGTGCTCGGTCTTGACGGTAATGATGTGTTTGCCCTTGGTCTGATAAAAGTGCGCCGCACCTTTCAAAGCCAGGTTGTTGGACTCGGTCGCACCCGATGTCCAGATAATTTCACGCGGGTCGGCACCAATCAGGTCAGCCACCTGAGCACGGGCTTTTTCAACCGCCGCTTCGGCCTCCCAGCCCCAGGCGTGGCTGCGCGAGGCCGGGTTGCCAAAATGCTCACGCAACCAGGGGATCATCGCGTCCACCACGCGCTGGTCGCACGGGTTGGTGGCGCTGTAGTCCATGTAAATAGGGAAATGCGGCGTGGTGTCCATGGCTTGGGTCTCTGGCAGGTTGGAAAGAAACGGTTTACATCTTGGAATAGGCATTACCCAGCGCAAACACTGAGTTGGGCGCGTTCACACGCATGGGCTTGATGACCGGCATGCTCGAGATGGCGCGTTTGAGCGACGGCTTTTCCTCCAGCTGAAAGCCCTTGGCCAGTTGCTCGTCCACCAGCTTTTGCAGGCTGACAGAATCCAGAAACTCGACCATCTTGACGTTGAGCGAGTCCCACAAATCATGCGTCATGCAGCGTTGCCCCTCGCCCAGGCAGTTGCTTTTGCCGCTGCATTGCGTGGCATCTATCGGCTCATCGACCGATGTGATGATTTCAGCCACCGTGATGTCTTGCGCCGATTTGGCCAAGGTATAACCACCGCCGGGGCCACGGGTCGATTCCACGAGTGCATGACGGCGCAGCTTGCCAAACAGTTGCTCCAGATACGAGAGGGAAATCTGCTGACGCTGACTGATCGCCGCCAAGGTCACGGGGCCGGACGCTTGACGCAAGCCCAAATCAATCATCGCAGTGACCGCAAAACGGCCTTTGGTGGTAAGACGCATGGCAAGCTCCTGACATTCAGTGGATAACCAGTCGACTGCTTTGCCGACTAACTGAGTCAAGTATACCAAAAACCTAGTGTAATAGTCGGATAAGTAGACTGAACGGTAACTTAATAAGGGTATTACCGATGGATAGCTAATATCCATAGCACCAACTCGCTTCAGAATAAGGGATGGAGGCCGATTTCTCTTAATTCTTTGCAGGCACGACCACCGCGATATTATCGACACCGGGAGCACCAAAGGCCTGCTCTTTCAAAATTGCCAGCTGATCGCGCACCCGCGCCGCCTTCTCAAACTCCAGGCTGCGGGCATGTTCCATCATGAGTTTTTCCAGCCGTTTGATCTCGCGCGAGACATCTTTTTCGCTCATTTCTTCAACCTGCGCGCGCTGCATGGCATCGCGCTCCAGCTTTTCAGCTTCTTTACCTGCCTTTTCGCTGTAAACGCCGTCGATCAGATCGCGCACTTGCTTGATGATGCTGCGCGGTGTGATGCCGTGCACCAGGTTGTGCGCCACTTGCTTGGCACGGCGGCGCTGGGTTTCGCCGATGGCGCGCTCCATGGAGTCGGTGATCTTGTCGGCGTACAGAATCGCCCTGCCCTCCACGTTCCGGGCGGCGCGGCCAATGGTCTGGATCAATGAACGCTCGGAGCGCAAAAAACCCTCTTTGTCGGCATCCAGAATCGCCACCAGCGACACCTCAGGAATATCCAGACCTTCGCGCAGCAGGTTGATGCCCACCAGCACATCAAACGCGCCCAAACGCAAGTCGCGGATGATCTCGACGCGCTCCACCGTGTCGATGTCGCTGTGCAGATAGCGCACCTTCACACCGTTGTCGCTCAAATAGTCCGTCAACTGCTCGGCCATGCGTTTGGTCAGCGTGGTGATCAGCACACGTTCGTTTTTCTCAACGCGGATGCGAATTTCCTGCAGCACGTCGTCCACCTGACTGGTGGCCGGGCGCACTTCCACTTCCGGGTCCACCAGGCCGGTGGGGCGCACCAACTGCTCGACCACCTGCCCGGCGTGGTCTTTTTCCCACTGCGCGGGTGTGGCCGAGACAAAGATCGCCTGGCGCATTCGGGTTTCGAACTCTTCAAACTTCAGCGGCCTGTTGTCCAGCGCGCTGGGCAGACGAAAGCCGTATTCGACCAACGTCGTCTTGCGAGAGCGGTCACCGTTGAACATGCCGCCAAACTGGCCGATCAACACGTGTGATTCGTCCAGAAACATCACCGCGTCTTTGGGCAGGTAGTCGGTCAGCGTGGCGGGCGGCTCACCAGCCGCAGCGCCGCTCAAATGGCGGCTGTAGTTCTCGATGCCCTTGCAGTGGCCGACCTCGGAGAGCATTTCCAGATCAAACCGGGTGCGCTGCTCAAGGCGCTGCGCCTCCACCAGCTTGCCTTGCGACACAAACTGCTTGATGCGCTCAGCCAGTTCAATTTTGATAGCCTCAACTGCAGACAGAACCTGTTCGCGCGGCGTCACGTAATGGCTGCTGGGATACACGGTAAAGCGTGGAATCTTTTGTCGGATACGCCCGGTGAGCGGGTCAAACAGTTGCAGCGACTCAATCTCGTCGTCAAACAGCTCGACGCGGATCGCCATCTCGGAATGCTCGGCCGGAAAAATATCAATGGTGTCACCGCGCACCCGAAACGCTCCGCGTGCAAACTCCACGTCATTGCGCTGGTACTGCATGCGCACCAGTTGCGCAATCATGTCGCGCTGACCCATTTTGTCGCCCGCACGCAGCGTCATCACCATCTTGTGATACGCCTCGGGCTGGCCAATGCCGTAAATGGCCGAGACGGTGGCAACGATCACCACATCACGGCGCTCCAGCAGGCTCTTGGTGCAGCTCAGGCGCATCTGCTCGATGTGCTCGTTGATCGCCGAGTCTTTCTCAATGAACAAATCGCGCTGCGGCACATAGGCCTCGGGCTGGTAGTAGTCGTAGTAGCTGACGAAGTATTCCACCGCGTTCTTCGGAAAGAACTCGCGAAACTCGCTGTACAACTGCGCCGCCAATGTTTTATTAGGTGCAAAAACAATAGCAGGTCGCCCAAGCCGCGCGATCACATTGGCCATGGTGAAGGTCTTGCCCGAACCGGTCACGCCAAGCAGCGTCTGAAACACCTCGCCGTCTTCCACGCCCTCGACCAGCTGGTTGATGGCTTCGGGCTGATCGCCAGCTGGCGGATAAGGCTGAAAAAGCTCAAACGGGGAACCCGGAAAACTGACAAATTGACCGGTGCGCACCGTATCGCTCACATCGGCAATCGCCTCAGAGACGTGCGTCGGACTGGCTTTCAAGCGGGTGGCAGACATAGAACGATCAACTCAGGAAAATACTAAATCGGCTTCAAGAACAGCCCGACCGTCAGGCTGATACCAATGCAAATAATGGCAACGCGCAGCACACGTTCATTGACCCGGTGCAAGGCCCAGGAGCCCATCAGACCACCCAGGATAGCGCCCGCCCCCAGCACAATGGCTGCCTGCCAATGCACCTGCGGCGAGGTCACAAACAACAGCACGGCGGAGGCATTCATGACACCTGCCAGCGCATTCTTGGTGGCCCCAGCGTTGCGCGTCGGCAAACCGGCCATGGTCAGCGCGGCCATCATCAAAATACCGATGCCGCCGCCAAAATAACCGCCGTAAATCGCAATGACAAACTGGGCCAAGCCCGCGCCTGTCGGCCCGAGATGCAATTTGGCCTCGCCCGGCTTTTTAAAAAAACTGCCCCAGGCAAACACCGCCGTGGCAAACAGCACCAGCCAGGGCACCAACCTGGCGAACACCGACGAAGGCGTATTGAGCAACAGCAACCCGCCCAAGCCACCGCCAAGGATGCTGACCACAAACAACACCCAGAACGGCAGGCGTGCCGCACCGGTGACCAGTTTCTTGCCAGCCACCCCGGAAGTCACCTGGCCTGGGAACAGGGCAACGGTGGACGTGATGTTGGCCGCCAGGGGCGTCATGCCTGACAGAATCAGCACCGGCAAGGTCACGAAAGACCCGCCGCCTGCCAAAGCGTTTTGCAAGCCAGCCCAGAGCCCGGCAAAGAAAATCAAAGCAATAAGCATCACGACATTGGTCCCCCAGACTGGGTGGACGTCAGACGCAGCCTGGCTGCATCAAGTGCGAATTTTGTGAAGTAATTTTCCATCAAGGCAAAGAAAAAGTGTCTGTTTTTGCGCTGACCACCGTCACACGTCCGGGCCGCTGGTGATGCTTGGCAGCAGTATAGGTGGCCGTGTTAAAGCATGACGCCCAGACAGGTCATGTTCTAACAGCGCTTCTCGGCGGTAAAATCTGACCCCTGCCCAGGCCGACCTTCCCCTGAGCGCACCCTTTTCAAAACATCCCCGTTACTGGATCACCTCATGTCACTCTTTTCCGCTGTCGAAATGGCCCCGCGCGACCCGATCCTGGGTCTGAACGAGCAATACAACGCCGACACCAACCCCGCCAAGGTCAATCTGGGCGTGGGTGTGTACTTTGACGACAACGGCAAGTTGCCGCTGCTGCAATGCGTGCAGGCCTTCGAGAAAACCATGATGGACAAGCCCACCGCCCGTGGTTACCTGCCCATCGACGGCATTGCCGCCTATGACGCCGCAGTCAAAAGCCTGGTGTTTGGCGCTGACAGCGAGCCAGTCAAAAGTGGCCGCGTAGCCACTATTCAGGCACTTGGCGGCACCGGTGGCCTGAAAATTGGCGCTGACTTCCTGAAGCGCCTGAACCCCAACGCCAAGGTGCTGATCTCCGACCCCAGCTGGGAAAACCACCGCGCGCTGTTTACCAATGCCGGCTTCATGGTGGAGAGCTACCGCTATTACGACGCCGCCACGCGTGACCTGAACTTTGCCGGCATGCTGGCCGACCTGAACGCCGCAGCCGCAGGCACCGTCGTGGTGCTGCACGCTTGCTGCCATAACCCCACCGGCTACGACATCACCCCTGATCAGTGGAATGAAGTCATTGCCGTGGTCAAGGCCAAAGGCTTGACACCTTTCCTGGACATGGCGTACCAAGGTTTTGGCTATGGCATCGCCGAAGACGGTGCGGTGATTGGCAAGTTTGTTGCCGCCGGGCTGGACTTCTTTGTCTCCACCTCGTTCAGCAAAAGCTTCAGCCTGTACGGCGAGCGCGTCGGGGCCTTAAGCGTGTTGTGCAGCAACAAGGAAGAAGCCGCACGCGTCCTGAGCCAGCTCAAGATCGTGATCCGCACCAACTACAGCAACCCGCCGACCCATGGCGGCGCCATCGTGGCCGGCGTGCTCAACAACCCCGAACTGCGTGCCCTGTGGGAAGGCGAACTGGGCGAAATGCGCGTGCGCATCAAGGCCATGCGCCAGAAGCTGGTGGACGGACTGAAAGCCGCTGGCGTGACGCAGGACATGAGCTTCATCACCCGCCAGATTGGCATGTTCAGCTACTCTGGCCTGTCCAAAGACCAGATGGTGCGCCTGCGCAGTGAGTTTGGCGTGTACGGCACCGACACCGGCCGCATGTGCGTGGCCGCGCTCAACAGCAAAAACATTGACTACGTCTGCGCCTGCATCGCCAAAGTGATCTGAGTCGCTGAACTTATATAAGAAATAGCTTCCTAGCCCTTATGCTGTAAGGGAAGGAAGCTATTTTTTTGTGAGTATTCATCTGACATGAAGACCCTCAACATCATCGGTGCAGGCCGGGTCGGCCAAACGCTGGGGCGCCTATGGATGGCGTCAGGCATGTACCGCGTGCAGGAGGTAATCGCCAGGTCTGTTGAGTCGGCAGGTCGCGCGGTGGACTTCATCGGTGGCGGCCAAACGTCTACCGATCTGGCAAAGATGCCGGATGCCGATGTCTGGATGCTGTCGGTGCCCGACACGCACATTGCGCCAACCGCCCAGGCCCTGGCCGCGCTGACCACGCCAGCCGGCCCTGTGCGCCCTGCCCTGGCGTTTCATTGCAGCGGCGCGCTCAGTTCTGATGTGCTGGAGCCCCTGCGCACAGCGGGCTGGCAGGTAGCCAGTTGCCACCCATTGCTGAGTTTTGCGCAGCCCGAGCTGGCGTTGGCGCAATTTGCTGGAACGCCGTGTGCCCTGGAGGGCGATGCCCAGGCCGTCGCTGAATTGCAGTCAGCACTCAAGCACATCAGCGCACAATGTTTTACCCTGGCCGAGCAGGACAAACTGCTCTACCACGCCGGTGCCGTGTTTGCCACCAACTTTTTGCCAGTACTGCAACACGTGGCCGAGCAGTTATGGCAACACAGCGGCATGCCGGACGATCTGATACGACAGATGCGCGCGACATTGCTGCAGAACGCTGTCAACAATATCGTGGCGCTGGGGCCGAAGGCAGCACTGACCGGCCCTGCAGCGCGTGGCGACGTGGCGTTGGTCACTCAACAAGGGCAAGCCGTGGCTGAGTGGAACCCCGATGCGGGCCAGGCTTATGCAGCCCTGAGCCAACTGGCCAGTCAATTGGCCCGGCGCTAAATCCACTTTCTTTCACACCCTATCAGGCCAACTAATGAGAATTTCGGTCGAGTCCTGTTATATTGCACTGCAACATTTTTAACTCTAAGGCGCTACCGTGCTCTACAAACTCTACGAAACCCAGCGTTCGCTGATGGAGCCTTTCACCGATTTGGCTGCATCGGCTGCCAAGCTTTACGCCAACCCGCTGTCCCTGTGGGGGCAGCACCCGCTGTCACAACGTCTGTCTGCAGGTTACGACCTGATGCACCGCCTGGGCAAGGACTATGAAAAGCCCGAGTTTGGTCTGCGCACCGCCGACGTGAATGGTGTGGAAGTCGCCATCCATGAGCGCGTGGAAATCAAGAAGCCGTTTTGCGAGCTGCGCCGCTTCAAACGTTTTACCGACGACCTGGAAACGCTGTCCCACCTAAAGGGCCAGCCTGCGGTGCTGATCGTGGCCCCGCTATCGGGACACTACGCCACCTTGTTGCGCGACACCGTTCAGACCATGCTCAAAGACCACAAGGTCTACATCACCGACTGGACCAATGCACGCCTGGTACCGCTGAGCGAAGGTGAGTTCCATCTGGACGACTACGTCAACTACGTGCAGGAATTCATTCGCCACGTGCAAAAACGCTACGGCAACTGCCATGTCATGAGCGTCTGCCAGCCCACCGTGCCCGTGCTGGCCGCCGTGTCGCTGATGGCCAGCCGCGGTGAGAAAACGCCCCTGAGCATGGTGATGATGGGCGGCCCGATTGATGCCAGCAAATCCCCCACCAAGGTCAATAATCTGGCCATGAACAAGAGCCTGAACTGGTTCGAGCACAACGTGATCTACCGCGTGCCCACACGCTTCCCCGGTGCCGGTAGGCGCGTTTACCCGGGCTTTTTGCAGCATTCTGGCTTTGTCGCCATGAACCCGAGCAACCACGCCCGTAGCCACTACGATTATTTTCAGGACCTGATCAAAGGTGACGATGCCAGTGCCGAGACGCACCGCAAGTTCTACGACGAGTACAACGCGGTGCTGGACATGGACGCGCATTACTACCTGGAAACCATCCAGACGGTGTTTCAGGACCTCAAACTGGTCAACGGCACCTGGGACGTCAAAGGTGTCGATGGCAAGGTCGAACATGTGCGCCCCGAAGACATCACCACCACCGCGCTGCTGAGCGTGGAAGGGCAGCTTGATGACATCTCCGGCTCTGGTCAGACCGCAGCGGTGCACAGCATTTGCAGCGGCGTCGATCCATCCATGCAGGAACACTACGAGGTAGAAGGCGCGGGTCACTACGGCATTTTTGCCGGACGCCGCTGGCGTGAAATGGTTTACCCGAAAGTGAAGGCCTTTATCCTTCGGTATCAACCCCAAGCCGTTGCCAACAAACCTGCCGTGACTGTCTTGCCGACTGGACCCGCCACCGTTGAGCCGATGGCCGTCGTCGCCCAGCCACCGACAGCACCCGCGGCTCCTCTGAAAACCACGCCTGTGGCCCCTAAGCCAGCCAGAAAGACCCGGGCCAAAGCGGCGAAGCCAACCGTCAAAGCACCCCCATCCCCCAAAATGACGGTCAAGCCTCAACCAGCCAGCAAGGCGCAGGAAGCGCACACGGTGTGGGTCGGTGGCCCCGACAGTCAGCCTGCAAAAGCCCCAGTTGTGGTAGTTGACAAACCGGTAGCACCCAAGGCCGCCACCCCGAAACCGGCCAAAGCCAAGGTTGTCACACGCAAGACATGACCGATCTGGCAGATCGCATTCTGGCGGCACTGCCGCAAACCCAGTGCACCCGTTGCGGCTATCCGGATTGCGCCGCCTATGCGCGTGCCGTGGCAGATGGCGCGGCAGACATCAACCAATGCCCACCCGGTGGTGCCGAGGGCGTGGCGCGGCTGGCAGCCATCACGGGGCTGTCGATCAAGCCCTTGAACCCTGACAACGGCGTCGAGGCCCCACGCAGCATGATGTTCATCGACGAGGACTGGTGCATTGGCTGCACCCTGTGCATCAAGGCCTGCCCGGTGGACGCCATCGTCGGCTCCAACAAGCTGATGCACACCGTGATCGAGGCTTATTGCACCGGCTGCGAGTTGTGCCTGCCGGTGTGCCCGGTGGACTGCATCCTTGTAGAAAACGCGTCAGGCACGGCCACCGGTTGGGCGGCATGGTCTCAAACGGCTGCTGACCAAGCACGTGAACGCTACGCATTCAATAGCTACAGACGCAAACGTCAAGAGGGCGAACACGACAAAAGGCTTGAAGAAAAAGCGCTGATGAAGTTGACAGACCTAGAACAGCATTCGCAGCATACAGACACTGCCGTGCTGGACAAAAAGCGTGCCGTGATCGAAGCCGCTCTGGCTCGTGCCCGAGCCAAGCGCAGCTCTGACAGCCCCTCGTCCTGACGCAGCGGATCTCGCTACGCCCTGCTGAGGGCGTGAGTTACGCCGCCAATGCGGCAAACGCCTTGATCACTTCAGGGGGTGCCTGCACCATCTCGATCAACACCCCTTCGCCCGAAATCGGAAACTCGTCATTGCCTTTCGGGTGCAGAAAGCAGATGTCAAAACCCGCAGCACCGGCACGAATGCCACCGGGCGCAAAGCGAACGCCCTGCGCCGTCAGCCACTCCACCGCCTTGGGCAAATCGTCAATCCAGATGCCCACGTGATTCAGCGGCGTGGCGTGTACGGCGGGCTTTTTCTCAATGTCCACGGGTTGCATCAAATCGACCTCAACCTTGAACGGACCTTTGCCCATGGCGCAAATGTCTTCATCGACGTTCTCACGCTCACTTTTGAAGGTGCCGGTCAACTCCAGTCCCAGCATGTCCACCCACAGCTTTTGCAAGCGTGTCTTGCTGGTGCCACCGATGGCAATTTGCTGAATACCCAGGACCTTGAAGGGCCGAGTGGTTTGGCTCATGATCGATTCCTTATGAAAGATAAGACTCAAAAACAGTAGCTACCAGCCCTTTATAAACGCGGGCTAGAGGCCAATTTCTTATGCAAACTCCACAATTGGCTGATCCACCGCGAGGCTTTCGCCCTTGGCCGCCAGCACCTTGCCCACCACCCCGTCTGCGGCCGCGAACAGCACGTTTTCCATCTTCATGGCTTCGATGACCGCCACACGTTCACCGGCCTGAACTTTCTGGCCGGGCTGAACAGCCACGTCGACCAGAAGACCTGGCATGGGTGACAGCACATAGCGGCTCATGTCTGGCGGTGCCTTGTAAGGCATCAGCGCATGCAACTCGGCGGCACGCGGCAGCAACACCATCACATCCAGCATGGTGCCGTTGTGGATGACGCGAATCGCCAGCGGTTTCTTGGGGATACCGCGCTCGACCTGCGCGCAAAACGGCACGCCGTTGCAGGTGCCAGAAGTACGAACCTGGCCAAACTTTGATTCACTATGAATTTCATAGCTCTTAGCACCCACCTCTATTCGACCGGTGCGGGATTTGTCGTTGAATTCTGCGAAATGCACCGGGTAAGAAATGCCGTTACCCACTTGGCCGAGCGCAACCACCACAAAGTCATCACCAATGCGCAGTTCATGCCCTTCCAACTGGCCGGTGATGGCTTTGGAGCGGCTCAGGTAACGACGATTCACGAAGGCCGCCAAGGCGACTAGGAATTCAATATCCTTGTGGGGCACATCTTCTGCACGGAAACCCTTGCCGTAGTTTTCAGCGATGAAGCCTGTATTGAAGTCGCCCGCGACAAACTTGGGATGCGCCAACAGTGCTGCCTGGAACGGGATGTTGCTGGAGACACCACGAATGACAAAGCCGTTCAAAGCCCCGCGCATCTTGGCAATCGCCTCACTGCGGTCCTTGCCGTGAACGATCAGCTTGGCAATCATCGAGTCGTAGTACATCGGAATCTCGCCGCCATCCTGCACACCCGTGTCCACACGGATGCCTTCCCACTTGGAAACATCCGAGGCGAACATGGTTTCCGGAGGAGGTAGAAAGCGCACCAGACGCCCGGTGGAAGGCAAGAAATTGCGGAAAGGGTCTTCAGCGTTGATGCGACACTCCATGGCCCAACCGTTGCGCTTGACCTCAGCCTGCGTCAAGGGCAGCTTTTCGCCCGCCGCCACGCGGATCATCAACTCCACCAGATCCAGCCCAGTGATGCATTCGGTGACCGGATGCTCGACCTGCAGGCGGGTGTTCATCTCCAGGAAATAAAAGCTCTGGTCCTTGCCGACCACAAACTCCACCGTGCCCGCGCTCTGGTACTTGACGGCCTTGGCAAGCGCCACAGCCTGCTCGCCCATGGCTTTGCGGGTGGCGTCGCTGATAAAGGGGCTGGGTGCCTCTTCGATCACCTTTTGGTGGCGGCGTTGGATCGAACATTCGCGCTCGTTCAGATAGACCACATTGCCGTGGCTGTCGCCAATGAGCTGGATTTCGATGTGACGGGGTTCTTCGACAAACTTCTCGATAAACACACGGTCGTCACCAAAGCTGTTACGCGCTTCGTTCTTGCAACTGGTAAAGCCTTCCAGCGCTTCCTTGTCGTTAAAGGCGACACGCAAACCCTTGCCGCCGCCGCCCGCGCTGGCCTTGATCATCACCGGGTAGCCAATGCTCTTGGCAATCTCGACGGCCTGTTCAGCGCTGTCGATGGCGTCGTTGACGCCTGGGATGCAGTTCACGCCAGCAGCACCGGCGAGTTTTTTGGACTCAATCTTGTCGCCCATGGCGGCAATGGAATAGTGCTTGGGGCCGATGAAGACAATGCCTTCTTCTTCCACTTGCTTGGCAAAACCGGCGTTTTCGCTCAAAAAGCCATAACCTGGATGCACCGCCTGCGCGCCAGTTTGTTTGCAGGCCGCAATGATTTTGTCAGCCACTAGATAACTTTCACGGCTGGGCGCGGGGCCAATCAGCACGGCCTCGTCGGCCAGTTCCACGTGACGCGCGTCGCGGTCAGCTTCAGAATAAACAGCCACGGTCTTGATGCCCATCTTGCGGGCCGTGAGGATGACACGGCAGGCGATCTCGCCACGGTTGGCGATCAGTATTTTTGTAAACATTTATTTGTACTCCTCGGATCTCAAAGGGGGATGTTGCCGTGCTTGCGCCACGGGTTCTCGATCTGCTTCTCGCGCAGCATCACCAGGCTACGGCAGATGCGCTTGCGGGTTTCGTGCGGCTGGATCACATCGTCGATGAAGCCACGCGCGCCCGCCACAAATGGGTTGGCGAAGCGGTCTTTGTATTCGGCTTCCTTGGCGGCGAGCTTTTCAGGGTTGCCCTTGTCCTCGCGGAAGATGATTTCCACCGCACCCTTGGCACCCATCACAGCGATTTCGGCATTGGGCCAGGCAAAGTTGACGTCGCCACGCAGGTGCTTGGAGCTCATCACGTCGTAGGCACCACCGTAGGCCTTGCGGGTGATCAGCGTGATTTTGGGCACGGTGCACTCGGCGTAGGCGTAGAGCAGTTTGGCGCCGTGCTTGATGATGCCGCCGTACTCTTGCGCGGTGCCAGGCATGAAACCGGGCACATCGACAAAGGTGATGACCGGGATGTTGAACGCATCGCAAAAGCGCACAAAACGTGCCGCCTTAATGGAACTCTTGATGTCCAGGCATCCGGCCAGCACCAGCGGCTGATTCGCCACGATGCCGACGGTCCGGCCTTCCATGCGGCCAAAACCGATGATGATGTTTTTGGCGTATTCGGGTTGCAATTCGAAAAAGTCGCCATCATCCAGGGTCTTGGTGATCAACTCTTTCATGTCATACGCCTTGTTGGCGTTGTCGGGCACCAGGGTGTCCAGACTGTAGTCCTGCCGGTCAGCTGGGTCGCCACTCTTGCGCACCGGGGGTTTCTCACGGTTGTTGAGCGGCAGGTAGTTGTACAGACGGCGCAGCAGCAGTAGCGCTTCCACGTCATTCTCGAACGCCAGATCGGCCACGCCGCTCTTGGTGGAGTGGCTGATGGCGCCACCGAGTTCTTCGGCGGTCACATCTTCGTGCGTGACGGTTTTGACCACTTCGGGGCCGGTGACAAACATGTAGGAACTGTCTTTGACCATGAAGATGAAGTCAGTCATGGCCGGTGAATACACCGCACCACCGGCGCACGGCCCCATGATCAGGCTGAGTTGCGGAATCACGCCGCTGGCCATCACATTGCGCTGGAACACATCGGCATAACCGCCCAGAGAGGCCACGCCTTCCTGAATACGTGCACCACCCGAGTCGTTCAACCCGATCACCGGGGCGCCGACTTTCATGGCCTGGTCCATGATCTTGCAGATTTTCTCGGCATGCGCCTCAGAGAGCGCACCGCCAAATACCGTGAAATCCTGGCTGAAGACAAACACCAGACGACCGCTGATCATGCCGTAGCCAGTGACCACGCCGTCACCGGGGATCTTGTTGTCTTCCATGCCGAAGTCCACGCAGCGGTGCTCGACGAACATGTCCCATTCTTCAAACGTGCCTTCGTCGAGCAGCATCTCGATGCGTTCGCGGGCAGTGAGTTTTCCCTTTCTGTGCTGCGCGTCGATGCGCTTTTGGCCGCCACCCAGGCGGGCGAGGTCGCGCTTTTTGTCAAGCAGTTGAATGATGTCGTGCATGGTCTTCTCTTTCTTGGGGTCAGGAATAGGTCAAATGAAAAGTGAAAAATATAAATTTAATAGCTGTCAGCCCTTATATAGTCTGGGCTGATAGCATATTTCTTGCTGCGGTGGATGCCGCCAGGCGACCTTCAAGCACCTCTTGGGTGAGCTTGGGCAACAGCGCTTGTACCGCCGGATGCTGTCTGAAAGCTTGTTTTAAGCCAGCGTCAATACGCTCCCACATCCAGGCTAGTGCCTGATTCTGGCGGCGTATAACCTGCTTTCCGCTGGTCTCTTGCAGGGTCTTGAATTCAAGCACCTTGGCCCAAAAGGCATCCACACCCGTGCCCTGCAAGGCGCTGAGTTGCATCACCTGCGGGTGCCAGACCGACTCATTGTGGTGCGCGTTGTCGGGGTTGCCGTGCAGGCCCAGCAAGCGCAAGCTCGACGTGATCTGGGCTTGTGCGCGGGTGGCAGCGTTGGCGTCCAGGTCAGCCTTGTTGATGACCACCAGATCGGCCAGCTCCATCACGCCTTTTTTTATGGCCTGCAAATCATCACCAGCGTTGGGCAGTTGCATCAAAACAAACATGTCAGTCATGTTGGCTACCGTGGTCTCGCTTTGCCCCACACCGACGGTTTCCACAATCACCACGTCATAACCGGCGGCTTCGCAGACCAGCATGGCCTCACGGGTTTTTTCGGCCACTCCGCCCAGCGTTCCGCTGCTGGGGCTGGGCCGGATGTAGGCGCGCTCGTTGACAGACAACTGCTCCATGCGGGTCTTGTCACCCAGAATCGAGCCACCCGACACGCTGCTGGACGGATCGACCGCCAACACAGCCACGCGGTGTCCCTGAGCAATCAGATACAGGCCCAACGCTTCTATAAAGGTAGATTTGCCCACGCCCGGCACGCCGCTAATGCCTAAGCGAAACGACTTCCCGGTATGCGGCAGCAAGGCAGTCAACAGTTCATCGGCCTGCGCACGATGGTCCGCGCGGGTAGATTCCAGCAACGTGATGGTTTTGGCCATCGCACGTCGCTGGTGTGGACCATCACCATTCAGGATACCGTCGAGCCATGTGGTCGACGAGCCGAGCGGCAACCGCCCCGGCTCAGCAGGATGCGTCACGAGCATGTTGGATGCGCAAGGGAACGTAAACCGGCAACCTCAGGCTTGCGCCTTCTTGATCTGCTCCAGCACGTCCTTGGCGCTGGCTGGGATTGGGGTTCCGGGGCCATAGATACCTTTGACGCCGGCCTCATACAGCATGTCGTAATCCTGCCGCGGAATCACACCACCGACAAACACCACAATGTCGTCTCCGCCCTGCTTCTTCAGTTCGGCAATGATGGCGGGCACCAGGGTTTTATGACCAGCGGCGAGCGTGGAGACACCTACAGCGTGCACGTCGTTTTCAATGGCTTGGCGGGCGCATTCTTCGGGCGTTTGGAACAGCGGGCCAATATCCACGTCAAAACCCAGGTCGGCAAAGGCTGTGGACACCACTTTGGCACCACGGTCATGGCCATCCTGACCGAGCTTGGCAATCATCACGCGCGGGCGGCGGCCCTGCTCGGTGGCAAATACCGCGATTTCAGTTTTGAGCTTGTCCCAACCTTCGGCACTGTCGTAAGCGGCGGCATACACACCGGTCACCTTTTGTGTGTCGGCGCGATGACGGCCGAATGATTTTTCCATGGCATCACTGATTTCGCCCACGGTAGCACGAGCACGCATGGCCTTGATGGACAAGTCCAGCAGATTACCCGTGCCACTGGCTGCTGCGTTTTCAAGAGCAGCTAGCGCTTGCTGCACCTGGGCTGCATCGCGTTTTTGCTTGACACTATTGAGGCGGGCAATTTGTGAGTCGCGAACCGCCACGTTGTCGATGTCACGCGCTTCTATGGCATCTTCGGTCTTGAGCTTGTACTTGTTGACACCGACGATCACGTCTTTGCCCGAATCGATGCGCGCCTGTTTCTGCGCGGCAGCGGCTTCAATTTTGAGCTTGGCCCAGCCACTGTCCACCGCCTTGGTCATACCGCCCATGGCTTCAACTTCCTCGATGATGGCCCAGGCTGCATCCGCCATATCCTGGGTGAGCTTTTCCATCATGTAACTGCCCGCCCACGGGTCAATCACGCTGGTGATGTGGGTTTCTTCCTGAATGATGAGCTGTGTGTTGCGAGCGATGCGGCTGGAAAATTCTGTGGGCAAGGCAATCGCCTCGTCGAATGAATTGGTGTGCAGGGACTGCGTGCCGCCAAACACCGCTGCCATCGCTTCGATGGTGGTGCGAACCACGTTGTTGTAGGGGTCTTGCTCGGTGAGTGACCAGCCGCTGGTCTGGCTGTGGGTGCGCAGCATCAGGCTCTTGGGCTTCTTGGCATCAAAGCCCTTCATGATGCGACACCACAGCATACGGGCAGCGCGCATTTTGGCCACTTCCAGATAGAAGTTCATGCCCACCGCCCAGAAGAAGCTAAGGCGCCCGGCAAAGTCGTCGACATCCATACCCTTGGCAATCGCGGTTTTGACGTATTCCTTGCCATCAGCTAGCGTAAAGGCCAGTTCCAGTGCCTGGTTGGCACCGGCTTCCTGCATGTGGTAGCCGCTGATGGAAATCGAGTTGAACTTGGGCATGTTGTGCGCCGTGTACTCGATGATGTCGCCGATGATTTTCATCGAAGGTTCGGGCGGGTAGATGTAGGTATTGCGCACCATGAACTCTTTCAGAATGTCGTTCTGAATCGTTCCCGAGAGCTTGTCCTGACTCACGCCCTGCTCTTCTGCCGCTATCACGTAACCTGCCAGCACCGGCAGCACGGCGCCGTTCATGGTCATGGACACAGACACCTTATCGAGAGGAATCTGGTCGAACAGTATCTTCATGTCTTCGACCGAGTCAATGGCCACACCAGCCTTGCCGACGTCACCGGTCACACGAGGGTGGTCCGAGTCATAGCCACGATGGGTTGCCAGATCAAAGGCTACCGACACGCCTTGACCGCCTGCTGCCAGAGCCTTGCGGTAGAACGCGTTGGATTCTTCAGCGGTCGAAAACCCTGCGTATTGCCGAATCGTCCAAGGACGCACCGCGTACATGGTGGCTTGCGGGCCACGCAGGTAGGGCTCAAAACCGGGCAAGGTGTTGGCGTAGGGCAGATTCTGCGTATCTTCTACTGTGTACAAAGGTTTAACGGTGATGCCATCGGGCGTCAACCAGTTGAGCGCGTCCACATTGCCATTGGGTGCAGATTTGGCAGCGGCTTTGGCCCAGGCAGCAAGGTCTGCGGGCTGGAATTCGGGGGATTGTGATGTCATGAGGGTGGCTCCGGTCGGAGTTCAAACGGTACATCGCCACCGCAAAACATGCGATGACGCGGGTTTCTACAGCCTGTAGAGTTTACGTTATTTATAATTATTGATACAGAAAATTCCTCGCAGCTTACAATTTCAAGCATGGCCGCACCATCTTTAGCTCCTCGCGCACTCTATGAAGAGGTAGCGGAGCTATTGCGCCAACGAATTTTCAGCCGCGAACTTGAACCTGGAAGCTGGATTGACGAGTTGAAGATCGCCGAGGCTTACGGCATCAGCCGGACACCTTTGCGTGAAGCACTGAAGGTGCTAGCTGCCGAAGGGCTGGTCACCATGAAAGTTCGACGGGGCGCCTATGTCACCGAGGTGTCTGAACGTGATTTGCAGGACGTGTACCACTTGCTCGGCTTGCTCGAATCAGATGCCGCTGCGGTGGTGGCGCAAAAAGCCACTGCAGATCAATTGGCTCAGTTGCGTTCGCTTCACGAAGCACTAGAACAATCTGCCCAGCCTGAGCAATTCAACCGTGAACAGTTCTTCATCATCAACGAGCAATTTCACATGCGGTTGCTGGAGATTGCTGACAACCGCTGGCGCAATCAGATGGTCACAGATCTGCGTAAAGTCATGAAACTCAACCGCCATAACTCGCTGTTGAAATCAGGCCGCGTGGAGGAGTCCTTAAATGAGCATCGCGCATTGGTGGAGGCATTGTTGGCGCGGGATGCTAGCCTGTGTCACCAGCGCATGCTGGAACACTTCAAAAACGGCCTGGAAGCCGCCAACTGATATTTCCGGAATGTTCGGGGCACCTGCGTCAATGGCCTGCCCGGAGGGGATCGAACCCCCGACCCACAGCTTAGAAGGCTGTTGCTCTATCCAACTGAGCTACGGGCAGAGATCACGAGAAATGAATGGTCGGGGCGAAAGGATTCGAACCTTCGACCCTCTGGTCCCAAACCAGATGCGCTACCAGGCTGCGCTACGCCCCGACTTCTCCATTGTAATGGGTCGAAACCTGTTTTTGTCCCAAAAGGGGCTCAGTTGCGCCATCGGACCAGCATTTTTTAAGTGCTTGTCGCTTTGTTTGACGAACAACATGACGCGCCGACCTGACAGAGCATGAACACAGCCCATCCAGTCCTACCATGGCTCGAACCTGGCGAAGCATTTCCACGGGCTCATCACGCCTGGGGCATCGAGACGGATGCGCCGGGCCTCTTGTGCGCGGGCGGAGATT
The DNA here is from genome assembly GCA_031291305.1 of Rhodoferax sp. Lineage (GTDB taxonomy): Bacteria > Pseudomonadota > Gammaproteobacteria > Burkholderiales > Burkholderiaceae_C > Rhodoferax. The sequence continues at coordinate 85,562 of JARLJH010000027.1, read as the reverse complement.
TGTCGGTCAGCGCCCTTGCGCACGCTTACCAAGCGGGCATTTTCCCGTGGTTCAGTGCCGGTCAACCTGTTTTGTGGTGGAGCCCAGACCCCAGAATGGTATTGAATCCTGCAGAATTCCGACTGCATCCATCACTGAAGAAGCGAATCAGGCAGTTTGCCCGCGCCCCACAGCATGACATTCGGGTGGACTCGGCGTTTGAAAGGGTCATTAACGCCTGCGCGGAAAACTCTCGGCGCGACCAATCGGGAACTTGGATCGTGCCCGCCATGGTGCAGGCCTACGTGCGTATGCATCAAGCGGGTCTGGCCCACAGCGTAGAGACCTGGGTAGAAGGTCAACTGGTAGGCGGGCTCTATTTTGTAGCCATTGGTCGCGCTGTTTTTGGAGAATCGATGTTTCATCACACAACGGATGCCTCCAAAATTGCGCTTGCGGCGCTGGTCTGTATATGCCGTCACTGGGGAATCAATCTGATCGATTGTCAGCAAAACACCCGTCATCTGACTTCCCTGGGTGCAGTCGATATACCTAGAACGCTGTTTATTGACCATGTAGCTACGGCCGCGACACAGCCAGATCCAGTTTGGACGTTCTCGCCCCTATACTGGAACTGTCTTCTGGCTACTCAACCTGCCATCACGTGAACCATTCCGAGAGATTTGTCACCGACATTCAATACTACGCGACCGCAGCGTACCCATGCAGTTACTTGATGGGTCAATTGGCTAGGTCACAAGTGGCTGCCCCCAGCGAAGCCATTGACTCGGCCAACTATGACGTCTTGATCCAGCATGGTTTCCGGCGCAGCGGCACGTTTGTCTATCGTCCGCAGTGTGACAACTGCGACGCTTGCAAGTCGATTCGTGTACGAGTGCCAGACTTCAAGCCCAATCGAAGCCAGAAACGTGCCTGGGCACACCATGAATCCCTTATTTGCACAGTGATCAAGCCGATTTTTTCGCCTGAGCATTACGCCTTGTACAAGCGCTATCAAAAACACCGCCATCCAGGCGGTGGCATGGACATTGATGACGAGACACAGTACGCCGATTTTCTTGTGCGTACTAACGTGAACTCATGGATGGTTGAATTCCGTTCGGCGTCGCCTGATCAAACAGGCGCAACGCTCAAAATGGTGTCAATCATCGACGTGCTCAAAGACGGTATCTCGGCGGTCTATACCTTTTATGACCCGGAGCCTGGGCAGAATCTCGGAACCTTCAACATCCTTTGGCAAATTCAGCGGGTACGAGCCCTGGGGCTACGCCACCTGTATCTCGGCTATTGGATAGAGGCCTGCGGAAAAATGGCCTATAAGTCACATTTCAGACCATGTGAACTTTTAGCGCAAGGAACCTGGCAATCGATGGATCCAAAAATTTCATAAGATAAAATCTTCCAATCATTTGTAGGAAGTTGTATGCGGAAAGCAGATTCAGGAATTCCATCGGTACCAACCGTTCAAGTTATTGAACGAATGTTTAGCTTGATCGATATTCTGGCTTCTCGTGAGGAAGCCATGACCCTCAAGGAAATCAGCGAAAAAGCTGGTTTACATGCATCCACCACGCATCGCATCCTGAATGATCTGGCAACTGGTCGTTTTGTGGATAGGCCAGCGGCCGGCAATTACCGACTGGGAATGCGGCTGCTTGAACTGGGCAACCTGGTCAAGAATCGGTTGAATGTGCGTGACGCCGCCCTGGAGCCCATGCGCGACTTGCACCGCATCACGCAGCAACCTGTCAACCTGAGCATGCGTCAGGGCGATGAAATTGTGTATGTTGAGCGCGCTTACAGTGAACGCTCCGGCATGCAGGTAATTCGCGCCATTGGCGGCAGGGCACCCTTGCATCTGACCTCGGTCGGCAAGCTTTTTTTAGCATCAGACGAGCCACAAAGAATTCGCGCTTACGCTACGCGAACAGGACTAAGTGGCCACACCAAGAACAGCCTGACCCAACTCCCAGCACTCGAGAAAGAATTGACCAAAGTACGCCGGGAAACCTATGCCACAGACAACGAAGAGCTTGAACTTGGCGTGCGCTGCATGGCGGCAGGCATTTTTGATGATCAAGGAAAACTCGTAGCTGGTTTATCTATTTCCGCGCCCGCTGGCCGCATGGATGAAGCATGGCTACCCAAATTGATGACCACCGCCGCAGAAATATCCCGAAACCTGGGTTATCGCCCAGGCTGACCTAGCCGTTGATAGCAGGCACAGCGACTTTGGCGGATACCCCAGGCTCTGTCGTTTGAATCCAGTGTCGCACGCGCTCCGCGTCAGCAAAGCGAGTGAGCTTACCAGCAGAGTCCAAAAACACCATGATGAAATTGCGACCAGCAATACTGGCCTGCATGACCAGACAGCGGCCCGCTTCTGAGATGTAGCCCGTTTTCTGCAGCCCGATATCCCAAGTTGGATTCTTCACCAATCGATTGGTATTGTTGAATTGCAACGTCCGCCGTCCCACATCCACCTCAAAGCCCGGAGATGTCGTCAGCTCGCGCAACAGAGGATGCTGGTGAGCTACATCCACCAATTTAACCAGATCACGCGCGCTTGAGCGGTTGCTGCTGGACAGGCCAGTTGGTTCAACGTAAATGGTGTCTACCATGCCCAAGGAACGTGCCTTGGCGTTCATTTGTGCCACAAATGTAGTTAACCCACCCTGAGAAGTTCTAGCCAATGCATGAGCGGCACGGTTCTCACTTGACATGAGAGCCAGGTGTAGAAGTTCACCCCGAGTCAGGACACTGCCCACTTGCAGACGAGAACTGCTGTGTTTTTCTGTGTCCACGTCATCAGATGTGATGGTGATCGACTCGTCCATCGGCAAATGCGATTCACCGATCAGCAGTCCGGTCATGAGCTTGGTCAAAGAAGCAATGGGTAGAACAGCTTTGTCGTTCTTGCTGTAAAGCACCTCATTGGTCTGCTGATCCACCACCAGAGCGACACTCGACTTCAGGTTGAGAGCATCAGATGTCGTATGCAAGCCTTCCATTTGCCCGACGGAAGCGATTTCAGGCACCACGACTCGCGGCGTGGATCGCACATATTTTTTAGAAATAACTGCTGTGACCCGCCGTCGGCCCTGGACCGCCACTTTCTTGGATTTCTCCACTTGAACCTTGGCAACATGATGCTTGGCAACACGGGCCTTGCTGGTGGTTGCCGCATGAGAAATTGACAAAGGTGCCAATGCCATCGAGACAAAAATCCCCAGCAAGCAAATCAAGCGATGAGACTTCCTGCCCAGAGTATTCTGTAGATAAGTTGTCATGACCATGGCTCCTGACCGTGCTGTACCGATGGTCGCAGTTTAAACTAAAAAGTCTCGCAGCACCAAGTACTTGCGAGACTTTCTTCAACCAACGGCTTGACTTCAACCTTGCGCTGCCACCCGTTCAGCCTGGCTGTTAAGTTTATTCAGTGCGCTGAGGTAGGCTTTGGCGGATGCGACCACAATATCCGGGTCCGCACCCACGCCATTGACCACCCGTCCGCTGTTTTGCAGACGCACTGTGACTTCACCCTGGCTCTCAGTTGAACCGCTGATGGCGTTGACCGAATAGAGCACCATCTCGGCACCACTGTTGGCATTAACCTCGATGGCTTTGAGCGACGCATCAACCGGGCCATTGCCGTTTGACCGCCCGGTAACCTCCCTGCCATCCATCGTCATCACCACCGTTGCCTGGGGCATTTCACCGGTTTCGCTATGCTGCGCCAAAGAAACAAAACCAAAGCGATCATGGTTTTGTGCAACATTTTCTTCACTGACAAGAGCCAGAATGTCCTCGTCAAAAATCTCGCTTTTGCGGTCAGCTAAGTCCTTGAACTTGGTAAACGCATTATTGATCTCTGCCTCGCTGTCCATCGTCACTCCCAGCTCTTGCAGCCGCAACTTGAAGGCATTACGCCCGCTGAGCTTGCCCATCACAATTTTGTTGGTGCTCCAGCCGACATCTTCGGCACGCATGATTTCATAGGTATCGCGCGCCTTCAACACGCCGTCTTGATGGATGCCTGACGCGTGCGCGAAGGCGTTAGCCCCCACCACTGCCTTGTTGGGCTGCACAACAAACCCTGTGGTCTGACTGACCAGTCGACTGGCCGCCACGATGTGCTTGGTGTCAATGCCTACATCCAGACCAAAGTAGTCTTTGCGCGTCTTGATGGCCATGACGACCTCTTCTAGCGAGCAATTTCCTGCACGCTCGCCGAGCCCATTGATGGTGCATTCCACCTGACGTGCGCCGCCAATTTTCACCCCGGCCAGCGAGTTGGCCACCGCCATTCCCAGGTCATTGTGGCAATGAACAGACCAAATCGCCTTGTCGCTGTTGGGTATACGCTCGCGCAAATTCTTGATGAAGTTGCCGTATAACTCGGGAATGGCGTAACCCACCGTATCTGGAACATTGATGGTGGTGGCACCTTCGTTGATTACTGTTTCAAAGACCCGGCACAAAAAATCCGGGTCTGATCGGTAAGCGTCTTCTGCACTGAACTCTATGTCTGCCATCAAATTACGCGCAAACCGTACCGCCATCCTGGATTGCTCAAACACTTGATCAGGTGTCATGCGCAGTTTCATTTCCATGTGCAGAGGGCTTGTCGCCAAAAAAAGGTGAAGTCGACCTGAATTGGCAGGTTTCAGCGCTTCTGCAGCGCGCGAGATATCACGGTCGCTGGCACGCGCCAGCGAACACACAGTCGAATCCTTGATCACCTCGGCGATGGCTTTGATACATTCAAAATCACCATTGGAACTGGCTGCAAAACCGGCTTCAATCACGTCCACCTTCAGACGTTCCAGTTGGCGGGCAATGCGCAGCTTTTCGTCACGAGTCATGGAAGCACCCGGAGACTGCTCACCATCTCGCAAGGTAGTATCAAAAATCACTAACTTGTCTGTCATCTCGTTCCTCCTGGGTTCCCAATGAATGATGGTTAATTGTGAAGCCCACGCTCGTCGGGCTCATCGGTTGATGTGCTAATGACGCTCGTTGGAATCCCTTTGGTCTTGCGCCAAAAGTAAATCGCATAGCCGCTGAGGCCATACACCACAAAAATCCCAAATAGAACTGTGGGCGGATCAATATTGATCAGTGCAATCGCAATCGCAATCAGCACAATCACCACAAAGGGCACGCTACGCTTCATCCGGACATCTTTGAAGCTATAAAACGGCACATTGGTAACCATGGTCAAGCCCGCATAAAGCGCCAAAATAAACATGGGCCAAGCAAGATGACTGCCCTCCAGACCCAGATCAGTCTCCACCCAGATGAAGCCCGCAATCAACGCCGCAGCTGCGGGCGAAGGCAAACCCTGAAAGTAACGTTTATCCACGACAGTGGTATTGACATTGAAGCGGGCCAGCCGCAACGCAGCGCAAGCACAATAAACAAAGGCTGCCAACCAGCCCCAGCGCCCGAGCCCCTTGAGTGCCCAAACGTAACTAAGCAAAGCGGGAGCTGCGCCGAATGAGACCATGTCCGACAGGGAATCCATCTGCTCGCCAAATGCGCTCTGCGTATTGGTCATGCGAGCAACCCGGCCGTCCAGACTATCCAAAATCATGGCGCAAAAAACGCCAATGGCAGCCAGATCAAAGCGACCATTAATGGCCATCACGATGGCGTAAAAACCACCAAATAGCGCGGCCAGTGTAAAGAGGTTCGGTAAGATGTATATGCCTTTGCGTCGCTTTTTGAGAGGCGCATCGATCTCAGCAAAATCAGAATTGTTGTTTTCGTCCATTCCAGCGGCCTTTTGAGTCGAGCCATAATAACAAAAGGCCACCGAAGTGGCCTTTTGCTTGTGCAGGTTGCTGCTTAATTGCGAGTCTGGTCCACCAGCTTGTTCTTGGCGATCCAGGGCATCATGGCGCGGAGTTGGGCGCCAACGATTTCAATTTGGTGATCAGCCGTGTTGCGGCGACGAGCGGTCATGCTGGGGTAGCCAGTACGGCCTTCCAAAATGAAGCTCTTGGCATAATCACCGTTCTGGATACGCTTCAAGGCGTTGCGCATGGCGTCGCGACTTTGAGCATTGATGACTTCAGGGCCGGTCACGTACTCGCCGTATTCAGCGTTGTTAGAGATCGAGTAGTTCATGTTGGCAATACCGCCCTCATAAATCAAGTCCACGATCAATTTCAGCTCGTGCAGGCACTCGAAATAAGCCATTTCAGGCGCATAGCCAGCTTCAACCAGGGTCTCAAAACCCATCTTGACCAATTCAACAGCACCGCCGCACAGAACGGCTTGTTCGCCGAACAAGTCCGTCTCAGTTTCTTCCTTGAAATTGGTTTCGATGATGCCAGCCTTGCCACCACCATTGGCCATAGCATAGGACAGTGCCAAGTCGCGCGCCTTGCCACTCTTGTCCTGATGCACCGCGATCAAGTGCGGCACACCACCACCCTGGGTGTAGGTATTGCGCACGGTATGACCCGGCGCTTTGGGCGCAACCATCCACACATCCAGATCAGCACGTGGAACCACTTGGTTGTAGTGCACATTGAAGCCATGGGCGAACACCAGCGAAGCACCGGCCTTGATATTGGGAGCAACGTTGTTGGTGTAAACGTCAGCAATCTGCTCGTCAGGCAACAGGATCATGACCACGTCAGCAATCTTAACGGCGTCATTGACTTCCATCACGTTCAGACCAGCCTTGCCGACCTTGTCCCAAGAGGCACCGCCCTTACGCAGACCGACCACCACTTTGACACCGCTATCGTTCAGATTCTGAGCATGCGCATGGCCCTGGCTGCCGTAGCCAATGATGGCAACAGTTTTGCCCTTGATTAGGCTCAGATCACAATCCTTATCGTAAAAAACTTTCATCTATCTCTCCGTTGTAAAAAGTAAATAACCTTACGGGACAGATCTTTAGCTCTGTCCTCAACTAACTAAACTCGCAAAATCCGCTCGCCGCGACCAATGCCACTGGCACCGGTTCGCACGGTTTCCAAAATCGCGCCATTTTCAATGGCACTCAAAAATGCATCGTTTTTCGATTGATCGCCTGTCAACTCAATCGTGTAACTCTTCTCAGTGACATCGATGATCCGTCCCCGGAAAATGTCTGCCATGCGTTTCATTTCTTCGCGCTCCTTACCTACGGCGCGCACCTTAACCATCATCAACTCACGTTCGGTGTAGGCGCCCTCAGTGAGATCAACGACCTTGACGACTTCAATCAACCGGTTCAGGTGCTTGGTAATCTGTTCAATCACCTCATCTGACCCGGCTGTTTGAATTGTCATACGCGACAGACTGGGATCCTCCGTAGGAGCCACTGTCAGGGACTCAATGTTGTAGCCACGGGCAGAAAACAGTCCTACCACGCGTGACAACGCACCGGGTTCATTTTCCAGCAAGACAGCAATGATATGTTTCATGATGAATGACTCCTCTTTTTGCCGCCCTCCCCCTGCGGCGGTAACCGCAGGGCTTGGCGAACAATAGATTCGTTTCAGGTTGGGTTAAAGATCTTCAGAACTCAGCAGCATTTCAGTGATGCCGTTGCCTGCGCGCACCATTGGGAACACGTTTTCAGTCGGATCCGTGCGGAAATCCATGAACACCGTGCGATCCTTCAACTTGCGTGCTTCACGCAGGGCGCCTTCCACATCCGAAGCGTGCTCAATCAGCATGCCCACGTGACCATACGACTCGGCCAACTTGACGAAATTGGGCAGAGCGTCCATGTAGCTATGGCTGTAGCGACCCGAGTACTCAATCTCCTGCCACTGACGCACCATGCCCAAGTATCGATTGTTCAATGAGACGATCTTGATGGGGGTGTTGTACTGCAAGCAGGTGGAGAGTTCCTGGATGCACATCTGCACCGAACCCTCGCCGGTGATGCAGAACACTTCACTCTCAGGTTTGGCCAGTTTGATGCCCATGGCATAGGGAATGCCCACGCCCATGGTTCCCAAACCGCCTGAATTGATCCAGCGACGTGGCTCATCAAAGCGGTAGTACTGCGCTGCCCACATCTGGTGCTGACCCACATCTGAGGTGATGTAGGTGTCTGCGTCCTTGGTCATGTTCCACAGCGTTTCCACCACATATTGCGGCTTGATCACGTCGTTGCTACCGTGGTCATACTTCAGACAATCGCGCTTGCGCCAGCCCTCAATCGTGTCCCACCAGGCACCCAGAGCGTTGCCATCGGGCTTGACACTACTCTCCTTTATCATGGCAATCAATTCGTTGAGCACTTCCTTGACGTCGCCGACAATCGGAATATCCACACGCACACGCTTGGAAATACTCGACGGGTCGATGTCAATGTGGATAATCTTTCGCTCGTTTTGTGCAAAATGCTTGGGGTTGCCAATCACCCTGTCATCGAAGCGCGCACCCACGGCAAGCAGCACGTCGCAATTCTGCATGGCGCTGTTGGCTTCCAGGGTGCCGTGCATGCCCAGCATGCCAAGATACTTACGATCACTCGCCGGGTAGGCACCCAGCCCCATCAATGTGTGGGTCACCGGGTAACCCAGCATGTCCACCAGCTGACGCAATTCCGCCGAGGCGTTGCTCAACAACACGCCGCCACCGGTGTAAATATAAGGACGCTTGGCCGCCAACAATAGCTGCAAAGCCTTGCGGATCTGTCCGCCGTGCCCCTTGCGCACCGGGTTGTAGGAACGCATTTCCACCTTATCGGGGTAACCGTGATACGGCACCTTCTTGAAAGACACGTCTTTGGGAATGTCCACCACCACCGGGCCGGGGCGGCCAGTGCGTGCAATATGAAACGCCTTCTTCAGGGTCATCGCCAGATCACGTGCGTCTTTCACCAGAAAGTTGTGCTTGACCACCGGGCGGGTGATTCCAACCATGTCGCATTCTTGGAAGGCATCCATACCAATCGCCGCAGTGGGTACTTGGCCACTGATGATCACCATCGGAATGCTGTCCATATAGGCTGTGGCAATGCCGGTCACGGCGTTGGTGGCACCCGGGCCGGACGTGACCAGTGCCACGCCAACCTCACCAGTGGCACGCGCATAACCGTCTGCAGCGTGGACCGCCGCTTGTTCGTGACGAACCAGGATGTGCTGGATAGTGTCCTGCTTGAACACGGCGTCATAAATGTGCAAGACGGCCCCACCAGGGTATCCCCAGACGTATTTAACGTTTTCGGCCTGCAGGGCCTTAATTAGAATTTCTGCGCCGCGCAACTCATGCAGACCCGAATCTTGGGCAGGCTTGCTGTGGCTATCCGATGTTGTGTTTGATACCGACGCGGTTTCGGCTTTTGATATTTCCATGATGAACCTTTGTGAATTTCTCTGACGAAAAACCTTGGGTGCTTCTTTGCAAACACTTGTGGCGTTGCATCGAAACTTAAGACCAAAGCCACAGGCGCTAAGAATAATTCGCCAGACTTTGACCCGTTTGCTTTAATTTGCACCTTGTATTATGGCACTGCGGCAGGTGTCAAGGTTACCGCCCTTGAAAATCAAGTAAAGTCAGCGCCTCGCGGGTCACCCCGCCGTGCCTTGTCCGCCCTAGCCTGCCATGCCCCTAGAAACCTCCGCCCCCCCCATCTCCCCTGCCCTTGAAACCCCCAGCCTGCTGCGCCGCATGGCGTGCTGGCTGTATGAGGGCATCTTGCTGTTTGGCGTGGTGTTCATTGCCGGCTATCTCTTTAGCGCCTTGAGTCAGACCAAAAATGCCATGGACAACCGCCATGCGCTGCAAGCCTTCATTTTTGTGGTGTTTGGCATTTACTTTGGCTGGCTGTGGTCCAAAGGTCAGACCTTGGCCATGAAAACCTGGCGCATCCGCGTGGTGGATTTACAAGGCCAGCCCTTGACGCAGGGCCGTGCAGTGATTCGCTACCTGTGGAGTTGGCTATGGTTGCTGCCACCGCTCTTGGTGTCATGGCTGTTTACCTTGTCGGGCGGTGAGGCCACGGTGATCACGCTGGGTTGGGTCACGGTGTGGGCCATCTTGAGCCGCTTTCACCCAAGACGGCAGTTTTGGCATGACGCACTGGCTGGCACCCAACTGGTGAATGCCGAACCCGTCAAAAAATAAACCGCCGCACGGCCGGGTCAGCGTGCGCAGCCACAGCTTCAGATGGCCGACTGATCAAGTTCACCGGTACGAATACGCACCACGCGCTCCACGCTGGTGACAAAAATCTTACCGTCACCGATCTTGCCGGTATGGGCAGCCTTGACGATGGCGTCCACACAACGGTCCACATCGTCGGTTTTGACTACCACTTCGACTTTGACCTTGGGCAGAAAATCGACCACATATTCCGCACCACGATATAACTCGGTGTGACCCTTCTGGCGACCAAAGCCTTTCACCTCCGTCACAGTCAGGCCCGTCACGCCACATGTGGCCAGCCCCTCACGCACTTCTTCGAGCTTGAATGGTTTGATGATGGCGGTAATTTGCTTCATGAATGTCCTCGTTGGTAAATAGTTCATCAGATTTCCGGGCAACCAGGCGCGGGCCTACGGTGCAGGTGCAACGACATTGTGCATGATGGCACTGGTATTCACGCCCTGAACCGATTGGTGATGGGGTAACGCCAGTCTTTGCCAAAGCTACGGTGCGTGACCCGAATACCCACAGGCGACTGTCGCCGTTTGTATTCATTGATCTTGATGAGCCGCGTGACCCGCTCCACATCCGCTCGATCAAACCCCGCTGCGATGATGGCCTCGATGCTCTGATCGTCTTCCATGTAGCGCTGCAGAATCGCGTCCAGCACCTCGTAAGGCGGCAGGCTGTCCTGGTCGGTCTGGTCGGGGCGCAGCTCGGCACTCGGTGGCCGGGTGATGATGCGCTCAGGAATCGGTGCAGCACCGGTGCCATACGGATCGTGCGCATTGCGCCAGCGCGCCATCCTGAACACCGTGGTTTTAGCGAGATCCTTGATCACCGCAAAGCCACCCGCCATGTCACCATACAGCGTGCAATAGCCAGTCGCCATCTCCGATTTGTTGCCAGTGGTCAGCACGATGCTGCCGAACTTGTTGCTCAAGGCCATGAGCAGCGTGCCACGAATGCGTGCCTGAATATTTTCTTCGGTGGTGTCTTCGGCCAGTCCCTTGAACTCACCGGCCAGAGTCGCTTTGAAGGCCTCAAATTCGGGCACGATGGACAGCTCGTCATACCGCACACCCAGCCTTGCAGCCATATCGCGCGCGTCGATCCAACTGATGTCAGCCGTATAGGGCGACGGCATCATCACTGCGCGTACTCGGTCTTTCCCCAGCGCATCCACCGCAATCGCCAGCACCAGCGCCGAATCGATGCCGCCCGATAGCCCCAGCAACACGGATGGAAAACCGTTCTTACCAATGTAGTCGCGCACACCCAGCACCAACGCATCCCACAAGTCTTCATCTGCTGTGCGATCCGCAGTGATCGTAGATTCAATACTGATAGCTGCTTGCTCTTTGTTTACCTGGGCTAGAAGGCTATTTTCTATAAAACTCGGAGCGCGCCCGGCCAGCGAGCCGTCGGCATTCAGAATGAACGAATGGCCTTCAAACACCACCTCGTCCTGCCCACCCACCAAGTGCGCGTACACCAACGGCAAGCCGCAGTCGCGCACGCGTTCACGCATCTTGAGTTCACGCTCATTGCCCTTGCCGACATGGAAGGGGGAGGCATTGATCGTGACCAGCAATTCAGCACCTGCGTCACGCGCTTGCCGGGCCGGGCCTTCAAACCAGGCGTCTTCACAAATCAGCAAGCCGATCTTGACCGTGTCACCGGCCTCCCCGGCTTCAAACACGCACGCATCATGCCCCGGTGTGAAGTAGCGCCGTTCGTCAAACACCTGATAGTTGGGCAGTTCATGCTTGGTGTAGGTGGCGATGACCTGCCCCTCGCGCAGCACGCTGGCAGCGTTAAAGCGCTGCTGAACCGCCAATGAACGTGTGCGACTGTCACCGCCCGTGGGGTGGCCCACGACCACGGCGAGGTCTTTCAACGGCGCCAACGCCACCGCCACGGCTTTCACGGCATCATCACAGGCAGAAATGAACGCCGAGCGTAAAAAGAGGTCTTCTGCGGCATAACCACAAATCGACAACTCGGGAGTCAGCACCAGACGCGCGCCGTTCTGGTAAGCATCTTGAGCCGCCTGAATGATTTTTTGCGAGTTACCGGCCAGATCGCCCACCACCAAGTTGAGTTGGGCAATACAAAGTTTGAGCGTCATGAAAAGGTCAGTGCAATGATGGAAAACATGCCAATGTCGGCGTCAAATGATTATGTCATTCAGGTGGCAGATTCGCCCTTGCAGGTCAACGCCGACGCCTGGGATGCCTTGCTGCTGACTCAGAGCCACCCCACGCCCTTCATGCGCCACGCTTTTTTAAGCGCCCTGCACACCACCGGCTGCGCCACAGCGGACACAGGCTGGACACCCAAATTTTTTCTGCTGGAGCGCCACGGCAACTTGCAGGCCGCTTGCGCGATCTACATCAAATCGCACTCACAAGGCGAATTTGTCTTTGACTGGGGCTGGGCGCGGGCCTACAACCAGCATGGCCTGAAATACCACCCCAAGGCCGTGTGTGCCGTGCCGTTCATCCCGGTGCCAGGTAGTCGGCTGATGGCACGCACGCCTGAAGATCGGCTGGCACTGGTCCAAACCCTGCTGAACTGGTGCGCGCAGCAACGGCTCACCGGACTGCACACCCTGTTTGCCAGCGACGAGGATGTCACGGCGCTGACGCAGGCGGGCATGCTGCTGCGCCACACCATCCAGTTTCACTGGTCCAACACCGAGCCCGGCTACACCAGCTTTGACGCCTTTCTGACCAGCCTGTCGCAGGACAAGCGCAAAAAGATCCGCCAGGAGCGGCGCAAGGTAGCCGAGGCTGGCGTGACGTTTCGGGTCATGGAAGGTGCGGCCATCACGCCCAATGACTGGGACTTTTTCTACCGCTGCTATGAGCGCACCTACTTTGAACACGGCAACCCACCCTATTTCAACCGCGCCTTCTTCGGGCGCATGGCCGCCGACATGCCCGAGGACTGGGTGCTGTTCATCGCTGAACAGAATGGCCAGCCGATTGCTGCCAGTTTGCTAGCTATTAACGCAAGCAACATAAGGGCTAGAGGCCTGGACTTGGAGTTCCGCCCAAAAGATATAGAACATGTCGCTTACGGCCGCTACTGGGGAGCGCTGGAGCGGGTGGACTGCCTGCACTTCGAGGCCTGTTACTACCAGCCGCTGGCCTGGTGCATTGAACATGGCTACCAACGTTTTGAAGGTGGCGCGCAAGGCGAACACAAACTCGCCCGCGCCCTGCTGCCGGTGACCACCACCAGCGCCCACTGGCTGGCGCACCCGCAGTTTTTTGCCGCGGTGGACGACTTTTTGACCCAGGAGCGCGAAGGCATCGGCCAGTACGTGAATGAGCTGGAGCGGCATAGCCCGTTCAAGGCACTGCCCCAAAGCTGATTTATGGTTTCAGGCCCAGTGAAGTCTCAGGTTTTGGCTAGCAGTGGGTAAGTTCGCCGCCAACAGGTTATCGCTCGCAGAAGGCTGGAGGATCAGGCAGGGAGCCGATTTCGCAAAGCGAAGCGCGCATGAGGCCGTCTGCCTAAGCGCACATGGTCCGCAAAAACTCCAGGCGGACCTGGTCGAATTCTGGCTGCCCTAATCAAAAAAAAACTCTGAGCGGCAACAGCTTTGCCCTTTCACCGCATGGTTCACGGTCCTTGGCGCTGGCGTGCGAATTGGGCTTGGCAACTATTGCTCATTCGGATGTATTTGGCACTTCTATGGTGCAACAAATTTGGCAATGCTCGCTAAATATGGTTGTTTTTGGTGCGAATGCATCAATCTCGTGCGATACTAGGGTATACCCTAACATGTGGAGCGACTTCATCGCCTTGAACCTCGCTTTTTAAGAGAACTGTCATGAGCTTTCAACTTTTCCTCAAATCTTTGTTCACCGAGCCAAGCTTCAAACCGGGTGAACGTGTAAACCATATCAGTGGCGGATCAATCAAGCGCACTGACGGCTGTGTAGTGGCCAAGACGGAGAGCGGCGTGCTGGTCGAATGGCCGCGCGGTGGCTCCAGCATGATCCCGGCGACTGAGCTGTCGGTGATCGAGTAGATCAACGTTTTCCCAGGTCGATCCCGCCACTTACGCCTGCACCACCCGCTGCGTCTGCACGCCCAGCCCTTCGACGCTCAAGCGCATGGTTTGCCCGGCGCGCAAATAGACCGGAGGCTTGTGGCCCATGCCGACACCCGGTGGCGTGCCGGTTGAGATTACGTCCCCTGGCTGCAAGCTCATGAATTGGCTCAGATAGCTGATCAGGAACGGCACCTTGTAAACCATGGTAGCGGTACTGCCGTTCTGATAGCGGTGGCCATCCACTTCCAGCCAGAGTTTGCGCGCCTGCGGGTCGGGCACCTCATCGGCAGTCACCAGCCATGGGCCCAGCGGGCCAAACGTGTCGCAACCTTTACCTTTGTCCCAGGTGCCGCTGCGGTTGAGCTGGTACTCGCGCTCGGACACATCGTTCATCACGCAGTAACCTGCCACGTGAAGCATCGCGTCGGTCTCGTCGATATAGCGCCCACCCAGGCCGATGACGACGGCCAGTTCCACTTCCCAGTCAGTCTTGAGCGATCCCCGTGGGATTTCCACCTCGTCATCCGGACCGATGATGGCGCTGGTCCATTTATTGAACACCACCGGCTCAGGCGGTACTGGCATACCAGATTCGGCTGCATGATCAGCGTAGTTCAAGCCGATGCAGATGCATTTGCCCACATGGGCAACACACGGCCCCAAGCGCAAATCCTGCTGTGGCACACCCGGCACCAGCGGCAAGCTGGTCAGATCCAGGGTACGTAATCGCGTCAGGCTGGCTGGCAGTAGCACTGCTCCGCCGATATCGGTCACGACACCGCTCAAATCCCGCACTCTCCCATCGGCATCCAACACTCCGGGTTTTTCATGGCCAGCTGGCCCAAAACGCAATAGTTTCATGTGGCTCACCATCCTTTAAAAATGCGGACTCTGGAGTTTAAGGCGGCCACCATCCGGTGATGCACAGCGCCAATCACCCAGCAAAAAGCGCCTGCCGTGTTACCACGTACAGGCGCTTGGAATACTACATTTTTAAGAGCTACACACCCTCTATTCATAAGGGTTACATGCCAAAAATATCCTGATTACTTGGCAGCCTTGTTGTAGTTGGCAATGCCTTCCACGATTTCCTGCCGAGCCGATTCAGGGCCTTCCCAGCCCAGAACCTTGACCCATTTGCCGACTTCGAGGTCTTTGTAATGCTCAAAGAAGTGGGCAATGGTTTTCAAGCGGAAAGGACTCAGGTCGTCGGGCTTTTGCCAACTGCTATAAAGCGACAGGATCTTGTCGATGGGCACCGCCAGCACCTTGCCGTCCATGCCGGCCTCATCTTCCATCTTCAGAATGCCGATGGCGCGGCAGGTCACCACCACACCTGGAATCAGCGGCACAGGGGTGATCACCAGCACGTCGACCGGGTCACCGTCACCGCTGATGGTCTGTGGCACGTAGCCATAGTTGGTGGGGTAGTGCATGGCCGTGCTCATGAAACGGTCCACAAAAATCGCGTGTGTTTCGTGGTCAACCTCGTACTTGATCGGGTCTGCGTTCATCGGGATTTCGATGATCACGTTGAATTCGTCAGGGACTTTTTTGCCAGGGGTTACGTTATCGAGGGACATGGTAAGTGTTCGGTTTGAGTTAAATCAGAAACGGTTGAGATTAACGCCGATTTAGCTTACTCACCACTTGCTGTGCACCAAAAAAACGCTTTTTTGGCGTTAAAGTCCGAGGCGTTGGCCAATCGTCATGCTCAGGCATCGTCCGGAGTCTCGCCGAGGAAGCAACGCAGCGGTGGTGCCGCTAGCGCTGCACCACCACCTCGCGAAACAACGACAGGAGATCTCATTTATGACAGGCAACTCAGCGCTAATTCTTGCGCTCATCTGCGGCTTGATCGCCGTCGGCTACGGCTTTTGGGCCCGTAGCTGGATTCTTTCCCAGGACGCGGGCAACGCCCGAATGCAGGAAATTGCAGCCGCCATCCAAACAGGTGCCGCTGCCTATTTGGCACGGCAGTACAAAACCATCGCTATGGTGGGTGTGGTACTGGCTGTGCTGATTGGCATCTTTCTCGACCCCCTGAGCGCGGCCGGTTTTGTTGTGGGTGCGGTTTTGTCCGGCGCTTGCGGCTTCATCGGCATGAACGTCTCCGTGCGGGCCAATGTACGTACCGCTCAGGCAGCCACCAAGGGTATTGGCCCAGCGCTGGACGTAGCCTTCCGCGGCGGCGCCATCACCGGCATGTTGGTGGTGGGTCTGGGCCTGCTGGGTGTGACCGGGTTTTACTGGTTCCTGGTGCCGGATGGTATGGCCACTGCGGCCAAACTCAACCCATTGGTCGGTTTTGCCTTTGGCTCGTCGCTGATCTCCATCTTTGCCCGTCTGGGCGGCGGCATTTTCACCAAAGGCGCTGACGTCGGTGCTGACCTGGTCGGCAAGGTGGAAGCTGGCATCCCTGAAGATGACCCACGCAACCCCGCCGTGATTGCTGACAACGTCGGTGACAACGTGGGTGACTGCGCCGGTATGGCCGCTGACTTGTTCGAAACCTACGCCGTCACGCTGATCGCCACCATGGTACTGGGCTCATTGCTCATCACCGGCGCGGGCTCCGGTGCGGTGATGTACCCGTTGGCTTTGGGCGCGGTGTCTATCGTGGCCTCCATCATCGGCTGTTTCTTCGTCAAGGCATCACCGGGCATGAAGAATGTGATGCCTGCGCTGTACAAGGGCCTGGCAGTAGCTGGTGGCCTGTCGCTGGTTGCGTTCTATTTTGTGACCCAAAGCCTGTTCCCCTCGGCGCTGACCCTGGCGGATGGCCGTGTGATTGGCGCGGGTAGCCTGTTTGGCGCTTGTGCCGTGGGCCTGTCGCTGACCGGCATTCTGGTGTGGATCACCGAGTACTACACAGGCACCCAATACAAGCCGGTGCAGCACATTGCTGAAGCTTCCACTACCGGGCACGGTACCAACATCATTGCCGGTCTGGGCGTGTCCATGCGCTCCACTGCGTGGCCAGTGCTGTTTGTTTGCTTGGCTATCTACAGCGCTTATGCGCTGGCTGGCCTGTACGGCATTGCGATTGCAGCTACTTCCATGCTCAGCATGGCCGGTATCGTGGTCGCACTGGACGCCTACGGTCCTATTACCGACAACGCTGGGGGTATCGCAGAAATGAGCGAGATGCCCGCCAGCGTGCGCGACATCACCGACCCGCTGGACGCAGTGGGCAACACCACCAAGGCGGTGACCAAGGGCTACGCCATTGGTTCTGCAGGTCTAGCTGCGCTGGTTCTGTTTGCCGACTACACCCACAAACTGGAAGCTTACGGCCAGCACATCACGTTCGACCTGAGCAATCCGATGGTCATCATCGGATTGTTCATCGGCGGCATGATCCCCTACCTGTTTGGCGCCATGGCGATGGAAGCGGTGGGCCGTGCAGCCGGTTCTGTGGTGGTTGAAGTGCGCCGTCAGTTCCGCGAGATCAAGGGCATCATGGAAGGCACCGCCAAGCCCGAGTACGGCAAAGCGGTTGACATGCTGACCACCGCCGCCATCAAAGAAATGATGATCCCGTCACTGCTGCCTGTGGTGGCACCGATTCTGGTCGGTCTGGTTCTTGGGCCAGCTGCTTTGGGTGGCCTGCTGATGGGCACCATCGTGACCGGCTTGTTTGTGGCGATCTCGATGTGTACCGGCGGCGGCGCCTGGGACAACGCCAAGAAGTACATTGAAGACGGCCACTTTGGCGGCAAGGGCTCTGAAACCCACAAGGCAGCCGTCACCGGTGACACCGTGGGCGACCCCTACAAGGACACCGCTGGCCCGGCTGTGAACCCGCTGATCAAGATCATCAACATCGTGGCGCTGCTGATCGTGCCTGTGATGATGAAGCTCCACGGCGGTTGAGCGGTTCGCTTTTCTCCACCCAAAAAAGCCCGCCTTGCGCGGGCTTTTTTGTCGCCGAGGACCCGGTCGGAAAAACCCTAACCGTAAAAGAACAGCGTGCGTGACAAAATCCCGCTGTGATGCATCGCCTTGATCACCACGCCATATCCTCCCTGTTTCCAAATCACCCCTCATGTCAGATCCCCACACGCACCGCGTGATTCCATTGCAAGACCTGCGTCCCTCGGCTCTGACCCTGCCAGATGCTGCGCTTCGAGACGATTTGCGAATCTCCGCCAATGGACTGCTGGCTGACCAGCGCGGCCGCCCCTTGCGCGACCTGCGCATCAGCGTCACCGACCGATGCAATTTCCGCTGCAATTACTGCATGCCCAAGGAAATTTTTGATAAAGACTATGCCTATCTGCCGCACTCCGCCCTGCTCAGCTTTGAGGAAATCACCCGCCTGACACGCCAGTTCATCGCCCATGGTGTGCAAAAAATCCGCCTGACCGGCGGCGAGCCCTTGCTGCGCAAACATCTGGAGAGGTTGGTTGAGCAACTTGCAGCGCTACGCACTCTGGATGGCAAGCCGCTGGATCTGACTCTGACCACCAACGGTTCGCTACTGACGCGCAAGGCACAAGCCCTGAAAGACGCCGGGCTGCAGCGCATCACCGTCAGCCTGGACGCGCTGGACAATGCCGTGTTTCGTCGCATGAACGACGTGGACTTTCCGGTGGCCGATGTCCTGGCAGGCATTGAAGCCGCCCGCGCAGCCGGACTGGGGCCGATCAAGATCAACATGGTGGTCAAACGCGGTACCAATGAGCAGCAGATTCTGCCGATGGCCCGATATTTCCGCGGCAGCGGCATGGTGCTGCGCTTCATCGAGTACATGGACGTGGGTGCCACCAACGGCTGGCGTATGGACGAGGTGCTGCCGTCGGCCGATGTCATCCGCCTGCTTCAGTCCGAACTCCCGTTGGTAGCGTTGGAGCCGACCCAGCCCGGTGAGACCGCACAGCGCTGGGGCTATGCCGACGCGCAGGGGCGTCGGCATGACCCATCGCTGGGCGAAATCGGCGTGATCAGCAGCGTGACGCAGGCATTTTGCAGTGACTGCAACCGGGCACGGCTGTCGACCGAGGGGCAACTTTACCTGTGCCTGTTTGCAGAGAAAGGCTACGACTTGCGCCATCTGCTGCGCGGTGAGGCGTCAGACGCCGACCTGATCAACGCCATCGGTCACATCTGGCAGGGCCGTCGAGACAACTACTCGCAGCAGCGCCAGTTGATGGGGCCAGACACCGGTCCAGCGGTCAAGCGGGTTGAGATGAGCTACATCGGCGGATGACCCAGCATGAATGCCAAAGACATCACCGGCCTGATTCTGGCGGGCGGACGTGGCTTGCGCATGGGCGGTGCGGACAAGGGCCTGCAAAGCTTTCAAGGCGTTTCGCTGGCAATGCATACACTGAACCGCCTGCGCGCGGGCGGTGGCGTCGGGTCGCTGGCCATCAATGCCAACCGACATCTGCTGGACTATGAGGCCCTGGGTGTCCCGGTGTGGCCCGATGCAGATTCAGACTACGCCGGGCCGCTGGCGGGTTTTTTGACCGGGCTGGCACACTGCCAGACGCCCTACCTGCTGACCGTGCCGTGCGATGTGCCACTGTTTCCACTGGATCTGGCACAGCGTTTGGCTACCACGCTGGAGGCCGAACACGCCGATCTGGCGATCGCGGTGGCACCACAGTCTGATGGTCATGGCCAGATGCCGTTACGGGCGCAACCCGTGTTTTGCCTGATGCGCGTGAGTCTTTTGCCTGATCTAAGCCAATTTATCCAAAGCGGCAGGCACAGAGTGCAGGACTGGTGCGATCTGCACACCACGGCCCTGGCGCGGTTTGACCAGCCAGAAGACAACGCGCAAGCCTTTTCCAATGCCAACACCCTGAACGAATTGCACCAGTTAGAGAGCCAAACCCCATGAAAACCCTGGACCAGATTGCCGCCGAACTAGCGGGCTACGACCCTCAGGCGCTCAGCGCCGAGACCGTCAACGCCTTTTTATCCAAGCTGGTTGAACCGGTCACGCAAACCCAGGAAGTGGGTGTGTTCCAGGCCCTGGGCCGGGTGCTGGCCGCCGACATCGTCTCGCCCATCAGTGTGCCACCGCACGACAACTCAGCCATGGATGGCTATGCTTTTGATGGCAAACAACTGAAATCTGACGGTGGCTTGAGCCTGAAAGTTGTCGGGACTGCACTGGCGGGCAAAGCTTGGATTGGCAGCGTGCAGAGCGGCGAATGCCTCAAGATCATGACCGGCGCGGTCATGCCACCAGGCCTGGACACGGTCGTTCCTCAGGAGTTTGTGACCCCTTCACCCCCCACGGACGCAACCAACACGGATGCCAATCAGTACATCACCCTTCCAGCAGGCATCGTCCAACTCGGCGATAACCGTCGCCACCGGGGCGAAGACTTGATGCAGGGCCAGCCAGCGCTACGTAAAGGAGAGCTACTAACGCCCGCTGCACTGGGGCTTGTGGCCAGTTTAGGCATTCAAACTGTGCCAGTGCGGCGCACTTTGAGAGTGGCCTATTTTTCCACCGGCAACGAAATCCTGAGCCTGGGCGAGCCGCCTCGCGAAGGTGCTGTGTATGACAGCAACCGTTACACGGTGTTCGGCCTGTTGACCCGCCTGGGCTGCGAGGTGATCGACCTGGGCGTGGTGCGCGATGAACCCGATGCCTTGCGGGCAACTTTTGAACAGGCCGCGCTGCAAGCCGACGCCATCATCACCAGCGGCGGCGTCAGCGTGGGCGAGGCCGACTACACCAAAGCGATGATGAAACAGCTGGGTGACGTGGCGTTCTGGCGCATCGCCATGCGTCCCGGTAGACCGATGGCCGTGGGCCAACTTTTTAGAGATAAATTGGCCTCTAACCCCCGATTAATAAGCGGTGTAAGCGCTGATTACGATAGCAAAACGACAGGCTCGGCCATCCTGTTTGGCTTGCCCGGCAACCCGGTGGCGGTGATGGTCACGTTTCTTGCCTTTGTGCGACCTGCCCTGTTGAAGATGATGGGATGCAGCGCCAGCGCGCCACCAATGCTCAAAGCCCACAGTTCCGAGCCGATCCGAAAGAAACCTGGACGTACCGAATACCAGCGCGGCATCGTCAGCACCGCGCCAGACGGCTCGCTGCAAGTGAGCACCACGGGCAATCAAGGCTCGGGCGTACTCAGTTCCATGGTGCAAGCCAACGGGCTGATCGTGCTGCACCACGCTCAAGGTAATGTGGCTGCGGGCGACGAGGTGGACGTGATGATGTTCGACGGAATGATTTGAAGATAAGGTGTAAAAAATGTCGCCAGTAGGGTTTTCATTGGCTCAAATTTAACGCTATAGGTGTTAATATTTCCACCCCTGAACGCTATAGGTAGTGTTCAGAAGCAGCTTCACTGATCAAGCAAGATGCGTCAATTTCCCTTCTGCATCAGTCCGGCTCTATCTTCTGCGCTCACTTTTTAGGACCCATTTATGGCACTGCACACCCCCGAGCAAATTCAAACGGTTCTGTCACTCCCACCCCAACCGATCAGCGAAGAAGTGTTGATCGAAAAATACAGCAAAGGTGACGAACGCAGCATTGCCGACGTTAACCAGCGTGTCGCCCATGCCTTGGCCAGTGTGGAGTTGCCAGAGCAGCAAAAAGCCTGGGAAGGCAAGTTCCTGGAAGCACTGCAAGCCGGGTTCCTGCCAGCCGGTCGCATCCAGTCAGCCGCCGGCACTAACCTGTCCGCGACCCTTATCAACTGCTTTGTGCAACCTGTGGGCGACTCCATTGCCCATGTGGAAGACGGCCACCCCGGCATTTACACCGCGCTGACCGAGGCCGCCGAGACCATGCGCCGCGGCGGCGGCGTGGGTTACGACTTTTCGCGCATCCGCCCGCGCGGCGCCTGGGTGGGCAGCACGCAAAGCAGTGCCTCCGGCCCAGTGAGCTACATGCGAGTGTTTGACCGCTCGTGTGAAACCGTCGAATCCGCCGGTGCCCGCCGTGGTGCACAGATGGGTGTTCTGCGTTGCGACCATCCGGACATTGAGGAATTCATCCACGCCAAGGACAAGGGCGACCTGAAAAATTTCAATATCTCGGTCGGCGTGACCGACGAGTTCATGCAAGCGGTGCAAGACGATGCCGACTTTGCCCTGATCCACCGTGCCGAGCCGGGCGTGCAGCAAAAAGATAGCGGCGCCTTCCAGAACAAGGACACCGGCATCTGGGTGTACCGCAAGCTCAAGGCGAAGGCCCTTTGGGATCAGATCATGCGCTCCACCTACGACCATGCTGAACCTGGTGTGCTGTTTTTGGACCAGATCAACCGCGACAACAACCTGTCCTACTGCGAAACCATTGCCAGCACCAACCCTTGTGCTGAGCAACCGCTGCCGCCCTACGGTTGCTGCTGCCTGGGCTCGATCGACCTGACCCGTTTCATCAAGAACCCTTTTACCGAGAAAGCCAGCTTTGACGACAAAGGCTTTGCTGATGTGGCCCGCGTGGCGGTGCGCATGCTCGACAACGTGCTCGATGCCACCGTCTGGCCACTGCCACAGCAGCAAGCCGAGGCCAACAGCAAACGTCGCGTGGGCCTGGGCTTTACCGGCCTGGGTGACGCGCTGATCATGTTGAACCTGCGTTACGACACCAAACAAGCACGCGACATGGCGCAGCGCATTTCTGTTCTGATGCGCGACACGTCTTATGCCGCATCAGCCGACCTCGCCCAAGAGCGTGGCGCCTTCCCGCTGTTCAACGCTGACCTGTACCTGAGCGGCCAGACCTTTGCCTCCCGCCTGCCTGCCAGCCTGAAAGATCGCATCCGCAAAACCGGCCTGCGCAACTCTCACCTGCTGTCGATTGCACCCACCGGCACCATCAGCCTGGCCTTTGCCGACAACGCCAGCAATGGTATCGAACCCGCCTTCAGCTGGACCTACACACGTAAGAAACGCATGCCCGACGGCAGCTTCAAGGAATACGCGGTGGAAGACCACGCCTGGCGCCTGCACCGCCACCTCAAGGGCGAAGATACTCCCCTCACCCCGGCTTTTGTCACCGCGCTGGAAATGAGCGCCCAGGCGCACGAAGAAATGGTGGCAGCCGTCGCCCCCTACGTGGATACGGCCATTTCCAAAACCGTGAACGTGCCTGCCGACTACCCCTACGAAGACTTCCAGGACCTGTACAGCGCAGCCTGGAAATCCGGTCTCAAGGGTCTGGCTACCTACCGCCCCAACAGCGTGCTGGGCTCGGTGCTCAGCGTGACATCCAATACGCCGTCTGCGCTCAAGCCGCTGCAGATCGATAGCGCCAACCACCGTCTGGCGCTGGATCGCCTGCCCGCGCCGGTGCTGTCAAGCTTGCGCTGGCCCGGTCGCCCGCAATTGCCGGGTGGCAACTCGGCCTGGACTTTCATGGTGCACCACCCGTTTGGCGACTTTGCCCTGTTTATTGGTGAACTCTCGCCCGAAGAAGGCGGTGCACCACAACCCTTTGAAGTCTGGGTCAACGGCTCTGACCAGCCACGCGGCTTGGGTGCCATGGCCAAAACGCTGTCCATGGACCTGCGTGCCAACGACCCGGCCTGGCTACAACTGAAACTGGACGCCCTGACCACGGTCAGCGAAGAACACACCTTTGATATGCCCTTCCCTCCCCACGGTGAAAAGCGCATGTTCCCGGGCGTGGTGGCGGCCACAGCGGCTGTGATTCGTTGGCGCTGTGAGCAGCTGGCGGCCAACGCCAAGCTGCGCGCCACTGAAGCCAAACCCGCCTACACGCCGGTGATTGACGCGATGTTCAGCCGTGGCGAGCCGCAAACCGGCCCATCAGGCACGCTGGCCTGGTCCGTTGACGTGGATAACCCAGCCACCAACGAATCGTTCACCGTGACCCTGAAAGAAGTCAACCTGCCCAGCCATGACGGTGGTGTGGTGACACGCCCCTGCGCAGTCGGCTTCAGCGGCAATTACCCCAAAGCCATGGACGGTTTGGCGCGCCTGCTGTCGCTGGACATGCGGGTGATTGACCCAGCGTGGATTGGCATGAAGCTGCGCAAGCTGCTGAACTACGCCGAGCCGCTGGGTCACTTCATGGCTTTTGTGCCCGGTCTGCCCAATGAAGAGCGCCGCCAGCAAGTGTGGCCATCCACCGTGGCCTATATTGCACGCCTGATCATTCACCGCTATGCGATGCTGGGCATCCTCAATGAAGAAGGTTATCCGTTGCGTGACATGGGCGTGCTCGACACCCCCGAGGCCAAGGAAGCCAGCCAAACCATGGCCGGAAAAACCTGCCCGGAATGCGGCAACGCGACGGTGATTCACAAGGACGGTTGCGATTTCTGCACGGCTTGCGGCTATGTGGGCCAATGCGGCTGACCTAAAAAATTGAGGGCCTCCACGGCCCTCAATATCCTCAAAAACAGCCCCGCAGGGGCTGTTTTTTTAGCTACGCGTGACCAACACGGGCTGCTTGGTGTGCGACAAAACAGCTTGCGCCACGCTACCCAGCACCAACTTCTCCAAGCCACTGCGACCATGCGAGCCCATCACAATCAGATCGGCTTGCAGTGATTCCCCCGCCTCAACAATGCCACGCCAGGCGGTGTGCGCTTCAATGATCGAGGTATTCACAGTCACACCGGCTGCAGTAAAGCTGTCCTTGGCAGCATGAACGGCGGAATTCGCCTCGGCCGTGGCTGCACTCAAATACTCTGCCTGACCATAGGCGAAATCCGTTCCCACGCCGGTAAACGGATAGGGATCAATCACGTAAATGACCGTGACCGTGCTGCCAAAGGCCTTGGCCAGCTCGATCGCCTTGCTGACAGCCGCTTGGGACGTACTTGAACCATCCACAGGGACAAGAATATGTTTGAACATGATTTACTCCTAAAAAAAGTCACCCTTCTGACTAACCCCAGTCAGGTCAGATGTCCTCGGGCACCATTTTGATCGCTCCACACGGACACTCTGACACGCAAATGCCACAGCCCTTGCAATAATCGTAATTAAATTCAAAACCTTTGCCGGGCCCGAGTTTGATCACCGCATTGTCCGGGCACACACCATAGCAGTTATCGCATTCAAAACAATTGCCGCAAGACAGGCAGCGTCGCGCTTCAAACAGCGCATTGCTCTCGTCCAGACCACCTTGCACTTCTTCAAACGTTGACTGACGGCGAATGATATCGAGCATCGGGCGCATGGTTTTGGGAGCATCGCTGTAGTACCAAGTATTCAGCTTGTCATAGGTGGCGACGCTGTGCTTGGGTGGTGCCACATACGCTTCACCCTTGAGCCAGGCATTGATGTTGCGCGCAGCCTTTTTGCCGTGTCCGATGGCCACCGTCACGTTGCGATCAGCAGGCACCATGTCGCCACCGGCGAAAACACCGTCGTGGCCAGTCATCATTTGGGCATTGACCTGCACCACACCGTCTTTGACCACCAAACCCGGCACGTTTTCGATCAACGACAGATCAACATCCTGCCCCAAAGCCAGCACCACCGAATCCGCTTCCAGAGTTTCATACTCGCCGGTGGGCTGCGGAAAGCCTGTCTCGTCGAGCGCCATTTTTTCCACCGTGATGGACGACTCACCCGCTTGTTTGATGGTTGACAGCCATTTGATCAACACCCCTTCCTGCAGGGCTTCTTCCAACTCAAAGTCATGCGCAGGCATCTTTTCACGGTTACGGCGGTAGACGATGATGGATTCTGTGGCGCCCAGACGCTTGGCCGTGCGGGCAACGTCAATGGCGGTGTTACCCCCACCATAAACCACTACCCTGCGGCCCAACAGAGGTTTGTCTTCCCCTTCCATGGAACGCAACACGGACACCGCATCGACGATGTGCGCCGAGTCACCTGCCGGGATGTACGCGCGTTTGGCAATATGCGCCCCCACCGCCAGAAACACCGCGTCAAAGCCGAAGTCCTGCTTGACCTGCAGCACGTCGGTGACCTTGGTGTTGTACTGGATGTCCACGCCCAGATCGACAATGCGCTGTACTTCGTCGTCAAGCACCTGGCGCGGCAAGCGGTATTGCGGAATGCCAAAGCGCATCATGCCGCCAGGCAGTGGCCCGGCTTCAAACACCGTCACCGCATGGCCCATGCGCGCCAGGTGGTAAGCCGCCGACAAACCGGAAGGCCCAGCCCCCACCACCAGCACCTTTTTGCCGCTGGCTGCCGCGGGGGCGGGAAACTTCCAGCCCTGGGCAATGGCCTGGTCACCCAGAAAATGCTCCACCGAATTGATACCCACCGCCGCGTCCAACTGACCTCGATTGCAGGCACCTTCACAGGTGTGGTAGCAAACCCGGCCCATGATGGCTGGAAACGGGTTGTCTTCCACCAGCGTGCGCCAGGCGGCCTCATAGTTGCCGGACTCGGCATGAAACAGCCAGGCCTGGATGTTTTCACCCGCCGGGCATTCGTGGCTGCAAGGGGGAATGCGGCTCAGGTACACCGGGCGCTCGGTACGCCAAGAACCCGTGTGGTTGGCTAGCGAACTTCCAACATCCAACGTGATGGCAAAGGGTTTTTGCATAGTCATTCCTCCAGCAGGCCATAACGGCGGATATTGCGATCAGCCCGCGCCTGCAGCCGGGCCAAGGTTTTCACGTCAGGGCTTTTGCCAAACAGATGGGCAAACCGCTTTTGTGGCTTGAGGTATTCCTCCACCGGCACCTGACGACGGATTTTCAGCACGCCAGTCACCTCGCCGGCTTCAGCCTCAAACACCGGAAACACGCCGCTTTCAACCGCCAGCCTCGACAGCTTGATGGTGTCGTGAGATGCAGCTCCCCAACCCAATGGGCATGGCACAAAGATATGGATGTAACGCGCACCGCGTATGGACATCGCCTTGGTGACCTTGTATTCCAGATCACGCAGATCCGCGACGGTCGCCGTGGCGACATAAGGAATCTCATGCGCCATGGCAATTTGCGGCACATTTTTACCCTGGCCGAATTCATTGCCCGGATGCGGGCCGACCGTCATGGTGGTGGCCGTGCGGGCAGCTGGCGGGGTGGCACTGGAGCGCTGCACGCCGGTGTTCATGTAGGCCTCGTTGTCATAGCAGATGTAGAGCACATCGTCATTACGCTCAAACATGCCTGACAGGCAGCCAAAACCGATGTCGGTGGTGCCACCGTCACCGCCTTGCGCCACCACGCGCACATCGGTGCGCCCCTTGGCCTTCATGGCCGCGGCGATGCCGGTAGCGACTGCTGCCGCGTTGCCAAACAGCGAGTGAATCCATGGCATCTGCCATGATGTTTCGGGGTACGGGGTGGAAAACACCTCCAGACAGCCGGTGGCGTTGGCGGCAATCAACTGCCCGTTGGTGGCGGCCATGGCGGCGTCGATGGCGTAACGCGCACCCAGTGCCTCACCGCAGCCCTGGCAGGCACGGTGGCCAGAGTTGAGCGAATTTCTGCGCTCTGCACCCGCTTGCACACTGCGTTGCTCGGGTGCCAGCAAGCGGTTGCCCACCGTGAAGGTGCCGGTCTGGTAGAACTTGACTAAAGACTGTTCCATGATGTTACCTTCTGTGCGGAGTCAGGAAATGTGGCTTGACACGGTGCCCAGGTCGCGCAGCACACCCTCAGCCACCGGACCGGAACGCCGACTTGCTTTTTCGCGATCCAGCACACGGTTCACAACCGCCCAATCCAGGTCCAGAAAGGTGAGCAGATCCAGCTTGTCTGCCATGCCCTGGAGCAACAACTTGTTCACCGACTCTTTGGTGATAGCGCGCCCACCCAAGCCAGCCACTACGGTGTACACCGGTTGCGGGCGGTTGCGCACTGCGCTGCGTACATCGCGTGACACGATGCCGCCGATGCCGACTGCAAAACATTTTTCAATGACCACAATCCGCTCGGCCCGTACGGTGGCATCGCGGATGGCGGAAATGGGAAATGGTCGATACGAGGTAATACCCAGCACCCCCACCTTGTGCCCCTGGGCGCGCAAATCGTCCACTGTGTCCTTGATGGTGCCCAGCACGGAGCCCAAAGCAATGACGATGGTGTCTGCATCTTCGGTTTGGTAGGTTTTGATCAGCCCGCCCGAATCGCGACCAAATACCGCTTTAAATTCTGTAGCAACCTGCGGAATCAGATCAAGGGCTTGCATCTGTTTGGCATGTGCCAGGTAACGTACTTCGGTAAAGGCCTCCGGGCCAACCATAGCGCCAATCGTCACGGGATCGTTCGGGTCAAGTACCTGGCGTGGCTCGTAAGGCGGCAGGAATTTGTCCACCTGCTCTTGATCGGGCATGTCCACACGTTCATAGGCGTGCGTCAAAATGAAGCCGTCCATGCACACCATCACCGGCAAAGACAACTCTTCGGCGATTCTGAAGGCCTGAATATGCAGGTCCAACGCCTCCTGGTTGGTCTCGGCAAAGAGTTGCAACCAGCCGGCGTCGCGCATGCTCATGCTGTCGGTGTGATCATTCCAGATATTGATGGGCGCGCCAATGGCGCGGTTGGCGACCGTCATCACAATCGGCAACCCCAGGCCCGAGGCGTTGTAAACCGCTTCCGCCATGAACAACAAGCCCTGGCTGGCGGTAGCCGTGTACGAACGCGCACCCGCTGCCGACGAGCCAATGGCCACGCTCAAAGCGGCAAACTCGGACTCGACGTTGATGAATTCGCAGTTCTTCAGCGCGCCTGACTTCACCAGTTCACCCAAGCCCTCGACGATGTGCGTCTGAGGCGAAATCGGGTAGGCACAAATAACTTCCGGGCGGCTCAGCGCCACTGCCTGCGCTACGGCATGCGAGCCTTCGCATTGTTCAAGCATGTTCGGTCTCCTTGGCTTTGGCTTCTTGCGCCATGACGATGTCGTAGGCCTCTTTGGCTGCAGCCTTGTTGCCCTTGGCCACCAAGCCCGAGAACTTCTGGTCGATGGCCTGCTGCACGGCTTCCAGCGAAATCAGCCCGCCCAAAGCGGCAAAAGCACCCAGCAAAGGCACATTGGGCACCGGGCGCCCCACATGCTTCATGGCCAGTTCGCTGGCTGGTACGGTCAACAGGTGCTCAGGGCGGAAGCCCTTGACAAACTCACCCAAGCCCATTTCCTCAAATGTGCGGGTGGTATTGATCAGGATGTAACCGTCTTTTTTGAGGCCACTGAATACGTCAACCTGATGCAGGAGCGTGGGATCCTGAATGATGATGGCATCGGGCTGCATGATGGGCTCACGCAATCGGATCTCTTTGCCATCCATGCGGCAAAAAGCCACCACGGGGGCACCAGTGCGTTCGGAACCGAAACTTGGAAACGCCTGTGCGTGCCTGCCACCCAAAAAGGCCGCAATCGACAACATCTCTGCGCCGGTGACCACACCTTGGCCGCCACGGCCGTGTATTCGTACCTGAAACATCAAGGTCTCCTTAAAAAATCATCTTGATCCCGACTGGGCCAAAGGAAATTTTTTGCTGCTTGCAATGTAAGTTCATATCGCAAAACGGTTGTTGATGTGGATCAAAGATGGCTAACGTACCACTGGCTGCATTTTGTGTGACTTTGGTCAAAGCGCTGCAGCGGGACTTCCCTATGCTCGCGGCTTTGCTTTTTTAAAGGAAACGGTATGCCTGAATTGCAGTGGTCTGATAGCTACACCATGGATTTGCCCGTGATGGACGACACCCATCGCGAGTTTGTGGACTTACTGGCCAAGGTGGTTCGTGCCACCGATGCGCAATTGATACCCCTATGGGAAGAGCTGGTAACGCATACAGATGAGCACTTTGCGCGGGAAGACCGCTGGATGACCGATACCGGCTTTTCGCCCACCAACTGCCACACCACCCAGCACCAAGTGGTGCTCAAGGTGATGCGAGAAGGCAGCAAGCGTGGCCGCACCGGCGACTTGGCCGTGGTGCGGCAAATGGCCGATGAACTGGGGGTGTGGTTTCCACAGCACGCCAATGCCATGGATGCGGCTTTGGCGCAGCATTTGCAAAGCGTGGATTACGATGAAAAAACCGGCCGGGTCCACTTGCCCCAAGCACTACCCACTGAAGAAATTGAAGGCTGTCACAGCAGCAGTTGCACGCCTCACGAAGAGTCGGGCGCTAAACTCGAAACTACCTGAGCCCAAGCAGAGCCATCTCGGCGCTTTGGCTTTTCTTGAATAATTCATTTTTTATAGCTATAAACCCTTATTAATAGGGGGCTAGAGGCCAATTTTTTATATAAAGGATTCCCATGAGCATTTACGCCAAACTCGCTGAACTCGGCATTACTCTGCCCCCCATCGCCATCCCGGCGGCGGCCTATGTGCCCTATGTACAAACCGGTAATCTGGTTTTTCTGAGCGGCCACATTGCCAAGAAGGACGGTAAAGCCTGGGTCGGCCAGCTCGGCAAAGACATGGCGACTGATGAAGGCAAGCTGGCAGCGCGCAGCATTGCCATCGAACTGCTGGGCACCTTGCACGCGGCCGTGGGTGACCTCAACCGCGTGACACGCATTGTCAAACTGATGTCACTGGTCAATTCCACGGCTGACTTCACCGAGCAACACCTTGTTACCAACGGAGCCAGCGAACTAATTGGCCAGATTTTTGGATCAGAAACAGGTGCACATTCCCGCAGCGCCTTTGGTGTGGCCCAGCTCCCGCTGGGCGCCTGTGTCGAAATTGAAATGATTGCCGAACTGGCTTAAAAAGTTTCCCAGTCAGACTCGCCTGCCGATGCCGGCGCGGGTTTGGCCGACGCAGTTTTAAGCGCCATGCCGGGCTTGCCCGATACCGGCTTGGTCAACCTGGGCGGTGTTGCCGCAGGTTTTTGGGCAGCGGCTTTGACGGGTCCAGGGAGTTTTCTGGTAGCAGATACGCCTGTCAACGCAGGCTTGTCAGCCGGTCGCGCGAGTGCATTGGGGCGCTGGTAGCCAATGGCCTGTTTGCGTGGCGTGATGTCTCGCGTGGGGCGCTGCGCCATGGCCAGCGCCCGGCCATCGGTTTTGAAGACGGCCACCGCACGCGCCAGTTGATCAGCCTGGTCGCGCAGACTCTCTGCAGCTGCTGCGCTTTGCTCCACCAGTGCAGCATTTTGCTGGGTCATCTGATCGAGCCCGCCAATGGCTTGGTTAACACCGGATATCTGTGTGCTTTGCTCGCCCGAGGCGGCGGTGATTTCGCCAATCACGTCAGCCACCTTGCGCACCGACTGCACGATGTCGTTCATGGTGCTGCCTGCGTCCGACACCAATTTCGTACCCGAGGCCACCTTTTCCACCGAAGTGTTGATCAACAACTTGATCTCTTTGGCAGCCTCCGCGCTGCGCTGCGCCAAGCTACGTACCTCGCTGGCCACCACAGCAAAACCGCGACCCTGCTCACCCGCACGTGCCGCTTCCACGGCGGCGTTCAGCGCCAGGATATTGGTCTGGAACGCAATGCCATCAATCACGCCGATGATGTCGGCAATCTTGCGGCTGCTGACGTTGATGTCTTCCATGGTACTGACCACCTGGCGCACCACGGCACCACCGCGTTCAGCTACGCTGGATGCATTGGCGGCCAGACTGCTGGCCTGGCGTGCGTTGTCGGCACTGGTTTGCACGGTGTGAGTCAGGTGGTCCATGCTGGATGCGGTGGACTGCAGATTGCTGGAAGTCTCCTCGGTACGATGAGCCAGGTCGTTGTTACCCGTCGCGATTTCAGAACTGGCGATCGCGATGCTGTCAGTACTTTGACGCACCTGGTTGACCATATTACCTAGCGAGGTATTCATGCTTGCCAAGGACTTCATCAGATCACCGAATTCGTCGCCACGCGTGGTGTCAATGGTCATGCTCAGATCGCCCTGAGCAATCTTGGCAGCCAGATCGTTGGCAGCAGTCAGCGGCTCACGAATAGAGCGAATCAGCCACGCAGCGCCAAAAATGATGCCCAGCAGCAACACGGTAACCACACCAACAACGACTTTGGCCGTCGTCGCCTGTGCCTGATCCATCTCCACCTTGAAGGCAATCCCAGCGTTATCTTCGATCTTGACTAGACCGCGCAACGATTCAACGTACTGTTTTTGAGTAGGAATGTACCTTTCATTGATCAACTTCAAAGCTTCTTCAACGTTACCCTCTGCTCGCGCTTTTCGAGCGGCATCACGCAAGCTAATTACTTGACTGCGATTGGCTGCAATGGCTTCCATCTGGGACTTTTCGTCCGCCGAGAGTTGCATGGACTGGATGCTCTTCTGCAACCCACTGATATGAGATGTCGTTTCAGCAATGGCATCTTTGAACGCCAGATCAACCGCAGGATCACTACTGAGAACGCCAGCCGTCACGCGCACGGAGTTGGCTAGAGTTTCCGCAAACCACTGATTGGCCAATCTGGTGCGGGTATTCAGATCCGTCAGAGTGCTGTCCATCTGGTCTTGTTGCTCTGATGTGCGGACGTACATGCCGGCCAGCAAAAGAACTTGAGCCAATATGATGACCACCACCGCCACCCAGAGCTTGGCCGCCAGTTTCAGATTGTTGTAACTCATGGCATGTGTCCTCTAATATTCTCAAGCGCAATATTGGCTTGTTTATTTTTGTAGTGTAGTACACCACCTGCCAAGGGCTATAGCTATTCCAGGCGATGAACACGTTGCACTTGCACTGCATCCAACTGTTCAGCCGTGACACACTTCGGCGCGATTTCTGCCAAAGGCACCAGCACAAAAGCACGCTCCCACATGCGTGGATGAGGAATCTGCAGAGTTACCGTGTTGATGGTGCTGTTGCCGTACAGCAGGATATCCAGATCCAGCGTACGCGGGGCATTCTTGAAAGGCCGCTCGCGCCCCTTGCGGTTTTCCAGATGCTGCAATTGCAGTAGCAACTCACCGGCATCCAGCCTGGTCATAAGGGCAACAACTGCATTGATGAAATCGGGACCACTGGCTTCAAACGGTGCCGTGCGATACAGGCTGGAGGCCTTGATTAGGCGGGTATTTGGCAGTCGTGACAAATCGTTGATGGCCTGCAGTACGGTAGCCCGAGCATCGCCCAGATTGGCCCCCAGAGCCACATAGGTCTGAACTTCTGCGGGCAAAGCCTGGCTCATGCCTGCGGGTCTTGCGCAGGTGCGCCGGTGCTACCGCCCTGCTGTCCGCCGTCGCGATTGGGGCTGCGACGCCTGCGGCGGCGCTTTTTGGGTGCATCTGTACCGTCGCCTGAATCGACTTGGGGGGGATTTGCCCCGCCCCGCTCACCGCGACTTGCTAGGTCAGCGTGCGCAGGCGGAGTGCCGCCAACGGCATCCGACTGAACTTCGGCACCGCGCACCGGCATCTTGTGCACCCGCGGCGCCCGGGCCAGCTTGGGGCGCTGCTGCTGCTCCAGCCTGACCGCATCGACCATGTCGTTGCGCAGGTTGTCATCGGCCACGCTGAACTCCTGCCACCAGTCAGACAGTACTTCGTCAACTTCACCGTTTTCAGCACGCAGCCGCATGAAGTCAAACGCCGCCCGAAAGCGCGGCTGCTCCACCAAGCCAAAGGGAGCGCTGCCCACACGTTTCTCAAAACGTGGCTGCATGGTCCAGATGTCACGCATGTCGCCGGCGAGCTTGCCGCGCCCGGAGACATCGCCAATGCGTGCGTTGAACACGTCGTCCATGGCATCCATCAGCGCCGGATTCGAGTGCTGGCGCTCCATCAAACGCTTGGCCCAACCGTCGCGGACATCGGCCCACAACACACACGCCAGTAGAAAACTCGGCGCCACCGGCTTGCCTTCACCGATGCGGCGGTCCGTATCCAGCAGCGCGGCCTTGACAAACGGCTGGTCAGCACGCTCAACCACCACATCAAGTAGTGGGTAAATGCCGCGCGCCATGCCAAGCTCTTTAAGCTTGTCGATGGACGCCAGTGCGTGGCCGGTTTGCAGCAGCTTGAGCATTTCGTCAAACAGACGGCTTTGTGGCACCTCAGCCAGCAGCTTCTGGCTGTTGACCAGCGGCGCGACGGTCTTGGGCTCCAGCTTGAACCCCAGGCCATGCAGCTTGGCGCCAAAACGCACGGCGCGGATGATGCGCACCGGGTCTTCGCGGTAGCGCGTGGCGGCGTCACCAATCATGCGGATCACGCGCGCCTTGGCATCTTTCATGCCGTTGTGGTAATCAACCACGATCTGCGTTTCAGGGTCGTAATACATCGCGTTGATGGTGAAGTCGCGCCGCGCCGCGTCTTCATCCTGTGGGCCCCAGACGTTGTCGCGCAGCACGCGGCCGGTGCTGTCCACGGCGTGCTTCATGCCTGCCAGATCGCTCTTGCTGGTTTTCTCGTTGCCCGCCACCTGCTCGGCGGCAGCGTTGTCCAGATAGGCGCGAAAGGTGGAAACCTCGATCACCTCATGCTCACGCCCGCGCCCGTACACCACATGCACGATGCGAAAACGCCGCCCGATGATGAAGGCGCGACGAAACAGGTTTTTCACTTGCTCGGGCGTGGCATTGGTGGCCACATCAAAGTCCTTGGGAGCCAGCCCCAGCATCAGGTCACGCACGGCGCCGCCAACGATGTAGGCTTCAAATCCCGCATTTTTCAGGGTGCGCACCACGTTGTTGGCGCGTTCGTCCACCAGTTGCGGGTTGATGCCATGGACCTCCGGACCAAGCTCCAAGCGCTTGCCAAAGGGGTTCTTCGCGGCGGCAGGGCCTGATTTGCCCAGAAGTTTGTCGATGAATCGTTTGATCATTGTTGTTCGTTGTGTTTGTCAAAGCGCTTTCGATGGAAAGAACAGGTTTGTCATATCGAACCCGATCCGGCATCCATGCGTGGGGGCATGGATTGCGGATCGGGTCCGCAATGACAGACTTATGCGCCGCTTCAGTTGGTAAAAAGCTCAAGTATGCGCCAGCCACGTTCCAGCGCAATCGCACGCAGGCGATCATCCGGGTTGGTGGCGACGGGGTGGGTCACATGCTCCAGTAGCGGCAGGTCATTGATTGAGTCGGAATAAAACGTGCTTTCGACATCTTCCCAACCCTGTTGGCGGCTGGCCAGCCACTCCTGCACGCGAGCGACCTTGCCCTCACGAAACGACGGCGTGCCTTCTATTTCACCGGTAAACCAGCTCGTGGCGGGGTCGCGCTGCAGATTGATGGCAATCAAGTCGGACACGCCAAACGCCGCCGCAATAGGGCGAGTGACAAATTCATTGGTGGCCGTAACGATGAGCACCGCATCGCCCGCCGCCTGGTGCGCGCGCACCAGATCCAGCGCCTGCGGCTGTATGACTTTTTGCACTACAGCCCGCATAAAATCTAGGTGAGCAGCTTCCGATTTTGAAGCGCCTTGCTGCCGGATGGCGCGGGTGGCAAATCGCACGTACTCGTGAATATCAAGCGTACCCGCCTTGTACTGGGCAAAAAATGCGTCATTGCGGCTGGCAAAGTCTGCCGCGTCGTTCCAACCCAGCCCGGTAGTAAACACGCCCCATTCGTAGTCCGAATCGGTGGGAATCAGGGTGTGGTCCAGGTCAAACAGGGTCAAGTTCATAGCTGTCTATTGTCAATCATGCTCGGCGCAGCATCACGCGTTGTCCATCATGGTCTTAAGCAAGGGGATGGTGATCGCGCGCTGGGTTTGCAGGGCATAGCCGTCCATCAGGTCCAACAGCTCCATCAGGCTGCCCAGATCACGACTGAAACGCGTCAGCATGAAGTCCATCACTTCGTCGCTCAGAGCAATGCCGCGCGTCAGCGCGCTGGCCCGCAGCACCTCGCGGCGCTGGGCTTCGTCCAAGGGCTGCAGGGCGAACACATGGCCCCAACCCAGGCGGGTGCGCAGGTCATCGCGCAGTTTCAAATCCGCTGGCGGCAAGCTGCCTGCGGCCAGCACGGCGATTTGATGCGTCTGTGCGTTGATGAACCAGTTAAAGGCCGCCTGCTGCTGACCCACATCGAACGCATGCACATCATCCAACAGCACGGCGGCCCAGTTTTCATCGAACTCACCAGCTACAGCAACCGTAGCATCCAACCAGCCGACCTGTTGCCCCTGCGCTTGCAGGGCGCTGCGCAACGACTTGAGCAAATGCGTCTTGCCGCAGCCACTACCGCCCCAGAGATAGGTCGGCACGGGCGAACGCCGCACTTTGGCGTTTGGCTGGCCCAGCCAAAGTTGGAGGTGGCTGAGTGCCGCCTCGTTCGGTCCAACAAAAAAGTTATCCAGACTCGGCCCTTTGTCCAAGCCCATGTCCAGCACCAACTGCTTCATCATGATTCCTGATACAGCGCACTGCCCAGATAAGCGCTGCGCAGGCGACGCCCCGCCACCAGCAACACTGCGCTCAAAGGCAGGGCAATCAGCACCCCCACAAAGCCCAGCAGATGCCCAAAAGCCAGCAACGCAAAAATCACCGCCAGCGGGTGCAGGCCAATGCGTTCTCCCACCAGGCGCGGCGTGAGCACAAAGCCCTCGATCAACTGGCCCAACCCATACACCACGGCCACCATCACCAGCGCGCTGACATGACCGGTCTGAGTTGAAAATTCCAGAAACCCCGCCAGCAGCGCCATCACCAGCCCCAGCCCAAAGCCGACGTAAGGAATGGCCACTGCCAAACCGGTGAACACGCCAATCGGCAGCGCCAGATCAAGCCCAAAAAGCATCAGGCCAACGCTGTAATACACCGCAAGCACACCCATGACCAGCAACTGACCACGCAGATACTGGCCCAGCACGCCATCAGCCTCCTGCGTAAATCCATCCACCACGCCGCGCAGACGCGGCGGCACCAGGTTCACCAGCAGGGTCATGAAACGTCGCCACTCCATCAGCAAATAAAACAGCACCACCGGAATCAGCACCGCGTTACCCACCACAGACAGTGCCACGCTGCCGCCCAGCTTGGCAGACTCCAACAAGCGGCCCAGACTGTCCTGAAAATTGGCGTTGAGGTGATCCATGGCGAACGTTTTGAGCCCAGCCACATCCAGCGTCACATGCAAGCCAAACTGCGTCAACAGCGGTTGCAAAAACCCGTTGAACCGATCCATCAAGGGTGGCACCTGATCGCGTAACAGCGGCAATTGTTTGGCCAGAATCGGAACCACCAGCAACATCAGCGCCATCATCAGCAGCAGGAAAAGCACCTCCACCAGCACCACCGCCAGCAAACGCGGAACGCGACCACGGCCCAGATCATCAAGCCAGTCCACCACTGGTGTGAGCGCGTAAGCCAGAATGGCGGCAACCACAAACGGGGTCAACACCGGCGCCAATAACCACATTGCCAGCAGCATGCCAAGCAACAGGGCAAACCAGGCCAAAGCCCTTTTTTGAGTGGAAGTGAATTGCATCAAGATGGCGTTGAAGCGGCGGGGGGCCGTACCCTTAAAATCTGGGCAAATTCTATCGGGCTTGCTGTGAACGGCTGAAAGACCGCCAGAGTGACCCGATCCACCCCGCTTTTGCTCAGATTGAACCCACCCATGACCACTCCCAATACCCCCACCACAGCCCTATCCTACAAAGACGCTGGCGTTGATATTGACGCTGGCGACGCGCTGGTGGAGCGCATCAAACCTCTCGCCAAGAAAACCATGCGTGAAGGCGTGCTGGCCGGCATTGGCGGCTTTGGCGCGCTGTTTGAAGTGCCCAAGCGCTATAAAGAGCCGGTGCTGGTGAGTGGCACCGACGGCGTTGGCACCAAGCTCAAACTGGCGTTTGAATGGAACATGCACGACACCGTGGGCATCGACTTGGTGGCCATGAGCGTCAACGACGTGCTGGTGCAAGGCGCCGAACCCCTGTTCTTCCTGGACTACTTTGCCTGCGGCAAGCTCGACGTGGACACCGCTGCCGCTGTCGTCGGCGGCATTGCCAAAGGCTGTGAACTGTCTGGCTGCGCCCTGATTGGCGGTGAAACCGCTGAAATGCCCGGCATGTACCCCGCCGGTGAATACGATCTGGCTGGTTTTGCCGTCGGTGCCGTCGAAAAATCGAAGATTCTGACCGGTGCCGATGTGAAACCAGGCGACGTGGTGCTGGGCCTGGCCAGCAGCGGCGTTCACTCCAACGGCTTCAGTCTGGTGCGCAAGTGCATCGAGCGCGCCGGTAGTTCAGCCCCGGCCACACTGGATGGCAAACCCTTCAAACAGGCGTTGATGGAACCGACCCGCCTGTACGTCAAAAATGTATTGGCCGCGCTCGCCGCCTATCCGATCAAGGCCTTGGCCCACATCACCGGCGGCGGCCTGCTGGAGAACATTCCCCGCGTGCTGCCCGAAGGCATGGCAGCCCACCTGAAAAAAGGCAGCTGGCCACAAACCGAGCTGTTTGCCTGGTTGCAAGCCACCGCAGGCATTGATGACATCGAGATGAACCGCACCTTCAACAATGGCATCGGCATGGTGGTGGTTATTGACGCCGCCAACGCTGCCGCCTGCGCCGCGACCCTGCGCGCTGCGGGGGAGACGGTGTATGAGATTGGCGAAATTGCACCAATCGGCGACGGCGCGGCAGTGGTGGTTGGCTAAGGCTGATCACGCATTGGCTGCGTGCATGCGGGCTCTATAAGCTACAGTTTATAGAGCTTATAGCCCTTATTCTACAAGGGCTACAGGCCAAAATCACCTGCATATCGTCGTCTACTACCTGGCGTAGCGTCGACTCCTCTGTCAGGTATCGGCACGAGGCACCCCGCAAGCAAGCTCCAGTTCATACAAGGCAGCGAGCGTCGCGTCGCGCGTGGCCAGAAGTTCCGGGATCAGCGCGCGTGCCGCCTCAATGTGGCCCTCGCGCCAGTGTGCGTCCATGCTGGCTGCGATGTCATGCACCCGAGCATGCGGCAGATCAATGCTCACATAGGCGAGCTTTGCGGCATGACGCTGCCGCCCCTTGCCGCCGTACCAGAGGCCGAAATGGCAATGCTGTGCATCGTCGAGATGACGTTGCGACACCGGTTCGCCATCTTTGATCGCATTGACCAATTGCGTCACCCAGCTGCGATGCTCCACTTCTGCGATCAGCATGGGGTAGTCATCGTCTTCCCAGCCAAGGTGGCTGATGGCCTGCCAGAGTGGGTCGGGGCGCCAGTGCTTCACCCAGTTGGCGATGTGTTCGGCTGGCATCGGTTTGGCAATGCCATAGCCCTGCGCTTGGTCACAGTCAAGCTGCATCAGAAGTCGCCCCTGCTCGACCGTTTCGACGCCTTCGGCGATCACATGACGCTGGAAAGCATTTGCCAGTCCAATGATGCCTTGAACGATCACCAGGTTGTTGCCATCGCTGAGGATGTCACGCACGAAGCTTTGATCGATCTTGATCGTTTCAGCGGGTAGCCGCTTGAGATAAGTGAGTGAAGAATAGCCGGTGCCGAAGTCATCCAACGAGAACTGAACACCCATTGCGCGACACTCTTCGATGACCCGTGCGGTTTTGACGACATCCTCAAGCGCGGCGGTTTCCAGCACCTCCAGTTCAAGCTGTTGGGCAACGTCTGGACGGAGCGACAGAGCGACTTTGAGCTTTTCGACAAACGTGGGCGACTGCAACTGTTTGCCAGCAACGTTGACGCTCACCGGCAGGGTCAGTCCTGCGGCGCGCCAGATTTGCATCTGCTCGAGCGCGGTGTCGATCACCCAGTCACCAACCAGGTTGATCAGGTCATCATCTTCGATCAGTGGCAAAAAATCGGCGGGGACCACAATGCCGCGCTCGGGATGATTCCAGCGGATCAGGGCTTCGGCACCAACCACCGTGCCCAATCGCATATTCACCTTGGGTTGGTAATAAAGCAGGAATTCGCGATCTTCCAGCGCCTGGCGGATGCGTTCCACACGATCATGCCGACTGCGGGCGAATCGGTCCTGCTCGGCATCAAAAATGTGATGGCGATTCTTGCCGGCCAGCTTTGCCTGGTACATCGCCTGGTCCGCATGGCGCATCAGTGTGTCCGGGTCGGCATCGTCGCTGGGAAACAAGGTCACGCCAATGCTGGCCGAAAGGATGACAGGTTCGGACCGGAACGCCAGGGGCTGGCTGATCTGATTGAGGATGCGTTGCATGGCATCGTCGCATTCCTCAGCGCTGCTCAGTCCCAGCAACAACAAGACGAATTCATCACCTCCCAGCCGCGCGACCGTGTCGCCGCTACGTAGCGCGCGCTTGAGGCGGTTGGCAATCTCGATCAGTACCTTGTCGCCGGTCTCGTGACCCCAAGTGTCATTCACCGGCTTGAAGCCGTCGAGATCAAGATAGCAGATAGCCATCGTTGTCTTCGAACGGCGCGTTTGTGCCATGGCTTGCACCACACGGTCTGCCAACAGTGTCCGATTGGGCAATTCGGTCAGCGCATCGTAATAGGCCATCTGCGTCAACTGCTTTTCTTGATCCTTGAGGCGGCTGATGTCGGCGAATACCGCCACATAGTTGGTCAGTTGGCCGGTTTCATCATGCACCGCCGAGATCGACAGCAATTCGGGATACACCTCGCCATACTTGTTGCGGTTCCAGATTTCACCCCGCCAATTGCCAGTTTCCTTGAGGCTGCGCCACATCGCAG
This sequence comes from Rhodoferax sp., assembly GCA_031291305.1. Classification (GTDB taxonomy): domain Bacteria; phylum Pseudomonadota; class Gammaproteobacteria; order Burkholderiales; family Burkholderiaceae_C; genus Rhodoferax. The sequence continues at coordinate 44,917 of JARLJH010000027.1, read as the reverse complement.
CATAGAACTCAGGGTCGTGGCGACCAGACTTCAGCACGCGCGGGTTGTGGCCAATCGCCTCGCTGCGCTCGAAACCGGTAATGCGCGAGAACGCCGGGTTGACATCAATAATCACGCCCACTGCATCGGTCAGAGTAATGCCGTCATTTGCACTGTTGAAAGCCGTGGCGTGAAGCTTAAGCTGCGTCTCAGCCGCCAGTTGTGCGCTGTAACGTTCGCTGACTTCGCGATGAGCGGCTTCGAGTGAGCGCCGTGCTCGATCCAGCCCGAAAAAGGTCAAGGCCAAGTAAGCGACCAAAAATAGGGCCAGTGCATACAAGGCCATACGGTAGTGGCTGGCATCGTCCAGAGCATGCTCATGCCCGATCGCATAGTCGCGGCTGAGAGAATCCAGAAGACCGCTGCTTTGCAGGCTGAAGATGTCCTGCAGCAATTGATCAAGCTCGGACCGGCGCTGCGTGATGACATCACCGTGACGCATCAGGTTGTCGACTTCCAGACGTTGTGCAGCGTCAAATGACGCTGCGATCATCTTCTTGCGTGCGTCAGCGATCTGCATCAGGTCGACTGCACTGGGCAGGCGCGCAAAAACCAGCACAGTGCGCGCGTAACGATTCACAAGGCCTCGGTGGGATTTGAGGTGAGATTGGTTTCCATCGAGCAAAGCAGCAGCTGCCACCGGGAAAAAAGCCAGCGAATTACGCAACACCGCGTTGTTACGTTTGAAGCGATCAATCAGGTCCGCTTTACGCTGCAGAACCACCCTGAAACTCTGTGCGGCATTCAGTGCTGCGGCGCGCTGATCGGCGTCAAGGAAGGTCGGTATGACTAGGCTGTTGCGGCTGCTGATGGCGAGAGCACGCTGTGTGTAATCTGTCAAGGCATCGTAATTGCGCGTGAGTTCCAACCGATTGGCAAGCAGTTCTGCGTCGATTTTCGCGTCAAGTTCACGCAAGTCACGCAGCTGTTGCGTGTAAACAAAATGTTGAGAGGGAGCAACATTCTCAGCGCGCAGATAAAGCCAGGTCAGCGCGACAAGCAACAAAACCAACACCACGCCGTTGCCCGCCTGCCAGCGGCGGGGCAGCAACCTGTCAGCGGCATTCGTCCATTTCATTGCAGGGGTTTTCCCTCCCACTCGCCAGTGAGTGAACGCAGAAAGGCGGAAATCGCCAAGACATCAGGCGCTGATAACTCGCGGCCAAGCTGGTAGCGCCCCATGATGGAAACGGCTTCTTCAAGCGAAGCGACGGAGCCGTCGTGGAAATAAGGAGCAGTCACAGCAACATTACGTAGACTGGGCACCTTGAATACATAACGATCTTCCTCGCGGCCAGTAACATTGAAGCGACCCAGATCCGCCGGAATCGACTTGACCGTGTGACGGTCCTTGAAATAGGAGCCCATCACGCCGAAGCGCTGATACATGTTGCCACCGAGCAGGACACCCTGGTGGCAGCTAGCACAGCCATATTCGAGAAAAAGGCGATAGCCGGTCAATGCCCGTTCGCCGAGAGCAGACTGATCACCACGCAGAAAACGATCAAAAGGGCTATTCGGCGTGAGCAGTGTTTGCTCGTAGGTGGCAATGGCATCGACGATGGTCTCGCCCGTGATGCCTTGTGGGTAGAGATGCTGGAAAGCCTCGCGGTAGCCCTTGTCCGTGCTTAGTTTGGGAATAGCCTCTTCCCAGCTTGAAGCCATTTCCAGCGGGTTGTGTACCGGCCCTGCCGCTTGCTCTTCCAGGTTGGCCGCACGTCCATCCCAAAATTGCACGAAATTCAGGCTGGCGTTGAAAACCGTCGGAGTATTGACGCTGCCTCGCTGGCCGCCGACGCCAATGGCGGTGGGCAGGTGATCGCCTCCGCCACGCGCAAAGTCATGGCAACCATCGCAGGCCAGACTGTTGTCATGCGACAGGCGTTTTTCAAAAAATAGTCGTTTACCCAGTTCAACTTTTTCCGCAGACAGTTCGGGAACAGGGGGCAGAGGCGACACAGCGGCACGACCATGCAGCTGCGTCTGGTAGATGCTTGTCTGCCAAGGACTGGCGGCTTGCTGCTGGCCTTTGCTAAACCAAAAACCGATGACCAGCATGGCAATTAGCACAGCCAATAACGGAGCGGTCCATGATTTCATCACGGGAGTATATCGATGGAAACCATGTTGATAATCTTGTTTTCACCCTCGTCACCCGCTGTCAATTGGAGCAGTCCGACAAACAATAATCCGCCGATCAGACACAAAGTGAAGAAAGTTGATCATGATTCCGCCCAACAACAACTTGGGAACGAGTCATTTGAAATCTCTTCCCAAAGCCAGGCTACGCGGATGTCATCTTTAACCCCACGCACTGGCAAGCCTGACATGGCCAACTCGGGGTTATGAAGATGAGTAAATCCTGTGCTCACAGGCAATACCCAGACGCCTTTCTATCGAAAATTATGTCTTAATATGATCGATATGTGTCTTTGGACAAATGGCTATGCGGCTACGTTAAAGGGATGATAGGGACTTCAACAACGGAGATTTATCCATGAAAACATGTCTGATAGTGATCGATGGCCAGGAGTCTTTCCGCCAGCGTCCGTACTTCACCACCACTGACCTGCCCGCGTATGCCCAAGCACAAAACACGCTGATTGACGGCTGCGTCGCCCAAGGCATACCCATTGTGCGCATCTTCCACGTGGACGGCCCGAAGACCGCCGACAACCCCTTTTCACAGGAGTCAGGCCACGTTAAACCGCTGGCCGAACTGCACGACTTTGCGCCTGCGGCCACGTTTGTGAAGGGTCGCCACAGCGCGCTGGTCGGTACTGGGCTGGACGTGTGGCTGACGCAGCACGGCATCCAGAAGCTGATCATCAGCGGCATCCGCACCGAGCAATGCTGCGAAACCACCACCCGCCACGCCTCTGACCTGGGCTGGCAAGTGGACTACTGCCTGGACGCCACCCTGACCTGGGATATGCAGCAACTGGACGGCAGCACCCTGAGCGCCGCCGACATCAAAACCCGCACCGCCACCGTGCTGAAAGACCGCTTTGCCACCATTTGCAGCCCAGCGCAGGTGCTGGAGCGCGCCACCCACTGAAACAACCCATGCACAACCTGGCACTTTCAAGCACGCCTATCGAGGTGCTGTTTGCCCTGCTGCCCGACAGCCTGACGCTCGATTGGGCGGGTCCGGCGGAAGCCTTGCGCATGGCCAATCAGGCCCTGCAAGCGCAAGGCCTGCCGCCGCGTTTTGTGCTGCGCTTTGTGGGCCCCTGCGCCGAGCAGGTTAGTTCAATCGGCTTGCGGCTGAGCGGTATTGAAGCCCTGCCCACCAGCCTTCCCAAACCAAGCTGGCTGGTGCTGGTGGGTTTACCAGGGCAGACCATTGCCACCACCTCAGAGCCCACCCGGGCGCTGCTGCATTGGCTGCGCGGGCTGCGGCTGCATAGCCACCAACTGGAGCTGGTCACGGTGTGCGCAGGCTCGGTGCTTGCCGCCCACGCCGGGCTGCTGGCGCGCCGCCATGTCACCACCCACCACCACCATCTGGCCGAGCTGCAAGCGGCGGAGCCCAGCTGCCATGTCGTAGCAAATCGGGTGTTTGTGGAAGACACCCCGGTGTACAGCAGCGCCGGCGTGACTACCGGCATTGACCTGATGCTGCACCGCATTGCCAGCACCTGTGGCGAGGCGATTGCCGCGCAGGTGGCGCAGGGCATGGTGGTCGCCCTGCGACGTGGCCCGCAAGACCCGCAGTTGTCACCCTTTCTGAGCTACCGCAACCACCTGCACCCTGCCCTGCACCGCGTGCAGGATGCCGTCAGCAGTCAACCAGCGCAAAACTGGACGCTGGGCAGCATGTCGGCCTTGGCCTGCACCTCGCCACGCCACCTGACCCGGATCTTTGTAGAACACGCGGGCATTGCGCCGCTGACTTATTTGCGCCGTATCCGGTTGACGCTGGCCCAAATGGCCCTGCAGTCGGGTAGCAACGTGACGCAAGCGGCGGCGCTGGCGGGCTTTAGTTCAGACACCCAGCTACGCCGCACCTGGCACCAGTTTGCCGCAGGTGGTTCACCCTCAAAACCGCTACTTTATATATAGCTGTCTTCCCAGTTACTGTAAGGGCTAGAAGCAAAAAAGCTTAAAGAATGTCAGTGCATAGCCCGGCGCAGCTCTGCTGCGCGGGCGGTGATGGCCGGGCGGTCGGCCACGGCACCGGCATTGGCCAGATAGGTCTCCAGGTCTTCCAGCGCATGACCCGGGTGACGCGCTTCGGCGTGGGCCAGGCCACGGTCACGGTATTCTTGCCAAACTTGGGGTAGCAGAACAATCAGGCGGTCCTGCACGGCAATCAGGCGATGCCAGTCTTCTTGGGCGGCGTGAATTTCTTTCAAGTTATGCAACATGCGGGCAATGATCTCGCGCGGCCGGGCGGCCTGTAGGTACAGGCCCAACGGTACTTCCTGATCGTCCACCAGCCCGCCCAGATCCCGATACGGCTCCAGCCGTTCAGCAAGTTCTTCCCGGCTGAGCGACTGGCCGGTCAAAGGGTCAATCACCACCTGACCTTCACTCAGGTTGACCTTGACCATGAAATGCCCCGGAAACGCCACACCGCGCGCCTTCAGGCCAATGCCCTGCGCCAATTCCATCCAGATGACCGCCATCGAGATCGGTATGGCCAGGCGCGTGCGCAACACCACATGCACATAGCTGTTGTCAGGGTCGGTGTAGTTGTTGAAGTTGCCGGCAAAGTTCAGATCGCGGTAGACAAACTGGTTGAGAGCGCGCAGCTTTTGCAGCGGGCCAACATCAGCGGGCAGGCGGCGCTGCAGGCGTGCCAGCAGTTGGTCCACCTCACCCAGCGTCTGCTGCACGCTCATGTCCGGGTACTCGTCCTGCGCCAAACTCACCGCTGCCTCCAGCAGCGCAAAGTCAGCGTCGGAGTGCACCAGCGAGGCAAAGTACTCCAGCGGAGTTGGAACGTTGATTGAGAAATGCATGTCGGACATTGTCTACCGGCGAAGGAGTTGGCGCAATTGCAGTCCCGCCACAGTGATTGCAGCAAAATATATAGCTGCACCCCCAGACAGGATAAGGGCTAGAAGCCAAATTCTCTTGAATTTCTCAGCACGTAGTTCGGTCCAGTCCCAATGGCTGTTGGCCCACATCAGGAAAATCGCCAGCAAAACGCAACCCGCCAGTACCTGCAACAAGAAGACGCCCCAGCCCGGTTCGGGCTTGTAGCTGCCGCGTTTGATCAACCCCACCAGCAGCCACAACGCGTTCACCATAGCACCGATGCCAATCGACAGCGTCAGCGCCGCGTGAGCAAAGATCGGCACCAGCGCGATGTTGAGCAACTGGGTAAAAATCAGCACGCCGATGGCCACGCGCACCGGGGTTTTGGTGTCCTGGCTGGCGTAGTAGCCCGGTGCCAGCACCTTGATGGCCACGATGCCGATCAGCCCGGTGCCCCAGCCCATCAAGGCATGCGTCACTTGCTGCACATCGAAGGCAGTCATGGCACCGTAGTGGTAAAGCGCAGCCACCAAAGGTGTCGGGAACACCAGCAGCGCCACGGCGCAAGGGATAGCCGTCACAGCCACCAGGCGCAGACCCCAGTCGAGCATGCTGGAATATTTAGCGTGGTTACCACTGGCGCGGGCAATGGCCAACTGCGGCATCAGCACCACGCCCATGGCCACACCCAACAAGGCGGTCGGGAACTCCATGAGTCGGTCGGCATAGGTGATCCAGCTCACGCTGCCGGGTGGCAGATGCGACGCGATCTGCGTGTTGATCAGCATCGAAATATGCGCCACACTCACCCCCAGCAAAGCCGGGCCCATCAAGCGCAAGATGCTTTGGGTTTCCGGGCAAGCCCAGGCCTCGCGCAGTGCAGACAGAGTCCAGCGAATACGCGGTTGCAGGTGCAGCCGCTTCAAGGCCCACCACTGCACGCCTAACTGAGACGCACCACCCAGTAACACGCCACCGCCCAGCGCGTAGATCGGCTCGATGCCTATCGTCTTGAACCACGGCGCACCCAGCCCCGCCGCCGCAATCATGCACACATTGAGCAGCACCGGCGTGGCAGCAGGCACGGCAAAGCGCTTCCAGGTGTTGAGTACACCAGCACCCAGCGCCACCAACGACATGAAGGCAATATAGGGAAACATCCAACGCGTCATGACCACGGCCACCTCAAAGCCATGCGGGTCCTGCTTCAGGCCGCTGGCCATGGCCCACACCAGACCTGCCGCACCCAGCACGCCCAGCACACTCAGGCCCAGCAAGGCCCAGACCAGCACTGTGGCGACCCGGTCAATCAGCAGTCGGGTTGCATCATCCCCATGCTGTGCCTTGGTGGCACCCAACACCGGCACAAAAGCCTGGCTAAACGCGCCTTCGCCAAAAAACCGCCGAAACAAGTTGGGAATGCGAAATGCCACGTTGAAGGCGTCGGTCATCGCAGACGCCCCAAAAGTGGACGCAATCAGCAATTCACGCACCAGACCGCTGATGCGCGAAATCAAAGTCAACAGGGAGACGGTAGAGGCAGATTTAAAGAGGCTCACATCGCAAAGTGTAGCTGCGCAACCAGTGGTTGCCACGCAAGAATGTGAAACTGCTAGAATTGCAGGCTTTGCTGACAACATCCACAGACTCAAGGAACATACATCATGGCATCTGCAAAACCCAAGAAAAAGAACCCGCGCCTGGCGTCAGGCCGTAAACGCGTCCGTCAGGACATCAAAATCAACGCTGCGAACACATCGCTGCGCTCCCAATACCGCACCGCCGTGAAGAACGTTGAAAAAGCCGTTCTGACTGGCGACAAGACCAAAGCAACCGAATTGTTTGGCAAGATGCAAGCCGTGGTGGACACCATTGCTGACAAAGGCATCTTCCACAAGAACAAGGCTGCACGCGACAAGAGCCGTCTCTCTGCCAAGGTGAAAGCCCTGGCTGTCGCCGCCTAATTTTTAGGCAAATCGCACGTTGACCTGAGAAATCAGGGAAACGCCGTTTGTAACGGGTGCGCTGTCAGCAAAAGCAAAAAAGCCGTCTTCGTGACGGCTTTTTTGCGTCTGCAATGAACTGTTCTATTTAATAGGATGCTGAGTAGGTGGCACACCTTCAAACGTCTGCAACTCGTTGTCTTTGGCAAAGTTCATGCAAAAGTCCCAGGCCATCACGTTGTGCTTACGCAGCGCCTCATCAACAATCACACAACGTGTGCCATTGATCGCCGTTGGCACACACCACGGCGAATAGCTGAAGTGTCGGCCGGGCACCACCTTGCCAGGGCGGAACTGGCTCATCACACCGGCCAGCCGTTCAGACCAATCGCTGGGTCGAAAAGCGCGACCACTGTGGGTCACACCCAGGATATAGACTTTTTTTGGAGTTTGTAAAACCATCTTGTGGCGGCCAATCGTTGGGTTTTGACGAGATGTTGCGATGCAGCAGCATTGTAGTCTCGATCCAAGTCTTATACAAGACTTGATGACTGCCGTGCTGCACGCACATTGCATGCCAATGACCCTTGGCACCGCGACACGCTGCGTCAGCAGCACGTTCATTTGATCGGTCTAAAATCACCTTTCAACGGCCCAACCTGCGTTGGGCCGCTTTGTTTTTCTCATGGAGATTACCGTCATGCCCCACGCCAACCCCTTCATTGAAGCCGCCTCCCCGCACGTGATGAACACCTACGGACGACTGCCGATAGCCATGTCGCATGGGCAAGGTTGCCGAGTCTGGGACATCAACGGCAAATGCTATCTGGACGGCCTTGGCGGTATCGCGGTCAACACCCTGGGCCACAACCACCCAAAACTGGTGCCTGCACTACAGGACCAGATCAGCAAAATCATCCATAGCTGCAACTACTACCATGTGCCCAATCAGGAAGTTCTAGCCAAAAAGCTGGTGGAACTCTCGGGCATGACCAATGTGTTCTTCTGCTCGACCGGACTGGAAGCCAACGAGGCGGCGCTCAAATTGGCGCGCAAGTTCGGCCACGACAAGGGCATTGAGCGCCCGGAAATCGTCGTCTACGAGAAAGCCTTTCACGGCCGCAGCATTGCGACACTGAGCGCCACCGGCAACCCGAAAATCCAGGCCGGTTTCGGCCCGTTGGTGGAAGGTTTCATCCGCGTGCCGATCAACAACATCGAGGCACTCAAGGCTGCAACCGCAGGCAACCCCAATGTGGTCGCGGTATTTTTTGAAGCCATTCAGGGCGAAGGCGGCATCAACCCGATGCACCTGGATTACCTGCGAGAGCTGCGCGCCATCTGCGATGAGCGTGACTGGCTGATGATGATCGACGAAGTGCAATGCGGCATGGGCCGCACCGGCAAGTGGTTTGCCCACCAGTGGGCCGACATCGTGCCGGACGTGATGCCGCTGGCCAAGGGCCTGGGCTCAGGCGTGCCGGTGGGCGCGGTGGTGGCGGGTCCCAAAGCGGCCAACATCTTCCAGCCCGGCAACCACGGCACCACCTTTGGCGGTAACGCGCTGGCCATGCGTGCGGGCGTGGAAACCATCCGCATCATGGAAGAAGACAATCTGCTGGAAAACGCCGCTACCGTGGGTGCGCACCTGAAAGCAGGTCTGCAAGCTGCGCTTTCCGCAGAACTGGCCACCGGTAGCGTCAAGGAAATTCGCGGCCAGGGCCTGATGTTGGGCATTGACCTGGCGAAACCTTGTGGCGTGCTGACGCAACGCGCTGCCGATGCGGGCCTGCTGATCAGCGTAACAGCCGACTCCGTGGTGCGCTTGGTACCACCGCTGATCCTCACCAAAGCTGAAGCGGATGGGATCGTACAGATCCTGGTCCCGTTGATCCAGCAACTACTCCAGGCCGACTGACCCGAGCGCAACCTTTCCAGCGAGACTTTGACCATGCAGCACTATTTGCAATTCACCGATTTCACCGCCAGTGAGTACGCCTATTTGTTCGAGCGGGCAGCGTTGATCAAGAAGAAGTTCAAGGCCTACGAGAAACACCAGCCACTGACCGACCACACGCTGGTGATGATTTTCGAAAAAGCCTCCACCCGCACCCGCATCAGTTTTCAGGCGGGCATGTACCAGTTGGGCGGCAGTGTGGTGCACCTGACCACTGCCGACAGCCAGCTGGGTCGCGCCGAACCCATCGAAGACAGCGCCCGGGTGATCAGCCGCATGGTCGATTTGGTAATGATCCGCACCTTTGAGCAAAGCAAACTTGAATGTTTTGCCAAGCATTCACGCGTGCCGGTGATCAACGGCCTCACCAATGAATTTCACCCGTGCCAGATTCTGGCCGACATCTTCACCTACATCGAACATCGCGGCCCGATCCAGGGCAAAACAGTCGCCTGGGTCGGCGATGGCAACAACATGGCCAACACCTGGCTGCAAGCCGCCAAGCTGCTCGATTTCAAGGTCAATGTCAGCACCCCCAGCGGCTACGAGGTGAATGAAAAAGTAGCCGTTAGCCCAGAAGGAATAAGCGCCAAGCACTATGAAAGCTATAGTGACCCGATGGCCGCTTGCCAAGGTGCGGACCTGGTCACCACCGACGTCTGGACGAGCATGGGCTATGAAGCCGAGAACGAGGTGCGCAAGAAAGCGTTTGCCGCCTGGCGCGTCAACGCCGACATGATGAGCGTAGCCAATCCGGATGCGCTGTTCATGCACTGCCTGCCTGCACACCGCGGCGAGGAAGTGGATGCCGACATCATTGACGGCCCGCAGAGCGTGGTTTGGGAAGAAGCTGAAAACCGCCTGCACGTGCAAAAAGCCCTGATGGAATACCTGTTGCTAGGCCGCCAGAGCTGATTGCCCCCGCTTCCAGGAGCGCCCATGCCTGACGATCAAGACAAACCGTTCTGGAAAACCTTGCTCAAGCTGGCTTTGGGCGCCATTGCTTTGATCCTGCTTATTGGTTTGGGCATTTACCTTAGCGTCAAGTACAACACCTACGCCCCACCAGAGGCCACGCCCAAACCTGACTGGGGCATCGTCACTGACTCACCAATTCACAGTAGGCACTAAAGCACCCAGCCCAGGTGCCACACCAAGCCCGGTTCAGAGTTTGCGAAAAAAAGTAACGGGCTGTTCTTGACCCGACGGAAGTTTGGCTGATTCACCGTTTGATGAAGCAGAACACTTGCCACAGCTACCGCAAGAAGACGTGCAAGCAGGCGCGCGACCCAGCGCTCTGTGCAGGCGGCCCAGGTGCTGACGTGCGGCTGCAGGCAACACATACCAGATGGCATAGAACGCCGCTACGCCCACCAGCACAGCCACGATCCAGTTTTGACTCATCTCAGCCTCCGGTCCACAGGAGAGTCAGACGATAGCTCGCCCAACTGGCCACATACGCCAGCGCAAACAGATAGCCAGTCATCAGCAGCGGGTAGCGCCACGAATTGGTTTCACGGCGCACTGCCACCAGGGTAGAGATGCATTGCGGCGCAAAAATGTACCAAACAAGGAGTGACAAGGCAGTGGCCAGCGACCAGCTTTGCGCGATCAGCGGCGACAACTGCGCCGCCACGTCGCTGCCCGTGGCCGACAAGGCGTACACCGTACCCAACGCACCTACCGCCACCTCGCGTGCGGCCATACCCGGCACCAAGGCGATGGCAATCTGCCAGTTAAAACCAATCGGCGCCACCACCACCTCCAGCCAATGCCCCAGCATGCCAGCAAAGCTGTGATTGATTGCCGCATCCGTCGCACCTGCCGGTGCCGCCGGGTAAGTGGCCAGAAACCACAGCAACACCGTTAACGACAAAATGATGCCACCCACGCGCTTGACGAAAATCGAGGCCCGCTCATACAGCCCTTGACCAAGGCTGCGCAGATTGGGCATGCGGTACGACGGCAGCTCCATCACCAACGGCGTGGGCCGCGCCCGTGAGCGCCACAGCATGGCCACCGCAGCCACCGCCATGGCCGACAGAATGCCCCCGACATACAGGGCGAACATCACCAGCCCCTGCAGGTTGAACACGCTACCCACCGTGCGGCTCGGAATGAAGGCACCAATCAACAACGCATACACCGGCAGTCGGGCCGAGCAAGTCATCAGCGGCGCGATCATGATGGTGATCAAACGGTCACGCCAGTGGGTAATGGTTCGCGTGGCCATGATGCCCGGCACGGCGCAGGCAAAGCTGGACAGCAAGGGAATGAACGAGCGTCCCGACAGCCCGACGGTGCCCATCACCCGGTCCAGCAGAAATGCCGCGCGCGGCAGGTAACCCGAGTCTTCCAACACCAAAATAAAGAAGAACAAAATCAGAATCTGCGGCAAAAACACCAGCACGCCGCCCGCCCCGGCCAACACGCCATCCACCAGCAGGCTGCTCAGCGGCCCTTCAGACATATGGCTGCGCACAAAGTTGGACAACCCCTCCATCACCAACTTGATGGCATCCATCGGCCACACAGCCCAGCTGAACACGGCCTGAAACATCAAAAACAGCGTGGCCGTCAGTACCAGCATGCCCCACAGCGGGTGCAACACCACCGCGTCGATGGCATCATCCCGGTGCAAACTCTCGGTCGGCTCGGTGATGGTCAGTTTGACAATGCGCCGCACCTCTTGCTGGGTGGCCATGACCTCGTCCACACTCGGTGCGCGCCAAGTCATTGCATGCTTGAGCCGTTTGGAGAATTGGGCCAGGTCTACATTGGCCAGATACGTCAGCAACTCCTGGGCGCCATCGTGGCGGATGCCCACGGTTTCAATCACCGGCATGGCCAACTCACGCGATAGCAAATCGTGGTCCACCGAAATGCCGCTGTGCCGCGCCGCGTCGCACATGTTCAGAGCCAGCACCATCGGCAGGTTCAGCGCCCGTGCCTCCAGAACCAGACGCAAATTAAGACGCAGGTTGGTGGCATCCACCACGCACACAACCAGATCGGGCAAGGGCTCGCCACGCCGGTTTCCGGTGACGATGTCGCAGGTGACTTGTTCATCTGCGCTCATGGCGTTCAGGCTGTAGGCGCCGGGCAAATCCAGCACCACCACTTGACGACCCGAGGCGGTTTCAAGCTGGCCCTCTTTGCGTTCCACCGTCACACCGGCGTAATTGGCCACCTTCTGGCGACTACCGGTAAGCAGGTTAAAAAGAGCTGTTTTGCCGCAATTGGGATTACCCAGCAGCGCAACACGAAACGGCGGCAATAGTGAATGGTCAACCATGCGGGGGCTCCTGCCTTAAACCAGGCGAACCTGAACCAACGCCGCTTCGTGGCTGCGCAAGGCAAAGGTAGTGTGCCCCACACGCACGGCCAAGGGATCTTGGCCAGGATAGCCGTGAGCAATGACGCGGACCTTCTCACCAGGCAAGAAACCAATTTCAAGCAGACGCAGCGCAATGCCGCGCTCTTCATCGTCCTGGGTGGCGTTCATGCCAACCACCACCGCACGCGCTTGTCGCGCCAGCTGATTCAAACCGATCAAGGGACCATCTGTTGCCGCTGGCAGTGTACTTATATCAGTCATAGAACATTCCAAATGAGAATGGTTCTTATTGTAGACCGATTCCCCTGCCCCATCACATCCTGCAAGGCCTTTTCTGGGGAGATGCAAAAACAACACAACTGCCTCGCTGGAATAAACTCGATTCTTTAAGAGATATAGGCCTATAGCCCTTATTCGTAAAAGACCTATAGCTATGATTTATGTAACTTTGATCGGACCGCCGCCATACAACCAGGGTTGATCCAGCAGGCGCGTTCCTAGTGCTCGCATCGCCAGATCGCGCCCCAGACGCATCGGCCCGGTCAGGTGGTAAATCTCGCCATTTTTGATGGCACGCTGCTGCACCCGCGCGTTGCGCTGCCAACGCTGGTTGGCATAGTCTTTGAGCAGCGCAGGAATTTGTCCACATGCCGCAGCAGCGCTGACGCCTTCAGAAAACACGCCGCCAGCCGCCAGCACCTGCGCCAAAGTGGCTGCATCCTCCATCGCCATGGCTGCGCCCTGCGCCAGATATGGCACCATCGGGTGAGCGGCATCGCCCAGCAACGCCACCCTGCCCAATGCGTGCTCATGGGCGCCACGCATCGGCTGGCGAATACTCAGCGGCCACAGGCGCCAGCTTTCAATGGCATGAATCAGGTCATGCAGGGGTGCACAGGTTCCGGCCATGACACGCTGCAAATCTGCCGCGTTGGCGCTTTGATCCCAGTTCGACATGTCGCCCTGAACGTGGCCATGCACGATGCCAACCACGTTGAGCCAATCGCCTCCACGCACCGGATACTGCACCACGTGCAAACGCGGTCCAAACCAGGCCGTCACCTGCTGGCTTCGCAGCCCCTTGGGAAGATTCGACTGTCTCACCATGGCACGATAAGCCAGATGCCCAGTAGGCTGGGGCTTGCCGTCATTTAAAATCTGCTGGCGCAGGACGCTCCATGCACCATCAGCGGCCACCAAAACATCTCCCTGCACCTGTTGTGTATCTGCCAGATGAGCTGTGACGCTGGCTTCGGTTTGCGCTAGCCCAACCACCGCATTGCTCAGCTGCAGCGCCACGTTGGCGTACTGCCCCAACGTCTGCACCAACAAGCCGTGCAAATCGCCCCGGTGAATGGTGACGTAAGGAGCGCCATAACGCCTGACCATGTCCGCGCCCAAAGGCAACTCACCCAGGACGGTGCCTGACACCGCGCTACGAAATTGCACGCGATCTGGAAATGCGACGATGCCCGCCAGCGCTTCTTGCATATCCCAACTGTGCAACACCCGCACCACGTTGGGCCCCAGCTGAATGCCTGCACCTACCTCGGAAAACTCGGTGGTACGTTCATACAAGCGCACATTACCGCCTTCGCGAGCACACGCCAGCGCTGCAGACAAACCCCCAATCCCCCCACCCGCGATGACAACGTCAACCATGACAGTCTTTCAACGACTTAGAAAACATGGCACGATTGTCGGCAAACTTATGTGCACGACGCTGACAAGGCGGCTATTATTTTCAGAATTACACCAACAATCCGCACAGCGTCTGGCGGCCAACGCTTAGCTGCCGCGCTGGCATAAGCATGCGATTTCTGCGTATGCAGCGTCCCTGGCGTCAGGCACGCGCGCGTAGTGTTCACTCAGGTTATGTCCTGCCGCACGCACAATATGGTGACGTTTGGACGCACTGCTTTTTGCTACCAAAATGTATTTGGCAGGTATCTCTGGCGGTACAACCTGGTCTGCATCTGCAGAGATGACCAGCAGATGTCCCGAATAAGCCGCCACCAAGTCAAACGCATCTGAGTGCGCCCAACTAGCCGGGGTGCGCAGGATTTCCGTGAATCTTGGACCGAAAGGGACGCGGTATGCCCGCGTCGCGTAGGCAGCGGGAATGGCCAAGCCAAGACGCGGAATGCCGAGTTCAGACGCAGCTTTGACCGCCACATAGGCGCCCATGCTGAAACCAATCAGACTCGTCGCCGAGGTCGGTAAATCCAGATGCCTGACCACGGTCACGACCTGCTCAACCCTGTCTTCAAGGTTGGTGCCCAATTGGGCACCGCCCGTGCAACCATGACCAATGGCATCAAAGGCCACGGTGGCAACCTGTCGGGCGTGAAGGAAGGCACGGAGCTCCTGAAAACCCACGGCAGACGAAGTCCCACCGCCATGAAGAATCACTGCGACCGGGGAATTGGCAGAGACGACGCTGCAGGTGCCGATGAGGCCTTCACCGCGAAATGGCACTTCGAATTAAACGAGATTGGGCATCGCAGAGGTGCGCTACAGCGCCAGAGCAAGAAACTTGGTGCCAGGAACGGGGTTGACGCTCACCGGCGGCGCAGGCACAAATCCCAGCGACGCGTAGAGTGTCTGGGCTGCCGTGAACTCGGGCAAAACGTCTAGGCAGATGCGCGAGTAGCCCGCGAGCTTGGCCTCGCTCAATAGGGCTTCGACAAGCCGACGACCCAAGTTTCTTCCGCGCGCTGCAGGGCGTACATAGACGCGCTTCATCTCGCAGGTTGACGTATCAACACGGCGAAGCGCCGCGCAGCCAAGCACGGTGTCGCCCTCGCACGCCAGGAGAAGACGGCCTTCTGGTGCGGCATACTTGCCAGGAAGACCTGCGAACTCTGTTTCGTACTCTTGAAAGTCAAGACTGACGCTTGGGCTAGTCACGTATTCGCGAAAGATCGAGACGACGGCGTCCTGGTCCATCGGAAATGCGGCTTGTCGAAGGATGAGCATGGCAAAGGGGGGGCAGAGAATCTTGGGCTGGGCGTCTTGGTCACAAGGCCATCAATATAGTCTAGGCGATCAAATCGACAAGCGGCGAATAACTGTTTTGCGCTTCAACTTTGAAAATATCAAGCATACTGGCGTCATGAATCTCCCTGGAATTTCATTCAACGAAGCCGATGGCAAGGTGCTGCTGGTGTCACAGCCGATGCCCGAGCGCGCGCCGGTGGATCGCAACATGTTGCGTGCGCTGCTCATGGAACAGGGCTATGGTGACTGTCTGCTGGACGAAGCCGCCATCAGCAACGCCGCCAACCAGTGCAACACGCAGCAAAGCACCTTCGGACTCGAAGTGGCGCAACGCATCGACGCGGTGATAGCCATTCGCGTCGAGCTCGACGACATGACGGCCACACTCAGCATCACCGCAGCGCGCGGTGGCAAGCCCGCCACGGTGCCCAATGTGCTGGCCGCGCTGGCGCAAGCTGGTGTGGTCTTTGGCATCGACGAGGTCGCCGTGGCGCAGGCGTGCCAGACCGGGCAGGCCAACGCATTGGTGGTGGCGCGTGGACAGCAAACGCAAGACGGCCATGACGCCGTCTTCGAAGCGCTGATTGCCGACAGCGTGGACCGTGCCCCCAAGCTCAACGAGCAGGGCCTGATTGACTACCGCGAGCACGGCGACATTCCCGTGGTGTCCGCAGGCACAGCGTTGATGCGGCGCGCGCCAGCAACACCAGGCGTGCCAGGCAAAACCGTCAAGGGCCGGGAGCTCCCCCCCATTGCCGGGCGAGATGCCAGTTTTGCGGCCAAGCTCGACGGTGCCGAAACGTCCGCAAAAGACCCCAATCTGCTGGTCGCCGCGGTCGCTGGTCAGCCGGTTCTGGTAACCGCTGGGGTCATGGTGGAACCGATCTTGCGCCTCAAAGAGGTCAACATGGCCACTGGCAACATCCACTTTGACGGCACCGTGCATGTGGCTGGCGAAGTGATCCAGGGCATGAAAGTGCAGGCCAGCGGCGACATCGTGGTCGATGGCATGGTCGATAGCGGGCAACTCGATGCTGGCGGCAACATCCAGGTTGCGGGCGGTCTGATCGCACACGCCAAACTTCACGCTGGCGGCTCGGTGACGGCGCGTTTTGCTGAAGGTGCGCAGATCACCGCCGGCACGCTGATCGCCCTTGGCGACATGGCAATCGACTGCGACCTGCATTCGCTCAACCAGATCATCATCGGCGACAACTCACCCCAACGCGGCCGACTAGTGGGTGGCACAGCGGCGGCGGCGCTGCTGCTGCGCGTGCCGCTATTGGGATCGAATAAGGCTGGTGTCACCAAAGTGGTGGTCGGCACCAACCCCGAGCTGGAGGCCAGATACGCCGCGCTGCTGACGCGTATCGAATCCGAAAAGGCCGTGGAAGCCAATCTGGACAAGCTCGTCAAGCAACTCAAAGCGATTGGCGACCCCAAACACATGCTGGAGCGCGTCAACGCCTCGCGCCAGCACGCGGTGCAGGTGTGGGGTGCATCGCTGGTAGAAAAACAGACCTTGGAGCACGAACTGGAACTGGCCTTGAGCGCCAGGGTCGAGGTCAGCGTCGGTGTGGAAGGCGCGGTGGACTTGATGTTTGGTCACAAACCGGTGCCACTGCGGCGCGAGTTTGAAGCAGGCAGTTTCTCAATGGATGCGCAGGCGCAGGTGCTGTTCACGGACTTGGCTGGCCAGGTGTCGGTGCTGGCCGCAGGCTAACCACTGAGCCTGAACGGCATGTAGGGCTGAGTGGTTACGTGGTTACAAGCAATTTCGACCTCTAGCCCTCGTTCCATAATGGAAATTCGCTCTTAACTTTATAGCAACTTATGCGTCACGTTCCACGCCACAAACTCCGATAGCCGCCACATCCTCACGCGCGGCACAGACTGACGACTCTGAGGATGCCAAGTATCATTGGCCCCCATCCCAAGGAGAAATTTGAATGCGACCATCTGAGGCACTGCGAACCCACCGCGAAGCCATCCGCAGCATCGCGCTGAGTCACCGTGTGACCAACGTCCGGGTGTTCGGTTCGGTGGTGCATGGTAAAGATACCGAGGCGAGTGACCTTGATCTGCTGGTTGAACCAACCAGCGAAACCACAATGATGGACATCGCCAAAATTCAACTGGAATTGGCGCAATTGCTCAAAGTAGCTGTCGATGTGCTCACGCCGAAGGCCTTGCCGACCACGTTTCGGGAACAGGTCATTGCGCAGGCGCAAGCACTGTGAGCAAATCAGATGCCCTTCGGGTCAGGGACTACCTGATTCACATCGTGGAGGCTATTGACCGCATCCACCGCTATGTGGACGACATGATTGAACTCACTTTTCTTGGCGACGAAAAAACCCAGGATGCGGTGGTGCGAAATTTTGAAATCCTTGGTGAAGCGGCGCACAACATCGAAATTTTTCATGCCGATTTTGCAGCCTCACACCCGCAAATTCCCTGGTCGTTGATGTACACCATGCGCAATCGTGTCGCCCATGGGTATTTCAAAGTGGATTTTGAGCTGGTGTGGAAAACCATTCACTACGATTTGCCGGAATTACGAGAGCAGGTGGCGGCTCTGGTTCTATAGCAAATTTTGCGCATCTTTCCACGCCGCCAACTCAGATGGCCGCAACCCAAAGCGCGCCAAAACACCTTCATGCAAGCGCTGCAATTCCTGCACCAGCAGCGCGTGCACATCCGCACGATCCGGTTGCGGAGCGAGTACAGGGTGGCGCGAAACAGGGGAAGATTGGCCGCCAGGCGTCAGGTATGGCGCAGTTCTGTGAATATTGGCGCCGTTGTGGCGCAGTTTTCAAACTGCGCCATTGACTTCAACCCGCTGTGCCTGGGCTTTGCGAACGACGGGAATCGTGGGCGGCTCAGCAACCTGGCGCAAATCTTTCAACGTCGCCAATTCGCCAGCACGCGCCTCAATAGCCGTGCGCCGCGCCTGTGGCAGCTCAGCCATCAATTGTTCAAGTTTTTTTGCCATGTTGACGCTCCGTCTTCGATGTTTTCAAGGACTCTAAATGTCCGCTGAACCGCTGGATTGGAACCATGGACTTGAGCTGCTTTGGTGTCAGCGGCTTCGCGTCAGGACCACTTCGGGCCGCGGCCGTGATAGCTTTGTCCTCTTCTGCGGTCGGCATGAGGATCGTGGGACGTTTAGAGATTTTCGACATCGTGTTTGACCTCGCGGCGGTTGGCACGGCGCAGACTGATGACTCTTCGCGCTTCGCCGCGGTCTACAAACGCAGGATTACGGAAACCTGCTGCTGTGTCCGCTTGGACCAACCGAGTTAAACCTCACTTGCACTCCGTACCTCTCCATTTTCCAAGGCTTCGAGGTAGCACTCCAGATTGCTAGCAATCTTCTCAAGAACACGAGGCAGATACGGAACGAGAGCTTCAAAGTCAGCATCGTCTGCAGAAGGGCCACCATGGTAATGACGGCAATGCTCAAGAATATCTCTTCGCTCTTGGCTAGGAAGCTGCGAAAGTGGGTCTCGGTCGTTGTAATCGTGTAGCCCGGAAAGATGTATGAATGCGCAGCCAAACTTGTAAACAGATTGAGTCCAACCTTGCAGAGTTTGCGCAAGATCAACCATTTCTCTATCTGTCACTGCTGCCCGCGACCTTTCTTGTAACCATTTTTCGCCCTTGACCGAGGCTTCGATGAGCAAGTCTCGGCGTTCAGGCCTTTGGGTTAGCAAATAAATGACACGAACCATCGAGTCCAACTCTTGTCGCAGAACGGAAACCATTTGTCCCGCAAGATGGGCCTGCGCTAAAAGTCGCATCGCCTGCAAATGTTCATTCGACCTACTGCGAACCTGACGTAGAAATGTGGAAAGACTCGACATGGAAGGATGCTAACGAATAGTGAGACGGAAACGTCATTGTGCGCTGACGTCGCATTCCAAGCCAAAAAATACTATATTTATAGCTAGTTACGCTTTATCCATAAGGGCTAGAGGCCAATTTCACTTACAAGCTCCCTCACCCCAACTGCCCCCAAGCCTTCTCCAGCCGCTTCACGCTCACCGGCTGCGGGGTGCGCAGTTCTTGGGCGAAGAAGCTCACTCGCAGTTCTTCCAGCAGCCAGCGGAATTCTTGCAGGCGGTCGTCGACCACGCCTTTGCGCTCGGCAACCAGGCGCCAGTAGCGCTGCTCCAGTGGTTGCAGTTCTTTCAGGCGGGCGCTGTCGCGGGCGGGGTCGGCGCGATATTTGTCCAGGCGGGCGGTGATGGCTTTTTGGTAGCGGGCGAAGTGCTGCAGGCTGCCCCAGGGGGTGACGCTGAGGAACTTTTTGGGCATCAGGCGCGCCAGTTGCTGGGCCGCGTCTGCTGATGCCTCAGGGGCGTTTTTGCTGTCTTTGATCTTGCGGGCGGCCACCGCGTATTCGGCCAGGATGGTGGCGGCCAGGCGGGCGACTTCGGTGCAGATCAGGGTCAAGCGCCCTCGCCCTTCGTCCACGCGCTTTTTGAAGGCGAACTCGTCGGTGGGCAGCGGGTCGAGCAAAAAGGCGCGGTCCAACGCCACGCTGATGATTTGCTCGCGCAGCTCTTCCAGCGTGCCGCCGGTGCTGGAGCCGTCTAGGTTTTTGCCGACCTGCATGTAGGTGACAGCCATTTTTTGCAGGTCGGGGACGTTCTTTTCAAGGTACTTGAGCGCGTCTTTGATCTGCAGCGCAAACAGGCGGCGCAGGCCAGCGCGGTGCTTGGCGGCAGCCACGTCGGGTTCGTCAAACACCTCGATGGTGACGGCATCGCCCACGTCGATCAGGCCGGGGTAGCCAATCAGCGTTTGGCCGCCTTTCTGGATTTCCAGCAGCTCGGGCAGTTCGCCAAAGGTCCAGGCGGTGTGTTTGACACCGGCGGGCTTGGCTTTGGGTGGCGTTTGATTTGCTGTGTTTTTAGTAGCTACTTGCCCTGGTGTTACCTGGGCTAGAGGCTGATTTGGCTTGGATTCTGTAGCGGCAGCACCGGTTTTGGCCAGCTTGAGTCCGGCCAGTGCCTGGAACGCGCCACGGGCTTGGGCGCCGAGTTCGGCTTTCAACGCGCCCAGGTTGCGGCCCTGGCCGAGCTGGCGGCCATGTTCGTCCACCACGCGGAAGTTCATGAAGAAGTGCGGGCTGAGCATGTCAACCTTGATGTCGGCACGCACCACGTCCACACTGGTTGCCAAGCGCACCAGCTTGAGCACGGCCTCCAGCAAAGAACCGTGGCCAAACAGCGCGGGCTCGTTGAGCTGGGTGGCCATCTTGTTGGCCGACTCGGGCAGCGGCACCAAGCGCGAGCGCGGGCGCTGGTGCAGGGTTTTGAGCAGCGCCTGGATTTTGTCCTTGAGCATGCCGGGCACCAGCCATTCGCAGCGCTCTTCATTGACTTGGTTGAGCACAAAAATCGGCACGGTCACGGTCAGGCCGTCTTTGGGGTCGCCGGGTTCGTGCAGGTAGGTGGCCGCGCAGTCCACGCCGCCCAGTCGCACGGTTTTCGGGAAGGCCTGGCTGGTGATGCCTGCGGCCTCGTGGCGCATCAGCTCTTCTTTGGTGAGCAGCAAGAGCTTGGGGTTGATTTTGACGGCCTCGCGGTACCACTGCTCAAAGCTGTAGCCGCTGCACACGTCGGCAGGCAATTGCTGGTCGTAAAAGGCGTAGATCAGCTCGTCGTCCACCAGCACGTCTTGGCGGCGGGCCTTGTGCTCCAGGTCTTCCACCTGTTTGATGAGTTTCTGGTTGGCCGCCAGAAACGGCAGTCTGCATTCCCACTGGCCGCCGACCAGGGCTTCGCGGATGAAGATTTCACGCGCGCCGGGCAAGTCCACCCGGCTGTAATTGACGCGCCTGCCGCTGTAGATGACGATGCCATAGAGCGTGGCGCGCTCCAGCGCGTTGACCTCGGCCACTTTCTTTTCCCAGTGCGGGTCGAGCAACTGCTTCTTTAAAAGGTGCGCACCGACCTGCTCCAGCCACTGCGGCTCGATGGCGGCAATGCCGCGGCCAAACAGGCGCGTGGTTTCGACCAGCTCGGCAGCCACGATCCAGCGGCCCGGTTTTTTGACCAGATGGGCACCGGGGTGGGGGTAAAACTTGATGCTGCGCGCACCCAGGTATTCGCCCCCACCGCCTCTTTCGCCTTCGGTCTCCAGCTTGCAGCCGATGTTGCCCAGCAGACCCGAGAGCATGGACAGGTGCAATTGCTCGTAGCTGGCGGGCTTGGTGTTGAGCCGCCATTTGTGCTCGGCCACCACGGTGTGGAGCTGGCTGTAGATGTCGCGCCACTCGCGCACGCGGCGGATGCTGATGAAGTTTTGCCGCAGCAGTTGTTCGTATTGGCGGTTGCTCAGCTTGTGGGTTGTGGTGTGCGCTGGGAGCTGGGGCAGCCGGGCGCTCTGCTCCGTGTCCCCCGCCCGCTTTGCGGGCTCCTCCTTGACCTGCGCAGAACGCCCGGCCACCCCAACTCCCGGGACAGCGGCTGACGACACACCACGCGCATCATGAATCCACTTCCACAGCTTGAGGTAACCCGTGAACTCGCTTTTTTCGTCATCAAACTTTTTGTGCGCGGTGTCGGCTTGCTGCTGCGCCTCCATGGGGCGGTCGCGCACGTCTTGCACGCTCAAGGCACTGGCAATCACCAACACCTCGTCCAGCGCCTCACGCGAACGCGCTTCCAGAATCATGCGGCCCACGCGTGGGTCCAGCGGCAGTTTGGCCAGCTCCTGGCCCATGGGGGTCAGCTCGTTGGCATCGTCCACCGCGCCGAGTTCGTTGAGCAACTGGTAGCCGTCGGCAATGGCGCGGCCCGAGGGTTTTTCGATGAACGGGAAGTCTTCCACCATGCCCAGGTGCAGCGACTTCATGCGCAAAATCACCCCGGCCAGGGAACTGCGCAAGATTTCGGGGTCGGTGAACTTGGGGCGGCCGACAAAGTCTTTCTCGTCATAGAGCCGGATACAAATGCCGTTGGCCACCCGGCCACAGCGCCCGGCCCGCTGGTTGGCCGCCGCCTGGCTGACGGGCTCGACCAGCAGTTGCTCCACCTTGCTTCGGAAGCTGTAGCGCTTCATCCTTGCAGAACCTGCGTCCACGACGTACCGGATGCCTGGCACGGTGAGCGAGGTTTCGGCCACGTTGGTGGCCAGCACGATGCGCCGCCCGTTGTGGCCGTCAAAAATGCGGTCTTGCTCGGCCTGGCTCAGGCGGGCAAACAGCGGCAGCACTTCGGCATTGCGAAAGAGGGGCTGGTGGCTCAGGTGGCCGCGCAAGTGGTCGGCGGCCTCGCGGATTTCGCGCTCGCCGGGCAGAAACACCAGGATGTCGCCACTGTTGTGCACGTCGCGCCACAGCTCGTCCACCGCATCGGCAATCGCGTTGTTCAGGTCGTAGTCACGCGCTTCTTCAAACGGGCGGTAACGCTGCTCCACCGGGAACATGCGGCCGCTGACCATGATGATCGGCGCGGGCCCTTGCCTGCCCGCAAAGTGGTCGGCAAAACGCTGGGCATCGATCGTGGCGGAGGTCACCACCACTTTCAGGTCCGGGCGGCGCGGCAGGATCTGGCGCAAGTAACCGAGCAGAAAGTCGATGTTCAGACTGCGCTCGTGCGCCTCGTCGATGATGATGGTGTCGTAGGCTTTGAGCAGCGGATCGGTCTGCGTCTCGGCCAGCAAAATGCCGTCGGTCATCAGCTTGACCGAAGCGTCTTTGCTCAGCCGATCCTGAAAGCGCACCTTGAAACCGACCACATCGCCCAACGGAGTGTGCAACTCTTCGGCAATGCGCTTAGCCACGCTGCTGGCGGCAATACGACGCGGCTGGGTGTGGCCAATGAGCTTGCCACGCGGCGCAGGCCGACCATCAGGCAAGGTCTTGGGGTAGTTGCACAGCCCGCGCCCCAAAGCCAAGGCAATTTTGGGCAACTGGGTGGTCTTGCCCGAGCCGGTTTCACCACAGACGATGATGACCTGGTGCGCCTGCATGGCCGCCATGATTTCCTCGCGGCGGGCGGAAACGGGCAGGGATTCGGGGAATTCGATGTTCAGAGGTGCGGACATTGTCGAAGGTGCAGACATTGGGGCGCAATTATCGAGGGTGCGTTGAGGGGCGGCTGGCTGGGGCTTGGTTTTATATGCCAAATTGACTTCTAGCCCAGGTGAAACCTCGGCAAGTAGCTATCAAACATAGAGCTAATGTTGGGTGCTGGGTGGTGTGCCGCCGATGTGGTTAGCTGGGGATGGGTTGGGGCAGCGGCCTCATACTGTCAAAGGCCCAGAAAACGAAGTTTCGGCGTAGCCAAATCGGCCGCCGCCCCAACCCATCCCCAGCTGCGAGCGGCTTTTGGACTCAGACAGGCAGGCAAATTGCAGAAAGCAAATCAATGGGTAAATAGGTACCCGCATTGAAGCGGTTGCCGACGGCCACGACAGGCAGCAATCCGGATGTCCAAATGCTTGCCCTACGTCAGTCCAACCGACCATGCGAATTCAGTAACTTGATCGACGACTTGGTAATTGATACCACTAGCGCCAAATTGGCCGTATCAATAGGCACTTTTTTTGATCAGTAAGGACCGACTTTAGTTCCGCGAGGAGTGCGGCCCACAAACAGCTAGATCCGACCGCAGCAAGTCACAGTGCATTACCTAAACAAATTAGCCACTCAACCATCTAAGTTATACAAAATGTACTAGAGGAGGAGTAAAGTGTCACTTCGACCTTACTAGGTTTTGATGCAGGTTAATGTGCAAGTTTTCGTTAACTCTGGAGAAAATCATGATCAGTCGATTTTGGATGGTAGCCATATCAACCGTTTTAGGCATTGCTATATCTGGATGCGGTGGCGGAGGCGGTGGATCAAGTCCGGCTGCGACTATCGCCATTCAGGGTACCGCTGCCTCTGGGAGCAGCCTGTCTGGTCTAGTTAGCATCAAGGATTCGACCGGAAAAACCGCGAATACAAGTACCGATTCAAATGGCAACTACCAGTTCACGACAACTCAGCTTTCCGGCATGACGGCACCCTACATGCTAGAAATCGACTACAAGATCGGTGGCGTTGATTACTATTTGAATTCAGCGGCAACGCAACAAGACCTGAGCAGTGGTCCAGCGACTATCAATATCACACCCCTTACTGACTTGATTGTTGCCAATTTAGCCCATGAAATTGCCACAAATGTGTTTAACAATGGCAATTTCAGCAGCATTCTGACCCCGGCTGCGCTGTCCGCTGGTTCATCAGCCCTGGCCGCCCAACTGCAACCTCTTTTGGCCGCTCAAGGGTTATCTGGTACGGTTGATCTGCTACACCAATCCTTCACGGCCAATACCGGCACAGGGCTGGATGGGGTGCTTGATGCTCTTCAGGTGACAGTTGATCCGGCGACTCAAAGAGCAATCCTCACCAACCGATTGAACAATACATCAATCACCAATGACTTGACCGTTGCAGCGAGTGCAAATACGTCAACGCTCACAACGAACAACGCAGTTCCGATGACTGACCTACAGGCCGTCACTGCTGACTTCAATGCTTTCTCAGTGGAAATGGCTAAAGCACCTACTGAGACCGACCCCGCGCTGCTCGCCTTCTTCGACCAGACAAACTTCAAGCACAATGGGCAGTCACTCGCTCAATTTCTCCAGCAAATTACGACGGATCCGACGGTGGTCGGTTTACTCGCATTTGCCAACATTACGCTGGACACCGTACCTAGCTGGGTAACAACCGTGCCGACAGGTGCAACCGCGTACAAAGTTCATTTCACGGTATTGCAAAAGAACATGCCGAGCAGTCGTGAGGAATTCATCGTCTACAAATCTACGTCAGGATCTTGGCTGTTGCTTGGCAACCAGAAGATCGCGAAGGCAAACGTCAATGTCCTTGAAACATATGGCATGAACGGTAGCTCACAACAAGTTTACTGCACAGGTTTGAATCCCAACATAGCCATCAAGGGTGGTTCAACAACAATTAGTTTTGCAGTCGTTACTGGCCCAGGGTTGCCATCGGGAGGATTACTGCTATTTAATTCTGGTGCTAACTCAGGCAATGGAACAGACTTCATCATCGCTGACCCTGCATCCAGCTACAACGGCGCTAATACAACACAGTGGAGCAGCAACACAAGCACGTGTGGGTACAGTAGTCTTTATCCGCTTAGCGATGCGGCAATCCAGTCAACCACGGCGCCGATCGCAGCTGGCACCCAGTACACAATCAAGCTGTACAACGACAATGGACAATCAAATATCAGCAGCCTCACCACGCTGATAAGTGGTTCGACCCTTGTCGCTACTTACAAGCCGACACTTTTCGCGGCACCGCTGTTGAATTCTCAGGTCAATCCATCACGGTTCCCAATGATTGGATCGGGTTACCAGAATCAACTGACCACGGTGATCGCTGATGCCAACGCAGCAACGGTACAAATGTTTACAGCGCATTGGACAGCCCCAACTGCGCCCGACTTGTACGCGTCCAACGTTTGGCTGAATATCTCGTCGGCAACGACCTTTGACAACGCATCAGTCAACGTGCTCGGTGATGCAACAAGCGCATCCCTAGCAATTCCATTGTTGGCAAATACCATACACGCTAATGCAACTTTGGAATATAACGATTCCTCGTTCCGTATCTACTGGTCAAATTATTACCAATAGGATGAAACTTGCAAAAAATGTCGGAGAAGAAAATTTTCTTCTAATCTTCATTTGAAGATTAGTGGAGGAAGTTCACATAGAAGGCCCACAGTTGTGGGCCTTCTATTTCAGTACCCAAGCCGCTGTTTGCGGTTTTTGCAGCAAGCCAGTTGTGAACTGCCCAATTCAACGTGACCGCTAGTTAAAAAAGGAACCGACTTATCTACTCTGCCGTTGGACCACTGGGAAATCGTTTACCGAATGGTGGCAATCGGGCGGGAATTTAGGCTAATTGGCCGACAGCAATCAGGCCGCAGCAGTCACACCATACATCACTGAATTCCCATCTCATGCCCTCAATCTCCCTCGGCACGTTGGCGGGGCCATGCGTACTTTTTGGGTAGCGGTTTCGGTTGTGAATGGTGGAATGGGCGGTTTGGTTTCCATACTTGACTCCTAAAAATGGACGATAGACAGATCTGTCTATCGTCAACTCAAAGCCACACGCCGCTGTTCTAATATCAGCCACAACAGATACGCGAGAATTCATTGATGAATGAGCCGCAGCAACTCAAATTGGAAGCCATTGAAGCGCTGATCAGCGCCCGCAATGTCGATGATCTATCGGTCCGTGAGATCATGGAAGACATTCTGGACGACGAACAGATGGCGGCTTTTTTGCCAGACTCCCTGTGCCAGATTGATCCCCGAACCGGGGACGTGATTGTTTACAACTCGTCGCGCGCCACCCGCTTGCACACAACCGTTTCCATGCTACCCGTTGACAGCAGCGACGAGCATTGCCCGATCTGCGCTGCCAAAAGCACCGGGGTGATCGATTTGCAGCCGTTGAGTGAAGGTTTTACCTTCATCAACAAGAATCTTTATCCGATCCTGCACCCGGTCGAGAATCTACCGGAAGATGACAAGGATGTGTCGCTGTATCCAGATCCCTATCACCACGGTCGCAGTTCCTATGGCATGCACTTGTTGCAGTGGACTTCTTCGATTCATGACCGGGACTGGCACAACATGCCGCTGGCAGACTGCCTGATCTGTTTTGACCGGCTGGCGGTGCTGGAACACAAGTTGCTGACGGACTCTGAAGGATTTATGCCTGCGTCAGACCGCGTGCTGCAAAAACTGCCGCACCGCATAGGCGAGGCGGACATGCCCCTTGGACCAAAGACGTTTGGTTACGTCTCCATCATCAAGAACTTTGGTCATGCTGCCGGTGCATCAATGTCTCACGGGCATCAGCAAATCGGCTTCAGCAACATCATGCCGCAGCGCTACTTCAACAATTTCAGCTTCATGCAGCGCAACAAGCAGACTTTTTCAGAGTACATGCTGCGCGAGAATCCGCAAAGTCTGATGGTGCGGGACTTTGGCCACGCGGTGTTGATCGTCCCGTATTTCATGAAGCGGCCCTACAACATGCTGGTGCTGATCAAAGACCATAGCAAGCAATACATCCACCAGTTGACTCCCAATGAGCGCCGGGATCTGGTCCAGGCCATGGTGGCAGCCATCCAAGCAATCATCAGCATCATGCCGCAAATGGGCAAAGCACCGGCCTACAACATCAATGTCAACAACGGACCGGGCGCTGGCGTGTATCTGGAGCTACTGGCTAGCACGCAACTGACCGGCGGGTTTGAGCACATTGGCTTGTGGGTCTGCCAAGCCAATCCCAATGATGTGGCGGCCCAGCTTCGCCAAGTGGTCAACGCCCAAGGCTGACGTCCAGGCGTTAATCGGCCCTGTCGGCCTCAACTCTGTCGCAAAACTTGGGCAGCGCAACACTTTTCCATGCAGAGGCACGCGCCTGCGTGCTGCAAAATAGAGAGGTTGCGTTGCGCCACCTGTTGAGCGCCACTTTTTTCACCCCGATCCCCAAAACATCTGCACCTGCTGCCTACCCCATGACCCTGCCTTTCAATTTCACCTTCGTCCCCTGGTTTCGGTCGGTGGCACCATACATCCACAAGTTTCGCCACCAGACCTTTGTGGTTGGGGTATGTGGCGAGGCCATCGCAGCAGGCAAATTACCCAATCTGGCGCAAGACCTGGCGCTGATTCAAAGCATGGGGGTCCAGATCGTGCTGGTGCACGGTTTTCGGCCACAGGTGAACGAGCAACTCGCCGCCAAGGGCCACACACCGCGTTACTTCAAGGGCATACGTATCACCGACGAGGTAGCACTGGACTGCGCGCAAGAGGCCGCCGGGCAGTTGCGCTATGAAATTGAAGCCGCTTTCAGCCAGGGCTTGCCCAACACACCCATGGCCGGTGCCACGGTGCGGGTGATCTCAGGAAATTTTCTGACGGCACGGCCCGTGGGCATTGTTGACGGTGTGGACTTTCAGCATTCTGGTGTGGTGCGCAAGATTGACACAGCGGGCATCACCCGTTCGCTTGACATGGGGGCGCTGGTGCTGATGTCGCCGTTTGGGTTTTCGCCCACTGGCGAGGCCTTCAACCTGACCATGGAAGAAGTCGCCACATCAGTGGCCACGGCGTTGCAGGCCGACAAGCTGATTTTTGTCACCGAAGTGCCCGGCATCGCCACCGATATCCATCAGCCGGTGAGCGAAGACAACCCCATTGATACTGAGCTGCCGCTGGACACGGCTGAAAAGCTGCTGCGCCAACTCCCCGAGGCCAACAAACCCAGCGACATCGCGTTCTACCTGCAGCATTGCGTGAAGGCCTGCAAAAGCGGCGTCGAGCGCAGCCACATCATTCCCTTTGCGGTGGACGGCTCGATATTGCTGGAGGTGTATGTGCACGACGGCATCGGCACCATGGTGGTGGACGAAAAGTTGGAAAGCCTGCGCGAAGCGTCGGTGGACGATGTCGGCGGCATCTTGCAATTGATTGAGCCGTTTGAGAAAGACGGCACGCTGGTCAAACGCAGCCGCACCGAAATCGAGCGCGACGTGGGCCTGTACACGGTGATCGAGCACGACGGGGTGATTTTTGCCTGCGCTGCGCTTTACGCCTACCCTGAAGCGCGCACCGCCGAGATGGCTGCACTCACCGTATCACCCGATGTGCAAGGCCAGGGCGATGGCGAACGCGTTTTGAAACGCATTGAGCAGCGCGCCAAACTGGCTGGGCTGGAAAGCATTTTTGTGCTGACCACGAGAACCATGCATTGGTTCATTAAACGCGGCTTTGAGCATGTGGACCCGGACTGGTTGCCAGACGCACGCAAACGCAAATACAACTGGGACCGCAAGAGTCAGGTGCTGGTCAAAAAGATTGGCTGACGCTGTCGCTCTTATGGCATAACGCGCACGAGTCTTGCTTAGCAGACATGAAGTTCCCAAGCGTTCTTTTCATTCAACACAACAGGAAATTTCAATGAGTTCTCTCAATTTCATCGGCGGTGAAAAAGGTGGTGTCGGCAAATCTGTGGTGTCGCGCCTGCTGGCGCAATATTTCATTGACAAGGAACAACCCTTCGTTGGTTTTGACACGGACCGCTCGCACACATCGTTCACCCGTTTTTATGCCGATTACGCCAGCCCAGTGGTGGTTGACAGCTACGAAGGCCTTGACTCTATTGCGGGTGCGTTTGAAGACGCCGATCCATCGGGTGTCACTCCCCGCGTCATCGTCGATCTGGCTGCACAAACTGCCGCCCCGCTGGCGCGCTGGATCAAGGACTCTGACGTGTTTGCCGTGCTGGCAGATATGGGCATCGCGGTCAACTTCTGGCATGTGGCCGACGCTGGCAAAGATTCGGTTGAGTTGCTGGGCCGCCTGCTCAATACCTATGAGAACGGGCCGAACTACTTTGTGGTAAAAAACCTGGGTCGTGGCACTGATTTTTCGCAACTCGATAGCTCTGCAGCGTTTGAAAAAGCGATGTCACTGGGCGCGCGGGTCATCACCCTGCCCGCACTGCATGAGGCCAGCATGCGCAAAATTGACCGGCAAAACGTCAGCTTCTGGGCCGCCGTTCACACCAAAACGCAAGAGGACTCGCTGGGCCTACTGGAGCGCCAACGTGTCAAATCCTGGCTGAAAAAAGCTTATGAAGGTTTTGACAGTCTGCCTTTGTGAGCGCGGTTGCCAGCTCTGGGGGTGATTGACACCCCTATGATTTTGCGGCAAGGTTCGTTCTGGATTGAATCTCCCAAAATCGAGCAAACTAGCCATGGCCGACACCGAAAAATCACAAGCCCCTTCAAACATTGCTGCTGCCTCTGCCGCCACGTTATCCACCCAACCCGTCACGCAGCGCCCTTCGAGAAAGCGGGCTGCAACAGGCACACGCCGCGCTTCACTGGGCGACACCACAGGTGCCAAAACCACCGCTGGCGTCAGTCGGCGGACCGTGCGCGCCAGCCTGGACGCAGCGCAAGGTAGTCAACAAAATGCAGTCAAAGATGTTCTAACCCACGCCACCGACAAGGCAGATGCCCTGCGCACCTTGCTTGCTGGCAGTTCGCAAGATGACATTGATGCCGTGCGGCAGATGTTATTAGGCACCCAGGTCAATCCGAATGGTCCTGCCACCAAGCCTGACGACGAACTGTCTGCCGATTGGCGCAGCGGCGGCTACCCCTACAAAAACCTGATGTCGCGCAGGCGCTATGAAGCTGAAAAATACAAGCTCCAGGTGGAATTGCTCAAGCTGCAAAGCTGGGCCAAAGAAACCGGCCAGCGTATTGTGATTCTGTTTGAAGGGCGTGACGCGGCGGGCAAAGGTGGCACCATCCGCCGCTTCATGGAACACATGAATCCGCGCGGTGCACGTGTGGTGGCTCTGGAAAAGCCTACCGAGTCAGAGCGCGGGCAGTGGTATTTCCAGCGCTATGTACAACACCTACCCACTGCGGGCGAAATTGTTCTGTTTGACCGCTCTTGGTACAACCGTGCCGGCGTCGAGCGGGTGATGGGATTCTGCTCGGAACAGGAGTACCAACAGTTCATTCACCAGGCACCACTGTTCGAGCGCCAATTGGTGCAAAGCGGTGTCCATCTGATCAAGTTCTGGTTTTCGGTCAGCCGCAAAGAGCAGCGCAGACGCTTCAAAGAGCGAGAGCTACACCCCCTCAAACAATGGAAACTCAGCCCGATTGACTTGGCGTCGCTGGACAAGTGGGACGACTACACCAAAGCCAAGGAGGCCATGTTTTTCGAAACCGACACGGCCGATGCGCCCTGGACGGTGATCAAGTCAGACTGCAAGAAGCGGGCGCGGCTGAACGCCATGCGTTACGTGCTGCACAAATTGCCGTACAGCAACAAGGAGTTGGCAAACATCGGCTCGCTCGACACTTTGTTGGTCGGCCGGGCCCATGTGGTGTACGAGCGTGGAGAACGCCCCAACAGTTTTGTACTGTGAGCGTAGAGGCTTCAGCGTGCTTTACGGCCGATGCGCCAGAGCATCAGCACGGCCAGCACGCCGATCAGGCTAAAGGCGAGAAAAGACCAGTTGGCCAGTGAGCCTCCCAGAAACCGCCAGTCCACCGCAGCACAATCACCGCTGCCTCGGAAGATCATGGGTATGACACGGTTTAATGGGAAATTTTCGATCATGCCGTAAAAATCCCGTCCGCAGGTGGCCACCTCGGGCGGGTACCACTGCAGCCAACTCTGCCGCGCTGCAACAAAGGCGCCAAATCCGGCGCCCAAGAGAATCAGGAGTGAGCCTAAAAAATGAATGCCTTTTCTGCGCCCAGCCCCTGTCAATAAAGCGACAACAGCTACATAAATAAGAGCATACCGTTGCACAATACACATGGGGCAAGGGTTAAGCCCGGCAAATATCTGTAGATACAAGCCGAAACCCAGCATGCCAAAACAAATGATGCCAAGCGCCAGAAATACGCGCCGAGGAGCGCCGTTCAACGTGGCGAACAACACGGAAAACATCAATCTGCGGATGGCTTTTTGTTGGCTTCTTCGAGCATCTGATCGAGAGCCTTGCAGGACGGTGAACAAACCGCCTGCGATTTGCCCAGAATTTTTTTGGAAACCATCTGGGATCGGGCCCGGTGCTTGCCACATAGGAAGCACGACATGGTGGCAGCTCCAAAGGAGGTAGCCGCCGTGAACGGAGAACCGGACACTTTGGATTTGTAACGCAGGCCATCGGCCACGATTTTGGTTTTGGTATCTGCTTTTGCCATAGGGCCAGATTTTACTTCAGTGCACGCTCGGTGCGAAAACATTGCTAAAGTCCAAGGTTTTGACAGAACAGACAGAAGGTAAACCATGGCGCGCACCGTGAAATGCATCAAATTGGGCATCGAGGCTGAAGGACTGGACTTCCCACCCTACCCCGGTGAGCTGGGAAAACGGCTTTGGGAAAACGTCAGCAAACAGGCCTGGGCAGAGTGGCTGCGCCACCAAACCATGCTGGTCAACGAAAACCGCTTGAACCTGGCTGACGCCAGAGCGCGCCAATATCTGGCCCGGCAGATGGAAAACCACTTTTTTGGTGAAGGTGCGGACGCTGCGCAAGGTTACGTGCCGCCGAAGGCGTGATCCTGCCACCCGCACAGTTGCCTGGGGCAGGCACTGTGCTTGGTAATCCGGATGCCGCCGACTGGTCCGGCTTGCCAAGCTGGCGCATTCTGGACACCAGCTTTCACAACGGACAAGCATTTCTACGGCGTTGGCACACCTGGCTACAGGACACGCGACGCCCGCAGATGCTGCACTACGTGGCCCTTTGTCAGCATGCCCCAACGCGCGCAGAACTCGTTCCGACCTGCGATGGCGAAGCCCACCTGCTGGACCTGGCATCCAAACTCGGCGAGCATTGGTTTGGACTACTCCCTGGATTCCATCGCTTTTTACTGGCTGACGGCCAGGTCAGCTTGACGTTGTGCGTGGGCGACCCCATGCAGTCACTGCGACAGCAGCAATTTCTTGCCGACGAAGTCATTTTTTTACCCGGTGACGACACTTTTCCAGGTGCTGCAGACCACAACGAACTGTGGGTCATCAAGGCATTGGCGCGCTGCTGCAAGCGTGGCGCCAGACTACACGGCCATTGGCCTTCA
Source organism: Rhodoferax sp. (assembly GCA_031291305.1). GTDB lineage: Bacteria > Pseudomonadota > Gammaproteobacteria > Burkholderiales > Burkholderiaceae_C > Rhodoferax. The sequence goes on along the minus strand of JARLJH010000027.1, from coordinate 11,980 downwards.
AACACCCCTTCCAGCCATTGGCAAGACGCGCTGCGTGCCTGCGGCTTTGTTGTCAGCGACGACAACGAAGCTGCTATCGGCGATGCCTGCATGGAATTACAAGCCTGGTATACCCCATCCTGGATGCTCAAAACCACCCGCCAAACGATCTCGATGGCCTTGCCAGCGCAACGCTGTGCAGTGATTGGCGCTGGCTTGGCGGGCGCCAGCGTGGCCGCTTCATTGGCACGACGCGGATGGCAGGTTCAAGTACTGGATGCCGCCGATGCACCTGCGGCCGGTGCATCGGGTTTGCCGGTGGGTCTGGTGGTGCCGCACACCTCCAGCGATGACTGCCTGTTGTCGCGCCTGTCGCGCGCTGGCGTTCGCCTGATGTTGCAGCAAGCCCGGCAACACCTGCAAGAAGGTACGCAATGGGGTTCGGGTGGCGTGCTTGAGCGCCAAGTGGGTGGCACACCCCAATTACCCGGCAACTGGCCAAGTGAAGGCCTGGGCTGGTCAGCCCCCCACAGAAACAACCCCAACGGCCATGATGGTGAAGATCCGGGGCCCGGCCTGTGGCACCCGTGTGGCGCCTGGATCAAACCTGCCGCATTGGTGCAGGCTTGGCTGAACCAGCCGGGAGTCACTTTTCAAGGCGGTGCCGAAGTCGACCATTTGCAGCAAGACGGCGAGCTCTGGCACTTGCACGACGCCAGCGACAAGCTGTTGTGCAGCGCCGAGCGCGTCGTTTTTGCCAATGCCTGTGGCGCCAGCCGCCTACTGGACACCATGGCACAGCACAACGCCGACTTGGCGGCGTCATTGAAGCAAATTCCTGCCATGCAGGGCATGCGAGGGTTGATGAGTTGGGCGCTGCATGACGAGTCAGCAGTGGCCAGTGATGCCTTTGCGCCCTTTCCAGTCAATGGCTTCAGCAGCATGGTGCCGCACATTCCCACACCTCAAGGGGCGGCCTGGTTCATGGGGGCAACCTACCAGCCGGATCACCATGTCGAGCGCAGCGACGAAGAAAATCACCACCGTAACTTCGAACACTTACAGGAGCTGCTTCCCGTCTTGTCCGCCCATTTGGCACCCACCTTTGCGTCTAACGCGCTGCACACCTGGAAAGGCACACGCTGCATCACGACGGACCGCTTGCCCTTGGTCGGCCCTCTTGATGACAGCGATAGCCCCAGTTTGTGGTCGTGCGCCGGATTGGGCTCCAGGGGATTGAGCTTTTCGGTGCTGTGCGCAGAGCTTCTGGCCGCGCGCATGAACGCGGAACCCTTGCCGGTGGAAGCCCGCCTGGCCAAAGCGCTCAACGCCCTGCGCGGCTAGACACCATCACCGGCCCGAGCAAACTCTCAACGCTCCTTGCTGTATGGAATACCCAACGCCTTGGGCGCCACGGACTTGCCGATGAAGCCCGCCAGCAGCACCACGGTCAGCAGATAAGGCAGCGCCTGGATAGCCTGCACGGGTACCTCGCCAATACCGGGCAGTTGCACCCCTTGCAAACGAATCGCGGCAGCATCCAGAAAACCGAACAGCAGGCAAGCCCCCAAGGCACGAAACGGATGCCAGCGCCCAAAAATCAACGCCGCCAGCGCCATGAAACCGCGGCCAGCCGTCATGTTGGGTGAGAAGCTGGCGCTCAGCGCCAGCACCAGATAACTACCCGCCAGACCGCACAACATGCCGTTCAGTGTCAAGGCGATGTAGCGCAGACGCATGACGGACACACCTGCGGCATCCACCATCTGCGGGTTTTCACCGACAGCACGCAGGCGCAAACCGAAACGCGTCCTGAACACGCCCCACCAGACCAATGGCACCAGCACCAGCGCCAGGTACACCAGCGCGTTGTGCCCCAGCAACCCGTCGCCCAACACATGGGGCAGCACCGACCCATGACGCACAGCTGCGGCCAGAGATGGCATCAGGGCGGTGATACGCACCTCCGGGCTCACTGGCGGCGTTTGCCCGCCTTGATGAAACCAGGCTGCACCCAGCACTGCTGTTAGGCCTGCAGCAATGATATTAATAGCAACGCCGGAGACAACCTGATCGCCCCTGTGGCTAACGCAGGCCAGACCATGGACCCACGACATGCTCACAGACACCGCCATGGCCGCCAGAATGGCCAGCGTTGTGGAGCCATACACCGCACCGGTAGCCCCGGCGGCAAATGCAGCCAGTAGCATCTTGCCTTCCAGCCCAATGTCTACCACGCCCGAGCGCTCTGAAAAAAGGCCAGCCAGCGCGCAAAAAATCAGTGGCGTGGACACCCGCAGGGTGGACGCCAGCATGGAACCGATCATGACTTCATCCATGGGCAACTCCCGCTTTGGCTTGGCTCGCAAACGGCAACATGACCCAGCCCAACACGCGCGCCAACAGCGGCGCAATCACATACGTCATGGCCCCGGAAAACAGCACGATGAAACCTTGCAGCATCACCACCATGTCACGGGTGAAGCCTTGCACCTCAAACGCCACCTCGGCACCCCCCTGAAACAACGCGCCAAACAGCAGACTGGCCAGCACAATGCCCAGTGGATGGTTGCGCCCCATCAGTGCCACTGCAATACCGGTGAAACCCGCACCGCTGACAAACTCCAAAATCAACTTGCCACTGACACCGGCAATCTCATTCATGCCGACCAGCCCGGCAAGTGCGCCCGAGATGCCCATGGCAATGATCACCTGATGACGTGCCTTGATGCCCGCATATTCAGCCGCGCTCGGGCTCGATCCCACGGCCCGCAGACGGTAACCTGCCCGGGTGCGCCATAAAAACAGGTACACCGCCACGGCCGCCAAGGCCGCCAACAGCACACTCAGGTTCAGCGGTGAGGATGGCCAGTCGATACCCACCCAGGCCAGTGCTTCATGCATGGCTGGCAGGTGTGCCGAGGGCGCAAACGCGGCACTCTCCACCGACATTGAGCCCTTGGGCCGCAGGTGGTTGACCAACAGGTACACCAGCACGCTGCTGGCGATGAAATTGAACATGATGGTGGTGATCACCACATGGCTGCCGCGGTACGCCTGTAAATAGGCTGGCACGGCCGCCCAGGCCATGCCGAACAGCGCACCCGAGATCATCATGATCGGCAGCATCAGCCAGGCGGGCAAAAATGCCGACCACCACAGCGCCACCAGCCCGGTGCCCAATCCGCCCATGATGGCCTGCCCTTCCCCACCGATGTTGAACAGCCCGCCGTGAAAGGCGACCGCCACCGCCAACCCGGTAAACACAAAGGTGGTGGCGTAATACAGGGTGTAGCTGAAACCACGTGCCGTGCCAAACGCGCCGTGCACCAGCACCTGGATCACCTCCCACGGGTCCTGCCCAACCAGCGCCACCACCGCCCCGGCCGCCAACAACGCCACCAGCAGACTCACCACCGGTAGCAGCACCAAATCAGCCCATCGCGGCAAGGTGTTCATGCGTTACCTCCGGTCATCAGCAGGCCCAGAGCGGCTTCGGTGCAGTCGGCAATCGGCAGCTCGCCCGCCACCCGCCCCTGGTTCATCACCAAGACCCGATCCGCCAGGGCCAAAATTTCATCCAGTTCGCTCGACACCACCAACACGGCGCAGCCTGCCTGGCGCAAGGCACGCAACTGGGTGTAGATAAATTCGATGGCACCAATGTCGACTCCGCGTGTCGGCTGGCCCACCAGCAGCACCTTGGGCGCGCGGCCCAATTCACGCGCCAGCACCAGTTTTTGCTGGTTGCCGCCGGAAAACTTGCTGCTGAGCAGTTCGGTGTCGCGCGGACGCACGTCAAAGCGTTCCATCATGTCCGCCGTGGCTTGGCGCATGTGGCTGTGGTTCATCCAGCCATGCGCGGCGTAATCGGGCTGGTCGTCATACCCCAACACGGCGGATTCCCAGGCCGCAAAGGCCATCACCAGCGCACGCGCATGGCGGTCTTCAGGCACGTGGGCCAGGCCCAACACGCGTGCCTGGCTCGGGTCCAGCCAGTGCGGGGCCTCAAAACTGCTGCCCAACAATTGCATCTGACCCTGATCAGGCGTCAACAAGCCGGTCAGCACGTCCATCAACTCGCTCTGGCCGTTGCCCGAGACACCCGCCACACCGACCATTTCACCAGCACGCAGCGTCAAGCTCACGTCTTTGAGGCGCTGTACGCCCAGGCCGTCGGTGACCGACAGATGCTCGGCCTGCAACAGCACCTCGCCCACGGCGGCTACCGCATCCAGCGAGCGGCCCATGTTGACCTTGCGCCCCACCATGGCCTGCGCCAGACCTTCGATGGTCGCTTCAGCAATCGCCACCTCTTCGACCACCTGGCCCGCGCGCATCACCGTCACCGTGTCGCACAACGCCATCACTTCCTTGAGCTTGTGGGTGATCAGGATCAGCGTAGTGCCTTGCTCACGCAGCCGCTTGAGCACGCCAAAGAGTTGCGTGGTTTCTTGCGGCGTGAGTACGGCGGTGGGCTCGTCCAGAATCAGGATTTTGGCGCCCCGGTACAGAGCTTTGAGGATCTCCAGCCGCTGGCGGTCGCCCACCGGCAAGTCGGCCACCAAGCTGTCCAACGAGACTTGCAAGCCGGTGGACTGCATCAGAACGCCCAGCTTGCTGCGCACCTGGGCATCGGCACGCTGCAGCCGCCAATGCGGCTCGGCACCGAGCATGACGTTTTCCAGCGCGGTGAGCGTATCAACCAGCATGAAGTGCTGGTGCACCATACCAATGCCGTGCGCAATCGCATCGTCGGCATTGCGGATGTCGGCCTTCTGGCCGAACACCTCGATCTGCCCACTGTCGGCTTGGTAGAAGCCGTACAGGATCGACATCAGCGTGCTTTTGCCTGCACCGTTTTCGCCCACGATGCCGTGCACCGTGCCCACCGACACCGTCAAGTTCACGTTGTCGTTGGCGGCGACCGCGCCAAAGTGCTTGTGGATGGCGGTCATGCGGACCGCTGGGGTTGCTGTTTCAGGCATGCGAAGGGTGCTGGATTGCCGGTTGGCAGGGTTGGACGACTTTGCTCAATCTATACATATTGTTTGGTCTCTAGCCCTTATGTATCCTATGTTTAAAGCTATCTAATTGAGAGTTGTTAATTGTCGTTGATTCCCCCCCCCTATCCCCCCGCCCTTTCCACCCCCGCCGGGGTGGAAAGGGAGCCTAACAGCCATATTTGGTCCTGTCTTTTTTTGGAAGACGTACACGGCGAGTGGTCTGTAGCCGCCATTTCCTGCACTCATCCGAATACAACTTTAATAGCTACTCACGCTTATTGCATAAGGGCTAGAACCCAATTTTTCATATAGTGGCTGTTCGCTACCGGCGACTCGACAGGTATGTCCTCAGTTCAACGCGTTGGCCAAATATGGCTGTTAGGCTCCCTTTCCACTCCGGCGGGGGTGGAAAGAGGCGGGGGAGATAGGGGGGATCAACGATAAAAACAAACTATTTCACCGCAGGCGGAAGCCGCAAAAATCAGTATTTACAAGCGTTATCCGCCATGTAATCCGCCACCTTGATCTTGCCGCTGATGATGTCAGCCTTGGCGGCTTCCACCTTTTTCTTCATCTCGGGTGTCACCAGTTTGGCGTTGTACTGATCCAGCGAATAGCCCACGCCACCTTCTTTCAGGCCCAACACCAGCAGGCCCGGCTTGAAGGATTTGGCCACGTTGTACACGGCCACATCTACGCCCTTGACCATCGAGGTCAGCATGGTGCCCGGTTGCAAATGGTCCTGGTTGCTGTCCACGCCGATGGCCAGCTTGCCACTGTCCTTGGCAGCTTGATAAACGCCGATGCCGGTGCCACCCGCTGCGGCGAACACCACATCGGCACCCTTGGCAAACTGGGCTTTGGCGAGTTCACCACCGCGCGCCGGGTCGTTCCAGGCCGCACCGGTGGTGCCAGTCATGTTGGAAAACACTTCGGCCTTGGGGTTGGCGTATTTGACGCCCTGTTCATAGCCGCACTGAAACTTGCGAATCAGCGGGATGTCCATACCACCGACAAAGCCGACCTTGCCGGTCTTGCTGGCCAGGGCCGCCATGGCGCCAACCAGGAAGCTGCCTTCCTGCTCTTTGAAGACCACCGACTGCACATTCGGCAGGTCGACCACCATATCGATGATGGCGAAGTTCTGTTTCGGGAATTCTTTGGCCAACTTTTCAATGGCCGATGCCTGCCCAAAACCAATACCGATGATCGGGCTTGCACCGCGCTCTGCCATGCGGCGCAGGGCCTGTTCTCGTTGTGATTCGTTGGAGATTTCAAACTCGAGGTATTTCTTGCCGGTTTCCTTCTTCCACATTTCCATGCCGTTGTACGCAGCTTCATTGAAGGACTTGTCGAACTTGCCCCCCATGTCAAACACCACGGCGGGTTCGGCCAGCAGCATGGTGCTGGTCAAAGCGGCGGCAGCCAGAACACCCAATTGATGCGCAAATTTCAAAGTCATGACAAATCACTTTCAAAAATTGAAGAAACCACCCACCCAAGGGGTGTGATGAAGGTAGCAATGACTATGCCACGATTTAGGCCGTGCCAGGCTGCGCGACATAATGACAGCCTCCGATTGCTGCACAAATATTTTTATGATTCTGGTTGCCGGCTCTGCCAATCTGGACTTCGTCGTCCGCGCTCAACACATTCCCGCCCCCGGCGAAACGGTGCTGGGGCAGGAGTTCAAAACCTACCCCGGCGGCAAGGGCGCCAATCAGGCCGTGGCCTGTGCCCGGGCGGGTGGTGCGGCCACCCACATGTTGCTGGCCGTGGGCCGCGACACACATGCCGATCCTCTGCTGGCCTCGCTCAAAGCCGCTGATGTAGAGCTTCATACGGTGTTAGCCCCCGACGAACCTACCGGCTGTGCTTTTATTTGTGTAGCGGACAGCGCCGAAAACGCCATCACCGTAGCGCCCGGTGCCAACCTGTGCATGGCACCCGAGCATCTGCCGGACCTAACGGGTTTCAGCCACCTATTGATGCAGTTGGAAATCCCCTTGCCTACCGTCATCGCCTACGCGCTGGCGGCCAAGGCGCAGGGCTTGAAAGTCGTCCTGAACGCGGCACCCGCTCAAGCCCTGAGCGCAGAACTGCTGGCTGCAGTCGACCTGCTGATCGTCAACGAAGGTGAGTTGGCCGCTCTGGTGCCCTACCCCGTCAGTCTGATGACCAATCTGGCGCAGATCGCTGTGCCCGGCGTGGTGGTCACGCTGGGCCATCGTGGCTGCGCAGCGCGGCTGGGCAACAATTTCTTCACGCAAACTGCCTATCCTGTGGAAGCGGTGGACACCACGGGCGCAGGAGACACTTTTTGCGGCGTGCTGGTGGCCGCGCTGGATCAGGGCGACAGCATCACGCAGGCCATGGCACGCGCCAGTGCCGCCGCCGCGCTGGCCTGCACCCAGCCGGGCGCACAGTCCAGCATTCCAACGGCAGCGGCCATCGCCGCGTTTCTGGCCGAGCAAGGCGCACCATCCGAAGAGTCGATCCGTTCCCTGCGTGATTACTGCGGCCTAAGTTAAACACCACGGAAGCTGCACCACTCCCGGCACGCCTCAATATCCAACCCAAACCCTGAACCCGCCAATGTCAATATCTCCCAGAAAAGTCATTTTCGACACCGACCCCGGCGTGGACGACGCCATGGCGCTGTATTACGCGCTGGCACACCCGGGCATTGACGTGGTCGGCATCACCACCACCTTTGGCAACGTCTTTGTAGCGCAGGCCGCCACCAATGCGCTGTACCTGAGCGCGCTGACCGGACGAAGCATCCCCGTCACCCAAGGTGCCAGCCAGCCGCTGGTAAAAAAGGCCGAAACCCCGCCCGACTACATCCATGGTGCCGACGGCCTGGGCAACCTGCCACAGCGGGTGGCTACCGCAGGCGAGCTGGACCCGCGCTCATCGGCGCAGTTCATCGTCGATATGGCGCGCCAGTACCCCGGCGAGATCACCCTGGTAGCCGTTGGCCCGCTGGGCAACCTGGCCACGGCGCTGCAACTGGCGCCCGAATTGCCCACGCTGGTGCGCGAGGTGGTGCTGATGGGCGGTACCGTGCTGGAGTCAGGCAACGTGTCGCCTGTGGCCGAGGCCAACATCTGGAACGACCCACACGCGGCCGACGCCGTATTCACCGCAGGCTGGCCGCTGACCATGGTCGGGCTGGACGTGACGCACCAGGTCATCCTGCCACTCACGCTGTTTCAGCAGATTGCCGACCATCACCAGCATATCGCCACCGACACGCTATGCCACGCAGTGGCGTTTTACAGCGCCTTTTACAGTCAGCGCGAAACAACCATGGGAGAGTCACTGGCTTGTTATGGACACGATGTGCTGGCGTTTGTGGTGCTGACCAACCCCGAGTTGTTCACGCTACAAACCGGCCGCGTGCGCGTCGCCGTGGACGGGCTGGCGCAGGGCCAAACGATGATGCAACGCAAGGCCGTGAGCTACCCGCAACATGGCTGGCATTACGATATTCCACACACGCAGGTGTGTATGCGCGTTCAGGCGAATGCCTGCAAGGCGGTCATTGAACACACCTTGCTGCGAGACTGGATAAGAAAACCGCTTCTAGCCCTTATTTCATAAGGGCGTATAGCTCTTAAAAATAGAGTATCAGAAACTCAGCGTCTTCACGCCGCTGGCCGCACCGATCAGGCAGACCTGGGCTTTCTGGAAGGCAAAAACACCCACCGTGACCACGCCCGGCCACTGGTTCACCTGCGATTCAAACGCCAACGGATCGGCGATATTCAGGCCGGTCACGTCCAGAATGTACTGACCGTTATCGGTCACCAGCGGGGCACCATTCTTGAGGCGCAGCACCACTTTGCCGCCCATGGCCTCAAACTGCCGCGTAATGCGATTGACCGCCATCGGGATCACTTCCACGGGCAGCGGGAATTTACCCAGCGTCTGCACCAATTTGGACTCGTCGGCAATGCAGACAAACTGACGCGACTGCGCGGCGACGATCTTCTCGCGCGTGAGCGCTGCGCCGCCGCCTTTGATCAGGTAGCCCTGTGGATCGACTTCGTCCGCACCGTCGATATACACCGAGAGCTCGGCCACATCATTGCAGTCAAACACGGCAATGCCCAGCGCCTGCAGCCGCTCGGTGCTAGCGATCGAACTCGACACCGCGCCCTTGATCTGATCCTTCATGCTGGCCAGCGCGTCAATGAATTTATTGACCGTAGAGCCCGTACCCACACCCACAATCTCGCCCGGCACCACATACCGCAACGCCGCTTGCCCGACCAGGGTTTTCAGGTCGTCCTGAGACAAAACGGCCGGTGAGGGGTTGTGAGTTGGTGTCATCGGGGAAAATCCTTGAAGTTGATCGATTTATTGCAGGAATTATCCAATGGCACTTATCCCCTACGCCCTGGCGCGACCGTTTTTATTTGGCATGGACCCTGAGGCCGCCCACGAGCTGACGATTGCGTCACTGGCACGCACCCAAGGCTCCGCACTGAAATGGGCTTACGGCAGCACGCGGGTGGACGATCCCATTGAACTGGCCGGCCTGACCTTCCCCAACCGGGTCGGCCTGGCCGCCGGGCTGGACAAAAACGCCCGCTGCATCGACGGCCTGGGGGCCATGGGATTTGGTTTTGTCGAGGTCGGCACCGTGACCCCGCTGGCACAGGGCGGTAACCCCAAGCCGCGCATGTTCCGCCTGCCCCAAGCGCGCGCCTTGATCAACCGACTGGGCTTCAACAACGACGGGCTCCAGGCGTTTATCGCCAACGTGAAGCAATCCCGGCTGTATCAGGACCGTCTGGCCGGGAGTGGCGGCGCTCACCCAATGCTGCTGGGTCTGAACATTGGCAAGAACGCTGCCACACCTATCGAGCGCGCCACCGGCGACTACCTGACCTGTCTGGACGGCGTGTATCCCTACGCCGACTACGTCACGGTCAACATCTCCAGCCCCAACACCAAAAACCTGCGCAGCCTGCAAAGCGACGCGGCACTTGACGCGCTGCTGGGTGCCATTTCCGAGCGGCGCGAGGTGCTGGCGCAAAAGCACGGCAAGCGCGCGCCGATTTTCCTCAAAATCGCCCCCGATCTGGACGCCGATCAGGTGGCCGCGATCGCCCAGACGCTCAAACGCTACGGCACCGACCGCGCTGGCCAAGTCAACAACGCCTGGGGCGTGATCGCTACCAACACCACCCTGAGCCGGGAGGCGGTGAAAGGCATGGCCCACGCTGAGGAAGCCGGTGGCCTGTCTGGCGCGCCGGTGCTGGCGATGAGCAACCAAGTGGTGAGCCAACTACGAAGCGCTTTGGGCAAAACCTTCCCCATCATTGGCGCGGGCGGCATCATGAGCGCCGAGGATGCGGTGAGCAAAATCCGTGCGGGGGCAGATGTCGTACAGATTTACACCGGCTTGATTTACAGCGGGCCTGGGCTGGTCAAAGACTCTGCAGATTTGATAAAAAATACCTTCTAGCCCTTATAGATAAAAGGCTAGTAGCTATCTATATTGACGCTACAACAAACCTACCACGCATTCACCAATCGCCAGCGAAGCGGTCAAGCCTGGGGACTCGATGCCAAACAGGTTGACCAGCCCTGGCATGCCGTGCACAGCGGGGCCCTGTATCATGAAGTCGGCAGCCCGGTCGCGCGGACCACTGATCTTGGGGCGAATACCCGCGTAGCCAGGCTGCAGCGCCCCGTCTTGCAACTGCGGCCAGTATTTGCGCACCTCGGCATAAAACGCCTCGGCGCGAGTCGGGTTCACCGTCAAATCGTCGGAAGCGTCCACCCACTGCACATCCGGCCCAAACTTGGCCTGCCCACCCAGGTCCAGAGTTAAGTGCACGCCCAGCCCGGCAGACTCAGGCACGGGATAGATCAGGTGAGAAAACGGTGCGCGGCCCGCCAGCGTAAAGTAGTTGCCCTTGGCGTAAAAAGCCGACGGCACATGCCTTGCATCAAGACCCTCAGTCTGCTGTGCAAGATGAATCGCCCCCAGTCCAGCCGCGTTAACCAGCGCGTTGGTACGCAGACGCGTACCGTCTTGCGCTGTCAATTCAATAGCAGAAAGCCCTTTATGTATCTTGACTACAGGCGAATTTAGTGCAACCACACCACCGGCATGCTCCAGATCACCTTGTAGCGCGAGCATCAGCGTATGACTGTCCACTATGCCGGTAGAGGGTGACAACAAGGCCGCCTCACACCGCAGCGCGGGCTCCAAGTGATGCACGGCTGCCGCATCCAACAGCACCAAATCGGCCACGCCATTTCGTTGCGCTTGGTCTTGAATGCGTTGCAGTTGCAGGACCTGCTGCGCCGACGTGGCCACAATCAACTTGCCGCAATGCTGATGATCCACACCTCGCTGCGTGCAGTAGTCGTACAGCATCGCCCTGCCCTGCACACACAAACGCGCTTTCAGCGAGCCTGGCGGGTAATAGATGCCAGCGTGGATCACCTCGCTGTTACGCGAACTGGTGCCGGTGCCAATGGCGGATGCAGCTTCAAGCACTAGCACCTCGCGCCCGGTCAGCGCCAACGCACGCGCCACCGCCAGCCCGACGACACCAGCCCCCACCACCACGCAATCGACCTGTTCCATAGCGTCTCCGCCGGATTGAAAAAACGGGAAATTGCCAGACAGCGATCACTGCCGGACGAAAAAAAAGGACCTGGCACAAATCCAAGTCCTTTTCAAATTCTGGTGGGCGGTGGAGGCTTCGAACCTCCGACCCCAGCAGTGTGAATGCTGTGCTCTACCCCTGAGCTAACCGCCCTTGTCTTGTTGAAGACAAGCCCTAAATTATGCCACAGCTCTTTTAAGCATCCCGATTGATGCCAAAACTAAATTTTTGGATTTTTTGTACATCTCAGCGAGAAAACAGGCAAAACCTCGATCTATAATACTGGGCTTGTTCCTCGATAGCTCAGTTGGTAGAGCGCCGGACTGTTAATCCGTAGGTCCCTGGTTCGAGCCCAGGTCG
>JARLJH010000026.1 GCA_031291305.1 Rhodoferax sp. | reverse complement strand
GCAGTTGGTCGCTACCGTGAAGGTGCTGTGATCCACATTGGCTCCGGTCCACACCGTCGTGCTCTTGTGGCAGGTCTCGCACACCGTGACACCGTTGTGGATGGTGGTGTTGGGCTTGGACGTCAGACCATAGGCTGCTGTCGCATGGCAGGTCGCACAACCTGTGACCACCGACACATTGGCGTGGTATTTGGCGGGCAGCCAGTTGGGGTAACCCGCTTTATGGCAAGTCATGCACGTGTTAGTTGAAGTTGGAATGTGCTTGACCGACTTCCCTGTCGCAGACGTGCCGTTGTGGCAACTGGCGCAATTGGTCGCCGCAGTGAAAGAGTTGTGATTGACCTTGGTGCCTACCCAGGTGGACGTGGACTGGTGGCAACTTTCGCAATTTGCCGTGGTTGGAAGGTGACTAGCAGACTTGCCAGTAGCGTTGGTGCCGTTGTGGCAACTCGCACAATTGCTGGACACCAGCACATTAATGTGAAACTTGGCGGGTAGCCAGTTGGGGTAACCCGCCTTGTGACAGGTCATGCAAGTTCCAATAGTGGTCGAAACATGGTTCGCCGATTTTCCAGTTGCCGAGATGCCGTTATGACAGCTCGCGCAATTCGTCGCTGGCGTGAAACTGCTGTGGTCTGCATGGGTGGCTGGGAGCCACGCTGTGGTTTTGTGGCAGGAGTCGCAAGAAGCCTGTGTGGGCAAATGGTTGGTCGACTTTCCCGGGGCACTGATCCCGTTGTGACAAGTGGCGCAGGTGCCGACCAAAACACTGGTATGGTTGAACTTTGCACCCGTGAATGTCTTTGTGTTGTGACAGGTTTCACAAGCAGCGGTGGTTGGAATGTGCTGTGGCGTCTTGACAATGTTGTTGCGGGCCAAGGTCATTCCACTTGTATGGCAGGTCGCACAATCCTTCGGAGTCCCCTTGAATATGCCTTTGACGTGACAAGACTCACACCGAGCATTGGCATGCTCTCCCGAAAGAGGGAACCCCGTCTTGAGGTGATCAAATTTGTCGGCAGCAGACTGAGCCATCAGGGTCGCAGCAAATACCGTGAGTACCAACGCGATCGATATCTGAATACCTCGTCTCAAGCAACTCTTGATGAAGCTGATCATGGCGCTGCCTCTTCCTGTTTTGTCGACCCGAATCCACCACTTAAACCACGTTTAAATTTTTTCCAACTATCAGTAACATGGCATTGGTTACAACGCACACCAAACTGCCCATCGTGTACATCGTCAGATTGGTGACAGAACAGACAGTCACTACCAATGGGCGCGGTGCCTTTCCCTTTGGGCGCCTCCTGTCGATGACAGTTCTCACAGGCGACTTTGCGATGCGCACCATCCAGCACGTATTTGGTGCGTTTGTCGTGATCAAAATCCCACAACCTCCAAGATCTGGCGTTATGACAGCTGTCGCAGCGCTCTCCCAGCTTCTGCTTGTGTTTGTCCTCCTTCTTGTGGCAGGAGTAACACTCAAGTGACACATCTTTGAACTTCTGTGTCTGGTGACAGCTTTTACAGGCAACAACGATGTGGCGCCCGGTCAATGGAAATTTGGTCAAACTGTGATCAAATTTTTCTACTTTCCATGTTTTATCGGAGTGGCAGGATTCGCATGCCTTACCAGCTTGCCCTTCGTGCTTGTCGTCTTTTTTGTGGCAGCTGTAGCAGTCTGTCGGTGTCTTTCGAAAGCTCTGCAGATCCTTGTGGCAGGCAGAACATTTAATCTCGGCTGTCGCGTGCGCATTGCGCAATTTGAAGTTGGTCTTGTCATGATCAAAGCGGCCTACCGTCGTCTTCCAATCGCGCTCAATGTGGCAACTCTCGCACTGACCACCCAAGGTGTTGTTGTGCTTGTCGTCCTTTTTGTGACAGCTATAACAATCCTTTGGGGCATCCTTGAACATGGTGCTTTTGTGACAGTTCTCGCACTTCACGGCCACATGTTTCCCCAATAGAGGAAAGCTGCTTTTGTTATGGTCAAACTTGGCGGGCTCCTTCCAGCTTCTTTCGCTGTGGCAACTGGCGCAGTCCTTGCCTAAGGATTCCTTATGTTTGTCGTCCTTCGCATGACACGAATTGCAATCCTGGCTTAGCTTGGATTTGTAAATAGGTCCCGTATGGCAAGACGTGCACTTGGCCCCAACGTGTTTGCCCCGTAGCACATATTTGGTGTCCGTATCGTGATTGAATGTTGCGGGCTTCCAGGCCTTGACACCGTGACAGGACTCGCACTTTTCTCCATATTGACCCTTGTGCCCCTTGGCGCTGTCATCATCTTTTTTGTGACAACTCAAACATGCACGCGCAGTGTCTTTGTACTTATTCGCCTTGTGACACTCCGCACACTTCACGTCGGCATGTTTTCCTTCCAGCGCGAACTTGGTCGTACTGTGATCAAACTTGGCATCTTTCCAGTCTTTGGCGTTGTGACACTCGGCGCACTTTTCACCCAGTGAGCCCTTGTGTTTATCGTCCTTTTGGTGGCAACCATTGCATTGCAGCGGTGCCTCGCGGTACTTCTTGTTGACCGCGTGACACTTCTCACACGCCAAAGGCTGGTGCTTGTCTTTCAGCAAAAAGTCCGTGTGAGTGTGATCAAAGGTTTTTTTGTCAAAACTCGCAATTTTTGCATCCCTACCCTTGTGATCGGTATGACAGACATTACAGGCCTGTGGCTTGAGCGTGCCATGGAAACCCGTTTTGTTTTTCATGTCAGCCCCAACATCCTTGTGACACGACGCGCACAGAGCCGACTGTCCGTTGCGATCGAACTTGACATGGCACTCCTTGCAGTCGTGCTCCAGTTTGACGTGCCCACGAATCACATCGCCTGGCGCCAGAATCGACTCGATACCTTGCGCCAGCACCATGTGCGGCAGCACGAGTACCCACAGCAATGCTGCAAGCAGCCATACTGCCAGTCTTGACGACCAGGGTGAGTTGTTTGTGCATGATGTCAATCAAATTGCCCCATCAATAGATATGCACCGCAAACACATGCACGACCGCACTGATGAACATCAGATACACAAAAGGGATATGCACCACGTGCCAAAGAGAAAAAAAGCGTTCATACGCCTTGAATTGCGCCACACGCGTTACCGCATTCAAATACTGTCTGACCAGCGCCTTGCTGTACTTCAATCGCTTTTTGAAATCTTTTCGCTTCCAACGCTCCCGCTTCGCCAAGGCATACAGAACGACACGAAGCTCATTGCCACACTCTCGGTACATCAGCCACTGCTGGAATGGCAACAAAAAAACCTGCCGGGTATAGGTCAACCAACCACTTCGCGCGCGAACCTCTGCATCTTCAAAGGCTGCCAGTTTTTGCTCAACGTTGGGCGCGAACGAAAGCCTTGACCGTGCGTCCTCCTCCTGAATGCCAGCCGCTGTGCGCAATTCATTCAGACTTGCCTGCTCGCCACGCAGCCCACGATTGACCCGGGCGTAAATGAAGCGACCAACTACACCACTTGCTGCCACCAACAACATGCTGTAGAGCGCAACACCTGCATTAAGAGAGCCGACTCGAAACGTGGAATGAATCAGAATCAAAATTGGCCCACCAACGCCCAGGAACATATGGACCAGAAACCACCACTTGACGCGCCCCCAGTTCCGTGCAAACTTGAAATGCTTGCGCAGCGGATAACTAAAAAGCAGCAGCATGGTGACACCGCCCGCCACGCCCAACCAGTACCCGATGTCATCTCCAGCATCAAACAATTTCAGTTGACTGAAGCGCCAGGCAGCAAAGATCAGTGCAGCAATGGCCAGGTAAACCACAACGTCAACGGGCAGTGAGCTTCGAAACGATGGCTCCGAATCCTTGCTTCCTCTGGAAATTGAGCGCACTTGCGCAACCAAAATCGTGTCGGGAAACTCATGCATCACCATGTTTTCCGACCGTTCATTGGAGTTCGTCGCAATTGAAGCCATGGTCAGTACAGAAATATTTGCAGCAAATAGCGCTTGATCTTCAATCAAGCTGGCACAAGAATTCGAGAGCGGCTGTTGACCCACTCATCCTCTTCTCAGCCCTAGCCAAGCGATTCCGGAACTGACGATGCAACCACAGCGTCAAACAAAAAAAATCTACGCGCCCAGGGGCTTGCCGCCTGGAATGGGGCGGCATACACGACGATGCGACCAAGTGAGGGATACGTTTCATGATGAATTTCCTAGACTAACGATCAATAAAACGGGAAAATATCCCAATTTTTTTTGAGCTGGCGTGACTATACGATGCATTTCTAGTCTTGGGAAATAGTCCCAAGAAATTTGTGTAAACAGATGTTCATGGACAATGGGTTTTCCAAATCCATTCATCCCCGATGACCAACAAGCCCGCTATCGACGCGCAGACTGCCAAAGGCGACGGTTTGCCTGAGCCCGCGTTGGCAGCGCAAGCTGCCGCGCAGGTCTTGCGGCCGCTGGCACGTCTCATGATTGACCACGGGTTGCAACTGCCCTCTATGGTCGAGTTGCTCAAGCAAGCCCTTGTCAGCGAGGCTGCAGGTGCTTATGGGCTAACTGACAAAGCCAGCTCCGATACGCGAATTGCCCTGCTCACTGGCGTGCATCGCAAAGACGTGAAAAGACTGCGGAACGCCACAGATGCGACGGAATCAAAGAACCCGATGTTGCCCGTGGCTTCGTCAGTGGTTGCGCGATGGATCAGTGATTCGCGCTATCTCAACCACGATCAAACCGCGCGGGCGCTGGCTCGAACCCCGAAACGCGGCCTAGCTGGCGACGTAGATTTCACCTCGCTCGTTGCCGAAGTCACGCGAGACGTTGGCGCAAGGGCCGTACTGGATGAACTGGTGCGTCTGGGTGTCGTTGACGTACGCGATGACGGTCATGTCGCACTCAAGTCCGGCGCCTTTGTTCCCAAGAGTGGGCTGCGCGAATCGTTTCACTTTCTGGCAGATAACGTCGCCGATCACTTGGCCAGCGCGGTTCACAATCTCGCACCTGGTCGCACAGAGCCGTTGCTGCTGGAACAAAGTGCGTTCTCTTTAGATTTGTCTGCCCAGCAGGCGAAACAACTGCAGGAACGGGCTCGACAGTTGTGGGCCACTGCACTGCCTCAGTTTCTGCAAAGTGCAACGATTGCCCAGCAGCGCAGCCAAGCGGACAACGGACCCAAACACCGTGTGCGCTTCGGTGTTTACTTTAACGATGCGTTACAAATGCAGGGCCCTTCTGTGCGGCCAAAGGCCCGCTAGAACGCAAAAGCAACAGAAAATCCGAGCTATGAAGATGCCTCAGCAACCAAGCCAAAGACTGACACGCCGCTCCTGGCTGGTCTTGACTGCCACAACCCTGAGTGGCTGTGGAGGGGGCGGCCTGTCGGTGGCGGCGTTACCGGGAACGGGAGGCACTGGCTCGCCAATATTTTCACAAGGCTCCATTGCTGGCTTTGGCAGCGTCATTATCAATGGCATCAAATTTGACGACTTGCAAGCCACCATCGAGATTGATGGCATGACAGCAGCGTCCGCTGACTTGCGCTTGGGCATGGTGGCCGATGTCGTGGGTGAAGTCGGTGCGGACCCAGCCTTGGGCACTGCCAGCAAGATCGGTGTCTGGTCAGTTGCGCAGGGCGCGGTGAGTCAAGTGACAGCGACCGGCTTCATGGTGGCCGGCAGCGGTAAGAACGGTATGAGCATTCAGACCGACGTCAACACCGTCTTTGAGGGTGCCGCCTCTTCCGCGCAGCTTGTTGTCGGCCAGACAGTCACCGTTTGGGGTTTGCAGACCAGCTCTGACGCACGAATATGGACGGCAACGCGTGTTGAACTGGTGCCAGTGACGGTGCCTTTTGTCAACAGCGGTTTGATCAGCGTTTCGAATAAACAGGTTTACTTGAACGGGCTGCTGCTGAATGGAATTCTGGCGGCAAGCCTGTCAGGCGGCAATTTGGTGCGCGTACAGGGTACGTTGTCAACTGACGGCAAGAGCGTGACAGTGACAGGTGCAAAGTTACTCGGCACGCTCGCCGTGGCACCGCAACAAAGCGACGTGGAAATTGAAGGCTACGTGTCCAGCGTCACTCCACCAAATGGTTTCGTCATGAACAGTCTGAACGTTGACACTAGTAACGCTCAGACTTCTCCCGCTGGAGCGGCCATCACGGTTGGTACTCGTGTGGAGGTTTATGGAACCTTGGCGAAGGGTGTGCTGATCGCACGCCTTGTCAAGCTGGAAGATGAAAACTCACCCAGCCAGACAGAGATCAGCGGGACGATCACAACCTATACCAGCGTGTCGGACTTTGTGCTTAGAGGTCAGCGTTGTGATGCAACGTCTGCCGTGTTTAGCCACGGCAGCGCAGTTGACTTGAAAGTCGGTGCAAAGGTTCAGTTGAAGGGCATCAACGACGGTGACGTGCTGAAGGTCACCTCGCTTGAGTTTGACAACTGACCAGCGCTAGCAGATCGCGGCCACTTCAGCGTGCCGGGCAACGCGCCCGGATTGTGGGGCAGGTCGCGGTCGGCCATCGTCGACAACGTCGATCGTTTGGCGAGGCCACATCTCCCTACAATTCGCCATTCTTTTGCGAGACCTCATGCTGAAATTCGACTTGCTGGCGACCGACCCCGACAGCCACGCCCGCCGCGGCACCCTCACCCTCAACCACGGTGAGGTGCAAACCCCCATCTTCATGCCGGTAGGCACTTACGGTACTGTCAAGGGTGTGATGCCCAGCAGCCTGGAAGACATGGGAGCGCAAATCATTCTGGGCAACACCTTCCACCTATGGATGCGCCCCGGGCAAGACGTGATGCAGAGCTTTGGCGGCTTGCACGGCTTTGAGCGCTGGAACAAACCCATCCTGACCGACTCGGGCGGTTTCCAGGTCTGGAGCCTGGGCGCGATGCGCAAGATCACCGAGCAGGGCGTGCACTTTTCCAGCCCGGTCAACGGCGACAAGCTGTTCATGTCACCCGAAGTGTCGATGCAGATCCAGACCACGCTGAACTCGGACATCGTGATGCAGCTTGACGAATGCACGCCGTATTTGTCGGTCGAACCCAAAACCAAGGGCCAGATCACCACCGAGCGCGAAGCCCGCACCTCCATGGAAATGAGCCTGCGCTGGGCCAAGCGCAGCCAGGACGAGTTTGCCAGGCTGGAAAACCCCAACGCGTTGTTTGGCATTGTGCAAGGCGGCATGTTCGAGCACCTGCGCCAGGAGTCACTCGACGCGCTGGTGGCCATGAACTTCCCCGGCTACGCCGTTGGCGGCGTGAGCGTGGGTGAGCCCAAGGACGAGATGTTGCGCATCATGGCGCACAGCCCGCACCGCCTGCCCGCCAACAAACCGCGTTACCTGATGGGCGTCGGCACGCCCGAAGACCTGGTGGAAGGCGTGGCCCAAGGTGTGGACATGTTTGACTGCGTCATGCCGACCCGCAATGCGCGCAACGGCACCTTGTTCACCCGTTATGGCGACCTGAAAATCCGCAACGCGCGCCACAAGGCCGACCACGGCCCGCTGGACAGCACTTGCACCTGCTATGCCTGCAAGGGGCAAACCCGGCCCGATGGCAGCATCAGCGGGGCTTTTAGCCGCGCTTACCTGCACCACCTGGACCGCTGTGGCGAAATGCTCAGCCCGATGCTCTCCTCCATCCACAACCTACATTACTACCTGAACCTGATGCGCGAGGTTCGAGCCGCGCTGGACGCTGGCACGTTTGGCGCCTTTCGTGCACAGTTCAAGACAGACCGCGCGCGCGGGGTGTAAATTCAGGCGGGCCAACCCGGCCCCAGCCACCACCTCAGGAGGATGCCTTGATGACTATTGCGCTTTGCACCGCCCAGCCACGGGCTTTTCCTGCTATTAAAAATGCACTGTCGGTAGCCAGCCTGCTGGTTATGCTGCCTGCGGCTGCCTTGGCCGCGTCGCTGGCCCCCGTTGCCGCCGAGCATGGCATGGTCGTTACCGCCCAGCACCTAGCGACCCAGGTTGGCGTGGATGTGCTCAAGCGCGGTGGCAATGCGGTCGATGCTGCTGTCGCCGTGGGCTACGCACTGGCCGCGGTGTACCCGGCAGCGGGCAATCTGGGCGGCGGCGGTTTCATGACGCTGCAACTGGCCGACGGGCGCAAAACCTTTCTGGACTTTCGGGAAAAAGCCCCGCTGGCAGCCAGCGCCAACATGTATCTGGGCAAGGATGGCAATGTGGTCAAGGGGCTCAGCACCTACGGTTCGTTGGCAGTCGGGGTGCCGGGCAGCGTCTCAGGGCTGGAGTACGCGCGTGAAAAATACGGCACGCAAACACGGGCAAGCCTGCTCAAGCCCGCCATTCGTCTAGCGCAACATGGTTTTGTGCTCGATCAAGGGGACGTCGACATCCTGCACACGGCTACCGACAAATTCCGCCAGGACCCGGCGTCAGCCGCCATCTTTCTGAAGCATGGCGAGCCCTACCAGGCGGGCGACAAACTGGTGCAAAGAGACCTGGCCCGAACACTGCAAGCCATCAGCCAGCACGGCGCCGACGGCTTCTACCACGGCAAAGTGGCGGCGGCCATCGTCGCATCCAGCAAAACGGGCGGCGGCATCCTCACCCAAGCCGACTTGGACCGCTACAGCACCCGCGAGTTGGCGCCGATCGAGTGTGATTACCGTGGCTACCACGTCGTCTCGGCACCACCGCCCAGCTCAGGCGGCGTCGTGATCTGCGAAATGCTGAATATTCTGGAGGGCTACCCGCTGAAAGACCTGGGCTTTCATTCGGCGCAGGCTGTTCACTACCAGATTGAGGCCATGCGCCACGCCTATGTGGACCGCAACAGCTACCTGGGCGACCCCGACTTTGTCAGCAACCCGGTCAGCCGCTTGACCGACAAGACCTATGCCGCACAAATCCGCGCCGTCATTGACCCCGACAAGGCGGGTGTTTCGCAAGACATCAAACCCGGCGTGGCACCACACGAGGGCACCAACACGACCCATTATTCGATTGCCGACCGCTGGGGCAATGCGGTCGCCGTGACCTACACGCTCAACGACTGGTTCGGCGCCAAGATCACCGTGCCGGGCACCGGCGTGCTGCTGAACGACGAAATGGACGACTTCACCGCCAAGCCGGGCGTACCCAATCTGTATGGTCTGGTGCAAGGCGAGGCCAACGCCATCGCGCCAGGAAAACGCCCGCTGTCGTCGATGAGCCCAACCATTGTCAGCAAGGACGGCCAGCCGGTGATGGTGCTGGGCACACCGGGCGGCAGCCGCATCATCACCGCCGTGTTACTGACCATGCTCAATGTGATTGACTACGGCATGACGGTACAGGAGGCGGTGGACGCGCCACGCTTTCACCAACAGTGGCTGCCCGACATAACCTATGTGGAGAAGTTCGCCCTCTCGCCCGACACCCGCAAGCTGCTTGAAGCCCGTGGGCAGAAACTCGGACCCGCCCAACCGGCTAACCATATGACGGCGATTCTGATCGGCGCGCCCGAACTGGGCGGCAAGCCGGTGGGAAACAACCGCTTCTACGGCGCCAATGACCCGCGTCGCAATACCGGGCTGGCACTCGGGTACTGAGTGCCAGCGGGGTTCTGGATGTGCGTTCACCCAAACCGCTGACGTACTATAAATTTCACTATTTATAGCTGCTTGCCCTTTAAACACGGGGGCTAGAGGCCAATTTTCCTTGTAAACGTTTGGGCCACATGCGGACACCCAATGCAGCCAGGCCCGCAAGTGCTGCCAACACACAAACCCCTTCCCAGCCAAAACGCCTCAGCGCCTGACTGCCCAGATACGCGCCGCTGGACATGCCGGTGAACATGCCAATAAACAGCACCGCATTGAGTCGGCTACGCGCTTCAGGGTCAATGCTGTAGATGATGGATTGGTGCGCCACCAAGCTGGCTTGTGTCCCCAGGTCAAACACAACCGCACCGATCACCAGCAACCAGAGTTGATCCGGAGCACAGGCCATCGCGATAAAGGCCACCGTCAACAAGGCGGCACCCAAACGCGTGACATGCTCGGCCCCCTTGCGATCCGCCATGCGCCCGGCCAAGGGCGCGGCCAGTGCACCCGCCGCACCTGCCAACCCAAAGGCCCCAATCGCGCTACTGCCCATATGAAACGGCGCAGCGTGCAACATCACCGCCAGCGTGGACCAAAAAGCGCTGAAACCCACACTCATCAAACCCTGCGCCAGCGCTGCGCGGCGCAGGGTGCTGTGCCGCCGAAAAAGCGTCCACAACGAGCCCAGCAGCGCGCCATAAGACAGCTGCGTGGTCGGCACAAAACGCGGCAGCCGAAACCAGACGGTCACATTCAGCAAGGCGATGCTGAGGGCCGCCGCAACAAACATGCTGCGCCAGCCAAAGTGCTCGGCAACAAAGCCGCTAACCACCCGCGACAGCAAAATGCCCAGCAACAAGCCGGTCATCACCGTGCCCACCATCTTGCCCCGGTGCGCGTGAAACGCCAGCGTGGCCGTGGCTGGCACGATGTCCTGCGCCAGCGTGGCCATCAAGCCGATGGCCAGACTGGACAGCATCAGCACTTCCAGGCTATGGGCGCCGGCGGCAAGCAACAAAGCCACAGTCAGCACGGCGCCTTTGATCAGAATGATGCGCCGCCGGTCATACCGGTCACCCAACGGCGCCAACAACCAGATGCCCAGCGCGTAACCAAGTTGTGTCATTGTGGGCACCCAGCCAATGTCGCCGGGGAATTCAGCGCCCAGGATGCCCAGCATGGGCTGGCTGTAATACAGCGTGGCAACGGCCAGGCCGGCACCTGTAGCCAGCAGCAACATCAGGCTGCTGGAGATGCCCGTTGCAGAATGGTTATGCGCAGCAGCAGTGGTAGACATGGTGAAAACCTCCTAATTTGAACGAGTTCGAAGTGTCCTTGAATCAAATTAACCATGGAAGACCCATGCCAGGCACAATTGTTATACGCTTTACGCATGAAGAACGCCCCCGACCGCATTGAACTCATGCAAACCTTCGTCCGTATCGTGGAGGCCGGTAGCCTCTCTGCGGCGGCCGCACAGATGGCCATGACTCAGCCCACGGTGAGCCGACGTTTGCAGGCGCTGGAACATTCGCTGGGGCTGCGTCTGCTCAAGCGTTCCACCCATGCCATGAAGTTAACCGAAGAAGGTGAACGCTGCTTTGCCCGCGCCAAAGAGCTGCTCGGCAATTGGGAAGCATTTGAGTCCAATTTGCGTGGCAGCACCGACGTGCCCGATGGCAGCCTGCGTGTGGTGGCACCCCACGCCATAGGCCAGCAGCAGCTGGTCGGGCCGCTGGCTGAATACCTGCAACGTTATCCACGGGTGTCGGTGGAATGGCTGCTGTATGACCAGACGCCGACGTTCATCACCGGCGGCATTGACTGCGCGGTGCATATTGGCCAGGTGGATGACCCCTCTGTGGTGGCCATCAAAATTGCTGAAGTTCCCCGAATTGTGGTAGCCGCACCCTCGGTATTGGCGGATGGACAACACCCGGAACATGCGTCGGAGCTGGCCGGTTTACCCTGGTTGGCCTTGCAAACGTTTTACCGCCAAGACGTCAAACTGACCCACGCACAAGGCGAGCAGTGCAGCTTTGCCATCCGCCCACGCATGAGCACCGACAACCTGTATGCCTTGCGCACCGCCGCCTTGCTGGGGCTAGGGGTGTGTATTGCTTCTGCCTGGGCGGTGCAAGAGGATTTGGCCCAAGGCCAGCTGGTCCGGCTCACGCCACAGTGGCACGCAGCCCCTTTGCCCGTCTATCTGCTGTACCCGTATGCGCAGTTTTACCCGGCCAAACTGCGCCGATTTATCGAAGTGCTGCGGGCGTCACTGCCGGCAGCACTGCAAGAGATTCAGTCGCCCTGAACCAGGGACGGGCGGGAACTGGCTGTAAAGTCTTATTCTCCACCTTGAGCGCCATATGACCACCCCACCCCCTGAAACCACGACCTTATGGCATTGGCTGGTACGCCTGCCCTTTCGCCTACTCAAGGGCCTGTTCGGCTGGCTGCTGGCGTTGGTCATCCTGTTTGAAGAATGGGGTTGGGAGCCATTGCAACGTGTGCTGGCCTGGGTGGGCCAGTTGCCGGGGCTGCGCTGGTTGGAGCGACGTGTCCAGACGCTGCCTCCCTACGGCGCGTTGGCCATCTTCCTGCTACCCACGCTGCTGCTGGTGCCGGTCAAGCTGCTGGCGCTCTGGCTGCTTGGACAAGGCAAGGTGCTGACCGGCACGCTGGTCATTCTGACCGCCAAACTGGTGGGCACCGCCATCGTCGCGCGCCTGTTCAACCTGACCAAAGCCACCTTGCTGCAACTGCCGTGGTTTGCGCAGCTCTACACCCGCTGGACAGCGTGGAAAGAAGCCCTGCTCGCGCGGGTCCGCGCCTCCTGGCCGTGGCGATTGGGCAGGGCGATGCAGCACCGCCTGAGGCATCGCTGGCAGCGCCTGCGCGCACGCCTGGGTTGGCAAGGGTGATTCTGGACAAATTGCGCCCAAACCCTGCCAGACCTGCAAGCCCGAAACACTTTTAACGCCCACTCCCTTTTTTTCAAATACGTTGTATATAAAATAATACAACGATGAATATAAAACGAATGCAATTGACATGACAGTGATACGGGTTGTTGGCGTACTGACGTGGCAAGGCACTGCTGATGGTGGCTTGCCGTCTTGTCATCCAGACGCGGGTATCCGCTGACGGCGTCATGTTTACACCCACGCTTCCTGCCACCGAAAATAGCAACATACGCTATATCATTATTGCTATAACCATCATCTGTCACGGGGTCGTGATTGCGGCGCTGACGAACGTGCGTGTCAGACCATTCAGCTTTATTGCGCCCCAAGTCCTTGCTGTTTCCGTGATCACGACCGAGGTGTCGGTCAATACGCCCACACCGGCCAGTGCGCCTCCAGAACGCGTGCCCGACAGCCAACCCAAAAGCGCATCGCCGAAACCACTGCCACACGCACAGGCCAAACCGGTGCCCGTGGCAGCAGAAACACCTGCCAAGGAAACCGGTGATGCCTCACCCGCTGCTGCCCCTGCCCCGGCATTGAAATCCGAGCCTTCTGAAATGGCCACGGCAGCGCCCGCAACCTCGCCCACAGGAAATACGGCGGCTGAGCCAAGCCCACTCATTTCGCCACGTTTCGATGCCGCCTACCTTTCCAATCCGGCTCCGATTTATCCATCGGCGTCGCTCACCATGGGCGAGCAGGGCAAGGTTCTCTTGAACGTGCTGGTCTCTCCGACAGGGTTGGCACAAGAGGTACGAGTTCGAACCAGCAGCGGATTTGATCGGCTAGACCAAGCCGCTCGGGAAGCCGTACGACGCTGGAAGTTCATTGCGGCTCAGCAGGGTGGCGAGGCCGTGGGTGCCTGGGTGGTGGTGCCGATCCAATTCAACTTGCGGAGATAGCTATGCAAGATTACGGTCTTTCCCATTTTCTCGTTCAGGCAGACCTGCTGGGGCAATTCGTGTTGGTCGCATTGCTTGCCATGTCGCTGATGTCCTGGACGCTTATTCTGCTAAAAAGTGTGCAATTGCGCAGCGCTGCACGGGCCAGTCGCGATTTTCTCGACACCTACAGGAAAGCGACAACACCCCAAGCGCTTTCTCTGTCACTCCTTGATGCGCCGCCCGTCGAAGCTTATGGGCGTGTAGCAGCGGTCGGGTTCGAGGCTTGGAATCGATGGTGCCGTGGCAGCGAACGTCGGCTGGTGAAACTGCCGGATCCTGCCGAATTCCTCGCCAGCCATTTTGCGCAAGCGGTCTCCCAGGAACAGGATCACCAGGAAGGTGGCCTTGCCATACTGGCAACCGTCGGTTCCACCGCACCCTTCGTGGGTCTGCTCGGTACTGTTTGGGGTATTTACCATGCACTGATCGCCATTGGCATGAGTGGGCAGGGTTCCCTCGACAAGGTTGCAGGCCCCGTCGGCGAAGCCTTGGTGATGACGGCCTTCGGTCTGGCTGTGGCCATTCCTGCCGTGCTGGCCTACAACGCCTTCGTCCGCAAAACACGAACCGCTGCCAATGAACTTGATGCCTTTGCACACGAGTTGCTGGCATTTTTGGGCACTGGTGTCCACGCGGCATCCGTTGACCGCAAGGCAAGCCTCCCGGCCGCCATGCCACTCGCTACCGAGAGTCGCTAATGGCCATGCCAAATTCCTCCCGGGGTGAGCGCCACCTGGCAGAGATCAACATGGTGCCGCTGATTGATGTCATGCTGGTGCTGCTGGTGATCTTTATCGTCACCGCGCCGTTGCTGACCCATGCCGTCAAGATCGACCTGCCCAAGGCAAACGCTGACGCCACTCAGCCAAAGGCACCGGTGCAACTGGCCATTCGCGCCAACGGTGACCTGTTCTGGAACGGTGAGCCCGTCAGCCAGGCGAGCCTGACCCAGCGCATGACAGAAGCCGCCAAACAACAGCCCGTACCGGAACTACGTATCCACGCTGATCGGCTCACACCGTACGAGCACATTGCCCAAGTCATGGCCTTGGCCGCGCGCATGGGACTCTCGCGCATCGGTTTTGTCACTGTCTCTGAATCCTAACCACGCTCAAGGAGGGCACGCATGCATCACTTCAAACTTCGTCTTCTACCAACGCTGGTGGCATCGGCCATCGCCTTACCCGCCGTGGCCGCGGACCCCTTCCAACTGGGAACCGTGGAAGTGGTCGGCAAGGCAAGCCCGACTATCGACACTGAGAGTACCGTGACCAGCGACACGCTGGAGAAGTTCAACCGTGACACCGTCGGTGCGGCCGTCGCACTCGTACCCGGCATGAGCGTGTCCCACAACAGCCGCAACGAAGACATCGTTTACCTGCGCGGCTTTGACGTGCGCCAAGTGCCCCTGTTCATCGACGGCATCCCGACTTACGTACCCTATGACGGCTATGTGGACTTTGGTCGTTTCACAACTTTCGATCTGTCGGAAATTCGCGTTGCCAAGGGCGCCGCATCACTGCTCTATGGACCCAACGTGCTGGGCGGAGCCATCAATCTGGTCACGCGCAAACCCACGCGCCCCTTCGAAGGCGATGTACGCATGGGCTTTGGCAGCGGTGGCGAAAAACGGGTGGCCGCCAATATCGGCAGCAACCAGGGGTCATGGTACTTCCAGGCAGGCACCTCTTATCTTGATGCCGACAACTTCCCGCTCTCGGCAGACTACAAATCGCGCGCCATTTCTACCAGCGCCAAGAATTCAACCCCCATGGTGGTCGAGGATGGAAGCCAGCGGGAAAACTCCTACCGTACCGACAAGAAGGTGTCGCTGAAAATAGGTATCACACCGAACACCACTGACGAGTTCGCGCTGGGCTACGTCAAGCAAGAAGGCGAGAAGGGCAATCCGCCCTATGCTGGCGCAGCGCCCGGCACCCTGGGCACCAGCGTGCGCTACTGGCGCTGGCCATACTGGAACGTGGAGAGCGTCTACGCCCTCGGAAACTTTGCAGTGGGCAAGGATCACATCGTCAAGCTTCGCGTCTATGACGACACCTACCGCAACGGAATAGACGCCTATACCAACGGCACCTACACGACCCAGCTCAACAACACATCCTTCCCGAGCCGCTATAACGACGGCAGCCGTGGTGCCAGCGCGGAACTGGCGAGCTACCTTTTTGCCAACCATGAGCTGCGCGTTGCCTACCACTTCAAAGAAGATCGGCACAACGAATGGAATCCGAACATTGCAGACAAGAATTTCAAGGATGTCACGACGTCGTTTGCGGTGGAGGATGCGATCAATCTTGCACCCGACTGGCGCCTGCGTTTGGGTGCCAGCCATGACCGGCGCGAAACCAAAGAGGCCGAAACCTACACAAAGGGTGACGTCTCCAAAAATAACGGGCTGGCCGAGCTAACACACACGCTGGGAGACACCGAAATCTATGGCAGTGTCGCCAAAAAATCCCGCTTCCCGACCATCAAGGATCGCTACTCGTTCAAACTGGGTTCGGCGCTCTACAACCCGGCGCTGGAACCAGAGACAGCAAGCAACATGGAGATCGGCATCCGGAGCAAACCCTGGCAGGGTGCGGTCGCGCAGGCTGCGGTGTTCCATAGCCGTATCGAAGATGCCATTCAGAGCGTCGTCGTCACCGCAGCGAACCAATGTGCGTCCGGCCCAACCCCGAATGTCACCTGCAACCAGATGCAGAACGTCGGCACCGCGCGCCACGAAGGCATTGAGCTGTCGTTGGAACAACAATGGCGAAACTGGTCAGCCGGTGTCAACTACACCTATATGGATCGCGTGAATATCTCCAACCCGGCGATCCCGCTGACCGACACCCCGCGTCACAAGTTATTCGCGCATCTAGGCTGGAAACCAGCCAATGCGTGGGAATTCGAAGGCACGGTCGATAGCGAGGACGGACGCACCGTCACCTACGGCAACGGCTACACGCGCCTCGGCGGATTCACGCTGCTCGGCGCCAAGGCCCTCTGGAAGCCGCGCAAGGACACATCGATTGAGCTCGGCGTCGCCAACCTGCTCGACCAAAATTACGAACTGTCCGACGGCTACCCCATGCCCGGACGGACGTTTTTTGCCAACATGAAGTACAGCTTCTGAACGAGTTCCAAAGACTCATCGTGCCGCGCTGGTGATGCGTCAGCGCTACATCACCAGCGCGCCTCTATCCCGGATTGCCCATGGCGATCCCGCAAGAAATGGAGCAATCATGAATTTGCATGTGTATAAACCCCACCCGAACCCGATGCACTGCATTGTCATCATGGCGGGCTTGCTGATCGCCGGACAAGCCAGCGCTGCCGACGAGTTGGACCTGGCCATCAAGAGCGGCTGCCTGTCCTGCCATCGCGGTGCCGAAAAACTCATTGGCCCGCCCTACCAGGACGTGGCCGCCAAATACACCGGCCAGAAGGATGCCACCGCAAAGCTCGCGCAGCACATCATGAAGGGGACAGGCCCGACTGGGCTTGGCTGGATGAAGGAAGGCAAAGCCAGTTTGCCGTTCATGCCAGCCAATGCCACCGTAAAGCCCGAGGAGGCTATCCGCCTGGCGGACTGGGTTCTGGGCATGAAAGGCGAAATACCCGGCCTACTGACGTATGTCACCCAGAGCCTTTCTGTCACGGGTGCAGTCGGTCACAAACTTGATCTGAGCATTGACGACCTACGGAAACTGCCCGCTCAGGATCTGCACGAGATCACGGTCGTGTCGCAATCGCAGGCCACAGCAGGTCAGACAGAGACATTCAAGGGCGTGCTGCTGCGGACATTGCTCGAAAAGGCGGTGATCCTGGCACCGGGTCGCCACGACCTGAAGAAGATCATCATCATTGCCCGGGCCAGCGACGACTATGCGATCGTGTTTTCCTGGAACGAGATTTTCAATTCCGCGCTGGGCGACGGGGTGCTAGTGTATTTCGAGAAAAACGGCAAACCGCTGGCGGAGGATGAAGGCAGGATTGCCATGCTGTCAACACAAGACACCCATCTCGGCGCGCGCCATGTTCGCTGGCTCAACGCCATCGAGGTGCGCAAAGCCATCGACTAGTGGCGCCTGTTTCGCGCTGAATTCTTTTGGGAGATATGGAATGCTGAAATCATCTATACACAAGCCATCACGGCGTACTTTCGTCAAGGGGCTGGGACTTCTGGCTTTGGCTGGCCCGGCAGGAGCAACGAGGGCGGCACAGCGACGCGATGTGGTGGTCGTCACCAGTTATCCCGACGAAGTCGTCTCGCGGTTTGAGGCAGCGTTTGAGAAGGCGTATCCCGACTGGCGTCTGCGCATCGTCTGGCATATGCCGTACGACGCGTTGCCAACCTTGAGACATCCCAGCCCGGAGGGGGTTGATGTCTATTGGACACCCTCGCCGCCCAACTTTGCGATTCTGAAACGCGAAGGCCTATTAAGAAAACTTGATATCGACCGCAGCGGTCTGCCGGGCCGGATCGGTAACACACTGATTGATGACCCGGATGGCTACTACACCGCAACAGAAACCGCCGCCTACGGATTTGCCGTGAACCTCGCCTACCTGAAGGCACACGAGCTACCAGAGCCGACCGACTGGATGGACCTGGCCGACCCGCGTTACGCCGGGCATATCGCGCTGCCCAACCCAGGCAAGGTTGGTTTTGCACCGCCCATGGCGGATATCCCACTGCAAGCTTATGGCTGGGAAAAGGGCTGGGCCATGTGGAGCGCCGCCACCGCCAATTCAAGTCTGGTGAATGCCGGTGGCACCTTTGTCAGTGACGAATTGTCATCCGGGCGGCATGGCATCGGTCCCTCCATCGACTTCTTCGTCGCTGCTGCCATTGCCAAGGGCGCACCGCTGCGCTTCATCTACCCGAAGCATGGCGGTGTCCATTCGGGACAGGTCGCCATCATGGCCGCTGCGCACAATCTCGACGGTGCGCGCGCTTTCGTCAGCTTTTTGCAATCAGATGCAGGACAGAAACTCGTCACCCACCCCGATGTCCGCAAACTGCCAGTGCGGCCCTCTGTGTACGCCGGACTTGACGCTGGCTACCACAATCCTTTTGTCGCGGCAGAGGCGGGCGGTTACGAGTACGACGGCGAACGCACCCGTGGCCGCCTGC
The DNA here is from genome assembly GCA_031291305.1 of Rhodoferax sp. Classification (GTDB taxonomy): domain Bacteria; phylum Pseudomonadota; class Gammaproteobacteria; order Burkholderiales; family Burkholderiaceae_C; genus Rhodoferax. The sequence continues at coordinate 46,436 of JARLJH010000026.1, read as the reverse complement.
CACTGATCGCGGCGCTGTTCGATACCGTGCTGGCACAGCCACGCGACAAGCTGACAGCACTCTGGCCCAAGGCGCGGGCAACCAGCGGCGAACGCGGTGAGCAAGCCAGGCAACTGCTGTCCACCGTGCCCGTCAGTGAAGCCGATGCCAACCGGCCCGATTGGCAGCAAGCCTTCGCCAATCGCCGCGACGATGCCAAGGCCGAAGCCGTGGCCGCTGCACTGGAGCAGCAATGGGCATCAGAGGTCAACGCGCGGCTGGCACGGGCCAGCCAACTGCTGGAGCAAGCATGAAAAGATCCCTCTTGTTGGTCATGGCCCTCACGGCAGCGAACGTCTTTGCGCAAGACATCGTGTCGCCCGAAGCTTTTGCTCAGCCCTTGCCAAGCCTTTCAAACACCGAGCGCGAGCAATTTTTCCGTGGTCGCACGCTGGTGCGCCAAAGCTGGGTGGTGGCGCCTTCAAAAGACGAGCTGGTGGACGGACTTGGTCCGCTCTACAACCGGCTCGCCTGCGCCTCCTGCCATCCGCACAATGGCCGGGGCCAGCCACCGGCAACCGCGGATGAGCGCATGTTGTCGATGCTGGTGCGACTCTCGGTGCCGGGACACGACAGCCACGGTGGCCCCAAGCCCCACCCTGCCTACGGTGGCCAGTTGAATGAGGAAGGCATCCCCGGCGTGGCGGGCGAGGGGCGCGCGTATCTCACATGGCGCGAAGTCAAAACGGTGACGCTCGCCGGTGGCGAAAAGGTGTCGCTGCGCCAGCCGCAAGTCCACTTCGCCGAACTGGCCTATGGCCCCATCAAAGGCGTGCTCACATCGCCACGCGTCGGCCAGCAGATGGTCGGCATGGGCTTGCTTGACGCAGTGCCAGCATCCACGCTGGAAGCGTTGGCCAAGGAGCCCAAGCCCGATGGCATCAAGGGCCGCGCAAACCATGTCTGGAACCCAGAAACCCAGCGCATGGAGGTGGGCCGCTTTGGTTACAAATCCAACATGCCAACCCTGCGGGCGCAATCTGCCGGTGCGTTCAACGGCGACCTGGGCATCACGTCGCCACTGTTTCCTGGCGAAAACTGCATGCCCGTGCAGACCGCCTGCAAGAAGGCCCCAACCGGAGGCTCACCCGAGCTGTCTGCCGGACAACTGGACGATGTCGAGTTCTACCTTGCGCATCTTGAGCTGCCAGCGCGGCACCGTGCGGACGACCCAGCCGTGAAACGCGGTGAAGCCAAATTTGCGGAGATCGGGTGTGCGGCGTGCCACCGCCCTGAGCTGGTGACCGACCCGAAAGCACGCTCGCCGCATCTGGCCGGGCAGACGATCCAACCCTACACCGATCTGCTGGTTCACGACATGGGCGAAGGCCTTTCGGACCACCGCCCTGACTACCAAGCAGGCGGGCGCGACTGGCGAACCGCCCCTCTGTGGGGACTGGGAGCCACCGCGGCGGTAAGCGAAGCCACGTTTTTCCTTCATGATGGCCGAGCACGAACCCTGCCCGAGGCCATTCTTTGGCATGCGGGAGAAGCACGCCCGGCACGTGAGCGCTTTACCCGGCTGAGCCAGGAAGAGCGCGCGGCCTTGGTGGACTTTCTCAAGTCTCTGTAAGCGATCAGCAGCTGGATATTGCTACAGTTTGAGAAGCTATACACTAAGGAAATACGGGGTCTACAGGTTGATTTTATGTAAGGACCGTCAACACACCGGTATAGCCATACAGGTGATTGCGGGCGATCTCGCCACCAGCAAAAAAACCCACCAGCGGCACATCGCCCAAAGCCCTGCGAATAATTTGCAGCTCGGCGCTCGGGCCACCAAAGTGCTCACCGCCACGCCCGGAACAACTCACATAAATGGCACCGGCAATACCGCGCGCCGGATGCGGGGCAGCTTCGGCCTCGGACACCGCCAGCGCTGAAGCGGACTCCAACGCCATCTCCGCAGGCTCCAGTTCTTCGCGGATTTCGGCACACACGCGCATCAGATCGGCGCGGGCAGCCTGCACATTGCGCTGGCAAAACGCCAGTTCCATGCCTTCCTTCACGGGCGAGGCCACGGCAACGCCGTAGCGTACCGGGTCCAGACCGATGATGTGGCGCACCAGCACATCGCTGCCAAAGTTGCCTGTGCGGGTGATAGTGGGTGCATCGCCTGCGCCACCAGCCGTGCCAGCGCGTTCGGTCAGGCCTGCAAGCGTTGCACGCACGGCTTGCAGCGCCTCATGCGGCTCATCCAGAGTGACATCCAACTCGCGCAGCAGCACTTCCAGAGCGGGCTCGCCGTCCAGGGCCAGCACCAGGTTGTGCTCGGCGGCGGTCACCTGATGTGCCTTGGCCACCGGCAGGCAGCCCTGCGTCACGCGCGACACCATGTTCACGCCAGGGCCAAAGGCCACGCCGCTCAGGCCACCGCTGAACACGCCACTGGCCGCACCCTGGCCTTTGACATTGCCGTCCCCGGCCACGGCAAACTGCACCGATGCACCACGGCTGCTGGAGAGTCCGCCGAACAGGTAGCCCGAATCGGTACGCGCCGCCATCTCGACAATCAGGTCTGACAGTTCAGCGGTATGCGGGTCAGCATGCACCAGCGCCGTGTGCGCCTCAAACGCCAAGCCCAGCGGGGCCACACCGGAGAACACACGGTATTGGTCGGTCGGTAATTCGCACAGCATGACCGCCAGCGCGGGCTCGTCAAAATACTCAACATTGTTGGAGGCAATGCCCACGCCGACTGTACCGGTCCAGTCGGTGACTTCGGGCAGCTCGCTGCTGAGTTGCTCCAGAATATCCTGCGCGTGCGCAACGTAGTGGTCTGTGATGTACAGCAGCGCCAGCGTCGGGTTGGCTGCATAACCATGCAGCGTCATCTGGGCACGCAACTGTGCCAGCACCAGGCCCACGGCCATGTCCCAGCGCGGATGGGTGGCGTGCGCGTAAGGAAACAGCTTCATGGCGATATCCGGTAGCGGGTTCAGCGGCGACGCAGGCCTGCCGCTTTGGGCGCAGCGCGGCTGGCAGCCTTTTTGGCTGGCGTTTTCGCGGCGGCTCGTTTGGCGGGCGCTTTCTTGGCAGGCGCGCTCACAGCGGATTTGGCCGAGGCCTTGGCCACCTGTTTGTCCACACCCTTAACGGCACCTTTAACCAGGTTCTTGCCCACGTCCATGGCGGCGACCTTGCCCGCTTCAGCCATGGCGCTGGCGGCGATGGCTTGAAACTGTTGCGTGAGCGATGTCCACAACTGCATCGGGTCCACCAAAGCGGCAGCGGCAGGTTTGGCGACGTCACCTGCCTTTTGAGCAATCTCTTCAGTTTTCCCGGCCACATCGTTCACAGTCTGCGCCGTGGCAGCCGCGGTGTCAGTAGTTTTTGGCTGGCTTGATGCGGCCATATCGGCAGACTTGATCTTGAAGGCATTGGCCACTTCACCGATGTTGAAGTTCAAACTCTTCAACGTGACCAAGGTCATCTTTTGCACTTCCAGCGCCTGCACCGTGGCGGCCAGCGCCTTGGAGTTCTGGTCCAGCCAGAAATGCACCGCCTTGAGCTCGGCGATGCGCTTTTCAAGCTCTTCCACGCTCAGCGTCGGTGCAATCCAGTTAGCCATGTTGGGCATCTGCGGAACAGCCTGCGAGGTGTTCTTGGCCAAATTCTGCAAAAAATCAAAGCCCGGCACAAACTGGGCAAAACCGGCGTTGGATGAGTCGCTCATGAAAATCTCCTGTTGAGTTGTCGCCGCTAACCAGTCAGCAGCTTAACTCAATGCGAGATATGCTGAAACCCGGACTGGCACGGCAGCCCCATTTCATGCACAGCTTCAAAGACATGGCTGAAAAACCCATCCAGCCATGTCCTTTCAAAGTGCGCAACGCGCTCCTATTTGTCGTCTGGGTCAGTGCCCTGCGCTTCAAACCACAAGGCGTTGACCACCGCCAGCAACACGGCCATCGTGACGCCTAAAGTCCAGGTGAAGTACCACATGTTTTATTCCTTTCAAAGAGGTGTTCAGTAAAGCGCTCTGCCGTTGGCCTGAACCTGCGCCACAGTGACCTTGCCGCGCATCACGCGGTAGGCCCAACTGGTGTACGCCAGCACGATCGGAGTCATGACCATGGCCACCCAGAACATGATGTTCAGGGTGCGCTGGCTAGAGACGCAGTCCCACACCGTGAGGCTGTGCCCAGGATCGGAGCTGGACGGCAACACAAACGGGAAGATCGCCGCCCCTGCCGTCAGGATGACACCGGCACAGGCCAGGCCACTGCCGATAAAGGCCACGCCAGGTTTGCGGGCAAATGCGGTCAGCAAACCCAGCGCTATCCCTGCGTAGGCCAATACCGGCAGCACCCAGATCAGCGGACGCGCCGAGAAATTGCTCATCCACGCCCCGGCTTGCATGACCACCGTTTTGCCCACCGGTGATACCGCTTCACCCGGCACCACGGCGGAGGTGATCTGGTAACCCTGCATGCCGACCACCATCACTCCCCCCAAGGCAAACACAATTGCCAAGACCACACCAAATAGCAATGCAGCGATACGGGACCGCTCAGCCAACACTCCTTCAGTGCGCAGTTGCAGGTAGTTCGCCCCGTGGAACAGCAGCAGCGACAGACTCGCCACACCACACAGCAGCGCAAACGGCGTGAACAGCGCCCAGAAGCTGCCGGTGTAGACCGGCATCATGCTGTCTTCAAAGTGAAACGGCACGCCGGTGATGACGTTGCCAATGGCCACGCCAAACACCAGCGCAGGCACGGCCCCACCGACAAACAGGCCCCAGTCCCACGCTGTGCGCCAACGCGCATCCGCCACCTTGCTGCGGTAGTCAAACCCGACCGGCCGGAAAAACAAAGCCCACAGCCCTGCCATCAGCGCAAAGTAAAAGCCAGAGAACGCGGTGGCGTAAACCAGCGGCCAGGCGGCAAAAATGGCGCCGCCCGCTGTGACAAACCACACTTGATTGCCCTCCCAGTGCGGCCCCACCGTGTTGAGCATGACCCGGCGCTCGTCATCGGTTTTCCCGACAAAGGGCAGCAGCGCACCCACGCCCATGTCGTGCCCGTCCATGATGGCAAAGCCGATGAGCAGCACGCACACCAGAAGCCACCAGACCAGTTTCAAGATGGTGTAGTCCAACATGTCAAATCTCCTTGGAAGCGTGAGCGGCGGCGTAAACCGGTGCCGCAGATGCGCCACTGGCGGGCGTGCTTTTTTCCAGCGCATAGTGGCCGGTTCCCAGACTCGATGGCCCCAGTCGGGCGTACTTGAACATCAGGTAAAGCTCGGCGACCAGCAGCAGGGTGTAAAACGTGACAAAGCCAGTCAGCGAAGCCATCACCTCGCCCGCACTGAGTACCGAGGTGGACAAATGCGTGGGCAGCATGCCCTGCACCGTCCAGGGCTGGCGACCATACTCAGCCACAAACCAGCCCATTTCACAGGCCAGCCAGGGCAGCGGAATGCTCCAAAGAGCCCATTTGAGCAGCCAGGGGCGACTCTCGATGCGGTTGCGCACGGACGACCAGAAAGCCACCGCCATCAGCGTCAGCATCAGGCCTGCTATCAAAACCATGACACGGAACGTCCAGAACAAAGGGGCCACGCGGGGAATGGCATCATCCACAGCGCGTGCCTTCATCTCAGGCGTGGCTTGCGACACATCGGCGATGTATTTCTTCAGCAGCAGGCCATAGCCCAGGTCGGCTTTCACTTCGGCAAAGCGCGCCAGCTTGTCGGCGTTTTTCGGGTCTTTGCGCAATTCTTCCAGCGCCTTGACCGCTTTAACGCCGCGCTCCATGCGCTCGGCGGTAGTCTTTTCAACCTCGTCGATGCCGGGAATGGTCTTGTCCACCGTGCGCGTGCCAATCAAGCCCAGCACGTAGGGGATGCGGATTTCGGCAGCCGTCGTGCGCGTGGCCTCATCGGGAATGCCAAACAGCGTCAAGCCAGCGGGGGCCGGCTCGGTCTTCCACATGGCCTCCATGGCGGCCATCTTGGCCTGTTGCGACTCTGCAGCGCTGTAGCCGGACTCATCGCCCAGCACAATCACCGACAGGACCGAAGCGAGACCAAATGCGGCTGCAATACGAAACGAGCGCAGGGCAAAACCGCGGTCACGTTTTTTCAGCAAATACCAGCTGCTGATGCCCAGCACAAAGATCGACGCGGTCACATAGCCCGCGCTGATAGTGTGCACAAACTTAGCCTGCGCCACCGGGTTGAACACCACGTCGTAAAAGTCGGTGAGTTCCATGCGCATGGTGACCGGGTTGAAGTCTGAGCCCACCGGGTTTTGCATCCAGGCATTGGCAATCAAAATCAGCACCGCCGACAGGTTGGAACCAATCGCCACCATGAAGGTCACGACCAAGTGCCCGACCTTGCTCAGGCGCTCCCAGCCAAAGAAGAACAGGCCGACAAAGGTAGATTCCAGAAAGAAGGCCAGCAGCCCTTCAATCGCCAACGGCGCGCCAAAAATGTCGCCCACGTAGTGCGAGTAATAGGCCCAGTTGGTGCCAAACTGGAACTCCATCGTCAGGCCGGTGGTCACGCCCAATGCGAAGTTGATTCCAAACAGCTTGCCCCAGAACTTGGTCATGTCGCGGTAAACCGTCTTGCCACTCAAGACATAAACCGTCTCCATGATGGCCAGCAGAAACGACAGCCCCAGCGTCAGCGGAACGAATAAAAAGTGATAAAGGGCGGTGGCCGCGAACTGCAGTCGCGACAAATCCACCACGGATTCAGAAATCATGGTTGGTCCTTGGAAATAGTTTCATGCGCGGGGGCTGTTGACGACGCCATGCGGTCAGCCACACCCTGCGCAGCCACATCTGCAGGCAGGCGATGTGGAAAGAAGGCCGCTTTCAGCGCAAACAGCACGATCAGTTTCAGGGCCAACGCCCAGATCAACTCGCGGCGCAGACGCTGATGCCAGCGTTTGGTGGTGTGACCAGACGTAGCAAGGTTAGGAGTCGTCATCGTGACCCTCAAGGATGAAACAGGAATGAAAGGAAGCACTACGCCATGCCACAAACAGCACAAACGACAGGCTTCATACGACAGCGCTTTGCAGCACTCAGCGCCCGCCTACTCAAAGCGACGGGTTGATCAGGGTCAGAGAGTGGTCGGTGGTGCGCGAGCAGCGGGGACCAGCCAGACCCAGGTACCGGCAAGCCTTGGCGTGCTTTGGGGCAATAGGTCGGTCACAGGGCGCCACACCGGCAGCAGCGCGACAGGCATTGGCGGCAAACCAAACGATGCCGCATGCGTCAGGCAGTACGGGCAATGGCCATTGTGGGTGGCAGCGGGTGCACCTTCGGGCCGCTGAGAAGTTTGTGCAGAAATTTGGCCATCCGCGCCCAGCTTCACCCTTGGCTGGTACACATCTCGATCCATTCACGACTGACCGAGCTGCCTAGTGTTGGGTCAGGTTCAAACGCCAGCGACACTGTGGGCACCAGCGCGTTCAACAGGACGGCCAAAATGGCAATCCAGGTTGAAATAAAGCGACTGCGAGTGCTCATGTGATGCAAACATAACCTGGCTTCAGACCAGATCAAAAAATAGCGATGAGAGCGTCAGTGTACTCAAGCGTAATTTGATATTTATCGATAAAAATTTCGTAGTTTGCTATGTAAACAATAGCCGCATATGCATGCTATATGGCGGCTACAGACCTATTGGATCGCGAATTGAGAATATACGGAGCTATTCCAAAACACACGAGCAAGTTGCATCAATGGCCAATTTGAGATTTGGCATACCTAACCCCGAAATAACCTAGTTCGCCTTGTTGACAACATAACGGCGCACGGTCAGCCTGCCCACCTTCCATGCGAACCAAATGCCCAACAGACCAACCTTGACATCGAGCGACAGAGGCAAGATTTCAATTCGCCGGATCCGTCACAAACCCGATTTTTCTCAACCCCGCCTGCCGTGCCGCCGTCATCAGCAGCGCCACATATTCATAGCGCACCGCCTTGTCGCCGCGGATGTGCAGTTCGGGCTGCGGCTGTTTGGCGGACTCGGCACGCAACAGCCCAGCCAGATCAGCTTCAGCCACCGGAGATTCGTTCCAGAAGTACTGCCCGTTGGCCGCCACGCTCAGGCGGATGGTTTCGGGTTTGGCATCTTGCGGCTGGCTGCTGGCGTGCGGAAGGTCGATCTTGACCGCGTGTTTCATCACCGGCACGGTGATGATGAAGATGATGAGCAGCACCAGCATCACATCCACCAGCGGGGTCATGTTGATCTCGTTCATCACCTCATCGTTGTCGTCTTGGGTTCCGAAGGACATGATGTTCAGACCTTTCTGATGGGCAGCACTTTGGCATGGCTGTTGAAAGCGCTGCTGGAGCCCACGCGCGAACCCGTGACAAACAGCGCATGCAGGTCGTAGGCAAAGCGGTTGAGCTTGGCAATCACACCTTTGTTGCCGCGCACCAGCGCGTTGTAGCCCAGCACGGCGGGAATCGCCACCGCCAGCCCCAGGGCGGTCATGATCAAGGCCTCGCCAATCGGACCAGCCACTTTGTCAATGGTGGATTGTCCGGTCAGGCCGATGGCCATCAAGGCGTGGTAGATGCCCCAGACCGTGCCGAACAGGCCGAAAAACGGTGCGGTGGAACCCACCGAGGCCAGGATCGCCAGCCCACTTTGCAACTGCGCCGTAGCTTCATCGATGGCACTGCGCAGGCAGCGGGTGACCCAGTCGTTCAGATCGAGTGAATCTTTAAGGTGTGGCTTGTTGTCCTGCGGCTGCAGATGCGCATCGGCCTCAAAACCGGCTACAGCCAGTTGGCGAAACGGGTTGCTGACATCGCCGCCGAGCTGTTTCAGGCCATCGTCAAAGTCACTGGCCAGCCAAAAGGCAGCGGTGGCCTTGGCCTCTTTGGAAGCCTGGCGCAGGCCCAGCACCTTGATCACGATCACCATCCAACTGGCCAGCGACATGACCAGCAGCAACACCGCCACGATGCGGGTCACCATATCACCTTGTTCCCACAACGACATCAAACCAGATTGCGAATGCATGACTATTTACTCCAAAACATAATTGATAGGAACGTTGAACCACATCGCCTCGACGACACCGGCACGTTTGCCGGGCACGTAGCGCCAGTTCTTCACGGTATCCAGCGCAGCCTCATCGAGCCGATCGAAACCGCTGGATTTGCGGATTTCCACCTTTTGCGCCAGGCCATCGACACCAATCAACACCCGCACCACCACCTTGCCCTGCTCGCCCATGCGCCGGCTTTTGGCGGGGTAGTTCGGCGGCGGGTTGTGCAGGTAGTCGGCATCACTGGACGGCAGCTCAATCTGCGGCCCTGCGGGCACCGGTTTGGGAGTGGGTGTAGCGGCCACGGGTGCAGCAATCGGCGGTAAAGGCACGGGCGGTGCCACCACCCCGGTGGGTGCATCGGGCGCTGGCGTGGGGTCGGCAATGGCCAATGGCATGGGTGGTGGTGGCGGCGCGGTTGGGCGTGGCACGGCTTGCACCACCGGCTTGGGTGGCTGGAGCGGCGGCTCTGGCTGGGGCTTGGGCGGCTCGATGAACTCGCTGAGGATTTCCACCGGCACCACCACAGCCAGTGCCTGCCGGATCAAGCCCGTTTGCAACACCCAGATCGCCGCGAGATGAAACAGCACCACACTGCTGGCGATCAGCAGGTGGCGTTGTGAACGGCTCATGGAGCTGGCCTTCATCAAAACCCCCGGATGATCTGGTTCACACCCACCAGCACCAGCAGCCCGGCGCTCAGGCGCTCAATGCGCACACGCCACGGCCCCAGCTGCTCACGCAGGCGAGCACCGAAATACGCCACACCCAGGCCATACACCACGGACGGAACCACGATGGCCCCCAGGCCAAAGCCCAGGCCCAGCACTGCGCCGCTGACCATATGGCCCGACGCCGCTGCCGAAAACAGCACTGTGCTCAGCGGCCCGCAAGGCGTCAGCGCCATGCCCACGCCCATCAGGAACAGGCCACCGGGCAGCAGCGGGCGCGGCGTGGTGCCGATGTCCATGCGGCGCATCGGTACGCCCTCTGCAGGGGGTGAAACGGGTACGGCACAGGCCGGGCGGCGTTGCCAGAACAAGGCCAGCCCGACCATCAGCGCCGCCGCCCCCACCACGGTGTGCAACACCGGCGAGGTGGAGGTTCCGTCGTTCACATAGTTGCCGACCCAGCCCGCCAGCGCACCGAAGGACGCATACCCCAGCAGCCGCCCGGCCGACAGCGGCAGCACCACCTTCCAGGAGCGCCGCCAACTGAAGTCGCGCGCCAGAAACACCGGCCCGAGGTAAGGCAAGCAGGCCACCAGACACGGCCCCAGGCCGTAGACCAGGCCCAGCACCATGGCCATGGGCAGGCTCACCACCACGTCCAGGGCTTCAGTGGGCATCTTCCACCTCGGTCATGAACTCGTTGCGCGCCAGAATGGCGGCCCCAAAAGCGGTGGTGGTTTGCGGGAACTCGGGCACGATGATCTCGCAGCCCAGCTCCTCTTGCAGCGCCGCCACCAGCCCCTTGTTGAGCGCCGGGCCGCCGTCAAAGTAGACGTGTTTTTCCAAGCCCACGCGCCGCGCCAGCCGTGCCGTGCGCACCGCAATCGAGTAGTGAATCCCGGCAATGATTTCCGACTTGCCGTGGCCGTTGGCCAGCAGGCCAATGATTTCGGACTCGGCGAACACGGTGCAGGTGCTGTTGATCTTCAGCGGTGCACAGCTGCCCTTGAAGTGGTACTCGCCCAGCTCCTCCAGATCCAGCTCCAGGTTGCGCGCCGCCACATCCAGAAAACGCCCGGTACCGGCGGCGCATTTGTCGTTCATCACAAAATGCACCACGCTGCCGCTGTCGTCAATCTGGATCGCCTTGGAGTCTTGCCCGCCAATGTTGATGATGGTGCGCACGCCGCCATAGGCCTTGCCGGTCTCGAACGCGCCCATGGCGTTGGCGGTGATTTCGCTGATGGAGTCGTCAGCCTCCTTGAACAGCTTGCGCCCATAGCCGGTGGCAATCAGGTAGCGCACCTGCTCACGCTGCACCCCGCATTGCGCCAGCAGTTGCGCCAGCGCGGCCAGCGAATTTTTGTGAAACAGACTGCCCGAAGGCGTGACGTGTTCACCGGTCATCTTGCCGTGTTCATCGACCAGCGCCACCTTGATGGCGGTAGAGCCGACATCAATACCTGCAAAATAGTTCTTGCTCATGCTTGCCTCTTTTTCTTGGCTTTGAGGGATTCGAGGAAGGCCTCGATGCGGGTGGACATCTGCCCCTTGTCGTCCGGGCTGTAGTCGGTTTCGATGTAGAGCATGGGGATGCCGGCCTTGTTGAATTCGTCGGCGACACTTTTGTATTCCATCTCATAGACTTGGCAACCGGCAAAAGCCTGGTAGACCACGCCATCGGCCTGAAACTGATTCACCAGCTCCAGCAAGCGGCGTTTGCGATCGTCGTTCTTTGTGAAGATCGGGCAGGTGCAGGGCTTGAGGTATTTGTCGGCCAGGCTATCCACCATGTCGTTGAGCCACCACTCGTCCACCGCCGTCATGTCGTAGAGCATGCGGTTGGAGGAACAGGTTTCATCGGCCACCACCACGCCGCCCGACTCTTCAATCAGCAGCGGCAGCTTCAGGTTGGGGAAGATCGGCGGTGAGCCGGTGAACAACACCCGTGGTGCTTTTTTCTGCACGGCACGGATGCCATCCTGCTCACGTTGCGCCAACTCTTCGTTGAGCTTTTCCACCGCTGCCGTCCAGCTGTCGATGTTGTCAAAGAAGTAGGCGTTGGTGACCAGAAAGGCATCCTTGCCCAGAATGATCGACGGCGACAGTTGGCGAAAGTGGTGCAGCTTGCGAAACGCCACCTGGGCCCGGGCAATCTTCGCAATGGCGGCCTTGAGGTTTTTGCGCGTCAATTTCTTTCCGGTCAGGGTGCGCAGGCGCTGGGCAAATTCACGCACCGCACGCTGCCAGTAAACGCGAGAGGCCTCGCTCTCTTTGACGTTGGGAAACTCCAGGTCAAACACTGCATAGCCCAGGCCTTCGATCATGGCGCTGGACTTTTTCTTCTGGTCGCAGGTGGTGGGATTGACGATCAGGTCGGGCTTGCCAATGGCCGGAATCACGTGCTCGGCGCTCAGCATGCCCAGCGTGGCCTTCACCAGCGAGCACGACTTGGCAGGCATGAAGTCACCGCCGCGCTGGTCGTAGTGGTAAGAGCCGTTACACAGGCGCATCGGTGTCGCGCCAAAGGCGTAGATCAATTCCTCCGGGGCCTGGATGCAGGTGGTGCCGACCAGCATGCCCTCATGCGGCACTTCTTCTCCGTGGCAGTAGACCCGCTGGAACAGGTCGTAGAAGTACTGCATGGCCTTGGGGTTGTCGTCAAAGTCTTTGGTGATCTGATCGAGCACGGTTTGTGACTCACCGGCCTGGCGCGAACGGCTGTACGGCACCGGCTGGATCGGGATGACTTTGTGGGTGTGTTCAGTGTGCATCGCTGTGCCCCTTGTGCATGCGTTTGATGAAACCGGCCTCGGTGGCCTCGAAGATCGGAATGCCGCAGAACGTGGCCTTGAGCGCGCCCGGCTCGGGGCACGAGGCCACACACTTCAGGCACAACGTGCAGTCGTCAGTCATGATGTCTTTGGTTTTGACATCGTCGGCAATCTCCTTGATCTCCATGTCACACACGCGGTAGCAGTCGCCGCAGCGGGTGCATTTGTCACCGTCTTTGATCAGTTTGAACAAGGCGGCTTTGGAGATCAGGTAATGCAGCGCACTCATCGGGCAAAAAAAGCAAAAGAAGCGCTTTTTGACAAACGAGCCGACCAGAAACAAAGCCGTGACCAGCATGCCCAGCACCGTGATGGCCACCGCCGTTTTGCTGGAAAAGTCGATGGTGAACTGCGACCAATCCATCGTAAACAGCGGCAGGATCATGCGGGCCGGGCAGATCAGGCAAAACGGCGGGCTCATGTCATGCGAGAACAGGCCGCCGCCAATGCCCAGCGGGATCAGGATCATCAGCGCCAGCAGCACATACTTGATTTTGGTGAGCTGGGCAAACTGGCTCTGGCTGTACTTGGCGTAGCGGATGCCCAGGCTCTTGCGCAGCGCGGTGATCCAGTCCTGCAAGGTGCCCAGCGGGCAGACAAAACCACACCAACCCTTGTTGAGCACAATGAACCACAGTGCAAAAGTCAGGAAGCCGGTCAGGATGGTCAGGCCCGCCGCCGTGAACAACATGGCCAGCGGTCGCCCCAACTGGTGTTGCAGCGGCAGCAGGTAACACACGCCAGCGCGGCCATTCTGGTTGTAGCCACACGAGAAAAACGGCAGGTGCGAGCCCAGGTCGACGGCCAGAAAGCCGCCATAGACAAACAGCACAAAGGCCACCAACTGGAACCAGAAGCGAAAGCGGTTGAAGTTGACCTGGTTGACCGCATCCCGCAGCGCTTGCAGGCGCGGATGCAGTGGCGCTTTGGCGACCGGTTTGCCTACGGCTTTACAGGTTGGATTATTCGGTTTCATCAAATCGCACCTCTTTGAAAGACTTGACGCGCTTGCGGCGATACACATAAACCGCCACCACGCCCAACACCGAGAACAACACCGTCAGCCCCAGCCCCCAGGCATAGGAGCGGTAGTCGTCAGGCGACGGGTAGTAACTGCCTGAGAGCGAGGCCTGGTAGCGCACCGTGCTGTAGGGCTGGCCCTGGTGTTGACCCGCCTCGGCAGCGCTGACATCGGCCAGCACCAGGTAGGTGGCCTTGAAGCGCTTTTGAAAGTCGCTCCACGGTGGGAAGTAATCACGGACCACCTGAAAACTCACCCGCCCCTGGCCATCGCTCACCAGCTCTTTGCTCCAGCCTTCATGGCTGACAAAGCGCACCCGCGCGCCCTGCGTGGGAATGCCTTTTTGCAGCACCACAAAGGCTTGCTCGTCACCGGATTTGAGCTGAAAGAACGTCGGCTCATCGGCCGCTTTTTCACGCACGATCTCGATTGGTGCGCTCTCCAGCACCCGTGGGGCGTTGACGGACACCGCGCGCTCTTCCTCATTGCCGCCATGGCTGAAGTTGCTGACCTCGGCCTTGGCTACGCTGATATTCAGCAGGTCACCCTGCAGCTTGCGGGTAGTCACGTACAGCCGGTAGTAGCCCTGCACCGGCATCGGGAAAGATAGGTTCTTCTTGCCCTCTTCAGCAGGCGGCAAGGCTTCGCCAGCCGGTGAGCCTTGCGGGGTCACCAGCCAGGCCTGGGCGGGTGCATCGGCCTCTTCCCGTGCAAAGCCGGATTTGACCGGGTCACTGCCCGCACGCAACCACAGGCGTTTGTTGGGCGGGCCGCTGCGTGTGCCCATACCCATCATGCCCATGCCGCCCATGCCAGCCATCCCCCCGCGCGCGGCGCCGTCGCCCCGGCTCGGGGGTGAGTCAGACAGCCACATTGGGCCGCTGCCGCCGCGCATGCTGCCCATGCTGCCCATGCTGCCCATGCCGGGCATACCTGACATGCGGGGTCGCCCGGCATCCCCAGGCTTGGCAGCCGAGGCCGCCGCAGCAGCAGGTGTTGCAGCCACCGCTGCCATGTGCGCCGTGTGATCCATGACCGCTGCCGGTTTGCCCTGCATTGGCACGGTGATATTGGACGCAACCGCAGCTGCCTTTTCGCGCTCGGCAGCACGCCGTTGGTAGAAGGCCTTTTTGTCCTCCAGCGTCGCGCCTTCTGGCGGGCGCTGGACACCTGACCCGCCCATACCGACGGGGCGCGATGCGGTCTCAGCAGGCTGTGCATCAGCTGCGGTAGCCTGCGCCGCCCGGGCCCGTTCAGCCGCACGCTTTTGGTAGAAGGCACGCTTTTCTTCCTGCGTGGCGCCATCGGGCGGGCGGCTGGCCACGTCTAGCGCCAGCACCACACCACTGCACAGCAGCGCGAGCAAGGCCCCCGCCAGGCGATCTAGTTGGAACGTCATGGCCAGACTCAGAAGTTGTACTGCACACCAGCGCGCACGGTCAACGGTGTGTAGCCATCGTTGTAAGTCCACGCGTCAGCAGACCCGGACATGCGGGTGGCGTATTTGGTATTGGCCAGATTCAGCAGATGCAACCAGGCTGACCAGCGCTTGCCCGGATCGGTGTAGCTGGCGCGCAGGTTGTAAATGGCGGGTTGCGACACAGCTTTGGAGTTGGCAGCGTCGAGGTAGTACTCACTCTCGTAATTGGCCTCCAGCTCGGCCTTCCAGCCCGGAGCCGGTTTGAACGTGGCGCGCACATTCAAATGATGTTTTGGCGTGAAGTTGTTGGACTTGCCGCTGTAGTCATAAGTGGCCGACTTGTAGTAGCCATAGTTGGCAGATGCCAGGGTGTGCGACACCCCCAGATCCAGCCAGGGTGTGGCGCTGGCCGACAAGCCAGTCTCAATGCCTTTGGCCGTCATTTGCCCCACGTTCTCATTGATGCGATAACAGCTCTCCGACGCGTAGCAATCTCGCTGCAAGACCATGTTGACGATGTCAGTCTTGTACACCGTCACGTCATAGCGCAGCTTGGAGGCGGGCAAGTAGCCGCGAAAGCCGATCTCATAGGTCTTCATTTCTTCCGGCAACAGATCTGACGCAGGCACATAGTTTTTCAGATTGCCCACCGTGCCACTGCTCAACAAAGTGGACACCGAAGGGGCCAGGAAGCCTTCGGCGTAGCTGACCCACATCAGGTTGTTGGCGTTGAACTCGTAGGTGGCGCCGAGCTTGGGCACAGCCTTGGTGAAGGTTTTTGCGTTGTCCTTGTTGGAAGTTGACCGGTCATCCACCGCGTAGTCGATGCTGTCGAGCCGGACACCCGCATGCAGACGAAGCTTGTCAGTGGGTGAGAACTCATAGTTCACAAAGGGTGTCGTCGAGGTTTCAGTGCTCTCACTGTTATTGCTTTTCGTGTTGAGTGCACCCTGCGCGAAGTTCCCCAGTAGTGCTTGCGCAATACTGAACGTGTTGGCGTATTGCGTGCTGTCCGAGACAGACTCCAGGTACTCCACGCCCACATCCAGACGAGACTTCATGACATCAAATTCCTGCCGGTACATGGCCTGACTGCTGGTCACCGTCTGCTGCGACACGCCAATGGTGTTGGAAAACGAGGTGTAGGTCGCGGTGTTACCAAAAGTCGTGGTGTCGACCACGCGCCTGGATGCCGCAAAGACAAACTCGCCCTTCTCCCCCACGGCACGTTGGTAATGAATCGACGGGGTCACATAGCGGGAAGTCCCCTTGCCGTACACACCCGGCTGGGCCTGCTGCCAATCGGCATCAAACTGCGCCTGGGTCAGCTGGCCCGGGTAATAGGTTTCGTCGTTGAGGTACTCCAGCCGGACATACAGGCTCGACGCTGCATCGGGCTTGCCGCCGAACTTGATGCTGAACGCATCCAGGTTATCGCCAGCGCGCTCGCGCCAGGCGTTGTCACGCTTCACATTGGCGTCAAACACGTAGCCAAACCCGTTGTCCAGGGTGTCGCCACCCGACAAGTCAGTGCGATAGAAGTCACTGCTACCCACCTCCTGCGAGACCGAGAACGCGCGTTTCTTCGGCGGGTCACGGGTGATGACATTGATAGTGCCGCCAATGGCATAGCTGCTTTGCAGCACCGAGCCCGGCCCGTTGATGAACTCGATGCGATCAATGTCAGCCGCATTGGTTTGATCAACAAACGAATACGTGCCCGTGGGGCTGACACGCAGGCCGTCAACCCGGTTGTCGGTGTAATTCTTGCCCCCGGCAGAGATACGCATGTTGCGACTTTTGCTGACACCAGGCACCCGGCTCATCAACTCGGTCAGGGCAGAGGCGGACTTGATGATGTCCAGGTCTTCACGGGTCAATACTGAACCGGCCATGGGTTTGTCCATGGTCAGGCTGCCCAGTGTGGAAACTTCACGCGCTTCTTCAATCACCGAGACTGAGCCGGTGACCGTGGTTTCTTTCAAGCTGGCCTCAGTTTGCTGAGCCAGCGCTTGGCTGGCACAAAGCCAGCCAAGCGCTGCTGCAACGGCGATGGACAGGGGACGACGCGCACACGGGGCGCGGAAATAGCAGGAATGTTGGCTCATGATGAATGTGTTTTTTTGCGAATCAATACGGATGGCTGTGACAGGACGTGCGCTGCCCCCAAACGTGGCAGGCGCACCCAGCGATCAGGCCTTGGCAGCCCATGGATATGAACAAAATCAGCCTCTAGCCCTTGTTTCAAGCGGGCATACAACTATTTTTTCTATAGCAAGCGATAGGGCGGTCCGCGCGGCGGTGGCGCGGGTGCAAAGTGTGTGACAGATAAACAAGCCTGCCCCAGCGTGGGCGCGACGGGGTCACCGGGCACGCCGAAATCTGGCAGCGAAATGCTGGGTGGTGGTGCCACACGGTCACTGGCGTGCAGGCAAAACGGGCAATGCTCTGGGTGCACCGCCCAGGGCGGAACATCCGGGGAATCGGCTGGCAATTTCAGGGCCATCCAGCGCGGCCCTTCGCTGGTGCAAATTTCCACCAGAGGAGCGTCCCCCCCGCGCGCCAGCGTGATGGCGTGCGACACCGTGGGCGCCAAGGCGGCAAACACCGCGATGAATAGCGCCAGCCACACTGCCCAGGGGCGGCGCAGAAAAACAAAAATTGGCTTGGTCGTCATTAAGAAGCCAGCGTATAGACCACGCTCACAGATCCCTATGCGGTGGTCACGCGCAACTTGCCTGGCCCAAGCTGCTTTGACATGCCCGCCACGATCTCCAGCCCGCGCAGCGCCTGGCTGCTGAAGCGGGCCTTCTGCGGGCGACGGCCCTGCAGGAAGTTGCGCTCGCGCAGGCTGGCGAATACGCGTGAGACGGTTTCGGGGGTGATATCAAGAATGTCACTCAAATCGGCCAGATTCGGTACGGCAACGTCATGCGCTGCCTGGTCAATGGACCCAGCTCCGGCCCAGGCCTCGTCACTTTGGGCAAACATCAGCAGCAAGGCCTGGATGCGCCGCGCAGCCGGGCCAGTCCGCAGGGTCACCACCTCACGGCAGCGCTGGTGCGCCACCACCACGGTTTCCATCAGGACCTGCATCATCGGCGCACCAGTGGCCTCCACCGGGCTCAGACGGGTGGCAATCAGGGCGCGCAACGCCAGACTGTCGTTGCTGCCCACCCACTGCTCCACACCGATCACATCACCCGGAAGCGCCAGGCGCACAAAACGGGCTTTCTCACCCTTCGGCGCGCTGTCGATGCGCAGCGCGCCGGACTCCACCCGCCAGAGCTGGCGCAGTTCAGCTGGCGCCAGCACCTCGCGGGCGGCCAGCTGCCGGGGTTTGGTGTTGGATGTTGTGGTGTCCATGGTGTTTCCTTCCATATATAAAATTAGCCTCTAGCCCAGGTAATACCTTCATAGAGAGCTACTACATAAATAGCATCTGAAACTTTTC
Organism: Rhodoferax sp.; assembly: GCA_031291305.1. Lineage (GTDB taxonomy): Bacteria > Pseudomonadota > Gammaproteobacteria > Burkholderiales > Burkholderiaceae_C > Rhodoferax. The sequence continues at coordinate 27,963 of JARLJH010000026.1, read as the reverse complement.
CACCGATAACCCGCATGAGCCCCCACACCCCGCTGCCATCACTGCAGCACAGTGCTCTGGCTGCCACACCCGAGGCTCGTGCCGCGTGAGTCATCGGTTGGCTCCTTAGAACTTCACGTTCACGCCAACGTACACCGAGCGCCCCATGCCCGGCACGGCGATACCGTAAGGAATACCGGAAATACTCATGGTCTTACCCTGTCCAGCGTAGGCCCCTCCGGTTGTCAGGTCGTAGAACTTGTCAAACAGGTTTTCAACGCCAAAGTCCAGGCGCACCGTCTTCCACGAATAGCTGCCGCGCAGGTTGACCAGGCTGTAGCCGGGGGTTTTGATCTCGTTGCGCATGGTCGAGACATCGTCCTTGGCCTTGACCATCACCAGCTCGGCGCTGTTGTCCCAGCCACCCATTTTTTGCGTGAGCGCCAATTTGGCGTTCAGCGGCATGATGTTGTAGAGGCCATCACCCGTGTCCTGGTTGGTGCCCTTGGTGTAGTTCAACAACCCTTTAAATCCGAATTCACCCCAACTGGTTTTTGCCAGCGGCATGTGGCCTGACACGTTGATGCCATAGAGACGCGCCGACTGGTTGACGTATTTCAGTACGCTAAAGCCATTGGTCACCAGCGTGGTTGCGGGCGCATTGGTGGTGGCGTTCCACTGCACCGCGTCGATGTAGTCATTCACATGGGTGTAAAACGGCGTGACCGTCAAACCCCAGGTGCTGTCCGTGGCGTGCCAGTCAAAGGTGGCGCTCAGGGTGTTGGCCGCCTCTGGCTTGAGAGCCAGGTTGCCAACATAGCCATTGCCGTCACCCACAAAGTTGTTCATCACCGCCGCCATCGTCCAGGTGGACCAGGGGAAACGCTCGTACACATTGGGTGAGCGCACCTTGTGGGCCAAGCCGAACTCGATGTCGTAGATGGGGTTGGCGGTGTACTTGGCCAGCGCAGTCAGATCGACGTTGTTGTCGGTGCTGCTGTGGCTTTGGGCGTTGAAGGCGTTGGCATCTCGTCCCTGAAACCCCCCGCCCGCCGGGTTGTACCCAACCGCGTTGCCAGCATCCATCTTGACCTGCTCCACGCGGGCACCAATCAGCGTCATCCACTGCGCACTCCTGCGCGCTTCCCACTCGGTGTAGAGAGCCGTACGGTCGCGCTCGCCGTCCTTGATGTTCCAGAATGTGCCAGGCGACATGCCACCGGAGCCCGAGGGTGGCCACCAGTCGTTGAGGTGATATTGTTGTGCTTCAGCACCCACGCGCAACAGGTCTTGCGGGGTCAGGGCCACATCGGCCTTGACACTGAGACCGTTGGTTTTGCCTTCGGTATACATCGGCATACCGGGCGCAGTCATATATTGAAACTGCTTGTCCGCCCCAAAATCCATGTAGTGATCCACATTCTCGTGGTAGGCGCGCGCTTCCAGCGAACCCCAGTCAAACTGGCCCAGGTAGCGTAGGTTTAGGCTGTCCTGCTTGTTGTAGAGCATGTCCATGCGCTGGTTCGGGTAGAGCTGAAACGGCATGTCCTGGATGCCCACTTTGGCTTCAAACAAATGGTTGTCTTTCTTGAACGCCAGCCCCAGGCTGTGATTGACGGTTTCATACGCGGTAGAGCCGACTTCGTCGAGCGGCAAGGTGTGTCCGGCACGGCCAGTGTCCGTGGTGGTCTTGAAGTTCCCGCCTGCGATGTAGTTGTCTGCCTTGGCGGTCGAGCCGTTGTAGCTGATGTTGAATTTGTCGGTGGCGTAGGTGGCTGACACATTGGCCCCCTGCGCGTTGTTGTTACTGCGGTAAAAAGTGCCCACCTCACCCTTGAGAATGGCACTTTGGCCCGGCGCGGCAAATTCGGGTGCACGGGATTCAGCCACGATGCTGCCGCCAATGCTGTCGCCACCCGCACTGACCGGCGTGATGCCCGCGTAAACCTTCAACACACCCACGTTGGTCGGGTCGATATAGGACAGCGCCGGGTTCATGTGGTTCGGGCATGAGGCGATCAGATCCATGCCATCGACCTTGATGCGCAAGCGGTCATCGGCCAGGCCGTTGATGGCGGGCAGGCTGGAGACGCCGCCCGCGCCATTGAGGCTCAGGCCGGGGATGTCAGAGAGCATGCTGGCGGTGTCGCTGGTCGCCGACAGCTTGGTAGCCAGGCTGGCCTTGCCGACAGGCGTGGCGCCAGGTGGCGGGGTCACGTTGTCCGGCGTGCCGGTGACTGTTACGGTCGGCAGCGTGCCGATGGGCTCGCCAGCGGCTTGTGCCTGACCGCATAGCAGGCACAACGCGGGCAGGGCCAGTGCCATGGCGCGGGAGAAGGCATGAAGTTGGGGAGATGACATGGTGGGTTCCTGGTTGGATTGAAGTGATGGGTTCAACGTTGTCTGCATGGGGCCACTGGCCGAAGCAGACTTTTCAGTGTTCAGAATGGCTGGCATGCGGGGTCTGCACCCACACCTGCACGGTCTGCTGACCCGCGTGCTCGAAATTCAGGGTGACATCAAAACGGTCACCGTCTTTGAGCGGCTGTTTCAGGTCCATCAACGCCAACTGGTAGTCGCCGGTGTGGCGCAGCAGCGTCAGACTTTTGGGCGGCAGATCAATAGCATCGACTGGCGTGGTTTGCGCCTTGCCCGCCTGCAGCTTGAGTTGCCGCAATTCAACGCGTGCAGCCAGCGGGCTGCTCGCGCCCAGCAGACGCTCCGCATGGTCGCCCGAATTCTTGATGCCACGAAAGTAGGCATAGCCAAACGCATCACCTGGCACACTGGGCACGGCATAGGGGTGATCGATCAACAAATCGCCCTTGCTGACACCATGGGCGCTGGCTGCCAGCGAGACGACGGACATCAACAAGGCGCAAACCGACCCCTGCAGCAGAGTGCGCCGCCGCAAGGCGTGATGGGGATGCGAAGCGGCGCCAGCGGGCCGCGAAGTTGGGAACATCGCTCTTCTCCTGAGTTCAATAACAAATATGCCTGCAGCCCTTTTAAAGACTGTATAAGACACTATGAAATTAAGAGTTCAGGGAAGTCGGAGGCGCACGCGAAGGCGGCGTGCGTGTTTGAAACGGGGGGTAAAAAAGCGCCGCCGAGACGGTCGGGATCACCGGTTTGCCTGGCAAGACCATCTGGAGCAAGACCACGGCCAAAGGCGGCGCCACCCGATCTGCCAACAGCGTGCAAAACGGGCAGTGGTCGAGCACCGGGGAAGGCGTCGGTGCAGGGTCAGGCGCCGACTTGGCGGCCTCCTGGTCATCGACGGGTGTCACGTCGGGTGCAGAACTTGCGCTGCCAACCGGGTTCAGCGCCATCCAGCGCGGCCCGGCGCTGGTGCATATTTCAACGAGGTTGCCAGTGTCGCCGCGCGCCCAGTTCAGCGTGCGTGACACCGTGGGTGCCATCGCCCCGAACACCGCCAACCACAGGGCCAGCCACAGCACCCATGGGTGACGTAGCTGGCCTGAAGCCGACAGCTTGAAGGGCGAGGCTCTCACGTGAATGGACGAGCTATTGGCGAACTACTGTTTGGCAGGCATGGGCATCGGCATACCATGCCCCATATCCATGCCCTTGGCCATGCCACCTGGCGGGGTCGCCGCCACGGGCAGCTTCAATTCCATTTTGGATTCGACACCCTTGGCATCCTTGAAAATCAGCGTCAACGGCACGGTGCTGTCTTTGGCCAGCGTGGACTTCAGGTCCATCAGCATGACGTGGTAGCCACCGGGTTTGAGCTGCACCGCCTTGCCGGCAGGCAGCTCCAGGCCACCTTTGACTTCGGCCATCTTCATCACGCCGCCGTCCATCTTCATCTCGTGCACCTGGGCGACACCAGCCACGGGAGTCGAAGCACCCACCAGCTGCGCACCATCCTTGGCGGTGATCGTCATGAAAGCGCCTGTGGCCATCTGGCCCGGCACGGTGGCACGCACCCAGGCGTTTTCAACGTCAATGGCTTCATGCGCCCAGGCGCCCAGGGTAACGGCAGCCAACGCAGCGGCGGTCATCAGTGATTTCAATGTCATGGGGTTTCCTTCGTGGTTAAGACTTGGCACAGGGTGCCGGGTTAATGCAAAAAATGCTTCCAGCCCTTGTCAGGCATGAATTCTTCGCTATGAAAAATTCAAGAACAACATCGGATTGGCAACACGAACGCAAATGGGCTGACGGCGGTCTGTTTGCCGCCCGATGGATCCGGTGGCAACGACCCGAGGCTATTGATGAAATTGGCTTCTAGCCCAGGTAATACAAGGGCTAACAGCTACCAATTCAATAGTTCAAATAAAGGCTGGGGGTCCGCGCGAAGGCGGCGGTGCGGCGGTGGCCGCAGCGATGCGGGCAGCAGGAATGCTTTGCAGCACACGGCCCAGGGGTTGTGCTGGCTCGATCACGACACTGACAAAGCTGGGTGGCGCGCCACCCACCACGCACAGCGGGCAATGCACCCCAGTGCTGGGGCTGGTGGTCACCGAGCCATCGGCATTCAGCACCACCTTGACCATGCCTGCCGAGGTGCAGATCAGCAGTTCATCCTGCGGATTGACCAGGGGAGAGGCCACTGCAACACCCAGCGTCAAGGCAAACCACAGCAGAGCCAATTTGGCCAGCAGGGGGGTGTTGCGCAGCGTGTGCAGAAAGTTCATGGGGCGCGATTATGGCATTCACATTCCACAAAATATTGAGGGGAATCAATATTGTGCATATCGGCAAGGCGGGGTGAGAGCCGTTCAGGCGCTGGGCGCGGTGCGTGATAGCAGGCCAAAAAACTGCCGCGTGGCGCTGTGCAGCGGGAAGTCGATCAGGTCTTTGGCGGGGCCACTTCTCAGTCTGCCGGAGGTTACAAAACCGGGTCAAGCTCGGTGTAGTTGGCCAGTGCCGCCAGCGACACCGGTCGCAGCGGCCAGCGCGGCACATCGCCGTTGAGTGCAGCCGGGTCAAAGTCAATGCCATGCTCATGCGCCAGGCTGCTCACGGTCTCGGCGCAAAACCGCCCCTGGCAGACACCCATGGCAAAGCGCCCCACCAGCCGCAGTTCGCGCGCCGAACCCGCCACCAGCAGGTGTTCAAAGTCGGTGCGACGCAAACCTTCGCAGCGGCAGATCACGGTCTGTGCCGTGGGCACGATGGGCGGAGCCTGAAACAATTGCGCCATGGCAGCTTGCGTGCGCCGCACCTTGTCAATAGCCCGGTCCTGCTGGCCATCGTGGCAGGCGTGCCCCAGATGGCGCACCACCTGCTGCGCCGCGCGCCGCCCATCGGCGATGGCCGCCACCGCGCCCAGCACTTCGCGGCAGTCACCCGCGTGAACGATGCAGCCCTGATCGCTCTGCATGGGCGCGGGCAAACCGGTGGTGTTGGGCAGCAGACCATCGTGCAAGGCCAGGTGCTGCACCAGATATTCACGGTACACGCCGCTGTGGTGCTGGCTGCCCACCAGCAGTCCGGTGCTGGTCTGGCGAATCGACACCAGCGACCAACCGCTGCAATAGGGCACGTGGGCTCGCAGCAACTGGATGACGTAGTAAGCCGCGTCTTTCACGTTGGGCCAGCAGCGCAAAGCATCCACCACGGCCCGGCGCTGCTGCCAAGCCGTCATCAGTGGCCTGGCGCGCTCCAGCACCGCCACCGGCGGATTGCCAGCCGCCGCCAGTTGGGCGCCCAGCGCCAGCAACAACGGGCCATTGCCCGCCAGCAAAATCGGGCCTTGGGGTGGCACGCCGGTTTCCTTGAGTTGCACCTGCATGCCTCCAGCGGTCACGACGCCGGGCAGCTCCCAACCTTCGCGCGGTAGCACCCGCTCCACCGTGCCCACCGCCAAAATCACGGCTTTGGGCAGCACGCCTTGGACATGCCCCACGCGCCGGTTGTCAATCAAGCACCGGCCATCCCGGTCCACACCGAGAAATACCGATTCGAGCGCCGACGTCACACGTGATCCAGCTTCGCCTAAGACTTGCAACAGGACATCACGTCGGCGGCGATGATGAGCCGTCAATGCCGTGGCGCTGTGACCATCCGCATGTCCCCGGTAAATGGCACCGCCCACCTGGTCGCGCTGCTCCACCAGCAGAGACCGCAGACCCAGTCGCGCAAGCTCAATGGCGGCAGACAGCCCCGCCGGGCCGGCGCCGATGATGAGAACGTCAGGATGGCTCATGGCTCTGAACCCTGAGACGGCTCAACGGGTGCAAAAACCGGGGCTAGGTGCATGCCTTCGCGCGCGGGCGTCAGACAGGCCTCCACCGGACTGGCCCCGTCCACCGACACCAGACAGGCCTGGCAGGTACCAATGCCGCAAAAGTAGCGACCACGCAGGCCTGTGGCGCCCGCACCCAGATCGGTCACGCCACAGCGCAGCAATGCCGCCGCAATGGTTTCCCCAGGATGGAACGGCACCGCCATCTGGCCCCAATAAAGAACTGGACTTGTCGTTGGCATTATTTAAATCGGCAAATCACCCAGACGCCCCGGGTCCAGCACCGACAGATCAAAGCGTTGTGGCGCTTCCATCACCATGTCAGCCATGGCGGCGCCCACGATAGGCGCCAGGCAAATACCATCGCCTTCCATGCCCGTGGCGATGAACAGCCCTGCCAGGGTCGGGTGTCGGCCGACGATAGGCAAACCGTCAAGCGTGCCAATGCGAACACCCGCAAAAGTGCGAATCACCCGCTGGCGCGCCAAAGACGGATACACCGCCAGCGCCTCACGCAGCAATCCGGAGACCGTTTGAGCATCGGTCTGCCGATCAGAAAAACCCGTCTCGCGGCTGCTGCCAATCAGGAACTGGCCGGTAGTCAGCGGATCAATCACCAGGCTGGTACTGAGATGGCCCAACACCATCTCGCGCTTGGCGGCCAGGTAACCGGCCGACATCAACGGACCCGGTAGCGCCGCCCCCGACGTTGACGCGCGATCGGTCACGATAAGCTGACCTTTTCGCGGAATCAGAATTCCGTCCAGCCCGACCAGGGGGGCTGCCCCAAGCCCGGCGGCGACCACCACCGCATCAGCCTTTATCGTTTCCTGATCGGTTTGAACGCCCACCACGCGGTCCCCGGTCAGTAACAAACGCTGCACCGAGGTGTTGCGTCGCACCGGCGTACCAGCGGTCTGCAGGAAACGGTCCACCACCCGATAACCCAAGGCATGCCCGTCATCGGGAACTTTCATGCCCGCCAGCACATGGCTGCCCAGACCAGGCACGCGTTGCATCAGCTGCGCATGTGTCAAAGGCAGGATGCGTTCGCCTTCGTCCATCAGGTCAGCGCCGTGGCGGGCGATCACCGCCACTTCTTCATCGGTGCGCGCAAACAGGTAGGTTGGGCGCGGATGGTAGATGTCTTGCATCACACCCTGCTGCGCCAGCTCGGCATACAGGGCACGGGACTCGCGCGCCAGGCGCATCATGGGACCAGCACGCTTGCTGGCCACGGACACCGCGCCGTCAGATGCACCCGAGGCACCCGAGGCTGGCGTTTTGGCCTCCATCACGCTGACCCGGGCCCCCGACAGTGTCAAAAAATAGGCCAAGGAAGCCCCCACAATGCCCGCACCGACGATGATCACGTGAGGGGCGGCAGGATGGACGCTGACTGACGAGGTGAGCAAAATGGCAGGAAACCCATGACAATTCGGTGACCAAGCTTAACCGTTTGAGCGATCACACTCTGGTTGTGCGCTTTTAGCCGGGATGCCATCCCAACCCGGGCGATACCTGTTATCTGTCCTGCTATCCTGTCACTCATGAAGAGTCTGTTCCATCTTGCTTTCAACGTCACCGACCTGGAGCGCACGCGCCAGTTTTACGGTGGTGTGCTGGGTTGCCGAGAAGGCCGCAGTACCACCACCTGGGTCGATTTCGACTTTTTTGGTCACCAGCTCTCAATGCACCTTGGCGAGCCGTTCAAGACCGCCGCCACGGGGCATGTGGGCGATCATCTGGTGCCAATGCCGCATTTCGGCCTGGTCTTGGCGCTGCCCGACTGGCAGGTGCTGGCGCAACGCCTGCAGAATGCTTCCATCGATTTCATCCTTGAGCCGCAACTGCGTTTTGCGGGGCAGCCGGGCGAGCAATGGACGATGTTCTTCTGCGACCCGTTTGGCAACCCAATCGAAATCAAAGGCTTCAAGTCGATTGACACCCTTTACGCCACATGAATTACACCTTTGTCTCTGCCACTATTCTGCTGATCCTGATCACCGATCCGATTGGCAATATCCCAATCTTCGCCAATGCGCTCAAGCACGTGGCTCCCGAGCGGCGCGCACGCGTCATCCTGCGTGAGGTGATGATTGCTTTCTTGCTGCTGCTGACGTTCATGTTCATCGGCGAGACGTTCCTGCGCGTGATGAGCCTGAGCCAGCTCTCATTGCAGATTGGCGGCGGCGTGATCCTGTTCCTGATCGCACTGCGCATGATTTTCCCACCACCCGGAACCGACACACCAGAATCATTCACCGAACCGCTGATCGTTCCACTGGCGATTCCGGCCATCGCCGGGCCGTCTGCGCTGGCCACGGTGCTGTTGCTGGTGGCACAAGCCCCCGAGAAGCGGCTGGAGTGGATTGCCGCGCTGTGCGTGACCATGACAGTGAGCGCTGCGGTACTGGTTCTGGCGGAGCACATTCAGCGCGTGGCGGGTGACCGTTTTGTGGTGGCGCTGGAACGGCTTATGGGGCTGGTGCTCGTTGCGGTATCGGTCGAGATGATGCTGCGCGGCATCAGGATATTCATCAAACAATTGGCAACCAACTGAGGCACTGCCGTGCGTTGCTTCTGACGCCCATGCCTGCAACACGCTCACCCTTTTTACGCTGGCTGATTCTGAGCGTCATCGTGCTGCTGGTGCATCTGGCGTTGTTGCAATCCATGCCAACCAGCATCATGCCCGCCAATCCAACTGCGGCAACGACCCTGACTTTTGAGACACGCAGTCTTGACGCGCCGAGCACTGTGGCACCGCTCCTGGCAAGTCACAAGGTTCACAAACCTCGACCCAAAGTGGTGGCACATCCGTCAGTTCAGCCTGCAGTCGCGCCGCCTGAGCCACCTATCCCGGTAACGCAAACCGCCGCTGAAACACCCAGCTCGCCAGCACTTGACCAGCCGCCCATAAACAATGCCAACGAAGTCGCAGCGACGCCCGCCACGCCAAGTACCTCAGAGCCTGAATCAACACATGCCAACGCCGCAGAACCCGAGCCTCAACAAGACGCAATGGCCCCATCGCCACCGCGTGAGGCGCCATTGCGCTTCAACAAGCAAAGCCTGAGTGCGTCCAAAAAACTGATCTACACCCTGAAAACCAACAAATTCCCGTTCACATTGAACGCCGAACTGTTGTGGCGCAACCAGGGTGACAGTTACAACGCACGCCTACGTTACAGCGCATTCGGCATCGCGCGGGTACAGACCAGCCAAGGCCAAATCACCGACGCCGGACTGGCTCCTGAGCGTTTTTCAGACAAATACCGCAGCGAGGTGGCCGCACACTTCAACTACGACCAGCACAAAGTGACGTTCAGCGCCAACACCCCGGACGCGCCGCTGCTCGATGGTGCGCAGGACCGCCTGAGCGTGCTGCTGCAGTTGGGCGGTCTAATGGCCAGCGAACCGACACGTTATGCGTCAGGCAGCACCTTCACCATCCAGACAGTTGGGGCACGCAGTGCGGATATGTGGCTATTCACCTTTCTTCTGACCGAGAAACTGGAGTTGCCGGGCGGAACCGTGCTGGCGGTGAAACTGGAACGCATCCCGCGCGAGCCCTATGACCAGAAGGTTGAGGTTTGGCTGTCTCCCGACCTGGACTACCTGCCGGTGCGTATTCGCATGACCGAAACCAATGGCGACAGTGCTGACCAGCAGTGGAGCGCCACCGAATCTGCCGGCGGGGCAGACTAACGCAGCCCCCGGCCAGGGGCTTGAATTGGCGACATTGGCACCCATCTGCAACGATATCTGTAATCAAGCATAATTTGTTCATGCACACCCTTTACGACTCTGACACCTACTCTGTGACCCACATGTTGGCCAACGCTGTAGCGGCAGACGTGCCTGCAGATACGCTCAAGGAAGGCGAACAACTGCTGATCGTGCCCAAGCTGGCGCGCCACGGCTTTGAGATCGTGGACAAACGCAGCGGCAAAGAGGTGTATCTGGACGGCTCCTGGGCCGAGCTGTTTCAGCAGCATATTTCGGCCTGGCAGCTCAAGACCCCTACCCAGGAAGAAGTCGAAGACACTTTGGAGCAATACGCCGAGTTGGCGCAAAACCCGGTCGTACTGCACTAGTCAATCCGGGGCAGTTGATGTTCGGTCGACTAGGTGCCAGACACCCGCTGACCAGTTGCACGCCGCGCATCAAACCAGCTCGGCACCGCGATGCATAGCGCGGTTGAGGTACAAAAGCCATCAAGCAACGCCTGCGACAATATCGCCACTATGAACCCTGTTTACATCCTGACCCTGTCCTGCCCTGACCGTCTGGGGCTGGTGCATGCGGTATCTGGCTTCCTGCTGGAGCGCAGTGCCAACATCGAAGAAGCCGCCCAGTTCAACGACCCAAGCACCGGCCTGTTTTTCATGCGTGTGCAGTTCGCCTGTGCCCAACACAGCTTTGAAGAACTCAAGGCCCAACTGACCAGCTTTGCCCAGCCGTTTGAGATGCAGTGGAAACTGCACGCCCAGGCGCTGCCGATGCGCACCGTCATCATGGTCAGCAAGGAAGGCCATTGCCTCAACGACCTGCTGTTTCGCTGGAAGAGCGGGCTGCTCAACCTGGACATCCGCGCCATTGTCAGCAACCACCGTGAGTTCTACCAACTGGCTGCGAGCTATAACGTGCCGTTTCACCACCTGCCGGTCACGGCCACCACCAAGGCCAGGGTCGAAGCCAAGCAGTTGGAGATCATCCAGAATGAAGAGGCCGAACTGGTGGTTCTGGCACGCTACATGCAGATCCTCAGCAATGACTTGTGCACCAACCTGTCCGGGCGCGCCATCAACATCCACCACTCGTTTTTGCCGAGCTTCAAGGGCGCCAAGCCCTACTACCAGGCGCATGACCGCGGTGTGAAGCTGATCGGTGCCACCGCCCACTATGTGACCGCCGACCTGGACGAAGGCCCGATCATCGAACAAGACGTGGCCCGCGTGGACCACAGCAAAACCGTGGAAGACCTGACCGCACTGGGCCGCGACACCGAAAGCCAGGTGCTGGCCCGTGCCGTCAAATGGCACAGCGAACACCGCGTGCTGATCAACGGGCACAAGACGGTGATTTTCAAGTAGCGGCCAATCTGCCTCAATTCCAACTCGCCGGGTCCACCTTGTAATAGCCACTGAGTTCCCGGTACAGCGCCGGATAGTGCTCGACCATCGCAGCGGCTTGTTCAAAAAAGGCTTCTGTCACCACGGCAAAGAACTCCGCCGGGCTTTGGGCGCCATAGTGGTTGAGCAACCCCTGTTCACCGCGCTGTACCTGACCTCGCAAATGGTCATAGGCTTGGCTGAGCACCCGCTTCCAGCGCTGTGCATTGTGCTGTGTATCACCCGCTGCAGGTGGTGGTGCACCTTGAGCGGCCCCATTTTCCTGGTCCAATTGGTGGGCAAACTCGTGCAGCACAACATTTCGGCCGTCATCGGCCACGGCAGCGCCATCCAAGGCATCTTCCCACGACAAGATCACCTGCCCTTGTGTCCATGACTCACCGGACAATGTTTGTCGCTGGTCCTGCTGCACGCCGATGCCATCGGTGACCGTGCGCCGCACGATGAAGGCACCGGGGTAAACCAGAATCTGACGCACATGGTCGTAATGCCGCATGGAGCGATTCATCACCAGCAAGCAGGCTTGCGCCGCGATGACAACGCGCATTTCTTCAGTCACCTTTAAGCCTGCGCAACCGATGAAGGTCTTTTCTGAAATGAAGACTTGGATGCACTTCTTTAACTGCAACTGCAAGTCCACCGGCATGCGCCGCAGCAAAGGCACGCGCCGCCGCAACACCCGGCGCCAATGCGCCGGAAAGGGATGCATCAATACCCGATGCTGACGGTACGCACGCCACGATGGCTGCCCCAGAAGCGCCAATATCAAACCCAGCGCTGCGGCACACAAAAGATAGAAGGCCACACCTTTCCCTTCCGGTTCAATCCATTCACAAGACAGTTAGCTGGGACCGCTATGGCGCTTTTCAACACACACCTCATCGCTGAAATTCGCTTGGGTGCTGGGTGCCTTTCTGATCCAGGGACTGCTTCAACCCGTTTACTCCCCGATGGCCCCAGGGATTTTGGTAACAGTTCGTTACTTTATGCATTTGAGCGCGCCGCCTTGTGTCAAACGATCGCTCGCCCAGGTGAGCAACTGTTTGCAACAACTATCATATTGACGTACGCTAACCAGTGCACACGCATCGCAAATTGAATTTCAGTTGCCATTGCCCAAAGTAAAGGATTACCCATGAAGAGTGCAAATCATCCTGCTTGGACCGACAGAATTTCAGGTTCAAGTCTCGGCAAGAACTTCGGGGCGTTTTGCCTGCTAGCAGCATTGCTACTTCCGGGTCAAGTCAGCGCCGCCACGATCAATTTCAGTCTGACATGGACCAACACCATGAATTCGTCAGACACCTTCTCGGGAATGCTGAGTGTCGACAGCGCCCTGTTTCCCAACTCAGGCGTTGTCAATTTGGCCGATACGTCTGCCAAATTGTCGATCACCATTCCGCAGCTTGGCAAAGTCACCTACACCATGGCAGATCTGGCACGGTTTGATGTTGACCTGCCCCAATCAGCGGCATCGAAGCTTTCTGTCGGTCAGGATCTCGTTAGCTCAGGGGTGTTGGGCAAAGTGATCATTTTTGGCAAAGTGGGTTCAGCCGCACGCAAGAATTTCAATCAATGCTCCACCGAGTTTGGCGTATGTTTTAACCGAGAGGCGCAACCGCCGGTCTATAGCCTGACCAGCATGAAAGTGCTCAAGCTGAGTCGTTGATGCATCGATTTGATCGCGTGAACCCGATGAAATCCGCTCCCGCCAACCGCCCAAGGGCGTACTACGCCATCATCTCACCCAGACGCACTGGTCCGCCCGGCTGCCATGCCGAATTGAAAGTCAATGGTCCCTTGGGGAACAGCATCACCACCGTGGAGCCTAGTAAAAATCGCCCCATCTCCTCACCCTGATTGAGGTTGATGCTTTTATCTTCATAGCGCCATCCGCATAGTTTGCCAACACGCGGGTTATTGATGGGGCCGTGCCAGACGGTCGCCATGCTGCCAACGACGGTGGCCCCGACCAACACCAGCACAAACGGTCCGCTGGCGCCTTCAAACACGCAGACCACCCGCTCGTTGCGTGCAAACAGCCCTGGCACGCCGCGCGCGGTGACAGGGTTGACCGAAAACAGGTCGCCCGGCACGTAGGTCATACGCAGCAAACGTCCGTCGCAAGGCATGTGGATGCGGTGGTAATCGCGCGGACTCAGGTAGATGGTGGCGAAATGGCCATCGTCAAACTGACTCGCCAGCGCCGCATCGCCCCCCAGCAGCGCGGTGCTGCTGTATTGGTGGCCTTTGGCCTGGAAAATCTGCTGGCCTTCGATACGACCCAACTGACTGATGGCGCCGTCCACCGGACAAATCAACTCGGCGTCGGCCATCGGACGCACACCAGGTCGCAAGGCACGCGTGAAAAAGTCGTTGAAAGTGGCATAACTGGCCACGTCCGGGTTGGCCGCTTCAGACATATTGACGCGGTAACGGCGTACAAACCAGGCAATCAACCGTGTCGTCAGCACGCCTGCCTGGGCTCGGGCTACTCGCCCGGCCAGCAAAGTGAGCGCTTGCTTGGGGATCAGATACTGGGGAAGGACGACAAGGCGGTCAGACATGGTAGCGGGCGATTCTACGCAGTCACTCCGTTGCCCTCTGGCCGACCGCGCCCCAATGCCACAATGTGTCAATGAGCACCGTCCGCCTTCCTCCCATCCAGTGTCTGCTGACTTTTGAGGCACTGGCCCGCCTACGCAGCGTCACACAGACCTCGGAAGAGTTATGCGTGACACCCAGCGCCGTCAGCCACCGCGTCAAGCAGCTGGAGCAGATCATCGGCACCAAGCTGTTCGGCCGGGCGGATTTTTCGCTGACCGTCGAGGGGGTGGAATATTTGGCCCATGTGCGCGAGGGGCTGGCCATGCTGCAGCGCTTTCCCGGCGCGGCGGCGGCACCGGGCAAGCGCAAGCTGCGCCTGGCCGTGACACCCACCTTTGCCCGCTCCATCGTCATCCCGCGGCTGCGCCAATTCACCGAGGCTTACCCGGAGATCGACCTGACCCTGCAAGTCTCAATCCCGCTGTTGGACGTGGTGGCCGAAGATGCCGATCTGATCATCCGCTTTGGAACTGGCCGTTATGCTGATGTGGAGCACCTGTGCCTGCTCAAGGATGAGGTCACACCACTGGCGTCACCCACCTTTGTGCGCGAACATGGCCCGTTTGAGGTGGCGCAAGACCTGGAGGGCGAGGCGCTGCTGCGCAGCCCGCTGGAGCCGTGGCGCACCTGGTTTGCCGCACGCGGCCTGGACTGGCCCGAACCGGCGGATGGTTCACAGTTCAATGACGTGGGACTGATGTGTGATGCCGCCGCTGCTGGCATGGGCATAGCGTTGGTGCGCCTGAAACCGGCCCAGCCTTGGCTGGAGCACGGCTCGCTGGTGCGTCTGGGGCAAAACCCCGCCTTTGCCAACAACGTGCCAAGCCCGCATGCGCATTACCTGTGCTGGCGCACCGGCATGATGGATCGCTGGGAATGTGTGGCGTTTGCCGACTGGCTGCGCAACAGTCTGGTTTGATAAATTTAAATAAAATTGACCTCCATCCCACATTCACAATGGCTACATAGCTATTTGTTGTATAGCAACTATTTATTTCAACAGCGGTTTCAAAAATCTCACACACCACCGCGCGGTGAAGCATTAGAGTCACGGTCTGATTGCACCTCCCAGTCAAGGAATCAACATGAACGCCAGCGCATCGCCACAGGACGCCACGCCACTACAACGATCAGAGCAACAAACCAAGATTGTGAAAGGGCTGCAGGCCCATTTGCCTGCACACGCCCTGCTCTGGAACGCGGAGGACACCACCCCTTACGAGTGCGACGGCCTGACCGCTTACCGGCAGCGCCCCTTGGTGGTGGCCTTGCCCGAAAACGAGGCCCAGGTGCAAGCCGTACTGCGCACCTGTCAATCGCTGGGCGTGCCGGTAGTGGCACGTGGCGCGGGCACCGGTTTGTCGGGTGGTGCGCTGCCGCATGCCATGGGCGTGACGCTGTCGCTGGCCAAGTTCAACAAAATTCTCAAAATTGACAAGAAGGCGCGCACGGCCACGGTGCAATGCGGCGTACGAAACCTGGCCATCAGTGAGGCGGTGGCACCACTCGGCCTGTACTATGCGCCCGATCCATCGAGCCAGATCGCCTGCACCATCGGCGGCAACGTGGCGGAAAACTCGGGTGGCGTGCACTGCCTGAAATATGGCTTGACGATGCACAACATCGTCAAGGTCAAGGGATTCACCATGGCAGGCGACGAGATCACCCTGGGGTCCGACGCGCTGGACACACCGGGGCTGGACTTGCTGGGCATCGCGATTGGCTCCGAAGGCATGCTGGCGGTCACTACCGAAGTGACGGTCAAACTCATCCCCAAGCCGCAACTGGCGCGCTGCATCATGGCCAGCTTTGACGACATGCGCAAAGCCGGGGACGCGGTGGCCAGCCTGATTGGTGCGGGCATCATCCCGGCCGGTCTGGAGATGATGGACAAGCCCATGACCGCCGCCGTGGAAGACTTTGTGCACGCCGGTTACGACCTCGACGCCGAGGCCATTCTGCTGTGCGAAAGCGACGGCACGCCCGAAGAGGTGGAAGAAGACATTGGCCGCATGAGCGACGTGCTGCGCGCCTGCGGTGCTATCGCCATTGCAGTCAGCCGCGACGAAGCCGAACGCCTGAGATTCTGGAGCGGGCGCAAAAACGCCTTTCCGGCCAGCGGGCGCATCAGCCCGGACTACATGTGCATGGATAGCACCATTCCGCGCAAGCGCCTGGCCGACCTGCTGCTGGCGATTCAGGACATGGAGAAAAAATACCAGCTGCGCTGCGCCAACGTGTTTCACGCCGGTGACGGCAACCTGCACCCACTGATTCTGTTTGATGCCAACGACCCCGACCAGTTGCACCGCTGCGAGTTGTTTGGCGCCGAGATTCTGGAAACCAGCGTTGCCATGGGCGGCACGGTGACCGGCGAACACGGTGTGGGGGTGGAAAAGCTCAACAGCATGTGTGTGCAGTTCAGCGCGGAAGAAAATGAGCAGATGTTTGGTATCAAGCGCGCGTTTGATCCGCAGGGCCTGCTCAACCCCGGCAAGGTCATCCCAACGCTGCACCGCTGTGCCGAGTACGGCAAGATGCTGGTACGTGGCGGGCGGCTCAGTCACCCTAATTTGCAACGGTTTTAAGAGCATACTATGCAAGCAATACAAGGGCTTACATGCCTTTTGGTTATGCAATCTTTGGGAGAAATCCTGTCACGCGGGTTGTCGCTGCCGATTCCTGGGCCGGTGATTGGCATGCTGCTTTTGCTGCTGGCCTTGCGCTGGCCGGTGGTGCGCCAGCCCGTGGCCAGCTGCGCTGGCTTTTTGCTGGCGCACCTGTCCTTGCTGTTTGTGCCAGTGGGAGTCGGCGTGATGACGCATCTGGGTCTGCTGGCCCAATTTGGCGTGCGTATGCTGGTGGTGATTGTGCTGTCAACCTGGTTGGGCCTGGCTGCAACGGCGCTGGTGCTACGTTATGTCCGGAGTGAATGCGATGCCTAAGTTTGTCGAACTCTGGATTTATCTCTCTGCCACGCCGCTGTATGGCCTCAGCGCCACGTTGGTGGTCTATGTGCTGGCGCAGGCGGCCTATACCCGGCTCCATCAAGCGGCCTGGGCCAACCCAGTGCTTTGGTCGGTGATTGTCTTAGCCTGCCTGCTGACCCTGACCGGGGAGGATTACCAAACCTACTTCTCAGGCGCGCAGTTCATTCACTTTCTGCTCGGCCCCGCCGTGGTGGCCCTGGCTTGGCCGCTGTGGGAGCGTCGTATCGAACTGCTACTGCGCTGGCGGGCGCTGTTATTAGCCTCCCTGGTGGGTGGTGCAGTAGCCAGCAGCTCGGCCCTGGCCTTGGGCTGGGCGCTGGGCCTGCCCCATGATGTGGTGCTGTCTCTGGCGCCCAAGTCGGTGACCTCTCCCGTGGCCATGGGCATCGCCGACAAGATTGGCGGCATTCCGGCGCTGGCGGCGGTGTTTACTGTGATCACCGGCATGGTTGGGGCCTTGAGTGGCAAGGCGTTGCTGGAATGGCTCAAGGTGCCGCAGACCGCGCATGGATGGATGTCTCATGGTTTTGCGCTGGGAACGGCTGCGCATGGCATTGGCGCGGCACGTGCCTTGCAGGTCAACGCCGACGCAGGAGCTTATGCTGGGCTGGCACTGGGCCTGCAGGCAGTACTGGCATCGCTATTGATTCCACTGCTGTTCTGGCTGTTTTGACGGCGCCCAGGCAGGCAGCCCGCAGAGACAGCGGATTCTCAGGTGTGCTGCAGCATGCGCCGATTGGGCTCGTCGTCTGCCAGAATGGCTTGCGCCCACAGGGCAAGTTTGCTGGTATCTGAGCGCAAAACTTCCTGCTTGACCGCCAGGATTTGCGCCGGGTGCATGGAAAAACTGCGTAGCCCCATGCCCAGCAGCAACTTGGTCATGCTGACGTCACCAGCCATTTCGCCACACACGCTGACCGGCTTACCCTGGGCGTGCCCTTCGGAGATGGTGTTGGCCACCAGACGCAACACTGCGGGGTGCAGCGGATCGTAAAGATGGGACACCGATTCGTCGGCACGGTCGATGGCCAAGGTGTACTGAATCAGGTCATTGGTACCAATGGACAGAAAGTCAAAGTACTTCAGGAACACATGCAACGTTAAGGCAGCGGCCGGGATTTCAATCATGGCACCGATCTTGACCGGGCCATACGCCACCCCTCGGTTGTCCAGTTGCACCCGAGCGTGGTCGATCAGCGCCATGGTCTGACGGATCTCGCTGGCATGTACCAGCATCGGAATCAACAAGTGCACTTGCCCATGTGCGGCGGCTCGCAAAATGGCTCGCAATTGCGTCAGAAACATGGTCGGCTCGGACAAGCTCCAGCGGATCGCGCGCAAGCCCAAAGCCGGATTCAGGTAACCGACACCGCGGGCGGTGTCGTCCAACGGCTTGTCGGCACCAATGTCGACCGTGCGAATGGTGACCGGCAAGCCCTGCATGCCTTCGACCGCACACCGGTAGGCTTGGTACTGCTCGTCTTCATTGGGCAATTTACCGTGCCGCCCCATGAACAGAAACTCACTGCGGAACAGGCCCACACCCACAGCACCCGCTTGGATGGCGCTAGCGGCATCGTCTGGCATTTCAATGTTGGCCAGTAGTTCCACCTTTTGACCGTCGAGGGTGATTGCAGGTGTGTGCAGCAAGCGCGCCAGCCGCCCGCGAGCCAATTCACCCTGTCGTTGCTTGAATCCGTATTCGGCCAGGATGATGGGCGATGGGTCGACCACAGCCACACCAGCATCACCATCCACGATGACCCAGTCATCCTGGCGGATCAACTGGCTGGACAAGCGCGCACCGACCACCGCCGGAATATCCAGGCTGCGTGCCACGATGGCGGTGTGCGAGGTCTTGCCCCCCACATCGGTGATGAAGCCGGCAAAGATGCTTTGCTTGAACTGCAGCATGTCCGCCGGTGACAGATCGTGCGCGACCAAAATCAAGGGAACATCGACGGTATCGTCGAGCAACAGGTCCTGTTGCGAGGCTTTTCGCCCACCGCGCCCCAGCGGCTGAATCAATGGGGAGGAAATACCCCGCATGGCTCGCAAGATCCGCTCGGTAATCTGCTCCAGATCGGACTTGCGCTCACGCAGGTACTCGTCTTCCATTTCGTCAAATTGACGGGCTACCACCTCCAGTTGGCTGGTCAGTGCCCATTCGGCGTTGTAGAGGCGGTCTTTAATCCAGTGCTTGACACCCTGGGTAAGTTGTTCATCCTGCAGCAGCATGAGGTGCACTTCAAGCAACGCTGCCAGTTCGTGCGGGGTTTCCTTGGGTCCCATCTGGGCAATGCTAGTCTGCAGCCGATGGATCTCCGCGATAACCGCATCACGGCCATCGCACACCCGATGGATTTCAGCCGCCACCTGCGAGGGCTCAATGAAGTAATGCGCAACATCCAGGCGACTGGAAGCCACCAGCACGGCTCGTCCGATGGCAATGCCCCTGGCGACTGGCAGACCGTGAATGGAGAAGGTCATAGCCGCCGCGCAGGTCCGTGCCATGCGGGGCTAGCCCCCATGGGGGGTAGCGTAATGCCTTTGGCGAGCGTGGGGGGCATTATTCACCTTCCCCAAACTTATCATTGATCAAAGCCAGCACGGCTTCCATCGCATCCTGCTCCCTCTCGCCGCTGGTTTCCACCTCAACCTGAACGCCCAGACCAGCCGCCAGCATCATCACCCCCATGATGCTTTTGGCATTGACACGACGGTCACCACGAGCCATCCAGACTTCGCACGGGAATGTGCCAGTCAGTTTGGTCAATTTGGCCGACGCGCGTGCGTGCAAGCCAAGCTTATTGCTGATAGTCGTGGTCGTTTTGATCATGTTTTTTTCGTTGTTGATTCTGTGGAGCTGTCACCGCAACCTGCATCACTCCCTGCGTTCCTCCGGCCAGCACTCGTGCCACCAAAGCATCCATAGACTCATTGCGGTAGGTCACGGCACGCATCAGCATGGGCAAATTAACCCCAGTGATTAGCCTGGATGTCACACCGTCCACCAGTTTCTGAGCAATATTGCAGGGCGTTGCACCAAACAAGTCGGTCAATATCAGGGTACGTGGTGTATTCAACAACGACAGAGTCATCTGAGCGGCCGCCAGAGTTTCTTCGGCTGGCATATTGGGCTGCACATCAAAGACCGCCAGCGCAGTCGCTGCATCGGGAAAGACATGCAGGACGCATTGACGCAACGCACTCGCCAAGGGCGCGTGGGCGATGATGAAAATGCCATTATTCATAAGATAGCGTATATGTCAGAAAAGCCATCCATCTCTAATAGATACTGCTGCCAAAAACCGAGTACGCCACGATTATCACTTTTGTAACAAGGTATGCTGATCATGAACAAGCAAAAAGCGCGTAACCGCCCTCGTGCTATTTCAAGGCTCCAAATACTTTTTGCAACAACGCGCTACCCGTACCGACAGGATCTTGCCTTATTTTTTTCTCTTCTTCACCAATCATGAAGTACAGACCGTCAAGTGCTTTGCCTGTGACATAGCTTTCGACGCTGACGTTATCGCCCTTGATCAAGCCCATGCCAGCCGCCTTGCCAGCGATCATGTTGTATTTCTCTGCGAGATTAACCTGTGCTGTTGTCTTCTTGATAACCGGCAGAAATTTGACACCCAACGGGCCTCGGGTCTTCTCTGCAAAGAATTGTGTAACCGAGGTGTCACCTCCGCTCAAGATTTTTTTTGCATCCTGAACATTCATGGATTTGACGGCCCCCAATAGCATATCCTGCGCCATGGGCACAGCTGCCTCGGCGGCGTGATTCATCGCGGCGATCAACTCATCAAGCCGCGCACCTTGACCCAGCCTTCGCAACAGCCCAGCGGCATCTTCCAAATAACCGGGGAGTGGGATGCGAACCTTGTCATTAGCCAGATAGCCGTTAGGCTGCCCCAGACTTGCGACTGCCGCACGCGCGCCACTATCAAGTGCCGCCTTCACCCCCTCAGACGCTTGCGAATTACTCAAGTCACTCAGAGTCAAGGCGTGACCACTGGTATGAAACAAAAAAAATGGACCCGCAATGCAGGCCACAGGGATCAGATTGAAGCTGCGACGATCCATAAAAACCACCTGTTGTGAAGTTGATGGCTGCATGGTAACTGCCGCAAAGCGCCGCTCAGGACAACAGCGCGCCAAGCGCCGTCGGTTCTGTCAGTTATTTGGCACGGAAGTCGTCGTGACAGGATTTGCAGACACCTCCGGCGGCGTTGACGGCCACCTTGATGTTGTCCAGGTTACCTGTTTTGGTTGCCGCCGACAATTTGGCCAGTTCAACCTGCAACTTGTTGGCGTAGTCGTCAAACTTGGCCTTGTTGCTCCAGATTTCAACCTTGGCCTTGGAGTCCCCCATGTCGGTATCTGGACCGAATCCAGCCCAAGGCAGCTTGCCTACAAACTCTGCAACCGCAGCACTTTCCACGGCAACTTTCGCATCAAAGGGCACTTTGCCCGCTGCCATACCTGCCACACGTGAAAAATTCTGCTGCATCACAAACAGCGCGCTTTTACGGTACTTGATCGCATCATCTGCCTTAGCGAATTGGGCCACGGCGGGTACTGCAATCGAAGCCACTAAAGCCGCGAGGAGAAGAGACGAGAGCTTTTTCATAGAATTCCTTTAGCTAGTTAAACTTTGACGCGATCAAGTTTACTTTCTTTCCCTTTTACCTGCCCAAGCGGGTTTCCTCTGAGGTGGTTATGGCCTATGTCATTCGAGTGTGGGATGCGCCCACACGCATTTTCCATTGGGTTTTAGCGGGTTGCGTAGTTGCATTACTGATCACCGCCCAAGTGGGTGGCGCGGCAATGGAGTGGCATTTCTGGCTTGGCTACACCGTTCTGGTGTTGTTGATGTTTCGCTTCTTCTGGGGACTGGTGGGCGGACACTGGTCGCGATTCACATCTTTTCTATTTTCACCAGGCCAGGTGCTAAGGTATGTACGGGGTAAAAGTGAGATGGAGCACTGGGTCGGGCACAACCCCGCCGGAGCCTTGTCGGTTTTCGCGCTACTGGGCTTTTTGACGCTGCAAGTGATATCGGGACTTTTCAGCGATGATGAAATCTCAGCCACCGGACCTTTGACCCGTTTTGTTTCCTCCACATGGGTTTCCAACGCGACCTACTATCACAAAGAAATCGGAAAGTTAATCCTGATAGCCCTTGTCGCACTTCATGTTTCGGCCATTGTTTTCTACTTTTTCAAAAAGCACGAGAACCTGGTCCGGGCAATGATTACTGGCAACAAACATCTTGCTCTTCCGGCCGAAGAAAGCGCAGACAAACTTGCAGACAGAACAAAGGCTGCGGCGATTTTGCTGGTTTGCGCTGCGATGATCTGGGGCGTTGTGCGTTGGATTGGGTAGAGCTTCGTAAATATGAAGCTAAAACAAAAAAAGGCTCACAAAGTGAGCCTTTTTTCTGAGCGCCATGGCGCTAACAAACACATCAAACCAGCGATGCCTTTTGAACCAGACGGGTTGCTACCCAGTTCTTGGTTTTGGAGATCGGACGGCTTTCCGTGATTTCAATCACGTCGCCCAACTTGAACTCGCCCTTCTCGTCATGTGCATGGTATTTGCTAGACTTGCCAACAATTTTTCCATACAGTTCATGCTTGACACGACGCTCAATGAGCACCGTCACCGTCTTGGCACGCTTGTCACTGACCACCTTGCCGGTCAGGGTGCGCTTGAGGGATGTTTTAGCTTCCGTCATTTGTCGCTCCTTATTTGGCGGATGTGTCAGCAGCCAGCTTCTCAACCAAGATGGTCTTAGCGCGGGCAATGTCACGACGCGCAATACGAATCGTGGCTGTGTTGTTGAGCTGTTGCGTGGCTTTCTGCATCCGAAGACCAAAGTGTGCTTTTTGCAGTTCCTTGATTTCCGTCTTCAAACCAGCAACGTCTTTTTGTCGTAATTCAGTCGAATTCATATCATTTGCTCCTGATCACTGACCAATCATACGGGCCACGAAAGTCGTACGCAAAGGCAGCTTGGCAGCAGCCAAACGGAACGCTTCACGAGCCAACTCTTCGGTGACGCCAACAATTTCAAAAACGATCTTGCCTGGCTGAATTTCAGCAACATAGTACTCAGGGTTACCTTTACCGTTACCCATCCGCACTTCTGCAGGCTTCTGGGAAATTGGCTTATCAGGGAACACCCGAATCCAAATACGGCCACCGCGCTTGACGTGCCTGGAAATGGCACGACGAGCTGCCTCAATTTGACGCGCGGTCAAACGGCCCCGATCAGTACATTTCAGACCAAAATCACCAAACGCGACCGAGCTGCCTCGTGTCGCGATACCGGTGTTACGGCCCTTTTGCTCTTTGCGATATTTGCGACGAGCGGGTTGCAACATAGTTATTCTCCTTTACCGTCAGCTGCTGCAGCTGGCGCGGCTACCTTGCGGACGCGCTGAACGGCGGGTTTGTTAGCGTCAGCACCAAGGGCTTCGGCGGGTTTGTCACTGCCATCGGCAGGTGCACTGCTGCTGCCAACTGGACGTCGTGCCCCCCGGGGAGCAGGACGGTCAGCGCCGGGGCGGCCACCACGGTCATCGCGACGAGGCCCACGTGGGCGACGTTCTTCTTCAGTACGTTGCTCAACCACGGGTAAATCATTGCGCCCCAGGGTGTCGCCTTTATAGACCCACACCTTGACACCGATAATGCCGTAAGTTGTCTTCGCTTCCGAAGTACCGTAGTCAATGTCCGCACGCAAGGTATGAAGTGGCACGCGACCTTCACGATACCATTCACAGCGAGCAATTTCGATACCATTCAAGCGGCCAGACGACATGATCTTGATGCCCAAAGCACCCAGGCGCATAGCATTTTGCATGGCGCGCTTCATGGCCCGACGGAACATGATGCGTTTTTCAAGCTGTTGAGTGATGGAGTCTGCAATCAGCTTGGCATCGATTTCAGGCTTGCGCACTTCTTCGATGTTGACCGCCACAGGCACGCCCAATTGACGACCAAGATCGCGCTTGAGGTTTTCAATGTCCTCACCTTTTTTGCCGATCACCACGCCCGGACGTGCCGAGTAAATAGTAATACGGGCGTTCTTTGCAGGGCGTTCGATCAGAACCCGCGACACAGACGCATTCTTCAGTTTGGCTTTCAGGTACTCGCGCACCTTGATGTCTTCTGCCAGCATGCCCGCGAAATCGCGGTCATTGGCATACCAGCGCGATGACCAGTTGCGGCTAATCGACAGACGAAAGCCGGTTGGATGGATTTTTTGTCCCATAACTTCCTGGCCTCTTTCAGTTACCAACCGTCACGTACACATGGCACGTGGGTTTTCTGATTTGGTTACCACGACCTTTTGCGCGAGCCGTGAAGCGCCTTAGCGAAGCACCTTGTTCGACGTAGATGGTTTTCACCTTCAATTCATCGATGTCAGCACCATCGTTATGTTCAGCGTTGGCAATGGCAGATTCCAGAACCTTCTTGATGATCACAGCAGCTTTTTTCTGCGTGAATTGCAAGATGTTCAGAGCCTGATCCACTTTTTTGCCGCGTATCAAATCCGCGACCAGACGACCTTTGTCAACCGACAAACGAACGCCACGAAGGGTTGCACGTGTTTCCATGGTCACCTCCTTATTTCTTAGCGACTTTTTTGTCCGCAGGGTGGCCCTTGAAAGTACGAGTGAGCGCGAACTCACCCAACTTATGGCCGACCATTTGGTCAGTGATATAGACAGGCACGTGCTGCTTGCCATTGTGAACTGCAATAGTTAGACCGATAAAATCGGGCAAAACCATTGAGCGACGCGACCAAGTCTTGATCGGTTTCTTGTCTTTGGTAGCGACGGCCTTTTCGGTCTTGGCTACCAGATGATGGTCAACAAAAGGACCTTTTTTGAGAGAACGAGTCATTGCCTACCCCTTACTTCTTGCGACGCGACACGATCATGACCTGCGTGCGCTTGTTGTTTCGGGTACGGTAGCCCTTGGTCAGATTACCCCAAGGATCGACTGGATGACGGCCCTCGCCGGTTTTACCCTCGCCGCCACCGTGTGGGTGATCAACAGGATTCATCACCACACCGCGAACGGTCGGGCGAATACCCATCCAGCGCTTGACACCCGCTTTGCCCAGTTGACGCAAACTATGCTCTTCATTCGCAACTTGACCCAAGGTAGCCCTGCACTCGATATGAATCTTGCGAACTTCACCGGAACGCATGCGAACTTGAGCATAAGTACCTTCGCGCGCCAGCAATGTTGCTGAAGCTCCTGCAGATCGAACAACCTGAGCACCTTTGCCAACCTGCAACTCAATACAGTGAACAACGGAACCCACCGGAATGTTCCGAATGGGCAAGGTGTTACCAACACGAATTGGCGCTTCTGCACCACTCATGATGGAAGATCCCACCTCCAGACCACGTGGCGCAATGATGTAACGACGCTCTCCATCCGCATAGCACACCAAAGCGATGTGAGCCGAACGATTAGGGTCATATTCGATGCGCTCAACCTTTGCAGAGATACCGTCTTTGTTGCGCAAAAAATCAACCACGCGGTAGTGATGCTTGTGACCACCACCCTTGTGACGAGTCGTGATGTGCCCATTGTTATTACGACCAGCCTGTTGGAATTGCGGCTCCAACAAAGAAGCATGCGGAGCACCTTTATGCAGGTGATCGCGCGAAATCTTCACCACGCCACGGCGGCCTGGAGAAGTTGGTTTCATTTTGATAACAGCCATGATTACGCAACCTCCCCGCCAAGGTTCAACTCTTGACCAGGCTTAAGCATGACATAGGCCTTGCGAACATTGTCACGACGGCCAACAGACTTGCCAAAACGCTTGGTTTTACCCTTGGTGTTTACCACCGATACACCCTTGACCTCAACCTTGAACATCAATTCCACTGCGGCCTTGATCTCGTACTTGGTTGCATCTTGAAGCACCTTGAAAGTCACTGCGTTGCTCTTTTCTGCAACCATCGTAGCCTTCTCAGACACGATAGGCGCAACCAGAACTTGCATCAATCGACCTTCATCAAATTTTTGATTGGGGTTATTAGCATGGCTCATGCGAACATCTCCTGCAGTTTGCCCATAGCCGCCTTGGTCACCAACACCTTACGGTAATGCACCAAAGATACCGGATCAGCATAGCGAGGCTCAACCACCAACACATTAATCAGATTGCGCGAAGCGAGATAAAGGTTTTCATCCACTTCATCCGAAATCACCAACACCGACTCAAGATTCATTGCCTTGAATTTGGCGGCCAACACCTTCGTCTTGGGTGATTCAACCGTCAGAGATTCAACCACAGCCAAACGACCTTCGCGGACCAACTGCGACAAAATGGAGGCCATACCGGCGCGATACATCTTTTTGTTGATTTTCTGGGCGAAATTTTCGTCAGGCATGTTCGGGAAAATCCGACCACCGCCACGCCACAACGGCGAGGAGGTCATACCAGCACGTGCGCGACCCGTACCCTTTTGCTTGAAAGGCTTCTTGGTGGAGTGGCGAACCTGTTCACGATCTTTCTGGGCGCGCGTGCCTTGACGGGCATTTGCCTGGAAAGCAACGACCACCTGGTGAACCAAGTCTTCGTTATAAGCACGACCAAACACAGTCTCAGGCACATCCATCGTGGACGCGACCTGACCTTGATCATTCAGGAGTTCGAGCTGCATCAGTTCACTCCCTTCACATCAGTTGCCTTTGCCTTGACAGCAGGGCGCACCGTAACAAAACCACCAGCCGAACCAGGAACAGCACCTTTAATCATAAGCAACTGACGAGCCTCATCAACACGAATGATGTCGAGATTCTGCGTTGTTACAAGATCATCACCAAGGTGACCAGTCATGCGCTTACCAGGAAACACGCGACCTGGGTCTTGAGCCATACCAATGGAGCCCGGGACATTGTGCGAACGGCTGTTGCCGTGCGACGCACGTTGCGAGCTCATATGGTGGCGCTTAATGGTACCGGCGTAGCCCTTACCAATGGTGGTGCCCTGAATATCCACCTTTTGACCGACTGCAAACACAGCCGAAACTGGAACCACTGCGCCAGCCTGGTAGCCAGCAGCGGTTTGCGGGGTCACGCGGAATTCGCGAATGACCTCACCCGCCTCGACACCCGCCTTGGCAAGGTGACCGGCGGTCGGCTTGTTGACGCGAGAAGCTTTTTTCGCACCAAATGTCACTTGCAAAGCAACATAGCCGTCGTTCTCTTGGGTTTTGACTTGAGTCACTCGGTTGTTCGAGACATCAATCACAGTAACGGGAATTGCATTCCCATCATCTGTAAATAGACGCATCATGCCAACTTTGCGACCAAGCAATCCGAAGTGATTGCTTAGACTCATCGTTTTCTCCGTAACTTCCACCAGACCCACTTCAATTGGCGAGTCTGTTTAAATGTGAAAGAGGGTTGATAAAATTCTGACCATCGACTTTTTCAAGCTCAATGCTGCAGAACCAGCGAGTATAACCATAAATGCCCATATGGGCAATTTTTTTGGCACGCCCGCTGGTGGAAACGGTTATTGCAGTTTGATCTCTACATCCACACCTGCGGGCAGGTCGAGCTTCATCAAAGCGTCCACCGTCTTGTCGGTAGGGTCAACAATGTCCATCAGGCGCTGGTGGGTACGGATTTCAAACTGGTCGCGGCTGGTCTTGTTGACATGCGGCGAACGCAAAATGTCGAAACGCTTCATGCGTGTCGGCAGTGGCACGGGGCCTTTGACGATAGCGCCAGTACGTTTAGCGGTGTCCACAATCTCGGCGGCTGACTGGTCGATCAGCTTGTAATCAAACGCCTTCAGGCGAATACGGATTTTTTGTTTCGTTGCCATGTTTTTTCCTTAAGCAAGAATCTTGGCAACCACGCCAGCACCGACGGTCTTGCCACCTTCGCGGATAGCAAAGCGCAAGCCTTCTTCCATGGCGATGGGTGCAATCAGCTTGACAGTGATCGACACATTGTCACCAGGCATGACCATTTC
>JARLJH010000025.1 GCA_031291305.1 Rhodoferax sp. | reverse complement strand
GCAGGCGAAGTAAAGAAAATCGCCATAATCAGGCGCATGGCCACCGGGGAAATCCAGTCCACCATGAGCCCCACGCACCTCCGTGGCGTAGTAATCATGGGCGTAGTGCAAGGCAAACATCACTTGTGTGAAGGCCCAGGACGAGACAATGGTCAATCCGGTCAAGGCGATGGCTGGCAAACCAATCAGAAACGAAAACTGTGCAGCTACTTCTCGCTTGAAGTTCAAGAGGAGTGCGCCCGTCAAAGTGGACCCGGAACCCAAAACACCGGGTACCCTGCGCCGCTTGCACCAAGCCAGAGAATAGGTGCAGAAATGTGGTGCAGCGCTGTCTAAATCAGCCTGAGGTCGCTTGGCTTGGCCCCTGGAAAAACGATATCGATTTGATTGGCGCCCAAGCCGTATTGACGCTGAAACAAACCACCTAGCACTGCGCGATATTCGTTGAGCACTGGAAAATCACGGTTTTGAAACAGTGTTGCTTGTTCCACACGCACCTGCTCACCGGCTACTTGATTGCCTCGCACACTACCGCCCATCACCCAGAAGACCGAGCCATGCCCATGGTCAGTGCCTCGGTTACCGTTTTGGCGAAAGGTGCGGCCAAATTCACTCATCACCACGATAGTGGTGTCGCGCCACGTGGGTCCCATCTCGTTAGCAAAGGCGGCAAGCCCTGCACCCAACTCGTCCAGGCGGCTGGCCAGATAGCCGGTGGCTGCACCTTGGTTGACATGCGTGTCCCATCCGCCCACATCGACAAAACCCAGGTTGTAGTTGTCTTTCATCAGTTTTCCGATGCGTTGCGCCTCCAACTCAAAGCCTTTGGCGGTGATGGCCTTGCGGTTCGCGGCATCCATCTCGGAGGACATTTCTCGCATCACTTCGTCGCGCACGCTAAAGCCTTCAGACACCTTCACGCCCAAAGACGTGCCTTGATACATGGACGCAATGATGCCGCTTTGCCGCGCATCAACCGACGGCTTGGCCAAAGAACGCAGGGCGGTGTTGGGAACCTTCATGTCACCCTGAAATATCAGCGGCAGCTGGTCTGTAAAAGCCATTGGCGTGCTATCGGTCAACACCGAAGCCAGTCGGTTCATAAAGCCAGAACCGTAGATTTTGTGCCCCTCCAGGGCTTGACCTATCTCCATGCTGTCTTGCGTCTCAAAATGGCTGCGCGACAGGTCGTGGGTGCCAGCAAAAGGCACAAAGGCCAGTTGACCGTTCTTGTAATACGGGTAGAGCGAATCGCGCAGTGCCGGGTGCAGACCCCAGTCCGCCGTCAAGGGCAATGCCGATGCCAGTTCCGGCGATGGTTTCGCAATCGAAATGTCGGGGCGCGACGCGTAGTAAAAACTGCTGGCAACCGGTACCAGCAGGCTGCAAGCGTCATAACCACCGCGCAAAAACACGACCAGCAAGCGAGATTTGGCGCTGGGCGCTGCCATCAACCTGGTTGTCACCGTGAGGGACAGTGCGACCATTGTGTTCAAAGCGTTCCGGCGTTGCATGGTGAGTTCTTCGTTTGGTGGTGTATCAACGACGCATCATTTCAGGCGACGATAGCAAGAAGGCATTCCACTCTTGAGGTGATACAGCCTGGTCCAAGGCTTGGCGCGTGGCCGGGCCCAGGGTTTTGATGATGGACTGGTAGTACAGGGCATTGGCCAATTGGGGAAAGGCTGGTCGCTCCTGGGGCTGCGGTCCCTCTGTGCGGAACAAGCCTGCACTGCCCGAACCTATGGCCTTGGCCACTTCAAAACGCGTGCTCAATTGTCCTGAACTGGTCCAAGCGGCAGATTGAAGGGCATAGCCGTCGGGTGTGACGTGTCCATACAGTGGCTCGCCCATGCGGTTTATCCAGTTGAGCATTGGCCCGACGTTGAGCACCGGCTTCCCGTCGTAGGCCAAACGCACTGCTGACAGCACAAAGCGCATCGGGTCCTTGAACTTTTGTTGCGCAGCATTGGAGAATTCAGGCGAGGTAAAGAGCACTCGCAGGGTACTGGCAATGTCGCCGTCACTACGCTCGAATGTCTTTGCCATGGCTTGCAACAGTGGACGAGATGGCTCATCGCTCAGCCAGTAAGTGGCCAGTTTTTTGCTGATGAATCGAGCGGTGGCCGGGCTGCGTGCAAGGCGGTCCAAGGCAGCTTCCAATTCATCCAGACCACGTCCTCGGATAGGCCCACCTAACAGCACCTTGTCACCAAAATCATGGCGTGCTGGGTTAAATTCAAATAGACCCCGGCGGACGTAATAGGCTTGAAGCTCTTTGCGCTGTCCTGGTGTGGTGCTTCCAAGGTTGATTCCTACACCGGTTAAAACGCGGGCCAGTTCTTGCACATCGTGCTGGGTATAGCCACCGTCCACACCCAAGGTGTGCAGTTCCATGAGTTCTCGGGCAAAGTTCTCATTGATGTGGCCGAGTGCGTTTTGCTCGTTGTCAAGATAGCACAGCATGGCTGGGTGGTGCACTACAGCCCCCAGCAAGTCCCGGAACTTGCCCAGCGCATGGGGGCGTATGGCTACATTTTCATAGTCGCCAACCATGGCGCGCAGATTGCTTTTGCCCTGGTGAACGTTGAAGTGGTTGAGCCAGAACCAGGTCATTTCTTCCTGCACTTGCTGGGGTGAATACAGGGCGCGCAGCAAATGTCGCTTGGCCGCTTCACGGGCCAAGCGATTCATCTCGGCCTGGTAGGTCTGCTGGGCAGCTTTTTTGGCGTCGTCATCAGTGATGGCATCCGCATCTTTACGCCGCTGCTCCATATCCTGCACCAAGTCCAGCAACGGTCGCTGGGTGATGGTCATGCCATCGATTTGTGCCTGTACCTCGGCGGGTAGCACGGCTGCAGTATCGGGGAGCAGTTGCGAAGCCAGGTAGGCATTGATGCCTTTTGCTTGCAAACGCTCCACGGTACTGGGTGTTGCACCCCAAGTGATGCGATTGGCCTGAACAAAGATGTCGGCACTGGGGAGCGCGCTCGCCGAAATAGCTGGTGCGGCAGGCATCGCACAGCTCTGAAGCATGGCCAGCATTAGTACCGATGTCAGCCACATCACAGCGGACAACCTATTTCCAGCAAATGACATCAAAAATCCTTACTTCAAGCAGTGCTGAAATTAGTGCCGATAGGTGACGGAGGCTTTTTGTTGAAGACCACAGTCACTGCACCTGCCCAGCCGCCTACGGTGACACCTCAATCCTGTCGCCAATGGTGTGTATTTTGACCTGTGGACGTTTAGTTGAAGAACTTAATAAGCACGTTTTATACGCCAGGTGAGAAGAGATATACGGACTATCCCACAATGGCACCGTAATTCGGAGCTGACTTACTCATGATGTCCCACTCAATATAGTACTGTTCTCGACTATTCCCAATCTGTAATTTTGTAATGGTATTGGCACTGGCTGTTTTTAGCCACAGCAAAAAGAGATATTGAGCTGCGTTCCAAATCCCATTGAATTCGACTGGTAGGCAGCCAACCCCATGTCCGTTTCGCTGTTGCTTGAAGCTGTGGAGGCTGTAGCTTGAATGGAAGACAAGGCAGCCTCAAGTGTCGCCAATGCCTTCTGCTGCGCAGCGAAGGTGACATTTTGCTGGTGCAACGCCGAAATTTCGGCTGTCACTCGACCATTGGTGGCCAACTCCTTGGTGGTGACGGCATCGACCTGTTTGCCGATAGCTGCAATCGCACTACGCACCCCTGTGGGGTCACTACTAAGTGCGGCGGCGAACTTTTGGGCGTCCTGCACGATAGTTCCGTCTGTTTAAACACTCAGTCCCAACTTCTTCATGGCATCCTGCTTTGCCGGGTCCGAAGAAAGTGCGCGTGTCAAGTCCTGGGTGACTCGGGTTGCACTTTGGGATGAGGCCGTGGAACCTGAAGCTGCTAATGCACCCTTCGCTGCGGCGATGGCGGAGTTGAATGTATTGAAGAAGTTGCAAATTGCCGACGTGAGGTCCGACGCAGTGGCGGCTGTTGAGAGTGATGTGAGCGCATTGGCTGCAACCTGGCTGTCTGACACGGCAGACTTCAACAATCCAAATTTTGAAAGTTGTGCAGTGGTTGAATCGACATCTGCCTGAATTCGCTTGTCCACGGTGGTCAGCATTTGAGAACTTGCACTGACCGCGCTAGAGGTTTGCGATGCTGACGCATTACTCCCCGTCAAGCCTGTGAGGGTGCTACCCAAAAGTGAGGTGATGTTCATGGCAATAGACCGCTAGACATGCGGCGATGATGAGAAACCATTGGCTCAGATGGAACTTACCGTCATGCCCTGGCCCCAAATGCAGGATAAGCGGCCCAAACGCAGCTGAAATCATTCAAGAATCTGGGGCAACTTGGTTCATGACACCATCCCAAAATCAGCCAAGACCAAAGTGCATTGGCAATGCCGTCCAGGCCATTTGGGTAACAAATGTCACCTCCGCGCTTGTAATATGTGCCCACTACGATGAGGCCTCCATGGACTCACTGGTCATCAATGGACTCCTGCTATTGGTCTACTTCATCATCACACTCAGGATTTCAGCAGGTAGCCACCGAGCTCGACTGCTTTATGTCTTTTTGGTGGCACTTGAAGTTGCCACCTTAATGGCATTCGGCTTGAGTGAGGCGACCGACCTGGAACTTTTGCTCACCTATTTGACCTTGCCATTGGAAGCGTGGATTTTGGTGAAGCTGTTTGGGGCAGAGAGCGACAAATGGTTTGCGGTTCAAAAGACGAAGCCACCACCCTCAAGCGCATGAAACCCACCCTCTGAGCGGATTGCAACTCAGTCCGGAAGCGCCGCGTTAATCGCCGCACCGGCAACATTGACACCCGTTTTGACGACAGTTGCCGCCACTGACACGGCCGCATCTGCCACCGTAATGACAGCGCATCCGTTGAGCATCAGAACAGCAGATAGAGCCAAGGCTTTGGCCAACACATTGACTAATTGATTCATACCGATATTTTCAACCATGGAGTGCGCGTTGACACAGCGTCCTCATGCTGGGAGCAAAGTTGATTGCATGTCATTAGCATGGATGAGCGCATCGTCATCTGCCTTGGTGAGTATGGAATTGCGGCAGATGGTGATGTCCGACCTGCTTCGCTGGCTTTCACGGTTCAAGGGTCAAGGTGCCAGAACCTGGAGCTGAAGCAGGCGCCGGTGGTTGCTGACAGACTGGCAGCTGTAGACCCCGGGTTCAGAACCACTGCCGCTTCTGGCAATAGTGACCCATTGGCCCAAGGGCAGACTTACCGTTGTGACCAGTTTACTATGTGACTGGTCGGGAAGTTCAGTGCCATTGCGTTGCTCGACACTCGCCGACTGCACGTCAATTTCAACATTCACCGCTTGTTTGCCACCAGGCCAGCTCGACTGGACCTTGAAGCTCTGGCCTGCTTCCAGACAGACAAGTGCATTCTTCACCGCGCCACCGGTACTGTTGGCAGTTGCACCGGATGTCGAAAGCGCAGCGCTTTGCAGAGATGCCGACTGCACCCACTGCAGGGGCATGGCTTTCGACAGGTTAATCATGGCTTTTTCGCCGTTACGCACGTTGATACTTTGCTCGGTACCTCCACCAGGGACAGCTTCCGGGTTAGCCAATTGCGATTGTTTGGGGTCAGATCACTCAAAGTTTTTAGCTCAGCACATTTCTTTACAAAAGCAATCAAACGCCAAATTGATTTGGATCATGGAATTCCGGTCCTTTGAGGAACAGACTTTTCCAAAGCGCCTCATCTTGGCCGCCGGAGCCAACAAACATGATCAATCGCCCCCTCATTATTCAGTACCGATGGAGGGTTTTGGCAGTCGTGCTCGCATCGGTCGCAATCACTGCTGGCTTGGTTCGTTGGTGGAATGGCCCTGAGGTTGAGGTTAAAACGGTGATTCAGCGTGATTTCCTGCAGACGGTAGTGGCCAGTGGTCATGTGGAGACACCGCATCGCGCGGACATCGGCGTTCAAATCACTGGCGTGGTAGTGCGAATCCCAGTGGCCGAAGGACAAACTGTCAAAGCGGGCGACTTGCTGGTTGAGCTTGATGCTGTCGAACTGCAAGCCAACGAACGCCAGGCCGCCTTGGCCATGGTGCAAGCGCAGGACCGCTTGCGCCAACTGCGCGAGGTTCAGGCACCCGTGGCAGAACAGAACCTGCGACAGGCGCAGGTGACTCTGGAGAACGCCCGCTCGACGTTAAGGCGCAATCAGGATCTGTTTGTAAAAAATTTCATCAGCGATGCAGCACTGGATGATTCCCGCAAAGCCGTGGATCTGGCCGATGCCCAAATGCGCTCAGCGCAGAATCAGTTCGACACTGCAGGAACCCAGGGTAGTGACACAGCATTGGCCCAGGCATCAGTGGCACAAACTCACGCAAGCCTGCAAGCGGCGCGCGCGCGAACCGGTTACGCCCAAGTGCGCTCGCCGCGCGATGGCACACTGATCGCCCGCAACGTTGAGGTGGGAGACGTAGTGCAACCTGGCAAAGTCCTGATGACGCTGTCGCCGACAGGTCAGACGCAACTGATTGTGGACATCGATGAGAAGAACCTGCACTTTCTGGCACTCGGCCAAAAGGCTTTGGCGTCAGCAGATGCCTTTGCCCAACAGCGCTTTTCCGCCGAACTAACCTACATCAATCCGGGCGTGAATGCTCAGACGGGTGCTGTGCAGGTGAAGCTCGACGTATCCGCCCCACCGGTCAATCTGCGGCAGGACATGACAGTGTCTGTGGACATCGAAGTGGCTCGTCATGCCCAAGCCCTGCTACTGGCAAGCAGTGCCGTGCGTGATGCCGATAGCGCGGCACCGTGGGTGTTCTTGGTCAAGGACGGACGTGCGCAGCGGCACCCACTGCGCTTGGGACTGCGCAGTGGCGGTTGGGCTGAAGTTCTTGAGGGCCTGAGAGTCGGCGACAAGGTGATTGATGGGGTAGCGGCTTTTGAATCCGGTGAGCGCGTGCACGCTATAGCGCACACCGAGTAAGGGGCACCCAATTGTTTCGACCCTGGATTCCATTTGAATGGATTGTTGCCATCCGCTTTCTGCGTGAGGGCCGCCTGCAAACCCTGTTTATCATTTCCGGCGTGGCCATCGGCGTGGGCGTGATTATCTTTATGTCGGCGCTGCTGGCAGGGCTGCAGTCCAACTTCATTCGGCGCGTTCTATCTGCTCAAGCCCATATTGAGCTGCTACCGCCACAGGAGGTGACTCGGCCACAAAGACAAGGAGCCAACTCCCTGCCTAGCGAGGTCGAAGGCGCCATCGTGCAGCCACCTCTGCAACGACTAAAGGGCATCGACCAATGGCAGGCGGTGGCCACACAAATCCGTCAGCTTTCCGATGTGCTTGTGGTGACGCCCGTGGCAGGGGGATCAGCCTTGGTTGTGCGCGGCAACGCTAGCCGTGCCATCACGATTGCTGGGATTGAGCCAATGCAGTATTTTCGTATTGTCAATCTCGACGATAAGCTGGTTCGCGGCTCAACACGACTAAGTGCCACCGATATTCTCATCGGCACAGAATTGGCCAGCGACCTCGGCGTTGACGTGGCGGACAAACTGCGGGTGACGACCGCCAATGGCGGCACCAGCACGCTCACCATAACCGGTATCTTTGACCTAGGAAACAAGGGCGCAAATCAACGCAATACCTTTGTTGCGCTGCACACTGCACAAAGCCTGCTGGGAATTCCCGGTGGCGTGACCAGTCTGGAAGTGACCGTACGCAATGTCTATGCGGCTGAGGACATTTCACAGCGCATCACCAAAGACACTGGCGTGGAGGCAGACAGCTGGATTCGGACCAGCGCACAATTCTTCGCCGCTGTGAGCGCGCAGACAACGGCCAATACCGCAATTCGTTTCTTTGTCGGTTTGTCCGTCGCCTTCGGTATTGCAAGCGTACTGGTGGTCGTGGTAGTGCAGAAGTCGCGCGAGATCGGCATCCTGCGCGCGATGGGCGTTTCGCAAGGTCAGATTCTGCGAGTGTTCCTGCTTCAAGGCGGACTTCTGGGCTTTGGCGGGTCCGTTGTGGGGTGCACCATTGGCGAATTAGCGCTGCTGCTGTGGCAGCGCTATGCGCGCAATCCGGATGGAACGCCGCTTTTTGCTCTCGTGTTCGATCCGACGCTTTTTACTGTGGCACTGGTGCTAGCGACTCTCACCGGACTGGCCGCCGCCGTGGCACCGGCGCTACGCGCTGCACGCCTGGATCCTGTGGTAGCCATCCGTGGATGAGGCACAAAAATCCATGAGTACCTCAATACACAACGTGGTCGTTCAGTTGCGCGGCGTCTGCAAAGCTTTCAACCTCGGTACTTCGATTGAGACGCAGGTGCTGCACGACATTAATCTCACGCTCCATCAGGGCGAGTTCTGCGCCGTGATGGGGCCATCGGGTTCTGGCAAGAGCACTTTGCTTAACATCGTCGGCCTGCTTGATCGGCCCACGCGTGGCAACCTCCAAGTATGCGGCGAGGAAACCACGACACTCGACGATCACGCGCTTACCAGGCTGCGGGGACACAATATTGGCTTCGTCTTCCAGTACCATTACCTTATCACTGCCTTCACTGCGCTGGAAAACGTGATGATTCCGATGCTGGGTGCTGCTGGCTTTCCAAACACAGCGATGCGTAAGCGCGCAGAGGAATTGATCGCCAGCGTGGGCCTCACGGCCTGGCAGAACAACATGGCCGGAAACATGAGTGGTGGGCAGCAGCAGCGTGTCGCAGTGGCGCGTGCCTTGGCTATGAATCCGGCACTGTTGTTGGCAGACGAGCCAACTGGTAACCTCGACACTAAGAGCGCCGATGGCGTGTTTGATCTGCTGCGCCGTTTCAACCGAGAACATGACACCACGGTATTGTTCGTGACCCACAACGCTGAGTTGGCAAAGCGCTGCGACAAGACCATACAGGTCATTGACGGACAGATCACCGATGATTGACAGGTCAACCATCAAGATTGAGAGCGGGCGACGGGGTGAGAGCAACAATCAGCCCGAAGACCGTTAAATCCCATTCGCCATCTGAGACCCCCGCTGCCGCTTTGGAACCCGGCATGCTTGAACATACACTGTCCCGACTATGTCCGCTGCTGCCTTTGCTGAGTCTTTTGCGTTATTGCGAACCAAAAAGTTCGGGACGTTTTGGTTTGCCAGTTTTCTATCCAACATCGGAACTTGGGCACAGCAAGTCGCACAGCCATGGTTGCTGCTTAGCCTAGGCGCCTCACCTTTTTTGCTGGGATTGGATTCATTTGCCCTGGCAGCACCAGTTTTCTTGCTCACATTGATAGGCGGCGCTTTGGCTGATTCGGCAGATCGGCGCGAAACCATTCTGAAGTTTCAGACGGCACAAATGCTGTGCCCGGTTCTGATCGTTGTCATCCTTGTGACGCACACAGCACAACCGTGGATGATTATTGGACTATCCCTGGTGGTGGGTATTACCGATGGTCTTTCCATGCCGTCATTCCAGTCGATTGTTCCGTCCATCGTGGAACGTCAGCAAATTTCCAACGGACTTGCCCTCAATGCCACGCAGTTCAATTTGTCGCGTATTTTGGGGCCGGCCATTGCCGGTTTGTTGATGACCAGTGTTGGCGCGGTCGGTGCATTTGGCGTCAGCGCGTTATCGTATGTGCCATTTATTCTGGTGGTGATTTGGATATTGCCGAAAGGTGCCACTTCACTCGTAAAGACGCAGCGATTTGCTTTCAGCCAAATGCGCACCAATGTTCGCCACGTCGTAAGCCAGCCCTTGTTGCGAGGAGCATTGATGACGGTTTTCGTTTCCAGTGTGATGTGTGCGCCATTGGTAGTGTTTAGCCCGGTTCTCGTGAAAGTGTCATTAAACGGCGACGTAAGCCACTTCAGCCTGGCTGTCGGTTCATTCGGGGTAGGAGGCCTGCTGGGGGCAGTTAGCCTGCTGGCCCTGGACGAAAAACGCGATCGCCGCCGCATCAGTTCCGCCTTCGCGATCGTCTACAGCCTGGCAGTTGCACTGGCATCACAAAGTCGATCTCAGTGGTTATTGCCAGTACTTTTTGCACTGGCAGGTTATTCCATGACCATGACCAACACGTCAGCCAACACACTGTTGCAGTCTGCAGCCTCATCGACAATTCGCGGGCAAACCGTGAGTCTCTTCATGCTGGTGATGCGGGGAGGAATGGCGCTTGGCGCTTTGATCACTGGTCTGTCAGTCACCTTGCTGGGAGTTCGGGATGCATTGCTGGTCAACGGAATTCTGGCACTGTCAATACAGTATGTGATTGCGCGGTCTTGGGGCAAAACAGGAGTAACTTCGGACTAGCAGCTTCTTGTTGAGTCTGGCTGCTCAGGGTGATGAAATCATTGCAACGTCGCCGACTTGTCAGCTCACAGCCGACCGCTTCCCGACATTGGGCAGTGCAAGCGTGTCAGTTGAAAGGCGAATTACCTTCAATTAACGGGAAGGTGTACATTGGCAAAGATGAATACCACGCATCTTCACCATCGATTTGACCTCGTTCGCCTTGCCAATAGCGCCATGACCGAACGCGGCTTGCTGGCCGAGTTCTCGCCCAATGTCATCCGGCAGTTGACAGGCATTGACGGCCCTGGCCGCGATGACGGAGCAGATGTACACGACCTCACCAATCTGCTTTGGTGCTCAATTGACAATGACGACTCGCTTGACTTGGACCAACTCACAGTTTGTGAACCCCTCCAAGACGGCAACCTCAAAGTGCTGGTGGCCATTGCCGATGTCGATGCCCTGGTCAAGAAGGGCACGCCAATTGACGAACACGCCAAGGCCAACACCACATCGGTGTACACCTCGGCACAGATATTTCCGATGCTGCCCGAACGATTGTCGACCGACCTGACCTCGCTCAAACTCAACCAGGATCGACTAGCCGTGGTCACCGAGATGGTTCTTGCCCCAGATGCCACACTGGTGAGCTCCATGGTGTACCGCGCCAAGGTACGAAACAAGGCCAAGCTGGCCTATGACGCGGTGAGTGATTGAATCGTTGGCACGGGAGCGCTGCCAACTGCGGCCGCCACCGTATCCGGAATGGACGTTCAATTGCGCCTGCAGGATGCCATGGCACAGCAACTGCGTGCGCGCCGTCACGATGCGGGTTCGCTGGAGCTGGTCACCTTTCAGCCCCGCGCGGTGTTTGATGGTGAAAACGTGGTGGACATCCGTCAGCAAGTTCAAAACCGCGCCAGGCAACTGATTGAGGAAGTGATGATTGCCATCAATGGGTGTACCGCGCGTTTCCTGGCTGCTCAAGGCGGCGCCTCGTTGCGGCGTGTCGTGCGCTCGCCAGAGCGCTGGATGCGCATCGTTGGTGTGGCCGCCGAATATGGTGAAATCTTGCCCAACACCCCTGATTCAAAGGCGCTGGAGGCCTTTTTGGCCCAACGGCATCAAGCCGACCCGTTGCGCTTTCCTGATTTGTCGCTGGTGATCGTCAAGCTCATGGGGCGCGGAGAGTATGTGGTGGAGACTCCCGCCGGTTCGACTATTGGCCACTTTGGCTTGGCAGTGCAGGACTACACCCACTCCACCGCACCGAATCGGCGCTTTCCGGATCTGATCACCTCGCGCATGCTGAAAGCGGTGCTGGCTCACCAAAAGAAGCCTTACACCGATGCTGAGCTGGACATGTTAGCCAAGCACTGCACCCAACAGGAAGATGCAGCACAAAAGGTGGAACGCCGTATCCGAAAATCAGAGGCCGCACTTTTGCTTGAATCGCGCATCGGCCAGAGTTTTGACGGCATCGTGACAGGCAACACAAGTGAAGGGGTCTGGGTGCGGATCTTCACGCCACCCGCAGAGGGCAAGCTGCTCAATGGCAGTTCGACCCTCAAGGTGGGCGACAAAGTTCACCTCAAGCTCACCTCCGCCAACGTGGAGCGTGGTTTTATCGATTTCGTGCTCGGTAACCACTAATTCGTTGATTCTTTGCACCATGCGTGTTTGGGTACGTGTACCAGGTCTATGGTTTTCTTCATTGCTGAAGCCAAATTTTCCTTAGTCAAGTACGCAGCGTAACCGGACGGTCGCAGCGACGCGCGCGGTTGAGCCGATTTCCCGCAACCAGTCACTGACGTCATGGTTCCAATTTCGTCATTTTCCCGGCTCCAAAACTCTGACACTGAACCAGCGCATCGATAAGCGACAGTTTTGGCTGAGGCATTTTGACAATTTGTCTCAGGGCAAAGAGTTTGAACAGCACATTACGTCTTTTGAACCTTGTATGTCAAAATTTGAACGACAGGTCCGTAGATGTTGGGTCTGGCTCTTTCCTACTGGTCGGCTGGCTGAGAGACTCCGGAGAACAGAGGAATTCTCAGCAACTAACCCGACTGGCCTGTCGGGTCACAAGGTGCCAGTAGGCTGAAGTCGCGTCCCGCCGACTGTCTGCAGCTTCTGTGTCGATGGAGTCAGGTTGGGCATCCTGGGGGCAGCCTTCGTGCGCTTGTGGCTTGCTCGACACAGCCACATCTTTTTGAGCGACTTGTGTATTGGCTAGTGGAGATGATCCGTCCCACACGAACGGGTTATGAAATACCGG
>JARLJH010000024.1 GCA_031291305.1 Rhodoferax sp. | reverse complement strand
TTCGGCGCAAACGAGATGCGCGAATGCAAACAAACTTAGGAGATGTGCCCCGGTGCCAAGAACTGGCACCAGTTGAGAGAACTGCAACACATCGTCCTGCTGAAGCCAGCGGGACGACGCGGAAAAAAGCCGCCTACGTACGCGCTGGGTTGTTCGCCTTGAGCGAACAGGTACTAGGGCCAGATTCCATGGAGAAAACTCCGTTGTTGAGGTGGGTGTATTTTCCTATTGACAATTGTGCAAGTCAACCCTCTCGGATGCGTTTTTTCCTATAAACGAGCCACGTTTTGTAAAGAACTTCCGCCAATTGGAGTTTATTGCTGGCAAGTGAGAATCAACCGCATTGAAGCCATCTGTTGTCTTGTGTGCGTCAGATATTCAAGCGTCGAACGGGCACCGTCTTGATGTTGCAATAAGGCATGGTTAAGGTCGAGCACAGACAATTCCGCCTCTTGCAAGAACCACATCGCCATGCAATTTTCAGAAACACCCCAAGACCACGAAGAAAACGCGCGGACCGCGGCCGAGCGTGCCGCCGCCACATCCCGAAGCACATGGGTCAGCGTGGTGGTCAATGTGCTACTTTCGGCTACACAAATTGCCATCGGCATTCTGTCCAAGTCCCAAGGCTTGATCGCCGACGGTATCCATTCGTTGTCCGACCTGGTGGCGGATTTCGTGGTGCTTTTCGCAAGCCATCACAGCAAGAAGGACGCAGATGAAGACCATCCATACGGACACCATCGGTTCGAGAATGCTGCTTCGATGGTGCTTGGTGTTTTGCTGCTGGTTGTTGGCATCGGGATGATCTGGTCGGCGTTCATGAAACTGCGCAACCCAGAATCCATCGCGCAGGTGCATGCCATGGCACTGTGGGTTGCGGGCATCGCGCTGGTTGCCAAGGAATCCTTGTTCCGTTACATGTTGGCCATTGCGAAGAGAGTGAAGTCGAGCATGCTCATTGCAAATGCATGGCACGCCAGGTCCGATGCCGCATCATCTTTGGTGGTGGGGCTCGGCATTGTCGGAAATTTGATGGGTTACCCCATCTTGGACCCGATTGCGGCGCTGATTGTCGGATTCATGATCGCGCGCATGGGTTGGGAGTTTGGGTGGGAAGCCATGAATGACCTGATGGATCGGGGCATTAACGAGGAAGAGTTGGCGGCCATCAAAACGACATTGCTTGAGACACCCGGCGTGGATGGAGTGCATGACCTCAAAACGCGCAAAATGGGCGACATGGTGGTGGTTGATGCCCACATTGAAGTGAATGCAGTATTGACTGTCGAAGTGGGCCACAACATCGCAGTGACTGCCCGGAGCCGGGTCATGCAAAGGCACCGCGTTCTCAACCTAATGACCCATGTGGATCCGAGTCACAAAGCCGATTTAGATCATGCAACTGCCTAGGAGTGCACTTTCAACCATTATGCAACTGGCTGTGGCGAAGAACCTTCAGGGCGGCGAACACACTTACGCGGGACCCGTACGGATCCGATACCCAAAGCGGCTCAGTTCGCAGCGAGCTGCATTAAGGCCTGAATCCCCATGAGGGCAGCAACGACCGCCATC
This sequence comes from Rhodoferax sp., assembly GCA_031291305.1. GTDB lineage: Bacteria > Pseudomonadota > Gammaproteobacteria > Burkholderiales > Burkholderiaceae_C > Rhodoferax. Next base: position 8,914 of record JARLJH010000024.1, on the reverse strand, counting down.
AATCCACTTGAAAAGTAGGGCATCTTGCGCGCGAGTTCACTGAACTTTCCATTTCCAAAGCGTTTGCCAACCTGGCGTGCTCCCCAAGCGGCGATCACACCAACGCTCACCAGTGAAATTGCCAACCCCAGGCTAAAACTCGCAACCATGACAGCGCCTAACGTGAATCGCTTCAAGTGCAAGCAGATCATCAGGATGGTCACTGATGCGGGGCAGGGCACCAGGCCGCCAGTCAGGCCGAACATTGCAATTTGCCCAGTGGTTACCTTTTGACCAACAAAGCGCCGTTTGATGTCCTCCGCATGGGCTCGCTCGTGCGCGTCTTGATAGGACCCGTCGCCTCCCAGGAGGTCGTCGCCAACATCATGGTGGTGATGCTGGTGCGCATGGTCGTGATCTTCTTCGCTGAAGCTGACTTCGAAGCGGTGAATGTGATCCCCATGTCCCATGCTCAAAACCGCCTCGAACTCGTGGGGCTCTGGAATTTCGTGGGTGGACTCCAGAAACATTCCTGACCTCTTCATGTCAAAGGTCTGTTTTGTGCCGTCTGGACGCAGGGTTTCAATTGACACCGTATCGTGGTCGTCGAATGCCTTGGCTGCCGTGGCAGCGTCATAGGAATGAAGGCGAAATCGGGGTGGTGTTCCGAATTCAAAGACTTCCAATTCGACAATGCCATGTCCTGTGTTGATGATCTTGCCCCCGTGCGGCGCGTGCTGATGGGCCTTCGCGGCCAACTCGTCCCGGCGCGTGCGAACAAACATCCAGATGGATACGCCGATCACGACCACTGCCGATAGAAGCATGAAATAAGGTTCAGCTTGCTCAGCAATGAGTTCGTTTCCGAACTTCAGGGCCGCAGCCGCGAGCGCCCACACGATCAGCGAATGGGAAAACGCAGCACATAGTCCCAGCAAGGCAGCCTGGCTGACAGAGCCCTTCACTGCAATGATGAATGACGCCATCATCGTTTTGGAATGACCTGGCTCCAGGCCATGTAACGCGCCGAGCAATATGGCCGTTGGGATGAAGATCCACAGATTCGTGGCGCCTTGTTGGATGAGTTCTGCGATAGGAGGCATGTGAGACTTAACTGGCTGGTTTAGTGGTATTGGGTGTAGTATTGGAAACCCTATACCCACTACAGAGTCAAGCTCAGATTGTCACGCCCCTGTTTCAACCCAACTGGACACGCACATGAAAATTGGAGAACTGGCCCACCGGACGAATACCCAGGTGGAGACCATACGTTTTTACGAGTGCGAGGGGCTGCTCCCAGAACCAAGGCGCAGTGGCGCCAACTACCGCATTTATCGTGATGAACACACTGAACGACTGTCTTTCATCCGGCACTGTCGCGGCTTGGACATGACGCTGGATGAAATACGGGTTTTGCTTCGGTTTAAAGATGCCCCAACAGAGAGCTGTGAGGAGGTCAATGACTTGCTGGATGAACATATTGCCCATGTTGCAGAGCGCGTACGTGAATTGCGACAGCTTGAAAAGCAGCTCAAAAGTCTACGGGATGCCTGCCTGTGCGCCCGGGAAGCCCAGCATTGCGGAATCCTTAATGAGTTGACCGTGATTTCACAAAAGCCTGCGGTGGCACATGGAAGCAAGGGGCATGTGCATGGGGCTCACTCTGGACATGCGGCGCTGCCAGCTGGCCACACGCATTGAGATACCTTCATTGCCATTGAGGTAGATCTGCTCGTGGGCACTGGTTCGCCTGCGTTGCCAACCCTGCCTGCGTCTTGAGCACTTTAAGAAAACTATGGGCCGCCCACTGGGCGACCAATTGGAGTGGCGGTTTGGCGCTGGTAAGCTGTCATTAACCGCTCAGAATCGTATGCCCGCAGTTGGTCGATGGCCGGTGCCCACGTTGTCGAATTGGTCACCATATAGCTGACGGTCGGGGCGAGGTTGCCAACAGCCGCTTTAGAGCAGGCAGATCGCGAATCTCTATGACCGGAGACGCTGCACTGCCGTAGTACATCCCGCTCCAAAGCGGTCCTTGGTTTTGACGGTACACCTGTTGTTGATCGGCTACAGGTTTGCGGCACACGGCCATGCCGGGAGCGTCAATTACTGGTCAGGAAAATCAGGCCATCCAATTGGCTGACTAAAGTGATGAAGTAAGCCGGGACTCAACCATACCAATGAGTTCACCTGCGGGCATCCCAAGGGCTGATGCAAGAGTGAATATGGTGGCTAGGGCAGGCCCCTTTTCTGCACGTTCAAGGGCGCTGATATGGCTGCGCTCGGTTTCGGCCAGTTCCGCCAATTTATCTTGCGTCAGCCCCCGCCTGAGCCGTAGCTCTTGCAGTACCTCCCCAAAAATAACAGTCGGTAGCTTCTTATCCCGCATATGCGGGGAGCGTCCGCGATTTCGTTGCCGGTGTCTGCATACGGTTGTATGCGTTATGCTGTTAACGCTTGGCCTTAACTTGGTCAGCCCGAGAACGCCTAAACCGCACCGACCGAAGGGTGCATAGAACCGGTAGATTTAAATGCAAAAGCCAGAAACCGTTAAAGCTCTTGAAGAATTTGGTCGCGAACGCCTATCGAAGTCGTTCTTTATGAGGGACTTCCTCTTCAGCGACATCGCCACGATCTACGGTATCCCCAACACCCCGGACAACCCTGACCTTGCGATTGAAGTCGGCCGGCACCTGTGTGTGGAACTGTTGGAGCCGCTGAACACTACGTTTGGTCGTGTGGCAATCCGATCAGCGTACCGGTCCAGCGCAGTGAATCAAAAGGGAAATGACGAGGGCGACAACTGCGCCAAGAACGAAAGCAACTACGCCGGACACATTTGGGATCATCTGGACAAGAAAGGCCAAAAGGGAGCCACGGCCTGTGTCGTCGTCCCTTGGTTTGCCGACCGGTACGACGCTGGGGCTGACTGGCGTGCCATGGCCTACTGGATTCATGACCACCTCCCTTACAGTGAACTCCAGTTTTTCCCTAAATTAGCGGCCTTCAACATCTCCTGGCATGAGAGTCCGAAGCGCAAAATCACCAGCTACATAGAGCCCAGAAAGATCGACATCAGTGGCCCCATCGGTGCGCGGGCCGACCTGTACGCTGATTTTCCGAAGTTCCGCAAGGCATAGACCAATAGGATGCGTTTCAGAACCATTCCCTGATTTGCCTGAAAAGCATCCACTGCCGCGCCACGAATTGCCACGCCTACGCTGCTTCTGAATTGAAATCCGACCACTTCTTGACATCATAAGTCCTTGATTTAAAAGGATTTATTTGACAAATTGAGAGGCTTGCGTTATAATGGTATGTGAAACCAAAGACATTCAATCACCTACTTTTTGAGGACCTGCCTGAGTCCGAGCGTCGACCGTTCGGCACCCAAAAAAGCAGGCTTCCTGCCTCATTCGACAAGTTGACCCGCACGCGGTTGTCCAAGAACTTCATCCTTCGGGATTTCATGTTCTGCACCGCTTCCGCTGCCCACGGCCTGAGCAATTTCCCAGAACTCCCTGAAGCCGTCATAGCTGCCGGACGCGCCCTATGCGCTGCCGTTTTGGAGCCGGTATTGGCGCAGTTTGGTCGGTTTGCAATCACCTATGGCTACCAGTCACGCGAATCCATGGATGCTGATTTGGCGCGCACATCCAAGCTGACTACCCGACACAGCAGCAACCCGCACCATTGGGACCGACAAAGCTTTGGCGATGAGATATACGCTCGCGTCGACATCTGGCCGTTCTGTGTGGAAGACGGGGAGGTCACCAAGATGGAATTTGGCCACTGGCTGATGCACAACCTAGACCTGGACCTGTGCATGACATGGACGCGTAGCAATGTGTTTTGCTTGACGATCAGCCCGGTGCCACGCCGGTGTTGGGTGCAGTGGGGGCGTCCCAGTCTGGGTGAACCCAAGCAACAAGTTTTCATGGGCGCGGACTATTGGCAACGCGTCTACCCCAGCCTACCGGCGAAGGATCGGCCTAGGTATGGCCCATCCATGACGGGTGGAAAAATGTACTGGGGAGCATCGGAATGACGGCTTGCCAGGCACCCATAGGTAGCGGTAATACTCAGTTATTACTACCTGCCCAGGCTACCTTTTCCCTGCAATCAATTGCAGTTAATCCAGAATTATCCAAACCTGATTTGCAATTGATTGCAATTGACGACGCGTCAGCCAGCGAGGTTGGTGGCGTGGGGTTGGTCTCGAAATACGTGAGCGCGGCAATTGCTGACAGCACGCGCCGGGCCTACCGACAGGACCTGCAGGATTTTTTGAACTGGGGTGGCTCCATTCCAGCCACGCCGGAAGTTGTTGCCGCTTATGTTGCCGAGCGTGCCCAAACCCAAACTGTGGCCACGTTGACCCGTCGAGTGGTCGGAATTGGTCGAGCTCATGTAAGCCAGGGCCTGTCAGACACCACCAAGAGTGACCTGGTGCGAACCGTACTGCGCGGTGTGCGGCGAGTGAATGGCGCGGCCCAGCGCCGGGTGAATCCGCTGGTGAAGCGCGAACTTCTGGAAATGGTCGCGTGCATGGACGGCGTGCGGGGTGTGCGTGACCGGGCGCTGCTACTGATGGGTTTTTCCGCTGCGCTCCGCCGCTCCGAACTGGCAGCCCTTCAGGTTGAGGATATCGAGATGGTGCGCGAAGGCATGGTCATCAACATCCGCAAAAGCAAAACCGATCAGGACGCTTTAGGCCGAAAAATTGCGATTCCTTGGGGCCGACAAAGCGTCTGTCCAGTGCAAGCGCTCAACCAATGGTTGGATGCCTCCAAGATTACCAGCGGCCCGATCTTTCGCGCAATCAATCGTGCCGACCACATTGCCACCCAACAGTTGTCTGCGCAATCAATTGCATTGATCATCAAGGGCTACGCCTGCCAGGTCGGGCTGGATCAGGCCAAGTTTTCGGGGCACAGCCTTAGAGCGGGCTTTGTCACCAGCGCCATTCAGGCCGGAGTGGCCGTGCACAAGATTCAACAGCAGACCGGGCACAAGTCGGTCGAGATGTTGTCGCGCTACATCCGTGATGCGAGTCTGTTTGACGGCAACGCATCGGGAGCCATCCTATGACCTGAACCTCTATCTCAATTCCATAGCGGCGACTCCCAGTGCGTCAACACCGTGAGCCGCCTGACCACACTCAAACTAATCAGGAGTCCTCCTATGGCTGAAAATCATTCTAGTGGTGATCTGCACCAACGGATTTACAAACAACTGCTGCTGGTCATACCCCATCTTGAAGGCATAGCCGAGCACGGCAAGTCCGTAGTGCCGGGTTACATGGACCTGAATCTGGACATCCTTAGGTGCAGTAAGGACAAGACCGTGATCGCGTTGTCCCACTATTACAAACACAGGGGAGACATGATCGCCGACCCGGACATGGTGGTGGCGGTGTACCCGGACCGTGCGATGGCCGAGGCCCTGACCTATCAGGACTGCTTTCGATTCGTCGAGGTTTACAGCCAAGGAGGGCGGTTGGTGGATATTCGGGCCAAGCGCGAACTGAACAGCTTCCTGATCCACTGGCTAAACAACCTGCGCATTCAGGGCCATTGCATCCACAGCCTGGTGGGGGTTGTACCAGGAAAGGACGTGGCCTGTGCGTAGTCATGCTCCCACCAGTCAAAGTCCTGGCACAAGCGTTGATCGACGGTCAGATGCGGATTTGTTGGGAGACCTCATTGGGGTCAAGGAGTCACGTCAGCATTACCGGGGGTCGTTGCAGCCCTTCTTTGCAGGTGGTGACAACCAATCACATACCAAATGTGCCGTGGCCCGTGAACTGGTCAGGCGATGGCTGGGTGAAGAGCTTAGGCGGGTCACGGTTTTCGCACAGCCATCGGCGGTGACTGACTACCTAAAGGTTCACTTTGCGGGTCGTGAGTACGAGAGCTTTGTTGTGCTGTATCTGGACGCCCAAAACGGACTGATTGAAGTCGAGGAGCTGTTCCGGGGGACGCTCACGCAAACCTCGGTGTACCCAAGGGAGGTAGTTAAATCAGCCCTGCGGTTCAATGCGGCGGGGGTCATGTTCTCCCACAACCATCCCAGCGGGTTGGTCACCCCCAGCCGTGCTGATGAATATCTGACCCAGACGCTGAAAGCGGCACTGGCACTGGTTGATGTACGGGTGCTGGATCACCTCGTGATTGCCGGTAACAACGCACTTAGTTTTGCTGAAACTGGCTTGCTTTGAGATGGACTGGCACCAGCATCCCCGCAACTGCGGCAGGTTACCATTCGGTGGTCAGGAAAATGCCGCTGCCATAGTGTGCATGACCTGATTTCATGGATCAAGCAATAAGAAAACTGGGGGTCGAAAGTGGCCTCGCTTTAGGGACTGAAAACATGCTCACGGGCGAATTACGCAGCCAAATCGACGCCATCTGGAACTCATTTTGGACTGGCGGCATCTCCAACCCCCTGGAGGTGATGGAACAAATCACTTACCTGCTGTTTCTGCGCCGTCTGGACGACCTGCACACTCTGGAAGAAAACAAGGCCGTGCGCCTGGGCAAGCCCATCGAGCGCCGCCTGTTCCCTGAAGGTCTAGATGCCAAGGGCCGCGCCTACAACGACCTGCGCTGGTCCCGCTTTAAGAACTTTGCCCCGGCTGAGATGTACACCGTGGTGGGCGAGCATGTGTTCCCGTTCCTGCGCAGCATGGGCGGTGATGGCTCCACCTACGCGCATCACATGAAGGATGCCCGCTTCACCATCCCGACCCCGGCGCTGTTGGCCAAGGTGGTGGACCTGCTGGACCATGTGCCCATGGAAGACCGTGACACCAAGGGCGACCTGTACGAGTACATGCTGGGCAAGATTGCCAGCGCTGGTCAAAACGGTCAGTTCCGCACGCCGCGCCACATCATCCAATTGATGGTGGAAATGACGGCCCCAACCGCCAAAGACGTGATTTGCGACCCGGCCAGCGGCACCTGCGGCTTCCTGGTGGCGGCTGGCGAGTACCTGCGCGACAAGCACCCCGAAATCCTGCGTGATGCCGTGTCCCGCGAACACTTCCACCACGGCATGTTCCACGGCTACGACTTTGACAACACCATGCTGCGCATTGGCAGCATGAACATGGCGCTGCACGGCGTGGACAACCCGGACATCCGCTACCAGGACTCCCTGGCGCAGGACCATGCGGGTGATGAAGAAAAGTATTCGCTGATTCTGGCCAATCCACCCTTTGCGGGGTCTCTGGACTACGAAGGCACGGCCAAAGACCTGCTGGCCATCGTCAAGACCAAAAAGACCGAGTTGCTGTTCTTGGCGTTGTTCCTGCGCCTGCTCAAGCCCGGTGGCCGGGCAGCGGTCATCGTGCCAGATGGCGTGCTGTTTGGCTCCAGCAAGGCGCACAAGGAACTGCGCCGCATGATTGTGGAAGAGCAGAAGCTCGATGCCGTCATCTCGCTGCCCTCCGGTGCGTTCAAACCCTATGCTGGGGTCTCCACCGCGATTCTGCTGTTCACCAAGACCAACTCGGGTGGCACCGACAACGTCTGGTTCTATGACATGAAGGCCGATGGCTGGAGCCTAGACGACAAACGCCAGCCGCTGCTGTCTGAGGATAAATTGAGCCTCCAGCCCATGAAGGACGGGCGCAACCAGCTATCAGATGCAGAGCACACCAAGAACAACCTGCCCGATGTGTTGGAACGCTGGGCTGAGCGGGACGGCGCAGAGTTTGACCGTGACCGCACCGACCAGAGCTTTTGTGTGCCCAAGGGTGACATTGTGGGCAACGACTACGACCTGTCCATAAACCGCTATAAAGAAGTGATACATGCGGTCAGCGAGCACTTGCACCCGAAGGTGATTCTGGCCAGACTGGCGGCCTTAGAGGAGGAGATTCAGGCGGGGATGAAAGAGCTTGAGGGGATGCTGAGTTGACTGCCATTACTCACGCCAAATTGGGCGACGTTGCTCAGTATTTACGCGGCATAAATTTCAAGCCAGATGATGTAACAACCGTTGGCGCACCAGGGACCGTTGCCTGCATGCGAACTAAGAACATTCAGGAATCCCTGGATTGCTCTGATGTTTGGGGTGTCGCAGAATCATTCGTCCGCCGACCAGAACAGATTCTGCAAGAAGGCGATATGTTGGTATCCAGCGCAAATAGCTGGAATCTTGTGGGCAAATGCTGCTGGATTCCCGATTTGCCCTGGAAAACAACTTTTGGAGGGTTCGTCTCAGCACTTCGCGCCAACCCAAGTCGGGTCAATCCGAGGTTCCTCTACTGGTGGTTCTCGTCAGACAGAACACAAGCACTTCTCAGAAGTTTTGGCCGAAAGACAACCAGCATTTCAAACCTGAGTGTGGAACAGTGTTTGAACTTGGCGGTTCCCCTGCCACCCCTCCCCGAACAACGCCGCATCGCCGCCATCCTGGACCAAGCCGATGCGCTCAGAGCCAAGCGCCGGGAAGCCTTGGCGCAACTGGACAGCCTCACGCAGTCCATTTTCATTGAGATGTTTGGGGACCCGGTTTCCAATCCCAATGGCTGGGTTCTTTCGGATGTGGGCACATTGTGCGAATTGCAGGGTGGGTTACAGGTGACTACGGCGCGGAAAGACTTGCCCCTGAAAGTGCCATATTTACGCGTTGCCAACGTCTATCGAGGTCGCCTAAATTTGACAGAAATGAAAACAATCCAAGTCACAACGACAGAGGTTGCACGCACGACACTGATTAAAGGTGACTTACTGATTGTCGAAGGTCATGGCAACCCAAACGAAGTTGGACGGTCAGCACTTTGGACTGAGTATTTTCCAATCCAGGTATGAGCCTGAAGGCGGAGGAAGTTGAGAACTTCTGACTGGTGGCTTGACCGGGTTAAAGCTGGAAGTTTACGGTGCCCGGTTTTTGGGCTTGGTTTCTCTTGGCTTCTTTTTCTATCAGG
>JARLJH010000023.1 GCA_031291305.1 Rhodoferax sp. | reverse complement strand
GCCTGATAGAAAAAGAAGCCAAGAGAAACCAAGCCCAAAAACCGGGCACCGTAAACTTCCAGCTTTAACCCGGTCAAGCCACCAGTCAGAAGTTCTCAACTTCCTCCGCCTTCAGGCTCATACCTGGATTGGAAAATACTGTTCAATTCGAACGCGCCCATGAATGTCACATGAATGTCATTTACTTTTCATAAACTGTTCTGCTCTCCCGACAGATTCATGGCGTTCAATGAACAATATCCAACTGGCAGGATCGTCTGCGCTTCCTTTTATCGGGTACTACCCGGAGCTGGCCGAGCCAGAGGTCAAGCCGCACCTACAGCTGAAACCATTCATCACGGGTTCTCACGGTGTGAAGCGCGGTCGTGGTCCCCTGGCCTCGCTGTTGCGACACAACAAGCTTTATCCGCTGTTTCAGCCTATTGCGTCGCTGAGCGACGGGGAGATTTATGCGCATGAGGCCTTGATCAGAGGTCCCGACCAGACCTCATTTCACACCCCCGATGCGTTGCTGCAGGCCGCCGCACACGAGAATCTGAACTACGAGTTTGAAAATCAATGCGTCTTGCTGGCCATGGAGCGCTGGGGACATTTGGGCGAGCCGGGTCGCCTTTTTCTCAACATCAGTGCCGATGTGTTGCAGCAAGTCCTCAAGCAATCTGGCTGCGACAGTCTGATCCGGCTGGCGCAGGCTTATGGCGTGTCGCCGCGCATGCTGGTGCTGGAGATCACTGAGTACGAGCGTGTGTCGGACATGGACTCGCTGGCAGGTGCCGTGCAGGAAATTCGCTCAGCCGGTGTGTCTCTTGCGCTGGACGATTTTGGCGACGGGCGCTCCAGCCTGAGGTTGTGGTCGCAGCTCAAGCCAGAGTTTGTGAAGATCGACAAGTACTTCACCAAAGCCATCAGTCAACACGCTGACAAGCTCAAAACCATTCAGGCCCTGCAGCAAATTGCGGCCATCTTCGACACCTCGTTGATTGCCGAGGGTATTGAAACCGAAGACGATATGCGGGTTTTGCGCGATATGGGCCTGCCGTACGGCCAGGGCTACCTGCTGGGGCGGCCAGGTCGTGCACCGCGCACCCAGATCGAACCCAAAGCCCGTGTTGTTGTTCGGGATCGCACGGTTGCCGTGTTTCCGGAATTGCGCCGGGCCGCAAACACTGGTTCCATCAGTCGCCTGGCGGTGATCAAGGCCCCGACGGTCGGTCCGTCGACAACCAATGATGAGTTGGCAAGGGTATTTTTTGAGCAGCCCAAACTCCACGCGCTGGCCGTGGTCGATGGCACCCGACCCGTGGCCATCATCAACCGCGCTGCCTTCATGAACGAATACAGCAAGTTGTATTACCGCGAGATATGGGGGCACAAATCCTGCTTGGTGCACGCCAACCAGGACGCCCGCATCATCGAGCGCAACCACAATGTCGATGAACTGGTGGGTATTCTCACCTCGGAAGACCAGCGCTATCTGGTCGATGGTTTCATTGTCACCAACAACGGCCGTTACGAAGGCCTGGGCACCGGAGACCAGTTGGTACGCTCCGTGACCGAAACCCGCATCGAGGCTGCACGCCACGCCAACCCTTTGACCTACTTGCCGGGCAACATCCCGATCAGCCAGCACATTGAGCGACTGCTGGCCAGAGGGGTTGAATTTGTGGCCTGCTATGCCGACCTGAACAACTTCAAACCCTTCAACGACCAGTATGGCTACTGGCGCGGCGACGAGATGATCCGCCTGCTGGCCAAACTGTGCCAGGCGCATTGCGACCCACGCAGCGACTTCCTGGGTCATGTAGGCGGTGACGATTTCATCGTGCTGTACCAAAGCGACAACTGGCAAACCCAGTGCGAGTCCATCATTTCCGAATTCGCCACACAAGCGCTCGGTCTATTTGACGAAGCTGCCCGCATTGCTGGCGGGATACAAGCAGAAGACCGCTACGGTGTACCCCGGTTTTTCCCGTTGACAACACTCTCGATTGGTGCCGTCAAGATTGACCATCAGAAATTCAGCAACGCCGAGCAGGTGGCCTCCATCGCCGCGCGTGCCAAGCACGAGGCAAAGTCCTGCGAAAGTGGTTTGGCGGTGCGGCTGGCCTCGGAGTTTCAGGATTGATCAATGTTGGCCAGAATCTGTGGCACTTCAAAAATCGCTCGATTTCGGATTTGCCGCACATTACTCTGCCATGCCGGTAACTGGCTGACGATTTCCTGCACCGCCAAGCGTACGCTGCGAAAGCTGCGATGCACCACACCCAAGCCATGCTTGCGTACCCACTCGGTGTTCCAGCGCTCTTGCGGCATGGTCCAGACACTGCGGGTGATGATGACCGGCAAACCCATGTGCACCGCTTCGCTCAGGCTGGCCGGGCCGGGCTTACCGATGAAAAAATCCGCCAGCTGCATCCAGTAGGCCATGTCATTGGTGAATTCAACCACCACATGCACCGCCCGGCTGGGCATGGCACGCAGCGTCTCGGCCAGCACCGCGTTTTTGCCGCAGATGAGAATCAGTGGGGTATCACTCAGCGCCGCCGCAATGCGCTTCATCACCCCGGCACCGTAGCCGCCAAACATCACCAGCCCGACGGCTTGATGCTCATCGAACCCATGCTGGCGGCGTTCCGCCACACGGTCGATGGGGGCGATGTCATAAAACCGAGGCGACAGGATCATGCCGGAAGACTGGTGGACGCGCTCTGGTGCGCACCCTGCCAGTAAAGCCTGCTGCACGGCATGGGCCGTACCGCACACCACGTGCTGCGGCTGGTCGGGCTCGATCCAGAAATTCGGCGGGTAATCCGCCATGTCGGTGATCACGGTGACGTAGGGCGTTTGGGGCCGCGCCATCTTCAGGCTTTCACACAGGGCGCGGTTGAAATTGGGAATGACGGAAACCACCATGTCCGGCTGCTTGTCCAACCAATGCTGGTGCATCTTGCGCACCATCGCCTTGTGGCTGAGCCGGATGGCTTTTTGCAGCAGCTTCAACTCTTGCGACATGCCCAGGGTCATGCCGCGGGCTAGAAGCTTGTTGTAAAAATCTTCCGGCTGAACCCCCAGGGTGTTGAAAAACACGCCATTGGGGTCAAGGATCTCAAACAGGTTAACCAGGCGCACCTGCCAGGGTCCGCCTTGCATGACTTGCTCCAGTGCCCTGGCAGCCGCGAGGTGCCCACCGCCGGCCTTGAAGTAAATCAAGTCCATCCGTTTGATGGCCTGCCCAGGCGCCATGCCCAAGGACACCTCACCACCGTCAACACAAAGCCGCGCCATGGTCCTAGTGCCTAAAACGGACCAGATTGGGAACGACTTTGATCCCCTGAAAGCCGAGGCTGTCACAGGGCTGCACACAATTGAAATTGGGCATGAAAGGGCTCACTGGAGTCACGAATATGCCCAATTTAAAACAGCTTGGTGTCAAACAGATGACGCCAGAGCCGACATACTCCATGCCGTGCCAGGAAGCGGCCACCCTCTCAAACAGCGCTGATCGCGCGGCCCTAACGCTTCAGTGCGCCATCACCCGCCCCCACTCGCGCTCATAGGTGGTCACCAGCACCTGATTCGACAGCCGATTGACCTCGGCAGGTACCCGTGCCATGTCCAGCGGAAAGTCAAACAACGGGGGTAGGCTGGCCACATCCAGAAAGCGTAAGCCCGCTGGCAATGTGGTTGGCAGACGATACGGCCTGCGGCTGGCAATGATGTAACCCCACTCGCCAAAACTCGGCACGTTGGCGTGGTACGGCGTGGCCGTCAGGCCGACCGACTCGATGGTGGCGACCACGGTCCAGAAACTTTGCCGCGCCACCAGTGGCGAGGTGGTCTGGATCACCGCGTAGCCACTGGCCGCCAAGTGCTTGTCCAGCAGGGCGTAGAACGAGTTGGTGTAGAGCTTGCCGATGTTGAAGTTGGTCGGGTCGGGGAAATCCACCACGATCACGTCAAACATGTCCGAATGGCCTTCCAGCCAGGTGAAGGCATCGGCGTTGACGACTTTGACCTTGGGCGAGGTCAGCGAGGCGTGGTTGAGCTGCACCAGCGCTGGCTGGGTGCTGAACAGCTGCGTCATGGCCGGGTCCAGCTCCACGAGCGTGACGCTTTGCACACCGGGATATTTGAGAATCTCACGCACCGCCATGCCGTCGCCACCGCCCAGCACGGCCACTTTTCTGGGTGCCGCGCCAGCAGACGCATAGGCCGACATGATGGGATGCACCAAGGCCTCGTGGTAGCGGTACTCGTCGCGCTCGGCAAACTGCAGGTTGCCGTTCAAAAACAGCCGGTAACCGGGGCGCCCCTCACCCGGCGCGTGGGTGACCACAATGCGCTGGTAAGGCGTGGTTTGGGCGATCACCACATGGTCCTGGTACAGCTTGTCTTCGGCCCAGCTGGTGGCCGCATCGGCACCCGCCATGCCCAGGCCCAGCGCGGCCAGTGTCAGCGCACACGCCATGGCGTGAGCTGGCCACTGACGCAGTTCATGGCGAAACAGCCACAGCGCCCACACCGCCACGCCCGTGTTCATCAGGCCGAACAGCAAGCCGGTGCGCACCAGCCCCAGATGCGGCACCAGCACCAGCGGAAACGCCAGCGACACCGCCAGAGCGCCCAGGTAGTCGAAAGTCAGCACCTGCGACACCAGGTCGCGCAAAGCTACGTTGCGCTTGAGGATGCGCATGACCAGCGGGATTTCCAGCCCGACCAGGGTGCCGACCGCCAGCACCAGGCCGTACAGCAGCGGTCGAAAAGCCCCTGGGAGTGCTGCATTTGCTATAAATAGTAGAGCTGGTAACGATCCGCCGATAAGGGCTACAAGCAGTTCTATCCGTAAGAAATGGGCGGGAAGCTGGCGCTCGAAGAAGCGCGACAAGTACGAGCCCACGCCCATGGCAAACAGATACGTGCCGATGACCGTCGAGAATTGCAGCACCGAGTCGCCCAGCAGATAGGATGCCAGCGCCCCGGCGGCGAGTTCGTACACCAGCCCGCAGGCCGAGACGATGAAAACGGACGCCAGCAGCGCCACTTCGAGCGGGCGCGGGTTGGCGGCGCTGGCCACCGGAGTTGAATTCAAATTCGACACACTCACGGCAATATTAAAAATTGATAGCTATATGCCAAGGTGTTTATTGGGCTAGAAGGCATTTTGGCGTATAAGTCTTGTGACGAGGCATCACGGTGTCCACACGCCCCAGTCAGCACCCGAATGCCAGTGCAACGACGCATGGCGTGCGCCGCCTTACCCATGAATGGCGGCGGCGACGATGATGCAGATGCCCAGCGACATGGCTGCCACCACCATGCCCAGTGCGCGGTTCTGCTTCTCGACAATTTCTTCCCACAGGTTGTAGGGCGTGAGCTTGTCGATGATGATGAAACACAGCCAGAAGATGATCACGCCCAGCAGCGCGTACACGACTGAGCCCAACAACAGCCCCGGTTTCAACGCTTCAAATCCCATGCTGATCTCCTTCAAAAATAAGTGTGAGGGCGCGTCATTTGTGCCCGCCACCACTGGAAAAACCACCAAACGAGCCACCTGAACTGCGCGCGCCGCCGACGTAGCCCGACGAGCAGTTCTGCACCGCCGGGTCGCAACTCGAACAACGGCTGATCAGTGTAGAAAACAGCAGCAACAGCACAAAGATCACGATCAGCGTTCGCACGCTCATGGCTGAGCCAAAGCTGACCGGGCCGACATCGCTGCGCTGCAGCAGGTTTTGTTGCGCTTGCAACTTGAACGCGGCGGCCACCTTGGCGCTGTCGATCTGGCTGCCCACCGACCAGACCAGCTCGTTAGGCGACTGCTCCATCGACAGCAGGTTGGCACCGCTGGCAAAGTCGCGGTTGCTGGTGCGCTGCCCTCGCGACACCTGCCAGTAAAACTCGCCGAGCGCGTAAGTGGTTTGCGCGTTGTAACTTTCTTTGAGCGTATAGCGCGTGCCCAGATACGTGGCGCTTTGGCCATTGGCGGTCATCACCGGCGCACCGGTGCAGGGCTTGACCACGCTCCAGCCCTCGGTCGAATCCACCAGAAAGATAAAGCCGCGTTGCTGGTTGTACAGCAAATACTCTTCCCAGCCGAAGTGCTCATCCGGGTCGCTGGGGTCCACGCCCAGGCGGTGCTGAAAACCCACCACCTGCCAGGGCGCGCCCTGCAATTGGCCAACGCTGCCCAACGCGATGAGCGGGCGCACCGGCTCGTCTTGCAGGGCGTGCTTGAGTTCACCACCAATGCCTTGCGACACATCGATCAGGCTGTTGCAGCTCGGGCAGGTGATGCTCTGGCTGGCGGCCAGAGTCACCGTCACCGGTGCGCCACAGTTCGGGCAGTTGAACTGGCGGCCCTTCTCATCTTTGACGGACTCATCGCGCAGACCCGTCAGCTGGAGGTCTTCCAGTCGCACCGACTGGCCGACTGTGATGCTGGGCGGCTGGCTGCTGTAGTCGATGCTGAGCACACTGCCACCGCCAGACGACGCAGGGGCATGGCCCGCCGTGTCTGCCGCCGTGCTGCGCAAGTTGCGGCCAATCATGCTGGTGCCGTCGGTCGCCGCGCTGCCGTTGCCATTCTGTTCAGGCGTTGCAGCCGCGCTCTGACTGCGTAACTCGACCATCGCAAACGGCTGCCCCAGCGCGGGCAAGTGCGGCAACTCGCCCTGCGCGGCCAGCAGCATCACCTGCTGGTTGGAGGCGACGCTGTAGCTCTGGCCATTGATGGCCGTGGTGGCGCCGACGCGAAAACGCTCAGCGGGCGGCAACTCGCGCGATTGTGTTTGCGCCACAGCCCAGACATAGGCGCCGTTGTCTTCGCTCAGGTAAGCGCTGCTGCCGTCGGCCAGCACGGCAAACCACTCGCTCCAGGTGCCTTCGGCGTATTTGTATTGCAAGCGCCCGACCAGCGTGAACGCTTGCCCACGCCAGGTGCCGCGGGCTTGCAACTGCAACGGGCTGTGGTCGTCAAACAGTTCGGCCATCTTGCCCAGACGCTGCAACACCTCGCCGTTGCGCACCACCGTGCTCTGGCAGTAGCCGCAGACAGCATGGCTGGACTGGGCGCTGCTGAAGTTCAGCGGCGCACCACAGCCGGGACACAGGGTGCGGTAGGACCGTTGCGGTTGGTCAGTCGCCATGGGGAACGGCTCGGCCTCGGTTTGAACTGCGTTCTGCGCTGGCGACGTTGCCCTGCGGGGCTGACGCTGATCCCCCCTTATCCCCCCCGCCCCTTTTCACCCCCGCCGGGGCGAAAAGGGGAGCTAACAGCCATATTTGGCCATGTCTTCTTTGAGAGGACGTACAAATCGCTTGGCCGGTGGCCGTGATGCCCAATGACGGTGGGTTTGGCTTGGTGCCGTGGCCCGTTTCTGCCAGCAACGCAGGTATTTCACCCATCCCGCCACAGACCGTTCGAGATGTACTTCTTCCAAAAAGAGCGACGGCCAAATACGGCTGTTGGCTCCCCTTCCCGCCCCGGTGGGGGTGGGAAGGGGCGGGGGGGATAGGGGGGGAGAAAATCACTTAAAAATGAATGCGGTGGCTTGCTGTCGGGGCAAAAAAGTCAGACCAACTTCTTCAACAACTCCGCCTTCTTCGCATCAAACTCTTCCTGCGTCAGGATGCCCTTGGTCTTGAGTTCACCGAGCTTCTCCAAGGTAGCCATCACATCCTCAGCCTTCACACCCACCGCAGCGGCAGGCGCTGCATGGCCCTGCAACCCGCTTGAGAGGTTCTGCGCCAACACTTGACCCAATGCCACGCCAGCCCCCAGACCCATGGCATCGCCGGCAATGCCGCTGCCACCACCGCCGGAACCCGCGCCTTCGGCAAATTTGGGAATCGCCTGCGCCGTCTGGTATTGCATGAATTTGCCCATGTCGTTACCGACCATGCCCATGCCGATCTTCTGGTCCATGATCTTTTGCAGTTCTTCGGGCAGCGAGACGTTTTGTACCGTCATGCCTTCGAGCTGGAGGCCGATTTTTTCGAATTCGGGGCCGAGCTGGCGCGTCAGGGCCTGGGCAAAGCTGAGCTGGTTGGCGGCCAGGTCCAGAAACGCAATGCCGCTGCCCGCCACCGCATTGCTGATGTTTTGCAGCACCAGACCACGCAACTGGCCGTCGATGTCCACCGTTTCATAGCGTTCACGCGTGCCAGAAATTTCGGTCTGGAACAGTTTGGGGTCGGCCACGCGAAAGCTGTAGTTGCCAAAGGCGCGCAGGCGCACGGCGCCAAAGTCGGCGTCGCGAATGGTGATGGGTTGCGGTGTGCCCCACTTCTGGTCCACTTGCTGGCGCGTGCTGAAGAAATACACGTCGCTCTTGAACGGTGACTCGAACAGCTTGTCCCAGTTCTTCAGGTAGGTCAGTACCGGCAGGGTTTGCGTGGTGAGCTTGTAGGTGCCGGGGCCAAATACGTCGGCGGCCTTGCCCTCGTTGACAAACAGCGCCATCTGCGATTCGCGCACCACCAACTGCGCGCCATTCTGGATTTCCATATCAGCCATCGGAAAGCGCCAGGCCAGCGTGCCGTCCGCGTCTTCGGTCCACTGGATGATGTCGATGAACTGTTTTCTGATGAAGTCCATGAGTGCCATGTGCTGCTCCTGTGCCAATGTGGAATCGGCATGATACACAGGGCAAGAATGCACCATGCCGTCCAAGTTGGTACATCAAAAGGCTCGCGCGCTTGCGTATGCACGGCTGGATGTCCGGTAGGTAGCGAGTTGCTGAACATGCGGCATAGAATGAATCAGCGCAGAATTCCACAGTCAAAGGAATCCATCTTCCTGGAGCCACCGACGATGCCCTCTTTCCGTCTTCGCACGACGATTTTGTATCTGGTCCTGGCGGCAACCTGGATCTACCTGTCCGATCAATGGCTTGCTGCGCTGATGGGCGATTCGGGCGTGCTCACCGATTGGCAGTCGTTCAAGGGCCTCACCTTTATCCTGATCAACGGGGGGCTTGTTTACTGGTTGGCCGGACGTAACGCTGGCGAGCCAGCAACGGTGAAGCTGTTGACCGACACGCGTGTGCGATGGGCTTGTGCTGGCGTTTTCCTTGTTTCCCTGGCTTTGGGAATTGGGGTTATCACCGGGATTGAAAGCGTCCGGGTGCAGCAGCGCCGGGCTATTGCACTGGATCGGGCAACAGGCCATGCGCACGCACTGCAGATGCAGATTGATCGCGCCATGTCGGCAACCTATGCACTGGCAGCCATGGTGCGGCAGGGACAGGGCCGCGTTGAGAACTTTGCGAGCTTGACGACCCAGATGTTGCCACTCTACCCAGGGGTCAGCGAACTGGCGCTGGCCCCTGGTGGGGTGGTGGCGGAGATTGTTCCTCCTGCAGACAACGGACTTGCCGTCGGCACCGACTTTCTAAGCAATCCCTTGCGATATCCGACGGCACGCAAGGCGCTGGACAGCCGGACAGTCAAGCTCGAAGGCCCCCTGAAGCTGCGCGACGGCAGTGATGGCCTGCTTGGGCGGCTGGCGGTGTTTCTTGGCAACGGCGAGTCGGCGCATTTCTGGGGCTTCGTGACGGCTGTTGTCAGGATGGATGAGCTGATGCACATCGGTAACCTGCAGCAGATGACCGAGGCTGGCTACCGATACCGTTTGGTTCGCAGCGACGCCAGTGCCCGTGCGTCTGTCCTAGCGCAGTCCACCCTCGATGTACTGGATGATCCGGTGGAGTACGACATTCAGATATCCAACAGCCCGTGGGTACTGAGTGTTGTACCCAACACTGGCTGGCATTCCTACCCGTCGTTGCTGGTTGAATTTTTGTTGGCCCTGTTGGCCAGCTCATTGCTGGCTTATCTATCGTATGTCTTGTTGCGTCAACCACAATTGTTGCGACGTCAGGTTGAGTTGCGCACCCAGGAACTTGCCGCAGTCAACCAGCGCCTTGGCAATCTGAACCAGGCCGTGGAGCAAAGCCCGGTGACGGTCATGATCACTGATCGCCAGGGACACATCGAATACGTCAACCCGAAATTCACCGAACTCACCGGCTACACCGCCGCAGAAACATTGGGCCAGACACCACGGCTGATCAAGTCCGGTCTGACCCTCAATGAGGTTTATGTTGAGATGTGGCGAACGCTACTGGCTGGCCACGAATGGCGCGGCGAAGTGTGCAATCGCAAGAAAAACGGCGAGCTGTTCTGGGAGTTTGAGGTGATCGCGCCCATGCGCGACGATGCAGGAGAGATTGCACACTTCATCGCCGTCAAAGAAGATATCACCGAGCGGCGATTGGCCCGAGCTGCGCTAGAGCGATTGAACCGCACCTTGCGCGTGCTCAGTGCAGGAAACAATGCGCTGGTGCGCACCGGTGACGAGACCACCCTGCTGACCGAACTTGGACGCATCCTGGTCGAAGTCGGCGGGTATTGCCTGGTCTGGGTGGGCATGCCCGAGCCGGGTAACGAGGCCGTGTTACGACCTGTCATGATGGTCCCCGCAGGCCGTGTGGAGGCAGCGCTGCTGACGCATGATCGTGGAAGCAACATCCACTGGCCTGGTTTCGTTGGTGTAGCAATGGGCCAAGATCGCCCGACCATCTGCACGTCTTTTGCTGACGATGCCTATTACGCGGCGGCTAACGATGCCGTTCGCCGCTGCAGTTGCGAAGCAGGTGCCGCGTTACCACTGGTGTCTGGTCAGACGCATTTTGGTGTCCTGGTGTTGCACACGGATGGCCAGGAAACGTTCGGCAACGAAGAGCTGGCACTGCTGCAGGAACTCGCTGATGACCTCGCCTACGGCATTGCGGCCCGCCGTCGCGAAGACACCTTGCACCTGCGTGAGCAGGCGATTGAGGCTTCGAGCAACGGCATCATGATTTCCTCGGTGCTCGGTGCCGACCACCCGTTTACCTACGTCAACCCGGCTTTTGAACGCATCACCGGCTATGGTGCCGCCGAAGCCGTTGGCCGCAATGGGCGCTTCCTGCTGGGTGCTGACATGGAGCAGCCGGAACTCGATGGCATCCGTCTGGCCCTGCGCGAAGGTCGCGAGGGTCATGCTGTCCTGCGCAACTACCGCAAAGACGGCAGTCTGTTCTGGACCGAGCTGTCAGTGTCTCCGGTTCGCCGTAATGACGGCCCGGTCACACACTTTGTGTCGGTGCTGACCGACATCACCGAGAGCAAAAGCTACGAGGCAGCGCTGGAATACCAGTCCAACCACGATCAACTCACCGGATTGCCCAATCGCAATTTGTTGGCCGACCGCCTTGATCAGGCACTGGTCCGTGCTACGCGTGACGGCGACGAGGTGGCCGTGGCCGTGATAGATATGGATCGCTTCAAGGCCATCAATGAAGGTCTGGGGCATGCCATGGGTGACACTTTGCTCAGACAGGTTGCCGCCAGACTGAAAAGCTGTATTCGTGATGTGGATACCCTGGCGCGGCTAAGTGGCGACGAATTTGTCCTGATCATGCCAGCTCTTGAGGCGGCCCGCGCCGCGCAACTGGGCTGCGGACGCGTTCAGTCGGTCTTGGAGGCACCCTTTGAGACACAGGAACAACGCTTGACGCTGTCCGTCAGCATAGGTGTCAGTCTCTTCCCGCGTGACGCGGGTGATGCACCGGGCCTGCTACGACAGGCAGAGGCAGCCATGTACCGGGCCAAGGAGCAGGGGCGTAATGGCATTCAGTTTTTCACCGCCGAGATCAACCAGCGGGTACACGAGCGACTGACCATGGAGAGCCAGTTACGCAAGGCGCTCGACAAGGGTGAATTTCTGCTGCATTACCAGCCGCAGGTTGACTTGGTGAGCGGCTCCGTCATCGCTGCCGAGGCGCTGGTGCGCTGGAACCACCCTGAACGCGGCTTGGTGCCGCCAGTGGAATTCATCACCTTGGCCGAGGAAACTGGGCTCATCGTGCCGCTGGGTGAATGGGTTCTGGTCGAGGCCTGTCGTCAGCACCGTGCTTGGCTGGATGCAGGTTTGTCGGCGGGTCGAATCGCTGTCAACCTCTCGCCGCGGCAGTTCAGCGACGCCAGTTTGCTGCCATTGGTCAGGCGTGTGCTGGCAGATACTGGTCTGCCAGCCACCTTGCTTGACCTGGAGGTCACTGAAAGCATGGCGATGCAGGATGTCGAAAGTGCCATCGAAATGCTGAACGAACTCACCCGCCTGGGTGTACGGATTTCACTGGACGATTTCGGCACAGGGCATTCTTCACTGAGTTATCTGCAGCGTTTCGCAGTCAAGACCCTGAAGATTGACCGCAGCTTTGTGCATGATGTCGCGGTAGACCCTCACCGGGCCGCGATCACCAGTACGATCATTGTTATGGCACACAACCTCGGCCTGAGTGTGATCGCCGAAGGCGTTGAAACACTCGCCGAGCTAAGCTACCTACGTCAGCATGCTTGTGACGAGATTCAGGGTTACTACTTCAGCCGTCCTTTGCCAGCGGCGCAGTACGAAGCCTTGTTGCGTGAGCAGCGTCATCTGGTAAAGCCGCCGCCCGAAGAAGGCGAGGCCACGCGAACCCTGCTGCTGGTAGATGATGAACCGAATGTGCTGTCTTCGCTCAATCGCCTGCTGCGGCGCGATGGTTACCGGATACTGACCACCACCAGTGCGCGCGAGGGGCTGGATCTGCTGGCCACCCATGCGGTTCAGGTGATTATCTCGGACCAGCGCATGCCGGAGATGAGTGGCACCGAGTTCCTCTCGCGGGTCAAGCAACTGCATCCACAAAGCATGCGTATGGTGCTGTCAGGTTACACCGATCTCAACACGGTGACCCAGGCGATCAACGAAGGGGCCATCTACAAATTCCTCACCAAACCCTGGAACGACAACGAGGTGCGTGAAACTGTCCGTCTGGCGTTTCGTGCTTATGAGGATGCGCTGCGACGCTGACAGGTCCACCACCGCCACTGCTGCACCCTGCCGCCAGCGCCAGGATGTGGTGGGCAACCATCGTCTGCTACCTCCTCCCAGAGGCCATACCTACCCGTGTTTTCCGCACTAGTCAAAGCGGACTCGTGGCGCTAGGCTTTCGCCATGAGCAATGACAACGATGAAGTAGCACCTGCCCCATATGTGCCGCCGCCTTCTGAGGCGCCTGCCAATGAAATCGTGGCCCAGCCCTGGACTGCCCCGATGCGCTGGTTGGGGCTGGGCTGGCGGGATCTGAGGGTGTGCCCCGGCATCAGCCTGTTTTATGGTTTGACCTTCTGGGGCATGGCGGTGATTCTGGGGGCGGTGTTCCGTGACCGGCCGGAGTTCACCATGACCATCATCTCGGGCTGCCTGCTGGTCGGCCCCTTTCTGGCCATGGGCCTGTATGACGCGAGTCGACGCTGTGAGTTGAATCTGAAACCCAGCTTCACAGCCTCCACGACGTGCTGGAAGCGCCACCTGCGCAGTATGGGGCTGCTGGTGGGCGTGCTGATCGTGCTGGAACTGCTGTGGGGACGCGCCTCGCTGGTGATCATTGCGGTATTTTTCAACACCGGTATGCCGTCTTCCGTGGGAGTGCTACAGGCCGTGTTCAATCCGCAAAACTGGGAGTTTGTCATTGCCTATCTACTGGTGGGCAGTGTGTTCGCCATGCTGGTGTATGCCACCTCGGCGGTGTCAATCCCGATGATTCTGGACCGCGATACCGACGCCATCACCGCCTGCATCGCCAGCATTGCCGTGGTACTGACCAACACTGGCGTGATGCTGTTGTGGGGCGCGCTGATTGTCGTACTCACCTCGGCGGCGCTGATGTTGCCCTGGGCGCTGGGGCTGGTGGTGGTCGGCCCTCTCCTTGGGCATGCCACCTGGCATGCCTACCGGGCGTCGGTACGCTGGCTGCAGGACGCGGAGCTGGGCTATGCTTCGGGGCACCAAACTGAATGACCCAAGCCTCTTTGTGCCGCCTCTAGCCGATTTATCTCTTCCCGCTACCTTCAACGCTGCACCTGTCATGCTGCTGGCCGCAGGCCGCGGTGAGCGCATGCGCCCGTTGACCGACAACTGCCCCAAGCCGATGCTGAGCGTGCAGGGCAAGCCGCTGATGCAGTGGCATCTGGAGGCCCTGCTGCGAGGCGGCTGCCAGCGTGTGGTGGTCAACACCGCTTGGCTGGAGCAGGTGATTGTTCAGAAGTTTAATGATCATTTTGGCTTCGAGCCCTTATATGCAAAGGACAGTAAGCTATTGAATGCAGAGTATTTGACGCTGCATTACTCAATGGAAGGGCGCGAATTTGGTGGCGCGCTGGAGACGGCAGGTGGCATTTGCCGAGCACTCCCCCTGCTATTTCCCAATGACTTGATGGATGCTGGCGAGGTGTTCTGGGTCCTCGCTGCTGACGTGTTCACGCCCGGCTTTGCCTTCACCCAACAGGCCGTGCAGCGCTTTACCGCCAGCGGCAAGCTGGCGCACATCTGGCTGGTGCCCAACCCCGCGCACAACCCGCGCGGTGATTTTGGTCTGGACGCATCCACCGGCCTGGCCCAGAACCTGCCCAAAGATGACCCGCAGCCGCGCTATACCTACTCCACCATCGGGCTCTACCACCGCGCCCTGTTTGCGCCACCGTGGTGTGACATCCCCGCTGGCAACCCGATTGGCGTGAAAGCCGCACTGGCGCCGTTGCTGCGCGCCGCCATGGGTCAGGGCTTGGTGGCTGCCGAACTGTATGCGGGGCCGTGGACCGATGTCGGCACGCCGGAGCGGCTGGCGCAGCTCAATGGGCAGATGCCGCTGGCTTGAACGGCAGCCTTGCCCGCACGGGCCCTTTCTTCCTGGTTCACAATGACGGTTCCCGGGCTGGCTGACCAGCCCACACGACAGAAATATCCGCACCGATCATGAATGCAGCCAACACCCTCTATGCCCAACGTCGCGCCGCGCTGGCCCGACATATCGGTCCGAACGGCATTGCCATTTTGCCCACCGCGCCTGAACAGCAGCGCAACCGTGACAGCGACTTTTTGTTCCGCCACGACAGTTACTTCTATTACCTCAGCGGCTTCACCGAGCCCAAGGCTTGGCTGGTGATCACCGGCGACGGCAAGACGACGCTGTTTTGCCAGCCCAAAGACCTGGAGCGCGAGATCTGGGATGGCTACCGGCTCGGACCAGATGCAGCGCCCGAAGCCCTGGGCATCGATGCGGCCTTTTCTCTGGCCGATCTTGACCAGCGAATGCCAGCTTTGCTGGATGGCCGTGACGCCGTCTGGTACCCCTTTGCCACCCATTCGAGACTGGAGTCGCGCATTGACGGCTGGCTGAGCGGCTTGCGCGCCAAGGTGCGCTACGGCATGCTGTGCCCCGATCAGCAGCGCGACCTGTGCAGCGTGCTTGACGAGATGCGTCTGATCAAGGACACGCATGAGCAAGATGTGATGCGGCGCGCCTGCGCCATCAGCGCTGGCGCCCATGTGCGCACCATGCAACGCTGCGCGGCCATGTTGCGCGCCGGGCAGGAGGTGCGTGAGTACCACCTGGACGCCGAACTGCTGCACGAATTCCGGCAGCATGGCTCCCAGTATCCGGCCTATAGCTCCATCGTCGCTGCTGGGGCCAATGCCTGCGTGCTGCACTACCGTGCCGATGCGGGCCGCGTGCAGAACGGTGAACTGGTGCTGATCGACGCGGGCTGCGAACTGGACGGCTATGCCAGCGACATTACCCGCACCTTCCCGGCCAACGGGGTGTTCAGTGGCCCGCAAAAGACGCTGTACGAGCTGGTGCTGGCCTCGCAGGAAGCGGCCATTGCAGCTACCAAAGCGGGCGCACGCTTCACCGATCCGCACGATGCCACCGTCAAGGTCCTGGCCCAAGGCATGCTGGACGTGGGTTTGCTGGACAAAAACAAAGTCGGTGGCGTGGACGACGTGATCGAGAAACGCGCCTACTTTCCGTTTTACATGCACCGTACCGGTCACTGGCTGGGCATGGATGTGCACGACTGCGGCGCCTACACCGAACCTAGCGAGATTGGCCAAGTCAGTGAGCGCTGTGACGCCCTCACCGGCGACCTCATCAAGGACCGTCCTGCACGCATCCTGCGCCCAGGCATGGTGCTCACCATTGAGCCCGGCATTTATGTGCGCCCAGCCGCCGGCGTGCCCGAGCAGTTTCACAACATCGGTATTCGCATTGAGGACGACGCCATCGTGACCGAGTCCGGCTGCGAACTCATTTCGCGTGACGTACCGGTCAGCGTCGCCGAGATCGAGGCGCTGATGCGATAACGCCTGGGCAGACGCTGCGCTCCACCGCAGTTCTGTCTACTTCCCGCCTGCCTAGATTTTTTCGTTCAAAACAACCTCACATCATGTCTCAGTCCTCAAGCCACAACACCGTTGCCTCTACTCCTGAACAGATCAACGCTTTTTTCAACCAGCACGGCGTCGCTGATGTGGAGTGCATCTTTGCCGACATCTCCGGCTACCCGCGCGGCAAGCTGATGCCTGCCAGCCGCTTTGCCGCCGGGGCCGAGCTGCGCATCTGCCAGGCGATCCCCATGCAGGCGATCACCGGCGAGTATTCCTACAACCCAGTGTTTCCCGACAGTGACCCCGATGTGCGTATGCTGCCCGACTACCGCACGCTCACTCTCGCACCCTGGGCCAGTCAGCCGCGTGCGGTGGCGGTACATGACTGCCTGGAACTCAACGGCGAGTTGTGCACCTTCGCTCCGCGCAGCACGCTGAAGCGGGTGTTGGCCGACTACGCGACGCTGGGGTTGGTGCCGGTGGTAGCCCCGGAGATCGAGTTTTACCTGACGGCCGCCAATGCCGACCCGGCCCAACCACTGGTGCCGCCCGCCGTGCGCGGTGGCCGCGCCGAGGTGGGTCAAAGCGCCTTCAGTCTGAACATGCTCAACGAGTTGGCCCCGTTCTGGGACGAGTTCCGCGCCGCCCTGGTCACCTTGCAGATCGACGCCGACACCTGGATTCACGAGGTCGGCGCCACGCAATACGAGATCAACCTGATGCATGGCGATGCAGTGGCTGTGGCCGATCAGGCCTTTCTGTTCAAGTATGCGGCGCGCGAAATTGCCCTTAAACACGGTTTGAACGCAGTCTTCATGGCTAAACCTATTGCGGGCAGTTCCGGCAGCTCGATGCACCTGCATACCAGCGTGGTGGATGCCTTGGGAGCGAATGTCTTCAGCGCGCCCGATGGCAGTGCCAGCCCGCTGTTTGGCCAGTTCATCGCTGGTCTGCAAACCTATGGTCCAGAGCTGATGCTGATGCTGGCACCGCATGTGAATTCCTACCGCCGCTATGTGGCTGGCAGCCAGGCCCCCACCAACATGGCCTGGGGCTACGACAACCGCACCACCGGACTGCGTGTGCCCACCAGCCCTCCCGTGGCTCGGCGCGTGGAGAACCGGGTGGCCGGGGCCGATGCCAACCCGTATCTGGCCATCGCCGCCACACTGGCGGCCGGTCTGGCGGGTATCCGGGAGCAGTTGCAAGCGTCTGACCCGCTGGCCAGCAACGGCTACGACGAAGCCCACGGCCTGCCACGCAGCATGGATGGGGCGCTAGAGAGAATGCAGCACAGTGCCCTTGCCAGGAAAGCGTTTGGAGATAATTTTGTAACAGGTTATTGCGCTGTCAAGGCTCTGGAATACGACCATTACCTGAGCGAAATCAGCGCCTGGGAGCGGCGCTACTTGTTGCCGCAGGTTTGAGTTACTTTTGCTTACATGGCAGTGAGGCAGGGGTTCTAAAATTGCCCCATGAATAAACTCGTCCTCTCCATTGGTGCACTTTTGTGCGCTACATCCCTCCACAGCGCCGCGTTGGCTGCCAACGTGGGTGTCTCGGTCAACGTCTCCCAACCTGGGTTTTATGGCCGGATTGACATTGGCCAAGTACCACAACCTGCCGTGATTTACCCGCAGCCTGTGATCATTGAGCAACGCCCCATGACCGTGGCGCGCGAGCCGATTTACTTGCGCGTGCCGCCTGGGCATGAAAAGCACTGGGACAAGTATTGCCGAAACTATGGTGCCTGTGGACAGCCGGTTTACTTTGTGCAAGACCGGTGGTACCGCGATGTTTATGCGCCCCGCTACTACGGTGAGGCCGAGCGTCGGGATGGCCGTCATGACAACGGGCACCATGGCCATGGTCGCAAGGATGACCGCCGCGGCGACTGATCCACTGCCCAACACCGATCAGCCATTGGCCTGACCGGCGCCGACGGGTTACAGCGTGCCGGTGAGCTTGAAGCGCTCGGTGGCAGCCACCAAAGCGCTGGCAATGCCGGGCTCCGAGGCCGCATGACCTGCGTCATTGATCATCTCGAAACTGGCTCGCGGCCAAGCCTTGCGCAATTGCCAGGCGGTGCGTGGCGGGCAGATCATGTCATAACGGCCCTGGATGATGACCGCTGGCAGGTGCTGGATGCGGTTCATGTTGTCGAGCAACTGGTTTTTTGACAAGAACATCCTGTTACAAAAATAGTGTGCACCAAGGCGCCCAACACCAAGCGCTACGCTGGCGGCGCTGAACATTCTGGCCACTTCCGGGCGCGGCACCAGATGCAGGCAATTGGCCTCGTAGCGGCTCCAGGCCTGGGCGGCACGCAGATTTTCGATGGCGTCGTCACTGAACAGGCGCTTCATGTAGGCGCCCAGCAGGTCATCTCGTTCTTCTTCTGGTATGTGGCCGACAAATTGCGCGTGTTCGTCCGGAAAAAACAATGGCATGCCCTGCAGGAACCAGTCAATCTCGGTCTGTGTTCCGAGGAAGATGCCGCGCAAGATGAAGCCGGTGCAGCGCTCAGGATGGGTCTGTCCGTAGGCCAGGGCCAGCGTAGAGCCCCAGGAACCACCAAAAATGAGCCATTCTTTGATAGCCATCATTTCGCGCAGGCGTTCAATGTCGTCAATCAGCAGTTGGGTGGTGTTCTGGCGGGCTTCTCCCAGAGGTACGGACCGACCTGACCCGCGCTGGTCAAACAGCACGATGCGGTAACGCGCTGGGTCAAAAAACTGGCGGTGACTGGGCGCCGTACCTGCCCCAGGGCCACCATGCAGGAACAGCACGGGTAAGCCTTGCGGGTTGCCACTCTCTTCCCAATACAGCGTATGCAGGTCGTCCACCTGCAACAAACCACTGCGATGGGGTTTGACTGGCGGGTAGATACCACTGGCAGAGAAGGAGTCAATCTTGTTGTCGCGCACGTCAGACAGTCAATAAATAATGGAAACCGGCGGAGGTCTGCTGGCTTATCAATGAATGCGCCATTGTCGTGGACTTCATCAAACAGAATGAAACACGAGTGTTACAGCAGCTATCGGCGACTTAGTCAAATCCAATTGGGCAGATTGATAGGTAAGTACTAAGATACATTCCATGTTGATTCCATTTGGCTATCAAAAGCCCGTTAACCACCTTTAGGAGATTCCCATGACTGCACCCCAACGCCCAGAAATCAAGACCCTGGCCAATCTGGAAGCCGCCTTTGCTGGCGAATCCATGGCACACATCAAGTACCGCTACTTTGCCAAGCTGTCGCGCGAGATGGGCGACGAAGCCACCGCCCGCGCGTTTGAAGAAACTGCTGACCAGGAAGTCATGCATGCCTTTGGTCACCTGGACCTGCTTTACCCCAAGGCCACGATGACCCCGGCCAAATGCCTGCAAATCGCCATTGACGGTGAAACCTACGAATACAGCGAGATGTACCCGGGCTTTCGCCAGACGGCCGAGGCGGAAGGTCAGGCCGCTGCAGTGGCCGAGATGAGCGAACAGATTGAAGAAAGCAAAGTGCACGCCGCGCAGTTCAAGGCCACCCTTGAAAAGGCACAGAAGCGTTTTGCCGCACTGGCTAAAGTCGAGGAGCGCCACGCCAACCACTACAAAGCCCAACTGGCGAATGTGGCCGCCTGAGCACCGAATTAAACTCTGTTTTACATAGCTAATTGCCAAGTATTTATAAGGGCTTGAGGCCATTTTCTTATATATTTTTGATTGGATTGAATGATGAAAACCTATCTCTGCATCGTGTGCGGTTTTGTGTATGACGAAGCGGCTGGCCGCCCTGAAGATGGCATCGCGCCGGGCACGCCATGGGCCGATGTACCCGACACCTGGGCTTGCCCGGATTGTGGTGTCGCCAAGGCCGACTTTGAGGCGGTCGAAATCTGAGGCCTGACGTTGTGCGTGACAGGCATTGAATCTGCCGCCGCACAACCCCGATCATCTCTGTTGAAGCCGCGTGTTACACCCGTTGTGACATGCGTGGTGGATCAGCGCACCCCCAAAGAAAAGCCATGGCACATCCCATCATCATCATCGGCTCCGGTCTTGCTGGCTGGACCACGGTACGCGAGTTTCGAAAGCTTGACCCCAGCACCCCGGTGATGCTCATTACCGCCGACAACGGCGACTTTTACGCCAAGCCCTCATTGTCGAACGCCTTCGCCCAAAAGCGTGGTCCGGCCCAATTGGTCACCACACCGGCAGCCAGCATGGCCAAGGCGCTGGGCGTCACCCTGCTGCCGCGTACATGGGTTACGGCACTGGACCCTGCTTCCAGGACTGTCAGCACCAGCGCGGGTGACTACCCCTATAGCCAACTGGTTTTGGCCACCGGCGCCAACGCCATTCGCGTCCCGCTAGCTGGAGATGCGGCCGACCAGGTGCAATCCGTCAACTCGTTGAACGACTTCAGCGAATTTCACGCCCGCCTCCACCCGGTCGGCACGCATACGGGTGCCAGGCGCAGGCACGTTCTGATCATGGGGGCCGGATTGATTGGGTGCGAATTCGCCAACGACTTGGTCTCCGCCGGTTACCAGGTCAGTGTGGCTGATCCGGCGACCGGTCCGATCGCCGCCCTGTTGCCCGTTGCGGCCAGCACCCAACTGCGCGATGCGTTGACTGCGCTGGGTGTCATCTGGCATTTCGGCACCAGCGTGGTCGGCGTCCACCGGCACCCTGATGCCGCTGCTGATACCGGACAGGCTTCGTTGCAAGTTGAACTGAAAAATGGGCATATGGCCCAGGTAGATACAGTGCTTAGCGCTATTGGATTAAGAGCAAATACAGCACTGGCAAAGGCAGCCGGTTTGGTCTGCGAACGCGGTGTGCTGGTCGATGAACGGCTGCAAACCAGCGCGCCAGGGGTTTACGCCCTGGGTGACGGCGCGCAATACGCCCGGGGCCTGTGGGCCGATGCAGCCGACATGGCCGTGTGTGACGGCCACAGCCTGCCATTTGTGATGCCCATCATGTCTGCCGCTCGTGCCTTGGCGGCGACGCTGGCTGGCAACCCGACTGCCGTTGTCTTTCCGCTGATGCCGGTGGCCATCAAAACGCCTGCCTTGCCCATCGTGGTGGCGGCACCGGCACCGGGAACGCCTGGTCAGTGGCGCATGCCGGAACCCGGCGTCTGGCAATTTGAGGATGCAGTGGGCCAACAGCTCGGCTTTGCTCTGACCGGGCAACAAACCAGTCGACGGTCGGAGCAGACTAAACGGATGACCGCTTGAGCCTATGACGGTTGACTGAAGCTGCGAAAGCGGCTTGGAATCCCACATTTTCAGACCGCCCCACGCAGGCCTACAATTCGCGCCCCTCAAACATTTATGGCGCGACACGTTGCATCGCGCCAGTGGCCGACAGGAGACCTGCATGCCCTACAACACCCCTGAAGAAAAGCGTGTCCAGCAGCGCCGTGCCGCTTTGGATTACCACCAGTTTCCTACACCGGGCAAGATTGCCATTGCCGCTACTAAGCAACTGACTAACCAACACGACCTGGCGCTGGCTTATTCGCCGGGTGTAGCCGCCCCCTGTGAGGAAATTGTCAGAGACCCCAACGCAGCCTTCAAATACACCAGCCGTGGAAACCTGGTAGCCGTTATCACCAATGGCACCGCCGTGCTTGGCTTGGGAGACATCGGACCGCTGGCCGCCAAACCAGTGATGGAAGGCAAGGGCGTGTTGTTCAAGAAATTCGCCGGTATTGATGTGTTTGACATCGAGATCAACGAAAAACACGACCTCGACAAGCTGGTGGAAATCATTGCCTCGCTCGAACCCACCTTTGGCGGTATCAATTTGGAGGATATCAAGGCGCCGGACTGCTTCTACGTCGAGCGCAAGCTGCGCGAGCGCATGAAGATTCCCGTTTTCCATGATGACCAACACGGTACGGCCATCGTCGTGGGAGCGGCTATTCTGAACGGCTTGAAAGTCGTCGGCAAAGACCCGGCCAAGGTGAAACTGGTGACCTCGGGCGCTGGTGCGGCGGCTTTGGCTTGCCTGGGTCTGCTCGTCAAACTGGGCATTTCCCGTGAAAACATCTTCGTCACCGACTTGGCCGGTGTGGTCTACGAAGGCCGCACCGAGCTGATGGATGACGATAAGGCCTTCTTTGCACAAAAGACCTCGGCGCGCACCCTGAGCGAGGCGATTGAGGGCGCTGATGTGTTTTTGGGTCTGTCTGCGGGGGGCGTACTCAAGGGTCACATGGTCGCCAAAATGGCTGCTAACCCACTGGTGTTCGCCCTGGCTAACCCAACGCCTGAAATCCTGCCCGAGGAAGTCAAGG
Source organism: Rhodoferax sp. (assembly GCA_031291305.1). Taxonomy (GTDB): domain Bacteria; phylum Pseudomonadota; class Gammaproteobacteria; order Burkholderiales; family Burkholderiaceae_C; genus Rhodoferax. The sequence continues at coordinate 191,273 of JARLJH010000023.1, read as the reverse complement.
CGGTGCGTGACGATGCCATCATCGCCACCGGCCGCACCGACTACCCGAATCAGGTCAATAACGTTCTGTGCTTCCCGTACATCTTCCGCGGTGCGTTGGATGCCGGCGCCTCCACCATCACGCTGGAGATGGAAATTGCCGCGGTGCACGCCATTGCCGAACTGGCACGAGCCGAGCAGAGTGAAGTGGTGGCCGCCGCCTATGCGGGCGAACAACTGGCTTTTGGCCCCGAATACCTGATTCCGAAGCCGTTTGACCCGCGGCTGATGGTCGTGATTGCCCCTGCCGTGGCCAAGGCTGCGGCCGACAGCGGCGTGGCCACGCGCCCGATCACTGACTTCACCGCTTACCGTGAGCAATTGCAAAGTTTCGTTTACGCCTCGGGCACGATGATGAAGCCCATCTTCACCGCCGCCAAGAAAGCGTTGCACAAGCGTGTGGCCTATTGCGAGGGCGAAGAAGAGCGCGTGCTGCGCGCCTGCCAGATCGTTGTTGACGAAGGCTTGGCACGACCAACCTTGATTGGTCGCCCGGCAGTCATCGCGCAGCGCATCCAGAAATTTGGCTTGCGACTGGAAGAAGAACTGGACTACGACGTGGTCAACGTCGAGCAGGACGAGCGTTACCGCGATTTCTGGCAAACCTATCACCACATGGCCGAGCGCAAGGGCGTCACTGTGCAGGCTGCCAAGATCGAAATGCGCCGTCGCCTGACGTTGATCGGCTCGATGCTGCTGCACAAGGGTTACGTCGATGGCATCATCTGCGGCACTTGGGGAACCACCAACCTACACTTGCATTACATCGACCAGGTGATCGGCAAACGAACGCGTGCCAACCTCAACAGCGCGCATGATGTGGAAATCTACGCTTGCATGAACGGATTGATGCTGCCTGATCGACAGATCTTCCTGGTAGACACCCATGTCAATTACGACCCTACGGCTCAGGAACTGGCCACTATCACCGTGATGGCGGCTGAGGAAATGAAGCGCTTTGGCCTGCACCCGCGCGCTGCACTGCTGAGTCACTCCAACTTTGGCTCCAGTGACCAGCCCAGCGCCATCAAGATGCGTCAGACCCTGGAATTGCTGCGCTTGCAAGCCCCCTGGCTGGAGGTGGAAGGCGAAATGCATGCTGATCTGGCTCTGGACAGCGCAGCACGCCATGCTCTGATGCCACGCAACATGCTCGCTGGTGATGCTAATCTGCTGGTGCTGCCCAACATTGACGCCGCGAACATCGCCTACAACCTGCTCAAAGTCACCGCAGGCGGCAACATCGCCGTGGGTCCGGTGCTACTGGGTGCTGCCAAGCCAGTGCACATTCTGACCGCCAGCACCACCGTACGACGCATCGTCAACATGACTGCGCTGACGGTGGCTGACGCCAACGCTGATCGTTAAAAAGTAACGCCAAAAGTCCGCTGCCTGCGCAGCGGACCACCTAATCCCCCACAGCCATTGCTTATTGTTTGAGCAATGGCTTGCGTTTTTTTTGCAAATCGCCGACACTTACGCCCTTGGTGATTCGGGTTTACCCCAAGTGGTTGTAAGGAATGCCCTCCATGACGCGATTTGAAAAATTCAAGTTGGTGCTCACTGGCTTATGTTTGATCGCAGTGATGGCACCGGGACCGGCGCAGTCCCGGCAGAACACGTCAGCGGATATTTCTGCCACTATCCGGGTAGCCGAGTTGCCCCAACAAGGCGAGCAGATGTATGCCCTGATTCATCAGGGTGGCCCGTTTGCTAGTGAGAAGGATGGTGTTATTTTTGGCAATCGGGAAAGGCTGCTGCCACCCTTCAAACGTGGCTATTACCGAGAGTACACCGTACCAACCCCTGGCCTGTGGCACCGGGGAACCCGACGAATCGTCTGTGGCGGAATGCCGAAGACGCCAGATGCTTGCTACTACACCGCCGATCACTATGCGAGTTTTCGCAAGATCGTGCCCTGAATTTTGAATTGTTACTTTGAACTGAAGAGAGAAGATGAATATGTTACTTGATCAGGCAACCCTCAAGTCGCCGACCGCCCTGGCGGACGAGCCCTTGCGCGGTGTGCGACCCAATATTGTTCAATCGATCCGGGCTTTTCGTGTGCCTGACCTTCAGGCAGCGGCGCAGGGTCTGGGCCATCATTTTCTGTACGCCAACCTGGCTAACGCCCAGAGCAAGCAAGACGTGTTGGATCTGATTAGCCAGCAATTCATGTTGACCGTACAGGTAGGCAAGAACTTTGACTCTCTGTATGACAGCATGACTGACCCGGTGCACAAATCCGGGCCACAACCTGGGTTTATTGCTGTGCTTGAGCATATCCCGGCCAACGCGAAGTTTGACAAGGAAGCGCGCGAGCAACTGTTGGACATCTTCCGTGACACAGCAGATTATTGGGGTGACCGAAAAATACCCTTCAGGTGTTTCTATTCTTTTCTGTAGCCCGTTCTGCACACACCAGCCAAGCAGACCGGGCTAACGAGGCAAACACCAACAACGGCGCAACACTCCCAGGGGGGCAAGCGATCGAAGTTCACGCGGAAAATGGCGAAAAAATGCCTACTGACAAGTTGTTAGATATTTCCCCGCTGGCGCTGCGCATGAGCAGCCCCTTCAACGCGGGTTATTGGACAACCAATTAATTCCAGCGACTGCGGACAAAAGAGCCTGACTTGTTCAGGCTTTTTTTATATCTGCTCAGCTACCGCCAAGGCCAGAGCGATGTAGTCGTCCACTGGTACTTCTTCCGCGCGGCGTTGCACATCAAACCCACCGGCAAATTGCCTGGCCTGTAGCCACTGCCCCAGCGTATGGCGCAACAGTTTGCGGCGCTGGCTGAAAGCTACCTGAACCATTTCACTGAGCAGCGTCACGTTCACTGCCGCCGGCTTGTCACGCGGCACCATGCGTACTACCGCGCTGTCTACACGCGGTGGTGGTTCGAAGCTCTCAGGCGGCACCAGCAGCACGTTTTCCATCGCATAGCGCCACTGCAGCATGACGCTCAGGCGGCCATAAGCCCCAGTAGCCGGGCGTGCCACCATGCGGTCAATCACTTCCTTTTGCAGCATGAAGTGCTGATCTTCGATCACATCCACATATTTCAGCAAGTGGAAAAGAATCGGTGTCGAGATGTTATAGGGTAGATTGCCGACAACTCTGATTTTGATAGCGTCAAGTTCCTGTGCTATCAGCGAAAAATCAACTTTAAGCACATCAGATTCAACCACTCGCAGCTGACTGTGAGAACGCAACCGCTGGGCCAGATCGCGATCCAGTTCTATCACCGTCAAGGCACCGAGGTGCTCCACCAGTGGCTGCGTCAACGCTGCCAAGCCAGGTCCGATTTCAACCATGGCCTGAGCAGGCTTGGGATCAATGGCATCCACGATGGCGTCAATGATGCCGCCATCCGTCAGGAAATGCTGTCCAAAACGCTTGCGCGCAATGTGCTTCATGGAAGGTGAGGGGGCTAATGCGGCAAAGTCGGCACTACTGCGGTGGCTCGCGCATTTCCACATATGCTCGGGCGCGTATATCCTGCACCCAGGTGCGGTAGGCCTCCTGAATCTTCTTTTCCCGCAGCACAGCACGCGCAGCTTCACGCTGCTGCTCCTGCGTCAAGCTGACTTTGCGGCGCTCCAACAATTGGATCAAGTGCACTCCGAAGCGCGACACCAGTGGGTCGCTTACCTCGCCGGGAGCTAGGCGGTTCATGGCGGTCTCGAACTCGGGCACAAACATACCCGGGCTGGCCCAACCCAGGTCACCACCCTGTGCCGCGCTGCCGTCCTGTGAATATTCGCGCGCCAGCGCGGCAAAGTCGGCTTGATTGGACACTATCTGTTTCTTGAGGTCGGCGAGCTTGCGCACCGCTTCAGCCTCGCTCATGTGGGCACTAGGCACCAGCAAGATATGCCGTGCATGGCTTTGCGTCACCGCCATCGTGGGCAAATCTGGCCTGACTTTCTCGATCACTTTCAACACATGAAATCCTGCTGGTGATCGCACCAAGTCGGCCACGTCACCCACGCCCAGCGTGTGAGTGGCCTTGACAAACAGCTCAGGGTATCGGCTGGTACTTCGCAAACCCAATTGGCCACCGTTCGCCAAATCGGAGGCATCAGAAAATTCTTTCACCAGAGCCGCAAAGTCTTCTCCCTTGCGCGCCCGATCCAGCGCCCTCTGCGCCCGCAATTTCAAGGCGTCGACCTGAGTTGGCGAGGCTGACTCTGGCACCGCCACCAGAATTTGTGCCAGGTTGATCTCGACGTCGCCCGAGTCCATGACTGTTTTCTGCTCCTGCAGAAACTGGTCGATGTCCTGCTCGTTCACTTTGACGTGGGCGTCAACGTCACGCTCACGCAGTCGTTGCAGCAATATCTGGTCCGACAACTGGTTGCGAAACTCGCTAATGGACTGGCCTTCTTGCTGTACGCGCTGGTGCAGTTCGGCCACATCAAATTGGTTTTGCGCAGCGATGGATTGTTCCGCTTGGTCAATGGCTGATTCTTCGACACGCAGTCCCGTTTCACGCGCCAACTGCAATTGGGCTTTGCGGTTGATCAGCCCCTCCAGCACCTCGGGTAGCAACACCCTGGCATCTGGCGGCGCACGGTGTTGTTGCACCAATTGTTGGTACTCACGTTGCGTTTCACGCTGCACTTCAATATTGGTGATGGGTTCGGAATTCACCACCGCGACGATGAAGTCTGCCTGCGCTGTGGACAACTTAGTCGCGACTGGTGACGGGGAGTGAACATCGGGTATGTGCAGGCCTTGCGTTTGCGCCTGACTCAATGCCACGAGCGCCAGCGCAGCCAGGGAAAAGGTCTTGGGTCGATAGGTCATGGTGGTTCAATCGTAATTGCTGAAACGGCTTGGTGCATCCGCTGGCGCACGCAAGTTCTGATAACCGGGAATATTGCTCTTGAGAGTCTGCAGCGGGTTCACGCCCAGGCGCGAGAAGCCGACAAACTCCAGTTGGAACATGATGCTTTGGGTGGCACTGGCCGTGCTGGTTTGCAGACGCGAAAACACAACGCGCCCCAGCCAGCACCCCGCATCGTACTCAAAGCCGACGATGGCGTTGACCATCTGTTTTACGTCCATGCCGTAGTTCAGGCGCCCGACGCTATACCAGCGACCCGCTCCTTCGCCTTGACCTGTGCCGCTGCCTTGACCGCGATCACCCCACAGATCGTTCAAAGGCCACTGCCAGCCCAAATCAATCTGCTCGCTGGAACCACGCTGATAACGGTACGCAAGCGACAAGGTGTGATAGTCGCTCGGGTGGTAACTGGCCCCCAAGGTGGAACGTATTGAGCGCTCTGTATCTGGGTTGTACTGGAGGTTGCCATTGAAGCCCCAGTGCGGGTCCCAGTTGATCGACGTGCTTAGCAACAAGTCGCTTAAACGGCCTGTAACCGGTACCCCGCCTGGCAAGGTCACGAGCTGGTCGCTGAACTGCACGCGCTGCGCCACACCAAAACGCGCCGACTCGGCACCCGTGTCTGGGTCAAGCAAGCGGCTGGTTACGCCCAGCGTCAGTTGGTTGGCATCTGAGATGCGGTCGTTGCCGACAAAAGCATTCTCGGTGTAGATCGTTGACAAATTGAAATCATTGGCGCCCGAGTCGTAATTGGGCAGCAGGCTCTGGTCGCGATACGGCGTGCGAACATAAAACGCCCGTGGTTCCAGTGTCTGAAGAAGGTTTCGGCCAAAAAACTGAGCCTCGCGCTCAAACACCAGACCACTGTCTAAGCTGAAGGTTGGCAGAACCCGACTGGCCGTACTGTCGCCATTACTTAGAGGCGAATCAAACTGGTATTGGGTGGCGTGTAGCTGCACTTTGGGTGTGACATAGCCTTGCGGTGCTTGCCAAGTGCGGCTCACCTGCATCAACGAAAACATGCGCTGACCGTTGGGTTGATTGGTCAGACTGCTATCGGATTGAAATCTGGTGTAGTCCACATCCATGGCTAGGTTCAGGCCGGTCGCGGTGCTGCTGGCATAGTGCGTGGCCAGTTCGGGCAGGCGGTCATAGGGCGGCACGATGGTGGCCGTCGAATCTTGCAGGTTCTGCAGTGTTTGCCACTTGAGAGTGCGCACAAAGCTGCTGAAAGAGCCATTGGTCCAAGACAGTTTGGCATCGTTGGCCAGCAGGCGCTGAGTGAGTTGGTTGTTCGCCGCGACCAGAGCCGCATCGGTGGGCGACAGTAATTGGGTGGATGTGCCGCCTGAACGGGTGAAATCACGCCAGTAGTTGTCGTCGCTGACGCGGTTCAGGCTCAGGTTCAAGGCGAAACCATGGTCGGTCCAGTCGCTGGCGATTTGCGCCTGATGGCTGGCTTCTATGCTCCAACGACTGGTGTTGCGCAACAGGTCCGAGGGCATCCAGTCAACCTTTGCGTCACCAGAGTAATCAGGTTCCAGGTATCGGAATTCCGTGCCGATATCGAGCCCGCGCTTGGACATCAGCGTAGGCGTGAATGTGGCATCGCGATTGGGTGCAATATTCCAGTAGTAGGGCAGAGCTACCTCAAATCCGTTGACATTGTCCAGGCCGATGGTCGGTGGCAGCACGCCGGATTTGCGCTTGTCACTCAGCGGAAACGTCAGATAAGGAATCGGCAGCAGTGGTACGCCTTTGAAGCTCAACAAGGCACCCTCTGCGGTGCCGACATCTTCTTCGTTGTCCATGCTGATCTGGGTGGCCTTCAGGATCCAGTCCGGTAGCCAGTCTGGACCACCCTGACGTTTGCAAGTGGTAAAGGTGGCGTTGTGAATCACCGCACGCTGGTCATCCAGAAAATCCACCCGATCCGCCTGGCCGTGGGCATCGTTCTTGAGAAAGTGGTAGGTTGGCTGGTTGAAAAAGCCTTCAAATGCATCCACTCGCAACTCTACCAACGGGCCTTCATAGACATTGCCGGCGCGGTTGATATGCACGTTACCGTTGGCACGCGCCAGGTCGGTAGGCTGGTTGTATTCCAGGCGGTCGGCCCGTATCACCATGTCGCCTTTGCGCAGCATGGCATGGCCTTGCACCATGGTTTCCAGATCAGTACGGCCGGTGATGGTGTCACCCGAGACAAAGGTGGGCAACAGACTGCGGGTGAGCGGGCTGATGGACGACTCCAGCGCCATGCTGTTGCGCAGTTGCAGCAGGTCAGCTGGCGCAGTGTCCTGTGCCAGCGCCAGCGCGGGAGCCAACAGCCCACTCGCCACACAGACGTTCACAACACGCCAATGGCCAATGTTCACCCGCAATTCAGAGTCAGGTGTCAATAAGTACATGAAGCAAGAGCGCGAGAAGGCATGGGGCGGTAAATGGGGGCTGGCACATGGCGGTCATTAGAATGGATTATCCATGAGCCAAGCCACACCACCCATCCCTGCCCCCACCCTTGACCCCAGTACACCCATCGTCTGGACTGACCCACAAAGAGCTCAGCAGTTTGCACAGTGGCTGGAAGCAACGAGCCAGACGCATGGCCTGCAAGTTGCAAGCTTGCGCCTGGCCAGCGCGGACGCCAGTTTCAGACGCTATTTCCGCATCGACGCCAACCAGGGCAGTTGCATCATCATGGATGCACCGCCCGAGCGGGAAAACTGCCAGCCATTTGTGAAGGTGGCGCAACTCATGCACGCGGCGGGCCTGCACGCGCCCGAAGTCCTGGCTTGGGACGAGCCGCACGGCTTCATGCTGCTGACTGATCTGGGCGGGCAAACCATGATGCAGGTGATCGACAGGGCCAACCCACAGGCCAACCTGCCGCTCTACCTGCAGGCTGTGGATGCGCTGATTGCCTGGCAATTGGCGTCCAGGCCGGATGTGTTGCCGCCCTATGACGAAGCCCTGCTGCGCCGCGAGTTGGAACTGTTTCCCGACTGGTATCTGGTTCAGCACAAGGGCTTGACGATCGACAAGGACATGCGCTTCACGCTGGACAACACGTTCAAGCAGATCATCGCGGCCAATCTGGCGCAGCCCAGCGTCTACGTGCACCGGGACTTCATGCCCAGAAATCTGATGGCCCCCACGGGGGGTGCCGCAGTACGCGCAGCGACAAGCGTGGGGGCTTGTCTTGGCGTGCTGGATTTTCAGGATGCCGTCTATGGCCCGATCACCTACGACATAGCCAGCCTGATGCGCGATGCCTTCCTGAGCTGGGAAGAGGACTTCTGCCTCGATGTCACGGTGCGTTACTGGGAAAAAGCCCGCAAAGTCGGCCTGCCGGTGGGTGAGGACTTTGGTGAGTTTTACCGTGGCGTGGAATGGATGGGACTGCAGCGTCATCTGAAGGTAGCGGGGATTTTTGCCCGCCTGACGCTGCGCGACGGCAAGCCGCAGTACCTGGCCGACACGCCGCGCTTCATCACCTACATCCGCGCTACTTGTGCGCGCTACCGCGAACTCAAACCCTTACTGCGGTTGGTGGACAAGGTAGAAGGCATTGTCGAGCCGGACATTTTTGGCTTCGGAAGACAAGCATAAAAACTGGCTATAGCCCTTATATATAAAGGGCAAGTAGCTATATAAAAAATAGTTTTCAATCTCCAACATGCCGCGTTTCTACTGTCCCTCGCCTCTAAGCACTGGCGTACTGTTGGACTTGCCAGCGGGTCCCGCACGCCACGTGCAGGTACTGCGGTTGCAGCCGGGTGATGGCATCACGCTGTTCAATGGTGAAACTTCAGGTGAATTCACCGCCACCGTGACTCAAATGGGTCGTAGCAACGTGCAGGTGCAGGTCGGCGACTTTGTGCCCACCCAGCGCGAACCCAAACTGCGTGTTCATCTGGCCGTCGGCATGCCCGCTAACGAGCGCATGGACTGGCTGGTAGAAAAAGCCACTGAGCTGGGCGTGGCCAGCGTCCAGCCGCTGATGACCGAACGCAGCGTGCTGCGCCTCTCTGGTGAGCGTGCCGACAAAAAAGTGGCCCACTGGCTCAGTGTGGCCGCGGCGGCATGCGAACAATGTGGCGGCAATCAGGTGCCGCTGATTCATCCGGTGATGCCGCTGGCTCAGTGGCTTAAGACGCATTCAGACCCCGATGTGGTTGGGCCGACGGCGCTGTTGCTGTCTTTACGCGCTGAGGCGATTGGCGTTCGTGAAGCTGTTGCCCATCTGACGCATGGGGCGACTGGGGCTCAGACCGATCCCCGTGCAAGTGTCCCGGAGGTCATTTTTGTATCCGGCCCGGAAGGTGGCTTAAGCCCTGCGGAAGAAGACGCCGCGCTGGCGGCGGGCCTGACGCCGGTCACGCTGGGTCCGCGCGTGCTGCGCGCCGAAACCGCTGCGCTGGCCGCATTGACCGCCTTGCTGGTGTAAGCCTGTTTTGGAATCGCGCCGAGACTCCTGGACATTCCCCATGCTGGTATTGCCCCTCGTCGATATAGCCGTTGCGCTGCATATTTATGAGCTATCGATCTCGGTATAAAAAGGCTACCGATGAAGGTTAAGCCTTGAATGCTGCGACTGCCTTGCTGCGTATGGTGCGGGTCCCAATGACAAAGGGCGTCCGAAGAAAGGCTTGTCGTGTTTGACCACTGGCTGGATACCGCTCAATGGTTTGGCTACACCGCATTTGTTTTGGGCGTGACATCTTTCTTGCAAAAAAATGATGTCCGCTTCAAGTTGTACATGTCCGCCGAATGCATCGCCTATGTCGTGCACTTCACCCTGTTGGGTAATCCTGCGGCAGGCGCGAGTTCGCTGGTGTCCATGACACGATCCTTGGTGTCGATCTACTCAAAATCGCTGTGGATTGCCTTTTTCTTTGTTGCCATCAATATGGCACTGGGGCTGCGCTTGGCCACCGTCTGGTGGAATTGGCTGCCGCTGATCGCCTCTTGCGTCGGCACGCTGGCCCTGTTTTTGCTCGACGGAATTCAGATGCGCATGGCTATGCTGGTTGGCACCTCTTTATGGATTGCCAACAACGTTCTGTCAGGTTCCATCGGTGGCACGGCACTGGAAGTGGTCATCGCCATTACAAACAGCTACACCATCATCAGACTTCACGTGAAATCACGCGAGCCCAAGGCGGCATTTGACTGACCTTTTGTCAGGATCGGTTACCTAAACCAGGGCGCTCTCGGCTTCAGACATGCCAACCTCGACAGCACCGGGCGCGTTGAACTTGGCGAGCTTTTCCCGAAAGGCTTCAGGCATCGGCGCCACCTTGTGGGTGGCATAGTCGAAAAACACAATGCCAGTCTTGCCGCGCGCCACTTCACGCTGGGTGGATTGCTCGTTCATGGACCACACCATATCAAAGCCTTTGCGGCCCAGATCGGTCGCCCCCAGGCGAATGACCATCACTTCCCCGTGAAACGCCTCAGAGCGGTACTGCAGTGCCGCATCCGACACCACGATGCCAACCCCTTCAACATCAAGCTCGGTGTAGCTCAAGGATTTGAAAAACCTGACCCGTGCCTCGGACACCAGCGTGAGAAGCAGTGCGTTGTCCAAATGGCCACCATAGTTCAGGTGGCTTTGGTACAGCGTGATGTTGGTGGAAAAGGCGAATTGACTGGGTAGGCGGATTTGAATGCGAGCCATGAATCAGACACTGTGACAGTGTTGCTTCAAATTTTGGCCGTGGCCATGTAATTGCTAAACCAAAGCTCCGAGTACCGTCCCCACAGGATCTGGTCACGCTGGAAGGCGCGCATGTCCTGGTGAATCTTCTTGAACTCGGGCGATTTGGCCTCATGCTCAGCAAACACTTCCATCGATGCCTTGAAGCCGGCATCCATGACATCTTTGGGGAACGCCCTAAGTTTTGTCTTGTCTGCCACCAGCTTCTTCAAAGCACCGGGGTTAAACGCATCGTACTTGGCTGTCATGTCCCGGGCCGCTACCACGGTTGCCGCGTCAACGATGGCCTGGTATTGGGGCGACAGGGCTGCATAGGCTTTGGTGTTGATGTAAAACTCAAGCTCCGCGCCGCCCTCCCACCAGCCGGGGAAATAGTAGAACGGTGCCACCTTGTTGAAGCCCAGTTTCTGGTCATCGTAAGGGCCAACGAACTCGGTGGCGTCCAGCGAACCTTTCTCAAGTGCTTGATAGACATCACCAGCGGGCATGTTCTGCGACACGACACCGAGTTTTTGCATCGCCTCACCAAGCAAACCACCGCCCATGCGCATTTTCAGACCTTTCAGGTCATTCACGGTCTTGATTTCCTTGCGGTACCAGCCTCCCATCTGGGTGCCGGTGTTGCCTGCACTGCGGCTCTTGATGTTGTACTTGGCATAGAACTCATCCATCAGCTTGCGGCCATTGCCATGGTCCATCCAGGCATCCATCTGGCGCGCTGTCAGTCCAAAAGGAACCGCGCAGCCAAACGCAAAAATGGGGTCTTTGCCGGTGAAATAGTAGGACGCGGTCTGTGCCATCTCAACCGTACCATTCTGGATGCCGTCCACCACACCAAAAGCAGGCATCAATTCACCGCCAGCGTGCACTGACACCTCAAATTTGCCACCCGACAAGTCTTTGACGGTCTTGGCAAACATTTCGGCACTGCCAAAAATGGTGTCCAGTGATTTTGGAAAGCTAGAAGCCATGCGCCAGCGCACATTGACGCCCTGGGCATGTACGGCCGGGGCAGCACTGGCAGCCAACACGCCAGCCAAACCCGCATGCTTAATAACAGAACGACGATCCATGGGTATTTACTCCTGATGACTTGATCAAAGATGGCTGGGGCGAATCAGTAGGTGTGACTGCCAGCCTCACAAACAACAAGTCATTATAGGAACCGGACGTTTTAAAGACCGGGTTTACCCTAGGCCTTACGGAAAGATCTTTGGTGAAAAGACGGTCTACCGAATTGGTGCCGTATCAGGCGCAAGCAGCAACCTGTACCCGCTTGTCTGCACTCGTCGATTTGGTGTTGTGCAAGGCACCAAACTGGATGTCACCGCTGAGTTGGCCACCTTCTTCGATCACCAGTTTGCCGTAGCGAATCTTGCCGGTCACGCGGCCAGTGGCGTAGATCACCAGCTTGTCGCGCACCGTCAGGTCGCCGTCAAAATGACCACGAATCTCAGCCAGATCGATCTCGGCCGAGCCGTTGAAAGCACCGGGCTCGGCAATTTCCATCAGGCGCGCATCCATGGTGGCTTCTACCAGACCTTCGACAAACAGCGTGTCGCAGTCGGTGATTTCCACACCCTTGAGCTTGATGTTGGGGCCCACAATGAGCTTGCTGCCGGTACTGCCAGTGCTTCCCGCGCTAACTGGCGTGGCATTGGACTCTGGTGCACTGGGGTTGACCGAGCTGTTATTGACGTGGGTGGCGGAGGGCACTGTTGTGGAGTTGGTTCTGCTGGATTCCTGAGTTGCCAGCGTGTTGATCGAGGTGCCCAGGCCCCCAGATTGCGGCAAAGGCACAACATGCCGGGCGTTGGGAGTTTCGTTGTCGCGTTTGTTGAAAAAGTGAGGTGATATAGCCATGTAGCTTCCTTTAAAACTCCAGCTTAAAGCCGCTTGCCCCAGAAGTCGCCACTGGTTTTGCAAGTGTTGTAACGGGATGCACAGCTTGCGTGGTGCAGCGCACAGTCTGACGCACCATGCCCCCTTGCATTGGTCTGCAATCTGCCACCTGTCTTTTTCAGGTGCAGTGCTTTACCCGTGAACACTCATTTACAAATCTTCAAGTTTTCAGACCAGCTGCCAGGCCACCTGATTGTGGTGCCAGGTGTGACCGACACGTCGGGATGCCGCGCCAAAGCAGTTTGGCGTTGCAAACGACTACAAAGTGTCAAGACCAGCCAGAGCTGCCTAGGGGACATGTCCGAGATGCCTGTCAGCGGCGGTTAGCCTTGCTCAGCGGGTTTTACTGTGATGCTTTGGCACGCGAACCCATCTGACGCAATGACGCTCACATGTTTGCTCTGTTATTTGTATCGGCTTGCGCAGGTTCCACCTGGGCTGGAGGCTAATTTTCTCGAGTTCTCAAGTTGCTTCCAGCAAAGCCGGTAGCTGTTCCAGCAGACGGTCAATCGTCACCCGCAGGCGCAGCGGTATGACCCGTGCCTGCGGCCAGATGGCGGTGAGCTGGTAGCCAAAAGCTTGTGGTTCGTCAAACACCCGCACCAACAAGCCGCTACGCAACAACGGGGCGGCCAGCCAGGTGGGGATGCGCACCAGACCCAGTCCGGCCACGCCAGCATCGGCCACCACCTCCAGGCTGCCACAGGCAAAACGGCTACGTATATCAAACGAAACAACACGCCCATCCGCATCGTGGAACAGCCAGGGTTTGATGCCGCTGCCGTCGCGTGCATAGGCCACATAGCTGTGTTGGTCTCGCTGCGCCAGCAATTGATCAAGATTGGCAGGACGCGGATGGCTTGCCAGATAGGCTGGCGCGGCATAGACCCCCATCCATTGGTGGCACAGCGGTCGCGCCGCCAGCAAGGCGCTGTCGTCCAGCGGGCCACTGCGCAAGGCCAAGTCAATGCGTTCTTCGAGCAGGTCGATTCGGCGGTCGGTGAATGCAATCTCGAACGCCAAGCCGGGGTGTTCGCCGCCCAGCGCCAGCAGCAGCGGAGTTACACAGCGGCGTCCCAGCAGCTCCGGCATCGACAAGCGCAGTTTGCCAACGGGTGCGTTGCGCCCCGCCTCCAGCGCGCTACCGGCTTCATCGAGTTCGGCCAGCGCGCGGCGGCAGCGCTCGTAATAGAGCTGGCCTTCTTCGGTCAGGCGCTGGCTGCGTGTGGTGCGGTGGAACAGGCGCACGCCAAGGCGCGCCTCCAGCCGTGCGATGGTCTTGCCCACCGCTGAGCGGCTGAGCTGCAGGCGCGCACCCGCAGCGGCAAAGCTGCCCGCCTCAACGGTGGCCACAAAGGTGGCAATGCCTTGTAAACGTTCACTCATTGGCAACTTTATATCTACATTAATGGGAATAAATGATGCCACACGGGATAAGTTAGCGACATTAGGATAACGCTTCATCCACTTTCCATCAAGGATTTCTCATGAGCACTCCTGTATCCCATCAATGGCAACTCAACACCTTCGGGCCGGGAAACCTGCGCTACGTCGAAACCCCGTTGTCGCCCCTTGCACCCCATCAGGTGCTGGTGCAAGTCGAGGCGGTGTCACTCAACTACCGCGATCTGATGCTGGTGGAAAACCGTTACGGCATAAGCCCCACGCTGCCGTTCACACCGGGTTCTGACATGGCAGGCACTGTGCTCGACGTGGGTGCCGCGGTCACACGCTGGCGCGGTGGTGAGCGAGTGATCAGCACCTTTGTGGCGGGCTGGCTGGACGGTGCTGCACCAGCAGATGCGGTGGCGCTGGGTGGACCCGGGCCGGGCATGCTGGCATCGCATGTGGTGCTGGACGCACAGTGGCTGGCCGCCGCACCGGACACCCTCAACGCTGCTGCTGCTAGCACCTTGCCCTGCGCGGCGCTGACCGCCTGGGTCGGGCTGGTAGAAAACGGCAAGCTGCGCGCTGGTCAGACGGTGCTGATCCATGGCACCGGCGGCGTCGCCTTGTTCGGGTTGCAGCTGGCGCTGTTGCACGGTGCTCAAGTGATTGTGGTTTCGGGTGATGCCGACAAACGGGCGCGAGCCTTGGCGTTGGGTGCCAGCCATGTGCTGGAGCGCAGCAGCGACTGGCCCGCTACGGTCATGTCCCTGACCCAGGGCCGTGGTGCCGATCTGGTGTTGGAGACCGTGGGTGGTGCCAATCTGGGGCGCTCGCTGCAAGCCCTGGCCGTGGGTGGGCATGTGGCCTTCATTGGCGTGCTGGACGGCGGTGAACTCAGTGCGTCCGGGTTCGATCTGATCCGCCGCCGTGCGGTGGTGCAGGGTGTGAGTGTGGGCCACCGGCAGGCGCTGGAGCAACTGGTGCGCGCTGTGGATGCCAACGCACTACAACCGGTGATTGCCGCCGAATACCCAGCCGCAGAATTGCCGACAGCTCTGGATCATCTGGCGCGTGGGCCGTTTGGCAAGGTGGTGCTGAGGTTTGCTTGAGCTGCCGACTCGGCAGGCCTTGGTCTGCTGAGTGGTTTGCTTTCCGCAGCTTGGTGGCGTGGCTGGCCTCAATCGTTCAGTATGTATTTAATAGCTATTTACCCTTATTGAATAAGGGCTAGAGGCCAATTTTCCTTACAAGCCCAGCGTCTGCCAAATCTGGTCAACCTTGGCTGTGACCTCCGGGCTCATAGTCAGGGGTTGGCCCCATTCACGCTGGGTTTCGCCGGGCCATTTGTTGGTGGCGTCGATGCCCATCTTGCTGCCCAGGCCGCTCACGGGTGAGGCAAAGTCGAGGTAGTCGATGGGTGTGTTGTCCACCAGCATGGTGTCGCGCGTCGGGTCCACGCGGGTGGTGATGGCCCAGATGACTTCTTTCCAGTCGCGAGGGTTGACGTCGTCATCCACCACCACGATGAATTTGGTGTACATGAACTGGCGCAAAAAGCTCCAGATACCAAACATGATGCGCCGGGCGTGACCGGGGTAGGCTTTTTTGATGCTGACCACGGCCATGCGGTAGCTGCAACCCTCAGCAGGCAAGTAGAAGTCGGTGATCTCGGGGTACTGACGCTGCAGCAGCGGCACGAACAGCTCGTTCAAGGCCAGCGCCAGCATGGCGGGTTCATCGGGCGGTTTGCCGGTGTAGGTGGAGTGGTAAATCGGGTCGCGGCGCAGCGTGATGCGGTCGATGGTGAAGACCGGGAACCAGTCCTGCTCGTTGTAGTAACCGGTGTGGTCGCCAAACGGGCCTTCCAGCGCGTGCTCGAAGCCGCTCTTGTGCGTGGCGTCGGGGTAGATGTGACCCTCCAGCACGATCTCGGCTGAGGCTGGCACGCGAAGCTCGCTGCCCAGCGCCTTGACCAGTTCGGTGCGGCTGCCGCGCAGCAGCCCGGCAAACTGGTATTCGCTTAAAGAATCGGGCACTGGTGTCACCGCGCCGAGGATGGTGGCCGGGTCAGCGCCCAGCGCCACACACACCGGGTAAGGCTGGCCGGGGTTTTGTTTGGCGTGGTCACGAAAGTCCAGCGCGCCGCCGCGATGCGTCAGCCAGCGCATGATGACCTTGTTGCGGGCCAGCACCTGCTGGCGGTAGATGCCCAGGTTTTGTCGGGTTTTGAGGGGTCCACGGGTGATGACCAGGCCCCAGGTGATCAGCGGTGCCACATCGCCGGGCCAGCAGTGCTGGATGGGCAGCTTGGCCAGGTCCACGTCCTGGCCTTCCCACACCACGTCCTGGCACGGGGCGCTGCGCTGCTCCTTGGGCGCCATGCTCCACAAGGTCTTGACGAGGCTGCCCATGCCGATCAGCTCTTTGAAGCCTTTGGGTGCTTCCGGTTCCTTCAGGGTCGCCAACACATGGCCAAACTGGCGCAGCTCAGACACATCGTTGACGCCCATGCCCAGGGCGACGCGACGGGTGGTGCCAAACAGGTTGCCCAATACCGGGATGTTGTGGCCGGTGGGTTTCTCGAACAGCAGCGCTGGGCCGCCCGCTTGCAGGGTGCGGTCGCACAGGGCGGTCATCTCCAGGTGCGGCGACACTGGCACGCTGACGCGTTTGAGCTCGCCCATCTGTTCGAGCTGTGTGATGAAGTCTCGGAGGTCGTGATAGGCCATGGTGATTGCGTGGGTTCGTAAAGTGGCGTGAGTAGCAGGTCAGGCCCGCGATGACAAGCGGGTGACAGTGCCCGCTCTACAGCCCGGTCCAGCGTGGGCTAGGGGCTTGCGACAGGCCCAGCAGATCGACCACGCGGCTAACCGTGTGGTCAACCATCTCGGCGATGCTTTGCGGCTTTTGATAGAACGCGGGCACTGGCGGGAAGATGATGCCGCCCATCTCGGTCACGCTGGTCATGTTGCGCAGGTGCGCCAGGTTCAAAGGCGTTTCGCGCACCATCAGGATCAGGCGGCGGCGCTCTTTGAGCATCACGTCGGCGGCGCGGGTGATCAGGTTGTCAGACAGACCGTGCGCCACCGCCGCCAGCGTGCGCATGGAGCACGGCGCGATGACCATGCCGTCGCATTGGAACGAGCCGCTGGCCAACGCTGCGCCAATGTCATGCACCGGGTACACCTGGTCAGCCAGCGCTTCGACGGCGCTGCGGGGCATGTCCAGTTCTTGCCGCACGTTGAGCCAACCGGCCTCGGACACGGTCAAGTGGGTTTGCACACCGGGCATCTCGCGCAGCACTTGCAGCAGGCGCACGCCGTACACCGCACCGCTGGCGCCCGAGATGGCCACAACGATGCGCTTGGGCGTCGCCCCCAGGGGTGCTAATTCGGTCATGGATTCTCAGCGCGGCCGCAGGCTGGCCAAACGCGACATCAAATGCTCACGCGCCTGCGCCATCACGTGGCGCGGGTGCAGTTGCGCCACGTTGAACACCGGCAGTTCGATGGCGTCGATGGTGTTTTTGACCAGCAGGCCGAGCTCGGTGTCGCCCTCCATGGCCAGACGGCGGCTGAAGAACAGCGTGTCCGGGTCCTCCTGACGGCGTGCCAGCAGCACAAAGTCATAGGCGCTGGCGCTGATGGTCAGGTCGGCGGTGCCGGGGTTCTTGCTGGCCATAAAGCGTCCATGCTTCCACTCAAAGTCAAACGCCCACTGTGCATCAGTAACGCACAGGCGCAGCTTCTTGCCGACCAGCATCTCGGTCACATCGGGGGCCAGCTGTTTGGCCAGCGCCACGTTCAGGCCGGTGACAAACAGCATCGAGCCCGGGAGCGGCGGCAGACGGCCGAGCAGCTTGCCAACCGGTTTGGGCAGAACGAAAGGTGATGCTTGCATGATGCGTCCTCAAAAATGTCAAATGGGGTCAGGCGCTGGTTAACTCGGGTGCCACCTGCTCCAGACCGGGTTTTCCATACCAATAGCCGTTGCAGGATTTCTCGGGCATCAGGGTTTGCAGTTCGGCCTTAGCCTGGGGCGCGGCCAGTTGCCCGCGCATCACACCGTGGAACAGCTCGACGATGCGTAGCGTGTGCGTTGATTGCGGGCTGATGCGCAGCACATCGACACCCAAGGCGCGTAGGGCGTCCACCTCGGGCAGCAGGTTATGGACGCGCGCGGACTGGGTCTGGATGCCGTTGAGCACCAGAAACGCTTCGCTCTCCTGCGTGCGCATCAGCAAGCCGTCGGGGTGATCCATGCACTTGAACTGGCAATCGTCCTTGGGTAAGTTGGCATGGCGGGCCGTGAAGCAGCGGGCCGAGAACGCCAGTGGCATGCGGCCAAAAGCAAACACCTCGGTTTGCAGGCCCGCGGGGCGGCTCTGTTGCATCAGAGCCAGATCATCACGACCCAACTCCAGCGGCAGCACCCAGCGGTGCATGCCCAGTGGGGCCATCCATTGCAGCGTGGGTAGGTTGTAGATGTTGAGATGCGGCCCGCCGACAAACGGCACCTTACCCGCAACGCAGTGAACCGCGCCCATGTCGTTGGCTTCGACCATAAATTCGCCGTTCTCGGCGATCTTGTGCAGCACGGTGACATCGGCGCCGGATTCGATCAGCACCTGGGTGGACAGCACCACCTCTTTGCCCGCATCGCGCAGCTTCCTGGCGATATCCAGCCAGTCAGCCAGTCGCAATTCATGGCGCCGTGAACACACGGCCTCGCCCAGGTAAACGATGTCCACCGGGCTGGTGGCGACTGATTCGTAAAAGGCTAGTACTTGCTCGCGTGACCAGTAATAAAGAAGAGGACCTAAGGAGAGCTTCATAGGAAAAATACCAAAGAGTTGCGGACGCGCGCAAAGCCGTCCTGGCTAGGCGCGCCGCCGCAGGCAGTACGCGCTTGTACGACAAGGCGGCGCAACGACGCCAGGGCGGGTTTTCGGGCGTCCATCACTTCCAGGGCCGGTGGTAGGCGCCCAGCGTGTGCTGCTGGCCTTCGGCCACCTTGTCCAAATCGCTGACCCAGGCCGGTTTGGCGGTGTAGCGGTGCGGGTTCTCGCGGCAGCTGTCAATGGCTTGGCGCCAGACTTTGGTGACCTGTGCCACGTAAGCCGGGCTGCGCTGGCGGCCTTCGATCTTGATGGCGCGCACGCCGATCTTCATCAATTGCGGCAACAAGCTCAGAGTGTTGAGGCTGGTGGGTTCTTCGATGGCATAGTAATTGTGGTCGTCTTCGACGTCAAAACGGCCTTTGCACAGCGTCGGGTAACCGGCGTTTTCGCCCGGCGCGTAGCGGTCGATCAGCACACCATTCAGGCGCGACTCGCGGCCTTGCGGCGTTTCGACCCAGCGCACGGCCTTGGGGGGCGAACACACACCGTTGCTGTTGGGGGCTTCTCCGGTGACATAGCTGGACAGTGCGCAGCGCCCTTCCACCATCACGCACAGGCTGCCGAAGCCAAACACCTCAATCTCGATGGGGGTTTTCTCCAGCACCTGTTCAACCTGTGTCATGGACAACACGCGTGGCAGCACCGCGCGGGAGATACAAAAGTGCTGGTAATAAAAATCCAGTGCCTCGTAATTGGTGGCTGAACCCTGCACCGACAAATGCAGACGCAGTTGCGGCTGGTGTTTGACGGCATAGGCCATCAGCCCTGGGTCGGCCAGGATGATGGCATCGACCCCGCTGTCAGCAGCCTTGTCAACCGCGCTGCGCCAGACATCGGCCTTGGCGGCTTGCGGGTAGGTATTGAGTGCGACAAACACTTTGCGGCCCCGGTCATGCGCATAGCGGATACCGGTGGCGATGGCGGCTGCGTCAAAGTTCAGGCCAGCGAAGTTGCGTGCGTTGGTGGCGTCGCGAAAGCCCAGATAAACGCAATCAGCACCGTTGTCCACGGCGGCTTTGAGCGCGGGCAGGCTCCCGGCAGGACACACCAGTTCCATCGCATCCAGGGTTCTGGCCTCGGGCGCAAGCGTCAAAGAAGGGTCAATAGCGGCATTCATAGGCTCGGGTTTGGCGCTGGTAGTAACGCCCATTTGGTCGACCGCCGAGGGTAACCACGTGCCCAAGTTCGGCTAATGATGTAGGTCAAGCAAGCGTCAAATAGGTCGGCATCGCCATACAACGCAGCGTGCGTGTCAGGCCAACGCACTGGCTGGCTTGAAATTTCGCCGGAAATTGATAGACTGCAGCCTGTTTGGGGGGGTAGCTCAGTTGGGAGAGCGCTACGTTCGCAATGTAGAGGTCGTGAGTTCGATCCTCATCCTCTCCACCACCATGGAAAGCCTTTGTAAATGGATGATTTACAAAGGCTTTTTCATTGGGGTCAGCGCTTGTTCTCGGGAAGCGACATACTCCATGGGACAACACCTGAATCAGGATGCAACACCCGATATGACAACTCCTCTCTCGATCAAACTTTCCATGCTCGACTTGGTGACTGTGCGCGAAGGCGGCACCGTGGCGCAAGCCTTGGCCATAGCCTTGCAGACAGCGCAGCACGCCGAGTCACAGGGCTTTGCCCGTTACTGGCTGGCGGAGCACCACAACATGGCGGGCATTGCCAGCTCTGCCACGGCGGTACTGGTTGGCCATATTGCGGGTGGTACACAGCGCATTCGCGTCGGCTCCGGCGGCATCATGCTGCCCAACCATGCGCCACTGGTGGTGGCCGAAGCCTTTGGCACGTTGGCCGAGTTGTATCCAGGTCGTATTGATCTGGGGCTGGGGCGGGCTCCCGGCACCGACCGGGCCACCATGCGCGCCCTGCGGCGTGACCGCCCAGAGACCGAGCAGGACTTCCCGCGCGATGTGGCCGAGTTGCAGCGCCTGTTGGGGCCGGAGCAGCCCGGCCAGGGGATTGTGGCGATGCCCGGCGCGGGCACCAACGTACCCATTTGGCTGCTGGGTTCCAGCCTGTTTTCGGCCCAACTCGCTGCCGAGCGCGGGTTGCCCTATGCGTTTGCAGCGCACTTCGCACCACGCCTGTTGTATCAGGCGCTGGACCTGTACCGCGCGCTGTTTCGGCCCTCAAAGACACTGAGCCAGCCCTATGTGATGGTTGGTTTGCCGCTGATTGCAGCGCCCTCCGACGAAGAAGCCGAGTTTCTAGCCAGCAGCACTTACCAGCGCGTTCTGGGCATCTTGACCGGAGACCGGCAACGGCTGAAACCACCCGTCGAACAGTTCATGGGGACGCTGCACCCGCAAGAACGTGCCGCCATTGGCGACTTTCTGGCGGCTGCGGTGATTGGCGGGCCAGAAAAGGTGCACGCGGGTCTGCAAGCGTTTGTGCAGGCCACCCAGGCCGATGAATTGATGCTGGTGTGCGACGTGTTTGACCCGGCGCTGCGCCTACGCTCGCTCGACATGGCGGCGGCGGCCTGTGGCACTGCACCCGTCGTGGCGTAGGACGGCTTTCCCGATGGTACCGACAGCGCAAAGCTATGTTCAGACCCTGCAGATGCAGCCGCATCCCGAGGGCGGCTATTTCAAGGAAACCTATCGCAGCGCACAGGTGATGGATGTCGCCCGCCCAGGCAGCGCTGAGCTGGCTTCAAGGAACATCAGCACCGGGATTTACTTCTTGCTGGAGCAAGGCAACTTTTCGGCGTTTCACAAGATTCGTTCCGACGAAATGTGGCACTTTTACGCAGGCCATGCCTTGGAGGTGCTGGAACTTGCTGAAAACGGTCAAATGCGCTGCACCCGCCTGGGGCCGGACCTGTTGCACGGCGAGGTTTTTCAACACGTGGTGCCCGCCGACACCTGGTTTGCCGCGCGCGTGGCTGGCAATGGCGCTTTCTCGCTGGTGGGTTGCACCGTGGCGCCCGGATTTGATTTTGCGGATTTTTCGATGGCCGACCGGGCTGCGTTGCTGGCAGCCTTTCCGCAGCACCGGCAGACTATCACCGACCTCACACGCTGACGCCGGGCTGGCGGTCTGGCCGCAACAGCAGCAAAAGTTACGTTTTTGATAGCTGTATGCCCTTTATGTATAAGGGCTACATGCCAAAATGGCCCTTATTTTTTATTGACTTTCGGGTGCCGTGACAATGTCTCTACCACAGCATCTACCCGCACCTCCATGAACCGAAACCTCTGGCTGCTGGCCATCTGCCAGGGCTTGTTCCTGACCAACAACGTGACCTTTATTGCCATCAACGGGCTGGTGGGCTTCAGTCTTGCGCCTCTGGGCTGGATGGCCACGCTACCGGTGATGGGCTATGTGGTGGGTGGTGCCTTTTCCACCGGGCTGGTGGCCAGGACGCAGCACCGCTTTGGCCGGAAGGCATCATTCCAGATCGGGCTGGGGGTAGCGCTGGCCAGCGCCTTGCTGTGTGCCTATGCAGCGGCCAGCCACAACTTCTGGCTGCTGTGCACCTCAACGCTGGTGGCGGGCTACTACAACGCCAACGGCAACCTATACCGCTTTGCCGCGGCCGAGCTGGCGGGCAGCGGCTTTCGCGAAAAAGCCGTGTCGCTGGTCATGGCTGGCGGACTCATCGGTGCGGTGGCTGGGCCCAATCTGGCCGCGCAGACACGCAGCCTGACGGCGGTGCCATTCATGGGGGCGTATCTGGCGCTGGCTGGCGTGGCGCTGCTGTCGATGGCGGTGCTGGCTTTCATCCGCTTTCCGCCTTTGCCTGCCAAGAAAGTGACTGTCGAGGGTCGCCCGTTACGAGACATCATGCGCCAGCCGACGTTCATCGTGGCCGCACTGACGGGCGCTTTGGGCTTTGGCGTGATGAATTTGCTGATGGCGGCCACCCCGCTGGCCATGCAGCAGTGCCATCTGCCGTTCAGTGATGCCGCGTTGGTGCTGGAATGGCATGTGATCGGTATGTTTGCGCCCGGCTTTGTCACCGGGCACCTGATCAAGCGTTTTGGTGTGATGCCAATCATGGGCATCGGTGTGGTGCTCAACCTGCTGTGCATCCTCGTGGCCCTGTCGGGTGTGGATTTGAACCAGTTTCTGGTGGCTCTGATCCTGCTGGGCGTGGGCTGGAATTTCCTGTTTACCGGCAGTACCACGCTGTCGCTACAGACCTACACGCCAGCGGAAAAGGACCGCGCCCAGGGTGCATTGAACTTCTTTGTCTTTGCCACCACAGCGGTCACCTCGTTTGCCTCAGGCGTGTTGGTGACCACGCAAGGTTGGCAGCTGCTCAATACCGGATCGCTGATTCCCGTGGCTATCACCGGCGCTGCGCTCATCTGGCTGGTCAGACGACAAAAACACGGCAGTATGATCAAGGTCTGACGGGTCACTGACACCGTCTGACCATCAAAAAACTACTGGAGACAACACCATGCTGAGACGCCATCTTCTGGCCAGCGGCCTTGCCGCAGCCACCCTGCCATTGTGGACTTCCGCGCAAACCCTCGAGAAAACCAAAGTCACGCTCGCGGTCGGCGGCAAGAACCTGCTGTACTACCTGCCACTGACCATTGCGGAGCAGTTGGGCTACTTCAAAGACGAAGGACTTGACGTGAGCATCGTCGACTTTGCCGGGGGCTCCAAGGCCTTGCAGGCGGTGGTGGGCGGCAGTGCCGATGTGGTGTCGGGCGCGTTCGAGCACACCATCAACATGCAGTTCAAGGGCCAGTTCATGCGTGCCTTTGTGTTGCAGGGTGCCGCGCCGCAGATTGTGCTGGGCATCAACCCCAAGACCATGCCCAATTACAAGGGCGTGGCCGACCTCAAGGGCAAGAAGATCGGCGTGTCAGCTCCCGGCAGTTCCACCAACGTGATGGCCAACTTCGTACTCGCCAAGGTCGGTCTCAAACCAACCGATGTCAGCTTCATTGGCGTGGGCACGGGTAGCGGCGCGGTTGCCGCCATGCACTCGGGCCAGATCGACGCAATGAGCAATCTGGACCCGGTGATCACTTTGCTGCAACGCGCAGGCGACTTAAAAATCATCTCTGACACCCGTACCATGAGCGAGTCCGAGAAGGTATTTGGCGGCCCCATGCCTGCTGGTTGCCTGTATGCGCCGCAAGCGTTCCTGGACAAGAACCCGGCCACGGTACAGGCGCTGACCAACGCCATGGTGCGTGCCGACAAGTGGATCCAGAACGCTGGCGCGACCGACATCATCAAGGCCGTGCCCGAGGGCTATCTGCTGGGTGACCGCGCGGTATACATTGATGCCTTTCTGGCCGCCAAAAAGGCCTTGTCTCCAGACGGCATGTTCCCAGAAAAAGGTGCACAAACCGCCTTCAGGGCCTTGTCCAGCGTGGACGCCAAACTCGCCGCAGCCAAGATCGACCTGAAAGCGATTTACACCAACGAATTCGCGAAAAAGGCCAACATCAAGTACCCCAAAGGCTGATATGACGGCAGCGCTTGAGTTGCAGGGCGTGGCC
Source organism: Rhodoferax sp. (assembly GCA_031291305.1). GTDB lineage: Bacteria > Pseudomonadota > Gammaproteobacteria > Burkholderiales > Burkholderiaceae_C > Rhodoferax. Next base: position 166,984 of record JARLJH010000023.1, on the reverse strand, counting down.
TGCACGTTTACCGACAAGCACAAGCCCGGTCAGCGCTACACCGCAGTCAAGGACGTGACCCTGACCGTGGGCGCTGGCGAGTTTGTCAGCGTGGTCGGCCCCACCGGCTGCGGCAAAAGCACCCTGCTCAATGTGGCTGCCGGGTTGCTGACGCCAAGCACAGGGCTGGTGAAAGTCTTCGGCCAGCCTTTGACAGGCATCAACAAGCGCGCTGGGTACATGTTTCAGGCCGAAAGCCTGATGCCCTGGCGCACCGCGTTGGCCAATGTGATGGCGGGTCTGGAGTTTCATGGCATGCCAAGCGATCAGGCGCGCGCGCAAAGTGAAGACTGGCTGCGCCGGGTCGGCCTGGGCGGCTTTGGTGACCGTTTTCCGCACCAGATGAGCGGTGGCATGCGCAAGCGTGTGAGCCTGGCGCAAACGCTGGTCTTGGACCCCGACATCATCCTGATGGACGAGCCGTTTTCGGCGCTGGACATCCAAACCCGCCAACTGATGGAAAACGAGCTGCTCGCGCTATGGCAGGCGAAGAAGAAGGCAGTGCTGTTTATCACCCACGACCTGGACGAAGCCATTGCCATGAGCGACCGCGTGGTCGTGCTGAGCGCCGGGCCGGGCAGCCACCCGATTGGCGACTTTGCGATTGACATTGACCGCCCACGCGACGTGGCCGAAGTCAAGATGACACCGCGCTTCATCGACCTGCATCAGGCCATTTGGGCGGTGCTGCGCGAGGAAGTGCTCAAGGGCTACGCACAACAACTGCAGGTGGCGTAAAACAATGTGGAAACTCATCAAGCCGCGTAGCGGTAACCTCTTTGTCTGGCAGCTGGCCCTGCTGGCGCTGCTGTTTGTGTTCTGGCATGTGATGACGGTGCCGGGGCTGATCCCGCCCTTCATGTTCGACAACGCCAGCCAGGCCGCCTTCTTCTTTGGTGAGCCGCTCAAGATGTTCGACCGCATCTGGGCCTGGTTTGTCACCGATGCCGACATTTACAAACATCTGGGTATCACGCTGACTGAGACCCTGATGGCGTTTGCCGTGGGCTCGGGGCTGGGCCTGGCGGGTGGTCTGTGGCTGGCGCTGGCACCGATGGCGTCGGCCATTCTTGAGCCCTACATCAAGGCCATGAACGCCATGCCGCGCATCATCCTGGCACCGATTTTCTCGGTCTGGTTCGGGCTGGGCATGGGCTCCAAGGTGGCTTTGGGCGTGACCCTGGTGTTTTTCATCGTGTTTTTCAACGTCTATCAGGGTGTGAAAGAAGTCAGTCCGGTGGTGCTGGCCAACGCCCGTATGCTCGGAGCGGACCAACGTCAGCTGCTGCGCCACGTTTACCTGCCCAGCGCCACCAGCTGGGTGTTCAGCTCGCTGCACACCAGCGTGGGACTGGCGTTTGTCGGCGCCGTGGTGGGGGAATATCTGGGCTCGGCCTCGGGTGTGGGCTATCTGATCCTGCAGGCCGAAGGCAGCTTTGACATCAACACGGTGATGGCCGGCATTGTGGTGTTAACCGTGTTTGCGCTGGCGCTGGACAGCGTCGTGGGTCGTATTGAGCACCGCCTGATGAAGTGGCAGCCCAAGACGGGTGAGACCGAGAAACTCTAGCGCGGGGTAAAGGGTCGCTACTGACATCGCCTTTTTTATGGACCGGCGGTTTTTCCTTGATCTCATGCGAATCTGCCCTGCCAGATAGGGCCTGATCTGCATGTGTGTTTACAAAGAATGGTTCGACATTCATTGACGACAGCGCGGCTCACGGTACCCGCCATGTCAACGGCGGTGGGTCGGTATGATGGACGAACTTTCAGCACAAACATGAGCCTCTACATGCGTTTTCACATCGCCAGGCCACGAGCATGACCCCCAGGATGAAGACGCACTGGGCAGTGCGCATGAACCACCGCAACCGAACAGGTGGCTTTGCCATGCTGTGTTTGATTCTGGGTTTGCACATGGCGCACAAGGACCACAGCATCGTTGTCTGGCTGGCACTGGTGGTGCAATTTCTGGTTTATCCGCAGCTGGCATTTTGGCTGGCCAGGCGTGCCGCAGACCCGTTTGAAGCCGAAATTCGCCACATGCAGTTGGACGCTCTGTGTTTTGGCGCCTGGGTGGCTGTGCTGCACTTCCCGTTGTGGATCGGCTTTGTTCTCTTTACCAGCAGCGCGCAGAACCTGACAAACTTTCGTGGCGCGCGTGGCTTGGTGCAGGCATTGATGTTGTTGATAGTCGGCTGTCTGCTGGCGGGGGTTGCCATCGGTTGGAGATTGGAGTTGCAAACTGACCCGTTGGTGACCACGCTGGCCATCGTCGCCATATCGTTGTATCTAATTGCTGTTGCTCTGGATAGTTATAGCAGGTCAATGCGTTTGCATGACACGCGACGGACGCTTCGAGCCAATGAGCTGGCCTTGCAGGAGCAGTTGACCGAGATTCAGAGTCTGCAGGCCGAATTGCATGACCAGGCCCGTCGGGACGCCCTCACCGGCCTGTTCAACCGGCGCCAACTGAGCGACATCATGGACCACGAGTTGGCGCGTTGTGCCCGCGATGGGCAGCCCTTGAGCCTGCTGATGATTGACATCGACCACTTCAAACGCATCAACGACACCCTCGGGCATCAAGTCGGCGATGAGGTGTTGCGCGAAACAGCCCGGTTGCTGGGCGAGCGCACGCGCGCCAGCGACATGCTTTTTCGCTATGGGGGCGAGGAGTTTTTGCTGCTCATGTCAGGCGACACCCTCACTGCGCAGGAACTTGCTGAAGAATTGCGCAAGTGCTACGCGTCAAGCCCCCTGACATCGGGCAGCAGCCCCGTCATGGGGACGCTGTCCATCGGCGTGTCCACGTTTGCGGACCACGGTGTGACGTTCGACAGTCTGATTCAAGCCGCAGACCAGGCTCTGTACCGCGCCAAAGGCGCTGGGCGCAATCGCGTTGAAATTGCCTGAGCCGCACACGGCCCGGGTTCATGGGTTAGTGCGGATTTGATAGCTATCAGCCATTTATCTAAAAGGGCTTGAGGCATAAAACACGGGTGGTTTCTGAGCGACCCGCATTTCCCCACGATCCTACCTCGTGACGCTCACGGCGCCTTGGCCGCAGCCGCCATCACCTGTGCCACCGCTGCCGTGAGTTTCTTGGCGTAAGGCACGTGCAAAAACTCGTTGGGGCCATGGGCATTGCTCTTGGGGCCGAGCACGCCACACACCATCATCTGCGCATTCGGGAATCCCATGGACAACATGTTCATGAGCGGGATGGTGCCGCCCTGGCCGATGTAGCCGCAAGGCGCGCCAAAGCAGCTTTGCGAGGCGGCACTCAAAGCCTGCTCAAACCACGGCGCGGTGCTGGGTGCATTCCAGCCAGTGGCACTGGCGGCGTGGTCAAAGGTGACTTTGGCCTGATACGGCGCGTTGTCTTCGAGCAAGGTTTTCAGGTCGGCCACGGCCTGGGCGGAGTCCACCAGCGGGGGCAGGCGCAGGCTGAGTTTGAAGGCGGTGTAGGGCCGAAGCACGTTACCGGCGTTCTGCAAATCAGGCAGACCTTCCACGCCGGTGACGCTCAAGGTCGGCAGCCAGGTGCGGTTCAGCAGCGCTTGCAGCGGGTCGGTGGTGGTGGGCAACATACTTTGCGAGGAGCCGCCGCAGTCCGCATGCGCCCAGGGGAAACGCTTGTAGATCTCGTCGCCCAAAATGGTCGCCGTGGCTTTGGCCTGCGCCCAGCGGTCAGGCGGCACCTCACAATGAAACTGCGCGGGCAGCAGGCGGCCGCTGGCGCTGTCTTCCAAACGGTCCAGCAGATGGCGCAGGATGCGAAAACTCGACGGCACGAGTCCACTGGCGTCGCCCGAGTGCACGCCCTCGGTCAACACCTCAACCTTGAGCACCCCGCTGGCCATGCCGCGCAGGCTGTTGGTCAGCCAGAGCTGGTCGTAATTGCCCGCACCCGAGTCCAGGCAGATCACCAGACCGACGTCACCCAGTCGGGTTTTGAGCGCATCGATGTAGGGCAGCAGGTCGTAGGAGCCGCTTTCCTCGCAGGTCTCGATCAGGCCGACGACGCGCGGGTGCGCAGCCTTTTGGGTTTTCAGTGCCTGAATGGCGGCAATGGCCGCGTAGATGGCGTAACCGTCATCCGCGCCACCGCGGCCATACAGCTTGCCTTCAAGGTATTTGGGCGTCCACGGGCCCAGGTCGGCGCGCCAGCCGGTGAATTCGGGTTGCTTGTCCAAGTGCCCATACATCATGACAGTTTGGCCGACAGCCCCCGTATTACCTGGGCTAGTAGCTATATTTTCCGTATCACCCTGTGAGGCCGCGACTTCAAAAAACAGCACCGGCGTGCGCCCGGGCAGGCGAATGATCTCGATGCTCAAACCCGCCACCTTCTGCGCCTGCACCCATTCACAGGCGTTGCGCACCACGGTGTCGATATAGCCGTGCTGCGCCCAGTCGGGGTCAAACATCGGTGATTTGGCGGGAATGGCGATGTAGCGCTCAAGCTGCCCGACGATGTCGTCGTCCCAGGCACTACTGACCTGGCTGAGGATTTGCGGGGCATTGAGAATAGAGGTTGACACTGGTGCGTTCATAAAAAACTCCTTCAACGAAACGTCAAGCGTTGATCATGCCACGCCCATCATCATCCTGCGCCAGCGTGTGTTCTATGAGGGCCAGCAAGGACTCCATTTGGTCGTGGGTTTCCAGAAAGTACATGGCGCGGCTGTGCCCGGCAGGACGACCGACCCGAACCGTCAGCCAATCCCGTTGGGCACGCTCAAACACGGCTTCGTCGTTCACGTCATCACCGACGAACAGCAGTGTTTCGCAGCCACTGGCCTTCAACAAGGCCAGGGTGGCATCACCCTTGTCCGGCGCATGCCGGATCACCACATTCACCACACATTTGCCACCAACCATGGCCAGATCGGGCGGCAAATCAGCCAGGCAGGACGCGATGGCCCGCTGGGCGGCCTCGGCGTCATCGGCCAGCCGGTAATGCAGCGCCAGTGACAAGCCCTTGTCCTCAACCTGTACACCGGCCTGGCCGAGCGCTGCCATCTGGGCCTGCAAACGCTGACGCAGCCCGCTCAAGCCCGAACCGTGCGCCACCCAACCCAGCCCCTCGGCGCCGTGGTTGCCCACCACATAGCTGGCCTCAAAACCCAAGCGTTGACGCACATCCGTCACGCTGCGCCCGGTCACCACCGCCACCGGTAATCGGCGCACCAGATCGGCCAGCCGTCGGGCGATGGCAGCGGGGATTTGGGCGTCCTCGGGTCGCGCCACAATGGGCGCCAGCGTGCCATCAAAGTCAAAGGCCAGCAACACGCGCCGACGCATCAGCCGGCGAATGGCCAGCTCACCGGCCTGGCTGAACAGGGCTTTCATGACTTGTCCGAAGGCGTTTGCATGCGCGCGTCGATACGCTCACGCAGGCGCCAGCGAGCGGCATCAGCCAGCATGCGTCCGGCCCAGCGGTACACATTGTCATCGCGCACCGTGGCGCGCAGGTTGCTCATGCGTTCGCTCTGCTCGGCGACTGGCATGGTGAGCGCCCGCTGCAAGGCGTCGGCCCCTTCCTCCACATGGTAGGGGTTGACGATCAGGGCTTCCTTCAGCTCAGCGGCGGCTCCGGCAAAACGGCTCAGGATCATTACCCCCTGCTCGTCGTCGCGCGCGGCAATGAATTCTTTGCTGACCAGATTCATGCCGTCATGCAGGCTGGTCACGACGCACACATCCGCAGCGCGGTACAGCTCGTTAACCGCGTCACTGTCATGATGCCTGTCCAGCAGGTATACCGCCTGATAGTCCGGTTGGTCAAAGCGCGAGTTGACCCGGTCGGTGAGCTGGTGAATGCGAAGCTGAAAGGCCTTGTACTCTTCGAGTTCACTGCGTGAGGGTGCGGCCACCTGCAACAAGCTCAACTGACCGATCCACTGCGGCTGCTTTTCCAGCAAGCGTTCCAAGGCATGAATGCGCTCGAGAATACCCTTGGTGTAGTCGAAACGGTCCACACCCACCGCCAGTTTGTGCCCATCGGGCAGGCCCAGGCGCGCGCGCACGGCGTGACGGCAGTCGCTGACGCTGGGCCAGGTCGCGCGCTCGGCATCGTCCGGCCAGGCGATCGAGATGGGGTAGCTTTCTACCAGCGTCGTCTGTTTGTTGACCGTGATGGTGGAGTGTTCATGCTCGATGCGTGCCTCCAGATTGCGATCCACGGTTTCGAGGAAATTCTTGCAGTGGTAACGCGTGTGAAAGCCGACGATGGTGCTGCCCAGCAGGCCCTCCAGCAGTTCAGCCCGCCATGGGCAGATGCTGAACGACTCCGGGTTGGGCCAGGGAATGTGCCAGAAGGTGATGATGGTGGCGCGCGGCAGGCGTTTGCGGATCAACGCCGGCAACAGGGCGAAATGGTAATCCTGCACCAGCACCACCGGGTCGTCACTGCGCGCCTCGGTCACCACCGCCTCGGCAAAACGTTCGTTGATGCGGCGGTACATCTCCCAATCCGCCTCGCGAAAAACCGGTCGCACATGTGCCACATGGCACAACGGCCACAACCCCTCGTTGGCAAACCCGTAGTAGTAACCTTTTTCTTCCTGTGGCGTCAGCCAGATGCGCCGCAAGGTGTACTCGTCGCGGCCAGGCGGCACCATCACCCGATCATGCCCGTCCACCACACTTTTATCTGCGTCGCCGCCGCCGTGGGCAATCCAGGTACCGGAACAGGCGCGCATCACCGGCTCGACCGCCGTCACCAGGCCACTGGCGGGCCGATGACAGACCACGCCAGCATCGGAGTTTTCGTGGATATAGGGCTCGCGGTTGGAGACAACGATGAGTTCGTCGCCACGCAACTGCGAGCGCAACAGCGCCCGCAAGCGATCCGGGTCCCAGTGGTCGTCACGGTCCAGTGAGCGCCGGTAGGTATCTTCCAGATCGCGCAGCCGGTCCCGAAAATCCGCCGCCAGCGGCGCCAGTTCGCGCTGGTTGCCAATCAAGGGTGTGATCAGCCCTTCGCCACGCAACAGCGCACGGGCACCGGAGACCCAGCCGCGCCAGCTTAGTTGCGCCACGATCACGGTGATCAGCGCAATCACCACACCCAACGCAGCCATGAAGGCAATCAGGTATTTCCGGGTGTCCTGACTGCGCCGATCGACAAAGCTGAAGTCCTGCATCAGCACCAGATCGGCCGGGTGCGCTCCATCCTGGAGCACCGGATGCACGCTGACATGGACCCTGCCGCTTTCCAGATCCAGGCTGGGCACGTCCCGAGCGGCGATCAGTTGCGCCTGGGCACAACTCACATTTGCCGGATAGGCTGCGCTGCGCTGCAACAGCACCCCCTGCAAGCTGCACAGACCCAGCGACAGCAAGCGTTCGTCCTGCACCGCATGCGCGAACAACACTTGGATGCGGGCCTTGCCGCCCGACTCCAGGGCTGCCGCCAGAGAATCGGACATCGCCGAGGTTACCAAGGCGCCTCGCATGGTCAGATCGCGTGAGAACCAACGCAGTGTCAGGCTGTCAAGCAGGGGTTGCGCCAGATAAGCGGCGGCCGTCAGCGTCAAAATGAGCGGCACCAGAAAGCGGATTTGCAACCGTAACGTGTTGAACATGGTGGCATCGCTCCAGTCAAGTACGGGTAACAGCGAATGCTGTCAGAATGATTTTTTGGCGAATATACATGCAATGGTTGGCCGTCTGGCCCACCGGATTCGATTCAACCGGAGTCCCTAGATGACAAGTGTTGTCCGCAACGCCAGCCTGGCGCTCGCCCTGATCGGCAACTGTGCCGTCAACGCCCTGGTGGATGCCCAAGCGCGCATCGTCTGGTGCTGCATGCCGCGGCCCGATGCCGACCCGATGTTTCACGCGCTGCTCGACTCGGCCAACGGTATGGGCCCGGACGGCACGATGTCGGTGGAACTCGACGGCATGACGCAATGCTCCCAAGCGTACGAGGCGGGCACGGCCATTGTGCACACCCGCATGTTCGATGCCCAGGGTGCGGGCATCGAGGTTACCGACTTTGCACCGCGTTACATCAATCGGGGCCGCATGTTTCGCCCGGCCCAACTGGTGCGGCGGGTGCGGCCACTGGCGGGCCACCCGCGTGTGCGTTTCGTCATCCGGCCACGGGCCGACTGGGGCGCCACCACGCCAACGCAGACGCGTGGCAGCAACCACCTGCGTTTTGTCACCGCTGGCTGGACCCTGCGGCTCAACACCAATGCGCCGCTGAGCTATCTGATGGAAGAAACCTGGTTCACGCTGCATGAACCGGTGAGCCTGTTGCTCGGTCCCGACGAATCGCTCGATGGCGGCATTGAAGAAACCGCGCGCTTGTTCGAGGAGGAAACCCAAAGCCACTGGCGCCACTGGACCTCGCGGCTGGCCCTGCCGCTGGAGTGGCAGGACGCGGTGATCCGCGCGGCCATCACGCTCAAGCTGTGCCAGTTTGAGGAGACCGGCGCCATCATCGCCGCCGTCACCACCAGCATTCCCGAGGCACCGAACTCGCAGCGCAACTGGGACTATCGCTATTGCTGGCTGCGCGACGCCTTTTTTGTCGTGCGAGCCCTCAACAGCCTGTCGGAAATCGGCACCATGGAAGACTACCTGCGCTGGCTGCAGGACGTCATTCGCAGCAACCCGGGCCACGTGCAGCCGCTCTATGGCGTCGGCCTGGAGGCATCCTTGCCCGAACGCCTGGTCAGTGTGCCGGCCGGTTACCGTGGCATGGGGCCGGTGCGGGTGGGTAATCAGGCGTTTGAACACTTCCAGCACGATGTGTACGGCAACATCGTGCTCGGCGCGGCGCAGGCGTTTCATGATCACCGTCTGCTGCGTCGCGGCGACGCCGACGATTTTCATCGGCTGGAGCACATTGGTGAGCAGGCCTGGCAGTTGCATGAACAGCCCGATGCCGGCATGTGGGAGTTGCGCACCCGCGCCCGTGTGCACACGTCGTCGTCGCTGATGTGCTGGGCCGCCTGCGACCGGCTGATGAAAATTGCCCGCGCCTTGGGGCTGACTGAACGCCAGGAGCTTTGGGCGCAGCGCGCCGACACCATTCGCGAGAAGATCCTGCGGCTGTCCTGGAACGAACAGCGCGGCGCTTTCACCGAAAGTTTCGGCGGCCAGGATCTGGATGCCAGTGTCCTGCTGATGTGCGAGATCGGTTTCATCGACCCCCATGATCCACGTTTTGTCAGCACCGTCGAGGCGATGGAACGCAGCCTGTGTGACGGGCCGTTCATGCGGCGTTACGAGGCGCCAGACGATTTTGGCCCCCCGGAAACCGCCTTCAACGTCTGCACCTTCTGGCGCATTGACGCGCTGGCCCGCATCGGGCGCGAAGACGAAGCGCGCGCCATTTTTGAGGCCATGCTGGCGCGGCGCAACCATGTCGGGCTGCTGTCCGAAGACCTGTCGCCCGCCACCGGCGAACTGTGGGGTAATTTCCCGCAGACCTACTCGATGGTGGGCATCATCAACTGCGCGATGCGTCTGTCCAAACCCTGGGACAGTCTGGTCTAGGGTGTCACCCCCGCCGCAACGTGGTCCACAAGGCGGCCAGCATGATCAACGTGCCGCCCAACCAGTCTGTCACATTCAGCGACTCGCCCAGCCACAGCACGGCAAACAGCGCACCAAAGGCGGGTTCACTGCTGGTCAGCAAAGCCACCCGGCTGGGCGAGCTGTGTTTGAGCGCCCAGTTCTGCGCAAAAAAGGCAAACACCGTGCAGCCCAGCACCAGGTAGGTTGTCGCCTGCCAAAACGCCGCAGACCTAGGCAAGGCGGGCAGCCCACCGGGTGCCAACAACGCCAGCAACACGCAGCCGCTGGCGATCACACCGGCTTGTACCGCCGTCAACTGCAGCGCCGAGGCACGGCTGTGGCGCGTGAGCTGGCTGGTTTTGCAGACGGTAATGGCGCGAAACACCGCAGCCGCCAGCATCAGCCCATCGCCCCAGCTCAGCCCGCCGGACAGTCCACCACTGAGCAGCGCCGCACCCAGCAGCGAGATACCGGCAAACATAAACATGGCTTGCGCCGGACGCTGGCCCAGCAGCCACCACTGCGCAAACGGGGTCAACACCACACACAGGCTGATCAAAAACGCCGCGTGGCTCGCCTGCGTGTGCGCCACGCCAAAGGTTTCACAGACAAAGATCGCTAGCAGCAGGCCACCCAAAGGCAGGCCGGTGCGCAGCGCATCGCGCTGTTGCTGCCGGTCTGCGCGCCACAGCGTGGGCAGCAGAAGTACAAAAGTCAACCCGAAGCGCACCGCCAGAAACCCCAGCACCGGGTAGAACGCCAAGGCCCCTTTGGCCACACCATAGCTGGTGCCCCAGACCATGGCCACAGCCAGCAGGGTCAGGTCAGACAGGCGTATCAAATGGCTGGGCTGTTTCAAGGCAAGGGTGGTCATGGGTGAGGCATGCAGCGGTTTAAAAAGAATGGCTGATGCTAGATTGCGCTTGCACTTGTGATAATCCCGTCATTCAGAACATCACTTGTTCCTCAAACGCATGAATCACCCGCTTGAAAACCTTGCCGACATGGCCGTGTTTGCGCGCGTGGTTGATGCCGGCAGTTTTTCTGCCGCCGCCCGGCAGCTTGGGTTGACGCCGTCCGCGGTGAGCCGTCAGGTGGCTCGGCTGGAGGCGGCTTTGCATGTGCGCCTGTTGGAGCGCAGCACGCGCAAATTGCGCCTGACCGATGCCGGTAGTGCCGCGCACACCCGCTGCCAGACGCTGGTGGTCGCCGCGCGCGAGGTGATGGCGCTCACCGACACGCAAGGCGCCACGCCAAGCGGATTGGTGCGTGTGAGCATGCCCAAGGCGTTTGCCCGCCAGGTGGTGCACCCGTTGATGTCCGCCTTTCTGGCGCGCTACCCGGAGGTGGACGTGCAGCTCATCATCACCGACCGCACGGTGGATGTGTTTGAAGAAGCCATCGACCTGGCCATCCGCATCACCGACGCGCCGCCGCCCGGTCTGGCAGGTCGGCCGCTGATGTCGGTGGCCCACCTGATCTGCGCCAGCCCGCGCTACCTGGCCGAACGCGGCACACCGACGCACCCACGTGATCTTGCCGCGCACAGTTGCCTGTATCTGGGCGAGGATGAACGGGATCGGCACTGGCGCTTCCGAAAAGACGGCGATGAAGTCACCGTGCGGGTCAGCGGGCGTTACGTGGCCAACCACAGCGAGGTGCGTCTGGACGGTGCGTTGAACCATCTGGGCATTGCGAGCCTGCCCGAGTTCACGGCGCGCCAGTCACTGGCCCGTGGCGATCTGGTGCGCGTGCTGGTTGACTGGACGCACCTCACCGACTACGCTGGCACCGTCTGGCTGCTGTACCCGCCAAACCGCCATCTGCCCGCCAAACTGCGGGTTTGGATCGACTTTGTGGTAGCCGGGTTGCAGCCAGGAGTTGTATAAGAAATCAGGCTGTAGCCCTTATGTTTAAAGGGTATGTAGCTATTAATTCAGTAATCTGTTATTTGATTGATAGCCCTGCTTGAGTACCATTGCCAACTTCACCCATCCCGATAACCACCGAGGCCAACCACCATGACATCCACCCTTGACACCCTGAACACGTCCTTCGCCATTGCCAACGCCCTGCACTTTTCCGAGGCCAATCCCGGCCTGCCTGTGGCGGAGATCCATACCCCGCTGGCCAGCGCCCGTGTCGCCTTGCACGGTGGTCATGTGTTGAGCTGGCAACCCGCCGGGCAAAAACCGGTGCTCTGGGTGTCCAAGGCGGCCATTTTTGAGGCGGGCAAGCCTGTGCGCGGTGGCGTGCCGGTGTGCTGGCCGTGGTTTGGGGCGGTGCCGGGCAAACCTATGCATGGCTTTGTGCGGACCATGATGTGGCAGGTGCGCGGCACCGACATCGATGCAGCAGGCCAAGTCGTGCTGCGCCTGGGAATCCGAGACGATGCTGCAACCCGCGCCCTCTGGGACCGTGCGTTCGACCTGGAAATGGTGGTCACCGTCGGCACCACACTGACCATGGCGCTCATCACCCGCAATACCGGCGACGTGCCGATGACCATCACCCAGGCGCTGCACACCTACTTTTGCACGGGTGACATCACACAAACCGTCGTGCAGGGGCTCAACGGCGACAGCTACCTCGACAAGGTTCAGAACTTTGCTGTCTGCCAGCAAAGCGGCGATGTGCGCTTTACCGGTGAAACCGACCGCATCTACACCGAGACCGCCGCCGACAGCCTGATCAACGACGCCGCCGGTGGCCGCACCATCCGCATCGCCAAGCAGGGCAGCGAAACAACGGTGGTCTGGAACCCCTGGGCCGAAAAAGAAAAAGGCATGGTCGACATGGCTGCTGGCGAATACCAGCAGATGCTGTGTGTGGAAACCTGCAACGCCGGGCCGGATGCGGTCACGGTGGCTGCAGGCGAGACACGTTCTCTGGTGGCGCGGATTTCGGTGGAGTGAGGGCAGCAGGCGCTTCGCTACGAACCAGTCGGGTTTTTCTATGCTGCTTTCGAGTTCGTCAGATTCACGAGCGTCTGTTTTTTCGCCCTCAAATTAGGCACGAGTCATTTTTGCGGCTAGGTGCAGTTGATCGACTCGTCTATTGCAACACGTGGTGGCGATCCGATGGTACCTTTCGGGGCTAGAAAGCACCTCAGACGCTTTCTGAGCGCAATAGCTGGAGTCCTTGAAGAATCGGGCTCAGACCCATGTATCTTCTTCGTTAGAGGCTATCAATTCTGAAGTACTTCAAAACCAATCAACGCCAACCATGACACCGCGCAAACTCAAGCAAAGAACCCATCATCGCCAAACCCATCAAAACCAGCTATCCTTACAAACATCTTCCATGTAAGGAGTTGCCATGTCTGAATCCACCATCACCGCCAAAGGTCAAACCACGGTACCACAGCCAATACGCGATGCCATGCACACACAACCTGGAAGTCGCTTGACTTGGAATCTGATGCCCGATGGGACAGCCATCGTTCGCGCCAAGACCAAGTCTGTCCTCGAATTGGCGGGCATGCTCAAGGCCCCGCCTGGGAAAAAAGTGAGCGTCGAAGATATGAACCCTTGGCGATAGAGGTCTCAACATGGCGGCGCTTGATACCAATGTTCTCGTTCGTTTCCTGGTTCAGGATGATGCCAAACAGGGTTTGCTCGCCCGCGAGCTGATTCGCTCAATCTTGGCAAAGGGTGAGCCACTGTTTGTCCCCGTGACGGTGATGCTGGAATTGGAGTGGGTTCTTCGGTCGAATTTTGGCTTCGACAAAGCCCAAATCATTCTGACACTCTCAAACCTGCTGGCGGCTGCCGAACTGTCGTTCGAGTCTGAAACTGCAGTGGATGTGGCCGTAGAGCTATTCCGGCAAAACAAGGCTGATTTCTCGGATTGCGTTCACGTTGCCTTATGTCACGCTGCAGGAATGACACCCATGTGGACTTTTGATCGGGCCGCATCGAAGGTGGATGGGGCCCAATTACTGTCGGCTTGATAAGCACTGAAATCAGTCTTTCAGTCTGCCATCGGCGCAGCAAAATGACCGAATTGTCGCTTTTCAACATCTACCGGCAAGGTAGTCCAAACCTCCGCCGAACTCGGCTAACTGGCCGTCGAATGTCGACAACAGATGGCGGCAGCAGGCAGCGTTATGGCAACGCTGCACACTCAGGTGACACTGGTATCAAATTTATGGCTACTTGCGGAGGTTCTACCTGGGCTAAAGGCCGATTTAGCATTGAATCTGTAGGTGAATTCAATCAACCGCACAGGCGGCTTGGCTCTCCACCACCGCCTCAGCCAAGCCCAGCCGGTTCACGCCACTGAGCAACGCTTTGACCGAGGCGGTGACGATGTTGGTGTCCATGCCCACGCCAAAGCGCTCCGGGCCACCGGCGGCGGACACCAGCTCCAGAAACGCGCAGGCCTGAGCATCACCCGCGTTGATACTGGCGCGGGTGGAGCGCTCTTCATAACTGCGCACCTGCACCTCAATGCCCACCGCTTGCAGCGCATGCACTGCCGCGTCAATCGGGCCGTTGCCCATGCCGGTGAGCAGCATCGGCTCGCCGTTCACTTCTACGCCGATGCGGATACCCTGAACTCGGGTTTTGCTGCCCGGTGTGGAATGATCAAACAGGTGGTGCTCCACATAGCGCATGGCATCCACTGGCGCCTGCAAGTAGGTGGCATCAAACAGGTTCCAGATGTCTTGCGCACTCATCTCGCCACCGTGGCTGTCGGTGTAGGTTTGCACCTCGCCAGAGAACTCCACCTGCAAGCGACGCGGCATGACCACGCCGAACTCGGCCTCCATCAAATACGCCACGCCGCCCTTGCCGCTCTGGCTGTTGACGCGGATCACCGAGTCGTAGTTGCGCCCCAAGTCGGCCGGGTCAATCGGCAGGTAGGGCACGTTCCACATGCCATCCTTGCTTTGCACCTCCAGCCCTTTTTTGATGGCATCCTGGTGGGAGCCGCTGAAGGCGGTGAACACCAAATCGCCCACATACGGGTGGCGCGGGTGGATGGGCAACTGGTTGCAATGCTCCACCGTACGGGCCACGGCGTTGATGTCCGAAAAGTCCAGCCCCGGTGCAATGCCCTGGGTGTACATGTTGAGTGCCAGCGTGACGATGTCCACATTACCGGTGCGCTCACCGTTGCCAAACAAGCAGCCTTCGACCCGATCCGCGCCAGCCATCAAGCCCAGTTCAGCCGCCGCCACGGCGCAGCCGCGGTCGTTGTGTGGGTGCACGCTGATGAGCACACTGTCGCGTTTCGCCAAGTGGGTGTGCATCCATTCGATCTGGTCGGCGTACACATTGGGCGTGGCCACTTCGATGGTGGCGGGCAAGTTCAGGATGATTTTGTTGGTTGGCGTGGCACCCCACTCGGCGGTCACCGCGTCGCACACCTCGCAGGCAAAGTCCAGCTCGGTGCTGGTGAATACCTCGGGGCTGTATT
Organism: Rhodoferax sp.; assembly: GCA_031291305.1. Lineage (GTDB taxonomy): Bacteria > Pseudomonadota > Gammaproteobacteria > Burkholderiales > Burkholderiaceae_C > Rhodoferax. The sequence continues at coordinate 151,981 of JARLJH010000023.1, read as the reverse complement.
GCAAGACCCACTCGGTCTCGGGTTGCTGCGCGCACAGGTCTTTGATGAGCCGCACGGAAGAAACGGCCAATGCCTTGATTTCATCCTTGCTCATGCCAAACACAATCTCGCGAAACGCTGGTGAGGTGGCGTTGTAGACGTGCACGATGGCTCGGCGCGCGCCCTTGAGTGATTCGATGGTGCGGCGAATCAGGTGTTCACGCGACTGGGTCAGCACCTCGATGGTCACGTCCTCAGGGATGTGGCCACCTTCGATCAGGGTGCGCACCAAGTCAAACTCGGTTTGCGAGGCGCTGGGGAAAGCGACCTCAATCTCTTTGAATCCCACCTGGCTCAAGGTGCGGAACATGCGCATCTTGCGCTCCACGTTCATCGGCTCAAACAGCGACTGGTTGCCATCGCGCAGGTCAGAGCTCATCCAGATCGGCGCATGAGTGATGCTGCGCGAGGGCCATTGGCGGTTGGGCAAGTCGATGGTCGGAAAGGCGCGGTATTTGGTGGTGGGGTTGGACAACACGGTGAAGATTCCTTAGAAAACGATAACGGACAGTGATGGCTATCGTAGGCTGGGTTGTGGGGTGAATGATTGCGTTTTTGCTTTATATTTCTTGTTTTAAGGCTGACTATTGCTGTAATTCTTATATTTTGGCAATTTTCAAAAAAATTCATTGCGATTGCTTGAATGATGAACTGCTGGTGGCCCGGCCAATGCTCGGATCGTTCGCATATAAACTAACAGGAAGACTTGCAAGTTTTCCTGTTTAGATATATGCTTTGTGTATGAATACTCTTGCTGACCCGTCGATATCCCTTGAAATGACCGTTTCCGAGCTTTCTTTGGCAATTGGTCAGCTTTTGCGGCGTTTACGCGCGGAATCGAATCCAGATGGGCTGAGCTGGTCGCAGACTGTGGCGTTGTCAAGGCTGGAAAAGATGGGTCCGATGACGACGGCGGATCTCGCGCGGGCAGAGTCGGTGAAGCCGCAGTCCATGGGCGCAACGCTGGCTGAGTTGGAGCGAGAGGGCCTGGTCACGCGTAACCCTCATCCCACGGATGGAAGGCAGGTCTTGTTCACATTGACGGACGAAGGCGTTGAGGCCAGGCGCAAGCGTAGCGCCGCGAAGCAGAAGTGGCTGCTCGCCGCAATGGCCAATCTCGATCCCGACGAACGCCAAACGCTGCTGACTGCGGCAGCCCTGATCAAGCGCCTCGGCGAAGCCGAATAGAGCCAAGTCTTAAGTTCATTCGACGAATGAGATGCCGCACACGGTTTGCCGCTATTTCGACCATCAATAGGAAAACACCATGACTGTGACCACTCTTGACCCTAAGTCCGCACTTATTACCATCGATCTTCAATTGGGCATCGTTTCAATTCCAAGTGTGCATCCAATGGGCGCCGTGGTGAAGCACGTCAGAGAGCTGACGGAAGCATTTCGCCGCCATGGCTTACCGGTCGTTCTGGTCAATGTTGCCGGCGGTGCACCGGGTCGGTCAGAGCAGCCGAGGGCCCATCGCGAATTTGCGCCCGGCTGGGCTGATCTCATCCCCGAACTGAACCAGCAGCCGCAAGACCATCTGGTGACCAAGCGCACCCCCGGCGCCTTCACAAACACGGGGCTTGATGCGTATCTCAGGGCCAGCGGCGTCACACAGGTTGTGATTGTTGGAGTCGCCACCAGCAATGGTGTCGAGGCCACGGCGCGCCAAGCTTATGAGTTGGGCTTCAACATCACCTTCGCTACTGACGCAATGACCGATCGGGATGCCGAAGCCCACCACAACAGCGTCACCCGGATATTTCCCAGAATTGGCGAGACTGGCACGACTCAGGAGGTCATTGATCTCCTGGAACGGAGCGTCTGAGATGGATTGGCTTGTCGATGTATCCTACTTTTTCGGCGGCGCTTTTCTTGCGAACGCCGTTCCGCATTTCGTCAGCGGCATGATGGGGCGCCCCTTTCAGAGCCCGTTCGCCAAGCCATCTGGTCAGGGCCTTTCCTCCTCGACCGTGAATGTCCTCTGGGGATTCGCAAACTTCGTCCTCGCCTACCTGCTCATCGCCTGTGTGGGAAGTTTCGATCTGCATGCCACGGATCGCATCATCGCCATGGGTGCGGGCGTTCTGCTTATCGGTGTGGTATCCGCACGTTTATTTGGAAAGTTCCACGGCGGCAATTCACCCACGGGCTCATGACGGCATGGCCAAAGGTACGTTCCGTTCGCTGAAGGTTTTTAACTATCGCGTCTGGGCCGTCGGCTCGCTCGTCTCCAATGTTGGAACATGGATGCAGCGCACTGCCCAGGACTGGCTGGTGCTGGCCGAACTCACCCATCACAGTGCAACCGCTGTTGGCATCATCATGGGCCTGCAGTTCGGACCACAGCTGCTGCTGCTGCCATGGACCGGCTTTGCCGCCGATCGCTTCGACCGACGCAAACTCCTGCTCGCCACCCAGGCTGCGTCAGGCATGCTGGCCCTTTTGCTCGGCATCCTGGTTGTCACCGGGCTTGTCCAGTTGTGGCATGTCGATGTGCTCGCGTTCCTGTCGGGCTGCGTTAACGCAATCGATATGCCCGCGCGCCAAACCTTCGTCTCCGACCTGGTCGGGGACGACGACCTTTCAAACGCCGTGGCGCTGAATTCATCCTCGATGAACGTCGCCCAGATGGTCGGTCCGGCCGTGGCCGGCATGGTGATCGCCGCCATCGGCTCGGGCTGGGCGTTTCTGATCAACGCAGCCTCCTTCGCTGTGGTACTGGTCTCGCTGTCTTATCTGCGCAAAAGCGAACTTCACCCGAGCCTGCGTGCCAAGCGAGCTCGCGGCAGCCTGGTGGAAGGCTTTCGCTATGTTCTGTCGCGTCCGGACCTCAAGGCCATCCTTTGGATGCTTTTTCTGATGGGCACGTTCGGGCTCAATTTCCCGGTCTTTATCTCGACCATGTCGGTCAAGGTATTTCAGGGCGGCGCGGGCCAGTACGGGATGCTGACATCGGTAATGGCGGTCGGAACGCTCGCGGGCGCGCTGCTGGCCGCCGGTCGCGAGAAACCACGGTTCGGACTCCTCCTCATCGGCGCCGCAACTTTCGGAATTGGTTTTGCATTCGCTGCAATCACGCCAAACGTATGGCTGTTTGGTGCCGCGCTCGTCATCATCGGCATTGCGACCCTGACCTTTACCAATTCGACGAGCAGCCTCATGCAGCTTTCCACTGAGCCGGTCATGCGCGGGCGCGTGATGGCACTGCGTCTCGCTATTGGTGTGGGCGCCACGCCGGTCGGCGCGCCAATTGTTGGCTGGGTGGCCGACACGTTCGGTCCGCGTTGGGCGCTGTGCGTCGGTGCCATGTCAGGGTTTGCTGCGGCAGCCGTCGCTCTGCGTCACCTTTTGAATCGAAGATGAATGCGCCGCCCTGCGTCGCTTAACGCAGCTAGCGCTATGGCAAGTTGCACGCCTCATGAAATTGATATGAACGCTGATTTCGGTGGAGTGAGGGGACTTTTTGGTCACCGTCTTGTGCCGGTCATCGCGACAAAGCGCTTTGGCCTCTTGGCTGGCAAATGCCCGTCGACAACTGGAAGAAATGTTTCCAGTTTGCGCTACGTTTAGCGATGCAGCTTTTCAGTTGACTTATGTCAAGCTAGAGCGGGTGTGGAGTCAAACAGGGAAAACACAAGCAAAAACAACGGCTTAAATAGCCTCCATTGGTACATACCCTTGCCACCTGAAAAATGGCATGCATCTTGAAGTATCCACCTACCCAACTAGATGGAGACAGATTCAATGGAGACTTTCTACGAAGTCATGCGTCGCCAGGGAATTTCCCGGCGCAGTTTGCTTAAATATTGCTCGCTGACCGCGACGTCCCTTGGACTGGCTCCGTCGTTCGTGCCGCAGATTGCCCACGCCATGGAAACCAAGCCGCGCACGCCGGTGCTGTGGCTGCACGGCTTGGAGTGCACCTGTTGTTCTGAGAGTTTCATCCGCTCGGCGCATCCGCTGGCCAAAGACGTCGTCCTGTCGATGATCTCGCTCGACTATGACGACACGCTGATGGCCGCCGCCGGTCATCAAGCCGAGGCCATTCTTGACGAGGTGATGACCAAGTACAAGGGCAACTACATCCTTGCTGTGGAAGGCAACCCGCCGCTCAACGAAGACGGCATGTTCTGCATCCAGTCGGGCAAGCCCTTCATCGACAAACTCAAGCGTGTCGCCAAGGATGCCAAGGCGGTGATCGCCTGGGGTTCCTGCGCCTCCTGGGGCTGTGTGCAGGCCGCCAAGCCGAATCCGACACAGGCCACGCCCATTCACAAGGTGATTACCGACAAGCCGATCATCAAGGTGCCCGGCTGCCCGCCAATAGCCGAGGTGATGACTGGCGTGATCACCTACATGCTGACCTTCGACAAGATCCCCGAGCTGGACCGCCAGGGTCGGCCCAAGATGTTCTACAGCCAGCGCATCCACGACAAGTGCTACCGCCGCCCCCACTTTGACGCGGGTCAGTTTGTCGAGGCGTTCGACGATGAATCTGCCCGCAGGGGCTATTGCCTCTACAAGATGGGCTGCAAGGGCCCGACCACCTACAACGCCTGCTCCACCGTGATGTGGAACGAGGGCACCAGCTTCCCGATCAAGGCGGGTCATGGCTGTATTGGTTGCTCCGAAGATGGTTTCTGGGACAAAGGCTCGTTCTACGACCGCCTCACCACCATTCACCAGTTTGGCATTGAGGGCACCGCCGACAAGATTGGCGGCACTGCTGCCGCCGTGGTGGGTGCCGCTGTCGTTGCCCACGCAGCCGTCTCGGCCATCAGCCGCGCCGCTGCCAAAGACACCAAAGACACCAAAGACAAAACTGAAGCCTGAACCACACAACAAGGATACATACCATGGGTGCTACTGAAACACAGGGCTTCAAGCTGGACAACACGGGTCGTCGCATCGTCGTTGACCCGGTCACGCGTATTGAGGGCCACATGCGTTGCGAAGTCAACGTTGACAAAGACAACATCATCCGCAACGCGGTCTCCACCGGCACCATGTGGCGCGGCTTGGAGGTGATTCTCAAAGGTCGCGACCCGCGTGACGCCTGGGCGTTTGTCGAGCGCATTTGCGGCGTCTGCACGGGTTGCCATGCTTTGACCTCGGTGCGCGCCGTCGAAGACGCGCTGGGTATCGTCATCCCCAAAAACGCCTACTTGATCCGCGAGATCATGGCCAAAACCCTGCAGGTGCATGACCACGTGGTGCACTTCTACCACCTGCATGCGCTGGACTGGGTGGACATCGTCTCGGCGCTCAAGGCCGACCCCAAGAAAACCAGCGAGCTGCAGCAACTCGTCTCGCCATCACATCCGCTGTCGTCACCGGGCTATTTCCGCGACATCCAGAACCGGCTGAAGAAGTTTGTGGAAAGCGGGCAGCTTGGCCCCTTTGCCAACGGTTACTGGGGCAGCAAAGGCTATGTGTTGCCTGCCGAGGCCAACCTGATGGCGGTAACGCATTACCTGGAAGCGCTGGACCTGCAAAAAGACTGGGTCAAGATTCACACCATCTTTGGCGGCAAAAATCCGCACCCGAATTACCTGGTGGGCGGTGTGCCCTGTGCCATCAACCTTGACAGTGACGGTGCCGCAGGCGCGCCCATCAACATGGAACGGCTCAATTTCATCAAAGCGCGCATTGACGAAATGGTCGAGTTCAACAAAAACGTCTACATCCCCGACGTGTTGGCCATTGGCACCATCTACAAACAAGCGGGCTGGCTGTACGGCGGTGGCCTGAGCGCTACCAATGTCAGCGATTACGGCACCTATGAAAAAGTCATGGGCGACGCCAAGACTCAGCAATTACCGGGCGGTGCCATCCTGAACGGCAACTGGGACGAGATTCACCCCATCGATCCGCGTGACCCGGAACAGGTGCAGGAGTTTGTCTCACACAGTTGGTACAAATACGCTGACGAAACCAAGGGCCTGCACCCCTGGGACGGCGTGACCGAACCCAACTACCAGCTTGGCGATAAGACCGTTGGCACCAAAACCAACATCGAAAACATCGACGAAAGCGCCAAGTACTCGTGGATCAAATCGCCCCGCTGGCGCGGTCATGCCATGGAAGTCGGCCCGCTGTCGCGCTACATCCTGGCCTACGCCCATGCCAACAAAGGCAACAAATTTGCGCAGCGCCCCAAAGAGCAGATCGAGTATTCGGCGCAGATCATCAACAGCGTCTTCCCAAAAGCGCTCGGCATGCCGGAAACTCAGTACACCGCCAAGCAGTTGTTGCCTACCACCATTGGCCGCACGCTGGCACGCTCGCTGGAAAGTCAGTACTGCGGCGAGATGATGCTTGACGACTTCAACGAACTGATTGCCAACATCAAGGCCGGTGACCGTAGCACCGCCAATGTCGAGAAGTGGGACCCAGCCACCTGGCCCAAGGAGGCCAAGGGCGTCGGTACAGTAGCTGCACCACGCGGCATGCTGGGCCACTGGATCAAGATCAAAGACGGCAAGATTGAGAACTACCAATGCGTGGTTCCCACCACCTGGAACGGTAGCCCGCGCGACACCAAAGGCCAGATCGGGGCGTTTGAAGCCAGCTTGATGAACACCCCGATGGTCAACCCTGAGCAGCCTCTGGAGATTCTGCGCACGCTGCATTCGTTTGACCCCTGCCTGGCCTGCTCCACCCACGTGATGAGCCCGGATGGCCAGGAAATGGCCAACGTCAAAGTACGTTGAGCCGCCAATATCCCATTTTGAGATTGGAGAATTTCATGAAACTATTGACACAAAAAACCGTGCGTGGGCTTGGGCTGGCTGCTCTGGGTTTGATGGCAGGACTCGCCCAGGCGCACACCGGGCATGGCACTTCCGGCATCGCTGAAGGCCTGGCTCACCCTCTGGGCGCAGACCATTTGCTGGCGATGGTTGCTGTCGGTATCTGGTCTGTCTCGGCACTGCCTGCCAACAAGGCGTGGTGGGGGCCTGCCACCTTCATGCTGTCCTTGGTCATCAGCGCTGCATTGGGTGTTGCCGGATTCAGTGTGCCCTTTCTGGAGCAACTGATTTCCCTGAGCGTGGTGCTGTTTGGAGCCATGCTGGTGCTGAGCCGCCAGAAGATGCCGGTGTCGTTGGGCCTGGGTCTGGTGGCATTGGCTGCCTCCTTGCATGGTTTAGCGCATGGCGCAGAAACACCTGAGTCAGGTTTTGCGGCCTACGCCCTGGGCTTCCTGGCAAGCACCGCCACGCTGCATTTTGGCGGTGTGGCCGTCGGGCTGGGTATTCGCAAGGCATTTGCTGAAAAGTCCACTTGGGTCGTGACCGGCCTGGGCGCTCTGTGCAGTGGCGCTGGCTTGTACCTGTTCAGCCAGCTGTGATGCATCACCGACGCAAGCCTTGCCCTCAGGAGACACCATGAACACAAGTAGCGCAACACCTGCTGCGGAAGACTTCCGCGCCGCACTGCCCTCTGAAGAGCAGGAGATGCGGCAGACTCAGTCGATCAAATCGGTTTACGTCTATCAGGCACCGGTGCGGCTGTGGCACTGGATCAATGCCCTGGCCATCACCGTGTTGGCCGTCACGGGCTATTTCATTGGTTCGCCGTTGCCCACCATGCCCGGCGAGGCCAGTGACCATTTTCTGATGGGTTACATCCGCTTCACGCACTTTAGCGCCGGCTATGTTCTGTCCATCGGGCTGCTCGGTCGCATCTACTGGGCCTTGGCAGGCAACCACCATGCACGCGAGTTGTTTTGGGTGCCTTTGACGCAGCGCGCCTATTGGCACGAAATGAAGGCCATGCTCAAGTGGTATGCCTTCATGGGTGAGCGGCCCGGTCCCTACATCGGCCACAACCCGATGGCCCGTTTTGCCATGGTGTTCATGTTCTTGTTTACCGTGGTGTTCATGATTTTCAGTGGCTTTGCCATGTATGGCGAAGGGGCTCAGGCCGGTTCGTGGGCCAACATCATGTTTGGCTGGGTGATTGCTGCCATGGGTCAATCGCAGGACGTGCACACCTGGCACCACATGGGCATGTGGGTCATTGTGATCTTTGCGATTGCTCACATTTATGCAGCTATTCGCGAAGACATCATGGGCCGCCAAAGCATTGTGAGCACCATGATCTCTGGCTATCGCACCTTCAAGGACTGAGGCGTTTTGCCATGAGAAACATCGCCCTCATTGCACCCTCTGGCGTACCCACCCGCCAGCCGGTGCATCCAGGGCGGTTTCTTGAGCGGCACTTTCTTCAGCCGTTGGCGTTGTCTCAAACGGCGGCAGCTCGCCTGCTCGGTGTATCTCGCCGCCGGATGAATGAATTGGTTCAAGGCCACCGCGCTATGTCCGCCGACACCGCCATCCGCTGCGCCATGGCCTTTGGTGTGCGCGCCGACTTCTGGCTTGCTTTGCAAGCCCATTGGGACTGCTTTCACGCCTGGCGCACGTTGCGCCATGGCCGATTGACGGGCCACGCCTTTGTCGAGCAGACACCACGCACCCGGCTCACCTTTTAACCCTGATCGATTCGCACTTGTGCGCTCCACCTATGAATTTCAGCACGTCCAACATCGGCTGTAACCAACCTGGTTACAGCCCACCTGAAGAGCACATTGTGGTGCTCGGCATCGGCAATGTATTGTGGGCTGACGAAGGTTTTGGCGTGCGCTGCGTTGAAACTCTGCAGCGCGAATGGACGTTTGCACCTCATGTGGAACTGATTGATGGCGGCACGCAAGGTCTGTACCTGATCCAGAATGTTCAGTCCGCCACCCGCTTGCTGATCTTTGATGCCATTGACTACGGCCTGGCACCCGGCACCTTGAAATTGATCGAAAACGACGAAGTTCCCAAATTCATGGGTGCCAAAAAGATGAGCTTGCACCAGACCGGGTTTCAGGAAGTGTTGTGCCTGGCGCAACTCACCGGCCATTACCCGCAACAGGTGCTGCTGATCGGCTGTCAACCCGAAGAGCTGGAAGACTATGGTGGCAGTTTGCGCCCCATCGTCCGGCACGCCATGACGCCGGCTTTGGCTCATGGCATCGAAACTTTGACAGCCTGGGGCGCGCAGCCCCAACGCCGCGCCGTTCCCCTGCCAGAAGACGCCACCCTGACTGGTGCCATGCTCACGCTGGAGCGGTATGAGAGCGAACGCCCCAGCGCCGACCACGCCTGCCGCGTGGGTGATGACCGTTTTATTCCCAAGGGACTCTGACATGTGTATTGGCATCCCCATGCAAGTGACCTCGGTCGAGCCAGGTTTTGCCAACGTGGCCGGGCGCGATGAAACGCGTCGGGTTGGCACCCGCCTGATTGGCGACTGCGTGCCTGGCCAGTGGCTGCTGGTATTTCTGGATGACGCGCGGGAAATGATCTCGCCCGAACGCGCTGCCGAGGTGAATGCCACTCTGGATTTGCTGGCAATGGCCATTGGGCAAGACACAACCCCCACCTTTCCCGATGAACCTGGTTTTTTGCTGCCCTCCGGGATGGATCTGGAAACCGTGCAACGGATGACCCGAAGCTGACTCACCCCAACAAACCTGGAGACAACATGATCGACACCGACATTGAAGCCCCGCCACTGCTGGCGCAACTGGTCAGCAAACACCACGCCACCTGGATCGACTTTGACAACATCGACGCCTGGCTGGCCGCCCAGCAAGGCGACCATGTGCTGCTGTTTGCGGGTGACCCCATCCGTTTTCCGGAAGCGGTGGACGTGGCCGTGGTGCTGCCGGAGCTGCAAAAGGTCAGTGCGGCGGCGGGGCGGCCTTTCGGCATGGCCGTAGCCGTGCCGGAGACGGAAGAGGCGCTAGCCAAGAAATACGGCTCACAACGCTGGCCCACACTGATGTTTTTCCGAAATGGCGTTTACGTAACCACCCTCTCTGGCATGCATGACTGGACTGATTACGTGGCCCTGGTCGCCCAGGCGCTGGCTGCACCCACCAGCCGTGCGCCCACTATCGGCATCCCCGTGGTCAGCAGCCAGGCCCAGGGCGCAAGCTGCCACTGACCTTCCCACTTCGTCCTTCATTGCCAGACCGCGAGACGCTCATGTACGACATCAAACCCTTTCCCATCCCGGTGATCGCTGACCTTGGACCCGGCACCCATTCAGAAGACGAGACGCTGGACTACATCTCCATGCCGCAGGGCATGGAAACCTTCCATACCCCCGTGCTGCCAGAGCCAGAAGAAATCGCCCAGCATGCTGGCGCGGTTCAGGTGCTGCATGAGGTGCTTGGGGCTCTGCGCCAAGTGGCCGAAGGTACCGCGCCCAAAAGCGAAACCGCCCGTGTCATGCTGGCAGACATTACCGCGCCGGACCTGACGCTGATCAACCAGGTGTTGGGCGAGGGCGAAGTCAGCGCCCAGGTGCTGGCTGAAGACGGCACGCCTGTGCTACAGATTCAGGAATCCGTCTTTGCTGGTGTCTGGCGTGTGCTGGAGTCGGCGGGTGATGGCTCGGTGCGCGACTGGATCGAGGTGGGTGGCATTCCCGAGGTGTTGCGACAAACCGCCAAAGTGGACGCCAGCCAAGCCGTGCCAGCCGCCATTCCCTTACCACCGCAAGTGATGAATGCACCCAGCGTGCTGGTGGAGCTGGAAGACCAGCGCCGCACCTGGCAGCCCGGTCAAGTCGCGCATGTGGTCAATCTGAGCCTGCTGCCGCTGACGCCCATGGACATTGGTTACATGGACCATCGTTTGGGCACCGGGCGGGTACTCATTTTGTCGCGGGGTTACGGCAACTGCCGCATCACCAACTGCTGCGTGCCCCACACCTGGCGCGTGGTTTACTACAACTCACAAGACACGGTAATCCTGAATTCCGTCGAAGTGACCGACATGCCCGAAGTGGCCTGCGCCGCACCCGAAGACCTGGTCGATTCCGTGGACCGGCTGCATGAAGTATTGCAGTGGGTCAATCAAGCCTAGAACCCGTATGAAAGACAACACATGAGCGGCGTGGACGGTCAACAGTTTGAGGGCAGCTACCTGGGCGACCGCTCCCGCCTGCCCGCGCACGCCAAGCTGGAATGCAAAATCTGCTGGTGGGTTTACGACCCCGCCGAAGGAGATTCGCAGTGGCAGATATCACCCGGCACACCTTTCGTCGACTTGCCTGCACATTGGCGCTGTCCGCAATGTGACGGCGCCGCTGACCAGTTCATGGTGGTGACATGAGCCAGCCAATGCCGCCCCGCGTCCAGACCCTGGAGCAAGTCTTTGCCGAGATCGGCCGTACCCGCATGCGGGACGTGCCGGTACAAAACCCTGAGGTACATGTTCAGGCGCTGGGTTTTTTGGCAGACCCCGACGACGCAGAGATGCTGCTGGGCGTGCTGATCACACCCTGGTTCATGAACCTCGTCCGGCTGCCCACACGCACGTTCTTTCCGGGGAACAAACTGCTGGCCATTGGCAAAAAGGCCATCCGCTTGGCGGGCAACCAGTCCTTTGAGTTTGTGGGTGCCTTCGAGCCGGACCTTGGCGCGTTTGAGGTTTGCTCGCTGTTCTCGCCCATGTTTCTGTTTGCCAACCATGCCGCTGCAGCCGATACTGCCAACGAAATTCTCAATTTACTGCGCACACCCGTGAAACCTGCCGCCAGCATCGCTCAAACCCCGCCAAGCCGACGCGGGTTTCTGTTTGGGCGCGGCACTGAGCCTGGGCGAGCCCAAGCATGAGCGCTTCTATGGACCTGGCTGGTAGCTACACCTTGCGCCCGGGCATGCTTCACAGCATTGAAGGCCATCGCCCGGTCATGGGGAATGGCGCGCTCGGGCGGTTGTTGCGTGGGCAGCAAGGCGAAGCTGTTGACCGCATGCTGGGGCAGGTGTTCACACTGTGCTCACACGCGCATCGCCGCACGGCGCGCTTGGCCCTGAATGCAGCCCACCGCCGCCCCGATAAACATCTGCCTGTCGATGCACCCGTGTTGCTGTGGCTGGAGACCGCGCGCGACCACTTGCGCAGCATGGCACTGGACTGGCCCCGCCGACAACCTGAATCGTCGATCAAGTCAGACCTGTTGGCGTGGCTGCGCGACTGTCCGCTCTCCATGAACTACACCACCAGCCAGAGCACGCCAGACCAGGCATGGCAAGCGCTCACGCAATTGCGGCATTGGCTTGAAAAGCACCTGCTGGGTCAACCCGTGGGCAGTTGGCTGATTCACCATCGTGAGCCAGACGCGCTGGCGCAGTGGTGCCGGTCCCACGCTCCCAATGTGTCCCCGGCGCAGTCTTTGCACACATGGCATGAACGGGCTCATCCGATAAAGCCAGCCCTGCGCAGCCTTGACGTGCTCCATGCCGACCCAGCCCGGCAGACCGCAGCGCTGCAGTCAGTGGCCAACGCGCTGGCCAGCAACAACAACTTTGCGCAGCACCCAACCTGGCTGGGCCAGTGCGCCGAGACCGGCCCTTGGACCCGCTTGCGGCATCAAAAAAAGCCACACACCACGGTGACCGCTTGGACGCGGCTGTCCGCCCGCTGGACCGAACTGATGGAGATTGCCGCCGTTCAACCCCATGCGCCAGCACACCACACACCGGATCTGCTGAGCAGTGGCGCATTGCATCTTGATGAAGACCAAGCCATTGCCTGGTGCGAGATGGCGCGTGGCCTGCTGCTGCACTGGGTGCAGTTGGATGACCACGGGCGCGTTGCAGACTACCGGGTGGTGGCCCCCACCGAGTGGAATTTTCACCCTCAGGGTGCGCTGGCTCAGGCATTGACAACCCTGGCGCCACACGACGCGCCCTCTGCATTGGCGCTAGCAGCAGCGTTTGACGCCTGCGTGGAGTGCAAGGTAACGACTCAAGCGCCAACGGAGAACAAGCATGCATGAACTCAGCTTGGCCGGCGGCATTCTGAAGGTACTGGAGCAGACCCGCGAGCGCGATCCGTTTGAGCGCGTCACCCACCTGCGCCTGGAAGCCGGTGCCTTGAGCGGCGTGGAGTTGTCCGCGCTGCGCTTTGCACTCGAAGCCATCGCACCCGGCACCTGCCTTGAAAACGCCACCATTGACATTGACGAACCCCCAGCGAGTGCCTGGTGCATGCCGTGCAGCCAGAGTGTGGAAATCCGCTCTCGCCTGGACCCCTGCCCGCTGTGTGGGGGCTATCAGCTGCAAGCCACCAGTGGCACAGAATTGCGCGTGATGGAACTGCAGGTCATCTGAATTCACCAACAAAAAGGAAGACAACATGTGTGTCGTTTGCGGTTGCAGTAACACCGGATCCACCCCGTCAGACCCCAGCGTGGCCGTTCATCCCACCACCGGCGACCTGCATTTTGGTGCTGGGTCGGCCAAAGTGTCGGTGCCCGGCATGAGCCAGGCGCGCGCTATCAAACTGGAGACCGATGTGCTGGGCGCCAACAACGCCGTCGCTGCGCAAAACCGGGCGCACTTTGCCTCGCACGACGTCACCGCCTACAACCTGGTCTCCAGCCCCGGCTCTGGCAAAACCACACTCTTGTGCGCCACTATCAACGCCCTGAAACAGCGCCACCCCGAGGTAGCCGTGGCGGTGATCGAAGGCGACCAGCAAACCAGCTTTGACGCCGACCGCATTCGCGCCACCGGTGCGCCCGCCATCCAGATCAACACCGGCAAAGGCTGCCACCTGGACGCGCCCATGGTGGCCGAGGCGTTTTCGCGGCTGGACATCCATGCCACGCACCACCACACGCATGAAGAACCGCACGCTGGCCACACCCATGATCACAATCATGGACACAGCCACGACCATGAACATGGTCACGAACACCCGCATACCCATGCCGATGGACACGCCCACGAACACGGCCATTCACATGAGCATGACCACGCACATTCGCACGATCATGATGCGCCCACGATTCTGTTCATAGAAAACGTCGGCAATCTGGTCTGCCCCGCGATGTGGGACCTGGGCGAAAAGGCCAAGGTCGCCATCCTGTCGGTCACCGAGGGTGAGGACAAACCCCTCAAATACCCCGACATGTTTGCCGCCGCGCAACTGATGATCTTGAACAAGGTGGACTTGCTACCGCACCTGTCGTTTGACGTGGAGCGCTGCAAAGCCTACGCCCGCCGCGTCAACCCCGGCATTGAAATCTTGGAGCTGTCCGCCACCACCGGCCAAGGCATGGGCGCGTGGCTGGACTGGTTGCTGGCTGACGATCACGACCACCACGCCACTGACGCTTTGCGTGCCCGCATTGCCCAGCTGGAGGCCGAGCTGGCGCAGGCCAAAGCGCAGATCAAGGCATAGAGCATCACTGTGTCAACGAGTGCGAGTTTTATGAAAAAGTGGACTGTAGCCCTTGTGGAATATGGACATTAAGCTAATAAATGAGTAGCAATATGGTGACGATTCAGAAATCAACGTCCGCAAGTTCATTGACAGTATGTAGCCCAGAGGCTACATTCGCCCTATGATTGAAGTTCGCAAAACCGAACTCTTCGCTCAGTGGATAGATGCTCTGCGGGATATTCAGGCCAGAGCGCGCGTCCAGGTACGGATCGAACGACTTGCTGCTGGAAACCCCGGAGATGTCGAGCCGGTTGGTGAAGGTGTCTCGGAGTTGCGAATCAACTACGGCCCCGGCTATCGGGTGTATTTCAAGAAGCGTGGGCAAGAGCTGATCATTCTGCTGGCCGGAGGGGACAAAACAACCCAAGCCAAAGACATCAAGACTGCTTTGCGCCTCGCTCGTGATCTTTCGGAGTAAGTACCCACCATGGCCAAGACCGTGACCACCCGTTATGACATTGCCGAACACCTCAGAACACCTGAGGAGATGGCTGCCTATTTTGAAGCCTGCCTAGAAGAAGCCGACGGCGATGCCGCTTTTATCGCCAAAGCGCTCGGCGATATTGCGCGCGCCAAGGGCATGTCACAAATCGCACGCGATACAGGGCTGTCCCGTGAAAGCCTTTACAAAGCACTTTCCGGTGATCGCAGCCCTGGCTTTGACACGATCCTCAAGGTGATGGGTGCGCTTGGGCTGAAGTTGCATGTTGAAGCAAAGCATGGCTGACGAGAGGCGCAATCCTGTGGTCACCTACAAGCGTTCAGCCGTCACTGCAAAAGAGGGAATCAACTTCGTTCGAAGCGCGGTTGAAAGCGGAGGTTCCCTGTTCATCAAAATCGAGCAGGAAAACGACCTGGGAATAGATGCTCTTCTTGAATTCATAAAAGACGAGCGTCCACTCAACAAGCAATTGGCCATTCAAATCAAATCAGGTGCTTCGTACTACACACCCGAGGCCAAAGAATGTGCATTCCCCATTGGCAGTCATCGAGACTACTGGAGTCAGCATCCGCTGCCCGTCTTCGGTCTGGTATATGTACCCGCGCTGCGAAATGCTTACTGGGTAAACCTCAAGCGCTACCTAAAATTAAATCCGAGCGACACGGTGGTACGCTTTTCCGCGACCGAGGCGAACCAGTTCAACACAGTAACGTTTACAAAGCTGTTTCTGCCAGCTGTCGTAGGCCAGACGCCCATTCTCGAAATTGACGAAGCATTCCGACTTGCTCGCTCGAAAGAGCCCTCCGAAACATACCTCGGGCTTTTGGTTCTCTTCAGGCAATATCCCAACAATAAAGCAGTATGGGATGAGCTTGTTCATACCTTTGTCACTCGACCAGCTAACGAGATCCCGCCTGTCCTACTGTATTGGTTGGCGTACATCCCAGGGCACGGGGATATCTTCTACTTTGGTGAGACCGCCACGCCTGCAACTCTCCTCTATGCACGCAGTCTCCTCGCGCGGTTCACAGTAACAGACGTAATCAAACTCTTGTCCTTCATTGACCAAGAAGAACAAATAGGAAGAGGAACGCTTGGTCAATCAATCGAGGCTGTTATCTCTTCGCTACCCAACGCATCCAATATGTTGCGCGAGATCATCAGGTCAGCAGAGGTTGAAATTCTGATCCGTGAGTTTGCCGCCCTTATCCTCGCCATAAATGAATCTTCCGGGGCTTTGCCAGAACTCTCAGTGCTCGAAGAAGCTGGCTCTTGGCATGCCGGAGAGATAGCTCGGCATCTCAAAGAGTACGGCAGCATAAACCCCTATGCGTGATGACGTCGAACCCTCCAATCGAGAGGAACGGCGCCGATAAGCCGGGCCAATGCTTTCATCTCATTCACCTTTGTGCGCCCAGCTTATCGGTATCAGATACCAAAACCCTGCGCCGCAGGCATACCAACAACAAAATACTCCGCCAGCCATTGTGAAGTATGCGCAAGTAGCTTCTAAACGTATAGCCAAAAGGAACCCCCAATGTGTCTAGCCATCCCCGCCCGCGTCGTTGAACTCTTGCCCGGTTTAAGGGCCATCGTCAATCTGTCTGGTGTCCGCAAGGAAGTCTCCTTGGACCTGGTGGCCGACGCGCAGGTGGACGATTACGTCATCATCCACGTCGGCTACGCCTTGGGCAAGATCGACCCGGAAGAGGCCGCGCGCACGATGGCGCTGTTTGCCGAGTTGTCTGAGGTACAAAATGCCTCGCAGCCCATACTCAATCTGGTTGAGCTGTCATGAAATACATAGCAGAATTCCGCGATGGCGAGGGCGCTCGCCACATTGCCGAGAACATCAAAAGGGAGGCGCGCCCCGACAAAAGCTATAACTTCATGGAGTTTTGCGGCGGCCACACGCACGCCATTTCGCGCTACGGCATTGCCGACCTGCTGCCGCCCAATGTGCGCATGATCCACGGCCCGGGCTGTCCGGTGTGTGTGCTGCCGATTGGCCGCATTGACCTGGCGATTCGTCTGGCGCTGGACCGTGGCGTGATGATCTGCACCTATGGCGACACCATGCGCGTGCCCGCCAGCGACAGCTTGTCGCTGATCAAGGCCAAGGCGCGCGGCGCCGACATTCGCATGGTGTATTCGGCGCACGACGCGCTGAAATTGGCCGAGCAGCACCCGGACCGCGAGGTGGTGTTTCTCGCCATCGGTTTTGAGACCACCACGCCACCCACGGCGCTGGTGCTGCGGGATGCGCAGGCGCGCGCTGTGAGTAATTTCAGCGTGTTGTGCTGCCATGTGCTCACGCCGTCGGCCATCACCCACATTCTGGAATCTGCCGAGGTGCGCACGCTGGGCACGGTGCCGATTGACGGCTTTATCGGCCCGGCGCATGTGAGCATCGTGATCGGCTCCGAGCCGTACGAACACTTTGCGCAGGAATATCGCAAGCCGGTGGTGATCACCGGTTTTGAGCCGATGGACGTGATGCAAGGCATCCTGATGCTGGTGCGCCAGATCAACCAGGGCCGCGCCGAGGTGGAAAACGAATTCTCCCGCGCGGTCTCGCGTGAAGGCAACCTGGTCGCGCAAAACCTGGTGTCGCAGGTGTTTGAGCTGCGCGAGAGTTTTGAGTGGCGAGGCCTGGGAGAGGTACCTTACAGCGCCCTCAAAATTCGCCCGGCCTACGCGGCTTGGGACGCCGAGCGCAAGTTTGACCTGCATTACGCCAGCGTGCCCGACCACAAGCAATGCGAATGCGGCGCCATTCTGCGCGGCGTGAAACGCCCGCAAGACTGCAAGCTGTTTGGCACCGTGTGCACGCCTGAGAGCCCGATGGGCTCTTGCATGGTGTCCAACGAAGGCGCTTGCGCCGCGCACTACTCTTATGGACGATTTCGGGTTGTAGCCCAGACAGAAACTGCGCAAGCAGCTACTGAGTAGATAGCGAACCCATTCAAACCAACACCATGTCCACCCAAAAAAACTACCTGCGCCCCATCGACTTCAAACACGGCCGCATCGACATGACGCACGGCGCCGGGGGCCGCGCCGCTGCGCAGTTGATTGACGAACTGTTTGCCAAAGCCTTTGACAACGCGTACCTGCGCCAGGGCCACGACGGCGCTCTGCTGCCACTGCCGACCGAGGGCAGGCTGGTCATGGCGGTGGACGGGCATGTGATCTCGCCGCTGTTTTTTCCGGGGGGCGACATTGGCTGCCTGTCGGTGCACGGCACGGTCAACGACGTGGCTATGTCGGGCGCCAAGCCGCTGTATCTGGCGGCCAGTTTCATCATTGAAGAAGGTTTTCCACTGGCGGACTTGAAGCGCATTGTCGAATCCATGGCCGCTGCCGCGCGTGAGGCGGGTGTTCCAGTAGTCACCGGCGACACCAAGGTGGTGGAAAAAGGCAAGGGCGACGGCGTGTTCATCAGCACCACCGGGGTGGGCATTGCGCCGCCGGGCCTGTGCATTGATGGCCGCAGCGCCAAGGTGGGCGACGCCATTTTGGTGTCGGGCACCATGGGCGATCACGGTGTGGCGGTGATGTCGCTGCGCGAATCGCTGGAGTTTGAGACCGCCATCACCTCTGACACCGCCGCGCTGCACATGCTGGTGCAAAGCATGTTGCAAGCCTTGCCCAACCCCAGCGATTTACACGTGCTGCGCGACCCGACCCGTGGCGGCCTGGCCACCACACTCAACGAGATCACCCGGCAGTCGCAAGTAGGCATGATGATTGATGAGTCCGCTATTCCGGTGCTGCCGCAGGTGGATGCCGCCTGTGAACTGCTGGGGCTGGACCCGCTTTATGTGGCGAACGAAGGCAAGCTCATCGCCATCTGCGCGCCTGAGGTGGCCGACCAACTGCTGGCCGCCATGCGCGCCCATCCGCTGGGGCAGGGCGCGCAGCGCATCGGCACCGTGATTGAAGACAGCCACTGCTTTGTGCAGATGAACACCAACTTTGGCGGGCGGCGCGTGGTGGATTGGCTCAGCGGCGAGCAGTTGCCGCGCATTTGCTGATGCGCATCCTCCTTCTCACCCATAGCTTCAACAGCCTGACACAGCGGTTGTTTGGCGTGTTGCGCGCGCAGGGGCACACGGTGTCGGTGGAGCTGGACATTGCCGACAGCGTGGCGCAGGAGGCCGTTGACCTGTTCCAGCCCGATGTGGTGCTGGCGCCGTTTCTCAAACGGCGCATTCCTGAGGGCATCTGGCGCAAAGTGGTGTGCTTGGTGGTGCACCCAGGCATCCCCGGCGACCGTGGCCCGAGTGCGCTGGACTGGGCCTTGATGCGCGGAGATGAGTACTGGGGGGTGACCGTGCTGCAAGCCGTCGAGGAGATGGACGCCGGTGAGGTCTGGGCGTGGCAGCACTTGGTGATGCGCCCCGGTGCCACCAAATCCAGCTTGTACCGCCGCGAAGTCACCAACGCGGCCGTGCAGGCCGTGTTGCATGCTTTGGAGCGATTTGTTCCGGGCAGCTTGCAGCCCAATCAACCGAGCCACACTACGGCGACAGGCAGCTGGAATTCCCTCATGCCCCAAACCACCCGCCGCATCGACTGGGCCGTCGACAGCACCGCCACCGTGCTGCAAAAGATCGCTGCGGCCGATGGCTCGCCCGGCGTGCTGGATGCGTTGTTCGACCAACCCTGCCGCCTGTTTGACGCCCACGCCGCCAGCCCGGCGCTGGTCGCCCAATTCGCCAGCGCCGCGCCCGGCACGTTGCTGGCGCGACGCGGTCCGGCCGTGCTGCGCCGCACGTTGGACGGCGCGGTGTGGATCGGCCATGTGCGACTGGAAGCCACGCCCAGCCAGCAAGCGGCCAGCGACAACATGCTAAAACTGTCTGTAGCCCAGGTGTTTTCTGGGCATGTAGCTCCATTATTAGAAGCACCCGTGGCGCTGATGCATGATGCCGATGAGTGGGACGAGCTGTGCTACCGCGAGTTTGGCCCCGAAGGCGCGCGCGTCGGCTGGCTGGACTTTGAGTTCCACAACGGCGCCATGTCTGAGCGCCAATGCCTGCGCCTGCGTGACGCCCTGCGCTGGGTGCGCACGCGCCCGACGCAAGTGCAGGTGCTGGCGGGCGGGCAGGATTTTTTCTCCAATGGCATCCATTTGCACGCCATCGAAGCGGCGCAGCGTGTGGCCGGTGACAGCGCCGCCGATGCCTCCTGGCGCAACATCAACGCCATGAACGATGCCACGCTAGAGCTGTTGACTCTCACCGACCGCATCACCGTGGCCGCCCTGCACGGCAACGCCGGGGCGGGTGGCTGTTTTCTGGCGCTGGCGGCGGATGTGGTGTGGGCACACGAGGGTGTGGTGCTCAACCCGCATTACAAAAACATGGGCAATCTGTATGGTTCCGAGTACTGGACCTATTCCCTGCCGCGTCGTCTGGGTGAGGCTGCCAGCCTGGCGCTGATGCAGCAGCGTTTGCCGCTGAGTGCCCCGGATGCGGTGACCAGCGGCCTGCTGGACGACTGCTTTGGTGCCGACGCTGAGGTCTTCAGCGCCCAGGTGTTGGCGCGTTGCCTGACACTGGCGGGCGCGCCCGATCTTGCGCAGCGAATCAAGGCCAAGCAAGCGCAGCGCGAACATGATGAAATGCACAAACCCCTGGCCACCTACCGCGACGAAGAACTCACCCGGATGAAACGCAATTTTTACGGCTTTGACCCCAGCTATCACGTGGCGCGGCATCATTTTGTGTTTCGCAAGCCGCACGCCTGGACGCCGCGCCACCTGGCGCTGCACCATGACTTGACGTCGGCATCCACGCCGCCGAACCCCGCATGAGTACCCCTGACCTGCCATTCTCAAAAGCCGTGTTACCGCTGGTGCTGGTGGTGGATGACGAAACGCATTCTCTCGATGCCATCCGGCGCAATCTGGACGAAGACTTTTCGGTATTGACGGCGATCTCTGCCGAGGAGGCACGCGCCCTGCTGGAACAGCATGAGATCAGCGTCATCCTGTGTGACCAGCGCATGCCTGGCACCACGGGCGTCAAGTTCCTCAAGGAGGTGCGCGAGCTATGGCCAGACACCGTGCGCATCATCATCTCGGGCTATACCGATTCGCAAGACATCATTGCTGGTATCAATGAGGCGGGCATTTACCAATACGTGCCCAAACCCTGGCTGCCCGAGCACCTGCTGGCCACCGTGACCAATGCGGTCGAGGCGCGCACGCTGCAGATGCAGACCCAGCAGCTGAACCTGGAGCTGCGCACCAGCGCCCCCGTGCTGCGCCAGCGCAAACAGGCGTCACTTGACAGCGCCCATGCAGCCTTTGACTTTGACAGCATGGTGCGCGCGCCCGGCAGCCCGCTGGACGCGGTGTGCGAAATGGCCGCGCGCGTGGCGCGGTATGACCTGTCGGTGCTGGTCACTGGCGAATCCGGTAGCGGCAAAGAGCTGCTGGCCCGCGCCATCCACTACGCCAGCCCGCGTGGCGAGCGCGCTTTTGTGATGGAAAACTGCGCCGCCATGTCGGACACGCTGCTCGAATCAGAGCTGTTTGGCCACAAGCGCGGCGCTTTTACCGGCGCTTTTGAAGACCACGTGGGCCTGTTCCAGCGGGCCAATGGTGGCACCATTTTTCTCGATGAGATTGGCGATACCTCCCCAGCTTTTCAGGTCAAGTTGCTGCGGGTATTGCAAGAAGGCGAAGTGCGGCCCGTGGGCGCGGCGCGGGCGGTGCTGGTGAATGTGCGGGTGATTGCCGCCACCCACCGTGATCTGGAGCAGGATGTGCGATCAGGCCGTTTCCGTGAAGACCTGTATTACCGCATTGCCAGCGTCACGCTGTCGGTCCCGCCGCTGCGCGAGCGCAGCGCCGACATCATGCCTATTGCCAACATGCTGCTGTCGCGCGCGGGGCTGGAGCTGGGCCGGCCCAACGTTCAGTTCGCCAAAGATGTGCCGGCCAATTTGCTGGCACATTCCTGGCCCGGCAACATCCGGGAACTGAAGAACGAGATTTTTCGGGCGGTGGCCTTGTCAGAGGGCAACACCGTGTCGGCCACCTCGTTTTCCCAGCGTGTGCTCTATGGTCAGCCGGGTCAGGCCGCCGCGTTGCAGGGTGCCAGCCTGGCGCAAACCGGCAGCCTGCAGGAACGCCTGGATGCCATTGAGGCGGTGATCCTGCGCGAAACCATGCTGCGCTACCGCTGGAACAAAACCCACGCCGCCAAAGAACTGGGCCTGTCGCGTGTGGGCTTGCGGCACAAACTGGCCCGCTTTGGTCTGGAGGGTCAGGCAGATGCGTGAAGCTGATATCAACGTGTTGTGGCTTCAGTCGGGTGGCTGTGGCGGCTGCAGCATGTCGCTGTTGTGCGCCGACACGGCAGATTTTCGGGGCCAGTTGCGCCAATCAGGCATCAACTTGCTGTGGCATCCATCACTCTCGCTGGAGACTGGCCAGGAGCTGATAGATGTGATCCAGGACTGTCTGAGCGGGCGCATTTCTTTGCACGCCCTGTGCATTGAAGGCTCCATCCTGCGCGGCCCCGAAGGCACAGGCCGCTTCCACCTGCTGGCCGGTACCCAAGAGCCGATGATGACCTGGGTGCAACGCCTGAGTGCGGTCGCGCAGCATGTGTTGGCCATAGGCACCTGCGCCGCTTTTGGTGGCATCACCGCTGCGGGCAACAACCCCACCGATGCCTGCGGCCTGCAATACGAGGGCGACCAAGTCGGCGGGCTATTGGGCCGTGACTGGCGCAGCCGCTCCGGCTTGCCGGTGATCAATGTCGCTGGCTGCCCGACACATCCGGGTTGGGTGCTGGAAACCCTGGCAGCGCTGGCCGACGCGCGCCCCTTGCAGGCAGACCAGCTGGACGCCTTGGGCCGCCCGCGTTTTTACAGTGATGAACTCGTGCACCACGGCTGCACGCGCAACGAATACTACGAGTACAAGGCCAGCGCCGAAGCCCCCGGTGACCTGGGTTGCATGATGGAAAACATGGGTTGCAAAGGCACGCAAGCGCATGCCGATTGCAACATCCGCCTGTGGAACGGCGAAGGTTCCTGCGTACGTGGTGGATATGCCTGCATCAGCTGCACCGAACCCGGCTTTGAAGAACCCGGCCACCGCTTCGACCAGACCCCCAAGGTGGCAGGCATTCCCATCGGCTTGCCCACCGACATGCACAAGGCCTGGTTTGTGGCGCTGGCATCGCTGTCCAAATCTGCCACGCCCAAACGCGTCAAACTCAACGCCACCTCCAGCCACATGGTGGTGGCCCCCATGATCAAGAAAACACGATTGAAATGACACGCTTGTTGGTAGGGCCCTTTAACCGGGTCGAAGGCGACCTGGAGGTACGCCTGGATGTGGCCGATGGCCAGGTCAGCCAGGCCTGGGTGAACGCGCCGATGTACCGCGGTTTTGAGCAAATCTTGCTGGGCAAACACCCGCTGGATGCGCTGGTCTATGTGCCGCGCATCTGTGGCATCTGCTCGGTCACCCAGTCGGTGGCAGCCGCGCGGGCGCTGGCAGCGGCTTGCGGCGTGGTGCCGCCGCCCAACGGCGTGCTGCTGACGAATCTGATGCTGGCCTGTGAAAACGCGGCTGACCACCTGACGCACTTTTACCTGTTCTTCATGCCCGACTTCACGCGCGAGGTGTACGCAGATAAGTCGTGGCATGCGCAGGCCTTGCAGCGTTTTTCCACCGTGTCGGGCGAACACGCCCGTGAAGCGGTCGCCGTGCGCCAGCGCTGGATGCAGATCATGGGCACGCTGGGTGGTAAGTGGCCGCATACGCAGTCGATTGTTCCGGGTGGCTCCACCCGTGGCATCAGCAGTTCAGAGCGTTACCGGCTGGCGTCGCGCGTGGCTGAGATGCGCAGTTTCCTGGAGCGCGTGCTCTACGCCGCGCCATTGGAAGAGGTGCTGGCGCTTGACAGCGAGCAAGCCCTGGAGCAGTGGCATGCCCGCGACCCGTTGCGTGGTGACCTGCGGCTGTTCCTGTCCATCGCGCAAGACCTGGGACTCAAAGATTTGGGGCGAGGGCCGGATTTGACACTGAGTTACGGTGCCTTTGCCGAGTCCGGCGGTGGCTACGCCATGGCACCCGGCGTGTGGGATGGCAGCAGCTTGCAGGCGGTCAACATGGCGCAAATCACCGAAGATGCCTGCCATGCCTGGCTGGCTGACGGCGACGCTGCCCTGCCACCGGCCGAGGGTTTGACCCTGCCGCAGATCGACAAACCCGAGGCCTACACCTGGAACAAAGCACCGCGCCTGGACGGCCAGGTGCTGGAAACCGGAGCCATGGCGCGCCAATTGGCAAATGGACAGCCCTTGATTCGTGCACTCTGGCAACGCAGCCGTGGCAATGTGATGACCCGCGTGCTGGCCCGCTCGCTGGAGCTGGCCCGCCTGGTGACTTTGGCAGAGCAGGTCTTGCGCGCCATCGTGCCCGAGGCCGAGTCCTGCGTGGAGGCCCGTTTGCCCGACCACGCCGATGCTTACGGGTTGTGTGAGGCGGCACGTGGCAGCCTGGGCCATTGGTTGTCGATTCGCGATGGTCGTATCGCCAATTACCAGATCATTGCACCGACCAGCTGGAACTTCTCTCCGCGTGACCGGCAAGGCACACCCGGTGCGCTGGAAGCGGCGCTGGTGGGTGCGCCGGTGGCCGCGGGCGACAAAACCCCGGTGGCGGTGCAACACATCGTGCGCTCGTTTGACCCCTGCATGGTGTGCACCGTGCATTGAACTGACATTGCCCATGGATTTGCCTACGCCCGATTCGACAGCCACGCCGCGCCCTCTTGACGGGCTGGACGAAGGTGCCTGGCTGGATGTGATCCAGAAAATGGACGAGGTCTATTCACGCCTGCTGACCGACGAAGTGGCACTGGAGCAAAAAAATGCCCAGCTCGAAGCCTCACAACAACTGGTGTTCAGCCTGCTGTCATCCATGTCGGACGTGTTGGTGGCCGCTGACGCGCAAGGTCTGATCGAACAGACCAACCAGGCCCTGTGTGAACTGGTGGGCAGCAGCGACGAGGCGCTGATGGGCGTGCCCATGCACACCTTGCTGCACAACGGGCAGGGAGCCGATCTGCTGCAAGGCATGATGCAGCGCACCACCAACTTGCGCCACGGCGACACGGTGGAGCTCATGCTGCGTGACGGGGCAGGGCAGGCTGTGCCGGTCGATTTCACCGTGACGCCACGTTATGACAGCAGAAGGCGCTGCGTGGGCTATGTGTTTGTGGGTCGGCCCATGGCAGAAATCAAGCGCGCCTACCGGCAGCTGCACGAGGCCCACGAAGCCCTCAAACTCACCCAGCAACAACTGCTGCATGCCGAAAAAATGTCCTCGCTGGGCCGCCTGGTGGCCGGAGTGGCGCATGAGCTCAACAACCCGATCAGTTTTGTACTCGGCAACGTGCATGTGCTCAACCGCTACACCACACGGCTGCGCCAATACCTGGACGCGTTGCACGCCGAAGCCTGCCTGAGCAAAAACGTCACCCTGATGGCCATGGCAGAAAAGCTGCGTATTGAGCACATCCTGAAAGACCTGCCATCGCTGATGGAAGGCACCATCGAGGGCGCCCAGCGCACCGCCAGCATTGTGGACGGCCTCAAACGTTTCTCTGTTTTGGATGGTGAAGAGCGCGAGGCGGTCGCCGTGGACAGCATGGTGGAGCGCGCCATCCACTGGGTGCGTACCGGCATGAAGCTCGACTTTGACGTGGAGTTTCAGAGCTGCTCAGGTTGCACGGTGATGGGCAATGCCGGGCAGTTGCTGCAGGTGTTGATGAACCTGATCCAAAACGCCTATGACGCGGCATTCACCCCGGAAGGCAACATACCCAAGCTGCGCATCAGCGCTCGGCGCGAGGCCAATTGGGTGGTGATTTCGTTGCACGACAACGGCCCAGGCATTGCGCCCGAGGTGCTGTCCAGAATTTTCGAGCCCTTTTTCACCACCAAACCAGTGGGCAAAGGCACGGGGCTTGGGCTGTCCATCAGCTACGGCATCGTGGAGCGCCATGGCGGCACGCTCAGTGCCAGAAATCATCCCGATGGAGGGGCCGAGTTTGTGCTGCGGATACCTTCCAATCAGAAGACGACCTGAGCAAGAAAGCTCTCCAGGGCTGGTCCGGCCAGGCCGGCGTTTCTGAAACAGTCAGAAGGTGATGACCTTGTCGGCAGCCATTGTCCACTCGGCAAGTTCCGGCAAGGTACCGATGCTGACACCGGGCAGCAGCGCAAGATCAGCCAGACCACGTGCCATGGCACAGGTACGGCACAGCTTGATGGGCACGCCTTCCCTCACCAGCAATTCCATCATGCCTTGCAGGCCGTTGCCATTGCCGTCCACTTGGTTGGGCAGTCCTACAACCACGGCATCCGACATCAGGAACAGGCAGACCTCGGGTCGCTCCCTGTCTTGGGCGGCCAGCGTGGTGGCAAGGCGCAACGCAGACAGGCAGCGCTCACTGCCATAGGGTGGCGCATGTACGATGATGAGGATTTTTTGCATCGAAATCTTCCAGTGTCAAAGTGCCAGAAACTCGGCTGAGTTAGCGCATGGCCAAGCCTGCCCCGTCCCAATCTCAGGCCTTATTGACCACCGCCCCCTTGTGATGTTTTTTGGCATGGTGACGGACATGATGGTGCTTTTTGGCATGCGCTTTGGTTTTCAGATGTTTCGGCTTGGCAGCGTGCCCGCCATGTTTATGTGCCGTCGCAGAAGGATGGGATACACCTTTTTTTGGCGCTGCAGGCGCCTGAGCCATGGAAACAGCGGCTACACAGGTGAGCAATACGGTGGCAACGAGGTTTTTGAGATTCAACATGTTGGGAAATAACTTGGGTGAGGATCAGTCGCGTGGCCTCTGCACGTCATGTGCGCCAGAGTTCAGATTCAAGCTTGAATCCTGAGGGCCAGCGTCACGATTGCCGAGAGGCTTGGCATTGTATTGTTTGGATATGTAGCGTCTGTGTCGGTGTGGCTGGTGATCCAGCTACCGATCACTTCACATCATGCGCTGCCAGTCTCTGGAGATGAGAACTCTTGAAGTTGTCGTCGCACGTGAGGACGAAGTTTCCACGGACCCCACCCGTGGAAACGAATTGGGTCAGCATCGATGCCGGAAACTGAACGGATACGCCATTGAAACACTGGACAACCACTTGACTGACCGTGCCTCTGTAATAGCTCAGGTAGCGTTCTGGTGAAATGTCGAGCCGAAATTCAAACCGTTTCATGATGCAGAGTCACCTCCAGCCAGACTTGGTCAATGACGGGTGGGGCACCCTCCTTTACGTTCTTTCTATTCATCACCCCCATGGCAGCATCAAGGTAAGCAGCTTGAGCTTCTCGAATTCAGGCTCAAATTGGTCAATGATGGCCTGCGGGTCCGGGCACAGGGTGCTGTCGCTGATGATCCCAAACTGCACGCCGCCACCGTAGCTCAAAATCGACACCCCCAAGCCTACCGAGCCAGACTGCGGCACCCAGAACAGCGCCTGCTCCAGCGTGGCGCCGCAGAACCGGAGCTTCTCGCGCGGGCCGGGCACATTGGTCATGACCGCCGTGGTCTTTTTGGAGAACAGGCTCAGCATCGCGTCCTGCACCGGCTTGATCAGCACACCCGCCACCGCCAGCAGTGCAAAGGCCAGCAACGGCTGCATGCTGCCCTTGAGCTCGCTCATGCGTCGGCGCACCTCAAACACCCGCTCAATCGGGTTATCAAGTCCGACGGGCAGCACCACCGGCGCCAGGCCAAACTTGTTGCCCAGCTTGTAGGCCTGGGTCATGGGCCGCAAATTGACCGGCACCATGGCGCGGATTTCCTTGCCCGCCACCGAGTCGCCATGGCTTTTGAGGTACTGGCCAATGGCACCCGCCACGCAAGCCAGCAGCACATCGTTGATGGAGCAACGCAGCGCCTTGCCCACCGCGCGCACGTCGTCCAGGGGAATCGGCTGGCACCAGGCGACCCGTTTGGATTGGCCCGGCTGCCCTTTGAGGCGGGTGGGGGAATCGTCGCTCATCAGCGCCAGAGCTGCAGCGTCACGCAGCACCTGGTAGGCCAGGCGCGCGGCCTCGGACGAACCATCCTTGCTGGCGTTCAGCCCGGTGGTCAGCCATTTCTCCATCACATGGCGTGGGTCACTAACGGCTTCAAAGGCCTGGGCAGCGCTCTCGCCCGCCACCTCCAGCGCCTTGACGGCGGCGGCCGTCAGCGGTTCAATGAGTGAATGCGACATCCATTCCTCAGCCGCTTCCAAGCCGTGCAGCGCAGCCGGTTTGGTTTTGCGTTTGGGCGGCTCCAGACCCCCATCCACCATCGACTGGATCACCGAGATCAGCGCCAGGCCGTCGGCGATGCAGTGGTGGATGCGCACGATCAGCGCCGAGCCACCATCAAAATGCTGAATCAGCCGGTAGTCCCACAGCGGGTGGCGCATGTCCATCGGCTCCATGGCCAGTTCAGCCAGACGCGCCTGCAAGGCTTGCATCGGGTGTTTTTTGCTTGATGCGGGCAGCTTTTCGATGCGTACGTGGCGGCTGATGTCGAAGCTGGTATCAGTGACCCAACTGGCCCCGATGGCGTCCACCTGCACACGTTGCGAAAAACGCGGGTATTTCAGCAGGCGCTCGGCCAGACGGTCGCGCACGGCCGGGTAAGTAACACCGGGCTTGAGGAGCCAGACACCCATGATCATCATGAGATTGCTGGGGCTGTCCATGCGTAGCCAGGCCGTATCGACCTTGCTCATGCGCTCAGCGGTGTGGGGGATGGACGATGCTGCGGACATGGCTGAGGGGTATTGGGGGACGGTCTCTATTCTGGCGTCAAACCGCCCCGTAAGATAGTCAGGTTTTGCACTGATTCAACACTTTCATCTGACCCTTGGAAACCAACCCTATGCCTAACCTGAACAAGAAATTTGAAGCCGCCGTTGCCAATTCCAAAAACCTGAGCGAACGCCCGGACAACATGACGCTACTCAAGCTCTACGCACTCTACAAACAGGGCAGCGTAGGTGACAACACCGAGAAAAAACCAGGCTTTTCCGACATGGTGGCCCGCGCCAAGTGGGACGCCTGGAGTCTGCTTAAAGGCACAGCCAGCACCGACGCCATGCAGCAGTATGTGGACTTGATCGAGTCGCTGAGCTGAGTCACGCGGTTTTTTTGGCCACCCGGTGTTTGACGGGCGCGGCCAGCAAGGCGTCGAGATTTTTCACAATCTCGGCTTCAATGCGATGCTTGAACGCCCCCACCAGGAAACCCAACTGGGCACGCAACTCGAAATGGGTGGCGTCAACATCCAGCGTGCCTTTCACCCCTGAGCGCGAAAACGTCACCTCGTCGGCTGAATTGCCTTCGGCGTAGGCGCAGTCCATGCCAAATTCGGCCTCGGCCTGCTCGGCCCATTTGAAAGCAATTTTGCGGGCTTTGGCCAAGCCCAGAGTGTGTTCGCGAACAATGTGTATATCAGCCATGGTGCTCAAAGTGGGGGAAATGTGTGGTCTGCTGGGGCCTGGCCTGTGGTCTTGGCCGTATGGGTGATGAGGGCTTGCAGCTGCTGTTCGCGCTCAGGCTCCGGGTGTTGGGCCAACTGTTTGACGGCCTCGTAAAACCGGGGCCAGTCTCGCCCTTCATGTTCAAACAAGGCTTCAAACGCGGGCACCAGATCGTCATACGCAGCCTGCGCGCCAAAGGCCGCATTGTTCGCCTGCGCGACCCAGGTGTCATAGCCGCTGTAACCGCCCCAGCTTTGTTTCAGCATGGCGTAATGGGCTCTGAAGTCTTGCATGACTTCAGTTTTCATAGCTACTAGTCCTTTTGAATCAAGGTCTAGAGGGCTATTTTTCATATAGATTTGTTCCAACCGCTGGCGCGTGTGACGGGTCAGCGCACGAAACTGCTGGCGGCGGCGGTCATAGTTGGCAAAGTCCTGGCGCGCTTGCGCGGAGCCTTGGGTGGCCAGCCAGCGCTCACCCCCCAGGCGCTCCACCGCCGTGGCATACGATTCATTGAAAACGGTGTCGCCTTTCACATACAGCACCTGATGCGCCAGCTCGTGAAACATCAGGCTGGCCAATTCACCATCGGGTTGGTTCACGAAGGTGTTGAGCAGCGGGTCGCCGCCCAACCAGTTCATCCAGCCCAGGGTGGAATACGCGGGCACGCCATAGACACTGACTTCCAGGCCTTGGGCACGCAATTCGGTCGCCAGTGCCTGGGCATCAGCCTGGTCAAAATAACC
Organism: Rhodoferax sp.; assembly: GCA_031291305.1. Taxonomy (GTDB): domain Bacteria; phylum Pseudomonadota; class Gammaproteobacteria; order Burkholderiales; family Burkholderiaceae_C; genus Rhodoferax. The sequence continues at coordinate 121,928 of JARLJH010000023.1, read as the reverse complement.
CCGGTAACCGACGCAGCCCGCCACCGGAAAACACCAGGTTTTGAGTTCCAGCGAGAACTCGGGGGCCGCCACCACGTTCCATACCACGTAGCGCCGCTTCAAGTCGGCAAAACGCTGGTAACTGGCGTTGTCTGGCAGGTGCAGCTGCGTCACGGCAAAGCGGCGCATGGACTGCGCCAGGCGCAGGCGCGAACGCAGCGGCTCGGGGGTGTGGGTATCGGCCAGCCAGTCATCAATGGGGCGCGCTGCGGCCATCAGCTTGAGGTGACCGCCCACCGACTGGGCGTAGTAGCGGGCGTCGGCGCAGCCACTGAGCAAGCCGGTCAGTAGCAAAACAGCCAGAACGGGGAGTGACCAGGCACGCCAATTCATGGCACCTCCAAACGGCAGCGCAAAGCGTTCACGTGGCAAGCGGGACAAAAAGGTGACTTGCCATATGGCCGTAAAGGACTACCATGGCTGTTAGCCAGATCAACGAACGCGTCAGGACAAACCATGCTCTATCAATTCAAATCCAAAGTCACCGGAAACGTGATTATGTTGCAGCCCAATGGTGAGCACGTGCTGGAAGTCATTGGCAAGCACAGTGCTGCTGACCCCAGTGTCAAAGGCATTTTGTTGCCCGAACAGATGCCGCAGGCTTTGGCTGCGCTGGAGGCGGCCATTGTCCAAGAGGAAGCGGCCCGCGATGAGGCGGTGGCGCATGCCAAAGCCGACCACGAGCCACCACCGCATGGTGACGCTATCGGCCTGCGCCAGCGCGCTCTGCCCTTCATGGACATGATCCGCGAGTGCATGAAGGCCAACGAGGCCATCACCTGGGGGGTTTAGTTGGCTATTTGTAGCTGCGCGCGTCTTCGATGACCTTGCCATCGTTGGGCAGGCTACCAGGCAGCACCACCTCGACCTGACCGCGCAGCTTGGTCACATCGCGAATCGCCTCCATGAGTTTTTGCGACAGGTTGTCGGGGCCGCTGCAAGCGGTCTCGACCTTGAGCGTCATGACATCGTTGGCCATCTCACCCGTCACCACCAACCGAGCACGCGTCACTTCGGGGAAACGCTTGGCAATCTGATCCACCTGACCCGGGTGCACAAACATGCCGCGGATCTTGGTGGTCTGATCGGCACGGCCCATCCAGCCTTTGATCCGGGTATTGGTGCGCCCGGTGGGGCAGGTGCCGGGCAACACGGCGGACAAATCACCCGTGCCAAAGCGAATCAGCGGGTAAGTGGGATTGAACGTGGTCACCACCACCTCGCCCACCTCACCGGGCGCCACCGGATCACCCGTGCCGGGACGAACGATCTCCAGCAGCACGCCTTCATCCACCACCAGCCCTTCACGCGCGGCGGTTTCATAGGCGATGGAGCCCACATCGGCCGTGGCGTAGCACTGGAAACCGACGACGCCTTGCGCGGTGAACCAGTCGCGCAGACTCGGGGGATAGGCCTCGCCGCCAAACATGGCCTTGGTCACGCTGGGCAGCGCCACCCCCATCTCGGCAGCTTTTTCCAGGATGATTTTCAGGAAGCTGGGCGTGCCGATGTAGCCTGCGGGCTTGAGCTCCGCCATGGCCTGCACTTGTTGCTCCGTCTGGCCGGTGCCGCCCGGAAACACCGTGCAGCCCAGCGCATGGGCACCGGTTTCCATCATCGAACCCGCTGGTACAAAGTGGTAGCTGAAGCTGTTGTGGATCAGATCACCCGCTCGAAAGCCTGCCGCAAAGATGGCCCGCGCCATGCGCCAATAGTCTTTGGCGATACCTTCGGGTTCATAAATCGGACCTGGACTGGCAAACACGCGCGGCATCCGGTTTCCAAAGCTTTCAGCACTGAAGCCGCCGAAAACACTGCCTTGATTGCTACGACTTTTGATCTGCTTCTCCAACAGCTCATGCTTGCGCGTCACCGGCAAACGGGCCAGCGCCGCGCGGCTGGTGACATCGGCCGGGTTGACGTCCTTGAGAATCTCGGCCAAAGCGGGCGAAGCCAGTTTGGCGTGTGCCAACTGCAGCGGCAGGGCAGCCATGAGTTCAGCTTCGCGTTGGGCCGGGTCACGCGTTTCCGGCGCGTCAAAAAAATCGGTCATGGTCAGGTTCCTGAAATTGAAGACTTAACGTGAAATAACCATTTGTGATGCCCGCGGCTTCAGCTTTTTTCCGCAGCTTGCGTTGGGTGTCCGACGTAGCGAAATCAAGGAGGAGGCTTGGGCCAGGCCCAAGCCGGGGGACATTCGCGGAGTTGGACACCCAACACAAGCTGCTTCGCGCTGCAGGGAATGTCATCTATTGGGGTGGCGCTTGCCATGCCTGTCACGCCAGCCACCGTTTGCGCCGCTTGTAGCTCTTGACATCTTTGAAGCTCTTGCGCTCGCCGCCGCCCATACCCAGATAGAACTCTTTCACGTCTTCGTTGTTGGCCAGCTCACTGGCGGCGCCGTCCATCACCACCCGGCCGGATTCCATGATGTAGCCGTAGTCGGCGTACTTCAGGGCCATGTTGGTGTTTTGCTCGGCCAGCAGGAAGGTGACCTTTTCCTTGTCATTGAGGTCTTTGACGATGTTGAACACCTCTTCCACAATCTGCGGCGCCAGGCCCATGGAGGGTTCGTCCAGCAGCACCATGCTCGGGTTGGTCATGAGCGCGCGGCCAATCGCGCACATCTGCTGCTCACCGCCCGAGGTGTAGGCCGCCTGACTGGTGCGACGCGTTTTCAGGCGCGGGAAATAGGTATAGACCTTGTCCAGGTTGGCGGCAATTTCGCCCTTGTCATAGCGCGTGTAGGCGCCGGTGAGCAAGTTTTCCTCAATGGTCAGGTGGGCAAAGCAGTGGCGGCCTTCCATGACCTGCACCACGCCGCGCTTGACCAGGTCGGCTGGGGACAGGTTTTCGATGCGCTCACCGCGCAACTCGATGGAGCCCTTGGTGACTTCGCCGCGCTCACCGCGCAGCAGATTGGAGATGGCGCGCAGCGTGGTGGTCTTGCCCGCGCCGTTGCCGCCCAGGATAGCCACGATCTTGCCCTGGGGAACGTTCAAAGACACGCCCTTCAAGACCAGGATGACGTGGTTATAGATGACCTCGATGCCATTGACGTTGAGAACGATGTTGTTGGGTTCCATATTTCCTTGCCTTTGCCAATCAACAACCCTGCACGCAAGGCTGTTGGCTGGGCATCCCGGTGCGGTTTTCGGGATGCTTGGTGTTACAAACTAGATAGCATGCTGCCATTACAAGACGAGGGCTACAGGCTTAAATGGCATATAAGCCCGCAGGCGGAAAAGTTCACGATTGGCAATCGGCCGGAGCACGGCGTTCGCCCTTCTTGTCAGCCAGGTACTTGTCGGCACCGGCCTTGACCATGGGTTTGAGAATCTGTTCGTCAGCCTGGTACCAGTCGGCACCCAGTTGCCACTTGGCGCCATCCCAGGTTTCGATACGCGCCCAGGTGGAGCCCATGTGGTCCTGGCAGGAGGTGCTGATGGGGCGCATGACACCGGCAAAACCCAGCGCATCGAGCTTTTTCTGATCCAGATTCAGGTTTTCCAGACCCCAGCGCACTTGCTCGCCGGTCATGACCTTGCCCTTGCCAAAGCGCTCCTGCGCCTGGCGCACGGCTTCCTGCGACAGCATCTGGATGATCACGCCACGGGTGTACAGCACCGAGCCCACGTCCTCCTTCGGCCCTGCACCCTGGCCTTTGGCGTAAACGTATTTCAGAATGTCCTGAATCACCTTGGGGCTCTGGCCGGAGGTGTTGAGCGCCAGCGCGTGGTAACCCTTGGCACCTTCGCCCACGTCTTTCACGTCCGGCTCGGCACCGGCCCACCAGACGCCATACATCTTGTCACGCGGGTAGCCGGTGGCTTGCGCTTCCTTGAGGGCGGTGGAGTTCATCACGCCCCAGCCCCACAGCAGCACAAAGTCCGGCCGACTCTGGCGCACTTGCAACCAGGTGGCCTTCTGCTCGACACCCGGCGCGGTTACCGGCAGCAGTTGCAACTCAAAGCCGTGCATCTTGGCGCGCTCCTGCAGCAGTGGGATCGGCTCTTTGCCAAACGGGCTGTCGTGGTAGACCAGCGTGATCTTCTTGCCTTTGAGCTTGTCCAGGCCGCCGAGTCGTTTGCCGATGTCCTGGATCAGGATGTCAGCACCGGTCCAGTAACTACCCATGAGCGGGAAGTTCCACTTGAAGGCCATGCCATCCTGCGACACCGACAAGCCGTAGCCGAGCGTCATCAGGGCCACTTTGTCCTTGGGCGCCTTTTCGGTCAACGCAAAGGTGATGCCCGTGCTCTGCGGGTCAAACAACGCCACACCGGGGTGGCTTTTCAGGCGTTCGTAACATTCCACACCGCGATCGGTGGCGTAGCCGGTTTCACATTCTTCGTAGGTGAGTTTGACGCCGTTGATACCGCCATCACGCGCGTTGATCATTTTCAAATAGTCCTGCTTGCCATTGGCCCAGGGCGTGCCGTTGGGCGCATAGGCGCCGGTGCGATACGACAGCAGCGGGAAAAACTGCTCCTTGGCCTGCGCAAACGCGGTGGAACCCACAGCGGCGATGAGTGCTGCGGCGGCTATGTTTCTGATTTTCATCTTGTCTCCTGGAATGATTGGCACAAAGTGCCTGGTTTAGCGAACGAAAAACGACCCACAAACTCAAGGCGAAGAACTCAATGGGGAAAAGGCCACAGACGCAGCTTCTGTTTGCCAATCGACCACAACTTGGCCAGCCCATGCGGCTCCACGATCAGGAACCAGACAATCAGGCTGCCAAAAATCATCAGTTCAGCGTGGGACGTCACCACCGTGGACACCTGTAGACCGGCCAGGCGACCCAACGCGGGCAACAGCTGATTGAGCACAATCGGCAACAGCACAATGAAGCCAGCACCAAAAAAGCTGCCCATGATCGACCCCATGCCGCCAATGATCACCATGAACAGCAGCTTGAACGACAAATCCACCGAAAACGCCGCTGGCTCCCACGCCCCCAGGTAGACAAAGCCCCACAGGGCACCGGCCACGCCGACGATGAAAGAGCTGACGGCAAACGCGCTGAGCTTGGCGTACATCGGTCGGATGCCAATCACGGCGGCGGCCACGTCCATGTCGCGTATCGCCATCCACTCGCGGCCAATGGCGCTGCGCACCAGGTTTTTCGCCAGCAGCGCCAAGACCACCAGAATTGACAGGCACAGCAGGTATTTGGCCGTCGGGTTGTCAATCGGGATGCCAAACACCTGCAGTCCCGACACCGACACCGAGCCCGAATCCGAGTTGTTGGTGAACCACTTGATGCGCAGGAACATCCAGTCACTGAAAAATTGGGCCGCCAGCGTGGCCACCGCCAGATACAGACCTTTGACGCGCATGCTCGGCAGCCCAAACAGAATGCCAAACGCACTGGAACAGAAACCACCCAGCACCAGCGCCAGTAACAGCGGCATACCCGGAACACGCACAAAGAAGTTGAACGCGGCGTAGGCACCGACCGCCATGAAAGCACCCGAACCGAGCGAAATCTGGCCGCAATAGCCCACCAGAATATTCACCCCCAGGGCCGCCAGCGACATGATCAGGAACGGCGTCAGGATGGCACGGAACAGGTAGCCACTGCTCACCATCGGCACCACGATGAAGGCCACCGCGATGATCAGCAACACCGCCCAGCGGTCCTGCATGATCGGAAAGATCTGCTGATCAGCGCGGTAGCTGGTTTTGAATTGGCCGTTTTCGCGGTAGAACATGGGTTGTCTCGATCTTGAATTCTTTAGATAAAAATGGCCTCTAGCCCAGATGACGCCTGCACAAGCTGCTATAAAACTTAAACGCGATCAATGATCCGCTCGCCAAACAGACCTTGCGGGCGGTACAGCAGGAACAGCAGGGCCAGCACGTAGGCGAACCAGATCTCGATGCCACCGCCCACATACGGGCCCAAGAACACTTCCGACAGCTTCTCGCCCACGCCAATGATCAAGCCGCCAATGATGGCGCCAGGCACCGAGGTCAGGCCACCCAGAATCACCACCGGCAAGGCGCGCAAGGCCACCGTGGTGAGCGAAAACTGCACACCCAGTTTGCTGCCCCAGATCATGCCGGCCACCAGCGCCACCACCCCGGCCACACACCAGACGATGACCCAGATGCGGTTCAACGCAATCCCGATGCTTTGCGCCGCCTGGTGATCGTCCGCCACGGCACGCAGGGCGCGGCCGGTCGCCGTTTTCTGAAAAAACAAGGTCAGCAGCGCCACCAGCACCGCGGCTATCAAGGCTGCGTAAAGGTCTTCCTTGTTGATCAGGATGCCTCCGTCAAACAGGCTCTCGAAGGCGATGATCGGGTCTTTGGGCATGCCAATGTCAATCTTGTAGATGTCGCTGCCAAACAGCGTCTGCCCCAGGCCGTCGAGAAAATAGCTGATGCCCAACGTGGCCATCAGCAAGGTGGTGCCCTCCTGGTTGACCAGATGGCGCAAGGCCAGCCGCTCAATCAGCCAGGCCACACCAAACATCAATATTCCCGCACCGACAAAGGCCAGCAGGTTCACCAGCACGAGGTTGGTCATGCCGCCGTAGAGAGGAATCCACTCCGAAAATCGCGCCATCGCCAGCGCGGCAAACAGCACCATCGCGCCCTGCGCAAAGTTGAACACACCTGAGGCCTTGTAAATCAAAACAAAACCCAGCGCCACCAGTGAATACAACATGCCAGCCATCAGGCCGCCCAACAGTGTTTCCAGAAAAAAACCCATGTTATTGGCTCCCCCCTGTTGCTTGCTCACTTCGTGTAGCAGCCTCCCCCCTCAAGGGGGCGATGCCTGTGGCCTGGCGGAGCCAGTTCCACGGCATCCCTGGCTTGGCAGCGCCAGCACGCAAGCGCTTCACCTTCAAATCATTCGTGTGTTGTTGCATGTTCAATGTCCGGTGCCCAAATAAGCGCTGATGACTTCTTCGTTGGTGCGCACCTCTTCAGGGGTGCCGTCGCCGATCTTCTTGCCGTAGTCCAGCACCACCACGCGGTCGCTGATGTCCATGACCACGCCCATGTCGTGTTCGATCAGGACGATGGTGGTGCCAAATTCTTCGTTGACGTCGAGCACAAAGCGGCTCATGTCCTGTTTTTCCTCCACGTTCATGCCAGCCATGGGTTCGTCCAGCAGCAGCAGTTGCGGCTCCATCGCCAGTGCACGGCCCAGGTCGACGCGTTTTTGCAAGCCATAAGGCAACTGGCCGACCGGCGTCTTGCGGTAGGCCTGGATTTCCAGAAAGTCGATGATGTGCTCGACAAACTCGCGATGTTTTTCTTCTTCGCGCTGTGCTGGGCCGATGCGCAGCGCCTGCAAAAAGAGGTTGCTTTTGATCTTGAGGTTGCGCCCGGTCATGATGTTGTCGATCACGCTCATGCCTTTGAACAGCGCCAGGTTCTGGAAGGTGCGCCCGATGCCCATGCTGGCCACCTGGTAGCTGTCCATGTGACTGAAGGTTTTTCCTCTGAAGGTGATCGCACCTTGCTGGGGCCGGTAAACACCGTTGATGCAATTGAGCATCGAACTTTTGCCCGCGCCATTGGGTCCGATGATGGCGCGCACCTCATGCTCGCGCACGTTGAAGCTGATGTCGGTCAGCGCTTTGACACCGCCGAAGCTCAAGGAAATATTCTTGACGTCCAGAATGACGTCGCCGATGTGTTTGGTTGCCATTGGGTTCGATGCGGAGTGCGTGGCCAATCAAGCAGCGGCCTTGACGGGGGCAAAGGTCTTGGTGTCGTCGATGCGCAGCGTGGCACTGACCTGGCCGGTGCGGCCGTCTTCAAACTTGACCTGGGTTTCAATGAACTGCGTGGTCTTGCCGCCATACAGTGCGTCAATCAGCACGTCGTATTTCTCGGCAATGAAGCCACGGCGGACCTTGTTGGTGCGGGTCAGCTCGCCATCGTCGGCATCCAGTTCTTTGTGCAGGACCAGGAAACGGCTCACCTGGCTGCCCGCCAGCATGGCGTCTTGGCTCAGGTCCGCGTTGACTTTCTCCACACATTCCTTGACCAGTTGGTAGACCTCGGGTTTCTGTGCCAGATCGGTGTAGCCCGCGTAAGGCAGGTTGCGCCGCTCGGCCCAGTTGCCGACCGCCGAGAAGTCGATGTTGATCATCACGCAAACCTTGTCGCGCCCATCGCCATACGCCACGACTTCCTTGATGTAGGGGAAAAACTTGAGCTTGTTTTCCACGTACTTGGGGGCGAACATGGCGCCGTCAAAGGCGCCGCCCTTGACGCGTCCCACGTCTTTCACGCGGTCGATGATCTTCAGGTGGCCATGGGCGTCCAGGAAACCGGCGTCGTTGGTGTGGTACCAGCCATCCGCCGTCAACACTTCGGCAGTGGCTTCGGGGTTTTTGAAATAGCCTTTGAGCAAACCCGGTGACTTGACCAGGATCTCGCCGTTGGCCGCCACCTTGATCTCCACCCCGGCACAGGGCACACCGACGGTGTCGGCGCGCGCTTCCCGGTCGGGCTGCAGGCAGACAAACACGGCGGTTTCGGTGGAACCATAGAGCTGCTTCAAATTGACGCCAATCGAGCGGTAAAAGCTGAACAAATCGGGCCCAATCGCCTCGCCGGCGGTGTAAGCCACGCGCACGCGGCTGAAACCGAGGTTGTTGCGTAGCGGCCCATAGACCAGAAAGTTGCCCAGGGTGTACAGCAGCCGCTCACTGCCGGAGACGCTTTTGCCGTCCATCAGCGTCGGGCCGACGCGCTTGGCCACGTCCATGAAGAAGTGGAACATCTTGCGTTTGATCGCGCCCGCGTCCTCCATGCGGATCATCACGCTGGTGAGCAGGCCTTCAAACACCCGAGGCGGCGCAAAGTAATAGGTCGGGCCGATTTCCTTCAGGTCAATCGTCACCGTGTCAGCCGACTCGGGGCAGTTCACCACGTAACCACAGCTGAGCCATTGCGCATAACTGAAGATGTTTTGCCCGATCCAGGCCGGTGGCAGGTAGGCCAAGACATCCTCTTGATGGGTCAGCTTGTCAAAGTCGGCCCCGGCACGCGCCCGGTTGAGCAGCGTGTCATGCGTGTGCACCACGCCTTTGGGGTTGCCAGTGGTGCCGCTGGTGAAGAACATGGCGGCCACGTCGTCAGGCCGCACTTTCTCGACCTCGCCCTTGAAAAAACCGGGGTGAACGGCAGCAAAGGCTTGGCCAGCGGCGATCAGCTCGTCCAGTGCCGCCAGGCCGGGTTCGTCGTAATTGCGCAGGCCGCGTGGATCATCAAAGTAGATGTGTTGGACTTGTGGGCACTGTTCACGGATTTCCAACAACTTGTCCACCTGCTCCTGGTCCTCGGCAAACGCAAAGGCCACCTCCGCGTTGTTGAGCGGGAACACACACTCTGGCGCGGAGGCATCCTGGTACAGCGCAATTGGCACCGCGCCCAGCGACTGCACCGCCATTACGGTGGCGTACAGGCGCGGCCGATTGGCACCGATGACAACCATGTGGTCATGCTGGCGCAAACCCGCCTGATGCAGGCCGCAGGCCAGATGCTCCACCAGTATGGCCATGTCCGCCCAGCTGATCGCTTGCCAGATGCCGTATTCCTTTTCGCGCATGGCCGTATCCAGCGGCCGCTGGCTGGCGTGCTTCAGCAATAGTTGCGGAAAAGTCGTTTGCATGGCTTGTCTTGTCTCCAGTGCCGGTCAAGCTTCACCCGATGAGGCGGCTTGTTGATTTGTCGTCATGATAGGCAGCAGTTTGACGTTAAGTTGTCATTTGGACGACAATTCAGACGTTTCTCGATAGGTGTTTTCCCTGTCGAGCCAAGGCCCTTGCCAGCGTTTTCTGCCCATTCACAAAGGCAACAGATGCCCCCGCCCCCTCCTGATGCGACGCTTTTCCAAAGACGGCGCCCACTGACCGCCACGGAGCTCAGCGTGATTCCCTGGCTGAAATTGCTGCTGCCTGAAGAACGTGATCGGGCGGTGGAAGACCTCAAAATTTCCGATGCCCACAGTGGTGAGTACATCTGCCGGACCGGTCGGCCGGTGACCTACTGGTTTGGCGTTGTCGATGGCCTGCTGAAGATGAGTACCGACAACGCCGAGGGCCAGACCATGACCTTCACCGGGATTCCGCCGGGTGGCTGGTTCGGTGAAGGAACTGCCCTGAAGCGGGAGGCCTACCGCTACAACATCCAGGCCCTGCGCAAAAGCATGGTGGCGGGGCTGCATGTGGACACCTTTCACTGGCTGCTGGACCACTCGATTGGCTTCAACCGCTTTGTGATGAAACAGCTCAACGAGCGCCTGGGCCAGTTCATTGCTGCGCGCGAGATCGACCGCATGAGCAACCCCGACATTCGCGTGGCACGCAGCTTGGCGGCCCTGTTCAACCCGGTGCTCTACCCAGGCCTGGGTGCCGTGCTACGGATCACCCAGCAGGAGCTGGCCTACCTGGTCGGCCTGTCGCGCCAGCGTGTGAACGAGGCGCTGACCACGCTGGCCGCCCAGGGGGCGATTGCGGTGGAATACGGCGGCCTGCGGGTGGTGAACCTGCAGGCGCTGCGCAGCGGAGCGTTTTAGACTTTTGGCCATGACATGCAGCTGCGGCGACAGCGCTCCATGCACGACGACGGCTCAGCGGCACCGCATAATCTGCTACTGACTCTTTTCTGAAAGCGCCATCAGATCCCTGGCGATTCCCAAACAATTTACAAGAAAAATATGCTTCATGCCCAGATAAACAAAGGGCTATACGCTATTTATTTCATACTATGACAACTCCTCCCAAGCCCCCCGTTTTCCGCCGTGCGGCACCGCCACCCGCCAAGGCACCCATCCCTGCCGGGCAAAGCAACACCGCTGCGCACGGCGCCAACGGCACCCTGCGGCTGAACAAGCGTATGGCCGAGCTCGGCCTAGCCTCGCGCCGCGAAGCCGACGAGTGGATTGGCAAGGGTTGGGTCAAGGTCAACGGCAAGGTGGCTGAAATGGGCATGCAGGTCACGCCTGACGTGAAGATCGAAATCGACAAACAGGCCAAAGGTGCGCAGGCCAAACAAGTCACGGTGCTGATCAACAAGCCGCTGGGCCTGGTGAGCGGCCAGGCCGAGGACGGCCACCAGCCCGCCATCACGCTGGTACAGCCGCAAAACCGCTGGTCCGAAGACAACGCGCGCTTCTTCTTTCACCCGAGTCAGCTCAAGAGTCTGGTGCCCGCCGGGCGGCTGGACATTGATTCCACCGGTCTCTTGGTACTGACACAGGATGGCCGGGTGGCGCGCCAGCTGATTGGTGAAGACGCCACGATGGAGAAGGAATACCTGGTACGCGTGATCTACACCGGCGTGATCAACACGCTGGCGGCCACCTCGGCAGCGGCCACGCACGCCGCGCGGCCATTGGCGCGCAGCCAGGCGAGTGCCTCAGCACCCGTGCCCGCCCGCCCGGTGCCACCGACGCAACTCAGCCGTATTGACGATGACGACCCCGTCAGCCAGGATGTGCAGTCGGTGTTTCCGCCCGACAAGCTGGCCCTGCTGCGCCATGGCCTGAGCCTGGACGGGCAAGCCTTGCAGCGCGCCAAGGTCGAATGGCAAAACCCCGAGCAGTTGCGCTTTGTGTTGACTGAGGGCAAGAAGCGGCAGATTCGGCGCATGTGCGAGCTGGTCGGCCTGAAAGTGGTGGGCCTGAAGCGCGTGCGTGTTGGCCAAGTGATGCTGGGTAACCTGCCGTTGGGCCAATGGCGCTATCTGGCGCCACATGAGCGGTTTTAGTGCATCGCCCCGACAAACCACGTCGTTGGCCCGCACCAAAAGCTATCATTGCGCGCTCACCACGATGAGCGTTGCCGACCCGTTCGGCAGCGATAAGAGCCCTACCACTTTTCAAGGAACCCGCATGAGACACATTTCCCGCACCTTGGCTGGCCTGGCCTGCGCCGCCAGTCTGGCTTTCAGTTTGCCGACGCTGGCCGCCGTACAGGTCAACATCGGCGTCGTTACCGGCCCGGCGTTTGTCCACACCATCGCGGCCAACAAGTTCAAGGAAGAAGTTGACAAGGCGCTACCCGGCAAATACGACATCGTGGTGCATCATTCGGCCGCACTCGGCAGCGAAACCCAGGTGCTGCAGCAATTGCAGTTGGGCACGGTGCAGATGAGCGTTTGCACCACCGGTCCGATTGAGGCCTTTGTGCCTGAGATCAAGGCGCTGGAAATGCCTTTCTTGTTCAGCTCGTATGAAGCCACCGACAAGGTGCTGGACGGCCCGATTGGCCAGGATTTGCTCAAGCGCTTTGACAAGGCCGGCTTGGTCGGCATGCACTTTCTGGACAACGGTTTTCGCAATGTCACCAACTCCAAACATGCAGTCAAAGGCCCGGATGATCTCAAAGGCATGAAGATCCGCACTATGGAGTCGCCCACGCACCTGGCCATCTGGCGCGCCATTGGTGCCAACCCCACGCCCATGGCCTGGCCCATCACCACGCAGTTGCAGCAAGGCGTGCTGGATGGGCAGGAAAATCCGATTTCGGTGATTTCGGCGGCCAAGCTCAATGAAGCTGGCCAGAAGTACCTGACCATGACGCGCCACGTCTATTCGGCACTGCTATTTGTCGGCAGCAAGGCGTTCATGGACGGACTGCCCGCAGCGGATCGCAAGGTGTTCATGGATGCTGCAGCCACTGCTTCATTTGCTGGCCGCAAATTTGTGCGTGACAACGAAGCCAGTCAGCTCGCTGCGCTGAAGGCCGCCGGCATGCAGGTGGTGGAGAACCCCGATCTGGCCGCGTTCCGCGCCAAGACCGAGCCGGTGTATGCGTCTCTGAGCGGCGACACCAAGAAGATCGTTGACGAGATTCGCAAGACGGTCAAGTAACCCCTGCGTCCACAGTGAGCGGTGCAAGGTCAGTTTGCGCCGACGTTTTGCGTCTGGAATATCCATGAGTTTTCACCATCGGCTTTTGGCCATCAGCGACTGGCTCAACCACTGGGTCGAGCGCCTGCTGCTGCTGGCAGGCGTGACCATTTCCGTGATTTTGTTTGTGCAGGTGCTGGCGCGCTACGCCGGGCACTCGCTGAGCTGGTCTGAAGAAGTTGGCCGTTACCTGCTGGTGGCCACCACCTTTTTAGGCGCCACAGTGGCTTACAAGCGGGCGCACTTCATCGGGCTGGCGGGTTTTGGTGCGCGTTTCGGGCTGCTGGTGGAGCGGCTCATCACCCGCAGCCTGCAAGCGTTGACGTTGGGCTGCTTTGGCCTGATCACCTGGTATGGCGTCATCTACACGCTCAAGTCTTGGGACCAGACATCCACCGCGATTCAGATGCCCATGTCGCTGCCTATCTCCGTCGTGCCTGTGTCTGGAGCTATCTTTTTGATACACATCCTGACGGATATGACACGGCGCAAAAGCGCCCCCAAGTCAACTGACGAGGACGCAGAATGATCATCATCCTGCTGTTTGGCCTGATGTTTGCGCTGATGGCGCTGGGCTTGCCTATTGCCCTGTCGATTGGTCTGCCCGCCATTGGCCTGATCGTGACGCCGGGCGTATTCCCCGACAGCGCCACGCTGGCGGCGCTGGGGCAAACCATCGTGCAGCAACTGTTTTCCGGCGTCGATTCATTCGACCTGTTGGCGGTGCCGCTGTTCATGATTGCCGGCTCCATCATGGAGGTGGGTGGCATATCGCGCCGTCTGATTGAATTTTGCAACAGCCTGGTGGGCTGGGCGCCGGGCGGGCTGGCCGCGGCGGCGATTGTGGCGTCGATGATCATCGCGGGCATTTCGGGCTCAGCGGCGGCCGATACGGCGGCGATTGGTGCGGTGGTGATCCCGGCCATGATCCGCCAGGGTTACCCACCCGCCTTTGCGGCGGCCGTGGTGGCGGCAGGCGGGTCGATTGGCATCATCATCCCGCCATCGATTCCGATGGTGATTTTTGGCTTCATGACCAACATCTCGACTTCGCAATTGTTTGCCGGAGGCATGTTCGTGGGCGTGTTGATGGGCTTGTCTTTCATCGCCATTGCGGTCTGGCTCTCGTGGCGCAAAGGGTACGGCGAGCGTGTGCCCTTCACCTGGCGCGAGGTGGCGACCACGGGCAAGGCGGCGTTCTGGTCCATCGGTGCGCCAGTGGTGGTGCTGGGCGGTATTCTGAGCGGCGTCGTGACGGTGACCGAAGCCGCCGCGCTGGCGGTGTTTTACGCCCTGCTGGTGGGCACCTTGATCAACCGCGAACTGGCCTGGAAAGACCTGCCCGGCCTGATCATCAAGTCACAGGTGGCGGCGGGTGGCATCCTGTTCATCATTGCCATGGCGAAGATTTTTGGCTGGCTGCTGGCCATGCAGCAGGCATCGAGCCTGCTGGACGTGTTTGTGAACTCGCTGTCTCTGCCACCCACCGGCTTGCTGTTGCTGGTCATGGGGTTACTGCTGGTGGTGGGTTGCGTGATGGAAACCACGGCGGCGCTGCTGCTGCTGGTACCGGTTCTGGCCCTGCTGACACCGCAGATGCAGGTGGACCCGGTGCAGTTTGGCGTGCTGGTGGTGGTGAACTTAGCCATTGGCATGTTGACGCCGCCGGTGGGCATCTGCCTGTTTGTCAGTTGCAGCATCGCGGGTATCTCTCTGGGCAAGATTTCGCGCGCGGTGATGCCGCTGGTGATCGTGGCGCTGATCGATTTGCTGATTGCTGCGCTCTGGCCACCGCTCACTCTGTGGCTACCTACATTGTTTTACCGCTGACATCAGCACTTACCTCGCGAACCCACTCTTTTGCCGGTTGAAATCCCTGGCCCATCGGTCCGTGATGAAGACACCGGGGTGTCAATGAAGGTTGAAGACTGGTTAACCGTCGTCGTCCTGTGCTTGAAATAGAGCAAGCGCCCAGCGTGCTGGGAATTACGCCCGTTGGTAGTTTGATCGGGCGCACTTTCAATGGCATAGGAACTTCGTGATGAGGCCGCGTTCCCTACGAGTAGTACGGACGCGCAAAGTGCTCATCGGACCGTATCGACATTGGCAATGTCCGAGATAACGTCAGCGCAAGAGCGCATCGTTTGACTCCACGCTCACACGCAAGCTGGGCACGACAGGTAAAATCACCGCTTTCACACAAGTCTGTGTGATTTGGCGGTTGATGTCCCTGGTGTCAACAACGCCCCAACCCTCCCTGATTTGCTGGCTATTGAAGAGTCAGTGTTGAGCTGACTGGCCCATGCAGCCATTTTGGCGCCATCTCCAACCAGAGTTGGCAGATCAGTCGAGCCTTTCAAACATCGAGTGTGCAAGCCCATCAACGGGTGTCCATGTGGTCACCCCATCCGAATTTTGATTTGAATGAATGTCTTCTATGCCGCAAGCATCGACGCGTAAAAACTTTCACAGCTCAAACCTCATTCGCACCCTGTCGGACTTGGCGCTGGTGGAGGCGGTCGAGCCAGGCGTCGCCTTTGCAGAAAAACTGGGCGCGTGGCTGAGTCTGGATGGCGCTATCACGCTGCATGCGGTGCACGCCTCAGTCGCTACCACGTCGCGCTCGCAGCCTGGACCGACGGGGAAAGTCACCTTGGACGAAGAGTTCGCTCACCTGCGCACACGCCTGGGGACCTTGGATGCGCCGACTGAGTCCACCATACTTTCCAGCACGCGACGCAGCGCAACATCCACGCCTAGAGACGAGCCCATGGACCTCGCCACCAGCTATGCCCCCTACCGTCGCTACTATTCTGCCCATCAGCGCGAGATGGAGGCCAGCATTCACCCCTTTCGCGTCAAAGTGCGAGACGTGCTGGCCAAAACGTCCCCCACGTTTGCCAAGCTTGCCGCCTTGGATGCGGTGTTCGACAGTTCACTGGGTGATCATGAGCGCAAGTTGTTCTCAAGAGTCCCCTCGCTCTTGGAAAAGAGATTTGAACAACTGCACCAAATCCATCAGCAGGCGCTGGCTGACACCCCAGAGGCCGACAACCCCGCGCCAGGGACAACAGCCGGGGCCTGGATTACCCGTTTCTGGCAAGAATTTCAAGTCGTTCTGCGCGCCGAGCTCGACGCTCGCCTGGAACCCACATTGGGGCTCATCGAAGCCCTCAACCATGAAATGGCCCAACACCCATGAATCGACATTTGTTTTCCATCGCTTTCTTTCTGGGTTTGGCCGCGATCCTGTGGGTTGGCGCCGGATTTATCGGCGGTCACGTCCTGGCGCTGATGATGACTACGATCATCGGGGCGGTCTATCTGTTTGGCGCCCTTGAACTGCGCCAGTTCCGCCAGGAAAGCGCGTCCTTGTCCGCCGCGCTGGCAGCCATTCCAGAGCAACTCAGTGACCTGGGTGACTGGCTGGCTGGTGTGCCAGCATCGCTGCAGAACCCGGTTCGCCTGCGCATTGAAGGCGACCGTATCGGCTTGCCCGCTCCGGCGCTTACGCCTTATCTGGTGGGGTTGCTGGTGATGTTGGGGATGTTGGGAACGTTTCTCGGCATGGTCGTCACCCTCAATGGCGCCGCTTTTTCGTTGGAAGGAACCACCGACCTGCAGACCATCCGCACTGCACTGGCCGCACCGATCAAGGGTTTGGGCCTGGCGTTTGGCACGTCAGTGGCGGGGGTGGCGGCATCGGCCATGCTGGGCCTGATGTCGGCCCTGAGCCGCCGTGAGCGGATGCAGGTCGCGCAACTGCTGGACACCCACATTGGCAACCGCTTGCGCGGCTTCTCCCTCAAGCAGCAGCGCCAGGAGGCATACCAAGCGTTGCGCTCTCAGGCCCAGGCCTTGCCTGAAGTGGTGACCCAATTGCAGGCCATGATGACGCAGATGGAACGCAGCAGCCAGCAGTTGAACGAGCAATTGCTCACCCACCAGAACAGCTTTCATCACGAGGTCAAAGGCATGTACCGCGATCTGGCCGCCTCTGTGGCGCAATCCTTGACGCAAAGTGCCCAGACGGCGGGCGAACGGCTCCAACCCGTGATCGAAACCACCATGGCCGGGCTGGCGCAAGAAGCGCGCTTGATGCACCAACGCATGATCGAGGCAGCACAAACCCAGGTCGATGGGCTGTCGTCACAACTTGGAGCCACCACGGCCACGGTGACACAGGCGTGGACAGCCGCACTGGCCAACCATGAGCGCAGCAACACCAGCATGGCCAGCGCCCTGGGAGATTCGTTGAATGCGTTCAGCGACAAAGCCCAGCAGAGTTCCGAGTCGCTGCTGAGCGCCATCTCCAACGGACACACCCAGCTGCTGACACAACAGGCTTTATCCGACGAGCGACGCCAACAGGCATGGCAAACAACCCTATCCTCCGTGGCGACGACGCTGCAGCATGAATGGCAACAAGCCGACGAGCAGACGCACGCCCAACAGCAACAGATTTGCACCACACTCACCGCCACCGCCCAAGAGATCACCCAGCAGGCCCAGTTGACGGCCAGCAACACGCTGGGCGAGATCAGCCAACTGATGGCCAGTGTGGACAAGCTGGTCAGCACGCGCCTGGCGGCAGAAACCGATGCCGCCCATCAACACACCGCGCGCATGAACCAGCTGACCAGCCTGATGCAAAGCGAACTCAGCTCCCTGCGGGATGAAGAAGCCCAACGTGGCCACGCTGCAGTCGAGAGGCTGACTGACTTGCAGACGGTGGTGACCCGCCATTTGACCCACCTGGGTACCGCGCTGGAAGACCCAATCAAACGATTGATAGAAACCGCCTCCGAAGCGCCGCGCGCCGCGGCCGAAGTCATTGGGCAACTGCGGCAGGAAATGTCCAGCGGCATCGCGCGTGACAACGAGCTGCTGCAAGAGCGCAGTCGCATCCTGGAAACCCTGAATTCACTGCTGGCGGAAATTCATCATGCCTCTTCTGAACAGCGCGCGGTCATCGACACCTTGGTGACCACGTCTGCGGCAGCGCTTGATCAAGTGGGTAGCCAGTTTGCACAGCGGCTTGAGTCGGAGACCAGCAAACTCGGCGACATCGCCGCCCAGGTGACGGGTGGCGCGGTTGAAGTGTCGAGTCTGGGCGAAACCTTCAGCTTTGCGGTGCAAGCCTTCAGTGCGGCCAATGAGAGTTTGGTGGCCCATCTGCAACGCATCGAAGCGGCCCTGGACAAATCCATGCTGCGCAGTGATGAACAGCTCGCCTACTACGTCGCCCAGGCGCGGGAAATCATTGATCTGAGCACCCTGTCGCAGAAAGAAATTTTCGAAGAACTGCGCCGACTCCCGAGCCAGCAAGCGCGTTCTTCCCAAGAGGTGAGCTGATGCAGGACCCTGACGGCATTGAACACACGGCACCGGTCTGGGCCGTTTTTGGCGACCTGATGTCGGGTCTGCTGGGGGCGTTTGTACTGATCCTGGTGGCGGTGCTTGGTATCCAGCTGGAGTTGGCGACCAACTTGCAGGCCGAGGTCAAAAAGCGCCACATTGAAGAACAGCGTCGCATCACGCTTGAAAAGGCATTGGCGATTCCGCTGGCAGCGGGGCGCATCACTTTGAACAACGGTCGCATTGGCATCAGTGGCCGGGTCTTGTTCTCGGTCAATTCCGACCAGTTGCAGCCGGAAGGTCGACAACTGCTGAACAGTCTGGTAACACCTCTGCGAGCCTATTTGAGTTCGCGCGATGAACTGCTGATGATCAGCGGCTTCACCGACGACCATTCGATCCGCGAGGGCAACCGCCAATTCGCCGATAACTGGGAACTCTCCGCCCAGCGGGCATTGACGGTGACGCGCGCCTTGATCGATGAAGGCATGCCATCGAACATGGTGTTCGCGGCGGCCTTTGGTTCCGAGCAGCCTGTCACGCCGAATGTGGATGAGGCCGCGCGTGCGCAGAACCGGCGCGTTGAAATGGCGCCGGTACCGAAAAGCAGCAATTCGACACCGGCAGCGCATGACTGAATCGGGCGTCAGCGAGATCAGCCAGCAGATCGCGTCTTTGCGGCAGCTCGGCGCGGACCAGTTTGACCCGGTTCGTTTTCACCACCTCGAAGTGCTGGACCGGCGCGTAACGGCCCATCAAGGACAGGTCAGACACCTGCTTGACGGCAAACTGGCACAAGCGCTGGTGACGTTGAAAGAACGTTTTGAGCTGGCACACATTGACACCCAGCACGCGATTGACCAGATCGCCTCTGAGCATCCGCAGGCGGTGGCCGACCTGCAAGAGCTTCTGCAACGCGGAGATGTCGCCGCAGTGAAGCAAGGCCTTATCAAACTGAAAAACCGCGTCCATGGCACCCCCTTGGGCGAGTTGACCCAGCATCTGGCGCAACGCCGGTTGCCAGAGGCCCATGCTCAATTGAGCGTACATCCGGGCATACGTTCTGAGCTGAAAAGCACGCAGTATTTCAGAGCGACGTGGGCCAAGATCAGCATCGACAAGCGCGTGACACAGGCCCTTGACCAAGCCCCCAAAAATGCCGGGCCGATCAACTCTCACCTGCTGGTGCTTCGCTCACTGGCACTGATGCGCGATATTTCTCCAGACTATCTCAATCGATTGACAACGTATGTCGATACCTTGCTTTGCCTGGACGAAATGGACAAGCAAAAGCCGACCAACCCAAGAAAGACAACGCCCATTGAAACTGGGATAAAGAGTAGAAGTCGTGCTGCGCGCGGTCAGTCCCGGTAACAAAGTGCCTTTGGAAAGTTCTATCCAAAGTGGACCGCAGATTGACACCACAGCCACATGACATTGGCTTGGCGTTGAATAGGCAGTGCGCAGCAAGAGTCCTGCCGACTGTCTAAACCAAAGTCTAATAGCGCAAAGCCGCCATCTCTCCTAAATTTCAAGTCCGGGCAGCGATGCTCGCTTCAAATAATTTATAGGAGACATCAATGGCGCTGCTTAATCGCATGGACTGGTATGACCTGGCGCGTACCACCAACTGGACACCCCGTTACGTCACGGAAGACGAATTGTTCCCACCCTTGCTCTCCGGTGCCTTCGGCTTGCCGCAGAACGCCTGGGAAAAATACGACGAACCGTACAAGCAAACCTACCCTGAATACGTCAAGGTTCAACGCGACAAGGATGCCGGTGCGTATTCGGTCAAAGCCGCGTTGGAACGCAGCCGGATTTTCGAGAATTCCGACCCGGGTTGGAAATCCGTCATGAAGGCGCACTATGGTGCCATCGCACGCGGCGAATATGCCGCGGCCAGCGCCGAAGCCCGCATGATGCGTTTCTCCAAGGCCCCCGGCATGCGCAACATGGCCACACTGGGATGCCTGGACGAAGTCCGGCACGGCCAGATGCAGCTTTATTTCCCGCACGAGCATGTCGCCAAAGACCGTCAGATGGACTGGGCCTTCAAGGCCTATGACACCAACGAGTGGGCGATGATCGCGGCGCGTCACTTCTTTGACGACATCATGATGACACGCGACGCGATCAGCGTCTCGATCATGCTGACCTTCAGCTTCGAGACCGGCTTCACCAACATGCAGTTCCTCGGTCTCGCCGCCGATGCCGCCGAAGCGGGTGACCATACCTTCGCCAACCTGATCTCCAGCATCCAGACCGACGAATCACGCCACGCCCAGATCGGCGGCCCGGCACTGAAAGTGCTGATTGAAAACGGCCAGAAAGCCGAGGCGCAAAAGCGCGTCGATATCGCCGTCTGGGGTGCCTGGAAACTGTTCTCGGTGCTCACCGGCCCCATCATGGACTACTACACGCCGCTGGAGCACCGCAAGCAATCCTTCAAGGAGTTCATGGAAGAATGGATCGTCGCCCAGTTCGAGCGCGCGCTCACTGACATGGGTCTTGACCTGCCCTGGTACTGGGACATCTTCCTCAAGGACATCAGCCAGACACACCACGGCATGCATCTGGGTTCCTACTTTTGGCGTCCGACCCTGTGGTGGAACCCGGCGGCCGGTGTCACCCCGGCCGAGCGCGACTGGCTGGAACAGAAGTATCCGGGCTGGAACGACACCTGGGGCGAGTGCTGGGATGTGTTCATCGACAACGTGGTCGACGGCAACATGGCCATGACTTACCCCGAAACCCTGCCCTACGTTTGCAACATGTGCCAGCTGCCGATTCTCGGCACACCGGGCAAGGGGTGGAACGTGAAAGACTATCCGCTTGAATACAACGGCCGCCTGTACCACTTTGGCTCCGAAGTCGACCGTTGGGTGTTTGAACAGGAGCCGTCGCGCTACGCCGGTCACCTGAGCATTGTTGACCGATTCCTGGCCGGGATGATCCAGCCGATGGACCTGAGCGGCGCGCTGAAATACATGGATCTCGCCCCGGGAGAAATGGGCGACGACGCGCACAACTACGCTTGGGCCGAGGTTTACCGCGCCCTGCGCGCCCAAAAGAAGGCCGCCTGAGGCAGCGCCAATCAACCCAACAACGATACAGGAGACAAACCCATGGCCTTATTTCCATTGACTTCCAACTTCGAAGGCGACTTCGTGCTGCAACTGGTTGCCGTTGACACCGACAACACCATGGACGAGGTGGCGGCCGCTGCGGCGCATCACTCGGTGGGGCGGCGTGTTCGGGCCCGCCCGGACAGCATTTTGCGGGTGCGCCGCCAGGGTGGCGAGAACTTTCTGCCACGCAGCTTGAAGGTCGCCGACTCGGGCCTCAAGCCCACCGAGACGATCGAGATCATCTGGGAAAAAGCAAAACACTGAGCGGAGCAAAACATGGCTTTTACCAAAGTATGCGTGGTCGATGACGTGTGGGAAGGAGAGATGCAATCCTTCCAGGTTAACGGCCGGGAAGTTCTGCTGGTCTGCAACGATGGCGGTGAGATTAAAGCCTTTCAGGGCATCTGTCCGCACCAGGACATCCCGTTGATCGACGGCAAGTTTGATGGAAAAAAAATCATCTGCAAAGCGCATCTCTGGCAGTTTGATGCGGGCACCGGCAAAGGCATTAACCCGTCCAACTGCAAGCTGGCCGAGTATCCGGTTCAGATCGACGGCGACGACGTGCTGATCGACACCACCAGCGTTGAGCCGCTATTTGCGCAGGCCTGACAGGCCGACACATTAAAAATATTCGAGGAGACACCATGAGCACATCCAGTTCTACCCAGGCCTACCACAACAACATGGTCGGCCCGGTCATGCGTGCGGGCGATCTGGCCCAGGCCGTGATCGCCGCAGCGCAGATTGACAACCCAGGCAAGGAAGTATTCGTTGACGACAAACGCGCCTACATCCGCATCCACACCAACCACGAAATGATGCTGCGCCGCGAAACCATTGAAGAGGAGTTGGGCCGCCCGTTCAAGATGAACGACCTTGAAGTCGACCTGAGCTCCTTTGCTGGCCAGATCGAAAGCCAGGACAACGCCGTGCGCTTTTACTTCACCAAAAAAATCTAGGAGACCAACATGACCGACGTACAAGTATTGAAGCCGCAAAAGACCTGGAGCCATCTGGCCGGGCGCCGCCGCAAACCCAGCGAATACGAGATCGTAAGCACCAACCTGCACTACAACGACCGCGACGCCAACGCGCCGTATGAGCTCGACCCCGACATGTTCATGAACCAGTGGTACAAGAAGAACACCTTTGGTACGGCATTGAAGCACGCCGATTGGAACGCCTTTCGCGATCCGGAAGAGCTGGTCTACCGCACCTACAACATGATGCAAGACGGCCAGGAGACCTATGTCTTTGGCTTGTTTGACCAATTCAACCAGCGCGAACACAACAAGTCGCTGGAACCCACCTGGGTCGCCGCCTTGAGCCGCCTGTATAGCCCGGTGCGCTATCTGTTTCACACCTTGCAGATGGCCTCGGCCTACGTGGGCCAGGTGTCACCGGCCAGCACCATTACCAACTGCCACTACTTCCAAATGGCCGACAGCATGCGCTGGCTGAGCCACACCGCCTACCGCACCAAGGAACTGGCTCTCAGCTTCCCGCAGCACGGATTTGGCACCAACGAGCGCGACATTTGGGAAAACGATCCGGCCTGGCAAGGTCTGCGTGAACTGGTGGAAAAAGCACTGTGTGTCTGGGACTGGGGCCAGGCCATCGTGGTGTTGAACCTGGTGGTCAAGCCTGCGGTCGAAGAAACCGTGTTGCGCAAGCTTGGTGACGCAGCACGTCACAACGGCGACACGCTGCTGGCTTTGCTGACCGATGCTCAATTGCTGGACTCAGCACGCCATCGGCGCTGGGCTGCTGCACTCGTCAAGATGGCCACGGAAACCCCGGGCAACCTGGCGCTGATGCAAGGCTGGATCAGCCAGTGGGAGCCTTTGGCCGACCGCGCCATTGAGGCCTACTGCGCCGCCTTGCCCGATGCGCCCGATGCCGCCGAGTCTGCCAAGGCCGCCACCCGCGACTTCCGTCACGCCATCGGTTTGTAAACACACCATGACAGCTCCCCACATCAGAAACGACAAAGACGGTTGCGAATTTGTCCAGGCAGCGCAGGACACCATTCTGCGGGCAGCGTTGCGTTCAGGGCATGGCATGGCTTACGAATGCAACTCTGGCGGTTGTGGTGGCTGCAAGTTTGAACTGCTGCAGGGCGAGATCGAAACCCTGTGGCCACAGGCCCCCGGCCTGAGTGAGCGGGATCGGCAACGTGGTCGCCACCTGGCTTGCCAGTGCCGGGCGCTCGGGCCCGTGGTCATCAAGGCCCAAAGCGGTGCCGACTATGTGCCCCCAATCTTGCCCAAGCGCCAAATGGCACGCTTGCTCGGCACCCGCGACATCAGTGGCGACATCCGCGAGTTCCGCTTTCAGACCGAAGGGCCGGCCAACTTTCTGCCTGGTCAATTCGCCATGCTGGACTTGCCGGGTCTGGGCAGTTCCCGGGCCTATTCGCTTGCCAACACCGCCAACCCGCAGGGCGAATGGCACTTCCAGATCCGGCGTGTGGCGCAGGGTACAGGCACACGCATTCTGTTTGAGTCGCTGCACCCTGGTGACACGATTGAGCTGGACGGGCCCTACGGCGTGGCCTATCTGCGCACCGATGCACCGCGCGACATCGTCTGCGTGGCGGGCGGCTCCGGCTTGGCCCCGATGGTGTCCATCGCCCGAGGTGCGGCCGAGGCCGGGCTGTTGGCACAGCGCAAACTGCACTTTTTCTATGGCGCACGCACGCCCGCAGATGTTTGCGGGGAAGACATGCTGCGCACCCTGCCTGGCTTTGGTCAGCAGATCCACTATGTTCCCGTGGTCTCCATGCCCGGCAACAACGGCACCTGGCAGGGGCGGACAGGTTTCGTGCACGAAGCCCTGGCCAGCACGCTGACTGGCGCACTGAGCAATCACGAGTTCTACTTTGCCGGGCCGCCGCCCATGACTCAGGCGCTCCAGGAACTGCTGATGGTTGAGCATCAAGTCCCCTTCGAGCAGATTCATTTCGACCGCTTTTTCTGATGCCCGCGGCAGGTCAAGTCAAGAATCACGGCAGAATGATTCGTGCTCGGCATGAGCAGATACCGGAGTGCCCATGGTTGTGCCATTGACCCTACAAAATTTGACGACCTCGGTCAAAGGCGTGCAGCTCTCGCCACATGACTCTGGTGAAGTGCGTCGGCAAAAGTTTGCCCGCGTCATCCTGGATGCCATGTATCAGTTCCTGGGTTTGCTTGACGTGGATGGCACGGTGCTGGAAATCAACCGCGCTGCACTGGAAGGCGCCGGCATTGTTCTCGATGACGTGGTTGGCAAGCCGTTCTGGGAGGCACGCTGGTGGGCCGTCTCCGACGAGGCACGCTCACAGGTACGCAGCATGGTGGAACACGCCGCCCGGGGCCACTTCATCCGCCGTGACATGGAGGTGTTTGGCGATTTACATGGCGAGAAATCCATCTTTGTTGACTTCTCGCTGACCCCCATCCGCGACGACCAGGGGCGGGTGGCCTTTTTACTACCCGAGGGCCGCAACATCAGCGAGAAAGTCGCCATCCAGGCCGAACTGACACGCAAAAACGGCGAGCTGCAACAGGCGCTCGAGAGGTTGCGCGAAATTGACGGTTTCAAGACCAAGTTCTTCGCCAATGTCAGTCATGAGTTGCGCACACCACTGACGCTGATCCTCGGGCCGGTCGAACAGCTGCTGAAAGAGCCCGGCCAACTCGGTGAGCGTGAGCGGGCGCGCCTGGGCACGGTTCAGCGCAATGCACGGTCGCTGCTGCAACAGGTGAACGACCTGCTGGACCTGGCCCGCATTGATGCCGACAAGATGCCCCTGGCCTATGTTCATGTCAACCTGACATCCCTGCTGCAGGAGATCGCCGCGGCCTTCTCAGCCAGCGCGGAGGAGCGGGCCATCGTCTTTCAAATCGACAGCCCCAGCGATCTATTGGCCGATGTGGACCGCGCCAAGTTCGTGCGTATCGTTGCCAACCTGCTGTCCAATGCCTTCAAATTTACGCACACTGGTGGGCGCATACGCTGCTCGCTGCACCGGGTGAGCAACGACCGATTCCTGTTGAGTGTGCAAGACAATGGCCCCGGCGTACCCGCTGACATGAAGGAGCAGATCTTTGCGCGCTTTGCACAGGCCTCCACCGACAGCAGCAGCTATGGCAGTGGTCTGGGTCTGAACATTGTCAAGGAGTTTGTCGAGCTGCACCTGGGCACTGTGGTGGTACTGGACGCAGCGGGCGGCGGTGCTATCTTCCAGGTAGAGATGCCGGTTCGTGCACCGCAGGGCACCTTTGTGCGTGAGATGGGTGAGCACCCAGCGCCCGCGTTACGCCAGCAGCCCCATAGCCTGCCAGACCTGCCACCCCCGCCGCACGCCCACCGCAGCGGGCTGGCGCACATTCTGGTGGTGGAAGACAACCAGGACCTGCTGCATTTTCTGCACGATGTGCTGGTGGACAACTACAACGTGACCCTCGCGGCCAACGGTGCGGCG
The DNA here is from genome assembly GCA_031291305.1 of Rhodoferax sp. GTDB lineage: Bacteria > Pseudomonadota > Gammaproteobacteria > Burkholderiales > Burkholderiaceae_C > Rhodoferax. The sequence continues at coordinate 96,040 of JARLJH010000023.1, read as the reverse complement.
GCGATGGAGGCTGTACTGAATCACACGCCAGACCTGATCATCACCGACCTGATGATGCCGCAGGTGGACGGCATGCAACTAATACAGGAACTGCGCGCCATGGCGCAGTTTCATCAGATCCCGGCGATTGTGCTGACAGCCCGCTGTGACGACGCGCTGCGAACCAATCTGCTGGAGGAGTTTGTGCAGGACTACCTGACCAAACCCTTCTCCCCACAAGAATTGCGGGCCAGGGTTCACAACCTCATCACCGTCAAGCGCAGCGTTGAACTGCTGCAGGGCGAACTGGCCTCGCAGGCCTCGGATGTCGGCGAGTTGACGGCCGCACTGGTAACACACCGCAAATTCCTCCAAGACAGTCTGCTTGCCTTGCAGCTCTCCGAACGCCGCTGGCTGGGGCTGTATGAAAACACCGCTGTTGGCATTGCCATGGCAGATGACGAGGGGCGCATCCTCATCGCCAATCCAGCCCTGCAAAAAATGCTGGGTTATGACGAGCACGAGATACGGGGCCTCTCGCTGGTTGAGATCACCGAAGCGTCTGAGCGCAGCATGACCGAGCACAACGTGCATGGCCTGATGGACGGCATCCTGCCCAGCTACCAACTGGAGAAGCGCTATGAAATGCGCCAGGGTGGCTACCTGTGGGCCAATGTCAGTGCGTCCCGGATTCCGGCGATAGACGGCGATGGTCCCTGGCTGGCCGTGATTGTGGAAGACATCAGTTCGCGCAAGCAGGCTGAAAGCGAGCTGGCCGCCACGCAGACCGAGCTGGTGCGCGTCTCGCGCTTCACAGCCATGGGGGAACTGGCCGCCTCCATCGCCCACGAAGTGAACCAGCCCCTCTCAGCCATAGCCACCAACAGCCAGGCCGCGCTACGCTGGATGTCGCGTGACGCGCCCGATTTGCAGGAAGTTGCGGCGGCGCTGAACCGCGTGTACCGCGACGCCAATCTGGCCGGTGATGTGATTGCACGCATTCGCAACTTTCTCTCTCGCGGTGGCATCAAACATGAGCGCATCGCGGTGCAACACATTTTGTATGACCTGCTGCGCATGCTGCACACGCTGTTCCAGGAATCGGGCGTTCAGGTGACCGTGCTGGTGTCACCCGCTCTGCCGAACCTGAATGCCGACAAAGTGCAATTGCAACAAGTGCTACTCAACCTGCTGATCAACGCCGTGGAAGCCATGCGCGATCAACCGCCAGACCAGCGTTTGCTCAGCATCACGGTGAACGAACAAGCCACACAAGGCATTGTGTTCACCGTGTGTGACAGTGGCTCGGGCATTGCGCCGGAAATGCAGCCCAAAATATTCGACGCACTGTTTTCTACCAAGAATGATGGACTGGGCATGGGCCTGGCCATCAGCCGTTCCATTGTGGAAAACCATGGTGGATGGTTGCGTCTGGAGCCCGGCGGTGGCACTGGCGCCTGCTTTTGCTTCAACATTCCTTTGATGTCATGAGCCATATGTCCAAAGATTTGGTGCCCACGGTCTATGTGGTGGACGATGATGCATCGGTGCGTGAATCCCTGAGCAGCCTGCTGCGCTCAGCGGGTATGCAGGTTGAGGTGTTTGCCTCGGCATTGGCGTTTCTGGATCACAAAAACCTCCAGGCTTTTGCCTGTGTCGTGCTGGACGTTCGCATGCCAGGCTTGGACGGGTTTGGCCTGCAAGAACGTTTGTCTTCCTTGGGGCGGGACATTCCGATCATCTTCATCACCGGCCACGGCGAGGTTCCCCTGGCAGTCAGGGCAATGCGCGCAGGTGCCATTGATTTTCTGAATAAACCGTTTGAAGACACCGACTTGCTCAACGCCATTGAGTTGGCCTTGTCGCACCTCAGCTCCACCTCGCATGAGCGCCTGGCGCTGACTGAGCTGCGCGGACTCTATGACACGCTCACCTCACGCGAGAAACAAATCATGGCCGAAGTCGCCCTGGGTAAACTGAACAAGGCCATCGCCTTTGACCTGGGGGTTACCGAAAGCACTGTCAAGGTCCACCGGCATAACGTGATGCACAAGATGCAGCTGAAATCCGTTCCCGCGCTCACCATGGCGATGCAACGGTTGAAGAGTGCCCATGCCATTTCGTCCTGACGAGAGTCAAGTTGTTGGGCTGATCTGGTGATTTCCACCTTTATTCAAGTTTTATTAACATCGGTCGATAACAGATATAGGCGGAATTGGTTCTACGAATTCGCCAGGTTTGTGCCTTCACGCATGTGAGTCACTTTAATAGTCTCGTTTCATCAAGGTCACCACCTATGTCTATCTCTATTTCCTCCAGCACTCCGGTACAAGCCCCGCAAAAGGCCAGCCCGACTGAAGCCACCCGTGGTGGCAAAGATGTCAGCAACGATAGCGACTCTGATGACGGCGCCACCACCGCCACACCAGCGAGCGCACCTAAACCTGTCACCAATACCCTGGGGCAACTCATTGGCGCCAACCTGAATGTCACCGCCTAATGCCCTGACCCCTGACGGGTATCGTTGATCGAGCTTTCAGCCATGAGTACCTTCGCTGTATCCGGTGCCGCCTTGGGGCAGTTGCCGCTTGCTGTGCGTCAGGTGGCGGATCAAACTCAGCCTGTCGACACCACGCAAGTCGCCAATATCGTTGCAGAAAAACAGGCATCGTCCAGCCAGACACAGCCCGGACAACCCTCTGCAAATAGCAACGCTAACCTCGATGACCTCGAAAAGCTGGTCAGTGACATTCAGAGCAAAGTCCCTGTAGCCTCCAAAGATCTGCGGTTTTCTGTTGACCAGGACAGCGGCAAGTCCGTGGTCACACTGACAGATCGTGCTACCAAAGAGGTGCTTTGGCAGGTTCCCTCGGAAGTGGCTTTGCGGATTTCTAAGGAACTCGATAAGTATCAAAAGGGTGCGCTGGTGAATCGCCGAGTTTGAGCGGTCGGCAAACCAAGGCGAGTTCTGAGTAGAAGTTTTGACGTTTTATGTGGTCTTTGCGCGCCTGTCCTTGCGCGTTGGCACGCGCAGGTCGTCCAGGTAGTCGCTGGCGATATTGACACCCGATCGCACCCCCAGGTCGCCTGCATGCTGGGTTAGCCACTGGCGCGCGTGGCTTTGCCCCAAGTCGCGCAGGGCGTGGATCAGCGTGGCATCGGTGGACAGTTTGGTAGCGGCGCCAAGTTGTTCCAGTACTTCGCCACCGTCGATGCGGTGCAGCAGCACGTCTTTGAATTGCTCGGGGTTGAGCTTGCCTTCCTTGAGCAGCCGCTTGACAAAGTCAATGGCGCGCATCTCTGCGATCAGCGCTGCGTTGAAAGTGATCTCGTTGAGCCGGTCCATGATCTCTACCGCGCTGGTGGGCAGCTTGTCGCGCTTGATCGGGTTGATCTGCACCAGCAGGATGTCGCGGCTCTCACACTGGTAGATCAGCGGATGGATGGCCGGGTTGCCTGCGTAGCCACCATCCCAGTAGAACTCGCCTTCAATCTCCACCGCCTGAAACATCATGGGTAAGCAGGCAGAGGCCATCACCGCGTTGGCCGTCAGTCGCTGGCCGGTAAATACCTCGGCCTTGCCTGTGCTGACGCAGGTGGCAACCACAAACACCTTCAAGTCCTCAAAGGTGGCGAGGCGCTCAAAGTCAATCTGGTGCTCGACAAAGTCTTTCAGCGGATTGATGTCCAGCGGGTTGCTCTGGTACGGCGACATCGTGCCTGACCAGGCGCGTGCCATGGCATCGGCCCATTGTCCGGTGGGCGTGCTGTCCATGCCAGTCAGGCCAAACATCATGTCAAACGGCGCACGTTGCGCTTGGCTGAGCGCACCCATGGCCACAATACCGTTCCAGAAATCGCTCAGCGACTCACGTGCTGCTTCATGCGCTGCGGCGCGAGATCGACCCTGGGTCTGCGCAAAGCCGTGCGCCAATGCCACGGCGTTCATGGCACCGGCACTGGTGCCACTGATGCCCTCGATGTGGATGCGCGGGTCTTGCAGCAGCACGTCCAGCACGCCCCAGGTGAAGGCGCCATGTGAGCCACCCCCTTGCAGTCCGAGGTTGAGGCGATGCGGTGGCTGGGGTGAGGCGCTGGCGTGGTCAGGGTGTGTATGCATGCGCCTAGCTTAGCAGCCTGCGGCACCTGCTGTGCATCGTGCTTTGGCAACCCACCTTTATAGGCAATTGACCCTTACCAGTTGGCCTCACGCTCTGGCGTGGCACTGATCATGTGAATGGATAAGTCCGCGCCTTCGTACTCCTCTTCCAAACTCAGGCGTAAGCCCAGCGTCTTTTTCAGCACGCCATACACCAACGCGCCACCCGCCAGCGCCCAGGCCACGCCCATGGCCGTGCCAAGCAGTTGTGCGCCGAACGTCACGCCGCCCAGCCCACCCATCGCCTTGCTGCCAAAAATGCCAGCAGCGATACCGCCCCAGGTGCCGCACAAACCATGCAGCGGCCAAACGCCCAGCACGTCGTCAATCTTCCACTTGTTTTGCGTCCAGGTGAACATGGTGACGAACAGCGCGCCAGCGACCGCACCCACCACCAATGCACCTAAAGGGTGCATCAAGTCTGACCCGGCGCATACCGCCACCAGGCCAGCCAGAGGGCCGTTATGCACAAAACCGGGGTCGTTCTTGCCTGCGACCAGTGCGGCCAGTGTGCCGCCCACCATGGCCATCAGCGAATTGACCGCCACCAGGCCCGACATTTTGTCCAGCGTCTGCGCGCTCATCACGTTGAAGCCAAACCAGCCCACCGTCAAAATCCAGGCACCCAAGGCCAGAAACGGAATGCTCGAAGGCGGGTGCGCCGAGATGCCGCCGTCCTTGCGGTAGCGGTTGGCACGGGCACCCAGCAAAATCACCGCCGGCAAGGCGATCCAGCCGCCCACCGCGTGGACCACCACACTGCCGGCAAAGTCATGAAATTCGGCGCCAGTCAGGCTTTTCAACCAGGCCTGCACGCCAAAGTGCTGGTTCCAGGCAATACCTTCAAAAAAAGGATAGATGAAGCCAACGATGACAGCCGTGGCCATCAACTGCGGCCAGAAGCGGGCGCGCTCGGCAATGCCGCCCGAAATGATCGCAGGAATCGCCGCTGCGAATGTCAACAAAAAGAAAAATCTGACCAGCTCGTAGCCGTTCCTGGCGGCCAGCTCTTCGGCGCCCACAAAGAAGTGGGTGCCGTATGCCACGCCATAACCGACCAGAAAATACGCCACGGTTGAGACCGAAAAGTCCACCAGAATCTTGACCAGCGCGTTGACCTGGTTCTTGCGCCGTACGGTACCCAGCTCCAGAAACGCAAAACCGGCATGCATGGCCAACACCATGATGCCGCCGAGAAGAATGAACAGGGCATCTGCGCCCTGTTTTAGTGCTTCCATGAAACCCTCTTTTGAGTAAATTGCTATGTAATAGTGCGTTTGTGTGGCTATCCATGAAAACGCACCAAACTAAAGCAAAAAACGCGCCAGTTTGGTGTCAAAAACAAAATTGTGGTACGAATTGGGGCGTTGCTGCGCTTGCTCGGTGCCTGCGTGGTTGGGTCGGAGATAGCCGTGAGATTGATAGAGATTTCGCCATCTAGCCCCCGTCTAACAAGGACTATCAACTATCAAAAAAGAAGCATGCCTAAGTCGACGTGACCTGCGCGTTCCTGGAAAATGTCTCAAACCATTCGCGTTGTGCTTGTGGCCGGTAAAAGTAGTAGCCCTGAAAACGGGTACAACCCCGGTTTTTGAGAAATTCGAACTGTGCCACCGTCTCCACGCCTTCAGCCACCACGCTGAGGTGCAGATGCTGCGACATCGCCAGAATGGTCTCCACCAGCGCCACATCGTTGGGGTCGTCGGGCACGTCTTGGACAAAGCTCTTGTCGATCTTCAACTCGTAGAGCGGCAAACGTTTCAGGTACGACAGCGATGAATAGCCGGTACCAAAGTCGTCAATCGAGAAGCGGATGCCCAAGTCAGCCAGTTCTGCCATGCGACCCATGGTCTCGGTCATGTGCTCCACCAGCAGCCCTTCGGTGATTTCCAGCGTCAAGTGTGTGGGGTCGGCCCCGGTAACGCTCAGGATGTCACGGACACGGGCGACAAAGTTGGCCTGCGCAAACTGCAGTGGGCTCACATTCACCGCAATGTGCAGACTGTGCCCGCCAGCATCAAGCCGGGCAATCACGCCACAGGCCTGCTGCAGCACCCATTCGCCCAGCGGCAGGATCAGGCGCGACTCTTCGGCCAGAGGGATGAAGGTGGCCGGTGCCACCAGACCACGCGTGGGGTGACGCCAACGTACCAGCGCCTCAGCGCCGGTGACTTGTCCGGCGGCGTTCACCTGCGATTGCAAATGCAGCTCAAACGCCTGTTGCCGCACAGCCTCGCGCAGTTCCTGCTCCAAAGCATAGCGCTGGGTCACGCTGTGCTGCATGTCAGTCTGGAAGAAAGAAATGACGTTGCGCCCACTCTCCTTGGCGCGGTACATGGCAATGTCTGCCTCGCGCATCAGGTCCTCCACCGACTCATTGCCTTTCGGGAACAGCGTGACACCCATGCTGGCAGCCGTGTAGTAGGTGGCGCCATCAATGACGATAGGGCCCTCTAGCGCGATGCGAATCTTGTCGGCGACGGCCCGGGTCAGGGTGGCGGCACCGTCCGACTGGTTGGCCAGCGCGGGAAGCAGCACCACAAATTCGTCACCGCCCAAGCGGGCCACGGTGTCTTCGGTGCGCAGGTATAACTTCAGGCGGCTGGCCACTTCTTTAAGCACGGCATCACCCAGCACGTGACCATACACGTCGTTGAGGCGTTTGAAATTGTCCAGATCGACAAATATCAGCGCGCCAAAACGCTGAGTGCGCCGCGCTGCCGCCACGGCCTGCGTCAGGCGGTCTTGAAACAGCACCCGGTTGGGCAGACCCGAGAGCGCATCGTGATACGCCAGGTGTGCCACTTGCGCCTCGGCCCGCTTGACCTGGGTGAGATCAAGACAATGCCCGATGTAGCCCAGAAACCGGCCCTCACTGTCGTAGCGCGGGCTTCCCTGGTCCAGAATCCAACGGTACTCGCCACTGGCATGGCGCAGGCGGTATTCCATGTCAAAGGATTGGCGCGCGTCAAAGGCGGCGACGTAGGTGGAAAAACAAAGATCCAAGTCGTCCGGGTGCACACCTTCGGCCCATCCATCACCCATCTCCTGCGCCAGGGTGCGTCCGGTAAAGCGCAGCCAGACACTGTTGAAGTAGTTGCACTTTTTATCCAGACCGGCAGTCCAGATGAGTGCCTGACCATGGTTAGCCAGGGTGCGATAGTGTTGCTCGCTATCGGCCAGAGCAAGGCGCATGCGGTACTGCTCGGTGACATCTTGAAACACCAGCACCACGCCCTCGATGCCGCCTTGATCGTTTCGAATGGGTGCGGCCGAGTCGGCCACGTCGCGCCGGGTGCCGTCGCGTGCCACCAGGACGGTGTGGTTGGCCAGGCCCAGCACGATACCTTCTTCCAGCACCCGTTTGACCGGAATGTCGGCGGGGAGACCGGTGAGCGCACTTTCGATCATAAAGATATCTGAGATCGCCCGCCCACGGGCTTCGTCCAGTTTCCAGCCGGTGAAACGCTCAGCGGCCGGGTTCATCAGGGTGATGCGTTCCCGTGTGTCGGTGGCAATCAGCCCATCACCTATCGATTGCAAGGTGATGGACATTCGCTCCTCGCTGTTTATCAGTTTGCGCTGAGTCTCTTCGATGGCTTGCGCCATGCTGTTGAAGTCTCGTGCCAACTCAACAATTTCAAGCGGACCACGCACCGAAGCGCGAGTGTCAAGGTGGCCCTCTTTCAACCGTCCCGCCGCGTTTGCCAACGCGTGCAGTGGCCGCGCCACCACAAGGTGCAACAGTGCTGCCACCGCCAGCAATATCAGCAGTGCCACCGCTAGACTAGGTGCGCGCGACAAAAAGGCTTGGTAGCGTGCGTCCTGCCAGGCCTGTTCCAAATTCATCTGGACAAACACCGCACCATGGCGCGAACTACGCACCTCGTTACTGGAAGCCGGCAGATAAAACGGCTGGATGCCGTAGATGCGAAAACCGTCCTCTGACATTCGCACCTGCGGCAGGCGCCCGCCAATCACCTGCAGCCGCCAGCCGTCGTCAAAACCTGGCAGCACACTCTTGGCTGCCAAGCCGACCCAGGCTTTACGCTGCGACAGCAAAATGCGGCCCTGGTTATCCACGATCAGCACCACCTCTACACGCGGGTCGGTGCTGATTTGATCCAGGTCTGACTCCACCAACACCGGGTTGATCTGCAGCCCCTGCTCGGCCATGCGCGCTAAGCGCGAGACTTGATCCAGCACATCCTGCTGCGCGGTACGGGTAAGGATGGTGAAGCGGGTGTTTTGGCTCATCCAAGTGGTGTAGCCAGCGAAGATCAGCAGGATCACGGCCAACCCCAAGGGAAGCGACCATTTCAAACTGGGTGTGCGGCGCATAGCGGGCTCAGTCATGTAGAGGGCAAGAAGCGCACATCGGCGATATCGTCCAGGCCGGGGTTGGTTCTGAGCAGGCCGGAGCGCAACATCAATGTGGCCACCGACTGCGCCATGGGGCGCAAGCCTGCTGAGGCGCCACCCAGCAAAGCACGGTTGTCCGCTAAGTTCATCATGTGAACCCCCAAAAGGGCCTGTGTGAGTTCCTGCGCATTGATGCCCAAGGTCGGCGTCATCAAGGCCGTGGCTTGCGCGGGGTCGGTCTGCAACATGGTCAGCGCCTGAAAATACCCTGCCAGAAGTTGCCTGAACAGTCCTGGTGAGTTGGTCAGTGCCGACGACCTGGCGACCAGCACATCCACGATGGCACCCGGAAAACGGCGGCTGTCCAGCAAGCGCACCGCCCCAAGCTTGGCCAGCTGCGTGGCATAGGGCTCGAAAGAGACGACAGCATCGACCTGTCCGCTGGCGTAACTACTGACCTGTGTGGGGCCGGATATCGGGACCTTGGTGACATCTTCAGGGCGCAGGCCCGCAACATCGAGCGTGCGCGAGAGCATCAGCGCGCCGTTGGCGGTGTCTTCCACCCCGACACGCCGACCACGCAGCAGCACTGGCTGGGTGATGCTGGGGCGCGCCATCACCACATCTGCCCCGGCCGATTCATCAAACACCATGATCACCCGCAGATCAAGCTGCCCCTCGCGGGCCACCAAAAACTCGTCAAGCGTGAGGGCTGCGGCCTCGACCTGACCAGCGGCCAGCGCCATCAGACTGGCAGCGCTGGAGGTGAGTTCCAGCAAACGGACATTGGCGTTTTTGAGATAGCCCAGCTCGCGGGCCAGATACAGTGGCGCATAACCCACCCAGGACATGCCCGCAACGCGCACCAATGGCTCCGGACGTTGGCAGGCGCTCAAACCAGCCAGCGACAGGCTTGCCGCGCTGACCAGAAGCAGGCGGCGACGCAGATCCATAACGTGCATGGGCTCCATCCCTTTGAAATCAATGGATTGCCAACGGAAGTCTTTTTTTCGACTGATACTACCTTAGTCGTGTGATAGCACCTAGGCTGCTTGGTGCTTGCCATTTTGTGCAGGCTACACCAAAGATAGCGGGTTACGCTTATTCATCGGGGGCTAGAGGCATATTTTTCATATAAACCTCAGAAACCCAGGCGTGAACCGCGTGCCGCGAAGAGGCCGACAAAAGGCGTTGCTATACTGGCCACGCGCCGATTTGACAGAATTGCGGGCGCGTAACAAGTACCGCTAAAGATGCCAGCCAACCCGGTTTTGCCTCTAGCGATGCCGGGTTTTTTTGGAGTTTTGTGGGGCATACCGCAGCGAGCCAGTACTGTCCCCCAGTTGACTATGTTGATTGCTACCCCCCAGTCCATGCATTTCGCGGCCGCCTTGCCGCTGCAAAGCGGCGCCAGCTTGCACGACTATGCCTTGAGCTTTGAGACCTACGGCACCCTCAACGCCGCCAAATCCAACGCCGTGCTGGTCTGCCACGCGCTCAACGCCTCGCACCATGTGGCAGGCGTCTACAACGGCCAGCCCAAGTCCGAAGGCTGGTGGGACAACATGATTGGGCCGGGCAAGCCGCTTGATACCAACAAATTTTTTGTCATCGGCGTCAACAACCTGGGCTCGTGTTTTGGCTCCACCGGGCCGATGCACATCAACCCCGACACCGGCGAGGTGTATGGCGCGGATTTTCCGGTGATGACGGTCGAAGACTGGGTCAATGCCCAGGCCAGATTGCTTGACGTGCTGGGCATCCAGACGCTCGCGGCGGTGATGGGTGGCAGCCTGGGCGGCATGCAGGCACTCAGTTGGACGCTACAACATCCAGAGCGCGTGCGGCACGCCGTGGTGATCGCCAGCGCTCCTAACCTTACCGCCGAAAACATCGCCTTCAACGAGGTGGCGCGGCGTGCCATCGTTACCGACCCGGATTTCCACGGCGGCCACTTTTACCGGCACGGCACGGTCCCCAAGCGCGGCCTGCGCATCGCCCGCATGATTGGCCACATCACCTACCTGAGTGATGACGTGATGAACGAGAAGTTTGGCCGCCAGTTGCGCGACGCTGTGCTGGCACAAGCCAAGGATGCTTCAGCCAGCCTCGATGCTGGCCAGTACAAGTACAGCACGCAAGACATCGAGTTCCAGATCGAGAGCTACCTGCGTTACCAGGGCGACAAGTTTGCCGAGTACTTTGACGCCAACACCTACCTGCTGATCACCCGCGCGCTGGACTACTTTGACCCGGCGCGCAGCTATGGTGGCAACCTGAGTCTGGCGCTGGGCCGCGCCAGCGCCAAGTTTCTGCTGGTGAGCTTCACCACCGACTGGCGCTTTTCGCCCAAACGCAGCCGCGAGATCGTCAAGGCGCTGCTCGACAACCAGCGCAACGTCAGTTATGCCGAGATCGATGCACCCCATGGTCATGATGCATTTTTGCTCGATGACCCCCGTTATATGGGCGTTGTGCGCTCTTACTTTGAAAGCATGGAGGTGCCGTCATGAGCGACGCATCGATTCAGCAAGTGTTGGCCGAACTGGTGCCGCCGGGCTCGCGCGTGCTTGATCTTGGCTGCGGCGACGGCGCCATGCTGGCGCACCTGCAGAAAACGCGCGCTTGCACCGGCTATGGCATCGAGTTGGCTGACACCAATGTGCTGGCCTGTGTGCAGCGCGGTGTCAACGTCATCCAGCTCAACCTGGATGAGGGCCTGTCGATGTTTGAAGACGCCTCGTTTGACGTGGTGCTGCAGATCGACACCCTGCAACATCTGCGCAATGCCGAGGTCATGCTGCGTGAAACCGTGCGCGTCGGGCGCATCGGCATCGTTGCCTTTCCCAACTTTGCCCATTGGCCCAACCGCCTGAGCGTGTTGCGTGGGCGCATGCCGGTGACGCGTCGCCTGCCCTACCAGTGGTACAACACCCCCAACATCCGCGTCGGCACGCACGCCGACCTGGGCATTCTGGCGCGTGCCTGCGGCCTGACAGTGCTGGACAGCTTTGGCATCCAGGATGGCGAGGCGCTACGTCTGGCGCCCAACTTATTGGCGGGTACCTCGGTGTACAAGCTCTCGCGTTAGCCGCTCTGGCGGTTGATGCGCTAGCGCCGCTGGCCGTCTTGTTTCAAAATAAGCGTCATTGACGCGCACAAGCCTTTCTTTTGGCGCTTTGACCCTCACGTACAACTTCTGTCCCTCTCTTTTTGGATCATTTGTCATGCCCTACTCTGCCGCTACCCTTTTCAACCCCGTGACTGCGGGTGATCTACACCTGGCCAACCGCATCGTCATGGCGCCTCTCACGCGCAACCGTGCGCCCGATGCCATCCCCACCGCCTTGATGGCAGAGTATTACGCCCAGCGTGCTACGGCTGGACTGATCATCACCGAGGCCACCGCCATCAGTCAGCAAGGCCAGGGCTATGCCGACGTGCCGGGTCTGTACTCCGAAGCACAAGTCGAGGCCTGGAAAGACGTCACCAGCAGCGTGCACGCCGCTGGCGGCAAGATCGTCTGCCAGCTCTGGCATGTAGGCCGTATTTCGCACACCAGCCTTCAGCCGGACAACGGTGCGCCGGTGGCGCCATCAGCGATTCGTGCCAACGCCAAGACGGTCTTGATCCAGGACGGTGTGCCGGTGTTTGTGGACACCTCCGAGCCGCGCGCCCTGCACGCCTATGAGCTGCCCGATATTGTTCACACCTACGCCGCTGCGGCCCGCAATGCGGTGCAAACGGCGGGGTTTGACGGGGTTGAAATCCACGCCGCCAATGGTTACCTGATCGACCAGTTTCTCAAAAGCGGCTCCAACCAGCGCCGCGACGACTTTGGTGGCAGCATCGAAAACCGTGTGCGCTTCCTGCTGGAAGTGGTGCGCGCCGTGACCGACGCCGTAGGCGCAGGCCGCGTTGGCATCCGCCTCTCACCCGTGACCCCGGCCAACGACGCGTTCGACCCCGATCCGCAGCCATTGTTTGACTACGTGGTGCGTGAACTGGCTAACTTCCATCTGGCCTATGTGCACATTATTGAAGGCGCTACCGGTGGCCCGCGTGAACTGACTGAGCGCCCGTTTGATTACGTTGGCCTACGCCGTGCCTACCGCGCAGCGGGCGGCAAAGCAGCCTGGATGGTCAACAACGGCCTGGACAAGGCGCTGGCCGAGCAATCGGTCAAGGAAGGTGCGGACCTGGTTGCCTTTGGCCGTGCGTTCATCGCCAACCCCGACCTGGTGGAGCGCCTGCGCAACGGCAGCCGTCTCAATGAGGGTGATCGCAACACCTATTACGGCGGCGGCGCCAAGGGTTACACCGATTACCCGACGCTGGGCAAGCGTTGAGCACCTGACACTTCCGGCCGTGCCTGGACGTCATCCATTCAGCCCACTGCCAGCAGCAGCTCATAACCCTGCTCACTGCCATCGACCGTGGTTGGCACGGGTTACTGGGTTGGTCCGGTCACAATCGTGATGAATTGTGGCGTTGCCTGCCATCGGCTCTGCAGACTACATATGGAGTGAATTTGCTAGCCATTGTGAATATCGCGTGTGCATCGTCAAATCTGGCAACTTGAACGCGGTATGGCATCCTTTCAAATTCGACATTGCGTCTTTTCAGAAATTGCTGTTTATGAACTTATTGGCCTTTGACACCAGCACCGAACAGATGTCGATCGCCGTGCAGCGGCGCGGCGTGGTTGTGCCTTGGCAGCACACGGCAGCTGGTGGTGCGCACAGCTCGACGCATCTGATTCCTGACATCCAGCGTTTGATGTCGCAAGCCGGACTGCGGTTTGAAGAGCTGGATGCCATTGTGTTTGGTGCCGGGCCGGGCTCGTTCACCGGGCTGCGCACTGCTTGCTCGGTGGCCCAGGGGCTGGCTTATGGCGCGAATGTTCCGGTGTTGCCGGTTGACACGCTGCTGGCCGTGGCTGAAGAGGCGCGCTTCCAAACGGGCGATGCAGAACACCTGGTTGTGACCGCCCTGCTGGACGCCCGCATGGACGAGCTGTATGCCGCAAGCTACTCTGTTGATAGTGGACTGTGGAGGCAAATCAAGGGCTACAGCCTGGTAAAGCCTGAAGACCTGGCGTGGGATGGTGGCAGCGTGCTGGCCGGCAATGTATTTGCCGCCTACGGGACGCGCCTGCCCGAAGGCCCGGGTTTGCGTGTGTTGGCGCTTCCCACGGCCACGGCCATGCTGCGTCTGGCGCCCGCGCTGTTGGCGGCGGGCGCAGCGGTGCCAGCGGCGCAGGCGCTACCCACCTATATTCGCGACAAGGTGGCGCAAACCACGTTGGAACGCGCCGCCGCCAAATCCGCCGCATGAATGCCCAGCTCCAACCCAACGAAGCGCGCTTGGAGCCCATGCGCGAAGCAGATCTGGACGCGGTGCTGGCGATTGAACAGCAAGCCTACGCGCACCCCTGGCAACGGCGGCACTTTGCCGACTGCTTGGCCGGTGGTTACCAGGCGCAATTGCTGATGGCGGGCGACACCCTGCTGGGCTATTTTGTGGCCATGAAAGGATTTGAGGAAGCGCATCTGCTCAATCTGGCCGTGGCCCCTGCCCACCAGCGCCAGGGCTGGGCGCAGGTGCTGCTGGAGGCGCTGGCGCTGTGGGCACGCGGCCAGGCGCTGCAATGGGTCTGGCTGGAAGCTCGGGCCAGTAACGCCCGAGCGGTGCATGTTTACAAGGCGCACGGTTTTCGCTATGTGGGTCTGCGCAAACAATACTACCCGGCTCATCACGGCCAGCGTGAAGATGCGCTGGTGATGAGCTTGAAGCTCGACTGAGCATCAGTGATCCCTGTCAGTGTCCGCAGTCTGTGAGAATCGCGCCATGAGCCTCGACCTCGATATCCGTCAACGCGCCATGCTGGCCGAGATGGGTGTGCGCGTCTGGTGGCCCGACAACCCGGCACCTGATGACGCCCTGGCGTTGGCAACTTTGGCCGACCTGCAGGCTGACAGCGACCAACAGAGTGCTACAGATGATGTAACTACTAGCCCGTATTATGAAAGGGCTACAGACCAAAATCGTGTAAATTCTTCAGAACCTGCAATACCCCGGCAGAGCGCACCGCAGGCGGCTACCGTGCCGGTGCCACCGGTTGCTGCCGAGCGCCCCACGCAGCGGGCGCGCCAGCCCCTGGCCGCCAGACCACCCGTGGTCGGCGCTGCGGTGCCCACGGCGGTGACGACCTTGCCCCCAGGCATCGAAGGCATGGACTGGCCCGCGCTGCAGGCGACCGTGTCTGCCTGCCAGGCCTGCGTCATGTGTCTGGGGCGACGTGCACCGGTGCTGGCAGCTCCGAGCAACCTGTTGCGCGCCGACTGGCTGGTGCTGGGTGAGCCACCGGATGACGCGCAAGAGCGCACGGGTGAACCGTTTGTCGAAGACGCCGGCGTGCTGCTGGACAACATGCTCAAGGCGGTGGGTGTCCAGCGCCACCTGCCTGGCGATGCTGCTGACGCAGCGCCAGATGAGGCACTGGGGAACGCGCCGCCGCCCAGACCAGACCCCGCTCGCACTGCCGCCTACCTGAGTCTGGTCCTCAAATGCCGCCCGGCCTTGCCCACCGCGCCCGATGCGCAGGCGCTGGCCGCCTGTGCGCATTACCTGCGCCGAGAAATCGCGCTGGTACAACCCAAAATCATTCTGGCCATGGGGCGATTGGCCATGCAGGTGCTGCTCAGCGAGGACCATCCGCAAGGCCTGAAATTGCCGCTGGGCAAGCTGCGTGGCCAGGTCTGGCACTACCAGGGCGTGCCGGTGGTGGTGACCTACCCGCCCGCCTACCTGCTGCGCAACGGCCAGGACAAGGCACGTGCCTGGCAGGATTTGTGTCTGGCCGCCGACGTGGCGCAGGGCGTGGCTGCAGAAAACCGCTAACGCGCTAATCGGCATGGCCAAAAAGCCATGTGTGGCGACGACGGCCGTTGTTTCACGTCAAGGCTGGTCAGTACCGAGCACGTGGTCCAGGTCCGGGCGGCGGTAAGGGTCCACATGGGTCAGCAGGTGCAGCACGCGGTGATGCTGCATCACCCGCTGTTGCGCTGCCACCGTGATGTCGTGCGCCTGCTCCACCGTCAGGGTGGCCAGCATCTCTAGATGCGCGTCCACCACAATCATGTCGCCCATCTTGCGGGTGCGCACGTCATGCACGCCGCTGACGCCCGGTGTGTCCTGAATAGTTTGGCGGATCGCCTGTACCTCGGCTTCGTCCACGGCGCGGTCCATCAGGTCGTGCATGGCGTCCCAGCCAAAGCTCCAGCCCATTTTGGCCACCATGAAGCCGACGATGGCGGCGGCAATCGGGTCCAGAATCGGGTAACCCGCCAGGTTGCCAATGATGCCCACACCAACCACCAGCGACGACGCAGCGTCCGAGCGCGCATGCCAGGCATTGGCCACCAGCATGCTGCTTTTGACGCGCTTGGCTACCGCCAACATGTAGCGAAACAGCAGCTCTTTGGCCGTCAGGGCGCCCATGGCAACCCACAAGGCCGTGATGTGCACCGTGGCAATCGACTCGGGGTTCTTCAGCTTGCCCACGGCAGACAGCAACATGCCTACGCCCACAGCCAGCAGCAGGCCGCCTAAGATCAGCGAGGCTGCCGTCTCAAAGCGCTGGTGGCCGTAGGGATGATCTTCATCCGCGTCTTTTTGGCTGTGGTGGTTGGCAAACAGCACCACAAAATCAGCCACCAGGTCTGACAGGGAGTGAATACCGTCAGCAATCAGGCCTTGTGACTTGGACAACACACCGGTCACAATTTGGGCCACAGAGAGCATCAAGTTCACGCCGACGCTCACCCAGGTGCTGCGTGCGGCGGCAGCGGCGCGCTCGGCGGAGTTGTGCTGGGTGTCTTGCGGGTTGTTGTCGAATTCGTTACGGGTCATGGAGGCAGGGTGATGAGGATGTCAGAGGCGGCAGTCTATCCGCAAGTTCCGGGTTTACCCGTAAGCCCTGGCTGATGGATGGCTGACAGGCCTGATTTCAGGCCTCAGGCAGCGGCGCTGGCGTGCTGGCTGGCGCGGGTGTCTGGGCCTCGGCTTGAGCCAGACGTTCAGCCGCGCGCACGTCGCCAGGATCAGCCCCCAGGCCATAGGGAATCGACACAAAGGCGAAAAAGCTCACAGCCATCAACGTGGCGAAGACAACGCTCAGATATTTAGAGACAAATTGATGCAAGTCTGAATTCATGGGGAACCTCTTTGGGCAGTGGATGGAATGAGGGCATCTTCTCAGTGTGGCCTTAAGAAACGCTTAGCGGCTGCTTAACGCACGATGAAGCCTTTTCATGGCCTTCATACAATGGCCGCATGAAATTTCTAGACATACTCGGCGCCGCAGAGCGTCAAAACCAATCCCTGCTGTGCGTCGGTCTGGACCCGGACCCGGCCAAGTTCCCCGCACGCTACCAGGGCGATGCCAGCCGGATTTACGACTTTTGCGCCGCTATCGTCGATGCCACGGCCGATCTGGTCATTGCTTTCAAACCGCAGATAGCCTACTTCGCCGCGCACCGCGCCGAGGCCCAGCTGGAGCAGTTGATTCAGCACATGCGCCGCACCGCGCCCCACGTGCCGGTGATTCTGGACGCCAAGCGCGGTGACATTGGCAGCACTGCCGAGCAGTACGCGATTGAGGCTTTTGAGCGTTATGGCGCCGATGCCGTCACGCTGTCGCCGTTCATGGGTTTTGATTCGGTGCAACCCTACCTCAAGTACCACGACAAAGGCGCGTTCCTGCTGTGCCGCACCTCGAACCCCGGCGGTGACGATTTTCAGCCGCAACGCCTGGCTAGTGTGGCCGGTGAACCCCTGCTGTATGAGCACATTGCCCAATTGGCGCAAGGTCAGTGGAACCTGAACGGCCAGCTCGGTCTGGTGGTGGGCGCGACCTATCCCGCCGAGATTGAGCGGGTGCGTGCGCTGGCCCCGACACTGCCGCTGCTGATCCCCGGCGTCGGGGCGCAGGGCGGTGATGCGCTGGCTACCGTCAAGGCGGGGTGGCGCGGCAAGGTGCTGGCAGACGGCACGCTGGAATCCTCCGCGCCGATCATCGTGAATTCATCGCGGGTGATTCTGTATGCGTCTGGTGGTGAAGACTTTGCGGCTGCAGCGCGGCGGGTCGCGTTGGAGACCCGTGATGTGTTGCGGGCAGCTTGCCGGGCTGGGTGAAATTTTCTTTTTCGCCAAGCGAAGTTGTTCCCCCCCTATCCCCCCGCCCTTTCCACCCCCGCCGGGGCGGAAAGGGAGCCTAACAGCCGTATTTGGCCAACACTTTGAAGAAAAGATGTACCAGGCGGCTGGCCGTTAGTGCCACAAAGTTATATAAGAAATTGGCCTCTAGCCCAGATAGATAAAGGGCAGGTAGCTATAAAAAATGGGTACTCTTTCCGGTTCCACCACCGGCAGACCGGTTTGTACGTCCTCCCAAAAAAGACACGGCCAAATATGGCTGTTAGCTCCCTCTTTCGCCCGGCGGGGCGAGAGAGGGCGGGGGGAGTGAGTGGGGGAAAGCTACCGCGCAGCGGAATGCCCCAACCCTACCAAACGATCAAACCGGCGTTTTGCCACCGCCCGACTCCAGCCGAGCCTTCAGAAGCCCACCGGTTCCATAGCGCGTCACCCGGCTGTAAAAGCGGCGTTTCAAGCCTTGCACCATGTTTGAGTAGGTGTCGAGCAACGGTGGCAGGATGGTGAAGCTGTCGTAATTCACCACCACCGGCACCCTGTGCCCCAGCGGCGCCAGCACCTCGGTGACGTGCGACTCGATCTCGTCAATGTCCCCCTGGCTGTTGGTCTGCAGGTCGCCCTTGCACTTTGCGCAGCAGGCGGGCTAAACCGCCGCTGGCTCGAACAACAAGACAACGGCCTTGGCATCCTGCTCGAGCGCCAGCGCACGCAAACCATGCAGTTTGCAGCGGGCTGCCAGCAGCGGGGGCAGAGGATAGATGCTGCTGGCGGGCAATGTGACCAGTTCGACCGGCGCGCCGACGAGCACTTCGCGCACGTCCTGCGCCCGTTTGAGCTCGAGGTATTGGCGCGGTGTCGCCCCGGCGGGCGGCGCGAGTCCCAGCTGCGTCTCAATCGTCTTGCCGCTGGCGTTAGCTAGAGCGGGGCGCGAGGAACGCACCAGTCTGGCCTCAAAACCTGCGCGCCATTCCCCGGCGGAGAACAGCACGACATCCAGTGTTGCGTGTTCGCAGAGGTCGCTCATCCCAAGCCGCGCGCGTAATCGGCGAACAGCGCGTCGAGATTCAGCACGGTCACCGCTTGTTCCTGAAAACGCAGCACGCCCGACACCAGCGAGCGCAGGTGGTCTGGTAATGTGGCCGGCGGCGGCTGGATACTGCTTTGTGTCACGTCGACCACATCGACGACGCGGTCGACGCGGATACCGCTGCTGATGCCGCCGCCAGCCCCGAGCAGGATGGATGAACGGGCGGCGTCGCCCTGCGGCAAGTGCAGCATCTCGTGCAGGCGGATGACTGAAGCGATATCGCCGCGCACGTTGATGACGCCTTCGAGCGAAGGCGGGCAACCCGGCACGAAGAATACATCGGCATGCGCGAGGATCTCGCTGATGCGTTCGCCGTAAAAGGCAAACCAGTCGCAGCCCAGCGCAAAGATCACCAGTTTCACCGTCGGCTCATCGACGTAGACAATCTCCCGCTGCGCATCAAGTCGCCCGGTCAGTACTTGATCGAGAGTGGTTTCGCTCATGGTTGATCCTTTGTTGTGCTATCCACGACCACGCGGTTGCGCCCGCTGCGCTTGGCTTCGTAGAGTGCCTTGTCAGCCATGGCGCGCAAGGTTTCCATGTCGCGCCGCGCCGGGTACTCGGCGATGCCAACGCTGAAGGTGCAGAAAAATTCGCCATTGTCCGAGTGGAAGAGGACGCGGGAAAAATCCTGGCGCAATTCATCCAGCAGCGCTGCGGCTCGTTCCTGCGAAATGTCCTGCAGGATGACGGCAAACTCTTCGCCGCCGTAGCGGCCCACAAAGTCGGAATTGCGCAGGCGCTGCTGCAACACGCGCGACAGCGCCAGGATGACCTGGTCGCCAACCGGATGACCGTGGGTGTCGTTCACCAATTTGAAGTGGTCGATGTCGATCATGGCGAAGCACAGCGTGCCGCCGTTGCGTTTCGCGTTGGAGACGGCGTTATCGAGCAACTGGGTGGTGGTGGTGTGGTTGAACAGCCCGGTCAGGCTGTCACGCGCCATCAGCGAGCGCAAGGTGCGCATGCGCTCGGCGCGGATCGCCACGGCGGCGACCAAGTTTTCCGGCACCACCGGTTTGGTCAGGAAGCCTTCAGCACCGATGCGCATGGCGGAATATTGTTTCTTGCTGTCAGTCTCACTCGATAAGAAAACGATGGGCAGTCCCACGTGATCGGGAATCTGGCGGATGAGTTTGGCGAGGTCGTGGCCGTTGCATTGCGGCATGTACATGTCCATCAACACCATGTCGGGGCGAAACTCTTTCAGAACATCCAGCACGCGGGCGGGATCGGTCAACTGATACGTTGTCATGCCTGCTTCCTGCAGGATGATGCTGTGGTAAGCGGCGATCTCCGGCTCGTCGTCAATGACGAGAATGCGAAAAGGCTCGGGTTGCTGCTGGCGGGTCAATTCGTCCAGCGTGGCGACCAGATCCATGGCGTGCGCTGGTTTATGAAAATAGGCATTGCTACCCGCCTGCACGGATGCGAGCCGCGCCGCGAAGTCATTGCGCGCGGAGAGAAAGATTGTCGGTATGGAATGGCCTGTTTCGGCTTGTAATCTGGCCAGCGCCTCTGTGCCCGCATTGGAGCCCTGCGGGAAATTGATGTCCATGATGACCGCGTCGGGACGGCGTGCCAGCACGGCATCATGTAGCGCCTGCGGCTCGGTGAAGGTGACGGTCTCGTAGCCGAAGCAGGCGAGCTGGGTGGACAATTGCTCAAGCGTGAGCGGCTCGTCGTCGCAGATGTACACCCTACGTCCGCCGCTGGTCGCGGGAGCGGACGACGCTGCCAAGCTCATGTCGGGGTCTTCACGGTCGTCGTTTGCGGTGCAGGCGGCGGCAACTGCGACATCCAGCTGGGTCAGGCAAACGGCGAACTGTTCCTGCCAATCGTTTGGTGGAGATACGCTTGCGTCGGTCAGTATCGCGGCGAGGTCTTCACCGGGTGCGGCTGCCTCGCCGAGTTGGCGAAATCCGAAGGAACGTCCCGTGCCCTTGATACCGTGGAAACAGCGATGCAGTTCGGCTGCGGCAGCATGGTTGCCGGGATCGCCCTTGAGCTGCCCAAACAGCGCGCGAGCCTGTGCGGCGCGATCCGGCAATTGGCTGAGAAAAACCGCACGCAGTTTCGCGATCTTTTCTTTGGCGGAAAGCGGTTTGGTGTCGCTCATGGCAGGCTTCTCCGTATCAGGCCGACGTGCGGCGCGTCAGCACTTCAGTCATGACTCTTGGCAAGCTCTCATCGAGACTGAAGTCTTTCGCCAAACACGCGTCGAGGCGTGGTTCCTGCAGCAGCAACCCTGCAGGCTCGTCACCGGTGAGCAGGATGAAGGGCAAAACACTGCCCTGTTCGCGCAACTCGCGAAACAGGTCGATGCCGCTGACCATCGGCATGTTCATGTCGCTGATGACCATGTCGATGCCGCTATCGGTGTTGAGTTTATCGACAGCCTCCACACCGTTTTCGGCCATGACCACCGTATGTCCTTGCTCTTCAAGGATCGCCCCTGTCATCTCACCGGCGAGGGGGTCGTCGTCCACTACCAGAATTCGCATTTGTTTTTCCTTTTGCATGACTGCGTAAAACTTAAAAAACCTCGAACATCTCAGTGCGATTTCGCCGTTGTAATGGGGGACGAGGCAGCGTCTTACCCTAGCAACGTCCTCAACGTATCCACCAGACTGCTCTGGTCGAAATCACCCTTGACGATGTAGGCATCCGCACCGGCCTGGATACCGCGCTGCTTATCCGCTTCCTTTTCGCGCGAGGTGATGATGACGATGGGCGTGTGGCGGTATTTTTCTTCCTGCCGCAGTTCCGCAGTGAGCGAGAAGCCGTCCATGTTGGGCATCTCCACGTCGGTCAGCACCGCATCGAAATCGCCTTCCAGCGCCTTGCGCAAACCATCGAGACCGTCCTCGGCGAGTGTGACGCGGTAGCCGTGGGCTTCCAGCACGTCCTTTTCGATTTCGCGCGTGTTGAGCGAGTCGTCCACCACCAGCACGTTGTAATGGTTTTCTGCCGCATGCGTCGCCGCTTCGGCACGCACCGCCTGGTTGCGCACCCGCTGCGCCACATCCAGCAACGCGGGGGCGTGCAGCACGCTAACCAGCTCATTCTTGCCGGTGGTGACCATGCCCGACACCATCGGCAATTGGCGCAGGTGCTCGGGCAGCGGCTTGATGACCATGTCACGCTCGTCGAGCAAGTCGTCCACCTGCACGGCGATCTTTTCGTTGCGAATGCGCAGCACCACCAACAGCATCTCGCCGGAAGCGGCGATCTTCGTCTTGCGCGGATGCACCAGGTGCGCCGGGATATGCAGCAGTTCGGCCAGCGGGACCACCGGCACGAATTCGTTGCGGATGATGACGGCGTTGCGATCCGCTACCGTCATTTGCGCCTGGCTCGGCAGGCGCAGCAACTCGGCGACGTACTGGGCGGTGAAGCCGAAAGGGAGGCCGTTCGCTTCCACCAGCAGCACACGCATCACCGCCAGCGACAACGGCAGGCGCAACGCGAAGGTCGTGCCTGCGCCCGGTAGGGTTTCGACGCTGACGCTGCCTTGCAGGTCGTCGATGACGCATTGTTTGACCACATCCATGCCGACACCGCGACCGGACAGGTCGGTGATGATGGCGTTCGTGGAAAAACCGGGCAGGAAGATCAGGTCAACGATCTCCTGATCGCTCATCACGGCAGCTTTTTCCGCCGTGATGAAATTTTTCTTGATCGCCTTGTCACGCACGGCGGCCAGCGCAATGCCGTTGCCGTCGTCGTTCACTTCGATCAGCACCCAGCCGCCGTCCTGTCGTGCCGACAAGGTCAAACGCCCTTGCGTCGCCTTGCCGACTGCAATGCGTTTGTCGGGCGTTTCCAGACCGTGGTCGATGCCGTTGCGGATCAGGTGAATGATTGGGTCGGAAAGCTTGTCGATCATCTGGCGGTCAAGCTCGATCTCCGCGCCGTTCACCACACACTCCACCTGCTTGCCGACCGAGCGTGCCAGCTCGCGCACCATGCGTGCCGCCGGTTCGAACACGATGGCCAGCGGCAGCATGCGCATCAGCAAGGTCTTGTCGTGCAGCTCGTCCATCAGCACTTCCTGCGCTTGCACATCGTCTTTCAGCGTCAGCGCGAAGCGGTGCAAACTGCTTGCTGCGCGTTCGTCGCCGTTCTTCAGCAACTCGCGTTCGATGTCCCGCACTTCTAGCAGGCGCTGGCGCATGCGCGCATGGCTTGACACCACCTCGCCCATCAGCTTGACGAGTTCGTCGAGTTTGCTCAGGCGTACGCGAACCGTTTCGGCAGTCTTGAGTTTGGCATCCACCGTGGCTGTTATGGCACGGGGTTGTGCTTGCGCTACAGCCGGTTCGGGTGTCGCAGTGTGCACTTCCTCAACCTCAGCAACGAGCGCTGCAACGGCAGGCTCATTCTGCTCGGCGGACGGCGCTGCTGCATCTGTCGCTTGTCCTGCGGCAGCTTGCGTTAATGCCGCGCACAAGGCAGCATCCGGCGGCGGCAGATGGATGCCGTCGGATGTTTCTGCCAGCGTATCCACCAGTGCCGCGAGCGCATCCACGGAGCGGTACAGCAACTGCCCCAGCGCTGGGTTGAATTGCAGCGTGCCGTCACGCAGCCCGCCCATCACGTCTTCCAGCTTGTGCGCTGTCTCGGTGATGGAGCCCAGCTTCAGCATGCGCGAAGAGCCCTTGATGGTGTGCGCTGATCGGAAGATGGCGTTGATGTTTTCCTTGTCTGCGCTGCCGGATTCCAGCGCGGCCAGTCCGTCATTGAGGCGGTTGATGTGATCGCGCGTTTCTTCGACAAAACGGACAACGAACTTTTTGATGTCGAGCGCCATGGGTTACCTCAGATCCGCCTGCATTTTTGCGCCGGGCAATTTGGCAAGCTGATGCTCGCACAGAAAACGGATCTCGGCTGTTGGCAACCCAAACGGCACGTACTGAATGCCGGTGTCGGGCTCCTTGCCGCCGAGCAGCTGCATTACCACGCGGTAAGCACGGCGCGCGGGTTCGGTGGCGCCACTGTCGCGGTACAGATCGGCCAGGTAGTAATGTGCGGGCCAGCATTCGTGGTGCGAGTAGACCGCTTGCTTGAAATGGCGAACTGCATCGGCATTGCGCTGTTGCCATTTGGCGGCGAGACCGAGCAGCAGCAGCGCGTCGATGGACCAGGTGTTGACCGAGAGCACGCGCTGCGCCAAGGCTTCGGCGGCGGCGAATGCTTTGCGGTTGATCAGCACATGCGCCTTGAGTAACTGGGCTTCGGTGTTGTCCTGCTCGCCAGCCAGTACGGCATCGAGTTCCGGCAAGGCCTCGTCGAAGCGCTTGTCGCGCGTCAGTTGGCGCGCGTTATCCAGCGAGGGCTTGGCTGCTTTCGGAGCTGCAAATTCGTTAGATGCAGAAGGCACTGCAGCGGATTGCTCCCTTTTCCAAAAAGGGGGGGGAGTGGCGGTGCTCGATAGGTCATTCGCGTTGAATTGTGATTGTTCATTCGCCAGCAAGCTGGCTCCTGCGGGCGATGTTCGGTCTAAAGGAATTCTGGGCTTGACCGCAGCCTCCGAAGCCAGCGGTGGATCGCCTTTGACGAAGTAATACAGCCCGTCCTCTTCCACCAGCCCGAGCACACCGAGATCGTTGGCGAGCGTCTCTGCCGTGCCGATGACCAGGATGCCGTCGTCCTTCAGCAGCGAAGCGAGGTTGCGCTGGATGATCTTGCGCGTGGGTGTGTCGAAATAGATCGAGACGTTACGGAAGAAGATGATGTCGAAGTCGCGCAAGGCAGGCGGGAAGGGTGTCGCCAGCAGGTTGAGTTCGTGGAAACTGACTTGTTTCCTGATCTCTTCCTTGAGCACATGGCTGCGCTGCGCTTGCTCGAAATAGCGCTGGTGCTTCGCCTGCGGCACGCCACGGAAAGAAAAGTCGGTGTAGCGGGCGGTGCGCGCCCTATCCAGCACCGCGCTGTCGAGGTCACCGCCGAAAAAGGAAAACAGGCGGGCGGTGCTCTCGCCGTACCTTTCCGTCAGCGCCATCACCAGTGAGTATGGCTCCTCGCCCGAGGAGCAACCCGCGCTGAGGATGCGAATGGGCGTTGTGTCGCCGTGCGCAGCAAGCAAGCGCGGCGCGAGGCGATTGACCAGTCGCTCAATTTGTTCCGGTTCACGAAAAAAATAGGTTTCGTTGACGGTGAGCAGGTTCACCAGGGATTGGAGCTCATCTTCGTCGTCGCGCAGTCGGCTGATGTAGTCGACAGGTTTGATCGCGAGGGTGGCAATGCGCTGGTTCAGCGCGTGGACGAGTTTTTCTTCGCCGTGATCCTCGCAGGTGAGGCCGCAATGTTCCTTGATGAGTGTTTTGAAGGGCAGGAGGTTTGCGATCATGCCGCGCTCCCCGTTGCCGCCGCCCGCATGCGCGTTTGCGTCAGCCGCAGCATTTCGCCTGCGATCGCATCGAGCGGTAGCACCTGCTGCACGTCCCCAGCTTCGGTCGCTACCCGGTTCATGCCATAGACGATAGAGCTGGCCTCGTCCTGACCCAGCGTCAGCCCCCCCATGGCGCGGATGCGGGCGATGCCCTGCGCGCCGTCTCGTCCCATGCCGGTGAGGATGATGCCAATGGCTTGCTGCCGGAAGACCTCCGCCACCGAGCCCAGCAGCACATCGCAACTGGGGTGGTAAATATCTTGCGGGGTGCGTTTTACGAACGCGATACGCCGCGACGGCGTTACGCTGCAATGCTGTTCCGAGGGCGAGATGTGGATCACCCCGGATTGCAGCGCATCGCCATCGGCAGCCAGTCGCACCGGCAGTTTGCACAAACGCGCCAGCCATTCAACCATGCCGCCCGCGAAGCCATCCGAGATGTGCTGGGCGATGACCACCGGGCAGGGAAAGCCTGCGGGCAGTGCCGGCAGGATTTGTGCCAGTGCCTGCGGTCCGCCGGTGGAGCAGGCGATAGCAAATACGCGTGCATAGTTGTCCGCGCCGGATACCGGCGCGAACACCGAAGGCTGTCGCTGCGGCAGGGGCGGCGCAGTATCGGCCGCTTTGCGTGGACGCAGTCGGGTGATCACCACCACACCTGCCAGCAGGCGCACTTTGTTGACAAAGTTGGCCGCTTCTTCGGGGGTGTAGTCGGGCTTGCTCACCACTTCAAGCGCGCCACGCCCAACCGCATCGAGCGCGTTGCGGGCATCGGCGACGCTGCTCACGACGAGGATGGGAATCGCCTTGCTGCACATGATTTCCTCAATGGCATCCATGCCGTTCATCACTGGCATCTCGATGTCCATGGTGATGAGGTCGGGCTTGAGCTCGCGTGCGAGTTCGACCGCCTCGCGGCCATTGGCAGCTTCGCCGACCACGTCCATGTCGCTCTCGTTTTCGAGAAAACTGCGCAGCAAGCTGCGCGCGAGGCTGCTGTCGTCGGCGATCAATACGCGGATGCGTTTCATCATGCGCCCTGTTTTTCCGTGAGCTTGTTCAAACGGAAGCGTTTGATCTGTTCATTCAGTTCCAGTGAAAGCGAGGTCATTTCCCCGCTGATGCGACTTACTGTGGCGATAGCCTGCGCCGTTTGCGAGCTGGCGCTGACAATCTCGCGCAACGCGATAACCACCTGGTCACCCGCGATTTTCTGCTGTTGGGTCGAAATGGAAATCTGTCGTGCGGCATTGCGCGACTGGCTGGCGGCTTCGACCAGATCATCAAGATCGTGCGCGGTGCGGGTGCTTGCTTCCATGCCCGCGTTGATAACCGCACCACTCTTTTCGGACGTGATGACCAAGCGGCTGATTGAGTCCTGTATCTCCTGAATTTTGACATCAATGTTGCCGGTGGAGTCGGTAACGTTGTCGGCCAAGCGGCGAATTTCGCCCGCCACCACGGAGAAGCGCTTGCCCGCTTCGCCTGCGCTTGAGGCTTCCAATGCGGCGTTGAATGCGATCAGTTTTGTTTGGTCGGCGATGGTGTTGATGATCTCCATTACTTTGCTGATTTGGCGGGACTTGACACCGAGATCTGTGATTTCCTGAAGGTTGTCCTGGTTGTCGGTACGAATGTCGTTCATGCGCACCACCACGGAGCGCATCGACTCCGATCCCTGCTTGCTCTTTTCCCATGTATGACTGGCAACATCGGCCACCGCCCCGGAGTGCTCGGCGATCTGGGATGACGAAGCAGAAAGCTCTTCCATGGTAGAGGTAATCTGGCTGACTGTGGCGGACATTTCCTCGACGGCTGCCGCCATTGATTCCGTTGCCCCCTGTGGCGCGTATTGCGATGCGGTTCCGGCAGTCTGCTGCAACTGTTTCGCGGAGTCGGCCAGCACGCGCACGCTGAGCTCCACATTGCCAATCATTTGCGCCAGATTGTGCTGCATGGTCTTCATCGCGGCGAGCATGCTGGTTTCATCGCCGGGCTTCGTTTCCACGCTGACGGAAAGATCGAAGTCGGCGATGGTATGGGCGATTCGCGCCGCATATTCCGGCTCACCGCCCAGACTGGCCAGCAGTCTGCGCGCGATGAATATGGCCATTAGCACCGCGCCGCCGAGCGTGACGACTAGAGTAACGAGCAACTCCATGGTCGCCGTATCGATGCGTTCGCGCGCGATGACTTCATCGGATGCGTTGCGCTTGTTGGTGATTTGCACCACTTGGTCGATAAGTTGGCGGTGCGCCTCGTAGTTGCCCTTCATGCGCACCATGACCGCTTGTGCTTTGCTGCGGTCGCCTTTTTGCAAGGCCGGCAAAAATTCCTTGAAGGCATCGGCATAGAAAGCCTGCGCGGGTTCGTCTGCGCGTTTACGGAACAGTTCGCCAAGTTCGGTATCCAGTTTTTCTTTCAGCCAGAATTCGTGGCGCGTGTCGTAGTCGCTTTTGAGCGCCTTCAACCGCTGCGCCAGTTGGGCCAGCTCGCTTGCGTCGCTTGCTTCCAGCAATTGCAGCGACACCAGATACGATTCGATGATGTATTCCGGCGGCGGCAGGATGTCGGCCACCAAATCCTTGCCTTGTACGATGTGCTGGTAGAGCGGGCTGTTGATCTTCAACTCGTTCAGCGTCTTGAACGACCAGACACCGTACAGGGCGAAACCGCTGGCGCCGAAGGCGATCAACAGCGCGAAGCGGTGTGACAGTTTCATGCGGGAGAACAGGTTCATGGCGGGCATCCTCAGGCTTTCTCTGATAGTTTGAACTGGCGTACCAATCCGTTCAGTCGGGCTGACAGCTCTGACATATCCTTGCTGATTTGCGAGATGCGGGTGATCGACTGCGCGGTGTGTGCGCTCGCGGAGACGATCTCGCGCAGGGCGACGGCCACTTGGTTGCTGGCGATCTTCTGTTGCTGGGTGGAGAGTGAGATCTGCTGGGCTGCGTTGCTGGTGTGGCTGGCGTCATTGACGATTTCGGTCAGGTGCGCGGCGGTGGCTGTACTGGCCGTCAAGCCTGCGGTGATGTTGCCGGCGCCTTTTTCGGAAGTGATGACCAGACGACTGATCGCATCCTGTATCTCGTTGGTCTTGGTTTCAATCTCGCCGGTGGACTCGGTCACGCTGTCGGCCAGGCGGCGTATTTCCCCGGCGACGACGGAGAAACGCTTGCCTGCCTCGCCCGCGCTGGAGGCTTCAAGCGCCGCATTGAAGGCAATCAGCTTGGTTTGTCCGGCGATGGTGTCGATCATTGCCATGATCTTGCTGATCTCCTTGGATTTGGCGCCGAGCTCGACGATCTCCCGCAGGGTGGACTGGTTGTCGCTGCGGATATCGCTCACATGCGCGAGCACCGTCTGCATCGCAGCGGAGCCCAGTCTGCTGTTCTCCAGAGTCTGGTTGGCGATGTCGACCACGGCCTTGGAGTGATCGGCGATTTGCGTGGAAGAGGCGGATAGCTCTTCCACGGTGGATGTGATTTCCGCCACCGACGAAGACATTTGCGTCGAGGTGGATGCCTGGTTTCCCACTGCCTCATCGATCTCCGTTGAAGCCAGCGTGATCTGCCGGGCATGCGCGTTCAGTTGCGTCGCCAGATTGTGGAGTTGGTTGCGCATCTCGTTTGCGGCTTGGGCAAGCTGCCCGATTTCGTCTTTGTTGGCGTCGTTGATGTCCTTGGTGAGGTCGCCGTGCGCAACCCGGTTTACCCCGGCAACCACCATGTCGATGCGTCTGACCAGCTTGCGTCCTGTCATTAGCAGGAGGGCGGCGATGGCTAGTACGATGGCAGCGATGAACCCGAGGACATGGGTAGCCTTTTCGCGGAACAGCGCATCGACGTCGTCCAGATAGATGCCCGAACAAAGCACCCAGCCCCAAGGCTCGAAACCCTTGGTGTAGGAGATTTTCCCTACCGGCTTGGTAAAGCCGGGCTTGGGCCATGCGTATGCCACGAAACCGGAACCCGATTTGCGAACGAGCTGGCTGAATTCGCGGAAGAACAATTTGCCATTGGCGTCCTTGAGGTCGGAATAGTCGTTGCCTTCCATCTCCGGTTTGACCGGGTGCATCAGCATGCGATTGTTCATGTCGTTGACCCAGAAGTACTCGTTGTCTCCGTAACGGAGCGTCCGGATGTGATCCAGTGCTGCGCGCTGCGCTTGCGCTTCTGTGAGATCGCCTTTCTTTTGCCGCTCGTGGTAGTAGGTCAACAGGCCGTAAGCGGTTTCCACTTCATTGCGGGTGCTGGCCTTGCGGTCATCCAGCAGCGTGGATTTTTCTTCCATCAGGGTAAGGCCGGATACCATGATCAAGCCGAACAAAGTAGCGGCAATGGTCAGTAACAACTTGGTATTGATCGACATGGTCTTGCTGTTTTCTATCTGGATTCGGGTATTGTCACGGCTTTCATTGACTCATTCGCGCGAGCTGGTCCGGCGAAGGTTTTCCCCTGCATCGTCCAGCTTGAACTGGTGTGCCAGTCCATCCAGTTGTGCCGACAAACTCAACATGTCTTCGCTGATCTGCGAGATGCGGGTGATCGACTGCGCGGTTTGCGAGCTGGCGCTGACGATCTCTCGCAATGCGATGACCACCTGGTTGCTGGCGATCTTCTGCTGCTGGGTGGAGAGCGAAATTTGCTGGGCGGCATTGCTGGTCTGGCTGGTTGCGCCAACCAGTTCGCTTAGACCACGGGCTGTCCCGGCGCTGGCATCCAGACCGGAGGCAATCGCCGACACGCCTTTTTCCGAGGTGATCACCAGACGGCTGATGGAGTCCTGTATCTCCTGAATCTTGCCCTCGATCTCGCCGGTGGACTCGGTCACGCTGTCGGCCAGACGGCGTATTTCCCCGGCGACGACGGAGAATCGCTTGCCAGCCTCGCCTGCGCTGGAAGCTTCCAGTGCAGCGTTAAAAGCGATCAGCTTGGTCTGGTCGGCGATGGTGTTGATGATCTCCATCACCTTGCTGATCTGCTTGGACTTGAGGCCAAGGTTGACGATCTCTTGCAGGCTGAGCTGGTTGTCGGCGCGGATGCCCTCCATTCGGTTCTGCATCAGGCGCATGGCTTCGGCTCCCTGCTTGCTGCTTTCCCAAGTCTGGCTGGCAATGTCCACCACCGATTTGGAGTGATCGGCGATCTGGTTGGAGGAGGCAGAGAGCTCTTCCATGGTCGAGGTGATCTCGGCGACCGATGATGACATTTGAGTCGAAGTGGCTGCCTGGTTTTCGACCGTGCCCGCGATCTCCTGCGCCGCCGCATGCACTTTGGCGGCGTTGGCGCCGACTTCGGCGGCTAGATCGTGCAGCTTGCGCCGCATTTCGCGCGTGGCGCGTGCCAGATCGGCGATCTCGTCGCGGCCTTCAAGCTCGACATCGACCGATAAGTCGCCTTGCGCGACACGGTTGACCGTCGCAACCACAGTGTTGATGCGGGCCACCAGATGGCGCGCGATCAGCATGGTCAGCCCCAGGCCGAACAGAATGCACACGATGCCTTCGATGATGGCCGTGTTGCGCGCCGAGACGAACATGGCCTGGTAACTGCTGCTGTCCATGGCGATCTCGATCACACCGATGGGCTTGCCTGAAAAGTCGGCGACGGAAGCGGCATAGACGGCATGGTGCACCCCCTGAATGTCTCGGTGGTCAAGCTGCGGTTCGCCGTTCATGGCTTGTTTCAACATCTCGCTGTCCAGCAACGGTTCCTTGCCTAGGGTGGAGGCCATGGTTTTGAAACTGTCCTTGTCCAGAATGTGCAGCGAGACATCGACACCGTTCTGGCGTTTCAGATCGTCGAAAAAGGGCTGGCCGAAGCTCATGCCGAACTCGACCGAGCCGATGTGTTTACCGTTGTACAGCACGGGAACCATGCCGCGCGAGCCCATCCCCGCGACGCCGCCTTCAAGGCCGTGCACCGGCTTCTGGCCCTTGTTGACGGCGACCACCGTATTGCGAAATGCAGTCAGGTCGTCGCCGAACTTTTCCGGTTTGTGCACACGCAGGAAAGAGAGGGAATCCGCCGTATGGAACTGGAATTGTTCGACGTTGTAATCCTTGCTTAACGATTTGAAACCCGGCACGAACAGCCCGGCCAAACCCTTGCGGTCGCCGCTGGCGAATTCTTCCTGCACCAGCGGAATGTTCGCCACCAGCGCGCTCATGGTTTCGGCGGTTCGGCTTTCAGCGGCGATGGCGTTGTTGATCGCCTTGAGATGCGCGTCGAGCGCACTGCGCTCGGCCTCGCGGATCAGGCTTTGCATGTTGGCCAGATTGGTGAAGGTGAGTGCGGCACCCACGATGGCGATGGCCGCCCCCATAACCAGCATGATTTTGGCCCAGAGGCGTAAGTTTTGGAACATGTGCTTCCTAGCGGGAAATGTGTTTGATTTTGGCTGTGGCTGGGGCACGCCTGCCCGAACGTTGTATGTGGGCTGAATTCTGTCAGATGGGCTGACGCTTTAATAGTCAGAGAATCTTGATTCGCTTTTAGGCAAAACGGTCGGGGGTAAGAATATTTCCACCCGGAAGCTGGTTTGGTCTGTCAGGTTTACGGATAGGAAACTCAACCGCCTGAGCCCAAGTATCGCACCTTGGAATGGCCCTTGGGCCGCTGTGTGGCCTACAACAACCGCGCCAGATACCGCCCGGTGTGGCTGGCCGGGTTGGCGGCCAAGTCTTCAGGCGTCCCCACGCCGACCACCGTGCCGCCGCCACTGCCGCCCTCAGGCCCCATGTCGATCAGCCAGTCGGCGGTTTTGATCACGTCCAGGTTGTGCTCGATCACCACGATGGTGTTGCCTGCGTCGCGCAGCTGGTGCAGCACTTTGAGCAGCAAGTCGATGTCGGCAAAGTGCAGGCCGGTGGTGGGCTCGTCCAGGATGTAGAGCGTGCGCCCGGTGTCGCGCTTGCTGAGCTCCAGCGCGAGCTTCACGCGCTGCGCCTCGCCGCCTGACAGCGTGGTGGCGGCTTGACCGAGCCGGATGTAACTCAGGCCCACGTCCAGCAGGGTGTGCAGCTTGCGCTCGATGGTCGGCACGGCTTTGAAGAACTCGTGCGCGGCTTCCACCGTCAGGTCCAGAATCTGCGCGATGTTTTTGCCCTTGTAGAGCACTTCCAGCGTTTCGCGGTTGTAGCGCTTGCCAGCGCACACGTCGCAGGGCACATAGACGTCGGGCAAAAAGTGCATTTCCACCTTGACCATGCCGTCGCCTTCGCAGGCTTCGCAGCGTCCGCCGCCGCTGGCCTGGCTGACGTTGAAACTGAAGCGACCCGGACCGTAGCCGCGTTCGCGCGCTGTCGGCACCTCGGCCATCAGCTCGCGGATCGGGGTGAACAGGCCGGTGTAGGTGGCGGGGTTGGAGCGCGGCGTGCGGCCAATCGGGCTCTGGTCGACGTTGATGACCTTGTCGAAGTATTCAATGCCTTCGATGGCGCTGTGTTCCGACGGCTCGTCGTGCGCGCGGTAGATGGTGCGTGCCACCGCCTTGTACAGCGTGTCGTTGACCAGCGTGGACTTGCCCGAGCCCGACACACCGGTCACGCAGGTGAACAGGCCGACCGGGAAGGCCACATCGACGTTTTTCAGGTTGTGGCCGCTGGCGCCGATGACCTTGAGGGCCTGCAGTTCGCCCAGGGTGGCGATGTGCTGCGCCTCGCGCTCGGCGCGGCGGATGGCGGCGGGGCTGGGTGCGTGGCGGCTGGCTTTGCCATCGTTGAACGCTTTTGGAGTCTCAGTGGGCAGCCACGCGGTGCGATGGCTGGGCACATCAATCTGCAGCGTGTGTGCCAGATACTGCCCGGTCAATGAGTTGGGGTTGGCACTGACTTCGTCAAACGTGCCCTGTGCCATGATTCGCCCGCCGTGCACGCCGGCGCCCGGCCCCAGGTCGATGATCTGGTCGGCGGCGCGCATCATGTCTTCGTCGTGCTCGACCACCAGCACGCTGTTGCCAATGTCGCGCAGGTGTTTCAGGGTGTCGATCAGGCGGTCGTTGTCGCGCTGGTGCAGGCCGATGCTGGGCTCGTCAAGCACGTACATCACGCCCGTGAGTCCGGAGCCGATCTGGCTGGCCAGGCGGATGCGCTGGCTCTCACCGCCGCTCAAGGTTTCTGCGCTGCGGTCCAAGCTCAGGTAGGTCAGGCCCACGTCGTTGAGGAATTTCAGGCGCAGGCTGATTTCACGCACCACCTTGGCGGCAATGTCACCCTTGGCACCTTGCATTTGCAGGGTGTTGAAGTAGCCAAAGCACTCGGCCAGCGTGTAGTGGCTAAGTTCGAAAATGCCCCGCGCCTGATCGTCCTCGCCAATCTTCACGTGCCGGGCTTCGGTGCGCAGGCGGCTGCCACCACAATCCGGGCAGGGCTGCGTGGCGCGGTAACGCGCCAGGTCTTCGCGCACCACGGACGAGTCGGTTTCGCGGTAGCGCCGCTGCAGGTTGGGGATGATGCCCTCGAACGGGTGCTTCTTGGTGACTTTCTTGCCAACGTTATTGCCCGATTCCATGACATAGGAAAACTTGATGTCTTCCTCGCCCGAGCCGTGCAGGATGGCGTTTTGCACCGCGTCAGGCAGCGTTTCAAACGTCGCGTCAATATCAAACTTGTAGTGCGCGGCCAGGCTCTCCAGCATGGCAAAGTAGTAGGCGTTGCGCCGGTCCCAGCCTTTGATGGCGCCGCTGGCCAGACTCAAGGACGGGAACGCCACCACCCGCGCCGGGTCAAAAAAGTCCTGCATGCCCAGACCGTCGCAGCTCGGGCAGGCCCCCACGGGTGAGTTGAACGAGAACAGGCGCGGTTCCAGCTCGGCAATCGAGTAATTGCACACCGGACAGGCAAACTTGGCATTGAATAGATGTTCTTTTGGCTTGTAGCCCCCGTCGTTGCTTGGTTGTTCACTATTTATTTCGACAACAATGGCGCGACCGTTGGCGAGCCGCAAGGCCGCCTCAAAGCTCTCGGCCAGACGCTGTTTGAGCGCGGCAAAGTCGGCATGGGCGGCCAGGATGTCTGCGTCAACCACCGCTTCGTCGCCATCAGCTGAATGGGTTTCTGATGCACTAGCGGCAGGCGCATGGCGCACCTTGATGCGGTCAATCACCACGTCGATATCGTGCTTCTCGGTTTTCTTGAGCGCGGGCAATTGGTCAAACTCGTACGCCACGCCATTGATGCGAAAGCGCACATAACCCTGCGCTTGCATGTCGGCAAATACATCCAGGAACTCGCCTTTTTTCTCGCGCGCCAGCGGTGCCAGGATCATCAGCCGGGTGTCTGCGGGCAATGCCAGCGTGGCGTCCACCATCTGGCTGACGGTTTGCGACTGCAGCGGCAGGTCGTGTTCCGGGCAGTATGGCGTACCCGCGCGGGCAAACAACAGGCGCAGGTAGTCGTGAATCTCGGTCACGGTGCCGACGGTGGAGCGCGGGTTGTGGCTGGTGGCTTTTTGCTCGATGGAAATGGCGGGAGACAGGCCCTCAATCACATCCACGTCGGGCTTGTCCATCAGCTGCAAAAACTGCCGCGCATAGGTGGACAGGCTTTCCACATAGCGGCGCTGGCCTTCGGCATACAGCGTGTCAAACGCCAGACTCGACTTGCCCGAGCCGCTCAGTCCGGTGATGACCACCAACTGGTTGCGCGGGATATCAATGTCGATGTTTTTAAGGTTGTGCGTGCGTGCACCCCGAACGCTGATGTTCTGGTGTTGCAGAGCCGTGGCAAGGTACTTGCCGTTGTCAGTCGTGGAGTTCAAGGTGTGGTCGCCAAAAGAGTAACTCGCCATGATAGTCAAATCTGGGCGGAAGGTCATTTGACATCCAGTTGAGGAGATGCGCGTTTGCGGCAAATGCTGTATAGATCGCCAAAACTCTGCTGCAGACTTTGCCTAGCCGGGACAGGGCTTCTGGGTTTTGGAGATGCGACACAAGACGTTGGCGCACGTCAATAGGAGGCGCTGTTTTCTCGCTGTCACTTGGCTTTCACATTGGCAACCTAAGCTGTGCGCGTTTACTCAACTTCTTAGGATATGCAATGAAATTGCCCCCATCCACTCGCCCCATTCTCGGGTTTATGCCCGCACTTTGTGTGGCAGTCATCGGCTCGGTCCTGCTGTTTGGTTGCGGTGGCAGCAGCAGCGGCTCGTCTGTCACGGTAAGCGGTGTCGCAGCCACTGGTGCGGCCATGAGCGGTGCCACCGTTGCGGTCATGTGCGTGAACGGCCAAGCCAACACCTCAAAAACCGCGACCGACGGCAGCTATTCCATTGCGGCTTCTGGCACATTTCCCTGCATGTTGGAAGCCAGCGACGCTACACACAAACTGCATTCGGTGGCTAGTGGCAGCGGTAGCAGCGCTACCGCCAATATCACCCCGTTGACAGAACAGATGGTGGCATCCCTGTCCAGTGACAGCGTGGACACAGCTGCATTCTTTGCTGCCTTTGGTACCAGTGAAGCTGCCGCCGTCGCTTCTGACAAACTGGCTGCGGCGCAGAAGAAGGTGCTGGACAACCTGGCCGCCATCGGCGTGGACACCAGCGCGCTGAAAGATCTGATCGGCGACAAGCTGGTGGCCAAAACGACTAGCCAGAGCGGTAACGCGTACGACCAGGTGCTGGACAGCGTTGCGGCCAAGCCAGTCAATGTGCGGCTGATCGCCATGAACGACTTTCATGGCAACTTTGCACCGCCTTCTACCAGCAATGGCGGCAGCATGGTGTTGCCCAACGGCGGCGCCGGGCAAAAAGTCACCGTCGGCGGTGCTGCGTATTTGGCCACACTGGTGAAGAACCTCAAGGCAGAGAACCCCAATAGCATTCTGGTGGCCGCAGGCGATGACATCAGCGCATCGCCCTTTGAGTCCATGATCACCCACGACGAAGCCACGGTGGACATTCTCAACACCATCGGCCTGGAAGTGTCGTCTGTGGGTAACCACGAGTTTGACCACGGCAGCACAGAACTGTTGCGCATCCAAAACGGCGGCTGCTTTCCGGCCTCAGGCTCGCAAGGGGTAGTGGGTTCAGACACTTGTCTGGTCAATGGCGTCTACCCTGGTGCCAAGTTCAAATATCTTGCTGCGAATGTGGTTGTCACGGCCACAGGCAAGACGCTTTTACCGGCCACCTATATCAAGCGCTTTGGCACCGTCAGCGTGGGCTTCGTCGGGTTGACCTTCCAAGGCACTCCTACAGCTGTTAGTGCAAGCGGTGTGGCTGGCCTGGAGTTCAAGGAAGAGTCCGCCGTTATCAATCAATATGCCGCCAAGCTCAAGGCCAATGGTGTGAACGCTGTGGTGGTGCTGATTCACCAGGGTGGACAGACCATGGCCACCACGGTCAATGACAAGACCTGCCCCGGTTT
Source organism: Rhodoferax sp. (assembly GCA_031291305.1). GTDB lineage: Bacteria > Pseudomonadota > Gammaproteobacteria > Burkholderiales > Burkholderiaceae_C > Rhodoferax. The sequence continues at coordinate 59,470 of JARLJH010000023.1, read as the reverse complement.
TTCTGGCGACATCACCACCATCGTGGACAAACTCAGCGCTGATGTGGATGTGATTGTCAGCGGCCATACGCACCAGGAATATGTGTGCAACTACGCCGCAAAAACGGCCAAGAAAAACATTCTGCTGACCTCTACCGGCTACTACGGTGGCGCGGTCAGCGCGATTGACCTGGTGCTGCAACCCAGCAAGGGCATGGTGTCGGTCAACGCCAACACCGTGCCGGTGATTCAGGCCGATGCGGCTGTCAATGCCACGCTGCCCACCGGCTTTACCTCGGTGGCTAAGGACGCGACTGTGGATGCGCTGGTGACCAAGTACAAGACGCTGTCCGCCACCCTGGGCGGAACGAACGTGGGCACCATCACTGCCAGTATTAACCGTGCCACCCTGCCCAATAGCACAACCCGCGATGAGACCGCCGAAGGCGCCCTCGGTGCGTTGATGGCCGATACCTACCTAGCCGGAGTACCTGGTGGTGCCGACATTGCCTTTGTCAACCCAGGCTCGGTACGCGCCGACCTGAGCTACACCGCACCTGGCACGGTGACCTACAGCATGCTCCAAACGGTCGAACCTTTTGGCAACACGCTGACTACCCTGAACCTGACCGGCGCGCAAATCCAGAGCCTGCTCGCGGAGCAATGGAATAAGGCCAATCGCGACGCCAAAGTTAATACCACCACGGGTGGTGCAGGCCGTCTGCTCGCTGTGTCCAAGGGATTCACCTATACCTTTGATAACAGCAAGATTGCTGGCAACTTCGCCATCGACGGCAGTCCTATCGTCGCTGGTACGCTCAAGCTCAATGGGGTGGCGATTGACCCCGCCAAGAGTTATAAGATCGTGACCAATAGCTTCATGATTGGTGCTGTGGCCGACAACTTCACGGTCATGGCCACCGGCACCAACATCACTGACACCAAGATGCTGGATCTGGACGCCTTTATTGCCTACTTCAAAGCCAACTCCCCGGTGAGCCCACCGGCACCGCGTGTGACCCGGTTGAATTGATAACCAGCGACGTTACAAGCCCTCCCTCTCCTGGGAGGGCTTTTCCCATTCTGAAGACCATGTCCATCGTAATTTCGAATTCCACCGCTGCCACACTGTTGACCGCCATGCTGCTGTGCCAGACACCTGGCGCATGGGCCAAGCCGGACACCCGACAACAGACGATTGCAGCCGCTGCTGAAACCGCCAAGGAGCAGTGCTACAAGCAGATGTACCGCGACTCCAATGCCTATGCCCAGTGTCTGCGTGATTTGCGCAATGCGCAGAACGGCTCATTACCGAAGAAGCTGGGCGTTGAATATTTCGCCTATGTCGGCGCTTTAAGCTACATGCGGGTGGGGCATATGAATGCCGACCAGATTGCCGCCGAATTTTTGAAGGATTTTCGGCTCACGCAAAAGAAAGTCGGCATCAGCGATGCGGCTTTATGCAGCACCATTCCCGGCGACTGCACGGTGCGAATGGCACAAACGCAAGAGATGGAGGCTGCACCCCCGAAACCCATGGGCGTACGGGTGCAGTGCATTGGCAGAGTCTGCAGCATGGTGCCTGCGCAATAAGCGCTCCATGAAGCCGCCATGGCGATGGCGGGCACGCAAGCATTGGCGCAAAAACGGTCCGTACTTCCACTGAGCAGCTGTTCAACTTGGTGCACTTGAAGACCAGGCCTGTCGGCATCGCCAGCGCCAGCGGCAAGCACTGAGACAATCCACACCCGCACGCCAAGCACGGTCGCTTACGCATGTGTGGATTCTTTTGAAAGCCGCCAATGGACCCCATCTTCCCAATCCGTTACATCAACCCGGTATTTCGCCCGCCCAGCGAGGCCGAGTCGCTGATTTTGCCGGTCACCAATGGCTGCTCCTGGAACAAGTGCACCTATTGCGAGATGTACACCGAGCCACAAAAGAAGTTTGCCGTGCGCGACGAAGATGAAACCTTGGCCGCGCTGCGTGGTTGCGGTGCGCAGTTGGCCGACCATGTGCAGCGCGTGTTTCTTGGGGATGGCGATGCCCTGGCGCTATCCACCCGGCGGCTGATGACGATACTCCAAGCCATCCAAACTCACTTGCCTCGGGTGCGGCGGATTTCCAGCTACTGCTTGCCGCGCAACCTGCGCCACAAGACCGTGTCCGAATTGCAGGAGCTGCGTGAGGCTGGTTTGACGCTGGCCTACGTTGGCGCAGAGTCAGGAGACGACGAGGTGCTCGCGCGCGTCAGCAAGGGCGAAACGCTGGAGTCCACACGTGAGGCGTTGGACAAGTTAGCCGCGGCGGGCATCACCCGCTCGGTGATGTTGCTCAACGGCTTGGGGGGTGGCGTGTTGTCGCGTCAACACGCAGCAAATTCGGCCCGACTGATCAACCTGACGCAGCCCGAGTTTTTGGCCACGCTGGTGGTGAGTTTCCCGCAGGGCGAAGCCCGTTTTCGCCAGGGCTTTCCAGAATGGGAGCCGCTGGAGTTACCTGCGCTGTTTGCCGAGATGGCGCAGTTTTTACAGGCGCTGGAACTCAAGCGCACCGTGTTTCGCAGCGACCATGCCTCCAACTGGCTGGTTCTCAAAGGTGTGCTGGGTGCTGAAAAAGAACGCTTGCTGGCGCAGATCACCCAGGCCATGCAACACCCCGAAATGGCCAAGCTGCGGCCCAGCTGGCAGCGTGGGCTGTAGCCAAGCTCAAGCAACAACTCACAATGGTTTTTGGCACGCGCTTCTGTGCCATCATCCGCCCCTCCTTCATTCCTGTATCACTGTCATGACCCCGTCTTTTGCTCCTCCCACCTTGGCCCAACCCGAAACCTTGGGGGCGGTGCTGCAACAGCAAGGCTTTGCATTGCTGGATGCCGTCAGTATGTGCGCTTTAAGCGGCTGCAGTTTGAGTGCCCTGGACAGTTTGCGTGCTCAGTGGACCGATTTGCCGCCCGACGCCTACCTGCGTGACGGCGGGCGTTATCGCCGTCGTCGCCACGCCAGCTTCGTCGTGCAAGACGGGAAGCTCACTCAGGAGCCGCACCGGGCGCACTGGCAGCCGCTGGAATACAACGCCTTGCACGGTGGCATGCAGCGGCTGTTTGAACCCATGACCGCAGACGTGTTGGGCCAACCGGTGTGGACGCAACTGCTGCTGTGGGTGGCTACGGTGTGCTCGGGCCTGAGGGGCCAGCAGCCCTGGTTTGTCGAAGCGCATCAATTTCGCATTGACACCACCGACGGTATCGGGCGCCCGACACCCGAAGGCGCGCACCGCGACGGCGTGGACATGGTGGCGGTGTTTCTGGTCGACCGCGAAGGTATCAAGGGCGGTGAGACACGGGTGTTTGACGCGACTGGCCCCAACGGCCAGCGCTTCACGTTGAGCCAGCCCTGGTCGGTGATGCTGCTTGACGACGAACGGGTGATCCACGAATCCACACCGATCCAGCCGCTGGCAACCGACGGCTGGCGCGATACCCTGGTGCTGACGCTGCGCGCGGGCGGCTTTCAGGATGAAACCCGGTAAGCGCCGAAGACGCCCACTCACGGCCTGGCTCCCCCATGAGGTGCCCCGCCTACAGACCCTGGTCAAGTAGCGCCAACAACCTGCCTTGAACCAGCTGCAGCTGTAGCCAATGTCACACGCGCTTTCGCTGGTCAACCTCGGGCCAGCACCGCGTTTCGGTCTGTCCTATCATGCCGCGTTCAAATCCACCCAACGCAGAGGTCACCCATGTCTGATTCAGCCCCCTACACCCCGCCCAAAGTCTGGACCTGGAACAAGGCCAATGGCGGGCGCTTTGCCAACATCAACCGGCCCGTCGCAGGCCCCACGCATGACAAGGAGCTGCCACGCGGTAAACACCCGCTGCAGCTGTATTCGCTGGCCACGCCCAACGGGGTCAAAGTCACGGTCATGCTGGAAGAGCTGCTGGCGCTGGGCCACAGCGGGGCCGAATACGATGCCTGGCTGATACGTATCAACGAGGGCGACCAGTTTGGCAGTGGCTTTGTGAGGGTCAACCCCAACTCCAAAATCCCTGCGCTGCTGGACTGCAGCGCGCCCGAACCGATTCGGGTGTTTGAGTCCGGCTCAATCCTGCTTTACCTGGCCGAGAAGTTTGGCGCTTTTGTGCCCACTGACCTGGCTCAGCGCGCCGAATGCCTGTCGTGGCTGTTCTGGCAAATGGGCAGTGGGCCCTATCTGGGCGGGGGCTTTGGCCATTTCTATGCTTATGCGCCCACCAAAATTGAATATGCCATCGACCGCTTTGCGATGGAGGTCAAACGCCAGCTGGATGTGCTCAACCGGCGGCTGGCCGAGAGCCCCTATGTGGGCGGTGATGCGTACACGATTGCCGACATGGCCATCTGGCCTTGGTATGGAGCCCTGGTCAAAGGGCTGATCTACGAGGCCGGTGAGTTTTTGCAGGTGCAGGAGTACACCCACGTGATCCGCTGGGCCGATGAGATTGCCGAGCGCCCCGCCGTGAAACGGGGTCGCATGGTCAACCGCGTGACGGGGCCGTTGGAAGCCCAGTTGCACGAACGCCACGATGCCAGCGACTTCGATACCCAAACGCAAGACAAGCTCTCCAAATGATCACGCTGTACGACTGCGCCACCGCCCCCAGTCCGCGTCGGGCGCGCATCCTGTTGGCTGAAAAGGACATTGCTCATGACACGGTTCTGATCGACTTGCGGGCCGGTGAACAGCTGGGCGAGGCTTATCGCCAAATCAACCCCCAATGCACCGTGCCCGCGCTGCGCACCGAAGAAGGCGTGGTGCTGACCGACAACGCTGCCATTGCCGCCTACTTGGAAGCGCGTTACCCGCAGCCACCGCTGTTGGGCGTCACCCCACTGGATAAGGCCGAAATTGCGACCTGGCATTGGCGTGCCGAGTTTGAGGGGCTGATGGCGGTTGCCGAGGTGCTGCGCAACAGCTCACCCGCCATGGCCAATCGCGCCCTACCGGGGCCGGTGAACTACGCCCAAATCCCGCAACTGGCCGAGCGCGGGCTGGCGCGGGTGTGGCAGTTTTTTGCTGATCTTAACGCGCGACTGGCAGGGTGCGACTTCATCGCCGCGCAGCGGTTCAGCATCGCTGACATCACTGCCGTGGTGGCGGTGGACTTTGCCCGCATCGTCAAGGTGAAGCCCGATGAACGCCACCCGCATCTGCTGCGCTGGCGCGCCGCGATGCAGCAGCGGCCTGCGATGGGTTTGTAGATCGAACCTGCTGCGGCGCGTAGGTTATCCAAACAGATTGTCCATGTCCTCTTGGGAAAGCCTTTCGTCGCCATGGGGTGCTTCGGTGTTGGCGACCACTGTGCTTGCCCCGTCTGTACTGGCAGACTCAGCACTGGGGGGCGGCACATCGGGCATGACGATTTCCTCAACGACTCGCTCAAGTTGACTTGGCTCTACGCTCAGGATACGCAGCTCTGCTCTGCGGCCATCTTCGGGGAAGTAGACCGTCAGCTTTCTGGTGTAATTCCAGCGTCCCTGGACAACCCCAATCCGACCCTCCAACCGCTTTCTGTCGGCGGGAGAAAGTATGGACAAACGCTCTGCTGTAAAGCGTACTTTGTCATCCCGTGACAAGGTGGTGATGGCGCTTTCGTAAGCCATTAAATTGAGTCCGCCCTTGGTTCTGTTATTCCGTTCAAAATCATTTCACTGTTCAGGTAACCATGCCGGTGAATGATAAACGCGGCGCTTCTGCGTATGAAGGTGTTTGCGCAGGCAGTGCCGCAGCTCAAGTCCGTAGCTGCGCTTTTTCCTGCTGCAACTGCGCCACCAGCAACTCGGCGGCTTTCAACTGCCGCAGCAACGTCTGGTTGGCGTGGGTTAGACGTTCAACTTCTGCAGCCAAGTCATCGGCTACCGCCGTGACCCGCTCTCGGGTGCTGTCACGGGTTTGCGTCAGGTTAGCGTTCAGCGCATCCAACCAGGCCATGATCTCGACCCGCGTGCTGTCCTTATGCAGCGGGTTTTGCAGCGTGGCCTTCTTGACGTCCGCACGGCGGCACAGTTCGGACTGCGTGACCCTGCCATAGTTGTACGGGTAGATGCCTTTGTTGGCCGCGATGTCAGTCTCCATGTCGGACATGGCCGTGCGCAAACGCTTTAGGGCGGCTTCGGTTCGGGCGTTGCCTTTGTCTGGGGTGGTGAGGGGTTTGGTGGTCATGGCGGAGTTTCTTATCGCGGATTTTCTCCGCATACTCAGGTTGCGCATGATCGGAGAGAAATAGCCTTATGGCCCAGGTGGAATTTGGGTAAGTAGCTATAAATTGGATAGTTTAATGCCGCTACGTTGCGCACTCAAATGCAAGCCTGACCTGGCTGACTAGTGCTGAAAGAAATCAAGCTACAAGGGCAAAAAGCGTATCAACTTGAGCCAACAAGGCGGTGGGAATGCCCAGCTGCTTGTGCTGGCGTTTGGTCGTGACCAAGGTGCGTCTGCTGGCTGAGGCCCTGAAATCCAGACTGGCGGACTGCCCGGAGTAGAACGGGGTGCCGATGTCACCACCATCGTCGCGCACTGGTAAGCTACGCAGGCGGCTTGATAATTCGCTATCCACTACCTGTTACAGTTTGACGCCACGTTGTGTGCGCCACATCGTTTTTACACAATCACCCGGGGGAAGCCAATGATCGAGTTGGAATATGGGATGACAGATTTTGAAGCCATAGCCGCAGGCGCTGCGGTATTGGCCAGTGGCGGCGGGGGCAGCTACCAGGATGCCCTGGCAATACTCCAGCAGTTGAACGAAAGTGGCTGGCAGGGCACGGTGACAGTGCAAGACTACGACGGCGCAACCAACGGCTGTGTGCTGGCCATCATGGGTTCGCCCGATGCCGCCGACAACCTGACTCTGGCCAATGTTGCCAATGCCATCCGCAATACCGTTGCAGTGTTTGAAGCCAGCACCGGCTCGCCACTGGGATGCGTCATCCCCGTCGAGATTGGCCCGATCAACTCGCTCGTTCCATTGATCGCAGCCGCCCTGTCCGGTGGACGGCTCTGGGTGGTGAATGGTGATGGTGCCGGGCGTGCCGTGCCCGAATTGCCTCAGACCACCTTTGGTGGCAGTAAGTCCTTAGCCCCCTGCCCCTGCGCACTGGCCAGCGACACCGATGCCGCCAGTGAGGTCGAATCAGCCGTGCTGAAAGCCAACACGGCAGCCAAAGTGGAAACCCTGGCAGGCGGTGTGGTGGCCGGTTTTGGTGGCTACAGCGGCATTGCGCTATGGCCATCCAATGCCAGCAACGGCTATGCCTTGAGCGGCAACTACATCGCTGGCACCCTGGCGCAGGCCCGGGGTCTTGGGCAACTACTGTTGAATGCGACTACGCCTTTGAGCACCGCTGAAGTCGCCTTTGCCATTGCAGAAATCACCGGGCGTGCGGCTCAGACCATCGTCACCAATTTTTACATCACTGCTGTCACGCAGTCCACATCCAGCGCGTCGTTGGACTCTGGCATCATTCGTTTGGACAATGCACCCCTTCAGAGCGACAGCACGCAAACGCACTATCTTTACAACCTGAACGAAAACCTCATCATGTATTCGACATCAAGTGCGGTGCCCGATGTCATCGCGCCTGATTCGATTTGCTACTACTCCGAGAGCACGGGGCGGGGTTTCTCCAATGCCAGCGACGATCTGGCAGCTTATTTCAATGCAACAACCGGCAAGAGCACGGGCTGTACGGTCAGCATCATCGGCGTTAGGGCTGCAACGCAGTTGTACCAAGCGACGGGCGTGTTGGCATCATTCGCCGGCCTGTTGCGCAACATCGGCTACGCCGGCGCCATGCCTTTGGCCTGATTCACACTATGGGCGAAGCTGAACTCAACAGAAATCGGCTGGCACTGGCGCTGGAAGCGGCTGGGCTGGATCTGTGGGAGAACAATCTTCTCACTGGGGAGGTCACCCTCAAGGCCATGAAGACCCTGACCGAGTTGGGCTACAGCGCGCGCGAAATGGCCGCTTACGTGGACGAGATCTACCGACTGTTTCACCCTGACGATGTCGCGACGGTCAGAGCTGCGGTGGACGACCATTTGTCTGGCCGAACCCCCCAATACCGGTGTGAGTTCAGGCTGCGTGCCAAAAATGGCACCTGGGTCTGGTATGCCAACTACGGCAAAGTCATGGACGCCGACAGCTCCACTCCGGGCAAACGTTTTGTCGGCGTGACATTCAACATCGACGACAGAAAGCGCAGGGAAGAGGAGATTGCGCAGATCAACCGGCAACTGGCTGAGCAAAACGCCTTGCTCCAGAGCTACAACACCGCGCTGGAGTTGCTAGCTTCCTGCGACCCACTCACCGGACTGGCCAATCGGCGCAGGCTAATGGACGTGGGGGGCAATGAGTGCAAGCGAACAGAACGTTTTCAACACTCCCTGTCATTGTTGATGATGGACATTGACTTGTTCAAAACCATCAACGATGCCTGGGGACACCAGGTCGGCGACCGCGTCATTTGCGCTGTGGCCGATACCTGTAGCACCCGCGTTCGTGCCGGGCTGGACACGGTGGCCCGAGTAGGTGGAGAGGAGTTTGTCGTCCTGCTGCCAGAAACCGACTACCCCAGTGCCCTCAGCATGGCCGAATCCCTGCGCGAGGCAGTAGCTGCACAGCAGGTACACACAAACAATGCGGGCACCAGCGTGAGCGTCACGGTCAGCATTGGCATCGCCACCCAGAAAGGCGGCGCTTTGTCGTTTGAGCAATTGATGAACAATGCTGATAAAGCGCTTTACCAGGCCAAGCAGGCTGGACGAAACAAAGTGCTGGGTTTTCATGCTGCGGTATCGCACGTGTGATGGCCGCTGACGTTGTGCACTGAGCTTGTAGCGCAACCACTATTTGCTGGTTGCGATGCGATGAAGACTTTGTGATTGCACTGGCCTGACCGATAAGCTGCGCCTGCCAAAGCGCAGCAGGCGCTGTCGAAAGCCTGATAAAGTGTTCGTTTGTCATCCAGTCGGGTCACGTCTTGTTTTTTAAGCTGGCGGGCTCCTAACCATGAAAGAAAGCTATGGCCTCGGTAAATAAAGTGATTTTGGTGGGCAATTTGGGGCGTGACCCGGAAGTGCGGTACTTGCCCAGCGGTGACCCGGTTGCCAATGTCACCATTGCCACTAGCAGTCGCTACAAGAACAAGTCCGGTGAAATGGTTGAAGAAACCGAGTGGCACCGGGTAACGTTTTTTGGACGTCTGGCCGAAATCGCCAGCCAGTATCTGAAAAAGGGTCGTCCTGTCTATGTGGAAGGGCGCATCAAGACACGCAAGTACACCGACAAAGATGGTCAGGAAAAATATGCCACGGACATCATCGCCAATGAGATGCAGTTGCTAGGTGGCCGTGAAGGCATGGGTGCACCGGCTGGTGACGATGATGGCTACAGCGGGGAAGCAGGTGGCTATTCCCGTCCGGCACCTGCGTCAAGACCTGCACCCAGCCCTGGCAGGCCAACGCCAGCACCTGCACCAGCTGCGCGCCCGGCCAGCGGCTTTGATGATATGGATGACGATATCCCATTTTAAATAGTACGTTTTTTCTTTTCCAGAAGCGCGCTGACGGAATATGGTTGATGGACTTATGCGACCAACACCCCTCAAGGAATGGCAGCTTCTGATCACTCGCCTGCAGTTCTGGCGGAACTCCCATATACTCCCACCGGTATTTTGGTTCACGCCGGGTATCCGGGCGACGCTGGTTGGATGATTTGGCATTCTGGTTTTTCACGTTTACGTTGGATGCTGGTTCTGCAATCCATTGCGCGCTATATTGGTGGCGTGGCGAGCTGCGCAAAGACGTGGCGGTTTCTTTTGGCAGGGGATAACAAACTTACATATTAGGAGACAACATGGCTCATATCGTCATCATGGGTGCAGGCATTGGTGGCATGCCTGCCGCTTACGAAATACGTGAAGCTCTCTCAGAAGAGCACCGCATCACCGTCGTCAATACCACGGACTATTTCCAATTTGTGCCCAGCAACCCGTGGGTGGCCGTGGGCTGGCGTGGTCGCGAAGAGGTGACTCTGGAAATTGCACCGTATCTGAAACGCAAGAATATTGATTTCATTGCTAAAGCCGTTACCCATATTGATGCTGACGCCAGCAAGCTCACGCTGGTGGATGGCCAAGTTCTGGATTACGACTATTTGTTGATCGCCACGGGTCCGAAGCTGGCGTTTGACGAGGTGCCGGGTGCAGGGCCTGCTTCATCTGGTGGTGGGGGGTTCACACATTCGATCTGCCATGTGGACCACGCCCAGGCGTTTTTCGCGGACTATGAGCAATTCCTGAAAAATCCGGGTCCCGTCGTTGTGGGTGCCATGCCTGGCGCAAGCTGCTTTGGCCCGGCATACGAATTTGCCATGGTGCTGGATACTGATCTGCGCCGCCGCAAGATTCGCAATAAGGTGCCGATCACTTTCGTGAGCAGTGAGCCCTACATCGGGCACCTGGGCCTGGGTGGTGTGGGCGACAGCAAGTCGATGCTCGAATCCGAGTTCCGCAACCGCGACGTGAAGTGGATCACCAATGCCAAAACCACCAAGGTGGAGGAAGGCAAGATGTTTGTGACCCAGATCGACGATCAGGGCAATGTCCTGAAAGATCATGAAGTGCCCTTCAAGTTGTCGATGATGCTGCCAGCCTTCAAGGGCGTGGATGCTGTGGCTGCGGTACCCAAACTCTGCAATCCGCGCGGCATGGTGATCATTGACGAGTTCCAGCGCAGCAAAGCGTACAAAAACATTTTCTCTGCGGGTGTGTGTGTGGCTATTCCGCCGGTGGAAGTCACGCCGGTGCCCACAGGTTGCCCCAAGACCGGTTACATGATCGAGAGCATGATGACCGCCATTTGCCACAACCTCGCCAACGAGCTGGCGGGCAAGCCAGCCTTAGAAAAGGGCACCTGGAACGCGGTTTGCCTAGCCGATATGGGCGACACCGGTGCGGCCTTTGTGGCCCTGCCGCAGATTCCGCCGCGCAACGTGAACTGGTTCAAGAAGGGCAAATGGGTGCATCTGGCCAAGGTTGCTTACGAAAAATACTTCATGCGCAAGCTCAAGAAGGGTTCGTCTGAGCCCATTTACGAGAAATACATCATGGGCTTGGTGGGCATTCACCGATTGGACAAGTAGTTTTAAAGGAGTTTTGAGATGACGGTGCAACGATACATTTTGGTGTTTGCCGGGTTTTTTGTGATGCTGTCACTGGCCCTGGGTGTGGAGGGTAGCCCGCTGTTCGTCAGCAAGTGGGCGCTGGCGTTCACCGCTTTTGTGGGGGCCAACCTGTTTCAGTCCGGCTTCACCAATTTTTGCCCGTTGGGCGTCATCCTGAAGAAGCTTGGCGTCCCTGAAGACAAGGTCGGCTGCGCACGCTAAGCCACACAGAGTGGCCCAGGGTGCGTGCGCTCTGGGCCACTTGCCATTTGAAGAGGATGAAGTCATGACTGCTGCATTGAAGAACGAAGAGGCCCGTACCGATGTCATCAATCGGTTGCGTCGCGCCGAAGGGCAGATTCGCGGCGTGCAGCGCATGATTGAAGAGGGTGAGAGCTGTCTGAAAATCAGCCAGCAGTTCTCGGCCGTGCGTAAAGCGCTGGACAGCACGTACCTGCGCATGACCATGTGCTTCATGGAGCAGGAGTTGCATCAATGTGCCACGCCGGAGCAATTGCATACCGCCAACGTGGAGACCATGCTCCGCGATATGGAGAATCTGCTCGCCCGTATGGGTTAGATTTTTGCATATGAAATAGACATCTACCCCTTATTTTGTAAGGGGTAGTAGCTATTAAAACTGAAGTTTTTTTATGCGCGACTGGCGTCGGTGATGATGCCACCACCCAAGCACACCTCGCCGTCATACAGCACCGCCGATTGCCCGGGTGTCACGGCCCACTGGGCATGACTAAAAGACAGCGCGAAGTTGTCTCCCTGTACACCGGACAAACTGCATGGCGCGTCGGCCTGGCGATAGCGAGTTTTAGCCGCCAGTGCTTGTGGTGCAGGTGCTGACCCAGCGACCCAGCTGGCTTGCCCGGCTTGTAGTGACAGTGATTGCAGCCAAGGGTGGTCGTGCCCCTGCACCACCCACAAAGTATTGGCGGGCAGATCCTTGCGTGCCACAAACCACGGCGCATGGTCGCCACCGCCGCGCTGTGCCCCTTTGGCTTTGAGTCCGCCGATGCCCAGGCCTTGACGTTGGCCTAGCGTATAAAAGCTCAAACCCACGTGTTGACCAATGGTTTGTCCCTTGTCGTTTTTGATGGGGCCGGGTTCGCGGGCGATGTAGCGGTTCAAAAACTCGCGAAATGGGCGCTCGCCGATAAAGCAGATGCCGGTGGAGTCCTTTTTCTTGGCATTGGGCAGGCCAATCTCCAGGGCAATGCGGCGCACTTCGGTTTTCAGCAACTCGCCGACGGGGAACAGTGTTTTGGATAACTGGGCCTGGTTGAGACGGTGCAAAAAATAGCTTTGATCCTTGGCCGGGTCCCGGCCCTTGAGCAATTCGTGCAGCCCGGTGTGTGGGTTCAGGCGGGCCAGTGCGTAGTGGCCGGTGGCGATCTTCTCGGCACCCAGACGCAGGGCGTGATCCAGAAATGCCTTGAACTTGATCTCGGCATTGCACAGGATGTCCGGGTTGGGAGTGCGACCTGCGCTGTACTCGCGTAAGAAGTCGGCAAACACCCGATCTTTGTAGTCTGCGGCGAAGTTGACGTGCTCAATCTCGATGCCGATCACATCGGCGACCGCTGCGGCATCGACAAAGTCTTCATTGGAGGAGCAGTAACCGGTGTCGTCGTCATCCTCCCAGTTTTTCATGAAGATGCCCAGCACCTCATGTCCCTGTTGCTTGAGCAGCCACGCGGTCACGGCCGAATCGACGCCGCCGCTCAAACCCACGACAACACGCTGGCGTTTGATGTCTGTACTCATCATATTTTGGAGCCGTTGGTCAAACTGCTGACGCTTGCCTCGGTGTGAATCAGCTCCAGCGGGAAACGCTGGCCCTGCAGATAGTCTTCCATGCACCGCAGCACCAAAGGGCTACGGTGTCGCGCTACGCTGTCACGCAGCTCATCGGGACTTAGCCAAAGCGTGCGTACGATGCCCGTGTCCAGCTGCCGTCCGTGCTGCAGCGCACCCAATGTGCCGACAAAAGCAAAACGCAAGTAAGTGATGTCTTCGGCCACATGTCCGCCCTGAGCAGCTCTGTGAAAGCGAGACATGTACACACCCAAGAGGTGGGTCGGGGTGAACAGATGCATGGTTTCTTCCAAGGTCTCGCGAGCACAACCCTCTACTAGGGTTTCGCCTTCGTCCAGGTGTCCGGCTGGGTTGTTCAGGCGCAAGCCTTCAGGGGTGTGCTCTTCCACCAGTAAGAACTTGCCGTCCTTTTCAATGATTGCCGCCACTGTGGCGCTGGGTTTCCATCGGTTTGTCATGCCCGATTATCGGAAATTTTGCCGAGGCAACGAATATTGACATATCTCAAAAGTCCCCATCAGAAAGGCCGGGGAACTGATGTAAGCTTCGAGAGTTTTTTGATTTCCCATAGAAACAGGAGTCGCCTTATGCAAGCGAGTGCCACCACTGATAGCTCATCAGGATCAGCTGTCCCCGTCCCGCTGACTGCAAAAATTGCCCAACGGATCGGTATTCCGCGCGAGGTTTTTCCAAACGAAAAACGCGTGGCAACGGTGCCGGAAGTGGTCGAAAAGCTGATCAAACTCGGGTTCAGGGTCGCCGTCGAATCAGGAGCGGGTGACTTGGCTAATTTCAGCGACGCTGCGTATCGTGCTGCGGGTGCCGAGGTTATTGACGGTGCTGCAAATCTTTGGACCGCCTCAGACATCGTCTTCAAAGTGCGTGGCCCCAGCCCGGAAGAAGTGGTCTTAATGCGCCAAGGCGGCGTTTTGATCAGCTTCGTCTGGCCAGCCCAAAACCCTGAATTGATGCAGCAGCTCGCAGCCAAGAATGTGACGGTGCTGGCGATTGACGCGCTGCCGCGCACGCTGAGTCGGGCCCAGAAGATGGACGCCCTAACCTCTCAGGCCGGGGTTGCTGGGTACCGCGCTGTCATTGAGGCAGCCAACGCCTTTGGTCGCTTTTTCAACGGTCAGATCACCGCTGCGGGCAAGGTTCCGCCTGCCAAGGTTTTCATTGCTGGCGCTGGTGTCGCCGGACTGGCGGCGATTGGAACTGCGGCAGGCCTGGGTGCCATTGTGCGTGCCAACGACACCCGCGCAGAGGTCGCTGACCAAGTGGTGTCACTGGGTGGCGAATTCGTCAAAGTCGATTACGAGGAAGAAGGCTCTGGCGGTGGCGGCTATGCCAAGGTGATGAGCGAGGGCTTCCAGCAGGCCCAGCGCGAGATGTACGCCAAGCAGGCCAAGGACGTGGACATCATCATCACCACCGCCCTGATCCCCGGAAAGCCAGCGCCCAAGCTCATTACAGCAGAGATGGTGAAGAGCATGAAGCCAGGCAGCGTGATCGTTGATATGGCCGCTGAACAGGGGGGCAACTGTGAGCTGACCGAGCCTGGCAAGGTGGTGGTGAAGGATGGCGTGACCATCGTCGGCTACACCGACCTGGTTTCGCGTTTGTCGAGGCAGTCGTCGACGCTCTACGCTACCAATCTGTTTCGCCTCACTGAGGAGCTGTGCAAGACCAAGGACGGCGTGATCGATGTCAATATGGACGATGACGCTATCCGCGGCTTGACGGTCATCATAGAAGGCAACATCACTTGGCCGCCACCGGCACCCAAACCGGCGGCAACGCCACCAGCGGCGGCTGCCAAACCCGTTGCAGCTCCTGCGGCCAAGAAAGGCGGCCATGGTGCGGAAAGCGAACCTATGGCAGGCAACAAGCTGGCGATCATGTTTGGTGTAGCCGCTGCCTTGTTCTGGCTCATTGGCGCGAACGCACCCAAGGAGTTCATGTCGCACTTCACCGTGTTTGTGTTGGCGTGTTTTGTCGGCTATATGGTGGTCTGGAACGTCAAGCCAGCGCTGCATACGCCGCTGATGAGTGTGACCAACGCGATCAGCAGCATCATTGCCATCGGCGCGTTAGTACAGATCTCGCCTTTGTCTGATGCCCTCGACCGGCCCAACAGCATGATCACCTGGGTGGCAGGCGCCGCCATTGTGCTGACAGCTATCAATATGTTCGGCGGTTTCGCCGTAACCCAGCGCATGCTGGCGATGTTCCGTAAATAAGAAGGGGCCAAACATGTCTTCAAGTCTGGCTACGGTTGCCTACATTGGTGCGACCATCCTTTTTATTCTGAGTCTCGGTGGATTGTCCAACCAGACCACGGCGCTGCGCGGAAACCTGTATGGCATGGTCGGCATGACGCTGGCGGTGCTGGCTACGGTGTTTGGACCACAGGTGACATCGGCGGGTTTGCCGTGGATCATTGGTGCCATGGTGATTGGCGGCAGCATTGGCCTATATGCGGCGCGCACGGTGCAGATGACACAAATGCCCGAACTGGTGGCGTTGATGCACAGCATGGTGGGCTTGGCGGCGATGTTGGTGGGTTTTTCCACCTTTATTGACCCGGCGGCCAGCGCTTCGTTTGCAGGTCCAGCAAAAACCATTCACGAGTTGGAAATCTATATTGGTGTCTTTATCGGTGCGGTTACATTTGCCGGCTCGGTGATTGCGTTTGGCAAGCTATCCGGGCGTGTCACTGGTAGTCCGGTATTGCTGCCGGGGCGGCATTGGCTCAATCTGATGGGCCTGCTTGTGGTTATTTACTTCGGTAGTGTCTTCATGCAGGCGCACGACGTGCAGGCTGGCATGTTGCCGGTGATCGTGATGACGATTGTGGCACTGCTGTTTGGTGTGCACATGGTGATGGCCATTGGCGGGGCCGACATGCCGGTGGTGGTGTCCATGCTCAACAGCTATTCCGGCTGGGCCGCAGCGGCCACCGGGTTCATGTTGTCTAACGACTTGCTGATTGTGGTTGGCGCTTTGGTGGGTTCCAGTGGTGCCATTCTGTCGTACATCATGTGCAACGCCATGAATCGCAGTTTCATCAGCGTGATTGCTGGTGGTTTTGGCACCACCAGCACACCTAAACCCGCTGCGGGTGCGGTGCAACCTGCTGGCGAAGTCACCCCCGTGACGGCACTGGAAACCGCTGAATTGCTGCGTGAAGCCAAGAGCGTGATCATCGTTCCTGGCTACGGCATGGCGGTGGCACAGGCCCAGCACACGGTGTTTGAAATCACCAAATTTCTGCGCGAAAAAGGTGTCAATGTGCGTTTTGGTATCCACCCGGTGGCTGGGCGCATGCCTGGCCATATGAATGTGCTGTTAGCCGAAGCCAAGGTGCCCTACGACATCGTGTTTGAGATGGATGAGCTCAATGATGACTTTCCTGACACCGATGTCAGCATGGTCATTGGCGCCAATGACATCGTAAATCCCAGTGCGCAAGACGATCCGTCGAGTCCGATTGCCGGCATGCCAGTTCTGGAAGTCTGGAAAGCGAAGACCTCCATCGTCATGAAACGCAGTATGGCGTCCGGTTATGCCGGTGTGGATAACCCTTTGTTTTACAAAGAAAACAATCGCATGCTGTTTGGTGACGCCAAGAAGATGCTCGACGAGGTTCTGACAGCGCTTAAAGCCTGATCTGACCACAGATAGCCCCCATTTGCGAGGGCTGCGCGCTTCGACCAAGCCTCCAAATATCGGTGTACACGCACCAGGATTTGGGGGCTTTTCTCTAATTAGGGTAAATACAGCTTACAGAAGCTGACAAGCGGGTGAGAATCGACGCTTTGGTTAAAAATACGGAGACTCCAATATGACCGACCGCATCTGGCTCAGTAGCTACCCTCCAGGTGTCCCCTCAGACATTGACGAAAGTCGCTACACCTCCCTGGTCGAGTTGATGGAGGAAAGTTTCCAGAAATACGCCAGCCTGAGTGCATACAGCTTTCTGGGCAAGGAGTTAAGTTATCGCCAAGTTGACGAGGTCAGCCGGACTTTGGGTGCCTATCTGCAGGGCTTGGGACTGGTGCGTGGTGACCGCGTGGCGGTCATGATGCCCAATGTCATGCAGTACCCGATAGCGGTGATGGCCATCTTGCGCGCTGGGTTCACACTGGTGAACGTCAATCCGCTATATACCGCTCGTGAACTGGAGCATCAGCTCAAGGATTCAGGCGCCAAAGTCATCGTTATCCTGGAAAATTTTGCCGCTACGCTGGAAAAGTGCGTGGCAGCGACACCGGTCAAGCATGTGGTTTTGTGCGCTATGGGCGACCAACTTGGCCTGCTCAAAGGCTCTCTGGTGAATTATGTGGTACGCAATGTCAAGAAAATGGTACCAGCCTATAACTTGCCTGATGCAGTGCGCTTCAACACTGCGTTGGTCCAGGCAAGTGGCCGTACGCTTAAAAAAGTTGCTGTTAAAGCAGATGATGTGGCGGTGCTGCAATATACCGGCGGCACGACTGGCGTCTCCAAAGGGGCGGTTCTGCTGCATCGCAACTTAGTTGCCAACGTACTCCAGGCAGATGCCTGTTTTCAGCCAGCACTCGTTAAGATTCCTGCTGACGAGCAAATCAATTCGGTTTGTGCGCTGCCGCTGTATCACATCTTCGCCTTCACTGTGGGCATGATGTTGTCTCTGAGAGCGGGCGGCAAGCTGATCCTGATCCCCAACCCGCGCGATTTCCCAGCGGTGCTGGGCGAGTTGGCCAAGCACAAGGTGCATGTGTTGCCAGCGGTCAACACGCTGTTTAATGGCTTGGCGAATCACCCAGACTTCGGCAAAGTCAATTGGAAAAGTCTGATGGTATCTGCCGGAGGTGGCACCGCGGTGCAAAGTTCTGTAGCAAAACTCTGGTTCGAGAAGACCGGCTGTGCCATTTGTGAAGGTTACGGGCTCAGTGAAACGTCACCAATCGCGACGTCCAATCCAGTCAACACCACCGAGTATTCAGGCTCAATCGGTGTTCCGGTACCCAGCACCTGGCTCAAATTGCTTGACGACGATGGCAACGAGTCTGCGCCAGGTGAAGCTGGCGAGATTGCCATCAAGGGCCCGCAGGTGATGGCCGGTTACTGGCAGCGCCCGGACGATACAGCCAAGGTCATGACGCCGGACGGCTATTTCAAATCAGGTGACATTGGTGTGATGGACGAGCGCGGTTATTTCAAGATTGTGGATCGCAAGAAAGACATGATTCTGGTCAGCGGCTTCAACGTGTACCCCAACGAGGTCGAGGATGTGGTGTCGCAGATGGATGGCGTCATGGAGTGCGCTTGTGTCGGCATACCTGACGATAAATCGGGTGAAGCCGTCAAACTGGTTGTCGTCAAAAAAAATGCCGACCTCACCGAGACACAAGTGCGCGCCTATTGCAGGGAAAACATGACCGGCTACAAACAACCCAAGATGGTTGAGTTCCGTTCTGAATTGCCCAAAACACCGGTGGGTAAAATCCTGCGGCGCGAATTGCGCAACAAATAGAGGAGCATCATTGGCAAAACTGGCCATCGTCAGCGCTCTGCTGGACGAACAAAAAGGGCTGCTGGATCAACTGCAGCAACCCACTAAAAGGATTCGTGCCGGGCGCAGCTTCTGGTCGGGCCAGTGGGCTGGACATGACGTGGTGCTGGTGCTTTCCAAGGTAGGCAAGGTGGCTGCGGCAAGCACCACGGTGACCCTGATTGAGGCCTTTGGTGTCGAACGGGTACTGTTCACGGGCGTGGCTGGCGGCATCGGAGAGGGTGTCAAGGTGGGCGATGTGGTCGTTGCCGATGCTTTCATTCAGCACGACATGGATTCCGGCCCACTGTTTCCGCGCTACGAAATACCGCTGTATGGGCGATCAACACTGGACTGTGATGCTAGTCTTTCTGCTATTTTATTTGAAGCTGTTAAATTGGGTTTGACGGGGGTTGGTGACCATTTTCATCGCACAAGTCTTCTGGAGGCTCCCAACGTGCACCGTGGTCTGATTGCCAGCGGTGATCAGTTTGTCTGCGACCCCTCTGATGTTGATTGTCTGCGTGCTGGCCTGCAATCAGCAGGGCATGCGCCTTTGGCGGTAGAGATGGAAGGGGCGGCCGTCGCTCAGGTCTGCTATGACTACGGCATTCCCTTTGCAGCGGTGCGAACCATTTCAGACCGCGCCGACGCTCAGGCGCACATGGACTTTTCGGCTTTTGTGCAGCAGGTGGCCAGCCCCTATGCCTTGGCGATTGTTTCGCAGTTCATGAAAAAACTCCAAAAATAGGAGCGTAAAGCCCTTATTACATAAGGGTAAGAGGCATATTTATGTAAGCCAGCCGCGCTTTCTAAAGTACCACATGGGCACCAGCGCACTGGCGACCATCAGTGCCACGGTATATGGGTAGCTCCATCCGCCCAGAAACTCCAGTTCCGGAAACTTCAGATTCATGCCATAGACGCTGGCGATCAAAGTGGGTGGCAGCAGGGCCACGCTGGCCACCGAGAAGATCTTGATGATCTTGTTCTGATTGATGTTAATGAAGCCCACCGTGGCATCCATCAAAAAGTTGATCTTGTCGAACAGGAATGCGGTGTGGGAGTCCAGCGAATCCATATCACGCAGAATCTGCCGCGCTTCTTCAAACTGCTCACCGGTGAGCAACTTGCTGCGTACCATGAAGCTCACCGCGCGCCGGGTGTCCATCACATTGCGGCGAATCCGACCGCTCATGTCTTCGTGGCGAGCAATCGCGCCGAGCACTTCACCGGCCAGTTCATCGGTCATGTCGCCAGACAGTACCTTGCGGCTGACTTTTTCCAGTTCGTCGTAAATTTCTTCCAGAGTGTCAGCAGAGTACTCGGCATCCGCATCAAACAGTTTGAGCAGAACTTCCTTGGCATCCTCAATCAGCCCTGGGGCACGCCGAGCCCGCATGCGAAGCAACCGGAACACCGGCACGTCTTCATCGTGGATGGAGAACAGCACGCCATGGCTCTTGAGTTGGTTATTGTCGGTATTCAGGATGAACGCCACCCGAACGGTGTGTGGCGCTTCCTCGTCCGCAACCAAAAAGTCACTGCGGATATGCAGTTCGCCGTTATCTTCCTTGTAAAAGCGGGCAGACTCCTCGATGTCTTCGTCCATCGCATCTTCCGGAATCGACAAGCCAAAATATTGCTTGATCCAGCGCTTTTCTTCAGGTGTGGGCGATTCCAGATCGACCCAGATAGGCTGAAAGCGGGAGAGTTCCTCCAGCGATTCAATTTCTTCCTGGAACAGCCGTCCATTGGCAAGGGTAAAGACGTTGAGCATGTGCTCACTCCCAAAATAAACAAGGCATCAAGTGGTATGGGCTAAGCTTCCAACCCCTGACGCTGGTTTTTGGGGTCGAAAGCTACCGACTAGGGTAGGTTTCCAAGGTGGTGAATCCTTTTGTTTGAACCGCAAGATTATGGCACTGCGATGCTTCCGCGGACAAGTTGCAAAGGGTAAGGCCTGATACTGTTGCGGTGCAACATGGAAATACATTGCATTAAAGATATTGGCCGGGCATAGTGTCATCAACCTTACACATTTTCCATTCCGGTTGCCGACTTGGCGTTGGCAGCTCTTTTAACCAAGCTGTAGGAGGCTATGTATGAATTTGACGATCAGTGGTCACCATCTGGAGGTAACTCCAGCGTTGCGGTCTTATGTCACCAACAAGCTGGACCGGATCAAGCGCCATTTCGACCAGGTCGTGGATGTCAAAGTGCTACTCACACTTGAAAATCTTAAAGAAAAGGAGCGTCGACAGAAAGCCGAGTGCAATATTTATATCAAAGGCATTGAGTTGTTTGCCGAAAGTGCCCACGCCGACCTGTATGCCGCCGTTGACGAATTGGTGGATAAACTTGACCGACAAGTGGTGCGTCACAAAGACCGGCTGCAATCTCATCATCACGATGCCACCAAACGTCTGATGTAATTTAAACTCTGCCGAGCCGCCCGCTGGTGCGTGCGGCTTTTTTTGCGCCCATTTTTTCCGGGTGCATAATTTGGGCCAATCATGAATCGACTCGCGTCTATCCTTACTCCTGACCATGTGCTTGTCCAGTTGGACATTTCCAGCAAGAAACGGGCTTTTGAAGAAGCAGGCCTATTGTTTGAGAATTTGCATGGTTTGAGCCGCGCTTTGGTCACGGACAGCCTGTTTTCCCGGGAACGTCTGGGTTCCACCGGCTTGGGGCATGGTGTGGCCATACCGCACGGCCGCATCAAGGGGTTGAAATCCCCTATGGCGGCCGTCTTCCAGCTTGCTCATCCTATTGGGTTTGAAGCACCGGACGAGCTCGCGGTCGGCCTGATGATTTTTCTGTTGGTGCCTGAGGCGGCCACCCAAAAGCACCTTGAAATCCTGTCAGAGATCGCAGAAATGCTCAGCGATGCAAGCTTACGTGAAAAGCTCAACGCCAGCACGTCTGTGGCTGAGTTGCATGGGCTGATCACCGATTGGCAGTCAGTCCAGTCAAACTGATCTAAAGCCTTGAAACCCACCGTTATCAGTGCTGACGTACTCTTTGAGGCGTTCAGGGGTAGTCTGCGCTGGGAATGGGTGGCCGGGCTGGGGGCCTCCGAGCGGCGTTTTGACGAGTTGGCCGTACGCGCTGCCCGCTCGGGAGCTGATTTGGTGGGCTATCTCAACTATATCCATCCCTATCGAGTACAGATTCTGGGTGAACGCGAGGTGGCTTATCTGGCCAACGCCAGCCCTGAAGATTGTCAGCGGCGTATCGCCCGCATCGTCACATTGGAGCCGCCAGTCTTGATCCTGGCTGATGGGCAAACAGCGCCAGAGGCTCTGTTGTCCATGTGCGAGCGCGCCCAGATTCCGATGTTTGCTACCAGTGGCTCGTCGGCCTTTGTGATTGATGTGCTGCGGGCCTACCTATCCAAACATTTTGCCGACCGCTGCACCATGCACGGCGTTTTCATGGACATTTTGGGCCTCGGGGTGATGATCACGGGCGAGTCAGGTTTGGGTAAAAGTGAACTGGGTTTGGAGCTGATCTCCCGCGGCAACGGTCTGGTGGCGGACGACGCGGTGGATCTGTACCGTATCAACCAGGACACTATTGAGGGCCGCTGCCCGGAACTGCTACTCAATTTGCTGGAAGTGCGTGGCATTGGCCTGCTCGACATCCGCTGCATTTTTGGTGAAACCGCTGTGCGGCGCAAAAAACGCCTGCAGTTGATCGTGCATTTGGTTCGCCGCGAAACCATGGAACGTGATTACGAGCGTATTCCCTATGAGCCACTCACCCAGGATGTACTGGATGTGCCAGTGCGCAAGGTGGTCATTCAAGTGGTGGCAGGTCGCAACATCGCGGTGCTGGTGGAAGCTGCCGTGCGCAACACCATCTTGCAGATTCGTGGTGTGGATACCTACAAGGAATTTGTTGAACGCCATCGCAAGGCCATGGAAGAGCCCCACTAATCCGCCGTGCGCCGATGCTCGCAGTTGTCGCGGGTGCAGTGGGCATAGAGGCTCAAGGCGTGGTCAGCGATGGCAAAGCCTTTTTCCTTCGCTACAGCGTTTTGTCGCTGTTCGATCTGGGCGTCATAAAACTCAACAACCCGGCCACAGTCCAGACAAACCAAATGGTCGTGGTGTTGTCCTTCATTGAGTTCATAGACTGCCTTGTCACTTTCGAAGTGGCTGCGAATCAAAATTTCCGCCTGCTCGAACTGAGCCAGCACGCGGTACACCGTGGCCAGGCCAACATCCGAGTTTTCTTGCAGCAACACCCGTGACACATCTTCGGCTGTCATGTGCCGATGGGCGCTTTTCTGGAAAATTTCCAGAATCTTTAGTCTTGGCAGAGTGGCCTTCAGGCCCGTGCTTTTGAGTTCTTCAATCTTGCTCATACGGATTTTCCGGTTGCCAATTACGTAGCATTCCCACACGTCGCGAGTTGAAACGCTATCGGTACAATGCGCGGATCATATCGTCGTGGCTTTTTCTATGTTTGATTCCATCGTTCGTTGTATCTGCTGGAGTGCACTGGGTGCCACCATGGCCACATTGTCGGCTTGTGGCTCGGTCGATAACGCCAGCAATCGGCTGGTTAGTATGGTGCGACCCTACAAGATCGACATCGTGCAGGGCAATTTTGTCTCCAGTGAGCAATTGGCAGCGCTCAAAGAAGGCATGAGCCGCGGCCAGGTCAAAAATATCCTTGGCACACCTCTACTGACCGATATTTTTCATGCGGACCGGTGGGACTACGTCTTTACCTTCAAACGCCAGGGTACTGAGCCCCAGGATCGAAAGGTCACCGTTTTCTTCAAAGATGACGTTGTGGCCCGTGTGGAGGCCGATCCCTTGCCCACCGAAGCCGAGTTTGTTGCCTCTCTGGATTCGGGCCGCAAATCCGGACCCGTACCCGTGCTGGAAATGTCGCCGGAAAGCCTGAAAGCCAGCGCCAAGCCCGAAGCCGTTGCGCCCACTCCTTCTGTTCAGCTGGTGGCATCGCCACCTGTCGTTTACCCCCCCCTTGAAGCGCCTGCGCGCTGATAGCCGCTATGAGCGAGACAACTCACCACCGTATCTGTGTGGCTGGCGCCAGTGGCCGTATGGGCCGTATGCTGGTTGAAGCAGTGGCCAAAGCTGACGACTGCCAACTCAGCGGTGCACTTGATGTGCCGGGTAGCCCTGCCATTGGTCTTGACCCTGCTGCGTTCCTGGGATTGAGCAGTGGCATTGCCATTACCTCAGACCTGCAGACCGGGCTCAGCCACTCCGATGTATTGATCGATTTCACGCGGCCAGAGGGTACGCTGGCCCACCTGCAAGCATGCCGCGAACTGGGTGTCAATCTGGTCATTGGGACCACAGGGTTTACTGACGCGCAAAAAGCCGAGATTGCTGCTGCCAGCAAGGACATCGCCATCGTGATGGCACCAAACATGAGTGTGGGCGTGAATGTGACGTTCAAACTGCTGGAATTGGCTGCGAAGGCGTTGTCCACTGGTTACGACATCGAAATCATTGAGGCACATCACCGTCACAAGGTGGATGCACCATCGGGTACGGCTCTGAAAATGGGTGAAGTCATCGCCGATGCGCTGGGGCGCGACCTGAAAGATTGCGCAGTCTATGCACGTGAAGGTGTCACGGGTGAGCGCGATCCATCTTCCATCGGTTTTGCCACCATTCGTGGCGGTGACATCGTTGGCGACCACACTGTGCTGTTTGCCGGGACAGGTGAACGCATCGAGATCACCCACAAGTCGTCGAGCCGCGTCAGCTACGCACAGGGCAGTTTGCGCGCCGCGCGTTTTCTGCATGACCACAAAGCAGGTCTGTTTGACATGGCTGACGTGCTCAACCTGAAATGAACCTGGCACAGTTTTTCTGGCACGGAGATGCCTTGGCGCGGAGTGTGGCCTTGCTGCTGCTGGCCATGTCAGTGGGTAGTTGGGTGGTGATTTTGTGGAAAGCCTGGCTGTTGCACAGGGCCAGTCGCGACGTGGATCGCTGCATTGCCGTTTTCTGGCAGTCGACCAGCGTCGGGGAGGCTACCCAAAAAATTAAGGTTTTTGACCGTGAAGCCCTTGTTCTACCTATGGTTGAAGCTACAAAGATAGAAGCAAGCAAGACGTTGGCTGGTGCCGGTGGCCTGGAAACTCAGTTAACGCGCGTGCTACGCAACGCACTGCACCAGGCCCTGACCAAACTTCAGCACGGTCAGGTATTGCTGGCCACCGTGGGTGCTACAGCCCCCTTTGTCGGCCTGCTGGGAACGGTATGGGGCATCTACCATGCACTCATAGGTATTGCGACAGCGGGGCAGGTCTCCATCGACAAGATTTCCGGCCCCGTGGGCGAGTCGTTGATCATGACGGCTACGGGTCTGGCGGTGGCCATTCCAGCGGTGCTGGCTTACAACGTTCTTGGTCGTTCGGTGGCGCGCATCGAAGCCGAGCTTGAAGGTTTTGCGCGTGACCTGCGCGAGTTGGTGGGTAACGCCAGCGCTCAGGTTTGATGGCAGACTGAGTCACATGTCTTTCGGCCGTCTGGATCGCAGTTTGGGCTCACAGCCCATGAGCGACATCAACATGACGCCGCTGATCGACGTGATGCTGGTGCTGGTGGTGATCTTCATCATCACCGCGCCACTGCTAGCCAGCTCCATCAAGCTTGATCTGCCGAAAACCGATGCTGCCAAATCCAGTGATGTGCCAAAGGCCGTCAGAGTGGTGGTGGATGCTTCCGGTCAGACGTTTCTGAATGATCACCCGGTATCTCTGGAAGAGTTGGCCCGTCAATTTGTCACCTCGCAGCAGCTGAACCCAGACACCGAGGTGCAACTACGCGCCGACAAGGCAGTCCCCTATGGACGCATTGTGGAAGTCATGGGCGTGGCCCAAAAGGCGAATCTGAACCGCATCGGGTTTGTTGCCGATGTGCCTTCCAACGCCACAACATCGCCTTCAACGTCGCCGGTGGCAGCGCCCGCTGGGGCCGCGCCGCGCAAACCCTAAAATCGGGCCAGGTTCCCCGTGAGCGCCTGGCGTGCACGGGATCAACAACACGCCCACATCATTCAGTCATCTCACGCCCGAGCGGCTGCCCGCCGCCAAGATCCATCGCCATGCAAGAAAAATACAACCACCTCGACGTTGAACCCGCTGCCCAAGCCCATTGGCAGTCCACCGATGCCTACCGTGTGAGCGAAAACGCCAAGGATGTCAACGGCAAGCCGAAGAAGAAGTTCTACGCCTGCTCCATGCTGCCTTACCCCAGCGGCAAGCTGCACATGGGCCATGTGCGCAACTACACCATCAACGACATGCTCACGCGCCAGCTGCGCATGCAGGGCTACAACGTGCTCATGCCCATGGGCTGGGATGCATTTGGCCTGCCCGCTGAGAACGCCGCGTTGAAAAACGGTGTGCCCCCAGCCCAGTGGACCTTTGAGAACATCGCCTACATGAAGGGCCAGATGCAAGCCATGGGCCTGGCCATCGACTGGAGCCGCGAAGTCGCCACCTGCACGCCCGAGTACTACAAGTGGAACCAGTGGCTGTTCCTGAAGATGCTGGAAAAAGGCATTGCCTACCGCAAGACCCAGGTTGTCAACTGGGACCCGGTGGACATGACCGTGCTGGCCAACGAGCAAGTGATTGACGGCAAAGGCTGGCGCACCGGTGCGGTGGTCGAAAAGCGCGAAATCCCGGGCTACTACCTAGCCATCACCCAGTACGCCGACGAACTGCTGGCCAACGTCACC
The DNA here is from genome assembly GCA_031291305.1 of Rhodoferax sp. Classification (GTDB taxonomy): domain Bacteria; phylum Pseudomonadota; class Gammaproteobacteria; order Burkholderiales; family Burkholderiaceae_C; genus Rhodoferax. The sequence continues at coordinate 33,179 of JARLJH010000023.1, read as the reverse complement.
GGCGACAACATGCCAGGTTGGCCCGAGCGTGTCAAGCTGATGCAGGAAAACTGGATTGGCAAGTCAGAGGGAGTGCGCTTTGCTTTCACCCATGACATCAAGGGTGCTGACGGTGCGCTGATCGGCGACGGCAAGATGTACGTCTTCACCACCCGCGCCGACACCATCATGGGCGTGACCTTTTGCGCGGTGGCCGCTGAACACCCGCTGGCCGTGCACGCGGCAGCCAGCAATCCGGCGTTGGCAACCTTCATCGAAGAATGCAAAAAGGGCGGCACCACCGAGGCCGAGCTGGCTTTGAAAGAAAAAGTCGGCATGCCCACCGGCTTGTTTGTCACCCATCCGTTGACCGGCAAACAAGTCGAGGTCTGGGTTGGCAATTACGTGCTGATGAGCTACGGCGACGGTGCGGTGATGGGTGTGCCGGCGCATGATGAGCGGGACTTTGCGTTTGCCTTGAAATACCAGCTCCCAATCCAGCCTGTGGTGGCGGTCAAAGACCAGATCTTTGATGACAAGGTTTGGCATGACTGGTATGCCGACAAGCAAAACGGTGTCAGTGTCAACTCCGGCGTCCTCGACGGCCTGGATCAAAAAGCCGCCGTGACCAAGGTTGCTGAACTGTTGGCCGCCAAAGGCCTGGGCGAAAGGAAAGTCACCTGGCGTCTGCGCGATTGGGGTGTGAGCCGCCAGCGTTACTGGGGCACGCCGATCCCGATCATCCATTGCGACGACCACGGTGCGGTGCCGGTGCCTGAGAAAGATTTGCCGGTGGTGTTGCCGCAAGACTGCATTCCCGACGGCTCTGGCAACCCGCTGCACAAACACGAAGGCTTTCACGCCGGGGTCACCTGCCCAATCTGCGGTAAACCGGCGCGGCGCGAAACCGACACCATGGACACCTTTGTCGACAGCTCCTGGTATTTCATGCGCTACTGCGACCCGACCAATGCCGAGAAGATGGTGGCAGAGGGCGCGGACTACTGGATGCCGATGGACCAGTACATCGGCGGCATCGAACACGCCATCCTGCACTTGTTGTACGCCCGCTTCTGGACCAAGGTGATGCGCGACCTGGGGCTGGTGAAAGTGGACGAGCCCTTCACCAAACTGCTCACGCAAGGCATGGTGCTGAACCACATCTACAGCCGCCGCACCGACAAGGGCGGCAAAGACTACTTCTGGCCCAGCGATGTGGAGCACGTGTTGGATGATGCCGGCAAAGTCATCGGCGCACGCTTGATCAAGGCCGTGGGTGATCTGCCGGTGGGCACGCTCATTGACTACGAGGGCGTGGGCACCATGTCCAAGTCCAAAAACAACGGCGTGGATCCGCAAGATCTGATTGAAAAATACGGTGCCGACACCGCCCGCCTGTACACCATGTTCACCGCCCCGCCCGAGGCAACGCTGGAGTGGAACGACGCGGCGGTGGAGGGTAGTTACCGCTTCCTGCGCCGTGTGTGGAATTTTGGTGTCAAACAGTCAGCTATGAATTGTGAAGCTGCAAGTGCAGTTGCGACAGGGGCTACGGGGTTAAAAGACGTAGAGTTTGGCAAAGAAGCCAAAGCGCTGCGTCTGGAGATTCACACCGTGCTCAAGCAGGTGGATTACGACTACCAGCGCATGCAGTACAACACCGTGGTCAGCGGCGCGATGAAGATGATCAATGCGCTGGAAGACTTCAAGGCCTTGGAGTCGGCCGGTGCCCAGTTGGCGCTGACTGAAGGCTTTGGCATTCTGCTGCGTTGCCTGTACCCAGCCACACCGCACATTGCGCATGCCTTGTGGTCAGAGTTGGGCTATGCCGATGCATTGGGCGACTTGCTGGATACACCCTGGCCGCAAGTTGATCCCGGCGCGCTGGTCAAGGATGAGATCGAACTGATGCTGCAGGTCAATGGCAAGCTGCGCGGCTCCATCGTGGTCAGCAGCAGTGCCGATAAGCTTGCCATTGAGCAGGCGGCCATTGCCAGCGAAACGTTTCAAAAGTTGGCCAACGGCGCTGCACCCAAAAAGGTCATTGTGGTTCCAGGACGGCTGGTCAATCTGGTGGTTTAAGGAGCTTTCATGAAGTCTGCTTTCTGGAATCCGAGCAACTTGCCACGGCGCAGCCTGGTTGTCGCGCTGGTGGCCACTAGCCTGCTGGCGGGTTGCGGCTTCAAACTGCGTGGCAGTCAAAACTTCGCTTTTAGCAGTATCGCGATCCAGCCCGACCCGGGCGGCGCTGTGGTGCAGGAGTTGCGCCGCTCTTTTGGCGGCACGGTACAAGTGCTGAGCACCGATGTACCCGTCGCGCAGGCCCAAGTGGTGCTCAAGATACTGGGAGAGCAGCGCGAAAAAGTCGTGGTCGGCGTGAACTCCTCTGGCCAGGTACTTGAATTTCAACTGCGATTGCGGGTGCGTTTCCGGCTGGATACGCCCCAAGGCAAAGAGTTGATTGCTGAAAACGAAATCATGCAGCAGCGTGAAGTCAGCTATAGCGAATCGGCTGCGCTGGCCAAAGAAACCGAGATGGCCAATTTGTACGTTGACATGGAGCGCGACATTGCGCAGCAGATTCAGCGCCGTCTGGCTGCAGTCAAGCAGTTTCAGTAAGTGCTACGTGGGCATCGACCTGAGTGGCCGCGCGCTCTGATCTGGCGGGCATTGGCCGGATCAGTCGATACAGGTCTTTCGGGTCGCTCAGCTGTGCTATCAGGGCAATCGGTGCGCCCAACCGCAAGGTCTGTGCCTGGTCGAACAGATAGCGCAGGGCAGAAAAGTCTTCCATGGCAAAGCCGACCGAATCAAACATCGTGATCTGATTGGCGTTGTCGCGACCTGGCTTTTGACCTGAGAGCACTTGCCACAACTCGGTGACAGGGAATTCAGCGGGCAGATGTTGCAGGTCGCCTTCAATGCGGGTCTGCGGCTCGAATTCCACAAACACTTTGGCGGCGCGCAGCACACCATGGTGGATCTCTGTCTTACCTGGGCAGTCACCTCCTACACCGTTGATATGCATGCCCGGCTCCAGCATGTCTGCGGTGATGATGGCTGCATTGGTCTTGTCCGCCGTGATGGTGGTCACGATATCGGCACCGCGCACCGCATCTGCCACGCTGGCGCAGGCGATCAGCCGCAGGCCTGCAGCGTCCGGGTTGGCTTGCAGGTTGTGCATCAGCTTGGCGGTAGCGGCCAGGTCGATGTCATACAGGCGAATTTCTTCAATGTCCATCAGATGGTGGAATGCCAGCGCCTGGAATTCGCTTTGCGCGCCGTTGCCAATCAAGGCCATGACCCGGCTGTCCGGTCTGGCCAGTGCACGGGCTGCGACAGCAGATGTGGCCGCAGTGCGCAGCGCGGTGGTCAGCGTCATCTCACTGAGCAACAGCGGCGTGCCCGTTGCCACATCGGCCAGCACGCCAAACGCCATCACCGTGGACAAGCCTTGGGCGGTGTTTTTGGGGTGGCCGTTGACGTATTTGAACGCGTAGCGGCTGGCGTCAGCAATCGGCATGAGTTCAATAACGCCGTCTGGTGAATGGCTGGCCACCCGTGGAGCCTTGTCAAAACTCTCCCAACGCAAAAAGTCCTGTCGGATATAGGTCGCCATGCCTTGCAGCGTGGCGGCCATGCCTTGGCGGCCAATGATGCTAGCCACGTCTTGTGGGCTGAGAAATAGCGTGTTGGTGCGGCTGGCAGATGTTGTGTGTGGGCTGCTCATGAGGGTGTCTCTTCGGTTTGTATAAATTCTGCAAATAGTTGTCCAAGAGTTTGCCCACACGTGCCGACAATAACAATCGTCAACTTTGTATAAAAATCGTCACATAATTGCCGTTTTGGCATGTTGAATTAGCAATATGGATGAAACGGACCAACAATTGCTGTCCTTGCTGCGGCAAGACGCCCGCCTCTCGGTGGCGGCGCTCGCGCTCAAACTCAAGGTCTCGCGCGGCACCGTCACCAACCGCATTCGCCGACTGGAGGACGATGGCGTGATCGTTGGCTACACCGTGCGTCTGCGCCCGGACGTACAGCACGACCAGATCACCGCCTGGATGAGCATCGCCGTGGACGGTAACCAGACCCGCGCCGTGATCGCCGCACTGCTGGGCGAGCCCGGCGTGGCCACCTTGCATGACACCAACGGGCGCTGGGACTTGCTGGCCGAACTGCGTGCCGAAACCCTGCAAGACCTGGCGAAAGTCCTGGAGCGCATCCGCCTGCTCAAAGGCATCAGCAATACCGAAACCAGCATTCACCTGGAGACCTACAGGTTGTCATAGCTTGGTCATTTTGCTCAGGATGGCATGCTAACCAAACGCAACGAGTGCAGGGCTATCAGGGACTATGATTGAAAGGCCAAGCAGACCGCCTGCGTCATGGGCCTCTGCCCAGAATGGGTGGCCAATCTATGTGACTTAGGTATTCGTCGAGACCAACATGATGAACATGCAAAACCTGAAAATTTCTACCCGTTTGTCCGTGACCTTTGGACTCCTGATTGCCCTGCTGGTCGTGATCGTTACGGTCGCTCTGCTGCAAATGAAGACCATGCGAGAGGTGACCCTTGACATTGCCGAACAACATTTGCCGTCTGTAGAGTTGGTCAATCGTCTCAAAATCAACTTCGCCAATCTGCGAATTGACGAGACACAGCACGTGATGAACCAGGAAGAAAACGGCATGGCCAAAACTGCCAAGGAGATGGAGGAGCAGTTGCGTGCCGTCAATGCCGACTTGAGCGCCTACGCGCCGCTTGTGACGGGTAGCGAAGAGAAAAAATCCTTTCAGGCGATGGAGGCGGAATGGAAGAACTACGTCAAGATCCACCAGCAGATTGTGGAGCTGTCCACCAATCGCGAGAAGTTCACTGCCAGGAAGCTGCTGGAGGGTGATTCGTATGCTTCCTTTGAGCATCTCAACGCATCGGGTAGCCAGTTGGCCGAGATGAATCACGCAGCGGCGGCGACAACCACCACAGAAAGTGGTGCGACTTACGCGAATGCACGCTACACATTGCTTGGCGCATTGGTGGCCTGTGTGCTGTTGGCCGTGGGGGCTGCGGTTTGGCTGGTCCGCTCGGTCACCCAACCGCTGAACGCCGCCATTGAGGTCGCCAGCGGCATTGCTGCCGGGGATTTGTCGCAGAACATTGACGCGGAGTCCACCAATGAAACTGGTCGGCTTTTACAGGCGTTGGCGCGCATGCAAGCCAGTCTGCGTGACATCGTCGAACAGGTTCGCCAGGGCTCAGGCAGCGTTGCCAACGCCAGTGCCGAAATCGCCCAAGGCAATCAGGATTTAAGTGACAGAACCGAGAATCAGGCCAGTGCCCTGCAAGTCACGGCATCATCCATGCAATCTTTGGAGGCCACCGTTCATCAAAATGCCGACAACGCCCGACTGGCCAATGACTTGGCCCTGAATGCGTCTACGGTTGCAACCAAGGGTGGCGATGTTGTGGCGCAGGTGGTGGAAACCATGAAAGGCATCAACCAATCGTCACGCCAGATTGCCGACATCATTCAGGTGATTGACGGCATTGCTTTTCAGACCAACATCCTGGCACTCAATGCTGCCGTCGAAGCCGCCCGTGCGGGTGAGCAAGGGCGCGGCTTTGCGGTGGTGGCGTCCGAGGTGCGCTCGCTGGCGGGCCGTTCCGCAGAGGCAGCCAAGGAGATCAAAAATCTGATCGGTGCCAGTGTGCAACGGGTGGAGCAAGGCACAGAACTCGTAGACCGCGCAGGGGTCACCATGACAGAAATTGTCGCCGCCATCCAGCGTGTGACCGGCATTGTGAGTGAAATCAGTGCGGCCAGTTCAGAACAAAGCGCCGGTGTCTCCCGAGTGGGTGAGGCCATTGGTCAAATGGACCAAACGACCCAGCAAAATGCCGCTCTGGTTGAGCAAATGGCGGCATCCGCAAGCCATTTGAGGAGCCAAGCCGACGGGCTGGTCGAGGTGGTGGCACTGTTCAAAGGGGGGGCTGACACCTCCGGACATGGCTTGCTGCGCATCGCAGCAAGTGCAAGCTAGACCGGTTCAATGCAACTCAGCCCCAACCAGCTCACAGCCCACCTTGGTAAGGGCCTGAAAAGCCTATACACCCTGCACGGCGACGAACCGCTGCTGATTCAGGAGGCGCTGGACGCCATTCGCACCACCGCCCGCACACAAGGCTTCACCGAGCGCACCTCCCACACCGTCAGTGGCGCCAACTTTGACTGGAGCGAGGTGCTGGCCGCGTGTGGCAGCTTGAGCCTGTTTGCCGACAAGCAGATTGTGGAGCTGCGCGTCCCCAGCGGCAAACCCGGCAAGGACGGCAGCGTGGCGCTGCAGCAGTTGGTGGAGCAATCGCGCGGCAACGACTCGACCTTGACGCTGGTGATCCTGCCGCGACTCGACAAGATGACGAAGTCTGCCGCCTGGTTTACGGCGCTGGAAAGCGGTATCACCCTGGAGGTGAGCCCGGTAGAGCGCGCGGCGTTGCCGCAATGGATTGCCCAGCGCCTGGCAGCGCAAGGCCAGCGCGTGGCGGCAGGCGAGGAGGGGCAACGCACCCTGCAGTTTTTTGCCGACCGGGTGGAGGGCAATCTGCTGGCGGCGCACCAGGAAATCCAGAAGCTGGCACTGCTGCATCCTGCGGGCGAACTGAGTTTTGAGCAGATCGAAAACGCGGTGCTGAACGTGGCGCGCTATGACGTGTTCAAACTCAGCGAGGCCGTGCTGGCCGGGCAGGCCCCACGGGTGCAGCGCATGCTCGACGGCCTGCAGGCCGAGGGTGAGGCCGAAGTGCTGGTGCACTACACCCTGGCCGAAGACATTCGCGCCCTCAAACGCGTCAAAGACGCCATGGGCCAGGGCAAGCCGCTGCCCATGGCACTGCGCGAACAGCGTGTGTGGGGCAACAAAGAGCGATTGTTCGAGCGCGTGTTGCCGCGCCTGAGCGACGCGGCGCTGGCGCAACTGCTGCAAAGCGCCCACCAGGTGGATGGCATCGTCAAAGGCCTGAAAGTCCCTGAATGGCCGACAGACGGCTGGCAGGCGCTGGGCAGGTTGGCGATGCAACTGTGCAGTCTATGCGTGGCAGTCCCCCACAAACCGCTGGCGGGAGCCAAGTCGAAGTAGTGGGAAGTGGTCGCCTTGCGGCCAGTAGATCAGTTTCACCAGCAATGGGTGGTTATCTGCGCCGTGCTGTGCTGAGCGATCCACGCAGGCCTGAATTTCACTTTTCTTTACGCCTCCGACACACTGGGACCTAGCTTTGAAAGTTAGTCTTTGCCCCTTGTGTTTCAAACGTGAAAGAGCCCATGAAAAAAATAATGCTGCTACTCATTCTTGGCCTGTCCGGGTGGGTACAAGCTGTGGCAATCGATTCAACTGCGGCCAGCTTTCCCCATGATCTTCAGCCGACACAACTTGAGGTCAAGGCGGCGCATATGGCCGCTGATATCATTTCCCGTTACCACTACAAAGCGGTGCCGCTGGATCAGGCTTTGTCCGAGAAAATTTTTGACCGATACCTCAAAGCCCTTGATCCGGAAAAGTCGTTTTTTCTGCAGGCGGATGTTGACCGGTTTTCAGGTGAGCGCGACAAGATGGGACCGGCCATCCGGCGGGACGACCTGAGCGTGCCCTTTGCAATATTCAATGTGTCCCAGCGGCGCGTGGCACAGCGATTCCAATACGCCCGCAATCTCCTGAAGCACGGTTTTGATTTCCAGGTGGATGAACGTTTTCAGATATCGCGAGAAACACAACCCTGGCCGCAAACCACATCTGAACTCGACGAGTTGTGGCGAAAGCGTGTGAAGAGCGAGTGGCTATCCCTCAAACTGGCGGGCAAAGACGACCCTAGCATCGTGAAAACGCTCGACAAGCGTTACGAGCACGCTCTCAAACGCGTAAGCCAGACCACAAACGCCGATGCCTTTCAGACGTTCATGAACGCCTACACGATGTCGATCGAACCCCACACCAATTACATGGGGCCCCGAGCTGTAGAGGAGTTTGACATCGCCATGCGCTTGTCATTGGTCGGCATTGGCGCATCGATTTCCAGTGCTGACGATACCGCCACCATCTCGGAGTTAACGGCAGGCGGCCCCGCCAGTCGGTCGGGGCAGATCAAGGTCGGGGACCGGATTGTTGGCGTGGCACAAGGCGCCGCTGGCCCGATGGTGGATGTGGTCGGTTGGCGACCCGATGACCTGATTGAGCTCATCCGGGGCCCGGCTGAGACGGTGGTCAGGTTGGCCGTTTTACCTGCAGACGCGGCGGATGGCGGGAAGCAAAAATTCGTCAGTCTTGTTCGCAAACCAGTGGGCCTGGAGGAAGACGCTGCAAAGTCGAGCATTGAAACCGTTTCAGATGGTGCGACTTCGCGTCGAATTGGCGTGATCACCCTGCCGTCTTTCTATGAGGACTTCGCCGGCAAGCATGACGGTGACCCGAATTTCAAAAGTGCAACCCATGACGTACAAAGGCTATTGACAGCGTTCAAGTCTCAGCACGTCGACGCTGTTCTGGTTGATTTGCGCGGCAACGGAGGGGGTTCCCTGACACAAGCCATCGAGCTGACCAGCCTCTTCATTGGTAATGTTCCTGTCGTGCAGCAACGCGACGCGACTGGTGATGTTGTGGTCGGCATAGACACCCAAGCCAGCGTCGTCTGGCATGGGCCGCTAGGTGTGCTGATTGACAAACGTTCAGCGTCCGCGTCTGAAATATTCGCAGCAGCCATCCAGGACTATGGACGTGGGGTCATCATCGGCCAGCCCAGCTTTGGCAAGGGTACCGTCCAATCGATGATCGATCTGGACGAACTCGCGAAAAGCGCCAAACCGCAACTGGGCGAACTGAAGATGACGGTGGCCCAGTTCTTTCGTGTCAGCGGCGGCACAACACAGCTCAAGGGTGTCGTTCCAGACATTGGGTTTCCCGGCATCTTCGATGAGGGAACGCCCGGCGAGTCAGGCTTTGATAACGCGTTGCCCTGGACCCAAATCAAGGCGGTTTATTACTCGCCCCGTGCCAATGTGAAGTCGATACTCCCCGTCCTGGCGGAGCAACATGCGTTGCGCATCAAACAAGACCCTGACTTCAAGAATTTGCAAGCAGACATCGATGAGTTCAAGCGGCAACGCGACATGAAGGACATCTCATTGAATGAGGCCGAACGGCGCAAAGAACGGGTGACCAGGCAGGCGCAGTTGGCTGCCCGCCAGGCCAACAGCAAGCACGGCAAACCAGGCACTGGGAGCAGCGGTGCCAGCCTGCCGAATGAGGCGATCAGCACGGCACTTGATGATGGCCTATTGCCCGGTGAGCGTAGCGTGACAGAAGAATTGCGGGTTGAAAAATCGCTGAAGTCGATCAAAGACATCGTTCTGATCGAGGCGACGCGCATCATGAGCAATGCCATAGGCTTGTTGCGACCGATGTATACCTGGTCGTGAGCGTGCCAAAATGGGCCCATGAACGCGATGACTATTTCCGACTATGCCCAAACTCTGGGTGCACAGGCAAAACAGGCCTCAGCCCAGATGGCACGTGCACAAGCAGCTATCAAAAATGCAGCTCTTAAAAAGCTGGCAGAGTTGCTGCGCGCCAATGTGGACGCCTTGCAGATCGACAACGCCAATGACATTGAGCGCGCCGTGGCCGCTGGATTGGCCGCGCCCATGGTGGATCGGCTCAAACTTACCCCCAAAGTGATCGAGACCTGCGCCCAGGGCTGTGAGCAGCTGGCCGCCATGGCCGACGTGATTGGCGAAATCATTGGCATGAAAGAGCAGCCCAGCGGCATCCGCGTGGGGCAGATGCGCGTGCCGATTGGCGTGTTTGGCATGATTTTCGAGAGCCGTCCGAATGTGACGATTGAAGCGGCATCGTTGAGCATCAAGAGCGGCAACGCCTGCATCCTGCGCGGCGGCTCCGAGGCGATCGACTCCAACAAGGCGCTGGCCAAACTGGTGCAGCAGGCGCTGGTGGAAAGTGGCTTGCCGGAACACGCCGTGCAACTGGTGCAAACCATCGATCGCGAGGTGGTCGGTCAGCTGATTGCCATGCCGCAGTTTGTCGATGTGATCATTCCACGGGGTGGCAAGGGGCTCATCGAGCGCATCAGTCGGGATGCCAAGGTACCGGTCATCAAACACCTGGACGGCAATTGCCACACCTATGTGGACGACCCGTGCGACATGGTCATGGCGCTCAAGGTGGCCGACAACGCCAAAACCAACAAATACAGCCCATGCAACGCCACCGAGAGCCTGTTGGTGGCGCGCGGCGTGGCGGCAGAGTTTTTGCCATTGATCGGCCAAATTTTCGCCGACAAAGGGGTGGAGATGCGCTGTGATGCCGAGGCTCTCGCCTTGTTGCAATCTTATAAAGAAAATAGCCCTATAGCCCAGGTAAATCAAGGGCAAGCAGCTACGCATATTGAAGCAATCCAGGGGTCTGGCGAACACTTCAAACTGGTGCTCGCGCAGGAGTCCGACTGGTTTGAGGAATACCTGGCCCCGATCATCAGCATCAAGGTGGTGGCGGGCGTGGACGAAGCTATTGCCCACATCAACCAGTACAGCAGCCACCACACCGACGCCATCCTGACCCGTGATCACATGCATGCCCAAGCGTTCCTGCGTGAAGTGGACTCGGCCAGCGTCATGGTCAACACCAGCACGCGTTTTGCCGACGGCTTTGAGTACGGCCTGGGGGCAGAAATTGGCATCTCCACCGACAAGTTCCACGCCCGTGGCCCGGTCGGCATTGAAGGCCTGACCTCGCTCAAGTACGTGGTGTTGGGGCAGGGTGAAGTTCGGGTGTGAGTGCTGGCATGCCAACGTGGCGTGATCTGGAACTATCAGGCCCGGGCGGGCTCTGAATAAATCTTTGGCACATCATCACTTGATAGTGGTCGGGCTGACAAAGCCCCGTCCTAGAATAAAAGCAACACTTTCGCAAGGTTACCCATGGTTCCTCACCTCATCACCGCCCTGACTGGCCCTATCAACGAGCTGGAGCAGCGCGTGCTGGACTCCATGCCTGCCATCGAACGCTGGTTCCGCCTGGAGTGGATGGAGCACACCCCGCCGTTTTACACCTCGGTGGATATCCGTAACGCCGGTTTCAAGCTCGCGCCGGTCAGTACCCGCCTGTTTCCCACCGGCTGGAACTATCTCACTCCGGAGATGTTGCCACTGGCCGTGCAGGCGGCCATGGCCGCCATCGAGAAGATCTGCCCCGAAGCGCGCAATCTGCTGCTCATTCCCAAGAACGGTGATCACAGCGCGCGCTACCTGGCCAACCTGGCGCAGCTCAGCCGCATCTTCAACATGGCCGGCCTGAATGTGCGGCTGGGTTCGATTGACCCGGCGGTCAAGCAAAGCACCACCATCGAGCTGCCCGATGGCGATATCGTCACACTGGAGCCGGTCATTCGCAGCAAGCGCCGCCTGGGGCTGAAAAATTTCGATCCCTGCACCATTCTGCTCAACAACGACCTGAACACCGGCGTACCGGGCATTCTGGAGGAGATTTTTGAGCAGTACCTGCTGCCGCCGCTGCACGCTGGCTGGCCCACCCGTCGCAAAAGCACGCATTTCAAAGCCTACGAAGAAGTGGCCAAGCGTCTTGGCAAGCTCATGGGGGTGGACCCCTGGCTGATCAATCCGCTGTTTGACAAATGTGATGAAGTCGATTTTGACAAGGACAGCGGTCTGGATGACTTGCGCGGCCAAGTGGATGTGGTGCTGGCCCGCGTGCGGCGCAAGTACAAGGAATACGGCATCAAAGAAAAACCGTTTGTCGTCGTCAAGGCCGACCATGGGACGCATGAGATCGGCATCGTGACCGTGCGCGATGCCAAAGACCTGCAAGCCCTGGCGGAACGAGTCAAGACACTGAACCAACGGCGAAAAACTCCACTGCCGCCGCATGGTTTCATGGTGCAGGAAGGTGTATTGACGCAAGAGCGCGTCAATGACGCGGTCGCCGAGCCGGTGATCTACACCATGGACCGTTATGTGGTGGGGGGCTATTACCGGGTGCTTGCCGGGCGCGGCGCCGACGAAACCCTGAAGGCGCCGGGCTCTGACTACGTGCCACTGGCTTTTGAGCACAGCACCCAGTTGCCACAGCCGGGTGTCAAACCCGGTGCCAGCGTGCCCAACCGCTTCTATATGTACGGCGTGGTCGGGCGTCTGGCAATGCTGGCGGCCAGTTACGAGCTGGAAGCCACGGACCCCGATGCCGAGGTCTATGATTGACCACGCCCTGTTGGTCACAAACTACAGACTGCGAGAATGAATGGAGCGAGAGCGAGCCTAGTTCGACCGAGTGTTGGAGGTGTCAGGGCTTTCTGACGCAAAATGGCGGCCTCTCATGATATGGAGCCTGGCCTCGTTGGTGGCTGGGTGCTTGTTTGGCTACATCTCAATCATCCCTTCGCGCGCTCACCCTGGGTGCCATCGGTGTCGTCTACGGAGACATCGGTACCAGCGTGCTGTATGCTTTCAAAGAAGTGTTTGTCAGCGGGCATGTGCCGATCACCGAAGGCAACGTGCTGGGCGTGCTGTCGTTGTTCTTCTGGGCGTTGACGATGATCGTGTCGCTCAAGTACGTGGTGCTGATCATGCGTGCCGACAACCACGGCGAAGGCGGCTTGATGGCCTTGCTGGCGCTGGCCTCCATGAGCATCAAGGATCGGCCCAAATTGCGTGGCATCCTGACGGTGCTGGGAGTGTTTGGCGTGGCGCTGTTTTTTGGTGATGGTGTCATCACCCCGGCCATTTCGGTGCTCTCGGCGGTGGAAGGTCTGGAAGTCGTGACACCAGCAGCCAAACAGTTTGTGGTGCCGATTTCGCTCATCGTGTTGCTGGCGCTATTCATTGTGCAGCGACGCGGCACTGGCGATATCGGCAAATTTTTCGGCCCTATCACTTTGATATGGTTTTTGGCCATCGGTGTGATCGGCGCGGTTGAGATTGTCGACAATCCGTCGATTCTTTTGGCGTTATTGCCCTGGTACGCCTTGCGTTTCGTCGTTAACCATGTGGGCATGGCGTTCATTACTCTGGGCGCGGTGTTTTTGTGTCTGACCGGGGCCGAGGCGCTGTACGCCGACATGGGCCACTTTGGCAAACTGCCAATCCGCATAGCTTGGTTTAGTCTAGTGCTGCCGTCGCTGGTGTTGAACTACTTCGGGCAGGGTGCGCTCGTGCTGGCGCACCCCACGGCTGTTGAAAGTCCATTCTTCTTGTTGGCTCCGAATTGGGCGCTGATTCCGCTGGTGGTCTTGGCTACTGCCGCTACGGTGATCGCCTCGCAAGCACTGATCTCTGGGTCCTTTTCAGCCACAAAGCAGACCATCCAGCTGGGGTATTTGCCACGCTTGTCTATTTTGCACACGTCGGTGCGTGATACCGGGCAAATTTACATCCCGGTGGTCAACTGGTTCCTGCTGATTGGTGTGGTATTTGCTGTGGGATTGTTTGGTTCGTCTACGGCGCTGGCGGCGGCATACGGAATTTCTGTGAGTCTGGTGATGATCATCACCACCATGATGACATTTTTTGTGCTGCGCTATGGATGGGGTTACAAATTGCCAATCAGTTTCGCTGCCACTGGTTTTTTTCTGACAATCGACTGCGTATTTTTTGCCTCCAATTCGGTGAAGATTTTGCAGGGTGGCTGGTTTCCGCTGGCGATGGCTGGCGGCTTGTATCTGGTGATGTCCACCTGGAAACAGGGACGCCGTCTGTTGAAACGCAAGCTCTTGATCGATGCCATTGACCTGAACAGCTTTTTGGAAGCGGTATTTGTCAGCCCGCCGGTGCGTGTCCCTGGTACAGCGGTGTTTTTGACTGCAGAGGCCGGTACTGTGCCCAACGCCATGCTGCACAACCTCAAGCACAACAAGGTGCTGCATGAGACCAACCTGTTCATTACCGTGATCAGCCACGAGGTACCGTGGATCGGCATGGACAAGCGCCTGTCTATCGAGTCTTTGGGGCACGATTGCTGGGCTGTGACCGTCAACTATGGATTCAAGAACGATCCCGACCTGCCCAAGGCGCTGCAAAGCATCAAAGGACGTGGCTGCGACGTGGACCCGATGACCACCAGTTATTTCCTGTCACGTGACACGGTGGTGCCCACCATCGGCAGCGGCATGGCGCTTTGGCGTGAAAAACTCTTTGCCCAGATGCATCTGAATGCCAGCGGTGCAGCGGGGTTCCTGAACTTGCCAAGCAATGCGGTGGTGGAGTTGGGCTCGAAAATCGAGATTTAGTTTTCCCTGGTGACGTCACAGCCCAGCCAACCAGAAGATCAAGGCGTGCAGTTTTTCAAAGACCTCTCTCCCAGCGCGTTTACGGCCGGTTTTGTCGCCGTGTTGGTTGGCTTTACCAGTTCGGTGGCCATCGTCTTTCAGGCCGCGCTGGCCTTTGGCGCCACGCCTGAGCAGATCACGTCGTGGATGTGGGCACTCGGCCTGGGCATGGGCTTGTGCACGGCCGTGCCATCGTTGATTCTCAAAAAGCCGGTGATGGTGGCCTGGAGCACACCGGGCGCGGCCGTGCTGGCCACAGCCGGTGCGGCAGGTGGGTTCAACATGGCGGAAGCTGTCGGGGCGTTCATGGTATGCGCTGCGCTGATCACGCTGGTGGGCGTGACGGGCTGGTTTGAACGCGCCATGAACCATTTGCCCATTGCCATTGCCTCCGGGTTGCTGGCCGGTGTGCTGGCACGGTTTGGCATGCAGGCGTTCACTGCGGCACAAACCAATTTGCCGTTGGTGTTGATCATGCTGCTCACTTACCTGGTGGGCAAGCGTTGGCTGGCGCGTTATGCTGTGCCACTAACCTTGTTGGCTGCTATTTGTTATGTAGCTGTATCATCAGGTTTCACGGGGGCTAGTGTGCAATTTGGCTTGGCTGCTCCGTTGTGGACCACACCGCAGTTCACCTGGAGTGCGACCGTCAGTCTGGCACTACCACTGTTTGTTGTGACGATGGCGTCGCAAAATTTGCCAGGAGTGGCGGCCATTGCTGCGGCGGGCTACGGCCACAGCACAGACAAGCGGGGTATTCCGGTGTCAGGCACGGTGACATTGACGGGTATTGCCACCTTGTTGCTGGCGCCGTTTGGTGCGTTTGCCCTGAACTTCAGCGCGATCACGGCGGCTATCTGCATGGGGAGCGAGGCGCACCCCAACCCGGACAAGCGCTACACCGCCGCCGTGTCGTGCGGCGCGTTGTACATCCTGATCGGTGTATTTGGTACGGCCATCACTGGCGCCCTCACGGCCTTCCCCAAAGAGCTGATTGCCGCTATCGCCGGACTGGCGCTGCTTGGCACGATTGGCTCTGCCTTGAGCGTGGCGCTGCGTGACGATTTTCACCGCGAGGCCGCGCTGATCACCTTTTTGGTCACCCTGAGCGGCGTGGTGGTGGCCGGTGTCGGCTCAGCGTTTTGGGGGGTGATTGCCGGTGCGCTGGCGCTGCTGGTACAAAGGGCGGGAAAATCGCACTTTGACTTGCCGCAGCGTTGATCGTTGCTGCGCCTTTGCCGTTGTTGCGCCGCTCTTTGGTCCAACCCGGTTCACCCAGAAAGTGATTCATCCCATGAAACTGTTGTTTGTCGCCGACCCGCTGGAATCCTTCAAGATTTACAAGGACACCACCTTTGCCATGATGCGCGAGGCACAACGGCGTGGTCATAGCATCAGTGCCTGCGAACCCAAAGACATCATGTGGCAACGTGGCGCGCCAGTGACGGGCTTTGTGCGTGACATCACGCTCACCGGCCAAAGTCCCGATTGGTTCACCGCCGCGCAGCAAGCACCGAACGAGCGCAGCGCAGCGTTGAAAGACTTTGATGCCGTCGTGATGCGCAAGGACCCGCCGTTTAACAGTGAGTTTTTCTACGCCACCCACCTGCTGGAGCAAGCTGAGCGTGAAGGCGCCAGGGTTTTCAACAAGCCGCGTGCGCTGCGCGACCACCCCGAAAAGCTGGCGATACTGGAGTGGCCGCAGTTCATTGGCCCGACGCTGGTCACACGCAACGCGCAAGACATCCGGCGTTTTCACGCCGAGCACCAAGACATCATTCTCAAGCCGCTCGACGGCATGGGGGGAACGGGGATTTTCCGAGTCAAGGAAGATGGCCTGAACCTTGGCGGCATCATCGAAACTCTGAACAAGAACGGCGCCGAGACAGTGATGGTGCAAAAGTTTTTACCTGCCATCGCCCAGGGTGACAAACGTGTGCTGGTGATCGGCGGCCAGCCCGTGCCGTACAGCCTGGCGCGCATTCCGCAAGGCGGTGAAGTGCGTGGCAACCTGGCAGCAGGTGGCAAGGGTGTGGCGCAACCGATCACAGCGCGTGACCGTGAGATTGCCGAGGCAATTGGCCCGGTGCTATTTAAGCGCGGCTTGCTGCTGATCGGCCTGGATGTGATTGGCGATCATCTCACCGAGATCAATGTCACCAGTCCGACTTGTTTTCAGGAAATTTTTGATCAAACCGGGTTTGACGTGGCCGCCATGTTTGTGCAGGCACTGGAAGCCACGCAGGCGCGCACGCACTGAGGCGCAGGTCCTGCGGATACCACCGGCACCGGGCCGAATGGGTCGGTGATGGGTGCCGGACGTGGCGGTGCAGCGCATTGGCAACTGCAATGCGCCAATGCGCCATCCACAAATACCTTCAGTTCACCCGGTTCAAACGCGGTCCAATCCTCGTCAGTGGTCAGAGGTTCAGTCACGATGATGGCCAGCCGGTCTTGTGGGCTGTTGAGTCGCGCCAGATTCACCGTCACGTCGTCGTCTTTCAGGTGCACCTGATGAAAAGGGTGCTGCCGCAGCACGTAGCACAGCTTGGTGGTGGCGTGCGCCCACAGCGCCTGGCCATTGCTGAGCAGGAAATTGAAAGTGCCGTGTCTGGAAATTTGCGGAATCAGTTCCTGCAGGGTCCGTGTGAGTTCGTCCACGGTGGGGACGTCAGCATGCGATTTGGCGAGTTCTTGCATGATCCAGCAAAACGCCTGTTCGCTGTCCGTGTTACCAACTGGCTTGAAATGGCCGTGCAGATGCGGTGCATAGCTCTTCAGGTCGCCGTTGTGGGCAAAAACCCAGTAGCGGCCCCAAAGCTCACGCACAAAGGGATGCGTGTTTTCCAGTGTGACCTGGCCCACCGTGGCCTTGCGAACGTGGGCCACTACGTTGTGACTTTTGATGGGATAGCTCTTGAGCATCTGTGCAATCGGCGAGGTGGCTGCACTGTGTTTGTCCACAAAATGTCGTACGCCTTTTCCAGGCATGGAATCGTCGCTCTCGAAAAATGCGATGCCCCAGCCGTCTCCATGGTGGTCAGTACAACCGCCGCGCTGTGAAAAACCTGTAAAACTCAGCGTCAAGCTGGCCGGTAAACGGCTGTTCATTCCGAGCAATTGGCACATGGTGAATGGTTCCGTCGCGTGACACAGGTAGCAAACTATTGCCTCAAGGCGCAAAGCTCAGCAATTACCTGCAATGTTTTGCATCAAGTTGGCAGGTTTCCAAAATATAAAGCTGCATCGCGAGTATGCTGCCAGCTGTATGTTTGGACGAAGGTCCGTCAGATCAGTTGGCACAGGAAGTGCCTGTCCGCAGGTTGTTTTCGAAGCATTAATCATCACAACATGGGGAAGTTGTCTTGAAGAACCGAGGCTGCTATTTTATTGCCTTGACGGCAGTTTTAACCAGTGCCGCAATAACGGGTCATGCATTTACCCTGGGTGATTTGCGTGGTAGCGCTGTGATCGGGCGCTCGCTGGACCTGTCTGTGCCGGTAGTGGCCGACATGGGCGAAGAAGTTTTGGCATCCTGTATGTCGGCCGAAGTCTTTTTTGGCGATCTGCGGCAATTGACAACCTCCATTGCGTTGACGCCGGTCAATTCAGGATTGGTCTCCATGACCATGCTGAGAATCAAATCAAGTTCGTTGGTGAATGAACCCGTCGTCACGGTAGTTTTACGTTCAACCTGCGACTCCACCACCACGCGCCGCTATGTTTTATTGACGAATTTTCCAACGCCAGACCTACCCCATGTAGAAATCGCATCGGTCACCGAACGGTTGTTGCCCCCAGCGTTTGCCAGTGGATCTATAGCGGCGTCGCAAACGGCTGCAGGTGTCGAAGCGCCAGCGTCGAGACGAACGGCTCACCATCACACAACGCGCACAGGTCCGGTCACACCTAGGCCGACAACATCCGCCCAAAATGGCCCCAAGCGACCATTGCCACCGATGAGGGCTGAAACGGAGTCCGAACTAAGCAGGCCGGTGTTGAAGCTTGACGAGTCGCTGGTGTTGCCGGTCCTTGCTGAAACACCTCATCCGGTGGAACTGTCAGCCCCAGCACCCAGTGAAAATCCATTGAAACTTGCCGTGCGTATCGAAGCCTTGCAAAGTGATATCAAGGTCCTCACGGATCTGGCACAAAAAAACGAAGTCCGCTTGACTGAATTCCAGTCCAAGCTGCACCAGGCTGAATCTGAGCGCGTTCCCTGGACATGGGTTTACCTCTTGGCTGGTTTGCTGATGACCACTTTGGCCACACTAACCTGGGTGCTGAGTAGGCAGCAGGGCAGCAGTAAAAACGGTCCAGCAGAATGGACAAGCCAGACAGCTAGTTACCAGGGGCTCCCGTGGACTTGAGCATGTCGATCGGGAATTCGATATCCAACTCCTCGGTAGTAGGCACGGGTGGCAGTGCAAACCAGCTCGACTGTGCCATCGGCATGGCATCAGGCATGGTTGCCTGCTCAGACACCAAACTGCCTGTGTAGGGCATCGCATCTCGTTCAGGAAAATCGACCAAATGATTTGGATGCTCCTTCACGTCCAAAGGCGTAGCTGGAATACTCTGAGCGTCGCCTCTGGGTTTTTTAACGAGGGTGCGTAACAAAAGCAAATCGCGGAACGCTGCGAGGTCAAAATCTACGCGCAGGGCCGACGAGTCTTTGCGGAAAATGCACCCGTCCAGAAAGGCCACAGCGTCTTCGTTTGCCCAGGCACGGACCAGCTCGTCCAATAACTCTGGGTAGCCCAGCAGGACTTTCCCCTCTTGGTGGTAGCTCGGAAAATCAGGTGCCATACAGTGGAACAACTGATTGAAGTGCGTGCGCAGTTCGCGAAACTCGGTCTTAATGCCTTGTGAGTGATACAGCGTCAACAAATCCAAATACACCAGAGGATTGGGTTCGGTACTCTCCTGGATCTGCCGATGCAGCAAGTCGATCGCACGCGATGTCTGGCCTAGAGAAACAAAAAACTCTGCCTGTTGACGAATGTCAGAAATGGCCTCCGAATTCAAGTCGCGGATACCGCCGAAAAGGTTTGGTGATGTCACATCCAGCGGCGCATTAACCGATGTTGATGTTGCACTGAGATCATCCAGATCGAAATCCAGGTCAACCAGGGGCGCATCCTGCACAGCGGGTTTCTCCAAGGGGAAGACCATCGTGGCAGGCTCAGACAACGCATCGCTGGCGACAGGCCCCATCGTTTCTGGCATGTACTCGTCCGCCTGATGCCACCAGGCTTCCTTGGCGTTTTTTTGTTGGCGCAGTACCCAAGCCAGAGCACCTAACGCAACCACCAGCAACCCTGCCAGCAGATAGAGCCACATCACGGGAGCGCGCTCGGCCTCGGCCTGACGGAGCTTTGCTTCAAGTGAAACCAGGGTGGCCTGATTCTTGGCAGTGAGAACTTTGAAGGCCTTGAGGTCGTTTTGCAAAGTCTCAAGCTGCGCTGATTGCTTCAAAACGTCGCCCTCGGGCTCCAATGTCGGCAATGAGACTCGCCGCGCCGCCATGGCCGCCATTTCTGCCGGGGTCAGAATGACCATCTCCGAATCAAGCTTCAAGACCAGTTGTCCACTGTCTGCCTCGGCACTCGCTAAAGCATGAGGCGGCGTCTGGTTCACCAGGTGCAACGCAGACGAAGTTTTCTTTTTCGGGGCGGCAACCGCAGCTAGCTTCGCCGGTTTGCGCCTCACCGCAACCACAGGGATCGAAGCTTTGGCGGTGGGTGTCAATGTCGAGGCCAATGGCCGCTGCAAATCTGTCACAGCCGGTGATGTTGCTTTTGCGCTTGGTGTAGAGCTCCCTGCTGGTTTAACAGCAGGCAACGCATTGACGATGGGCAGATCTGTCGCAGGAAAATCAGACAGCAACACGTAGCTACGCGAGGTGGTAGCACCGCAAGTGGATCGCAACACAACCGTGACAACCGGTTCGTTGACTGCAACAGAGGATGTGATGCGCACCAAAGACGCCGCTGCAGCACTCGTTACAGATTTTGGGAGGCTCAATTTGGGGGAGGGCTGTGGGAAATCCCCAAACATCAGTTGGGCAGACAAACACTCTTCAGAAATCGTTTCCCCGTCACCAGCGCTAATCCATGCCGAGACATCCAAAGGCCGACCCAACACGGCTGAACCGCGCAAATCACCTAAAGTGACAGCATGGCCAGCAGTTGACAAAACAATTGACGTCGCCAAGAAGGTGACGCGATGAATGATCTTGGTATTCAAAAACACTTTTCCATGTTGTGGTGATTGCCCCCCGAACTGCCCGACAACAAAAGCGCACCAAGTTGTTGATGCATGTAACCTAAACCCTTCAAGCTTACTCGCAGTAGGTCGCCCTTTTTGCTTGTAACTTGACAAACGATTTCAATAATTCTTGATAGATGTGAGGATTATCGATGTTTTGGCTGATATCTCGAAGCCGCGCAGGCCAATCGGCGTCTGCCAAACGAGACAAAAACCGCAGCGTTATGCACTTTTGCCGCACGCTTGCTGCCTCACCTTGATCACGATCTTTGACGCAAATTGAAATTCCTCCTAGATGCACACTCAGGGCCAACAAACGAGCCAAGCGCAGGCGCAGGTCAAAATGCCCATCGGGTGCACCAACAGGACGGTTATGTGACGCCTGTGGCCCGCTCTGCTTCCATGTGCGTGGACTGCCTAGGTACACAGAATTGAAGCATGACGTTGGCTGAACTTTGCCCTGATAGGAGGTAATTTAACGTTCACTGTGAAGGCTACCGAACTCAGCAGTCTGCATCCAGACGCACGGTCAGGGGTTTGCGCATGATCGGCTCATCAATCTGGGCGTGCAGTGCCCGCTGGCAACCAACCGATGCGGTAGGCGGCAGGCTGTGGGGTCAACGTGCAAAACGGTAGCTGCAGATGCCGTTTGACCGAGAGGTTTCATGAAAAATAGGCCTCTAGCCCTTGTCAAATATGCACAAGCAGCTCTTAATTTTGTAGTTTTTGTCGGCTGCGTTATGCCTGCCACCCACCGCTCGCCCCCTCCGCCTAGCGCAACCAGGGCTCGAACGCCTTGGCCAGCCGCTGCAACACAGCCGGGTCGGGCAGCGGCAGGCGCACACTGGCTTGGCCGGTGACGGGGTCACGTTCGATGGCAATGGGTGCCTTGGCGGCGCTGGCACCATCGGCGCCGCGCGATGCAGCCAAGCCTTGCAGCAGCGCGGCACCGGCTTCCAGAATCGCGGCCCAAGGGTCTGCGGCAGCACCGCCTGTCGCTGGGCTGGCCACCTCGGTGACCGGCGTGGTATCGGCCGCCCCGGTTGGCGGCGCGGCATCGACGGGCACTGGGCTTGCCGCAACCGGTTCGGCCTGGGTTGGCACTTCGGCCGGGGCCTCGGGTGTGGCCGCAGCGGTATCCATGGCGGCCAGTTCGATCACTGGTGCTAGTGCTGGTGGCTCGGCAGGCGCGCCTTGAGCTGCGCGTGTGGGGGTGCCAGATTCCACATCCGCCTCCACCTCGCCAATCGCCCCGGCCACTTGCTCCACGCTTTTCATGAATTGGGACAGGCGCGTGCCTTGCAGGAAGATTTCGTTTTCGCCACCGTCCAGCACGCCTGCGAACAGCGACTTCTTGAAGGCCAGTATTGACAGAATGCCTTCCTCAATGCTGCCCTGGCCGACGAAGTTGACCACCTGCACGCCGCGCGACTGGCCCATGCGGTGCACACGGCCGATGCGCTGCTCCAGCACTGCCGGGTTCCACGGCAAGTCCATGTTGATCACCACGGCGGCAGCGTGTTGCAGGTTCAACCCGACGCCGCCCGCGTCGGTGGACAGGAACAAGCGGCAATCCGGCTCGTTGTGAAACTGGTCGACCAGCGCGCCGCGTTTGTCGCCGGGCACGCTGCCGCTGAACAGCACATGCTTCCAGACCGGCTGGCCTTTGCCCTGAGAGCGCAAGGCCAGGCGGCGCTGAATCAGCTCATGCGTGCCCAGCCACTGGCTGAAGACGACCACCTTGGCGGCGGGGTCTTCCAGCAACTCGTCGAGCAGGGTCATCAGCTCATCGACCTTGTTGCCGTGGTCGGTTTCGTGGTCCAGCAGAAAGGTGCTGTTGCAGGCCATGCGCATGTTCTGCAAGGCACACTGCAGGCGGCGCTGGTCGCTGTCCGACAGGTAGCCGGTCTGGCGCCAGCGCGACACGATGCGGGTGACGATCAGGCCATTCTCGTCATGGTGTACCCGCTGTTCAGGTGTCAGCGCCACGAAGATGCGGTTGTCCACACGTTCTGGTAGCTGCGTCAGCACCTCGGCCTTGCGTCGGCGCAGCATCACCGGCGCCAGCGTTTGGTTGATGCGATCCAGCGCGCGGTAGCCGATGACGCGGCCGGTCTCGTCGCGGGTCTGGTGCTCGTCAAGCAGCCGCCAGGTCGGGCCCAACCGATGCTGGTCGACGAACTGGACGATGGAGATCAGCTCTTCCAGGCGGTTTTCCAGCGGCGTGCCGGTCAGCACCACGGCGTAGGGGCTGGCGATGCGCTTGAGGGCGCGCGCGGCGATGGTGTTCCAGTTTTTGATGCGCTGCGCCTCGTCGGCGATCACCAGCTCGGGGGCCCAGGCATCGATCAGGTCGGCATCGCGCACCAGGGTTTCGTAGTTGGTGATCTTGCAGAACACGTCTTCGCGGTATTGCATCTGGCGCTGCGCGCGCAGGCCATGGATTACCTGCACGGTCCGATCCGTGAAGCGCTCGATCTCGTTCTTCCACTGGTGCTTGAGCGATGTCGGGCACACCACCAGCACCCGGCTGACGCCGAAGTGGCGCGCAAACAGCTCGGCGGCTGCAATGGCCTGGATGGTTTTGCCCAGACCCATTTCGTCGCCAATCAGACAGCGCCCGGCCTGTGCGGCAAACAGCGCGCCTTCGGCCTGGTAGGGGTAGAGCTTGACCTTCAAAAGGCGCGTCAAGGCCTTGTCCTTGATGCCCTTGGGACAGGCCTGCGCCAGGGCGGCATGGCGGTGCTCGGCGTCGCGCAGTTCGGCAATGAAGGGCCAGACATCATCGCGACAGCGCAACTCGTGGCCACTGGTCTGCGCGGCCTGCAACAACGGCTCCAACGCGCCTTGCTGGTCTTTGCGCAAGGCCCAGCCTGCGTCGGCATCAAACAGCGTTTTGGCTCGCCGCAACAAGGCATCCGGGCAGTCCGCGCCAGCGCTGAAGCGCACGCGGCGCTCACCGGCATAGTCGAGCCAGACTTCGCTGTAGCCGGGTTGAAAACCGCGCGCCAGGGCCGCCTTGCCACCACGCTTGGCTTGCAGCTTGGCGAGTGTGAATTCGATGTGCTTGCAGGTGCCCAGGTCGTTGGTGGCGTAGTCCAGGCAGGTACAAGTGTTGTGCCCCGGTGCCTGGCCGCGAATGGTCACGCGGTAGCGCGTGTTGTTGTCCGGGTTGTGCACCCGGAATTCGGAAAACACCGGCTCTGCTCCGAGGTTTTCAAGCCCAAAGTTTTGCTCGCGGCCAAACTGGCGACGCAGCGCGGTCTGCCAGTCGACGACTTCCAGCTCCGGCGGGCGGCGTGTGCGCGACAGGCGGGGCTCGATTGCCTTGGCGGTCTTGGTCTTTTTGACCTTCTTGGCCAGGGATTTGCGGGCGGTGGATGCGTTGCGGGTGGACATCTCGGAGGTGCGCTGGTGCGGGTGGTGGGTGAGGGTTTGATTCTCGCGCACCATGAATGCCGCATCGCTGCCTTGTGTGGTCAAACCGGGAGCGGACTGTGGTGGTGTCGGAGTTTGTGAGGAAAGTTGGCCTGTAGCCCAGCAATTACCTGGGCAAGAAGATATCATTTTTATAGCAATTTGCACATCAGGCCATCAACCCACCGCCTTCACCTTCAACCGCCACCCATGCAGCAGCGGCTCGGTATAGCTGCTGGGTTGCGCCAGTCCCTTGAACACCAGATCACAAGCTGCCTGGTACGCCATGGACGTGTCAAAGTGCCCAGCCATCGGCTTGTAGAGCGGGTCACCGGCGTTTTGCGCATCCACCACAGCAGCCATGCGCTCGAAGGTGGCTTTGACTTGGGGCAAGGTGACCACACCATAGTGCAGCCAGTTGGCCATGTGCTGGCTGGAGATGCGCAGCGTGGCGCGGTCTTCCGTCAGGCCGATGTTGTGGATGTCGGGCACCTTGGAGCAGCCCACACCTTGGGCAACCCAGCGCACCACGTAGCGCAGAACTCTTTGAGAGCCTGAGCGAGTAGCATCCGAAAACCAACAAATCAAGAAAAGGGATCGCCAGTGAAAAGAAGCAACGCGGCCATCAAACCCAATATCAAATTTTCAGAAATTCGAACTCTGGAAGGCAAGCAGGACAAGGGATTCGAAGAGCTTTCCGTGCAACTTTTGCCAATGATGGTTGGCGAGAGGCTCCAACGACTTGATCGAATCGAGGGGCGTGGCGGTGATGGCGGGGTGGAGTCGATTGCATTTACGGTGCCGGGTCAACATGTCGGTCTCCAATCGAAGTTCTTTACAAAGTTGGATGCAACGCAATGGCGGCAGGTCGATGAATCTGTCAAAACGGCCATCGACAAACATCCCGAATTGACACGCTATTTCGTCTGCGTGCCGTTGGATCGAACTCCGGGGCAACTCAAAAAGTGGACCGCGCTTGTGGCGAGCTGGCATGCACTCAATTCGGCGTTGGTAGTCGACTGGGTTGGATATTCCGAGCTCCTAAGGTACTTACTAAAACCCGAGGCCGGTCACATCCTGACCTATTGGTTTTCTTACCCACAATTCTCTCTGGATTGGGTGGCAAGGCAGACAGAAGTAGCGATAGAGCAGCTGCATGATCGGTATACGCCACAACTCCATCAGAACACGTCAGCTGAAGTCGCGCTCGGGTTTTGGACAGCTTCAGAAAAGGCTCGGGCTGGTCATCGTCAGGCCTGCTCCAAGCTGGTCATCGCGTGGCGGCATGTTTTTGAAAATCTGCCAGGAGAGATGTCAAAGCTGAAGCGATCAGAATCTCTATCGTTGCTTCAACAGACGCACGACGCGATGTTGAAAGCGCTTCAGGGAGGAAGTCTCGTTGAGCAAGGCGACGACTTGATTAAAGCGCTTACCACCTTGTCAAATGAGACTGAAAAGTTTCTTAACCGCTTGTTTCCGATGGGTGCGCCTGGGGAGGAAGATGGGAATGCAATTTACGACTTTCGCCGCAACTCGAAGTTGGATAAGGCGCTACACCAGACGGAAGAAATTCTGGAAGGTGTCAAAAAATTTAGCAACGCCAAACAGCAATCTGTTTGGGTTCTGACTGGGGAGGCTGGAAGCGGTAAAAGTCATCTCTTGGCCAGTTTGGCGAGATCGACTTTGGCCGAAGGCCGCGCATGTTTATTGGTGGTTGGCGAGCGCTTCGCCTCTCAAGATGTGCTGGGTGGTCAGATTCCGGCGCTCGTAGACTGGAACGGGTCAATGCGAGACTTGTTGGCCTGCCTGTCGATGCAGGCGGCCATCACGGGGAATGCGTGCATATTGATGGTTGATGCGATCAATGAGTCGCCACAACGTGGCTTGTGGCGACGGGAGTTACCACCATTCGTCGCATTGGTGAAGGAGTTTGCTGGCATCAGATTGCTGGTGTCTTGTCGTTCCGACTGTCTTGATTCATCCATCCCGCCGGTGCTTTTGAGCGATGCTCTCCAGATCAAGCATCATGGGTTCGATCTCGAATTTCATGCCGCTGTGACAGCCTACTTTGATGGCTATAAGGTCACCAGCCATCAGTTCCCGACATTGAATGCGGAGTTTCAAAACCCGCTATTTCTCAAGACACTGTGTGAAGCCTACCGAGGTAGAACCTTGCCACTTGGTCCCGTTTCCTTCGTTGGTGTATTGACCGCGTGGGAAGCACGCATTGCAGAGGAAATTGAAACACGAATTGACTGTCCATGTACCGCAACTCAACGTGCGGTCGCCGAAATTATCTCGACGCTTGCGACATCAGACGCAAGACGGATGCGTGCAGCTGAGGTTGAAGCAATTTGTCTAAGACACTTTGCCGTCCCAACGGCTTCCCAATCTTTGTACCGTCACCTGAATTCTGAGGGGTTATTGCAGGAGATAGAAGCAGAGGATGGGACACAAGTTCGCCTGCAATATGAGCGGTTTAGCGACGTTCGGATTGCTCAAGTCGCATTAGAAAATTTCTTGACAAAAGAAAAGTGGCTGGCGTATTGGCATTCGAGCATCTTGCCAAACCTCGTTGTCTATGGACAGCTGGATTGGGCTGCGGAACCCCAGCTGTTTGCGTATGCGCTATTGCTGCCGGATGCCGTCGGGCTTGAGTTGGTCGAGTGTCCAATTGCATCGTTGATTCATGACGAATGGGCGCGATCGCAAGCCAAGGGGAAGTTCTGGTCTGCATGGCTGGATGCGCTTGCGTGGCGGATTCTTGAGCACGACGACACCAAAATTGTTCGTCTCTTTGCCTTGTGGGCCAATAACCAGAGCTATCAGCGCACGGTTTGGGTGCGAGTGCTTCAATTCTCATGTGTCCCGGCGCATCCTTTGAATGCAGATTTTTTGCATCGTCACTTGCTCAAATTGGAGCTTCCGCAACGCGAATTAAGCTGGACAGTTCCCCTCGCACTGGAGAGCTCAACAGATCAAACTGGAGAGAGCATCGTCGCGCCATTTCTTTACTGGGCGGACGCATCAGCAGGTAAGGCGTCAGATGAACAAGTACGCCTTGCTGCAACTGTGTTGTTGTGGCTGACAAGCTCACCTAATCGAGAATTGCGAGACAGGGCGACCGATATCGCCATCAGAATACTGGTTGCAAGCCGGTCTGGTGCAGTTTGCGTGCGGTTGCTTGAAGCTTTCTGGGAAGTCAATGACCCCTACGTCAAGGAGCGGTTGCTGGCCGTCATGTGTGGCGTGCTTCCGTACCTCGGTTCTCTGGAAGCAAAGGAAGTTTCGGAATTTGTCCTGAGTCGATTTTGGCAACAAAACGAGGTCGCTCCACATATTCTGCAGCGCGAGTACGCAGCATTCATTGTTCGACATGCGTGTGCAACGGGTGCACTGCCTTCCATACATGTCGGCGTGTCGGAAAAGGGCATCCACAAGTCAAAGCCAGTCGTCTGGACTGAGGAGCAGGTTCAGGTGTATGACGCTGACCGTGCATACGGGTCGATTTCAAGTTCTCTTGTACCAGAGGAGATGGGCCACTATGGCGACTTCGGGCGTTACGTGATGGGGTCTGCGGTTCACCACTTTGTGGACGATGAACGAGCTGACTCGAAAACCTTCGGACTCGGACGGGGCGGTCATGAGCACGATGCGCGATTTGCCCGGCGCTATATATGGCAATGCATCATCGAACTCGGCTGGACACCTGATCGCTATGCCGATTTTGAACGTGGTTTGGGCTATTCCGGGCGCGGGCGAGACAGCAAAAAAATCGAGCGTATTTCCAAGAAATACCAATGGATCGGATTGCACGAATACCTGGGGCATCTGTCAGACGCTCTGCTATTTCAGGAGTGGAATGAAGCCAGCCGCCCGCTTCGTGGCGCATGGGAGTTGCACGCCAGAGATTACGACCCCGGCGCAGCGCTTGGCCCACGGGAAACATTGCCAGACCAAGAAGATGGCCCTCCATCATGGTGGGATATTCCAAACCCTGTTTTAGCGCTGGACTGTATTGCAGAAAAGCAAAATTGGGTGAGTTCTGCTTTTTCGTTGTTCGAGCCATACCTCACAGTGGAGCATAAGCAGCAGAAATGGATTGTGTTGAAAGCGCACCTCACTTTCGACGAAGAGCCTGGATTTGGGGTAGAACGATTCAAGGCGGCGCAGATGTCGCAGTGGATTGATGTGCGTGTTTTTTTGATTCCAAAATCACAGCTCTCAAAAAAACTGAAAGTCCTTCGTGGCAAAGACTTCTTTGGCGACGGTTGTGAGGTGCCTGAAGTGCATCAGTGTTGGATATCAGAGTATCCATGGCATCCTGCGTTTGCTGAGATTGATGAAAGTTGTCGACGCAACGAAACGTGGGTGAGTGAACTGAGGCAGCGTTTCTTTTTGCCCGTGTGTGAAGTTTCCAATGAGTCAAAACACGTGCTGTTACCAGCTCCGACATTGCACCGTGAACTTGGGGCCGTACTGGGTGGCGCGCTTTCCGCGCCGAGATTGACATCAAACGGTGCAATGGAAATTCATGGCAGGGATGGGCGGTGCATCTTCAGAAGTTCCTCGTCAGGTGGAAGGATGCTGATGGTTAATCAAACTGCAATGCTCCAGTACATGGAAGCACAAAGCTATGCGTTGGTGTGGGCGTTGCTTGCTGAAAAGTCAGCATGGAA
The DNA here is from genome assembly GCA_031291305.1 of Rhodoferax sp. Lineage (GTDB taxonomy): Bacteria > Pseudomonadota > Gammaproteobacteria > Burkholderiales > Burkholderiaceae_C > Rhodoferax. Next base: position 4,490 of record JARLJH010000023.1, on the reverse strand, counting down.
CGGGTCGGCACATGTTGGAGGAATTTCAGTTCAAAGCGCGGTCTACGTTATGGATGGACACGGGCACATTACAGGTGGACACACAGTCAACAAATATGATGAGCCGGAGAAATTTGAGAGTTGATTAATTGACAAAGAAACGGCATCCGCTGATGCCGTTTCCAAGACTTACAAACTTACAAGAAAAATCAGGCTCTGGCCCAGTAATTACCTGGGCAAGCAGATATTACTTTGATAGCAATCTGCACATCAAGCCATCAACCCGCAGCCTTCACCTTCAAGCGCCAGCCATGCAACAGCGGCTCGGTATAGCCACTGGGCTGTGCCAAGCCCTTGAACACCAGATCACAAGCCGCCTGGTACGCCATCGACGTGTCAAAGTGCCCTGCCATCGGCTTGTACAGCGGGTCACCAGCGTTTTGCGCGTCCACCACGGCGGCCATGCGTTCGAAGGTGGCTTTGACTTGCGCCTCAGTGACGACACCGTGGTGCAGCCAGTTGGCCATGTGCTGGCTGGAAATGCGCAGGGTGGCGCGGTCTTCCATCAGGCCGACATCATGGATGTCCGGCACCTTCGAGCAACCGACACCCTGGTCGATCCAGCGCACCACGTAGCCGAGGATGCCCTGGGCGTTGTTGTCCAGTTCGTTGCGGATGTCCTCGGCCGACCAGTCGGTATTGCTCGCCAACGGGATGGTCAGGATATCGTCGAGCGAAGCCCGCGCGCGCTTGGCCAGTTCGGCCTGGCGGGCGAACACGTCGACCTTGTGGTAATGCAGCGCATGCAACGCGGCCGCGGTGGGCGACGGGACCCAGGCGGTGTTGGCGCCGGCCAGCGGGTGGGCGATCTTCTGTTCAAGCATCGCCGCCATCAGGTCGGGCATGGCCCACATGCCCTTGCCGATCTGGGCGCGACCTTGCAGGCCGGTGCTCAAACCGATATCGACGTTCCAGTTCTCATAGGCGCCGATCCATTTCTCCGTCTTCATGGCCGCCTTGCGCACCATCGCGCCGGCCTCCATGGAGGTGTGGATCTCGTCGCCGGTACGGTCGAGGAAGCCGGTGTTGATGAACACCACACGCTCGCTGGCGGCCTTGATGCAGGCTTTCAGATTGACGGTGGTACGCCGCTCCTCGTCCATGATCCCGACTTTCAGGGTGTTGCGCGGCAGGTTCAGGACTTCTTCGATACGGCCGAACAGCTCGTTGGTGAACGCGGCTTCTTCCGGGCCGTGCATCTTCGGCTTGACGATATAGACCGAGCCGGTGCGGCTGTTCTTGCGCACGCTGTTGCCGTTGAGGCTGTGGATCGCCGCGAGGCTGGTGAGCAGGCCGTCGAGGATGCCTTCGGGGACTTCGTTGCCGTGGCTGTCGAGGATCGCGTCGATGGTCATCAGGTGACCGACGTTGCGCACGAACAGCAGTGAGCGACCGTGCAGGCTCAGTTCGCTGCCGTCGACGGCGGTGTAGGTGCGGTCGGCGTTCATCGTGCGGGTGAAGGTGGTGCCGCCCTTGGCGACCTGTTCCGCCAGGTCGCCCTTCATCAGGCCGAGCCAGTTGCGGTAGATCACCACCTTGTCATCGGCATCGACGGCGGCGACCGAGTCTTCGCAGTCCATGATGGTGGTCAGGGCCGCTTCCATCAGCAGGTCCTTGACGCCGGCGGCGTCGGTCTGGCCGACCGGGCTGCCGGCGTCGATCTGGATTTCGAAGTGCAGGCCGTGGTTCTTCAGCAGGATCGCGGCAGGGGCCGCGGCCTCTCCCTGGAAACCGATCAGCTGGGCGTCGTTGCGCAGGCCGCTGTTGGTGCCGCCCTTGAGGCTGACCACCAGCTTGCCGTCGACAATCTTGTAGCCCACCGAGTCGGCGTGGGAGCCGGCGACCAGGGGCACGGCTTCATCGAGGAAGGTGCGGGCGAAGGCGATGACCTTGTCGCCACGGACCTTGTTGTAGCCTTTGCCTTTTTCCGCGCCGTCGGCTTCGCTGATGGCATCGGTGCCATAGAGCGCGTCATACAGCGAGCCCCAGCGGGCGTTCGAGGCGTTGAGGGCGAAACGCGCGTTCATTACCGGCACCACCAGCTGCGGGCCGGCCATGCGGGCGATCTCGTCGTCGACATTCTGGGTAGTGGCTTGGAAATCCGCCGCTTCTGGCAGCAGGTAACCAATGTCTTGCAGGAAGGCTTTGTAAGCCACGGCGTCGTGGGCCTGACCGGCCCGGGACTGGTGCCAGGCGTCGATGCGCGCCTGGAAATCATCGCGTTTGGCGAGTAGGGCTCGGTTCTTCGGCGCCAGGTCGTGGATGACCTTGTCGGCACCGGCCCAGAACTGGTCGGCGGTCAGGCCGGTACCGGGAATGGCTTCGTGGTTCACGAAGTCGAACAGGACTTTGGCGACCTTAAGGCCACCGACTTGAACGTGTTCAGTCATTGCTTGCCTCACTCTGCTCAGCTATTCACTTCTATTTAAAGCCTTGCGCGCTTCTCTAAACACAGTACCAGAACATGCCCTTGCAGGCGGCTGGGCGAGCCCCGCCAACGCTAGCGGGCAGGGCTTGGCGTGCTTTCGCAGGCACTCGGGCAGACATCGTTGCGACATTATGTAGTGCGTGCTGGCGCATACTACATGATGCATTGCGCTTGTGAAAATTAGACTAAATACGTCGTTTCGCGACCAGAGGGTTCTGTCTGGTCATGTCGCGGGCCTTGATGTTCTCAAGAAATATATGAATTGTTCCAGATAAATATAAAAATCGTACACGATTTTTGTCGGTGGGTTTGTCACGCCCGGCCGCACGGCGCTCGGCAATGGTAGTGCCTATACTGGATCAACCAACCAGAGGGCTATCCCGTGGACCATCTCGTACTGACTGTATTCGCACCCGACAAGGCCGGCCAAGTCGAACAGATTGCCCTGTGTATCGCCGAGCACGGCGGCAACTGGCTGGAAAGCCGCATGTCGGGCCTGGCCGGGCAGTTTGTCGGGATTGTCCGGGTCGAGGCGCCGACCCAGGCCCATGATGCGTTGATCAAGGCGCTCCAGGCACTCGCCAGCCAGGGTATCCAGATCCAGGTGATTCCCGGTAGCGGCGAAACCCCCGGCCAGTGGAAACCCATCGCGATGGAGCTGGTGGGCAATGATCGTCCGGGCATTGTGCGGGACATCACCCGTTTGCTGGCCGAACAGGGGATCAACCTGGAGCAACTGGTGACCGACGTGAGCCCCGCGCCCATGAGCGGCGACCTGCTGTTCCATGCCGAGGCGATCCTGGCGGTGCCCCTGGAGCTGCCGCTGGAAGCCTTGCAGTCGTGCCTGGAAACCCTGGCCGATGAGCTGATGGTGGAGTTGATGTTGCGCAGCGACGAAGAGTGAGGCGGGTTATCCAGTTTTAACGGGGACGGGCCTGTGGATAACCTGGGGAGAGCCGGCGCCCGGCCAGGCCGGCCGGGGCTTTCCAGGACTTGAGCAAAAAACGAGCAGTTTCAAGGGCTTGTGCACAAACGCCGTGGACCGGCTTGTGGATAACCTTGGGGTAGAAGCCTGCAGCCCAAGTGCAGCAAGGCATGCAGGCTTTTGTGTGCTTTTTGATCAGCCGCGCTTGCGCAGGCTGAGCCAGGCATCGACGCTGTACACCGCCAATCCGGTCCAGATAAACAGGAAGGCCACCAGGTTGCTGGAGGTCAGGTGTTCGTCGTACAGCAGCACGGCTAGCAGCAAGACCAGGGTCGGTGCCAGGTATTGCAGGAAACCCAGGGTGGTGTAGGGCAGGTGACGCGCCGCCGCGTTGAAGCACACCAGCGGGATCAGCGTGACCGGGCCGGCGGCGATCAGCCACCAGGCCTGCGAGGTGCTCCAGAATTCGGCCTGGGCGCTGGTGGCGAGCGGATTCAGCAACAGCCAGCCGATGGCGATCGGCACCAGCATCCAGGTTTCCACCACCAGCCCCGGCAGGGCCTTGACCGGTGCCTGTTTACGGATCAGCCCGTAGAAGCCGAAGGTCAACGCCAGCACCAGCGAGACCCAGGGCAGGCTGCCGACCTGCCAGACCTGCTGCGCCACGCCCAGCGCGGCCAGGCCGACGGCGATCCATTGCAGGCGGCGCAGGCGTTCGCCCAACAACAGCATACCCAGTAGCACGTTGACCAGCGGATTGATGTAGTAGCCCAGGCTGGCTTCGAGCATGCGCCCGTTATTCACCGACCAGACGTAGGTCAGCCAGTTGGCGGCGATCAGGGTCCCGCTCAGGGCCAGGACCGCCAGGCGGCGCGGATTGTCGCGCAGTTCGCGCCACCAGCCCGGGTGTTTCCAGACCAGCAGCAGGAGGCTGCCGAACAGGGCGGACCAGAGCACGCGGTGGATGATGATCTCGACGGCCGGTACGGCGGCGATGGCTTTGAAGTAGATCGGGAACAGGCCCCAGATGATGTAGGCGCTGAGGCCGAGGATGTACCCGCGACGCGGGTTGGCGGCTTGCATGCAGAGTCCTTGCTT
>JARLJH010000022.1 GCA_031291305.1 Rhodoferax sp. | reverse complement strand
GCAGTTTGGCCTCGTCCATATTGATCACCATCCTTGGATGATCAAGCAACCAGTTCAACCGTAAATTCGTCGACTCAGGCTCACTCCTGGGTGGAAATACGCAAACCGTTCAGGCTCATACCTCATTGGACAAGGCTCGTTCTTGATTGATTTCAGCTATTTTCTTCATAATATGATTAATTTTCAATAAACTATTCTATGGATGCTCTGTTTGGAGAGCTATTCAATTGAAGAATAATTCCATGGTTTCGTGTAAGTCGTCAATGGTTAGTAGCATCTGAATATGTTGCAATAACCAGTATTCTCTTTTTGATTACTTCCTATCTCGGTATCAGCATGTCTATCAGTTACCTCCGCGAGGGTTCCTTTTTGGTAGTCGTCGGCCAGAATTGGCAGTCGACTGAAACGTATAGAACCCTCGTTTAGCCTTTTTAAAAAACTTTTGGAAAATTTCCACTTCCAACAGCGGTGCGCTTCCGTTCCAAGGGCCACCTGCTCATTGGCAAGTCATGCTCTTTCATGAAGGTCGATTCGGCGTCATGGAAGGTACTGCCGTTGCCCGAGCCTGGGCAGCCCATTCGGGCTTTGAATGAGGTACTTTTGTCGCTCTAAATGTTGCTTCAATGCTGAATTCATACGTTTCCTTGTTCTTCCCGACTTTGAGAAGTTCCTTTCTATTAAGTGTGTGGATACTCAGACAGATTGCGGATGAGTTGTCCAATATAGTTAACTAGCTTTTTCTATCCGGCCAGATGCACCGCCAATTTGATTCGAAGTGACTCGCAGCTGCGTTAATCTGCAACGATGTTTTTAACGAAAAAGTGAGGGAACTCACTTTTTATGAAGATAGTTCGAAAAATGCACATCAATCTGAGCGCATCAGGCAAAGCTCATGAGTATTTTTTTGTCAATGCAGCAAGCTTTACTTCTATATCGCACCGAGATTAAGTGACTAACCGATGGCGGCAAAGGGCGCCAAACTTGCGCCATAAAGGAAGCGAGCCCCAGCAGTGTCACGAGCGCAGGTGAAGCGTCGTCGGTTGAGAAAGTCAGATATTTGAGTCGGTCAGTTTCATGTTGCGCGCTTTGCCGGCAGATAAACTCGCCGGAGGATTTTCTAAGTCCGCGATAGCTTCGCGCATTACTTTCACTGCACGGGCTATGCACGCGGTGCGTATTTCTGCATACAAAAAACGGGCAATGCGGTGCTGCCCCCGCTCTGTTTCCATCAGCTCGGCCAAGTCGATGGCCAGGAGAATTTCCAGGTACCACGCATCAATGTTCATAGCAACTTCCAGGGCACTGTCACAGGTCCGCCGCTTTTGATGCATCAATAACGCCCTGCGTCTGCTCAGACGCACTTAGCCGAGGAAACGGAGGCACCGGACCGAATACCTCGGGCAATGCCTTGTGTGCCATTTCAATCTCGCACAAACCGGGGTAGTGCCGCAAGATAGCTTTTGCTTTGCCCCTCATCCACCGAGGGGTCCGAGGCGTTTGCTTCGGGTCCAGCATTGCTTCCAAAAATTCCTTCGCGCTGTTAAGTGCGCGGGTGCGCTCGAAGGGGACTGTCATTTCCCGCACCTTCGACATATCACTGCCAGCGCCCGGAAATACCAAGGGCGTTTGTTGCTGTATTTAGCGCGGAAGCACCAGTAGTGCCAGGCGTCAACAAGTTCTTCCCGTAAAGTCTGATTGGCCACTAGGCACCTCCAACATCTGTAGCGTCTTTCAGCACAACTGCTTGCAATGTGCTCAGCATTGGCGCGTCGCCAGGCTCGACCGCCACAAACCCGACACATGGCGCGCCGCACCGAAAACACTTTTCTAGGCGAGGGATGTCGTAGTTGTTAGCAATCGCGAATTCACGCTTTATTGCGATGTGTACCCAGCCGCACTGGGGGCATTTGTACTGGCCAATAACGTAGTCTGCGAGTGTCATTCCCAAGCCCCCGGCACTACAACTGGCGTTAAAGTGCAGCCGTCGGGTGCATCTCTGGGGCCGGCCGGCACAAACTTGGATGTGGGAGTGGGACACGCAAAGCAGTGGAAATTAAACGCAATGTCGCCGCCTGCCGCCTGTGCATCCGCCAGGGGAATTGCTGCATGGACACGCTTGCAGCGTGGGCAGGTGTATTCCTTGTAGCTCATTTTGTCTCCAATTTTGATAGCAATAGGTTTGGCAGCAACACAGGGGTGTAACCAATGCATTCAACACTCATATTTATGTGCCGCTTGCCGCCACCAAGAGCTGGAGGTAGGCCGTTGTTGTGGATATGGCCATGCAAATTGAGCTGCCCGGGTGATAGTGCCGCCTCGCTAACCGGGTAATGCGACACAAATATCGACTGCCCTGCATACACAATTTCAAAGCACGCCGCGCTTTCGTCCACCGCCAACTTAAGCAATGCATGCTTGTGATAATCATGGTTGCCAAGCACATTTATTTTGAACCCAGGGATGGCGCGCAGCATCGCATTCGTCGCTTCGATATTTCCCATCGTGATGTCGCCACCGATTACCAATATGTCCTGCGCGGTGACACAGGACAGACAATTTGATAGCAACGCTGAGTTCATTTCCGCAGCGGTTGCAAAGGGGCGGTCGCAGTATCTGATGACGTTAGTGTGAAAAAAGTGCAGGTCTGACCAAAACCAGACCCGACCACAGAAGCCTTCCTGGGTCGCGGCAAGGCAAGCAGTAAGGTCGTATCGAGGGCGGTACCCCGCATGAATTTCACGCAGGTGCGCGACATAGCGCCCTTTGGCCGACTGCTGACGTGTGCCATCCTCCGCTATGTATTGCGTTTCAAGAAAATGGAAGTACCGCTCAGCAATGTCCATCAATTTGTCTCCAAGCTTGATAGCAATTAAAGGTCGTCGGGCGAGACGTCGGTCACCTCGCCACTCTTAGCGGCCTCGATGGCTGCAAGCGTGACGGGGTTGGACTGCGGCTCGTCTTCGCGCTTTGATAGCAAGGTGTCGGCTATGCCGACAATCGTTGCGTAATAAAACGTGAGCTCCTGGTCCGTGAGCGGGCGGGTGTATTTCAGCTGCTGATACCTCGTAAAGTACTTGTCCTCAAGCTTCTCCGGGGCCACCAGCGCAATTGCGCTAATAGCGGCGTCGATGCATGTGAGCGGTGAGTTCTCTGGGCGCTTGGCGTCAGCTAGGCATGCACGGGCTTGGTCTATTTTTGAGATGGTCATTTGTGCTCCAATGTTGATAGCAACTTCTTCGGCCGTCAACCGGGTTATTTCCGCTAGCAAGCGATTTACAACGTCCTGCAGCGAATCTTGTCCCGGTGCATGCGCCCGAAACTGGCCAAACCCTCGTTCCTTGGGCACCCGCCGAAGGCGCAACCATGCAACAAGCCGAAACGGCCAGCTTTGGTGCAGCCACAACGCCAGCTGCAGGCGGAGTTCGGGCCAGCCCATCAGCGCCACAGCCACCACGACACAAAAACCGCGACAGCCCCCACCCACTTGGCGACAACGGCAACAAGCTTGGCCCTCATTTGTGCATCTCCGCCAACTTTGCGTTCAGTTTTTGGATAACGCCGGGCATGTTCAGGCCCTCATACTGGTGCGTTTTTATAAGCCGATGGCGGTGCTCTTTGAGCCAGCCTTCGTCGTCATCGTCCAGCGCTATCCAGGCACGCGGTTGCCGGCGCAGGGCGTCCTCAGCCACTTGCACGCCGCGCGGCAGGACACGGAAGTCGTCTGCATGCATGTGCCTGGAGTGAAACGTCGCGCCAACGACGCGGTCGCGAAGTCCTGGGGGCAGGCGCTTGGCAGTGGCGCTGCAGCCGTAGCGCAGCACCCAGGACGTGGACAACACAATTTGCAGGGCGGGGTACGGCGCTAGCAGTTGCACCAGAAGCTCTGCGTGCTGAAACAGCGTATACCGCTCCGGCGCCTCTAGGTACGCCCCGCGCCTGGGGTGGTACAGGCAATTTTCGTGATGTAGCACGCCGTCAAAGTCCAAGTACAGAATATTCACGACAACTGCACCCGCTCGACGTCTGTAGCTTTTGCAAGACGAAGCCAGGACGCCCACACATGCTGCCCATCGCCCTCCAACCCGGGGCTCCCACTCAGTTGGTACACCCGGCCGGACTTCGTCACGCCGCGCAGCGTTACCGTGTCGAACTGCACGATGGCGGAGCTGGCGCGGCCCTCCCGGTCTTGAACGTTGTAGCCCGCAAAGTGGCGTCTGCGCACAGGTGAACGGGACATTTTGATTCCAAAAATGGCCCAGTCGGTCAGTGTCAGCGCACGCTGTTCTTCAATGGGCTTGACAGTCCAGATGGTGGGCGGAAGGGGTGTATTCATACCCAAAACTGTAGCGACGGGGTGCCGTTGCGTCCAGCATTTGGGCCAGAATTCTGCCAGTGGTGTGCACCTCAACTGGCAGTATCTGTTGACCCATCTCGGGGGTCAGGTATTGCTAAAACTCGAATGGTATCCTGAAGCGCGCGTTGCGTTCGAGCATGTCGGCGTACTCTTTTGGCCACTTTTTTTCATGAATACTTCGTGGGTCGGATAGTCAGATTCAACGGATTTTGTAAACAATTCACGGACGCTCAGGTACGCGGCTTCTTTGGCGGCGCCAGTCAGAGTGCTGAGGTCGTAAACAGTCGCTATCGTCTTGGCACGTGCCAAGACGATGGCCCCCGAGGGGACCTGAAATAGTTAGTGCGCGTCGGGGACAAGGTGAAATTGGCCGATGAAGGCATAAGCCATGGAGCGCACATCATGGTGCACCAAGCTCACCAGCCCTAAGCTAAGCTAAGCTAAGCTGGCAGCGATGGCAGCAAAACCTTCACAGCCTCAAACAGGGCAATGGCATGGAGTGCAGTTTTCTTGACGGGTTTTGAACGAGCTGTCATTTGGGCGCGATGACGGTCTTATTGCTCTGACTATATCCGCGAACTCTTCCGGCCATTCCTGGTGAAGGGTGGCCTGATGAGGCAGTCGGACTCGACCGCCGTTGTAAACAAATCGTTCGGCAGTTTTGACCAAATTTTTTCGTTAGTTAAGAATCATCCGTAAAAGTGATTCGCGAAAATGTTGGCACGAGCCAAGAGAAGTCACCTCCAGCCCGTTTGCAATGCATTCCCCAACATCGCGCCCAATTTGCGCTTGCCCGCGCAGCGCACCGAACACGGCTGACGCTGCCCCGCTTCACGGCACGACAATGCCCCGCCTCAGGAATGACCGTCTTCACGGCAAAAAGTGCCGTGTGCAGGGCATAGTGCCGCACTGAACACGTCTCTCGCTGCCCCGCACACGGCAGGACATACCCCGCAGGAAAAAGCATCACGGCGCGCAATGCCGTGTGCGGGCATGATGTTTTCAACACCCTTGTTAAGCAGCGAGAGCTCGGTAGAGCGTCGCGCGGGACACGCCCAAATTGTTGGCAATTTCTTGACCCGTCCTGCCGGAGTCAAGGAGCGTTTTAGCCGACGCAATTTTCGAGGGGTCCATCTTGAGCTTGCGACCACCCATTCGACCACGGGCCCGCGCAGCACTTAATCCGGCTCTGGTTCTTTCCTTGATGAGTTCCCGCTCCATCTCCGCCAAAGCCGCCATGACATGAAAGAAGAACCGTCCGGCCGCAGTCGAGGTGTCGATGCTGTCGGTGATGCTCTTAAATTGAACACCACGCGCCTGGATGCCTTCCACCAACTCAACCAAGCCCTTGACTGTGCGGCCGAGCCGGTCAAGTTTCCAAACAACGAGGGTATCGCCCTTTCTGGCGTAACGCAGTGCGTCATCAAGGCCTTCTTTGGACTTAGAAGCACCACTCACCTTGTCAGTGAACAGTTGCTCGCACCCTGCGGCTTTGAGGGCGTCGAGCTGCAGGTCTAGATTTTGGTCGTCTGTTGAGACACGTGCATATCCAACGAGCATAGCTTACCTTTTCGGGTGTGCTGCTGCAGCATAACGCAGCATCTTGACAACAGATGGGTTGGCGTTCTGTAGTCGTTCAAGCTCGGCGGCGTACCCGTGAAGCTCATGCAGCACATAGGCCACTGCGCACGACCGCGAATAGCCTCCCTCACAGTGAACGACGATTGACAGCACACTGGTCGGCAGTGCATCGACAAATGACAGAACTTGTTCGGCTTGGTCCAGTGTGAATGCCTTCGACACCTTTTCACGACCACGGGCTGACAGGTTGGTGCTTAAATGGTCGACATCCGCAAAGCTCAACCGCATCAGGTGCTCGAAACCGTCCAGATTGGCCGGTGGCCGCTCGGGGGCTGTGATGGAGATGATGGCGATGGTTGGCAATCGGGGGATGTTTTCAGCTTCCGCTCTCGACAACGCGAAGATTTTTCGCCGCTGTCCTGGTCGGTAGAGCTCGTCGATTACAGATTTCAGTCGCGGTGTCATGTTGGTGTGGGTGTTGTCTCAAAACTCAGCCAATCGTATAGCGATGAGACTTTGAATTCGCAACTGAGTTTTGAGACAAGAAATTGTGTTGTTTCGGCGGTCCACAAGGCCGGTGGCCGACAGTCTCACAAACGACCGTTTGTGAGACATTGGTCGTCCCATGTCGTTTGGCGGGCCCGGCACGCGTGATGGGGTGAAGGCTGCAGAAATTATTCAATTTCCTGTGCAAGCAGGTCTGCATTTGAGGCGCCGAGCTCAGCTGCGAGCCTCTTCTTTTGTTAAAACGTACATATTTACACTATGTGTAATGATGGACTTGACTGATTCAAGATTTCATCCTAAAATCTTCACATGGAAGTTGTTTTTGACGATGCTGACCTAGACCGCCTAGAGACCGATGCCCAGTTCACCGCCGGGCGCCCGCAGGAGGTCGTGCGTGCCTTTCGAAAACGGATGCAGCAGATTCGCGCCTTCAGGGATGAGCGCGATTTTCTGGCTGTGAGGTCACTGAACTTTGAAAAACTTAAGGGAAACAGGGAAGGACAACAGTCAGTACGTCTGAATTTGCAGTGGCGTTTGATATTGGAAATCCGGGGCGACCACCCATGCAAAGTCATCGGAATTATTGAAATTGTTGACTATCACTAGAGACAGGAGAGACCATGAATGCACGCGTGCCAGTTGAAGTATTCCCGCCAGGGGAATTCCTGCGTGAGGAGTTGGAGGCACGGGAGTGGAATCAGCAAGAGCTGGCGGATATTCTTGACCGACCACCACGACTGATAAGCGAGCTCATCGCGGGAAAGCGTGCAATCACGCCTGAAACCGCGAAGGGCCTCGCCGATGCCTTTGGTACTTCGCCAGATTATTGGATGAACTTGGAGAGCCAATATCAGCTATCTAAGGTCAAACTCTCCAATGACAACGTTACTCGAAAGGCCCGGCTATATGACAAGTTCCCCGTGCGGGAAATGCTCCGCCGTGGTTGGGTCCGCACCAGCGAAAACATAGATGTTTTGGAGCAACGCTTTTGCGCCTTCTTTTTCATTCCGGATATGTCAGCAAAGCCTGAGCTCTGCCACAACGCAAAAAAGACACACGCGACCCTTGAGGTCACACCACTGCAGTTGGCATGGCTGTTCCGAGTGAAGGCCATGGCGAGCCAGCAGGTGGTGCCAGGTTATTCGCGCGCGAAGCTCTTGGCGGCAGTTGAAAAGCTCAAAGCGCTAACGCTCTCGCCCGAGGATGTGCGCCATGTGCCTCGCCTCCTTGCGGAAGCCGGTGTTCGCCTTGTGATGGTGGAGCCTATGACCGGCTCCAAGATTGACGGTGCTTGCTTCTGGCTCCAGGACGACAAGCCGGTCATAGGCATGACGTTGCGCTTTGACCGGATTGACAACTTCTGGTTCGTCTTACGGCATGAGATTGAGCACTTGTTGCGCGAGGACGGTAAGGCCAGTAGCCAAGCAGTCATTGATACCGACGTGGGCGAAGACAGGGAGGCGTTGCCTGAGTGCGAGCGATTGGCCAACGCGGCAGGTGCGGAGTTTTGCGTGCCGTCGGCCGAGTTAGAGAACTTCATCGCCCGTGTACAGCCGTACTTCTCCGAGGAGAAGGTGATTCGCTTCGCGCAGCGAATCAACGTGCATCCGGGTTTGGTGGTCGGGCAGCTCCATCGCAAGCTGGGGCGTCACGATTTCTTGCGCAAGCACCTGGTCAAGGTTCGAGCGCTAGTGCTACCGTCGGCTGACGCTGACGGCTGGGGTTCGTTTTCCGAGTAGTCACAACATTCGTTAGGGAACTGCTATGTCGGCTTATGTGAATCAGGTGAAGTCTTACATTGAGCGCTACCAAGCGGAGGTCGGTGGCGACGGCTTACTCGACCCGCATGCAGTGGCAGAGTGGGCGTATCAGCGAGGATTGCACAAACCAAGCATTCGCACGGTCGTGGACGCCATCGCGTCGGACATCTCGCAGTTTTTTCGCGAGGAGTTCCGCACCAACGAAGACGGCCAACGCTACCGTGCAAAGCATGCGGTGCGGTTCAGGAGGGGCGATAAGACGATGTCGTTGTGGGCAGACATGGACGATGACCAAGCTCCACGCGACCACTTCGTGAAGTCCTTTTCCCAGCGGCGTCAGCAAATCGTCGGTGACTGTTATCAGCTAAAGACTGACGTCGACGTTTACAACGGCAAGAACGTGGCTCAGCAGCCCATCCAGGTGCCCCTCGACTTCACGCTGGACGTTGAAGAGTTGCAGTTGCCGCTCAAGGGCAAGAAGGCGGCTTGATTTGGAGCTTAACGATGCAGACCGTCCTCGCACTGGCAGAGAAGCTCATGCCCCGGCTGGCCAACGATTTCCAACGCAAGCTATTGACCGCCACGATTCAAAGCATTCTGGATGCGCCGAATCCACTGCGTTTGAACAACTTTTCCTCCTCATTTCGGGAGCTTTTTCGCCACGTCTTGGTTGAGCTCGCTCCGGACCATGAGGTCACTGCGACCTCATGGTTTGTTCCTGATGAGAGGAATGACGGGCGAGTCACACGAGCTCAGAAGGTCAACTACGTGGTTCATGCTGGCCTCGACCCGGTGTATGTTGAAGATGAACTGGGCATTGATGTCTCGGCCGAACGCAAGGCATTGCTCAAGACCATTGACCAACTCAACAAATTCACGCATGTGAACGAAGACTCCTTCGGTTCGAGTCCGGAGGACGTGGAGCGTCAGGCATGTGCTGTCTGTGAGGCACTTCAGTCCTTCCTTGACTGCGCTGATGAGGCACGCAAGCTCCTTTGCGGCAGGGTCGAAGAGCAGGTCAATGACGACGTCGTGAGCGAGGTCATCAGCGAGACTATCCTTACCTTGGATGAAATTGCATCGCATCACTGCATCGACGAGGTGTACGTGCATCAGATTGAAGTGACCTCGATGGACCATGCAAAGATTCATTTCACCGCGTATGGCTCGGTCGGGGTCGAGCTTCAATGGGGCTCGAACAGCGACGTGCGCAGGGATGACGGTGTGGTCGTCCGAGACTCCTACCCACTGACTTGCAATTTCACCAGCAAGGTCGGCAGCCCTGAAGAACTCGACGTGGTCGTGGACTCAATGTGCGTAGACACCAGCGCCTGGTGGGACAACTACTACGACGAGGGAGAACCATCGTGAGTTTCGTCACTGCCATTAATGGCCGAAATCTGCTGTCCTTTATATACGACGGTTTTCACCGGACGGTTGAGCCGCACACCTATGGTATGGATACGAGGGGACACGTGGCGCTTCGAGCCTACCAAGTGGGCGGAGGCAGTGATTCCGGAGCCTACGTTGGGTGGAAGTTGTTCCACGTTCATGAGATGCTCTGCGTCTCGGTTCAGCCCCAGTGCTTTGCAGGTCCTCGCCCGGGTTATAAGCGAGCTGACAAGGCATTCGCAAGCATCACGGCGCAGCTCTGAACGCTGGGACCTGCCTATTGTGATTGACCGCTGGTTTCCTTGTTCATTTAAGGTGCGATGGTGAGCTTCACGATGACGCCAGCGCATGTCCGGGCATTGCATAGGATGTGTTGTTCCAATTTTTACCCCTTGGACGAGTCATTGAAAAGCTGTTTCATCGAGTCTATCAATACGTCCCGGCCCACTCTCTGTATTTCGGGGTTGTTTACTGAAAATTTCCCGGATTCGCTGCAGTTATTTGATTGTTATGAGGCTGATTTTCCCGGCTGCACGAGGCTACTTTTAGGCACCGTGCTGAAATTCTTTTCGACAAAATTCGAATTGGCTTTTTTATAGATTAGATTCATAGTTTTGCTTTTTTGGAACATTCAACATGAACGACAATTTTTCTATTGCCCGTGAGGGCAAAGCATATTTGGACTTCCTTCGAAACCTGACGCCTCAAGTGCTTTTACTAATACTGGCGGGTTTAGCGTTAAATGCGTACGGAGCCAAAGTTGCCGACCCCGGTCATTTATTCTTTGGTGCGGCGGCATTTGCCTTTGTCATAGGTTTTTTTGTAGCCGCTGGCATCAATATTGTGACTTTGCTCAGAGAGTTCTTACCGGAAGGAGTTAAAAAGAGTCCTGCTCGAATTGCCGTCCTTCTTTTGGCAATAGCACAGGCCTATTTATCACTGCTTTTCCTCATCCCTTTTGCATACATCCAAATCGTACGTCTTGTGGCGAGAAATTAACCGCTTGCTCGCAAAACGCTGACTACAAGTCAAGGCGAAAGGTATTCAGTGCGGTGTGAACATCTGCTTTGACGCCATTGCGTCTATCTGATTAACTCATCAAGTTTCATCGGTAACCCTCATCGGGACTACTTCATCATTTTGGCGAGCTTTGCTGCGGTATTGGCCCGAAGTTTGGCGATTTCACCGGTGGCGGACTCGGGGTCTTTCGAGTGGCGAGCTTGCTTAATACCGTCAGTCTTCGCCTGTGGCGCGTTGGCGACATCAGGGCCGACCTCAGTGCCGAGGCAATCTGACAGAAGATATGCATCCAGCCATGCATAGAAAACATTTGGATGCCAGTACACCCGGTTGCCGAGCTTTTTTGGGGCGGGCACGATGCCATCATTTACCCAATTCTCAACGGTCCTGGCCGAGACGCCCAAGACGTCAGCAATTTCATCTTTGGACATGGGGCGAAAAGGGGCGGGACTGGTCATGCGGGAACTCCAAAAACTGATGTTCAGCGTTTAGAGACTTTATTTATCCCAGCAGGCACCAGCCCCAACATCCATCAACTCACCGACCTGGTGTGTTTGAAATTAGTGGCAAATTAGTGGCAGAACACCTATGGATTCCGCTGCTTGCAGATGCGCGAAGCTGAACGAAAAAAAGCGAAACATCGCGTAAGTTATTGATTTATAATGGTAGCTATACGTAACCAGAGCTAGTCTATGGGCAGATATAGCGCGTTCGGGACGAAGGGGTCGGAGGTTCGAATCCTCTCATTCCGACCAAGACACTGTATAAAGGCCTCTAAGGAACGATTCTTAGAGGCCTTTTTCATTGGTAAATCAGCTAGTTACAGTGCAGTGGCGTACAAAGCCATATATTGACAGCCAAGCCCAAAGCGGGGAACGAAACGGCGGGGAACGACCTTTTTAGGCACTTGTTCCCCGTTTTCATAGGAGAAATCCCCATGCTGACCGATGCCCAATGCCGTAATGCAGTTTGCCCCCCTGAAAAGAAGCGGGCACGGCTCACCGATGCTGCTGGCATGTACCTGGAAGTTAGCCCAGCTGGGTCGAAACGCTGGTTTCTCAAGTACACAGTGGCAGGTGTTGAAAAGCGGCTGGCGCTGGGCAGCTATCCAACCGTAGGCCTGACCGCAGCACGCAAAGCCCGTGAAGCGGCAAAGCTCCACAAATCCGAAGGCCGCGACCCGGTACAAATTCGCAAGGTTGAAAAGCTCAGGGCCACGACAGCGGACGCGGACACCTTCAAAGTCACCGCGCTGGAATGGTACGCAATGAAGCTGGACAGTTGGAGCAGCCACTACGCCATCAGGGAAAAGCGCAACCTTGAGAAAGACCTGTTCCCCTTCTTTGCAGCCCGGCGCATTGCGGACATTGAACCCATAGAACTACTGGCGGCCATCCGCACAGTAGAAGAACGTGGGGCGCTGGATGTGGCACACCGGGTGCTGACCACAGCGGGGCAAGTCTGGCGCTATGCGGTGGCCACGGGCCGGGCACAGCGTGACGTGAGCGCAGACATCAAAGGCGCATTGAAGCCCCATCACGGCAAACACTTTGCAGCCATCACCGACCCGGTAAAACTGGGCGAACTGATCCGGGTGATCCGTGGCTATCAGGGTGGGCCAATCGTCCGGGCTGCGCTGCAACTGGCACCCATCTTGTTTCAACGCCCCGGCGAACTACGGGCGGCGGCATGGGTTGAATTTGATCTGGACGCGGCGCTATGGACGATTCCAGCGACACGCATGAAACGCCGGGTAGATGGCAAGAAAAACGGCGACCCGCACCTTGTCCCCCTGCCCACGCAAGCCGTGGAGATTCTGCGCAAGCTGCAC
The DNA here is from genome assembly GCA_031291305.1 of Rhodoferax sp. Classification (GTDB taxonomy): domain Bacteria; phylum Pseudomonadota; class Gammaproteobacteria; order Burkholderiales; family Burkholderiaceae_C; genus Rhodoferax. The sequence goes on along the minus strand of JARLJH010000022.1, from coordinate 48,630 downwards.
CCCATCACCGGACACAGTGCCTTGTGTTTCTTTGGTGAGCGCAGCCATGACCGTCCCATCAGTGACAACACCCTACGGGCCGCACTGCTGACCTTGGGTTATGGGCCTGACAAACAAAGCGTTCACGGCTTCAGGGCCACGGCACGCACGCTGCTGGCTGAAGTGCTGGACTTTGACCCGCTGGTGATCGAAGCGCAGCTAGCCCACGCGGTGAAGGATGCCAATGGGCGCAGTTACAACCGCACCACCTACCTGCAACAGCGTGCAACCATGATGCAGGCCTGGGCGGACTATCTGGACAAGCTGGCCAAAGGTGCGGACGTGATCCAGTTCAAGGCGGCATAGTAGTTTTAGACCACGCCTAGCCCGACGGGGCGAAAAGCAGATTACCCCTGATCTGCCTGGCGCTGGTTCTTTATCAGGGCGTTTAGGGGGACGAAGAAAAATGGCAGATGTCAACCATTGGGACTTTGCTGAAGTGTTTACCGCAGTTCAAGCGGCTCTTTTGATCGAGGCGAAAGACCCTGCCTTTGTTGGTACAAGTGGGCGCAATGGGCGTTGGGATCAAAACGTTTCTGATGTGATATTGAGCCGGATGAGGGACGACTACGCGGACACATTCTTCGCATACGCGCTCTCAGATGATATTGATGGGCCTAGAGAATTGCTCCCCTGGGAAAACAAGCTACCAAGTTCAATGATGAATATCATGGCCAAAGACTGTTTCAAGTTCGGCAAGAAAGCGGAGTTCAAAAAATGGCTGGCTGATGGAGATAAAACCAGTTTTGAAAAGCAATCTTTTACACGAAAAGACCTTCAATATTGGTTGGATGCAAATCACTTTCCATCGAAGTACCAATTTGAAAACAAGGCAGCGCCAGCAACTGAGCCACTTTCCGCAAAATCAGAATTGTCATCAGGCTGGCCATGGGGAAACCACCACACGGAGCTACTGGGACACCTTGAAGCAACAGCGCGTAAATTTTGGGTGAACTATGACCCAACAGACGCGACCACTGCCCCAGTCAATAAAAATGTTGCTGAATGGCTAAGAACCGAGCGCAAGGTTTCGCAAAAAATGGCCGAAGCTATTGCTTCAATGCTCAGGCCAGACGATTTACCAACGGGGCCGCGCAAATAGTTATCGCACCCCCACAAACCCAACGCTGGCGCGGGTTTGCGGGGTTATCGGAGGTGATCGAACCCCCAGTTATCGGAGTGAATGGAGACTATTCGTTGGACGGTCAGCCCGTTGAAATCCCACCACTTGCTGCACTTCGCGGCAATAAGCGCCAGACGGCGATAAGGGGTTTCACCAATGAGTATTCTCAGAATGTCCGCAGTCAAAGCGGAAACCGGGCATGCCAGCCACGCCAGTGTTTACACGGCCATTCATGACGGCCTGTTCACCGTCCCCGTGCCCATCGGCCAAAGAGCGGTAGGCTGGCCCGACCATGAAGTCGCGGCCATCAATGCTGCACGTATCGCGGGCAAGACCGACGACCAAATCCGTGAGCTGGTGGCCAAACTGCACAACGCACGCATGGCAGGCAGTAACGAACCCTTCAAGACTGATTGGTTTGACCGCAGCGCCAGACTAAAACAGCAGGCAGCAAAGCGGATCAAGCACACTGCACGGGCCACGGCGTAAAGGTGGCAACCATGACCACCAACACCAAGCCCACAAACGGCGACGGGCTGGCCACACCACACGACCAACCCGCCATATCGACACCTATAAGTACTCTCATTTTAAGAGCTATTCATGCCCGAATAAAAAGGGCTACAAGCGGATTTTGCATTGATCGCGGCATCGGCCTGGATGCCATCACGTTGCTGATCCTGATGGTGGTCTTTGTGATTCAGGGGGTCCTGCAATGGATGCACTAACGCCCTGCCTTGAACTGGCGGTGACCACATCCGCAAACGAACCGCGAGTCAGCACCCGACAACTGGCAAAGCACCTGGGCAACAAGCACCAAAGCTTGTTTGAACTGGTGAAAAACCACCGTGCTGACTTCGAACAGCTTGGAATACTTCGGTTTCAAACGGGAGTAATCGAGGGCCGTGGCCAGCCTGAAAAGTTTGCCATGCTCAACGAAGATCAAGCAACGCTGGCGCTGGCGTATAGCAAGAACACGAAGCGCGTGCGCGAACTTAAAGTGCAGTTGGTGAAGGTGTTTGGTATGGCACGCCGGGCGGCTGATCTTCGCAAGTCCGAATATCTGCCTGGGTATCACGAATTGCACAACACCATGCACGTCCTGGCTAACGGTTCGCCCAATGAAAGACATGTTCACGTCAACGTCAACAAGCTGCTGAACAAGTTTGCAGGCATTGAAGCTGGCCAGCGTGCCCGTGCTGGCGTGCCCCAGCAGGCGCTGCTGATCGTTGGGCAGATGGTGGCATCCAAAGCGGCGCAGAGCGCAACAGACCACCATGACGGCTATCAGTGCATCAAATCCAATTTGCAAGCGCTCCAAGGGGCTATTGCGCTGGGCGTGAGCCATGGCTAGGAAAGGCCGCATAGATGACAGCCGCGAGCCGGGCGGGTACTGCGCATTGCCGTGGAGCGTGATCGACTCGCAAGCCTTTCAAAGCCTGAGCTATCCGGCAGTGGCTCTGCTGATTGAGCTGGCGCGGCAATATGTCCGCAACAACAACGGGCGCTTGCTGTTGTCTGCCAACTATCTGCGGTCACGCCAGTGGCACAGCAAAGACGTGATCGAGCGGGCACGGCGCGAACTGCTGGACGTGAAGCTGATCTATCAGACCGTGCAGGGGCACCGACCCAACAAGGCCAGCTGGTATGCGCTGACCTGGTACACCCTGGACAGACTGCCCGACTATGACGCTGGCGCGGTAGAGGGCTTCAGGCGCGGCATGTACGCCAGCTTTCAACTGCCAACGCCTGCCCCGACGCGAGAAGCCTTGTTTGAGAAGTGGCGCGGGTATGGCGTGACTGGCCAGAAAAAGCCAGCATCCAAAATTGACAGGCTTAGCCCGGCTGACGGGGCAGAGAGGGCCGCGATAGCCCCGGCTGGCGGGGTAGAGAGTTTGTCCACTGCCCCGGCTCACGGGGCTATCAGGGCACTTTTGCCCACCCGCTCTACCCCGGCTAACGGACACCATCTAGATAAACCATTCTGTACTGCTGACTCTGTGCAGTCTGCATCTTTGCAGTCAACAGCACAAGCGACCGACGACGACGCGGCAAATGAGGGTAGCGACTTTGAACGGGTACACGATTGCGATCTTGACCCGACAAGGTTTGACTCAAACACGGGTGATTTCTGCCCACCCCCAAAAGCGCCAGCACGTCAGCAAAAACAAGCGGCTGATCGCTGGGTGAAAACTGCACTGAACCAGAGCGGGAAGTAATGCCCCCTGGAACAACTGCGACGGCAGGCAAAGGGATAGGGGCATTGACCACACGCAAATTGACAGCAACTGAAGGCGAAATTGGTAACCAAAATGCAAACGATGGAAACCATCGAAAGCCCAGCATCCATGCGGGTTAGCGGAGATTCAGGGGCGAAATAAGTACGCAACATGCAACAAACTTGCCTAATGATTTAGGTAAATCCTGGAGACTTTCAAGATGGGCAACTCCTATTCAGGCAGACGCGGCGGCAAGCGAACCACTGGCGATATGTGGGCGCTGGACATTCGCAAGATCGAACGGGCCGGACGATTGACGGCGGGACAGTCATTCAACTGGCAATGGTCACGGCGCGGCGCGGTGGTGGCCAACATCAATATCTACACCGACACCGACCGGGTGACTTTGGACTACCGCACCAAGCAACGCGACGGCACTTGGATGGCCATGAATTACACGGTAAGGATTGCGCACACGCCTTGTCACTTTGGTGGTCAGCGTGCCTGGTGGCTATGCCCGCACTGTGGGCGGCGTGTCGCGGTGCTGTACGGTGGCCAACGGTATGCGTGCAGGCACTGCCAGCGGCTTACCTATCAGTCCACACGCAACACACCAGAATCGCAGGCATTCGCACGGGCGGACAAGGTACGCGCTCGCCTGGGCTGGGTGCCTGGCATTGCATTCCCTCCGGGTGATCGACCCAAGGGGATGCACCAACAGACGTATGAACGCTGGTTGCTGCGTTACTACACACTGTCAAATCAGGCTTTGGGTGCGTCAAATGCAGCAATGGACAAGCTCATGGGGCGGCTGAAACAAATGAACCTGTAGGCGGACAAGTTTGACACCTAGGCACCGGGGACGTCAGCAGTCAGGCTGGTATCGAAGCTGGAGACCCGTACCGTATCAAAACAGCCACGACGTAAAAATTCTTTTTGCCTGAATCAAGATCAAAAGCGTGTGCAAAATGTCTGCTGACTCAGGGGTATCAAAGGCAATGGCGGGGAACAAAACGGGGAACAAATTTGTTTTTAAAAATGATAGCACTAGTATTCATGCGGGTTTCAAGGCATCTTTCGAGCGCTCTCATTTTTTGCTTTTGGGATTCACTAGGATGCACACTGCTTCTAACCTGGTCGCAGATGAACTATTTACCCCTAACATAGCTATTCTATTTATGGCTACAAGTTATTTATCAACTTGGGATAGCGCGGTTTTTTCTCAATCCTTGGCCCATCTTCTCCAGTGTAAGAGCGCCAACCTTATCGGCATGAAACCTGCTTGGCAAGCGATCGGTTTACCCGACAACACGTATGGCACCAGTCTGGCATGTCTGGCCGACTTGCGCTAGGTAAACTAATCCAAACAAGGCGGTTAATGAAACATCTGGTGATGCTAGGCGCAGGTCATGCGCATGTGCACATGCTGTCCACCCTGGCCAGCCACCCGCTGGCTGGCGTGCAAATCACGCTGGTCGCGCCATACCCGCGTCAGCTGTATTCGGGCATGGCGCCGGGTTTTGTAGCGGGTCATTACAAGCTGGAAGACTGCGCGATCCATCTGGCGCCATTGTTGGCTCATAGCGGCGTGCAGTGGCTGCAGCACAGCGCGGTGGGGCTGGATGCCGATGCCCGCATGCTCACACTGGACGACGGCAGCACGCTGTCCTTTGATGTACTTTCGGTCAATACGGGGGCTGTGCAAGACCGCCAGAAGATCGAAGAGATGATGCCGGGTGCCAGACAGCACGCGCTGTTTGTGCGGCCCATCGAGTCCTTTGGCGCGTTGTGGCCGCAGGTCGTGGACCTGGCCCATGATCAGCCTCTTAGGGCAGCGGTGATCGGCGGTGGGACGGCAGGCATTGAGTTGGCCTGCGCGGTCGGGTTTCGCCTCAAAGGATCTTCGGTCACGCTGGTGGCCGGCGACGCCCCGGTGGCCGCCAGTTTTTCACAGGGTGTTCAACGGCGCATCACTCAAGCCTTGCGTCAGCGACATATCACGGTGATTCAGGAGCGTGCCACCGGCGTCAGCGCCACCGAGGTTCAACTGGGCAACGGGACGCAGCTTGCCTGCGATGTTCCCATCGTGGCCGTTGGTGCGCAGTCACCTGGCTGGCTACAGGACAGTGGTCTGGCGCTGGATTCGCAGGGGTGCATTGCCGTCGATGCGTTTCAGCGCAGCACCAGCCACCCGCAGATCTTTGCCACTGGCGACGTGTCCACCCGGGTAGACCGTGATCTGGCTCGTAGTGGCGCGAATGCGGTGCAGGCAGGCGTACCCCTGGCCAACAATCTGCGCGCCGTGCTGACAGGCGTGGCGCCCCGCCCCTTCACGCCACAGGTGAAGACCTTGAACCTTCTGGCCTGCGGCGACAAATACGCCATCGCCAGCTGGGGCAGCTGGTCAGCCGAGGGACGCTGGGTCTGGTGGCTCAAAGACCGCATTGATCGCAGCTTTGTCCGGAAATACCGCCAGTCAGCGCCGGATTAAACGCCCCGACCACCCGCGAGGCCCAGAAAATCAGGCGATATAACCGGGATTGGGCAGTGCGCCGATGATCTTCGGTGCATTGGCTTTGCGCGCAGACACCTTGCCACCCCGTGAGGCGAGCCAGGTTTCCACCACATCCCAAACCATCTTGTTGCCTTGGTTCTTGGCCTCTTCAGCCACCGGCGCCCAGCCGGCCACCTTGTATTTCTTGTCGGCTTCCAGCAGCTTGCCATTCAAGCGCATATCGCTGATGCGTTTTCCCATGCTTTCCAACGGGCTGCAGCTGTATTGCAGACCACCGACGCGCACCATGTCACCACCCTGCTGATAGTACGGATCTGGGTTGAACAGGTTGTCGCACACGTCTTCGAGCACCGTCTTGATGTCGGAGCCTTTCATTTCTGTCACGGTGGCATACGAGTAGGTGGTTGCCGTCATGTCCATCAACCATTCACGCGTGATGGCTTGTCCGGGTAGCAAGGTGGTTCCCCAGCGGAAACCGGGTGAGAAGGCAATGTCAGCGCCCTGTACCTCTATCAACGCGTCCACCAGCAACTGGTCGCCGGTTCCATTGAAGTTGCCACGGCGATACAGGGTGCCCTCGGTGATGCCCAGCTTTTCGGCCAACTTGGTTTCGTAGGGGGCACGCATTTTGTTGATGTGCGCCTCCATCTCGGCATCCGCTGGCAGCATGTTGGAAAACACCGGCAGCAGTTTGTAGCGGAAGTCGGTGACCTTCTTGTCCTTGACTTCAAAGTCGAGAACACCCAGGAACTTGGAGTTGGAACCCGCGTTGGTGACCAGGGTCTTGCCACCCGGGTTGCTGACGATGCTGGCCACCGGCATGCCGTCGTGGGTATGGCCACCCATGATGGCATCAATCCCACTGACACGGCTGGCCATCTTCAGGTCCACGTCCATGCCGTTGTGACTGATGACGACGACCACCTGGGCACCCTTGCCACGGGCCTCGTCGACCATCTTCTGCATGTTGTCGTCCTGAATGCCGAAGGCCCAGTCTGCCACCATGTAGCGTGGGTTGGCAATCGGGGTGTAGGGAAACGCCTGACCGATGATGGCACAGGGCACGCCATTGATCTCACGGATCACATAGGGCTTGAAGACCGGGTCGCCGAAGTCATTGGTTTTGACGTTTTGCGCGACAAAGTCCACTTTGCCGGCAAAGTCTTTGTCGATGATTTCCTTGACGCGCTCCATGCCCAGGGTGAACTCCCAGTGGCCGGTCATCACGTCCACACCCAGCAACTTGCAGGCGTCAACCATGTCTTGGCCATTGGTCCACAGTGCCGTACCAGAACCTTGCCAGGTGTCGCCACCATCAAGCAACAAAGCACCGGGGCGGCTGGCTTTCATGCGTTTGACCAGCGTGGCCAGATGCGCAAAACCGCCCACCTTGCCATACCGTCTGGCCGCCTGCTCAAAATCCAGGCAGGTCAAGGCGTGCGCCTCAGCCGTACCCGGACGGATGTTGGACACCTTGAGCAAATGCTCACCCACCAAATGCGGCAGATGCCCCTTCATGCTGCCAATGCCCAGGTTGATGCTGGGCTCGCGGAAATAAATGGGTTTGAGCTGTGCGTGACAGTCGGTCATGTGCAGGAAAGACACGTTACCGAACTTGGGAATGTCATACAGCCCCTTCGTTGCGGTAGCCAGATCGGCCTGGGCATAAGCCCCCATTCCCATCCCCGCCATGGTGCCAGCACCCAGCACCTGCATAAATTCACGTTTGGTCAAATTCATTTGGTTTCCACGATCAAGTTAAGGAGCCCAGACGAGCCGCGCTCCGAGTCAGACAATCCACTACTGATTCACCGGGGAATTCGGATCCAGCAGCAAGGCCATCAAATCCTTGGCTTGCGCTTCGGTAATGAGACCGTTATGCACGGCACGAGGCATCACCGAGCAGGCGTTATAGGCACGCGAGTTGTATATCTTGCCCCAGGCATACTCCACGATGGCCTTGGCTGCCGGGCCAGTGGGGTCGGCATCAATGCCATAGTTCTTGCGGAACCTGTAGAGGCTCGGACCAATGGTGCCAAAGGAAATTTCCTTGCCACTCAACTGGTGGCAGTTGTAGCAGTTTCCGCCATTGGGAGTGTCTGCCTTGTCAGACCAAGTCAGGCCTTTTCCGCTTTGCGCCAGCTGCTCACCCTTTTTCCAATCGCCCATGTAGTTGCCATCTGCTGGCCACTTGATGGTCTTGAGCTGTTCATTTTGAATGGCAGTCGCCACATCCTTGTCCAGAGGCTTGCCTGCGACTTCTGCAGCCGCACAGAGGAGATTGGCCTGGTCGGTATTGAGCACAGAAACCTTGACAATTCCGTGATCGTGAAATGAGTTTTTCACGATATCGGCAGTCATTTTGTCGAGATTAGCTGAGCTGGGAACGGACGCGCAGCCCGCCACAACGACGGCGACGGCAATCAGCGTTAAGGCGATGGTGTGTTGCTTTTTCATACGATGTCTCCTGAACGCATTAGCGCTTGAGTGCGGGGGCAATGGACTTGGAACCCTGGCTGTTGACGCCGAGATAGGTAGCCAGCGCGATAGTCGCATCGCTGGCATAGCCAGGCTCCGGGAAGCGTTGTTGCCGGTAACAATCGTTCAAGCGGTGCTGCATGCTCCACATCTGCCCATCGGACACCCGGTAAGCGGGCCACGCGGCAAAGCCAATACCGTCGCCCGGGTTTTTGGTCAGGTTGGGCAGGTCTTGCAGACGGATGCGCCAGTTGTCACCGCCGTGGCAGGACGCGCAGGAAAAATCGTGAGGACCACCTCGCTGAAAGAACAGGCGCTTGCCTACTTCGTAGGCTATTTTTTCCTGGCTATGTGACTGGGGTAGATTAAAAGCCATGTCGCGAGACTCGCCGGCAATCCAAGTTGCCAAGGCGGTCATATTGGCCTTTTCGCCCTTGCCAAACGGCGTGGCGATAATGGCCTTGGTATCGAGTCCCTGCAGGGTACCCATGCAGGTCAGCAAACGGGACTCCAGGTCTTGTACCTTGTTGGTGTCGGCAAAATAGCGCGGCAGGGTCACGAAAGCGCCTTTAACTACGCCTGGTCCTTGCCCCAGATCACATTGCTCCAGAGACGCGTTCTTGGGGCCCCTCTTTTGCTTCCAGAGGTCTTCACCCTTGGCCTCAAACAATTCAGCGGGATTACCGTCGGCCAGCATGGCCCGGTATTCTTCAATTGACTGCACCGCAGCAGACTTCTGAGCATAGGCACTGGGCAACATCGCCCCAGCAAGAGCAGCAGCACCAAGGGCTGCAATCAATCTGATTTTCTTATCCATTCACGCGTCTCCTCAAAAAGTGTGCCGATGTGGAACACACAAAATAAAAAGGCAAGTTACCCTCGCCTTTTTCCCCTGGTCAAAAAGATCAGGAAGCGGTCGCTTCGTCTGTTCGGGTATCGCCGCTGGTATCTTTCCAAGTCACAGCAACTTTGTCGCCAGCCTTCACACCTTTGACAAAGAACTGCACGAAAGGATTTTTGGACACGGAAGGACCCCACGCGGAGGTCAAAACAACCTTGCCATTCAGCGTGGCGGTCACTTCATTGATGTGCATGGCAAGAATCAGCTTGCCGTCCGCATCCTTGCGCTGACCGGATTCCATGGGGTGGCTCATCAAAACACGAACGGTGGCCACGTCACCTTTAACTTGAGCGCGAATGCGCATCGGATCTGCCATTTTTATACTCCTGATATCAAATAAATTGGACTGCAAAACAATTTCAGATGGCGCATTAACCGCCGCAACCGCCGAGGGTTACTTTGACCTCTTTTTTGGCAAACAATGCTCTGCCATCGTTCATGATCGCCACGGCGTAAACATCAGATGATTGCCCCATCTTGGCGCGAACCGAGAAATTGGGCTCGACGGCATCGGTCACGTTGAACTGTGCGACCAGAGCGGCTGGATTCTTTTCAACGAGGACCAGCATGCTCTTAACACCCGTCAAGGCAGTGGTAGCTGTCAAGGGAACCACTGCGCCATTTTCAGCAATGTCCGGACCACCGACGGTGATGTCCTTGCTCTCAACGGGCACTTGCCCGCCCAATGCCTTCACGGCATCAGGAATGTTCTTGGCTTCAAAAGCCGTCTTGTTGTATTCGGCCATGGCGAACTGAGGGAACAGCCCGGTGCCTGCCAGCAGTCCAGCCACGATGGCGCTGTGCTTGAGTGTCTCGCGACGAGTTTGCATAGAAATCTCCTTGGTTAAGTTCATACGTAAAGAAAGTTATCGAAATCAGCGCCTTACTGAGGCCCACCCGTTGACAGCCAGGTGGCAATGGCCTTGGCATCAGCTTCACTCAAGTTCTGTGGAGGCATGGGTATCGCACCCCAGATACCGGAACCACCGCTCTTGATCTTGCCGATCAGGTACTCCACCTTCCCAGCGTATTTCTTGGCAACGTCCGAGTAAGCCGGACCAACAATCTTGTTGGTCATGCCATGGCAGACCGTACAACCATTCTTTTGCAACGTGCCCAAGATTTTCTTGGCCTCTGCGCTAGCTTGCTCTTGCGCTGTCAACTTCACTGGTTGCGGGCGCTCACCCAAGGCACGCTCAGGGTGCGTGGTATCTGCACCAAACTGCTCGCCCACCAGCCGGTTTTGTTCTGCCAGGTTACCGTGCGCATTGCGAGCAAACTCTGGCAAGAAAGACGTCAGCTTGGGTTCTGGCGCGCAGTTTTTCATGCAGGCTACGTTGCTGGTATCGGGTTTCTTGGCACCACCAAACTCATTGCCCGGCCACAAGGCATGATCTGTCGTCATGCCATTGCGATTGGGCAGCTTCGCCTGTACATCCCTGATGGTCTTTTCGTTCAGGACAAAGTCATCTGGCACCATGCCATTCAAGTTCAGCATAAACGCCAACACGGCATAGACATCGTCAGGTGATAAAGACTTTGGCTCGGTCCATGGCATGGCACGACGAATGAAATCCCACACCGTAGAGATGGTTGGTACCTTCATGAAAGTGGTCCGCCCCGGATACCCCGGCGTCACCAAATTGGCGACATGACCAGTTTCCATATCCTTCGGGGTCACACCACCAATGATCGGATTGAAGAATTCACCGGACTCACCAAAAATACCGTGACAGGTGGCGCACTTACCCTCCCAAATTTCCTGGCCTTTGGCGACAGAACCCGAGCCCGGCGGCAAGCCTTTGAAATCAGGACGGACATCAATGTCCCAGGCTTGTACCTCTTTGACCGTCGCATCCCGCCCGATACCTGCATAGCTAGTCGCTGCTTGTGCCCCGGTGAATCCAGCGAGTCCGAGCAGCGCGACTCCAACGACTGCTTTACGAAATCTGAACATTTTTAACCTCGCCGTTTTCTTGCACCAGCCATGACTGAATGGCATTGTTGTGATAGATTGAGCGTGTGCCACGCACACTGCGCAATTGTTGATAGGTTGGCTGGACAAACCCCGTTTCGTCCATGGCGCGACTCTGCACAATCGCCGGTTTGCCGTCCCAGACCCAATCAATATTGAATCGCGTCAACGCTTTAGACTGTGCCGTACCTTCAATACGTGCGGTCCGCCAATTGCGACCACCATCGACAGACACGTCCACCCGTTTGATCTTGCCGCGACCCGACCATGCCAAGCCAGTGATGTTGTAGAAGCCGGTATCCAACAGCACTTGCCCACCGGACGGGGTGGTGACAACGCTCTTGCACTCCTGCAATCCGCTGTACTGACGATGTTGGCCGTTAGGCAAAAGGTCAATGTAGTGGTCGGATTCGTCTTTGGTTCCAAAGGGCATATCGCCCAGTTTGATACGACGCAAGTATTTGACCCAGCTCACGCCCTGAACGCCTGGTACCACCAAGCGCAACGGGTAGCCCTGTTCGGGTCGCAACATCTCGCCGTTTTGGCCATAGGCCACAAACACTTCTCCCGACTTGATCAGACTCATGGGAATGGTGCGTGTCATGGACGAGCCATCGGCCCCCTCTGCCAGCACAAACTTTCCGTTGGTCAAATCCGCGCCTGCCATTTCAAGTAGCGTGATCAACGGTACACCCGTGAACTCACTGCAGGACAACATACCGTGCGTGTACTGCACCGTAGGTGTAGCCACATTACCCCACTCTGCAGCAGTGTTGGCGCCGCATTCAATAAAATGAAAGCGCGACACAGAGGGCAGGCGCATGATTTCATCAACAGTGAAGACTTTGGGGGTATTCACCATGCCGTTGATCATCAAGCGATGTTTGGAGGGATCAATGTCCCACCACCCCTGATGGTGACGCTCGAAGTGCAAGCCGCTGGGCGTCACGATGCCAAACAGCGATTGCAATGGCGCAAAAGATACCGACGCCTGAGTGGTTTGCGTCAAACCAGGGCTAACGCGCCGTTGCACATTGCTCTCGTACTTGGACGGTTTGCCATACCCATTGTTGAGTGCTACACCCTGCCCCAAACCTTTGCTATGTGCGGGCAAGTTCAGGATGTTGGGATCTCCACCGTCAGCAGATACTGGATTACCTTGCGCCAATGCCGCAGGGACCGCCGCCCCCGCAGCAGCAGCTGCAAAAGCACTTCGAATGAAGTCGCGCCGACCTTTTTTACCCTCGGCAAAGACAGTTTTAATACCGTCTTGACTTAGGAAGTTCTCAGGAGCCTTGATCAGCCTGCCTGAGCTCGTACTCTGTTCCATTAAAACACTCCTCTTTATGCGTTTTGTAGTTGGCCAAAATTACTTGAACCGATAGTGGTCACGATTGAGTGCCGCTGATATTGAATTGATTTCCTCAGGAAACAAACCAACGTTCAACGCTTGATCGCAGGACTCCACCTGCCCCCTCAAAGCGCTCAACGAATTCACCTTGCCCTTCGGCCGATAAATCGCACTGCCGTCCCCTCCGACCTTTTGCTGATGGCAAGAATCGCACTTGTGCTGGACAAGCAATCTTTCACCCAGCTTCAGGTCCGCACCCTGATACAACGCTGGCACGCCTTGCGCCTGCGCTGCAGAGACAAAAAGCAGAGACAACAGAAACCTGAATGCAATCATTGAGATGCGTCCATAAGTTGGGATCAGAAAAAACCCAAGCCAACTCTGGCTGACCTGGGTGGCGGACAGTTGCCTAAAAACGGTGGCTGTACATGACCTGCCAGTTGGTTTGGGCATGAGAAATGGTCATACCTGCATTCGTTAAGCCGGTACCCGTCACGGAAACAGAAGGAGCCACCGTTAGCGACATATTGAAGTCATCAGCCTGCGTGATTTTGTAACCCAAACCCAGGGTGTAATGGCTCTTCACTGTGGCCGGGAACAATGGATTGACGGTACTGTCAGGTATTGGGTTGTCGGCCAAATTCAAACCCGCACGCAATGTCAATTTGTCATTGGTTTTCCAGGCCAAGCCAAGATTCAAAACAGTTTGATCTTTCCACTGCTGGTCGATAGCGAAGTCAACCGAACCGTTGGCAGCAATTGCGCTGTCATATCGCATCCGGAAGCTCTTCATGGAGTCTGCCCAACCAATGTACTTCACATCTGCGGCCAGCAACAGAGTGGAATTTGCGTTCCAACTCAACCCCAGGGCAAACACGGACGGCATTTGGAAGTCAATGATGGTCATCTTGCCAACGTCAGCGGCACCCATGCCAATAAACCCGAGCGAAGCACTGGTGGCCGCCGTCTCCATATCAGAAAGTCTTGTTTTGAACTGGTAGGAACCACCAACGATGAGGTCATTATTGACCTTGTACGTGGCACCTAAACCAGCACCAAAACCTGTGGCTTTGGCTGCCCCCGAAAACTTGCCGCTATCAGAAAAATCAATGCGGGCGAACGTGGAAGATGCGCCTGACCCCGAAGCAATGCTCTGCATACCTCCTACCAACGCGCCTGGATTTGACTGCTGCGGTGCTACATAGTTTGCCAGTTGTGCCACGCTACCGTTCATCTGCATATCCAAAGATGCCCAGATGAACTTCACGGTGGCACCGACCGTCAAATCAGAATTGACCTGATAGGCCAGGGGAACAAGAACATTTCCAACACCCAGTTCAGAGCGTACCGGGCTGTCTTGCATTGCAGCAACCACAGATCCGGCAGCATAGTCTGTCCCCATACCACCCTGTGCAAACAAACCAAACCCATATGTATACGCACCGCTACGCTTGGTGTATCCAAATGCCGGCATCACATATGACGTGCCACTGGACTTCGCCTCCATACCCATGAAGCTACTCTTCACATCCGGCCCCAGAATACCAACCGCCACATCCAAACGCGACGTGCCGTCTTCCATCATGCCCAACGTGGCGGGGTTCTGCGCCATACCAGCGTTACCGTTATCAATAGCTTGAGAGGCACCCCCCATACCTGTGGAGATAGGTCCGTAGCCCTCCATCAACATGCCGTTGGTAGCCATGGCAACGACCATAGGCACAGCAAGAGCAGCAGCAATTGCCACTGCGCGAAGTTTATGTTGTTGATTCATCATGATGAAAGTATGGTCCATTTAGGTTGATATGGCGTCGCTCAAAAAGCACCCTTGGCAGCACGGTCCATCATCTGGTAAATGGTTTCGCGCACCTTCCAGGCCTCTTCCTTCAGAGGCGAAGGCAGTTTACGCCCCATCTTGACCATCATGTCCATGTTCAAGGTGTAGATCCAGAGGCCATCTGCCTGTTCAACCACGGTTAAACGGCAAGGTAGATAAGCACCCATGGCCGGGCTGAAGTCCACCATCATGCGCGCCGTTGATGGAGAGCAAAAAGAATAGACTTTCAGGAATTTCTGCTTAACGCCTGTACGCGCTTCAAGCTCTTGAGACAAAGGCAGTTCACCAACCCCTTTCATATTGCGTTCTGCAGCCACTGCTACAAACGTTTCCTCAATGTCTTTGACAGTCACGCCAGGAGCAACTTTGCGAGACCAAGTGGTCGCCACAGCAATATCACCGTCTGCCTCAATCCATTTGTCCCACATCTTGCTGGCCTCTGCGCCTGCACCGTCTTCAAGTTTGCCTATCGTACTGATGGTGCCGCAGCCAGTCAAAAACATGGCGGCCAGCAGTGGCAACCAAAGAACCTTTCGGGTTACAGAATTCACGTGATGTCCTTTTTGTAGCGGGATGAAATTGTTAATACAGTCACCGAAACCAAATAAAGTAACTTTGCTTTGATTTTTATCAATCGTCGCTTAATTAATGAGTCACACATATTAGGAACTACCCTAGGTATGCGCAAATAAAAGCCGCTTTAAGCGGCTTTTATTGACAACTGGCGCTTGACTGATGTCTTACTGCAACGGCACTGCGCCAACCAACTGACGTTTTTCAAGTGTCCATTCGTGCAATGAGCCGTCATACAGCTTGGCATTCTTGTTACCCAGAATTTCCGATGCAACGAACCACGGCCCAGACGACAGATGCCCACTGTTGCAATAGCTGATCAATGCAGCTGATGGATCTACCCCTTGCGCCGTCATCAATGCGCGATACGTGTTGGGCGACAGCATCTTGACACCAGCACCACTGCTTTTGAACATCAAGTCAATGCTGTACAACTTGGATCCATCCAGATGGCCGTAGCCAAAAACATAGTCACGCTTTTTCAGCCCTTGATAAGAAGCAATATCACGTGTATCTACCAGCGTCGCACTTTTGTTGGCCATCGCTTTGGCGACGTCATCAGAAGTGGCACCATACTCCTGGCTGCGATCAGCCTTGGCGACCCAGGTACCACCTGCCGTATCTGCAGGAGCTTGGCTAAACGCGCGCCCCTCTGCAAGCCAGGTTGCCATGCCACCATCCAACACGGCCATGTTGTCTTCGCCATAAACCTTGAACTGCCAGTAAACGCGCAAAGCGTCGTCCACATCGGTACCCTCCATACCCACAGGCACCAGCACGATGGGCTTGCTTGCCTCCACACCCTCTGCTTGCACTCGCTTCTGGAAGTCTGCCTGCTCGGGAATCATGTACTTGACCTTTTGATCACCCACCATACGTTCCACACGCATGGTTTTCATGTCAATGAGTTTGCTGCCAGGAATGTGACCACCAACCTCAGCCAGCACCTTTTTCCCGGTTTTGGCATCGGTATCAAACTCGGGTGCCTTGACAAACGATTTGATATCGCCGCGCACCTCAATCACCTGAACCTTATCAAGATTGCTGGCCAGCCACTGGGTGTCTACCACCGGGCCGGGCAAGATTCCTGCATGTGCTACGGACAAGCCAAGGGCCGCAATCGCCGCAGCGCTTAGTTGAGAGAAGTGTTTGATCACGTTGTCGTCCTCTTGATGATGGGGTTGGTCAAAAACCCCGTTGTTGAAATTGTTGAATACGCTTGGGAAGCGAAGCGCTGCACTGACTCAGCACGTCCAAACGACGGTCCTCACACAATGCAGTCCAGGTCTGAGACGTGGATCGGCGCTGCATAACGATGTCACGTCGCTTGAGCATCTGAATGAGTTGCGGACTGAAGAGTTGAACCATGGCGGTCAGCCATCGGGCAATCGGCGCCAACCGTCCATGGGTCTGAATTTGAAAAGAATCCAGCTTACCTATCATTTCCAAGGCGGATGGCATCCGCTCACCCGTGACCCACGCATTGGTACTAAACCAGCGCACGGGCTCACCACGAGGGCTCAACGAGAGCGCAGCGAGATGCATGAAACCGCCAGGCTCCTGGTCGTTCACAAAGATGTGAAAGTGACCATGTTCCTGACTGGGATGACGATGCGAATGGTAATAAAACCGGGTGTGATGCACCCGGTCAACAACATCTTTCTCGGGGTAGTGCGCCAAGTAAACACCCTGTTTTGCTCCAGCCATGGACGCCAGCACTAGATTTTTTCCTTTTTGGGCGTAATGCAATGGCACGTTCACCGCAGCCAATGCAGCATTCATTAGGTCGCTTTGACAGCCACTGCTCATGCTTGCCTGATCAAGTGGATGCCGTTCAAGGCTCTTTACTTGGGTGCGCAAGGGTTGTCTGAGGCTTTCTTCTTCTTTTTTCGGGCAGGTCCACACGGATTGCTGGGTCCGCACGGGTTAGCCGCCGACTTGGCCGCGCTGGCACCTGATACCGGAGCATCTGCAGCCAGAACCACGGGAGCAGGCACGACCATGGCGGTCGCCATCAGCAATGCAGAGAGATTGCTGCCCAAAGTGTTGCGCTTTTGATTGGTTTTTTTCATGAGAACTTTCAGGAACGAGTTGAGAGGGAAGAAACTTACGAATGCAGCTTGGCCCCTGAGACCGCCTGCTCAGCGGATACAGGACCATGAGAGCGACGCTCAAACCAAGCACCCAAGGCGTAGATCGCAACAAGAGCTACCACCATGATGCCCAGAATGACCGGTTCTGAAACACCGTAGGCATCGGTGACCGTGTCACCCGCATCGAGTTCCCACATCGCCAGTATCTTCTCAACAGCTGGGCCATAAATGTCGGCAAAACCTACGGTACCCACCAGCAGGCCCAGCAAAAAAACAATAGCATCTACTCGGCCAGAAAACGCCCCGACCACCGATGTACCCGGGCAGTAACCGCCAATGGCAAAACCAGCACCGACAAAAACGCCACCCAGTGCGGCAGCCATGAGCAGTGAGGGCGGAACAAAGACGGCATCGGCATTCAGGAATCCCGCCACTCGCAGCCCATACAAACCTACTGCGGCAACCACAATGGCGGTAAACATGACCTTGAAAACTGACCAATCATGCAGCCTGAACTGGGCCGTAAGCTTGTGCGGACTGCCAAAACCAGAGTTCTCCAGCACATAGCCAAACAACACACCACAAAACACACCTGAGATGGCACCACCATCATTGAAAGGCAGCAACATGTCAAACTCCCCTGACGAGTCGACTGGTGATCAGCCCTGACGCGAAAAACAAGCCCAGAAACAAGAAGGCCGAGACTCCCAGAGTGGCAGCTCCAGACAAACCGAGGCCACTTGTACACCCCGCAGAAACCCGCGCACCAAACCCGGCCAGCACGCCACCTCCAAGCGCGGTCATGATACGGCGAGGTGTACCCACGCTGAGTGCGCCATCAAACTGAAAACGAAACCGCCCACCCAGAAAAGCGGCCAAAAGAGCTCCCACCGCAACACCAATGACCTGCCAAGTAATCCAGGACGACATCGGGTGACCGTTGGCTGTCATGGGACCCAAATAAGCGTTGGCGTGGGTGGCCTGTGGAGCCACCTCCATGCCCAGCCAAACGGTTGCTCGCGTGGTTGCACCAGTTGCACCCAAGCCGTGACCCGTCAGCAAAAACGTAACTAATAGAACCAAGCCAAGCGCGATACCAGCCCAAATGGGTGACCAAAAGGGCTTGATGCGATTTTCATGTGAAGGGGATGGCTGGATCATAGATTCTAAATATAAGCATTGATAAATATCAATGCTTATCCTAAAGCCTACAACCCATCAGACAACTAGGACTAACCCCAATGACAAACTGATTTCAGTCAGCTTTAAGCTGATCCGAATGAATGACGCGGTATATACGGCCTTGCTTATCCAGCTGCTTGATGACTCCACCGCGAACCAGTCGACTGATTTCACGGCTGACCGTCTCCAATTTCAGGTCCAGCATGGCACCCATATCCTCACGTGAAAAAAGCATGGAAATTTCACTGTTTTCAGCGCTGCACATTTTCAGAACCAAGTTACCCACACGCCGCCGCGCAGTGCCAAAATTCATGTCTGCCAGCCAGTCATCTGCGTCTTTGAGAGCGTGCTGCCACTTCTTCATGAGCTGAGAGTGCAGCCTGGGACTACTTAATGACAGTTTTTGAATCACGTCCAGAGGAATCCGGCAAACTGACACGGGAGTCAAGGTAACTGCATCACAGTCATACTGCGCACCAGCCAGTATCTCCAGGCCAACCACATCTCCCGCCCGCAAGACACGCACGATGCGCGGGCGCCCGTCAATGGTACTGCGCACCAGTTTCACCATACCATGACGCAAAGTGAAAACACCCTTGGCAGCTCCCCCCTCTGTGAATAAGTAGGCCCCAGCCGAGAACTCCAGATCGTCAATAGGTGCATGAATTAGGCCAAAATCATGCGCGTTGAGATCGGCAAACAGCACCAAATCACGAATGCCACACGCCTTGCAATCAGCCGTACCCCGCCAGGCCGACTCCGTTTTCATTGGGATCATCTTCACCTTTCAACCACGCAAAGCCAATCGCGCAACCCGCACGCGTTCGTCCAGATAGGCACCATAAAAATCCGGCAAATAGCCCCCCACGAGACGTTCAGCCACTTCCACTCCGCCACGACCAAAAAACAACACGGTGGGTGCCACCTTGATACCCCACAATTGACTCAGGCTTGCGTGCGTCTGAGCCGCGCCACCGAACCCCTGAATCGCCTGCCCACTTCGCATGTTAATTTGAACGATAGGCACGCCCTGCTCTCGCCGCAAGGGAATCAAGTAGTTTTCGGTGGCAATCTTGCAAAAAGGACAGCCACGCAAAGTCACGATGACCAGCAACGGATTGCCCTGTGCCTGGGCCTGAATTAGCTCGTCAGCCAACGATGCTGGTTCAGGTAACTCTGCAGCGACCACAGGCGCAGTCAATACCACGCCAGCGCCCGGTGCGAGCAAAGCGGCCTTTAACCAATGACGACGTGGAGAAGATACCGACGACATGCTGTGCCTCAAGAACGACCTTGCAAGTCACATTTTTGCGGCAAGCAAGGTCGTGAAAACACGCTGGACAGTGACTGTAATTGCATCAAGAATCGTCTCCAGACAATAAAGTCTCTCATTGTTGTTGCGGTGTAATATAAGCGAATTACAAACAGATGGAGAATTATGGACATCGCGTCCCTGATTGAAAGTTATGGCGAGAAGGCTGCACTGGCTGGCGGAGGGTTGGTGATCGGTGCGATGTTTGGATTTTTCGCCCAACGTTCCAAGTTCTGCCTGCGAGCTGCCACTCTGGAGTTCTGGCATCGTACATTTGGCGAAAAGATTTCCGTCTGGTTGTTGACTTTTTCTTCAGCAGTGATTGGTGTGCAGGTGTTGATTCTGACGCACCACATGGACATCAATTCTGCGCGCCAGATTTCTGCAACCGGCAGTTTATCTGGTGCGCTGATTGGTGGCCTTTTTTTCGGGGCTGGCATGATCCTGACACGGGGCTGCGCGAGTCGCCTGCTGGTTTTGTCGGCAAACGGCAATTTGCGTGCTTTGCTCTCAGGTTTGATTTTTGCGGTCACGGCACAAGCGTCGTTGGGCGGGGCTCTGTCACCTTGGCGAGAAACCATCAGCGGTTGGTGGACGGTTGAGGGCGGAACTTCACGCAACCTGCTTGCCTTGACAGGTGTCGGACCTTGGGGTGGGCTGTTTTTTGGCCTGATCTGGCTAATTGCCGCATTGTATTTTTCAGTACGCAGTGGGTGGGGACTCTGGAAATGGATCGGCGGTATCGGGGCCGGCGTGGCAGTGGCGCTGGCTTGGGGCTTCAATTACTTGGTGTCCACCAATTCCTTTGAGGTGGTGCCCGTGCAGGGCTTGACCTTCAGTGGTCCCTCTGCTGAGTGGTTGATGCGTGTGGTGTCCACCACAAATCCTGCAATTGGCTTCAACTTCGGCATGCTGCCCGGGGTTTTTTTGGGCTCCTTCGTGGGAGCTTGGGTGGGCAAGGACTTCAAACTTGAAGGCTTCACCGACGGCTATGGCATGCGGCGGTATATCTTTGGCGCGATCTTCATGGGTTTTGGCGCCATGCTGGCTGGCGGCTGTGCGGTGGGCGCAGGCATCACCGGCGGCGCCATATTTGCCACAACCGCCTGGCTCGCTTTGGTCGGCATGTGGGGCGGCGCAGGGCTGATGGACCGACTGATTGACAACCCGAAAGTCGTGGTCAGTTCGCCCGAAGCCGCCAACAGCGCACGCATCGCGCCCTGAAATGCGACCCAGGCATCATTTTGATGCCCGCAGCCAGCCGACTCATCGCTTTATCAAGACGTGGATTTAGCGGCAATGTCCTGGCAAACCGCTTCGCAGATGGAAACGATGCGCTGATCAGCAATGCGGTAAAAAATTTGCACACCTTCGCGGCGCTTGGCCAAAATACCCGCCTGATACAAGGTGTTCAGGTGCTGCGACATGTTCGGTTGCGTTGTGTTGACGCGGGTAAGCAGATAACTCACGTTCTTTTCGCCGTCACACAGACAATTGATGATCTTCAGGCGCATCGGAGCCGACATGACTCGAAACAGGTCAGCTGCGGATTCAAATGTTTCATCTGTCTTGATGACAGCGGGTTGGTCTCCACCTAGAAGCTGAATCGCCATGCCATTAAACCTTCGTGAAAACTTGTGGGCCGTGTTGAAATTGGGCGCAACGACTTGGGCAAATCGCTGCTAGCTTAACTTTCATTGTAGTCTTGCAGCAAGCTGGGGTGCCGTGTAGCCAGCAGACCAAACCCCGGTCAGGATAATGGATTTACCCAGTTAAACCGGCCCGATACACCACCTGTCCTCCCACCATTGTGCAGCGCACCCGCCCTGGCAACTCATAGCCCGAAAACGGCGTGTGCTTGCCTTGGCTGACCAGCGCATCGGCCCGTACCGTCCAGTGTGCCTGCGGATCAAACACACACACATCGCCCAAACCACCCACCGCCAGATGGCCCGTGCGCCCCTGGCGCGAGCCCAAAGCTCCACCAAGCAGTTGCGCCGGGCTATCGGTCACAACCGACAGCGCACGCGTCAAAGGCACGCCACTGTCTAAATGCCACTTGTAAGCTAGGCTCAGTAGCAGTTCCAGCCCGGTGGCTCCGGGCTCGCTTTGGGCAAAGGGCAACATCTTGGCGTCGTCATCCACGGGCGTATGGTCTGAGACTAGCGCATCAATGGTGCCGTCCGCCAGACCCGCACGCAACGCATCACGGTCACGCTGCTGGCGCAGCGGTGGGTTCAGGCGGGCCCGGCTGTCGAAGAAGCCCATATCGGCGTCGGTCAAGTGCAATGAGTTGATGCTGACATCGCAGGTCAACGCCAAACCTTTGGCCTTGGCTTGACGCACCAATTCAACCCCGGCGGCACTGCTGATGCGGCACAAATGCACACGTGCACCGGTGGAACCCATAAGTTCAAAAATGGTATGCATGGCAATGGTTTCGGCCATTACCGGCACACCGGAAAGCCCCATGCGCGTGGCCAGCGGGCCGCTAGCGGCCACGCCTTGCCCCAAAAAGGCGTCTTGCGGACGCAACCACACAGCGTAGCCAAAAGTGCTGGCGTACTGGAACGCCCGCTGCAGGATCTGCGTATTCGACAGTGCCACCTCAGCCTGACTGAACGCCACACAACCCGCGTCGGTCAACTCCACCATCTCGGTCAGGATGGTGCCTTGCAAGCTGCGCGTCAAAGCTCCCAGTGGATAAACCCGCGCCTGCTGGAGCTTTTCGGCGCGAAAGCGCAGCATCTCCACCAGCCCCGACTCGTCGAGCACCGGGTCGGTATCGGGCTGGCACACCAGGCTTGTGATGCCCCCAGCCACAGCGGCTGACATTTCGGATTCCAGCATGCGGGCATGCTCATAGCCAGGCTCACGCAGACGTACGGCCAAATCCACCAACCCAGGCACCACCAGGCAATCTGTTGCGTCGACGGTGAGTTCTGGTCGGAAGTCAGACGCTATGCTTCCAATAGCTACCACCGCTTTATTGACGAGGGCTACATCGGCTTTTTGATCATAACCACTGGCAGGATCGACGACCCGGCCGCCATGGATCAGCACCGTCTTGGGTTTGTTCATAACAGTATTTTCAAAAAGATATAGGGTTGCTTAGGGCTCGTTGCCCGCCACGATGCTCATGACCGCCATGCGCACAGCGATGCCAAAGGTCACCTGCGGCAGGATCACACTGTGCGTGCCGTCCACCACCGCAGAGTCGATCTCGACGCCTCGGTTGATCGGCCCTGGGTGCATGACGATGGCGTCCGGCTTGGCGAGTTGCAGCTTCTCGGTCGTCAAGCCAAAACTCTTGAAAAACTCCTGACTGGAAGGCAGCAACGCGCCGCTCATGCGCTCGTTTTGCAGCCGCAGCATGATGACCACGTCGCAGTCCTTGATGCCTTCTTCGAGCGTGTGGCAAACACGCACGCCCATCTGCGCCATATCCGACGGCACCAGCGTTTTGGGCCCGACCACACGAACCTCGGCGCAACCCAGCGTGGTCAACGCGTGGATGTCGGAGCGCGCCACACGCGAGTGCAGCACGTCGCCAACAATGGCCACGGTAAGGTTAGAAAAGTCTTTCTTGTAATGCCGGATTGTGTACATGTCCAGCAAGCCTTGCGTGGGGTGCGCGTGGCGGCCATCACCGGCGTTGACCACGTGCACATGCGGCGCCACATGCTGGGCGATCAGGTAAGGGGCGCCCGACTCGCTGTGACGCACCACAAAAATATCAGCCGCCATGGCGCTCAGGTTAGCAATGGTGTCGAGTAATGACTCGCCTTTGGAGGCCGACGACTTGGCAATATCCAGGTTGATCACGTCGGCGCTCAGCCGTTTGGCGGCGATCTCGAAGGTGGTGCGGGTGCGCGTGGAGTTCTCGAAAAACAGGTTAAACACGCTCTTGCCACGCAACAGCGGCACTTTTTTGACCTCACGGTCGCCCACCGAGACAAAGTTGGTGGCGGTGTCAAGCACCTGCGTCAGAACGCTCTTGGGCAGTCCTTCGGTGGACAGCAGGTGAATGAGTTCGCCATTCTTGTTGAGCTGCGGATTTTTCTTATAAAGCATGGTTAGAGCGCTTTCACATTGAAACTGAACTGGCCGGAGTCGCTACGCGCCAGAGCAATCGATTGATTCGCCGGAAGATGCATGCGTGCCGCACAGATGTCGGGCTCTATGGGCAGCTCACGCCCGCCACGGTCCACCAGGACAGCCAGCTTGATGCTCGCTGGACGACCAAAGTCGAACAGTTCATTGATGACAGCGCGTACGGTTCGCCCGGTAAACAACACGTCATCAACGAGCAAGATGTGGGCACCATTCACATCAAACGGTATCTGCGTCTGCACTGTGGCGGTCATACCCCGGTGCCCATAGTCATCACGATGCATGGCCGATGAGATCACACCAGCGGGCTGTGTGATGGCCAGGTCTTGCAGCAACCGCTCCACCAACCAGGCACCCCCCGAGACAATCCCCATCAAGTACATGTCGGGTTTGAACACACTGCGGACATCACTCAGCAAATCCCCATACAGGGCCTCGGCATCCAATTCCAACATGCTCATGGGGGAAGATTCCTTAAAAATTGTTCCAGGATGATGCAGGCAGCAGCCGCATCGGCATCACGCGCGCCGTCTGATCGCGCCTCGGTGGTTGTGTATCGCTCATCCACCTCAAACACCGGCAGCTTGAAACGCCCATGCAGCTGGCGTGCAAAACGCCGGGCACGCATGGTGTTTTCATGGGCAGCACCGTCCGGGTGAAACGGCACACCAACCACCAGCGCGTCAGGCTGCCAGACTTTCAACTGCGAAGCAATCTTGACAAAGCGCGCATCCCCTTCTGCAGCGATCGTGCCCTGTGGCTGGGCGGTTCGCAGCAGCCGGTTACCCACGGCAAAGCCGGTGCGCTTCACGCCAAAGTCCAGTGCCAGAAAAGTCTGCAAACCGGTCGCTACAACAGGTATAGCTACTGGCGCTTTATCCATAGGGGCTAGAGCCATATTTATTGAATTATTTCTTGCGCTTTAGCCATGACCGGCATCGGGCAGCAACATCCAGGCTTCCAGGCCCAGCAGTTGCAGCGCCTGTTCGTAACGCTGCTCCACCGGTGTGTCAAAAATGAGTCGAGCATCCGCCTGCACGGTGAGCCAACTGTTCTCGATCAACTCCGACTCCAGCTGACCCTCGCCCCAGGAAGAGTAGCCCAATGAGATCAGTACTTTACGCGGGCCTGAACCTGTCGAGATGGCTTCCAGCACATCTCGCGAAGTGGTCATCTCGAGTCCGCCAGGAATGATCATGGTGGACGAGTAAACCGGATCTATGGGCTTGTCGGCATCCTTGAAAATTGCCTCGTGCAGCACGAAACCACGCTCCGTCTGCACCGGGCCACCATAAAAAATTGGATCGTCGCTCAAATCGGCCCGCATCAGGGGCAGCTCGACCTTGTCAAACAGGCCCTTGAGAGAGATGTCACAGGGCTTGTTAATGACCAAGCCCAGTGCGCCCCGCTCGCTGTGCTCACACAAATAGACGACGCTACGCGAAAAAAGTGGATCCTGCAGGCCAGGCATGGCGATCAAGAAATGATTCGTCAGGTTGGTAGAGTCAGAATCGGAGGTCATCAAACCATTTTAGCGATGAACATCCTCGACAAACTTGACACCGGACTGATGTGGTTCAGGCGCGATTTACGCACTACGGACAACGCCGCACTGCATCAGGCTTTGAGCCGTTGCCGCAAGGTGCACTGCGTTTTTGTCTTTGACCGGAATATTCTGGATGCCTTGCCGCGTGTGGACCGACGGGTTGAATTCATCCGTGAATCCCTGGTGGAACTGGATGAGGCGCTACGACTTCTGAGTGGCCATGCACAAGTGGGCCTGATCGTGCGGCACGGCGTGGCCAGCGGTGAAGTGGTGCGGCTGGCTCATCAGCTCCAGGCGCAGGCTGTCTTTGCCGGACGCGATGATGAGCCCCAAGCCTTGGCTCGCGATACAGCCGTTGCCGCCGCGCTGCAAGATGCGGGCATCGCCCTCGTCACCTGCAAGGACCACGTGATTTTTGAACGACGGGAAATCTTGACGCAGAGTGGCACGGTGTATGGCGTGTTTACGCCATACAAAAACAACTGGTTATCACGCCTGTCCCCTGAATATCTGGCCGATCACCCGGCGGATGCACTGGGGGGGCGCCTGGCACCTCGACCTGCAGCTTTGCAAGCCCCAGTCCCCACACTTGCAGAGATCGGGTTCAGTCCGAGCAACCTGAGCACCCTGAAAATCCCTACCGGCATGCGTGGTGCCCAGGCTTTGTTGGCGGATTTTCTGGAGCGCATGGACAACTACCACGCCACGCGAGACTACCCTGCGGTCAAAGGGCCGAGCTACCTTGGCATGCACCTGCGTTTTGGCACCGTGTCAGTGCGGCAGCTAGTTGCAACCGCTTGGCAACGGCAACTGGCGGGCAGCGCAGGCGCAGCGGTGTGGCTAAGCGAACTGATCTGGCGCGACTTTTATGCCTCGATTCTGGCCAATTTTCCCCATGTGGCGCAAAGGGCGTTCAAACCCGAATACGACGCCATAACCTGGGAAAGCGGCCCCGTCGCCCAAGCGATGTTTGCCGCTTGGTGCGAGGGCCGCACCGGCTACCCGCTGGTGGATGCGGCGATGGCGCAGATCAACCTGACCGGCTACATGCACAACCGTCTGCGCATGGTGGCGGGAAGTTTTCTGGTGAAAGACCTGGGGTTGGACTGGCGCTGGGGCGAGCGCTATTTTGCCGAACACCTCAACGACTTTGACCAAAGTGCCAACAATGGCGGCTGGCAGTGGGTGGCCTCTAGCGGCTGCGACGCGCAGCCCTACTTTCGCATCTTCAACCCAGTCAGCCAAAGCGAAAAGTTTGACCCGGATGGCAAGTTCATCCACCGCTACCTGCCGCAACTCGCAGGCTTGTCCAGCAAAAGCATCCATGCACCCTGGCTAGCGAAACCAATGGAGCTACGGGCGGCCGGCATCATTCTGGGTGGCAATTACCCGCAGCCGATGGTGATGCACGATGAGGCGAGAGCCAAGACACTGGCGCGCTATGCGGTGGTCAAAAAAAAGGTTATCCAGCAGCCTTGAACACGACGAGCTCGGCCTTCAACCTGTAACCAAACTCAAACCTCACCGATCAGCATCAATAGTCTGATACGCTTTTTAGAGCTACTTCCCGTTATTCGACGGGGGCCAGAGGCCTATTTGGCACTTAACTCCGCATGACAATAGTCGTGCACCAGCGCAATCAATTCGTCTTCTGGATAAGGTTTGCCCAGGTAGTGATCCACACCCAGCGCTCGCGCATATTCGCGATGCTTTTCCGCAATACGTGAGGTGATCATGATTACCGGCAGGTCTTTGAGCTTGTCATCCGCACGGATGTTGCGTACCAGATCAAAGCCATCCATACGCGGCATTTCGATGTCGGCCAGCACCACGGCGGGTTTTTCAAGCTGCAATTGCTCCAGTGCCTGCAAGCCATCCGAAGCCAGCGCGACCCGATAACCCTCGCGTTTAAGCAAGCGCTGAGTGACACGCCGCACAGTGATGGAGTCGTCCACCACCAGAATTAGCGGCACCTGCTGCACCGCCACGGACGCAACCTGGTCAGCGTTGCCCTGAGCGCCTTCCACCGCCACCGCGCCCGCATGCGCAGCGGTATAGGCATGCGCCTGCTCGCCATAGGCGCTGGCCAGCGCAACGACGTTATAGATCAACACCACTGCGCCAGAAGCCAGCGACGACATGCCGGACAGTCCAGGCAGGCGAGACAACTGCGGCCCCAGGTTCTTGACAACCACCTCCTGATTGCCCAACACTTCATCCACATGCAGCGCGACAAACTGGCCCGCACTGCGCAGAATCGCCACCGCTGCCGTCTTGACATGTGGCTCGCTACTGGCAGCGGAGGTTTGCAACAAGGCGCCCCCCCAGTAAAACGGCAAATCGTGCCCGTTGTAGTCAAACTGACCGGACTTGTACGCCTCATGCAGCACTGCCACCGGCACGCG
Organism: Rhodoferax sp.; assembly: GCA_031291305.1. Lineage (GTDB taxonomy): Bacteria > Pseudomonadota > Gammaproteobacteria > Burkholderiales > Burkholderiaceae_C > Rhodoferax. The sequence goes on along the minus strand of JARLJH010000022.1, from coordinate 20,968 downwards.
ACGCACCAATTCAACCTGGTTGGCTGGCACGCCCATCATTAACTCGCCTAGGCGCAGCAACACAACTTGGTTAACGGCTGTGGTCAGCGGCATCACCAGCTTGAACTGTGTGCCCTGACCTGACTGGGTGCTGAGTTCCACACGCCCACCCAGGGCATTGACCTCGTTGCGCACCACGTCCATGCCAATGCCGCGGCCAGCCATCTCGCTCACCTCTGTGGCAGTGGACAGGCCAGAGGTGAAAATCAGATTCGCGACCTGCTCATCCGAAAGCGTCTGGTCAGCCCGAATCGCGCCGCTGGCCAGGGCTTTATCCCGGATGCGCGCCAGATTCAGACCCTTGCCGTCGTCACTGAAGGTCACAGCCACATCATTGCTGTGCTGCTCAACCTTCAGGGTGATGACACCCATTTCAGGCTTACCCGCAGCCTTGCGCACCAGCGCGGACTCAATGCCGTGGCCCACGGCATTGCGCAAAATGTGCTCGAACGCCGGCAACGCGCGGTCCAACACACCGCGATCCATTTCCAGCGAGCCACCCTCGATATCGAGCTTGACCAACTTGTCGAAGTCTTTGGCGGCCTGTCGTACCACGCCGTGCAGACGCTCCGCGACGCTGTCGAACTCGACCATGCGTGTGCGCAGCAAATCACGCTGCAAATCACGCGTCTGACGCGCCTGGGCGGCCAGGTCGTCCTCTACTCCTTCCACCGTTTGCTGCAGGTTATGCTGCAAAGTGGCCACGTCATGCACCGATTCGGCCATCATGCGGGTGATTTCCTGCACACGGGTAAAGCGGTCAAATTCGAGCGGGTCAAAACTTTGTTCAGCGTCCTTGGTCTGCGCCATACGTGACTGCATTTGCGACTCTGATTGCACTTCAATGTCACGCAACTGTGAGCGCAAGCGCGACAGGTTTCCGGTCAGTTCGTCGAGCGACCCGCGCAGTTGCCCCAGCCTCGACTCCAAACGCGAACGAGAGATCATCACCTCACCAGCCTGCTCCACCATGCGGTCAATCAGCTGCGATTTCACGCGAATGTTTTGACCGGAAGCACGGCGCAGTGACGGCGCCTGCGTCAACGGTGCAAGTTTCATGGCCACAAGTGATGACTCGTCGCCAGCCTTGGCTGGCTGTTCAGACAAGTCCGCAGGAATCGCCGTGAGTTCACCCGGAACGGTTTCTGCCACTTCCGGCAGCAGCAATTCCGCCTGGGGCGTGGCACGCAAAGCTTCGAAACAGGCAGTGATGGCATCCAGTCGCGTCAGCAATGGCTCCACTTGGACGGATTGCGCCGTCTCGGCATCAATCTGCTCAACCGCCGATTCCATGCGGTGCGACATTTCGCCAAGACGCATGGCACCTGCCAACCGCGCGCTACCCTTGAGGGTGTGCAAAATACGCAAAGCCTCTTGCCGGGCACTCAGATTGTCCGGACGTGCACTCCATTGGCGCAACGCGCCGCTAAGTTGCGGCAGCAGTTCCAGCGCCTCTTCCTCAAAAATTGGGAACAGATCCACATCCAACGAATCAAATGCTTCAGTGTCTTCTTCAACCGGCAGGGCAACCACTTCAAGACTGTCGGTGCGATCAGCACCGGACGTATCAATTACCAGCTCAGTTTCATCGGATTTTGCAGCTTGCAACTCTCCCGCATCCATTGGCGCTGAAGTCGCTGCTGGAACAGTTTGCGCTTCGGCCTCGGGCCTCTCAAACGCAGTTGCTTCTGCTTCTGCTTCTTCGCGCAGGCTAACCAGCGGATCAGCACCCTGTGGCGCCAAGACATCGCCAAAATCCAGATCGAGGTCGGTCAGCGTATTTTCGAGCAAGTCCTGTTCTGGCAACACCTGGTCCGAGAGATCGGAGTCCAGCACGGCACGCAAGGCAGCCACCAACTCCGGGTCGGGCTGTTTAAGAAAACCTGCAGCAAACTGATGCAGCAAGCGCCTGATGTCTTCAGCTGCATCGACAAACAGACGGGCGTGCTCAGGCAAGCCCATCACACCCAGGTGAGTGTGTTCCAGCGCGTGCTCCAGCGCGCGAGCCAGTTCAGACAAGGCCATAAAGCCGACAGTGGCAGAGCTACCTGCCAACGAATGCGCCATGCCAATGGCCGAATCAGGGACCGGCTGCAAGAGCTCTAGGGACCATTCGGTCACCTCGGTCAACAAGCGGCGTGACCACTCGTCGGCTTCGTTCAGGAAAACGTTGTATAGCGGGATGCCGATGCGCAGCGAACCAATCACTTTAACCTGCTCTTCAGCAGGTTCAGCCGCAGGTTCCAGCGGCTGCTCAGCAGCCGGCTCGGGAAGCACTGGCAACGGAGCTTCTGGTACAGACTCCAAAGCAAGGTTTGACTCAAGGTCAAGGTCAAGACCAAGCTCAGCAGAGCGAACATCCGCTTCGATGTCGGGCAGCAGCAACTCAATGGGTGCTTCAGACTCAGAAATCGGCTCGAGAACATCTGGTTCGGCAGAGGAAGGCTGCTCGACTTTTTCTGTCTCTTGAACACCCTCCTCCCCGGCCGCTGCCACGGGTTGCGGCTCAGCACCAGGCCATGAGAGATCGCCAAAATGGCTAATCAGCGTTTCACTGAAGTCAACCGTGTGCGTATGGCCGAAGTCGCCAATTTGCGTGGCCAAGAAATCGACCGTCTCTCCTGACGGTGTCAACAATACGTCTTCTATGGGCTCTTCCTGCGTGCTAACGGGCACGGCAGGACTCTGAGCCAACAAGTTGTCAATCTCATCAGTTTGCGTCAGCGGTGCGGGTGCCGGGGTTTCAACCGGCACAGCAGCACCGGGCAACCCCAGATCCATGCCGATACCGTCCAGGCGCAAGCTATCTGCCGCACGCCGAAACGGCAAGGCTCGCCAGGTTGCGTCCTGGTTGGTCTCAATATCATTTATCCACTGGCCAAACCCTTGGAGCGCCTGATGCGCCAGGTGCACCAACTCGGGACCAACTGGCAATTGCTGAGGTAGCCAAGCATTGAGCAACTGCTCCATAGCCCAGGCTGCCTCACCAAACTCGTTCAGGCCGACCATTCTGGAGCTACCTTTGAGGGTATGGAAAGATCGCCTCAGGCTGGTCTGCTGATCCATGTCCTCAGGATGACTGTGCAACGCATCTACGGCCCCCAGACCTGTGACAATCACCTCACGGGCCTCCTCCATGAAGATGCTGCGAAGTTCGGCATCATCTTCTTCATCCGTCGTGACCGGCGCGACCGCAGGCTGCGGTGCGGGCAACCTTTGCGCAGCCATGTCCGGCGCAAGCGATTGAGGCGCAGATGGTTCAAGCACTGGTTCGGTCGATTGAGGTGGCGTTGGCGGCGTAATCGCCACAGCAGCAGTTTCCCCATCTGCCGCTTTTTGTCGCCCCATGACCGACCTGAATTCACCCTCCGCGTCATCATAGACAAAGAGTTTTTTGGCCAGTTCGCGCTGATAGCTCAGCATGTCGATCAGGAAACCAAGCGTACCCAGGCTGTTACCTAGCTTGTCGAAGTCGGACTTGCGTTGTTGCGGGGTATCAACACCATTGATCAACAAGCGCTCTACACTGTCGCGCATCCGTAATGCAGCCAGCGCAGCCTGATCCAGGCCCAATACCGAGAACACCCCGCGCATTTGAGCCAATCGTCCAGGCACTTCTTGCAGCGGCAATTTTTCCTCTGGATGGCGGAAAAACGCATCCAGCGAGGTTTCGACCTCGCCCAGTGTTGTGCGCAGTTCATCGACCACACTGCCCATGACCTGGCGATCACTGACACGCCGGTAAAGCTCCTCCATCCAGGCATCCAGCGGCTCTGGCTGGCCACCCGCCATCACGTGATCGAGACGCTCTGCCAAGCGGTTGCCACGCGCCACGGTTTTCGCGCTGTCCGGGTCCAGATCTTCGTAGGCTGCCTCAAGGTACAGTACAGCTGTAGCCACTTCCATGGCCAACGCTGTAGCGGGCGCACTGCCTGATCGCGTCACGGTCTCCAAGGCGCGTAACAAGGCCGCAGACAGTTTGCCGTTGTCGGGATTCAACCGGACGATCGAATCAGCCACAAGGCCAAACTGATCCGCCGCCGCCTTGATGCGATTGACATCGCCACCGCTCAGGGAAGACCAGGTTTCTGCAGCTGCTGCAACCCGCTTGCGTGCTTGGGCCAGCACCGCCGGGTCAAAGCGGCCGAACTGTGGTTTATCGTAATCAACCCTGATCGGCGCGGGAAAACCATACGCTTGGTGCACTGCGCACAAAGCAGGCGTTTCCTGCGGAGTCTGAGGTACCGCCTGCGAACAGAAAAACAGCAGATCCCGAACCAGCCGCTCCGAGATATCCGACTCACCACGCGCCAGCGTCCGGTATTGCAATAGGACATGGGTGGCAGCGCGCTTTTCATACAGATCGCTGGCACATAAGCCCAAGGCCACCGCTTCAAAGTAAGCAGCACACACCATCCACCAGACGCGAGGATGAAGTTCTGCTTGATTGGCTGCGAAGCCCAAGCTGAGGTCTCGCAAAGCCAGAGCAGAACGAGCATGACCGGTCTTGACCACCTTCAGAATGAAACCATCAATGCGTGAACGCACCACCAAGTCATAAGGCAGTGGCCGGACCTCAGCGGGTACAGCCACATCAACCCAGCGCCAGTCATAGCCCCACAAGTCAGCCGGGTGAATGCGGTCATCACCGACGAGCGTCAACACATCCCGGTATTGAGGAAACAACGCCACCGATGACAGGGCTTTGCCTTTGAGAACAGCCTCCAGATAATCGGCCAGCGCAAAACTGGCGCGCTCCACTTTGAGCGCAGCATCGTCGCTGCAAAATTCGGGCCGCTGAACAAATTTATGAACCAGCGCCTCCATGGCGCGCAACATGCGAGCAGGCACCTCCAGGCCAACCATCTCCAAGGCGCCAACCGCCTGATGCAGTTGCTGGCGCGCAATGCGCAGGTGACTGGCATCCAGCGCACCAATATCCGAGCCTCGGGACAATTCAGCATCGCGCACAAAACGGCGCAACGCCTGGGTGGCTCCGTCCAGGGATTTCCGCAATTCATCAAGCACCCAGGCCAGAGGGCCCAGGTCAGGCTCAAGATTCACATTCTCAGCAGTCATTGCGGCAGATTGCATGGATCAACCCATCTATTGAAGTGGTGTTACAGCCAATCAGGCGATACGGAAACGTGCCACCGATTGCCGCAATTCCTCAGCCACTTTAGAAAGCTCTCGCACTTGAGCTGCGGTGGAACGGGTACCTTCACCGGTTTGTTCGGTCACCGCAAAAATATGCTGGATATTCCCGGCTACATCATTGGCCTTGCCAGCCTCACGCAGTGTGGCTTCCGAAATCTGCTCAATAAGTTCTGCCAGGCGTCGCGAGACCTGATCAATCTCTGACAGTGCCGTGCCCGCACTGTCGGACAGCTTGGCTCCTTCCACCACGCCTTGGGTAGAACGTTCCATGGCACCCACAGCATCCTGTGTATCGGTTTGAATCGCCTTGACCAGCGCCGATATCTGTCTTGTGGCGTCGGCGGAGCGCTCTGCCAGCCGTTGCACCTCTTCAGCCACCACCGAGAAGCCGCGGCCCGCTTCACCAGCCGATGCTGCCTGAATAGCGGCGTTAAGTGCCAACACATTGGTTTGCTCGGTAATATCGGAGATCAGTTCGGTGATTTCACCAATTTCCTGCGAAGATTCGCCCAGACGTTTAATGCGCTTGGAAGTATCCTGAATTTGATCGCGAATCGAATTCATGCCACCAATCGTGTTTTGCACCGCCTGTAAACCTTCAGCGGCGGCTTTGAGCGATTGACGCGCCACATCAGCCGACTCCTGAGCCTGGGCTGAGACCTGATTGATACGCTGCGCCATATCCACGACAGCGCGGCCCGTGTCACGGATTTCATGCAACTGCTCTTGCGATGCAGCCAACAGTTCGGTGGAGGCCAAATCCACCTCGGCAGTCGTTGAAGCCACTTTGGACGCCGTGCTGTGAACATTGCCAACCAGCATGCGAAGCTCTTCCACGGTGTAGTTCACCGAATCGGCAATCGCTCCGGTGATGTCCTCAGTCACTGTAGCCTGCTGAGTCAGGTCGCCTTCGGCCACTGTCTGCAACTCGTTCATCAGCCGCAAAATAGCCGCTTGATTGGCATCGTTGATGCGTTTGGCATCCTGCTCTTGGCGTTGTGCCTCCAGCCGTAGCATATCGGCACTGACCTGACGCTGCCGACTGTCGAGCAACTGCACATATGACAAACCAACAGCGCTGATCAGCGCCAGCAAAGCTGTCAAAGCCAGCGCGCTCAGGGCGAGGCTACTCAAACCACTCTGGGAAGACAGTGCGTGCTGCAGCGATTCGAGGTTCTTGCGCAGTTCTTCACTGTCCGCCACGATCGAGCCCTGCGCCTCTCGTGCGGCTATCAGACCCGTCAAGTTGCCAAGAATCAGTTCAGCCTGTGCCCGAGTTTCCTCATACAGCTTGAGTAATTCCGTCAGACGTTCACGTGTTTTTGCATCGGTGGTCACTGCCAAATGCAGGGTCGGGCTACCATCAAGTAACCCATGCGCCAGGTCTTTGAACAAATCCAGGTCTTTGCCGAGCAAAAACACAGCCTCTGGACTGATCCCGTCCATGGTCATAAATTCGTTGGACGACTTGCCGATACGCTGCGTCAGCATCACCAACTGGCCCGCCGCAGAAATCTCGGCCGAAGGCGCATTCTGCTGCAGCTTCAACGACGCCACGGCTTCTGCGACCCCCAGCAAATCAGAAGACTGGCGGTTGATTGCGTGCAAGGACGCCCCCACCTGCGTCAATATTTTTTGCTGCGTCATCACCGTTGCTGCATTTTTTTCGGCCCGATTCACTAGTGGTGATATTTTCCCGAGCGTCTCTTGATAGGTGGCACCAAGCTCTTCCAGTTTCAACTCAGAGTCCCCCTGTTCCAATCCGTGCACTGAGCGCGCCAGAATGCGCGAACTATCGGCAACATCCGAAAACGCCTTGGCGTTGCCAACAAGGGCTTGCGACACCGATTTGGCCAGTCGTTGCGACTGCATCAGCGACTGGCCCGCAGCATTGAGTTGCTGTGCCCCTTGGTCACCTTCATTCAGTGCAAACAGCGTCGCCCCTACCAACAGGATCAGCGCGACGCCAAGAAGAACCGACAGCGACCGTTGGTGCTGAGCGACCGTCTTGCGCCCCAGTACGGGCAGCGCGATCCGGTCAGGGTCGGTCTGGCTAACTTGGACACTTGGGTTGCCGTCGTCCAGTGACATTTGCCGAGGGACATTGGAGCCGAGTTCCGAGGGCGCTTGATCGATGGACAAATCAGGCATGCCCAGACTCAACCCGGAGTCCATGACAGAGTCCCTGGATTTCTTAACGAACAGGTTTCTCAATTGATCAGCAAAAGCCATAAGGTAACCCCAGTGAAAATTCAAGCGCCAATACTCAAGAAATGAGGCGTTTGTGCCAGCGCATACAAATCAATCTCCTGCCAGGGCTGGTCCTGCGAATCCAGGAAACGATGACCCAACCAAGGCAGAGAACCCGCTTGCGTTGGCTCAATGGTCTTGAAGGTATCCTGACGGCGCAGCCCCAGCAAACTGTCCACCACCAACGCGCAATTAACACCGGCATCGGCATTCAGAGTGACCAGACGCGCCTGCGTCCAAGCCTGCTCGTTGCGCACCTGAGTTGCGTTCGGGTCCATGAAGGTCACCAGATCAACCACACCAAATAAGCCACCACGTAAATTGGCCACGCCGCAAAACCAAGCCTGGGTATAGGGCACACGCGCGAGGCTTGGCAGGGGAAAAATTTCGCCTGACTGCGACAAAGGCAACAGGTAACGCGAGCCTCCCATCAGCACCGCCAGCCACGCCATAGACACTGACTGCTGCTGAGCTGACTGAAGTCTGCCAGCCAGACGAGTTTGAAGATCTCTGAGGGCTTGTTTCTTGGTCATTGACGTACCGAGGATCAGCCCAGGGCTCTGATTTTTTCCATCAATTCTTGGGGATTGACAGGTTTGGTGATGTAGTCCTTGGCCCCTTGGCGCAAACCCCAGACACGATCAGTCTCGAGGCTTTTGCTGGTGCAAATGATGATCGGAATATTGGCATAGGCCGGCGTGCGAAGAATTGAGCGCGTCAACTGAAAACCGTTTTGACCTGGCATCACCACATCCATCAGTATCAGATCCGGCTTGGCATCGGCTAGGCTTTTGAGTGCCTCGTCACCACTTTCGGCAGTGCGTACAGACAGGCCATTGCCGCTCAATAGGTCCGTCAAGAACATCAACTCGGTTTTGGAATCATCCACAACGAGCACATTATGAATAGTCACGCCTCATCTCCTTGTAGCGCATCTGCATATTGAGTCACAGTTTTTAACAACTGGTCTTTGGTGAAAGGCTTGGTCAGATAGTCCTGTGCGCCCACCATGCGTCCACGCGCCTTGTCAAACACACCATCTTTGGACGACAACATAATCACCGGTACGTTGGAAAACTTGGCATTGCGTTTGATGATGGCACAGGTCTGATACCCATCCAGCCGGGGCATCAAAATATCGCAAAAAATCAGATCAGGATGGTAGTCACTGACCTTGGACAAGGCATCAAAGCCATCTTCGGCCAGCATGACATCGTGCTGCCCCGCTTTCAGGAAGATTTCTGCACTACGCCGAATGGTATTGCTGTCATCAACCACCAGAATTTTTAAATTTGACGCAGTTTTGTTCACCCGATTCATCTCCAGAGTTGAAGTTGGAAAACCACTGCCACCGATTTCAAATCCGCACCATCTCAAAATCTTCCTTGCGTGCCCCGCATTCGGGACACACCCAGTTCAGTGGCACGTTTTCCCAGGGCGTACCTGCTGGCACACCATTGTCCGGGTCGCCCAGCCTCTCATCATAAATCCAGCCACAGATCAGGCACATCCAGGTTGTCGATGAGGTCACGTGTCAGGCACCTTTGCGTATAACAAAAAATGAAGCTGCCGTTTCATACAGCAAGCCACCTTGGCGCTATTCTGCCTCAAGAAATTTCGCTGGGGACGCTTTTCACTCAGACTGATGTCAGCGCCAGCCTCACGGGCAGAGAGACAATGGGGAACGATGTCACTTTATGTGGACAATCTACTACCAGCAACGAACCATTAGCCCGCTTTATTTTCTTCAAGCGCATTGCCCATGACCACTTCAACTGATTTCAACAACACCTTGTTCGAACGCGCCAAACATGTGATTCCTGGCGGTGTCAATTCTCCCGTGCGAGCTTTTCGTGCCGTGGGGGGCACCCCGCGCTTCATCAGCCGCGCCCAAGGTGCCTACATCTGGGATGCCAACGGCCAGAAATATATCGACTACATCGGCTCCTGGGGTCCGATGATTCTGGGCCATGGCCACCCTGCCGTGGTAGAGGCCGTGCAAAAGGCCGTGCTGGAAGGCTTTTCCTTCGGCGCACCCACCGAACGCGAAGTGGAATTGGCTGAAGAGATTCTCAAAATCATGCCCAGCATGGACATGGTGCGTCTGGTGAGTTCCGGCACCGAAGCTGGCATGAGCGCCATCCGTCTGGCCCGTGGAGCCACCGGTCGCAAGACCATCATCAAGTTCGAAGGCTGTTACCACGGGCATGCAGACGCGTTGCTGGTCAAGGCTGGCTCGGGCCTGGCCACCTTCGGCAACCCCACCAGCGCTGGGGTACCCCCCGAAGTGGTGCAGCACACGATGGTGCTGGAATACAACAACATCGAGCAGATTGAAGCAGCTTTCGCCAAGCACGTTGACGAGATTGCCTGCGTGATCATCGAACCTATTGCCGGCAACATGAACTTTGTGCGCGCCAGCGTGCCATTCATGAAACGCTGCCGCGAGCTATGCACGCAGTACGGCGCCATGCTAATTCTTGACGAGGTGATGACCGGTTTCCGCGTAGCTCTTGGTGGCGCACAAAGCGTCTATGCCAAGTCCATCCCCGGCTTCGAGCCCGACATGACGGTGATGGGCAAGGTGATTGGCGGCGGCATGCCACTGGCCGCATTTGGCGCCAAACGCGCGGTGATGGAGCACCTGGCACCGCTAGGTGGTGTCTACCAGGCAGGCACTCTTTCTGGCAACCCAATCGCCACCGCCTGCGGCCTGGCCACCCTCAAAGAGATCAGCAAACCCGGTTTCTACGAGGAACTGGGCCGCAAAACCCGCGCCTTGATCAGCGGCTTGACACAGGCCGCTGCAGCCGAAGGCGTGGCATTCTGCGGCGACAGCGAAGGCGGCATGATGGGCTTCTATCTGCTTGACGCCCTGCCCACCACTTACAGCCAAGTCATGAAAACGGACGGCGCCCGTTTCAACCAACTGTTTCACGGCCTGCTGGACCGTGGTGTCTACATCGCCCCAGCCCTGTATGAAGCCGGTTTTGTCAGTGCTGCACACACCGACCAAGACATCGCGACTACCGTGGCGGCCGCCTCCGAGATATTTAAAACACTATAAAAACAAAAGCTGCAAACCCTTTATATATAAGGGCTAGAGGCATTATTTTCATATAAAGAAGACGGCTAACAGCCGTCTTCTTTTTGCGAACTCCCCGCTCGCAATATTCCCCCGACCCCAAAGAGGTTGTGGGCTTCCGGCACACGACCAAGTGGAAATCACACGCCGCCGGACTGACTGAATCGCGTGCCGGCTTGTTTGATGCTCCACAGCAGTTCCACCAAGGCGGGATTGTTCAGCAGCGGCTCGCCAGCCAGCGCCAGCCAGTAGCCCGATTCATCTACCCAGAAAGGAATAAAGCAATAGCTGGGCAGCAGGAATTCCGGATCGGAGTGAAACGAAACATAGCGGGAGGCGCCTTCCCAGCCGCGGCGTGCCTGGCGCGCGGCAAAATCGGAATAGTCGGCCACCGCCGCGCTAAGGGCATCTGCCTCATCCTGACTCATGCCGGTATGCGCCAAGCAAAAACCGCTCTCTGATGCCAACACGGCGCGGCGCTCACCTGAGAGCGATGCGATCACCTGCTGAAGGAAGTCGTCCAACCTGGCGTCTGGCCCTTGCAAAGGACGCTTCAGCCGCTCAACCCAGCCCTGCTCCAACGCCATTGCGGCGGTGGAAGCGGCACCGGGTGCCATACTTACCCAGCTCGCGGCGTCCAGCGTACGTGCACCGGTGAGCAAAGATTGCAGCGCAAGTTCAGACTCATCGGCGTTTTTACGGGCAAAGGCATGGAGCACGCCTGCTGGCGTCAAAATGAACCATTCGTTGGTTTGGGTTGTGTTCATGGCAGCACAATCAACATGACATAGAAAAAAAGGACCAAATCAGCTGAGCTTGGCAACATGCCGCGGGCGTGTCACCATGCCCACTTGCAAACCTTGGAAACGGCTGATACGAACGATGAAAAGCTGGAACTTAATGGGGCCTACCAAGGCTACGATTCCACGGTTTTTTCCCCTGCGCTGCGTCCAATAGCTCCCCCAGAAAAAGATCGAGTTCGACGAGGCGCATGCCCAATAAATGTACCCGTTCTTCAGCCTGGGACGAATCAATTTCACGCAGTCCGACCACAGACGCCAAGTTGTCGTTTTGGCAAACTTGCTGAACGACCTGCATGGGCGTGTTGCTCGCGATCCAACCGTCCGTGGGATGCACAATGATCAAGTTATGCACGGTGAAACGCACTTCAAACGGGTTCTGACGGGACAGCATCTTCGATAAATTACTCAGAAAAACATAACCCTTCGACGGCAGCTTGTCCAACCTGGATTGCAATTCTGTGGCACTCAAACCAATAACCGGTTCGACTTTGACAGATGCTGCGGCAAGCAACGGTGCTTGTGGCGCAGTGACAAATCGGCCCCGCACCGGGGCATCATTAGCGGGCGAATCCCTCCGAGGCATTACCTTCTCCAATGCCGATCTCATGTCTTGCATGCCGTAGGGTTTTGAAAGTAAAACTCGTCGTGGCTGACTTTCAGCGCTGAGTTGCAGCGTCGACCAACTGTGGTTGTGCGCAGACACCAACAGTACGGCGGGCATGTCGCACAGTATTGTTGATAACTCATCCTGCGCTGACGGGGATCCGTGGGAAAGACCTGACGCAGCCAGATCAAGCACCACCAAGTCTGTCGCTGGCAAACTGGTACCACGCACCACCGTCGCCCGCTCCCAGGACCAGGTCTTCATGGATCGCTCCAGGAAGATGCCAAACGCCACTTCATCGCGCGGTGACAAACCTGCCACGACAACTTTCATGAAGGTTCCATGGCCTTTTCGAGTGCCAGGCTGACAGCGCTCCAATTCGGAGGCAGTTCGTTCACGCTACGCAACAAGGCACGGCGTGCCAGCATAAAGGCAAGCTTGTCATGGCAGATGAGGCAATGGTGCAGGAACTCCTGCTGTGCCGATACGTCGTCATTGGTCCAGGCCAGGACAACCTGCTCGGCGAGAGCCCGCGAATCGTCTGCACTGCAGCGTCGCGAGCGCGTCAACATATCGACCGAAGGCCGTGCCAGCGCACTCCAACGCGTAGCCAAAGCCGTGATACGCGGGAGCCTAGTTTGGTCTGAATTCGCTTCGAACCAGCGCGCGATATGCGCTGGCAATCGATTCGCAGCCACTCGCAAGGCTTGGCGTTTGAAGGCTGTTTCGGTGGCGTCAAAGGCAAAAAATATGTCGGCCAACACACCTTGCACCGGCTCGGAACCGGCCATCTCCATGGCGGCTAGCAGACACGCCCAATGGACCTCGGGTGTACCCGGACTTCGAATCACGTTGCGCAATTGCTGGCGTAGCGCGCGTCGCTTCGTCCACAACAAATCTTGGGCGTCGTGCATTGAACCTGCGTCAGTCCAGCAGCGTATCCATCAAGTCGATCATGAACTCGGCCTGTTCGAGTGACATGGGCTCAAATCCATCGGGCAAGCCCAGCGCGTCAAGTACCTCCGCATCGCCCGCGACCTGCCCCATGCTGAGCAGCGCACTTTCTACGGCGGCTTGCTGCGCGGCGATGCGTGGGTGCGCCAACAACACATGCGAGATGTCACTGATAGCGCTTTGCACCAGCACCTGAAGCTGGCTGCGGGTCATGCGGGTGAACGACGCAAAAGCGTCGGCCAGAAAGAAAGCCGCATCTACTTCGCCCTTGATGGCGAGTCGAGCTGCCGCCTGATAACTATCCACGGGAACCCAATGAATGGCGTCCTCGCTCAGGTCAGCGGGCTCCAGAAGACGCAAGCCGATGAGCTTGACATCCCTGTTCTCCGTCAAGGCAATGCGGCAACCGGGTTTGAGATCCTCCACGCACACCTTGCCCGAAGCCACACCGCTGGTAATCACCATTTCGTCGTAGCGCTTGGCCGGTCGGGCAAAAGGAATATACCCTTGGGTGCGAATCATTTCGGTGGCATCAAAAGGGTTGGCATACACCAGATCCACCTGGGTGTTTGCCAGCAGCTCTGCCTGCTCATGAGCACTCGCTGGTGTGAGCAGATGCAATCCGATGCCCGCTCGCCGCTGCAACGTGGTGTTGAGCATGTGCCATCCGGCAAATCTCTCTGGAGCGAAATCTGCGGCAATCAAAAAATTGAATGTCATGTTGCAGCCTTTTCATCTGCAAGCCATTTCCGGTACACCGGTTCGAGCTCGGCAATGCGCGTGCGCGAAGGCTTGCGGCGTACCGAGGTGTAGCCCACGATCACACCGTTGCGAATGTTGGGCACGGCGGTGGCGTAAACCCAATAAAACGCCCCGTCCTTGCGCAGATTCTTCACGTAACCGTGCCACTTCTTTCCGGCGCCAATATCGTCCCACAGGCCCTTGAACGCAATTTTTGGCATGTCAGGATGACGCAGTATGTGATGTGGCGCGCCGATCAACTCATCGCGCAGGTAAGCGCTCATTTCCACAAAGGCATCGTTGGCATGCGTAATCACACCTGCCAGGTCGGTGCGTGAAACAATCAGTCGCCCGTCAGGGAAAGGCACCTCCTGCTCGGTGAAATACACGCGGCGAGACGTTCCGTCCGTGTATGTCAACACCTCTTGCGCTGCAGGCGTCAATGGTGCGACCATGTCGGCAAGCTTCATCGTCGGCTCCATCAAATCAGTTTTGACAGCGTCGCTGCCGCGCGTTTGATATCCAGGAAAATCAGTCCAAGCTTGGCGTTGGACTTGGCCAGCACTGTGAGCACGGCCTCCGGACCCGCGGCGCTCATGATCACGTATCCGCGTTCACCCTGAATCAGCACGCGCTCCAATGTGCCACGCGTGAGCTCCCGGGCTATTCGTTCCCCCAGCGACAGCAACGCTGCCGACATTGCGCCGATCCGGTCTTCATCCATGCCCTGAGGCAAGGCCGACGCAATCATCAGGCCGTCGGTTGAAATAAGCGCTGAAGCCTCAATGTCGGCTGTGGAGCCGTTAAGGTCTTCAAGGGACTGCTGGAACATGTCGGTACGCATGTGAGGACTACTCTCTGAATCAAGGCGGAAGAAAACAGTTTACATCGCAGTAGCTCGGCACCTGCCTGTGGATGGTCTAGCGTGCTGCAGCGAATCACGGAAGACCCCGTCCTCGCAGATGGCAAACTCAGTGCCTGAAATGCCGAACGCCGGAAAACACCATAGCCACACCGCGCTCGTTGGCGGCATCGATCACTTCCTGATCGCGCATCGACCCACCGGGCTGGATGATGCAGGTGGCACCCGCATCGACGACCACGTCCAGACCATCGCGGAACGGAAAGAAGGCGTCGCTGGCCACAGCCGTTCCCGCTAACGACAAGCCAGCGGCTTGCGCCTTGATGCTGGCAATGCGGGCAGAGTCCAGGCGACTCATCTGCCCGGCGCCGACGCCCATGGTCATGCCGCCTTTGCAGAAGACGATGGCATTGCTCTTGACGAACTTGCCGATCTTCCAGGCAAACAACAGGTCTTGCAATTGCTCGGCCGTGGGCTGCAGCTTGGTCACCACTTTCAGGTCAGCCAGGGTCAACTCGTGGTTGTCGGCGGTTTGCATCAGCAGGCCGGAGCCCACGCGTTTGATGTCCATGGCGTTGCGGCCATTGGCCCAGTCGGTAGCGCCGCCGGGTGGCAAGGCGATCTTCAGAATGCGCACATTGACCTTCGTCTTGAACACCGCCAGTGCCTCGGGTGTGAAGTCCGGCGCCATCAGCACTTCAATGAATTGCTTCGACATTTGCAGCGCAGCAGCCTCATCCAGTGTGCAGTTGATGGCAATGATGCCGCCAAAAGCCGAGGTTGGATCGGTCTGGAATGCCTTGCTGTAAGCCTGCAGTGCGTCTGCACCCACGGCCACGCCGCAGGGGTTGGCGTGTTTGACGATGACGCAAGCAGCGCCGTCCTTGGCCGCATCAAAGCTCTTGACGCATTCCCAGGCAGCATCGGCGTCGGCGATGTTGTTGTAGCTGAGTTCTTTGCCCTGCAGCTGCACGGCGGTCACCAATGAGCCGGGCGCCGGGTACAGGTCGCGATAAAAGGCGGCGCTTTGGTGCGGGTTTTCGCCATAGCGCAGGTCTTGCAGCTTGATGAAGTTGCTGTTGGCTTGCGCGGGGAACAGCGCTGGCACGGGCGCGCTGACAGTTTCGTCAAACGTGATGGCCGACAAATAGTTGCTGATGGCGGCGTCGTACTGGGCCACGCGGTTGAACGCCGCCACACTCAGCGCAAACTTGGTGGCTAGGGTCAATTTGCCGTCGGCCTTCAGTTCGGCCAGAACCTGCGGGTATTGCGATGCGTCGGTCAGGATGCCGACATCTTTCCAGTTTTTGGCGGCGCTGCGCACCATGGCCGGGCCACCAATGTCGATGTTTTCAATGGCATCTTCCAGCGTGCAACCCGCCTTGGCCACGGTGGCTTCAAACGGGTAGAGGTTGATCACCGCCAGATCAATGGTGTCAATGTCATGCGCCTTGAGTGCGGCCATGTGTTCAGGCAGGTCGCGCCGGGCCAGCAGGCCACCGTGCACCTTGGGATGCAGGGTTTTGACGCGGCCGTCGAGCATCTCTGGAAAACCGGTCAGCTCTGCCACTTCAGTGACCGGCAGGCCGTTGTCGGCCAGCAGCTTGGCGGTGCCACCGGTGGAGATCAGCTTGATGCCCAGTGCATGCAGCGCCTGGGCGAATTCAACGATACCGGTTTTGTCAGAGACGGAAAGAAGTGCGTTCATGGTCTTGGATGGTTAGAGGATTGGCGTTTAAATTTACAAGAAAAATATGGCTCTAGCCCTTACCATTAAAGGGCTATCAGCTATCAATCAATGAGCTTGTGTTCAAGTAGCTTCTTGCGCAGGGTATTTCGATTCAGGCCCAGCCACTGCGCGGCTTTGGACTGGTTATTGTCGGCGCGCTGCATCACCACTTCAAGCAACGGGCGCTCCACCACGTTGATGAGCATGTCATACATGCCGTTGGGCTCGCTGGCTCCCAGATCGCACAGGTAGCCCTCCACGTTGCTGCGCACACATTCTGCGATGTGCTGAGGTTTCATGGTGATGTCTCCAGATTCAAAGAATGGTTGTTGTACAGATCAGGCTCAGGCAAACGGTCCATGCGGTCGTGCAGTGCATCAAAAAATTGGGCCACGGCCGCCAGTTGCTGCGAGCAGTCATCCAACGCATTGATGTGCGAGCGAAATACCTCTCCGCCAGGTAGCGCTCTGACATACCAGCCGATGTGCTTGCGCGCGGTGCGCACGCCGAGATAGCTGCCATACAGCGTGTAATGGTCTTGCAGGTGTTCCAGCAGCAGTTGCTTCACCTCAGGCACCAGCGGCTGCGCCAGCAGCGTGCCGGTGGCCAGATAGTGGGTGATCTCACGAAAGATCCACGGTCTGCCCTGTGCCGCGCGGCCGACCATGATCGCATCTGCGCCCGTGGCCGCCAGCACGGCGCGGGCCTTTTGCGGACTATCGATGTCACCATTGGCCACCACCGGCACGCGCACAGCGGCCTGCACGGCGGCAATGGTGTCGTATTCGGCCAGCCCTTTGTAGCCCTGCTCCCGGGTGCGGCCATGTACGGTAAGCATCTTCACACCAGCGGCCTCAGCGGCCCGGGCGATGTCCACGGCGTTGCGGTGCGGCTGGCTCCAGCCGGTGCGCATCTTCAAGGTAACAGGCACGCCGTGTGGCTCGCAAGCCTGTACCACCGCCGCCACGATGTCGATGGCCAGGCGCTCGTCCTGCATCAACGCGGAGCCCGCCCACTTGTTGCAAACTTTTTTGGCCGGGCAGCCCATGTTGATGTCGATGACTTGTGCGCCACGGTCAATATTGAAGCGGGCGGCATCGGCCATCATCTGCGGCTCGGTGCCCGAAATTTGCACGGCGATCACGCCCGACTCGCCCACATGGTCGGCACGGCGGGTGGTTTTCAGGGAATCCTGCAGATCCGGGCGGCTGGTGACCATCTCGCTCACCGCATAGCCCGCACCCAGACGCTTGCACAATTGCCGAAACGGCCGGTCCGTCACCCCCGCCATGGGGGCCACAAAACAGTTGTTAGGCAATGAATAGGGGCCAATGTTCATGTGAACGGGAGGAAGAGATTCTCTGAAAATCATCAGGATTGACCGGCGAAACACCCCGCGCAGCGCAGGCTGGTTAGACATCGTTACCGGGATTGTCAGGCATTCTAACTGCCTAAAAAAGCGGCACTCACACTGTTTTCCACGAAACGCGAGGTGACGGACGTCCCCCATGCCTGCGTGGGTTCCGACGCCTTCCTATACTCAGCCACCCATGGACTCCTGGATCGACCCACTTCTGACCTGGCTTGCGCTACCGCAGCACGGCTTGAGCAGCCTGTTCCTGGTGTCTTTTCTGTCCGCCACGCTACTGCCCATGGGCTCCGAGCCCGCGGTGTTCGGCCTGGTCAAGCTCAACCCCGACCTGTTCTGGTCGGCCATTGTCGTGGCGACAATTGGCAACACCCTGGGTGGGGCCATCACCTGGTGGATGGGCTTCGCCTCGCACAAGGTGGTGGAGCGGCACCAGCACTCGGCGCATCACCTGCGCGCGCTGGAGTGGTTGGAAAAGCTTGGCCCCAAGGCCTGTCTACTGGCCTGGCTGCCAGTGGTTGGCGACCCTCTGTGCGCGGTGGCTGGCTGGCTCAAATTGCCATTCTGGCTATGCGTCATCTACATGGCCATCGGCAAATTCGCCCGCTACCTGATGATGACAGGGGCCCTGCTGGGTGTGTTTGGCCGCTGAGTGGATCTGCCTGGCAAAGACAAATTGCTACATCATATA
Source organism: Rhodoferax sp. (assembly GCA_031291305.1). Taxonomy (GTDB): domain Bacteria; phylum Pseudomonadota; class Gammaproteobacteria; order Burkholderiales; family Burkholderiaceae_C; genus Rhodoferax. Next base: position 2,684 of record JARLJH010000022.1, on the reverse strand, counting down.
TAGTTACATGCCCAGTATTTACAAGGGCTATAGGCCAATTTTCCTTATGAACTGAAGAGAAAATTCATGACATCGCCGTCCTTGACGACGTAGTCCTTGCCCTCGGCGCGCATCTTGCCCGCGTCCTTGGCACCCTGCTCACCCTTGAAGGCAATGAAGTCTTCATAGGCGATGGTCTGGGCGCGGATGTAGCCCTTCTCGAAATCAGTGTGGATCACGCCAGCTGCTTGCGGGCCGGTGTCGCCCTTGTGGATGGTCCAGGCGCGCACTTCCTTGACACCAGCGGTAAAGTAAGTTTGCAGCCCCAGCAGGTCGTAGGCAGCGCGGATCAGACGGTTCAGGCCAGGCTCGTGCAAACCGAGTTCTTCCAGGAACATCAGGCGATCTTCATCACTCATCTCGGCCATTTCGGCTTCGAGTTTGGCGCTGATGGCCACCACCGGCGCATTTTGGGCCGTGGCATAGGCGGTCAGCCGGTCCAGAAATGGGTTATTTTGAAAGCCGTCTTCGGCCACATTGGCCACAAACATGGCGGGCTTCGCGGTGATCAAAAAGAATTGTTTGAGCAGCGGTTGGTCTTCCTTGCTGAAATCAAGCGTGCGCACCGGTTTGGCTTCATTGAGCGCCGCCTGGCAACGCTCAAGAATGCTGACCAGCTTCATCGCCTCCTTGTCGCCACCGGACTTGGCCGCTTTCTGGTAGCGCGCCAGCGCTTTGTCCACGGTGCTCAGGTCGGCCAGGCACAGCTCGGTCTGGATGACTTCGATGTCGGAGATCGGGTCCACCTTGCCCGCCACGTGCACCACGTTGTCATCTTCAAAACAACGCACCACGTTCACTGTAGCGTCGGTTTCGCGGATGTGCGCCAGAAACTTGTTACCGAGACCTTCGCCAGTGCTGGCACCCGCTACCAGGCCCGCGATATCGACAAACTCGACGATGGCGCGCTGAACTTTCTGCGGGTTGACGATGGCGGACAGCGCGTCCAGACGCGGGTCCGGCACTTCCACAATGCCCACATTGGGTTCGATGGTGCAAAAGGGATAGTTCTCCGCCGCAATGCCCGCCTTGGTGAGTGCATTGAACAGGGTCGATTTACCAACATTGGGCAAGCCCACGATGCCACATTTCATAAAAGTCCTTTTAAATCAATAACCCGCTTGCGCCATAAAACCCGTTGTGGGCATTGCCGAGGCGCCAGTTCCGCGTCACATCGTGGAGCGAAAAGTCAAAACGAACCCGTCAAAACAATGCACTTATGCAAAGTTTTGTCCTCGTTTTATCCTGGGGAAGTGATGGCGATTGTAATGATCAGCAAACCTTTGCGAGAAAGGAAAAGGGCCACGGGTGAGTGCATCCTGCGTGATCGGACAACGGCACTGTTCACGGATTTCCAGAGATTGATAATAAATACCGTGAACGTCAGAATTCTTTGATCTCAGAAACAGTACCATGGTGCACCGACATTGGGCGTAGCGGAACAACTTCGCCAATGAACGCAGGCAAGATTGATAGATCGTGAGCGTCCAGACACTCCAGCGCAATGACCATGAACACTTTGCAAGCACTTGGCCTTTGTGCCATTCCGGTTCTCCTTTGGCTTTACTGGCGAGAACGCAGTAAACACCGCAATACAACCGCCGTCATGAGCCAAGCATTGAAGGACGTGACCGACAAGTTGGGGCACGACGACAGGACGGGGCTGCTGACATTCGACAAATTCGAAGCCAGACTTGAAGAGGCGGTGCAACGTGCGGACCAGACCGCAAGTTCCTTGAGCATCCTGGCTGTGGCCATCGACAACTTCGGGCTCATCAGCAATGGCTTTGGCGAAAACTTGGCGGCTGATGTGGTCAAACTGGCTGCTGAAAGACTGGTAGCCTGCTCTGATGAAGATGCGTCAGTCTGTAAGGTCGCCACAGCTGAATATGCGATGGTGGTAAACGGTGGCACCCACGTCGGAACCTTGCTTGCACAGCGCATCAAGTCAGCGTTCGCCCATCCGTTTGAAATAGGCGACGACAAGGTCAATTTAACGTGTTCAATTGGCATTGCTATCTACCCCGTGCACGGCGCACGCGCCAATATCATCAGCTACGCGAATCTGGCCATGCAAAGCTTGCAGAGCAGTGGCGGTGCCGATTACTGCTTGTACGATCCGAAAATGGGCATTCAGGCACGCGATGAAGCCCTGCTCGTCAACGACTTGCGCCAGGCGCTGCAGCGAGGTCATTTTGAGCTTTATTTTCAACCCAAGGTGGATGCACAAAGCCTGCAAGTGACCGCCGCTGAAGCGTTGATACGCTGGCACCACCCCACGCGCGGATTTGTCAGCCCCATGGTTTTCATACCGCTGGCAGAGAAATACGGCCTCATCGGTTCCATTGGTACCTGGGTCATCGAAGAAGCCTGCCGCCAGGCCCATGGATGGGCCAACTGCGGGCTACGCATGCGAGTCGCCGTGAACATTTCTGGCTACCAAATGCGTCAAGACAACTTGGTCGAGTTCATTCAGGGTGTATTGAGCGCTCATGGTTTGCAGCCAGAGCCTTGTCCAATGAGGTATGAGCCTGAACGGTTTGCGTATTTCCACCCAGGAGTGAGCCTGAGTCGACGAATTTACGGTTGAACTGGTTGCTTGATCATCCAAGGATGGTGATCAATATGGACGAGGCCAAACTGCG
>JARLJH010000021.1 GCA_031291305.1 Rhodoferax sp. | reverse complement strand
TGCGCAGTTTGGCCTCGTCCATATTGATCACCATCCTTGGATGATCAAGCAACAAGTTCAACCGTAAATTCGTCGACTCAGGCTCACTCCTGGGTGGAAATACGCAAACCGTTCAGGCTCATACCTCATTGGACAAGGCTATCGGTTGACCCAATGGTCTCAACTGAATACACTTCCAATGCGACGCTACTTTGATTTTTTTGCCCGGCCGCTGTGACTAGCATTTCAATTTGGGCCCGATAGGTGTTGTTAGGTGTCACAATCAATTTACCTAAGTCATTGATTTGTATTGAACTCATCGATTGACGACAGATAAACCCAGACGAAATCTACCTACCTGCATAGAGAAAAAGATAGGCTCATAACCCACGCGCAACCAATAAAATCAAGTACTTAGCTTGAACAAACGCCCACTTTATGTGGGCGTTTTGCTTGTGCGCCCAGCATGGGCGCACTCCTGCGGGTGCAAGTCCCGCCGCAAGCTGACCACAGTGAGCGAAGTGAAGCGCAACTGCATAAGGGCGACCGAGTGTGGGGAGGAAGCGTGGAGCGTAAATCATGAGCCGATGGACAAGAACCAGATAGAAGGCGTAGCCGAGCAGGGCGAGCAGGCAAGAGACTGCAAAGCTCTCGTGGTCAAAGCTCAGGCGGCGTAAATCTGGCGGTTGTGTGATGAAGGAGTGCGTTCTTACCTGGGGATATCTCGCCTTGTGCCTGAAAGGGCGACAGTGCGAGCTGGAGCGAGAAGTCAGCAAAGGTCGTAGTAATGGAAGTACGAGGCCCCCAAGGCTGGATGGAAACCACGAAGGACCAAACGAGAGTGAGTGACTGAGGACATGCAAAACTGCAAGGTCATGCGTCAGAAGCCGGGGCAACCCGGGCGGGCAGGAAGGCGGCACGGTGAAGCCGGGCCAGACACTGCCAGTGACGAAACCCGAGGTACGTTGCATAAGCACCCGGACACAGGGTCAGTAAATTTGAAAGTGGGCACAGGTGGCCTGCTGGAGAAAGCGCTGACGAGACAGAACCTGCAAGCGGCATGGAAGCGGGTGAAGGCCAACAAAGGTGCTGCTGGGGTAGACGGACTCGACATCGAGCAAACCGCCCAGCAACTGCGCGTGCAGTGGTCAGACATCCGCCAAGCGTTGCTGGCAGGACGCTACCGGCCCAGTCCGGTACGCAAAGTGATGATCCCCAAACCTGATGGGAGCCAGCGCGAACTGGGCATCCCCACGGTGACAGATCGGTTGATCCAGCAAGCACTGCTACAAGTGTTGCAGCCCCTGATCGATCCCACCTTTAGCAACCACAGCCACGGATTTCGCCCGGGTAGGCGTGCGCACGATGCGGTGAGAGCTGCACGGGCATACATGCAATCGGGCAAACGGGTGGTAGTGGACGTGGATCTGGAGAAATTCTTCGACCGGGTCAACCACGACATCTTGGTCGACAGACTCAGAAAGCGTATCGACGATGCTGGCGTGATCCGGCTGATTCGGGCGTATCTGACCGCTGGGATCATGGCTGGCGGTGTATTGAGCGAACGCCATCTGGGCACGCCACAAGGCGGGCCACTGAGTCCGATGCTGGCCAACGTGCTGCTCGACGAGGTTGACAAGGCGTTAGAGGCGCGAGGCTACAGCTTTGCGCGCTACGCTGATGACTGCAACGTCTATGTGGGCAGCAAACGGGCGGGTGGGCGCAGCATGACAGAGGTAGTGCAAAAGCTACGGCCTTATTTGCTGGGCTGGAAGGCTTACTTTGGACTGGCGCAAACCCCAGGGGTCTGGCGAGAGTTGGACGAATGGCTGCGCCACCGATTGAGGGCGATCCAGCTCAAGCACTGGAAGCGGCCCAGGACGATCTACCTTGAACTCAAGGTGCTCGGGGCAACAGAAGATGTCGCCAGACAGGTGGCTGGAAATTGTCACCGCTGGTGGCGCAACAGCGCCATGCAGCTCAACAGTGTGTTGACGATTGCCTATTTTGACAGGCTGGGGTTATCGAGGCTGTCATGACCTCAAACTCTCGAACCGCCCGGTGCGGACCCGCATGCCGGGTGGTGTGGCAGGGGTGCCTCCTAAAATGGAGGCCCCCTATGCCGATTCTGTGCCCAATTCGTGCCTACGCCGTGCCCATGAAAATTACCGGCTTCGAAATTTGACCATTGGGCTTGTGCCCATGCCGTGAGGTTTTGGCTTTCGCGCCGGCAGGTGCGTGCTGCGCATCAAGGGCTTTGCCGACCGTGCCGACTCCGCTCATACCTTGGCGCGCCTGGCAGGCGTGCAGGGCGAATGGTCGACCCGTCTGGGTGCTGCCTTACGCCATGCTTGCTCGCAACTGCGCGGCCATTCGCGCCCGCATGTGCTGCTGCTCACGGATGGCCAGCCGCACGACGTCGATGTTCATGACTCGTGCTACCTGCCTGCGGATCTGCAGCAGGCGGTGCATGAGGCTAGGCGTGCTGGTATCGCGGTGTCGTGCCTGAATGTGTTGGGGGCTGATACGGCATCAATGGACGAGCACCGGGTGATGCAGAGCGCCCTGGGCGTGCACGCCTGTCGGGCAGTGCACGCTCTGGGTGACTTGCCGCAACAAGTACTGGCGTGTTTGGCGCGCTGAGGGAATGCAGCGAAGGCACGTCTGCACCCCCGCCGACAAACAGTCAACAGCCCCGCCAGTCAGCGCGTCTACTTGCGCCCGAACAACAGCATCGCCGCGCCAACCACAATCGCTCCGGCGCTGACGATCAGCGGCACGTTAACGGTTTTGGTTTCCTGCACCTTGAGCTCCATGGGGCCGAGCTTCAAGGCCGTGGTTTCCTTGGGGTAGCTGAAACCGCCGTAGGCCAGGCCCAGTGCACCGGCTGCAATCAGGAGGACGCCTATGAGTTTGATCGGGTTCATGTGTTGCTTTCTGCGAAACGTCCCAGTTTAACGACGCGTCGGCCCCAGGCGTCTGTGCGCCCGCCCACACCGGCCCGCTTACAAATTCCCAGCGCGTGCCTGCAAATAGCCGTGGCGAAGGTTCGCTATCGCACTGACGGGTAGGGCGAAAACGCACAAAGTCGGACTTGGCTCAACCTATTCATATATCGGAGATCAACCATGAACAACCCTCTTGGCCTGCGCATCCTGACGACCACTCTAGCGGGTGTGATGACTATTTCGATGGTCGCCTGCAGCAAGCCTGCCGATACCACGGACATGCCCGCCCCGAGCACTACCGTGGGCACACAGCTTGATGACAGCGTGATCACCACTCAGGTCAAGGCAGCCCTGCTGGCCAACCCCGACATCAAAGGCTTGGACATCACTGTCAACACCCGCAAAGGCGAAGTGCAACTCAGTGGCTTTGTGGACAACCAAGGCCAGATGGACCGCGCGCTGGAAGTCGCTCATGGCATCGAGGGCGTCACCCAGGTGGGCAACCAGATGAGCATCAAGAAGTAACAGGAGACCAGCATGATCATTCAGAGAAACTTCCAGATCGTCCTCGGCGTGACGACTCTGTTGTTTTTGGGTGCTGCTGGTGGCGCGTATGCTGGGCATACGCTTGAAAACAACCAGCCTACACAGACCGTGGATGCCTATAAATTCACTGTGCGCATAAGCGACGGCACTTACCAAGCCTTCACGCAGACCACCAACGTCGATATCCGCGTCGGAGACCGGGTGCAGGTCGACAACGGGGTGTTGCGCCGTTATTGAACCGAGTCAGACCGGGTCAAGGCACTACTGAGACTTCACATCCGTCAGCAACCGCTCCAGCTCTTTCTTGACCACGCCGGTCGCGGATGTAACCCAGGTTCTGCAGGTGCCCGGCGGCGTCGGTGCAGCAAAACACATAGTCCAGAAACGGCTGGCGCTCGGCAACGGTGCGGCGCAGCGTTTCACGCTCGGCTTCGTTCCAGCCGCCCAGCAAGGGGGGATGGGTGTCGCCGCGCAGCGACTCTACCTGTGGCTGTAGCCTGCTTCTGCCAGCAGTTGCTGGAGCAGTTGCACATTGGCCGATTGGTCGTCCACGATGAGGATGTTGGCGGCAAGAATATCTACGGTTATGTTCATGATGGTTATTCTGTTTGCTCTGTTCGTGATAGCTATGTACCATTTTATCACGGGGGCTAGAGGCCTATTTTTTATAGAACAACAACTGCGCAAGACTTATCTGATGATGTGTTCGCAGACGCACAGACATGCCTCGGCACCGAGCCAACAATGAGTATTCGTCCGTGGCTACATGAAACAACGCTGCCACGATTGAATTTGTGAATGCTCGCTTGGAGAAATTTGCCATGAAGCTTACCTCTCGTTTTTACGCCGCCATGTCGGCCATGTTGTTGGTCTCGTCCCTGAGTCTGGGAGGTTGCGCCGGTATGACGCATCAGGAAAAAAGCACCGCCACGGGTGCGGTGGTTGGGGGCGTCGTAGGCAATGTGTTGTGTGGTGGCTTGGCCTGCACCGGCGCGGGTGCCGCTGTGGGCGGCGTCATCGGCCACGAAGTCGCCAAATAGCCTCTGACATGCGGGGGTGGGCAGCAACATGATCCGGGTTGTTGCCTGGCGCTGTGTTGCAGCGCTGGGTTTGGCAACTTGGCTGGGCACGGCGCTGGCGAATCCGGACGCTGCACAAGCCCTTCGCGCGCAGCGCGCCGCTTTCAGCGAACAACTCCAGCACAACGTTTATGCGCGCCCGCTGGTGCTGCTGTCTTCCGAGACACCGCCAAATCTACGCGGCGATATCTATGCGCTGATGGCTTTTCCGTTTGCGACAGTCAGCAGCGCGCTGCAAGACCCGCAGCAGTGGTGCGAGGTGATGGTCTTACACCTCAACACCAAGTATTGCCATACCGCCAGCGGCACGAAGGGTACGGTTTTAAACGTCAACATTGGCAAGAAAGTCCCTGAAACATTGTCTCAAGCGGCGCGCATAGCGCTCAATTTCACCGTCGCGGCCACACAGCCGGATTACTTCGAAGTGCGGCTGCAGGCCAAGGATGGTCCGATGGGCACCAGCAACTATCAGCTTGCGCTAGAAGCCGTGGCGCAACCGTCAAACCAGACCTTTCTGCACCTGACCTACTCATACAGCGCCAACCTAGCGGGCAGGCTGGCGATGCAAGCCTACCTAGCCACACTGGGGCGCGACAAAGTGGGCTTCACGCAGATAGGCGAGTCGGTGAACGGACACCCGGCATGGATTGGCGGTATGCGCGCCCTGGCAGAGCGCAACACCATGCGCTACTACCTGGCCATTGACAGCTATTTGGCCTCAGCCGCGCTGCCACCGGCAGAGCGGTTTGAGCGCAGTCTGCAGAGCTGGTTCAAGGCGACTGAGCAGTACCCGCGCCAATTGCATGAAATCGAATGGCCCGCTTATCTGGCGATGAAGCGGGCCGAACACCTGCGCCAGCAGACGGCGCAGTAGGTGGTGAGGCTTAAACCTGCGATTTGAAGTAGCTGAACGAGTGCACAAACGCGTCGCGCACTTTGTTCATCTCGGCCACCATGCCATCCCAGGTGGACTCGCTGCTGGCCTGCATCTCGGCGAGCTTGGTTTTGGCCAGCATGGATTGGGCATGCAGCTTGGCCATTTCTACCTTGTACTTGTCGCGCATGTCTTCACGCGCTTCCTGGGCACGCGATTCGAGCTTGCCCATTTGCAGGTTCAACTCGTCGAGCTGAAGTTTCATTTTGGTGATATAGATGTCTCGGGTTGTCATGGTGATTCCTTCTGGTTGAGAAATGAAGTGACGCGTGCGCGTCGCTACTTGACTGTGGAGCATAGGCTTGCACTACGTGCCTGTCGGTGCGCTTGCGTACCTAGCGAGTTGTTTGCAGATATACGGTAGATGCATCGCCAAAACTACTGGCTGTGGCGCATCTGGTTATCGGTTCTGAATCAGGTTCGTGTCAACATTCAACCTGGCTTCAATTCATAAAGCCCCGTTTGTGGGGTGCAGCGCACAGTTTGCCGCGCACGGCGTACATATAGTTACCGCCATCTGCCCGTCAACGTTTCCTGGCGCAGCAGCTTGGCCGTGAATACCCACTTACACACCTTTAAGTTCTTCGCCCCACTTTTTGGCAAAGCCGCTCTGGCGCCCGACGGTGGCATTGCATGCGGGTAATCCTGCACGCAAGGTGGATGTTGAGTGCTTTCTCGGTAGTGCTGGTGGTTAGCATGCTGCTGGCGTTTTACAACGTGGTGTGCCAAGCGGTGTCCCAGAGTGCGTTGTATCAGCAAGCGATGGCCGCGCAATCTCAGGCCATCTGGCGCTGCAAGCGGATGCCCAGTGTCTCTGCGCGCCATGACTGCCTGCTGGCCGTTCCTACGTTGCTGGTCAGCAGTGATAGACCTACTTCGCCGGTGTCACCGTGATGCTTTCGCGCAAGAGACCGCCAGCTTCGGTGCCAGTGGTGACATTACCCTGACCAATGATGCGTGCCTCGCAGGCCACACGGTCATCACCCTGATGTACGGCGCAGCGTTGCAATGCATTACTTTGGTATGCCGCCGAATCCATGTGGAGAGTGCCGCGTTTGGCCTCGGCCAAGGCACTACCCGCTTCCCGACGGCAGGTGGCAACGCTCTGGTTGGACTGGCCGTTGTTGCAGATGGCCATGTCATGTTTGTAGCGTGCCTGTGCCTGGGCCAAGGCGTTTGTCGATGTAGCCTGTGCGTTAGAAACACAAGTCAAAGTTGTCAAAACCGCTAAAGCGAGCTGACGAAGGACAGTAGATGCGATTGTCATAAGGTGCTTTCCTGATGGACTTGGGGAGGCTCAGCCGATGACCGCCTGCGGTGGTTGTCCGTGTGGTCACGCACGTAAGGTAGCCACTGATTCGGTAGAGTAGAGATATACGCAATTGCTGAAGTTGTGTTCGGTTGGGTCGCGATGGCAAGATGGCTTATTCGTTGCCTACATAAGCTGACGGACATAGTGCTAAAGCAGATTGACCGACTGCAAGACAGTCGGAAAATGCAAGAGTGCCACACCGTCGACCATCAAAAACGAAGCCGATCTAGACGTGTAAGTGCCATGCCTGATCGGTAAACGGATTCACCCACCGGTGAAAACAGGCGGCAACATCCGTTCAGCGCCCAAACCGCAGTTACTGGGGAGGGACGATGACAACCGTACCAGCCTTTGTGGCGCCCGTGGCACCGGTGCGGCCGGTAGCACCTGTGTTGCCGGTGGCTCCGGTATATCCAGTGGCACCGGTATCGCCTGTGGCACCCGTTCCACCGGTTGCACCTGCGCCACCCGTCGCGCCGGTGTAACCCGTGGCACCCGTGGCTCCGGTATTGCCTGTTGCACCTGTGTAACCCGTGGCACCGGTGTAGCCTGTGGCGCCGGTCTGTCCGGTGGCGCCTTGCGGACCCGCAGGGCCAGCAGGTGCCGTAATGCATCCTGCCAATGCCAATGCGACAGTTCCTGCCAACAGCAGTTTTGAATATTTCATGATGGTTCCTTTGAGTTGAGTGATTGACCGCCTCCCTCATCAACCGACTGGTACTGTCAACGATATTGCTGTAAAAGTCGCTGGCGAGAAGTGAAGGTAAGGCAGATTACGTTGCACCGCCGCCGGTGTCGGTGCGCTGCGCCACACACCCAGCCGTTGATTTCAATGTTCCGAGTCATGAGTCTGCCAAGGGTAAAAAAACCAGCACAAGTGCCTGGCTAAATCTCTATCGAGCCGCGACAGAAGATGTGAGAAAAATCGCAGTGACTCTGAATACGCCATGTCAATGTAGTTGCAAACAATGGCACCGGTTTGTTCGGTGGCGAACTGACTGGTCAAAACTGAATAGACCCGAATAACGCAGTTACCCAGCAGCCGAGAGGACTGACGGCGGAGAGTGCAGAACGGTTTGTCGGGTAATGCGCTCGCAGATGTAGCCCACCAGGACGCGCCAGCGATCAACTTTTGGCAACTGCTCTGCAGAGCGTTTTACATAGGCTATTGCCTGCTGAACATTGGTGATCATCGTTTTGATTTCTATCAAGTCTGCCTCGGCATGCATGGGCGCGAGCAACGCGAAGCCGTTCTGGCACAACCCCAAGTCCACACAGTCGCAGCAATCCCGGTAGAGGTGCCCGATGGCGCTGAGTTTGTAGTCAACGTCGGTCATCAAGACGGTGTACTCTCACAGTTGAGCATCTTTCTGCACCTCGTCCCAGCCCAGGTTAAGCACTAGCTGTTGCTCGTCTTTGCCCCTGTGCGTCAGCACCACGTTGCGCTTGATGCATCGGCGCAATACCACTACGTTGCGCACTTTGCCGTTGCGCAGTTGCATGTCCTGCACCAGCCGCAGATGCGTACCCGGTAGGTGTGCAGGGTGTGGCTGGGTCGTCCCGGCTTGTGTGGGTTGTAACCGATCTGGGCGCCTTCAGGCTCCGTGGCGCTCAGGGCGCGGCGAACACTGTCTTCGCCGACGATTTTGGTGAGTCTCAGTGCCTGCGCCGCCACTTGATCACCTCGTATCCAGGATAGGTGGGCGTAGCGTTTGGAGCCCGATAGCACGCCCAGCATCAAGGTGCCCAGCCCGTCACGCACGCGTGAGGCATTGGGGCTGGCGTAGTAGTGCAGCGGGCAGCTCTTGACCCAGTTGTCTGGGATGCCGACGGTGGCCAGAAGTTCGGCGAAGTAGACGATTTGTCCATGGGGCGTGGCTTGCACCTCATGGTCTCAGTGCACGTGCATGCGCCCACCAATGGGGTGAGTGTGCCAAAAACACGGCAAGCCCCGTCGGTGCTGGGTTCGCGGGATTGAAACGGGGTAACTGCGGTTTCTGAGTTGAAGGCTCCGCGGTGTCGGATCCCGCAACTTATAGCCAGCGTTCCCATAACCGGGCCAACCATTCCTTCAGTTTGAATTGCAACGGTCGGTTTGCCCAGGTCTGCGGGTTGATAGGGCGTGAAGCGGCCTGGTCCAGGGCAAACATGGCGGCCATCTGCTGGGCGAAATCGCGTCCCAGAATCACCGCGTTGACCTCGTCGTTGTCCATGAAACTGCGCCAGTCCAGGTTGCTGGAGCCTACCGTGGACCAGACACCGTCGATCATGGCTGTTTTGGCGTGCAGCAAGGCGCCCTGACGTTCATAAATGTGCACACCGCCTGCCAACAGCCGGGCATATTGGGATCGCCCGGCATGAAACACCAGCGACGAGTCGCTATAGCTCGGCAGGATAAGCCGCACATCGACCCCACGCTCGGCCGCGTCAATGAGCGCCTGCATCAGCTGCGGGTCGGGCACAAAGTAGGCATTGGTCAGGAAAACCTGTTTTTCGGCGTTGTCGATGGCCGAGATCAGCGTCAGGTAAACCAGGCTGAAGGGGTCGTCCGGCGTGCCGCCAATGGCGCGCACAATGTCTTTGCCCATGGGGGCGAGCACGGGGTTGTAGTTTTTTGCCATAAGGGCCTTTCCGTGTTGCTTGGTCCAGGTCTGCATGAAAAGTTTTTGGAACTCTGCCACCACCGGGCCGTCAAGCTGCAGATCGGTATCGCGCCAGGCCCCATCGCCAGTGGCGGCTTTGGCCATGCTGTGGATGATGGAACCCGACGAGTACACGCTGCTGATGTTGATGCCGCCAATGAACGCCGTGCGGCCATCGACGATCAACAGCTTGCGGTGATCGCGGTTGTTGATCAGCCAGGCCCCGCCGTGCGACGCCAGCGGGTTGATCGGGTTGAACTCCAGCACCTCCACCCCTGCCTGGGCCAGCTCATCAAAAAACAGTTTGGGGGTGTTCAGGCTGCCGACACTGTCATAGATCAGGTTCACCTGCACGCCACGGCGTTGTTGTTTGAGAAGCGCCTGCGCAAATTTCTGCCCCGTGGCATCGTCCTCAATGATGTAGGACTCCATGTTGATGTTGTCCTGTGCGCCCGAGATGGCCTCTAGCATCGCCGCGTAGGTGGCTGGACCGTCTTTCAGCAGGGTAACTTTGTTGCCTAGCACCAGCGGGCTGTCGGTGATGGCCTGCTCCAGTGCGATCTGCTTGTCCAGAATGTCGAGGTCACCCGATTGACGTTTGAGTGCGGCCACGATGGCTGCGCTTTTACGCGCAGAGACAGGGCCGCGGGCGGTTTCAAAACGGGCAGCCTGGGCAGTATGGCGCGCCAGAATGGCCTCGGTGTCGGGTAAGCTTGCACAGCCAGTGAAGCTGAAGACGCACAGAGCCAGCAGGACGACATCTTGGGGATGCTGACTGAAAAGGTGCGACATGGTTATTGAGCTATCAAAGGTATTGATCCAGCTTAATAGCACGCATAGTTTCCTTCAGTGCGTTGTCGCACCAACAGTTGGCTATCTTTGCAATATCGTTGGCTGACGTGAAGACGCCCCGCGATCCGATAGGCGAATCCGGGGCGACAAGCTATTGGGCTGCTCAAGCACAAAAAGGGTGGTTCACTGGTTCTTGTGAAGTCCCCCTTCTTTGACTGGGCAAGGCGTCAGGGACGGACGGCGATTTCATTGCGCACGGAGCGAACGTTGGCAACGCCGTGGGCGATGCGTTCGGCTTCGGCCTTTTCAACCGAGCTCTTGGCAAAACCGGACAGCATGACCACTCCGTTGAGCGTTTCGACGCTGATGGAGGTGCCGCTGACCAGTTTGCTCTCAAGCATGCGTGATTTGACCAGTGTGGTGATGCCGGCGTCATCGACATACGCGCCGGCAGTTTCCTGATGGCGGCCGACAGCGCAGCCCGTGGCAGTGAGCAAGGTGGCAGCGGTCATGACAGCGGCGAGGGCAAGTTTCATATTCATAAGGGACTCCTGGGCAGTTTGATGGTGAAAGCCCCACCACCTCTGGGCGATAAACCGGGATCACCCCAGTTGCCAGGAGCAGTTTAGAAGTTGCGCCCAGGCGTGTCAGTGCGCTAGCGCACCCAAGACGTCACAACGGAATCACAAAGCAGGCTTGGGTAGCGCAGTCGATGCGCTGGGATCAATACGAACTCAGTCCCACATCGGTCTGGGCACCCAGTTCATCGGAGAAAGCATCTTTGATCTTGAGAATGTTTGGCAGCACTTTCTGGAAAGCTGAAATCAGCTCAGCGTCGAAATGACTGCCCGCTTCTTGGGTCATGTACTGGACAGCGTCCTCAATTGAAAATGCCGATTTGTATGGACGAACCGAGATAAGCGCATCAAAAACGTCTGCCACGGCGACGATGCGTCCTACCAGGGGAATCGCGTCGCCCTTCAATCCACCGGGATAGCCAGTTCCGTTCCAGCGTTCGTGGTGGGTCAGGGCAATCAGACGGGCGGTTCTGAGTAATTCGTCGTCATGGTTGCCAATGATGTCCGCGCCCATCAGAGGATGTTGTTTCATCAACGCCCACTCGGCGGCATCGAGTTTGCCGGGCTTGAGCAGCACGCGGTCAGGAATGCCGATCTTGCCAATGTCGTGCATGGGTGCTGTTTGCAGCAATATTTCCTGTGCGGATGACCCCATTCCGAACGCCTCGGCAATCAGCTGGGCATAGTGCGCCATGCGGATCACATGGTTGCCGGTTTCGTTGTCCTTGAACTCGGCAGCCCGACCGAGTCGGCGGATGATTTGCTGCCGTGAAATCAGCAGGTCACTGGTTCGCTGATCCACCATGCGTTCAAGTTCACGGGCCTGATCGTAGAGGGCCAGATGGGTGCGTACCCGGGCCTTGACGACTGGCAGACTGAACGGCTTGGTGATGTAGTCCACCGCGCCAATTTCCAGACCCAGTTGTTCGTCTTCCACGGTGCTCATGGCGGTGACAAAGATGATCGGGATATTGCGGCGGTCCGGGTTGAGCTTGATGCGCCTGCAAACTTCGTGTCCGCTCAAGCCAGGCATCATGACATCCAGCAGGATCAGGTCGGGCGGGTCTTCCGAATAGACGATCTTGATGGCCTTTTCTCCGTTGGAGGCGACCTTGATGTCGTAACTCTCCTCCAGAATGGCTGCCAGGAGGACGATGTTTTCCGGTACATCATCGGCGATCAGTATCTTCTGGCGTTGACGCAGGTCGGCCATCAAGAGCTCCTCAAATAGGTCTGAAAGTCACAAGACAACATTCAATTGTTGGGCCAGGCTTTGCAGGTCCGGGATTGCTGTGTCGTAGTCATATTGTGCGGCATGGCGAGCCAGACTACGAGCCAGCTCGACAGTGTCATGCTGGGCCAGAAGCTGGAGCAACTCCGCAGCACTTCGACTGGCCTTGGCATCGTCATTATGCAGTTCTGCCGACAGACGGTGCAGCAGCGACTCAAGCGCTAGGCGATCCATGTTTTGGGGGGCTGGCAACGCATCGTCCGCGTTTTGCGGCCTGGCTTCGCCCAGCAGGAGCAGGACATCGTTCAGGCTGTTTTCCCAATGGGTCAGCGCTTGTTGCAACACGGGCTGCGCGCCATCCAGATGGTATTCGAGGTGAAGGCTGGCTGCCGCCAACTGATCTGCACCAATACTGGCCGCCAGGCCTTTTAGGTTGTGAACCACCCGTCGGGCGGCTTCTTTGTCATTGGCCTCCAGCGCCAGTCGCAGGCGCTGCGGGGCATTGGTTTCGCGTTCACAAAAGCGGCTCTGCAGGTGTTGGTAAAGCGCCTGGTCGCCGCCCATGCGACGCAGCGCAGTGACCTTGTCAAGGATCTTTGGTTGACGGGTCTCGTCTGACTTCATTGCCGTCCCATTCACCGTCGAAGGCGCCGCGACAGCGTGGTCTGGCAGTACCTGATCCGGCGCCAGCCAACGCATCAGGGTGGCGTAAAAGGCCTGGATGTCAATGGGTTTGGCCAGGTAGTCATTCATTCCGGCAAGGAGGCACTTTTCACGTTCGCCGGCCATCGCATTGGCGGTCATGGCCACGATGATGGTGGGCGTGAATCGCTCATCCTGGCGAATCAGGCGGGTGGCCTCCAGACCATCCATCACCGGCATCTGGCAATCCATGAGGATCAGCGCGTAGTTACCGTGCTGTAGTTTGTCCAGTGCTTCGGCACCGTTGGTGGCCAGGTCTGGCGTCATCCCCACGTTCTGCAGCAGCTCCACGGCCAGTTCCTGGTTGGTTTCGTTATCTTCGACCAGCAGGATACGTTTGCCCTGTAGGGCAGCCTTGATTCCAGTCAGTTCCATGCGTGGGTCTGTTAGCCGCACCGCTGCGATCCGAACCGGCTGACGATGGCAGGCGGTGATGATGGCATCGAGCAGTGTGGAGGCGGTGGCAGGCTTGTCAAGAATCCCTTCCACGGGCGTGTCACCCAGCGCCAGCGTCAGACTGTCACGGTCATGCGCGGTAGCCAGCAGGCACAAAAGTCGTCGCTCACCCGATTCAATGTGGATTCTCCGCAAGGTTTCAACCCCGTCCATGTCGGGCATCTTCCAGTCAATCAACGCCAGCGGGTAAGGCTTGCCCATTTGCGCAGCCCGCTCGAGCTCGACCAGCGCAGCCTGACCACCAGCCACAGCAAAAGCGGCAAAGCCAAGTGAGGTCAACATGTGCACGAACACCTCGCGCGCTGCAGCGTTGTCGTCCACCACCAGAATCGACATACCATGAAGATCCATCCGGTACCGTGGGGCTTGCGTTGGCGAGGCAGGGGCGTCGGCCAGCCGGAAAAGTGCTGTGAAATGGAAGTTACTGCCCACCTCAGGCTGGCTGGAAACCCCGATGTCTCCCTCCATGAGTTCCACAATGCGTTTGCTGATGCTCAGACCCAGGCCTGTGCCACCATAACGTCTTGTGGTGGAGCTGTCGGCTTGGGAGAAAGCCTCAAAAACCCGCCCGGCAGCCTCTTGCGTCATGCCAATGCCGGTGTCGCGTACTTCAAAGAAAAGTCTGGCCTCGGTTCCCTGTCTGGCCGTACAAGAAACACACACGGTGATTTCCCCGTGATCCGTGAACTTCACAGCGTTGCTGACCAGATTGGTCAGGACCTGACCTAGGCGCAGTGGGTCACCTATCAGGTCTTCGGGCACATCGCTGGCAATATTGAGCAGAAGCTCAAGCCCTTTGTCACGGGCACTGACACTGGCCAGATCGGTTGCATGGCTGACCACGCTTTCCAGTTTGAATGCAACGTGTTCGACGTTTAACCTGCCCGCCTCGATTTTGGAAAAATCCAGAATGTCATTGATGAGCGCCAGCAAACCACGTGCGGCTGCATGCGCTTTGTCGAGATAGCTGCGTTGGCGTTCGGTCAAATCGGTCTGCAGCGCCAACTGGGTCATCCCCATGACGGCATTCATCGGGGTGCGGATTTCATGGCTCATATTGGCCAGGAACTCCGCCTTGGCCGCCGAGGCGGCTTCGGCCTGGGCACGGGCTTCGCGTGCATCCCGCTCGGCTGCTTTGAGCACGGATACATCGACGATCATGCCAATCAATCCTCCGGGCGAACCGTCGGCATCGCGAAAACCGGTCACCGAATATAGGGTGTCGTGCGGTTGACCGTCGGCAAAAACAAGCGACTCATTGCGCGATACCCGGCTGCCGTCGCGGATCACGGCCTCATCCTCTCTTTGGTAGGCTATCCGCGCGGACTCTGGCAGATAGTCCAGATCAGATACCCGTTTGCCAATGAATTCCTGACGGTTGATACCGAAGGCTACTTCGTAGGCCTGGTTGCATCCGATAAACCTTGAATCGGCACCTTTGTAAAAGATGGGGTTGGGAATGATGTCAAGCAAAGCCTCAATCAGTGCCACTTGATGCGCCAACGTCAGGGTGCGTTCCTGCACCTTGGCTTCGAGTTGTTCGTTGGCTTGTGCCAGGGAAGTACTGGACTCCAGCAGGCGCTGACGCATGCTTTCCTGTGCCCGAGAGAGTTGTACCACCTCACGCCACGGCGCACTCAAAAGTTCTTGAGCCACCGGTGTCAGCAAGTCCATACGGCCAATACGCTCGCTTTCCCTGGCCAACTCTTCCAGTGGTTTGGCAAAACGTCGTGCAACCCGCACGGCCACCAGGGAGCCCACGGCCAAAGACAAGCTTGTGATCAGCAGCAGAAGCAACACATCTGCAGGGCGCACCGGAATGAATTCGCTTTTTGGGGCAAATACCGCAAGCCAAACCTTGCGCTGGCCTATCGTGGTGGCTCGAAACAAGCTGAACCAGCTGGCCTTGTCATGCTCAAAAACTGAGATACCTGTCAGTGGTCGGCCCTGCGCGAGCCAGTTGGCATATCCGGCAGCAACGCCGTTCAGACCAATGTCCGAGGGCTGCTTCAGAGCGGCGGCTTTCAACTGCCTATCGTTGGTGAGTTGCGCAGCGTGTGGCAGGGCAAGCAGTGCGCCGTTATCGGTCATCAGTGTCGCAATGCCCTGATTTCCCAGGCGCAGGCGGGTAGTGAAGCGGGACAGATCGAGCAGCTTTACATCGTGCCCAATCACATAACGTTGGCCGTCCTTGCCGGTCCAGCGCATGGAGGCGGTAATGCCGGGCTCCTGGGTGGTGAAAAAAATATACGGCTCGGTCCAATACACCGCGTCATCCTTGGACAAAGCCATGGCCCCCTGAAACCAGGGGCGTTTGCGAGTGTCATAGTCGATCTCGCGCATTTCGCTTTTCTCAAGCACACGATCAGCATTCCAGGTCAGCCAATAGGTTCTTTTGCCCCACACATCCGGGTTGCTCAGGCGATTGATCCACTTGCCCTCTGCAGTGTGAAGCAGCAAGATTTCCTGACCCGATTCATTGGAAAAGTTGACCGAAGATATTTCCGTATGGTTGCTGATGACGGGAAAGAAAAACTCGTTGAAACGCAACAACTGGCGAAGATCCAAGTCGCCGTTCTGGCCCCAGCCCCGGCTGCTGCGAAGGGTCATCTCTACAGATTCGAACAGGCGCTGAATGCGGGCATCAAGCTGTTGCGAAACCAGCCCCATTTCAGCCTGGGCCAGACCGTTCACGGTGGGCTGGACGATCAGGCGATAACTGCCAAAAGCAAAGACCAGCAGGGACAGCAGGATCAGGCCGCTGGTGCGAATGACCAGACTGGTGCCAAACGTTTTTTTCATTGCCCCCCCGCGATGGTCATGCAAGCCACTTGAGTCAGTGCGCGCATGTTACATCCGGCCAGGCTTGGTGAATCTTTCAAATGCCCATAGCTGTCCAGACCACTATTCGGGTTGGATACGGATATGCCACACCGCCATGAACATGGCTGCAATCACCGGCCCCAGTACAAAGCCGTTGATGCCAAATGCCGTCATTCCTCCCAGCGTGGTGATCATCACCACATAGTCAGGCATGCGGGTGTCTTTGCCCACCAGAATCGGGCGCAGCAGGTTGTCTACCAGCCCGATCACCAGCACACCGTAGGCCGCCAGCACCAGGCTTTTGCCCAGCTCGCCGGCCAGCAGAAAATAGATGGCGACCGGCAGCCAGACCAAAGAGGCCCCGACGGTGGGAAGCAGCGACAAAAATGCCATGAGCACCGCCCACAGCACCGCACCACTGACCCCCAACGCCCAAAACCCCAATCCGCCGAGGGCACCCTGAATAGCGGCCACCAGCAAATTGCCTTTGACGGTGGCGCGTACCACGGTGGTGAATTGGTTGCGCAAGCTCACCTTGTGGGCGTTTGCCAGCGGCATCGCGTCCCACATGGCACGCCCTGCGGCATGGCCATCGCGGATCAGGAAAAACGCCAGGTACAAGGTGATGAATACGCTGGCCACAAACTCAAAGATGTTTTGACCAATGCTGAAGGTTTGTGTGGCAATGAGTTGGGTGCCCTGCGTCAGCGCAGCGATCAGGCGGCGCTGCAGGGTGTTGAAACTGACCAGTCCAAAGCGGTCCAGCACAGCGGTGACCCAGTCTGGCAGCGCGTCAAACATGCTGCGAAAGTACAGTGCCGGTTTGAGTTCACCGCTCTGCAAGCGCTCGTTGATCGCGGTGGCTTCGCGCACCAGCGATGCGCCCACCAGTAGCAGCGGCAGCACCACGACCACCAGCACGATCAGCATCGTCAGCAGAGCCGCCAGCGTAGACCGCTGGCCGACGTGGCGCAATAGCCAGCGAAACATGGGTGCAAACAACAGCGCCAGGATGGAGCCCCACATGATGGCGCCGTAAAACGGCAGCAGGATGTAGATCAGCGCCATGGCGGCTATCAACACCAAGGCTGACAGCGCCCGGCTTTCACGCAACACGGTGGTCGGCAGGTGCGCCGTAAGGGGCGCTGTCATAGGCGTGAATCGTGTCGATCCCGGGCGCTGGCCACGTGGGACCTGGGTTGCAGGCGTTGCTTGGCTATAGACATGATTTGTGGCAACAGCCCGGCAGTCAGAGCGGGCACAGAAATCCAGCGCCAGGGTCGCACCAGCACCAGCAAACCGCCAACAGCGGCAGCCCCAAGTACCAAGGTGTAGGGGTGACGCCTGGCAACGGGCTGCACCAGCACTTTGGCGGTCTCCATGGCTAATGGCAAGGCCACGCGCAGGGGCTGCTTGCGCCACCAGGCAGACAGTATGTCGCTCAACAGACTGTCCGCTTCGGTGCCATCGGCATCCTCCAAGTTGCGGCTGATCTGCTGCATCGCCTGGTGCAAGCTTTCGCGCGACTGCGCCAGCCGTTCGCAGGCACTGGGTTGTGAACTCATGGTTTGCCTACCGCGCGCAACAGGGCCATGTCTGCGTTGACCTGACGGCTCAAGTTGGCAAAGGGTTCGCGGCGCTGAGGTTGGCGGGCCAGCAACAGGCACACGACGCTGATCAAGAGCGGAAAAAGAGGGATGACCACCAGCGCCCAAGACGAGTTGGCGGGGATGCCCAATGTCATCCACAGCATGAGAGCTACGCCAGTCAGAGCGACGGTCACGCACAAAAAGCACAAAGCTGCTACCTGCAGCAGCGCCCGGCGCAGCCATTCGTCGCTGGCCAACTCGAACTCCTCGCCCAACAGCGCGGCATACGCCAGCGCGTGGTCCACCAGCAGTTGTGGCCGGGTGGCCAAAAGGGCCAGCAGAGGGTGCATCAGCTACCGCGCGCCAAAGTGTTAACCGCGATCCCGCGACCGTGCCACCAGACTCACCAGCGCCATAAGCGCCGCGCCCGTGGCGGCAGCAATGAGCACGGCCTTGACGGGTTCTTGCCGGATGTAGTTGGATGTGGTGTCAGAGGCGTGTTCGGCCTTGACGCGCAGTTGGTGCGAGGTTTCACGCACGCTGTCCATGCCACGGTGGGCCATGGCGCTGATCTGTTCGCTGGCGCGTTCCAGCATAGGGGTTGTCTGGTGACGCAGGTCTTGCAATGAATTGGCGGCGCTGTCCACCACGCCAGTGGCGGCTTGCTGCGTGGTGCGGATGGCTTGGTCAGCAGAGTGTGAGGCCTGTTCGATCAGATGGCTGGATTTGTCGGACGTAGAGGGGAGTGACATGTGGATTCCTTGGAAATTAATTGGGGTTGGTTGGCTGAGGGGGCTTAACGCCCTTTCATCGATCCGAACAGAAAACTGGCGGCAGCCAGAATGATGAAGACAAAGAACAGGATCTTGGCGATGCCCACGGCACCTGCGGCAATGCCGCCGAAGCCAAACAGGGCAGCGACCAGGGCGATGACAAAGAAAACAACGGCGTAATGCAGCATGGTGAATCTCCTGTTGGTTGAGGTGTTTTGACGGACCGGCAAGCGCCGGTCATGTGGTTTTACAACTTGCCGAAATTGGCTTTGGCTGCAGCCAGGCAGGTGTCTTTGGCGGTTGACGCGAGCGCATCACATTTTTGTTCGGCCACCTTGAGTTGCGCCGCACGCTTGTCGGCGGTGGCATCGGCTCGAACTTCTTTGGTGTCGCTGCTGGCTTTGGCATTGGCATCCGCCTTCGTTTCATTGGCGGTGGTGTTGGCCGCCGATGTTTTCATCTGCACGGTGGCATCGGCCTTGGCTGTGGTCAGGGCGGCCTTGGCTTCTTTCACGCAGACATCCTTGGGGTTGCCCGACAGGTCATCACACTTTTGCTTGGCCACGTCGTAAGCGGCTTCGCCCTTGGCCACGCTCACTTTGTACTGGGTCTTCAGCGTTGGCTTGTAGCTGTTGTCCAGTTCGGCCAGGGCCACGGCTTCCTTGCCTTTGGCTTCGGCGATGCAAATGTCTTTGGCGTTGCTGGCCAGTGACGCGCAGCCCTTTTTGTCAGCCTTGTACTCAGTTTTGATACGGGTCTTGCTGGCGCTGAAATCGGTGGATGACATCGCTTGCGCCATGGCGCTGGTGCCAAACATCAAACAGGCAGCCATTGCGGCGCCACTGAGCAAATTGAGGGGTTTCATCATGGTCATTCCTTAGGGTTAAAACTTTCGCGAGCGGCAAAGGCTCCGAGGTCCTGACAGTAAGGTTTGGCCAGCGGCGGGTCTGTTCGCCTGCGCACATAAAGAACCTAAGGTCGTCGCAGTTTGAACAGGTCCAGCGCTGCCCCGCCGTAGAATGATCCCGTCTTTCAACTATTGGTCGTCGTCGAATCCATGTCTGAACGTTCCCTCTCCCAACTGATGACCTGGAATATCGTGACGGTGGGGCATGACGCGAGTCTGGCACGGGCGGCAGAGATCATGGAAACCGCCCGCATCAGTTCGGTCCTGGTGGTGGAGTTGGACAAGCCGGTCGGGATCATTACCGAACGGGACATTCTGCGGGCGCTGGAGACCGCAGTGCCATCGCAGCAAGCGGTGGCAACGGTGATGGGCCGCCCCCTGGTGACGGCTCGGGAGAATCTGGCCCTCCACGATGCCTACCACCTGATGGCAGAAAAAGGCGTACGCCATCTGTTGGTCATCGGCGAGAGCAATCGTCCGGTGGGCATCGTCAGCGAAAGCGACTTCCGCTTCCACCTGGGACTGGAGTTCTACCGCCGCCTGCAGGATGTACGAACGGTGATGAGCGCTCGCATCCCGGTGCTGCATCCCAACGTGCCATTGCGTGAAGCCGTGGCGGCCATGGCCGCCCGGGATGCGAACTGCGTCGTCGTCGCCGTAGACGGCGCGCCGGTGGGGATGATTACCGAACGGGATGCGGTGCGCTTCTATCGGGGCGCCAACGGCACTCTGGAGCAGCCCTTGGCCGACGTCATGAGTTCGCCGGTTGCCACGATACCCGTGGGCACACACCTCCACGATGCCATGCAGCGCATGCAGTCCCAGCATATTCGCCACTTGGTCGTGGTGGGGGATGACGGCCGGGTGGCTGGCATCCTGTCCGAGCACGACGTGGTGCGGCAACTGGAAACCGAGTATCTGGATTTTGCCCTGCGCGAGAGTCGCCGCACCCGCAAGGAGTTGCAGGACAGCGAAATGCGTCGCCACGCTGTGTTCAACCAGGCTAGCGAATACATGGCCATCCTGGATTTGGATGGCACCCTGCGGGATATCAATAAGTCGTCCCTGGACCTGATCGGAAACTGCTCTACGGAAGAAGTCGTCGGCAAGCCCCTTTGGAACACCCCCTGGTGGTCCCACGACCCGGCTCAACAGGCCCTGTTGCGCCAAGCCGTCGCCGATCTGGCGAGCGGCCGCTCAAGCCGGTTCGAGGCGACCCACCCGGCGGCTGACGGCAGCCTGCACTTCGTGGACTTCCAACTGCAGCCGATCCTTGACGACACCGGCAAGCTGGCCCTGGCCCTCGCGGAAAGCAGCGACATCACCGATCGCAAGCGTGCCGAGTGCGAATTGCGCCAGTTTCAACGGGCGGTGGAACAGTCTCCGGTGTCGATCATCATGACCG
The DNA here is from genome assembly GCA_031291305.1 of Rhodoferax sp. Classification (GTDB taxonomy): domain Bacteria; phylum Pseudomonadota; class Gammaproteobacteria; order Burkholderiales; family Burkholderiaceae_C; genus Rhodoferax. The sequence continues at coordinate 199,736 of JARLJH010000021.1, read as the reverse complement.
ATACCGATGCCCGCGTTCAGTACGTCAATCCGAAATTCACCGAAATCACCGGCTATTCTCGCGATGAGATCCTGGGCCAGAATCCACGCCTGCTCAAATCTGGCATCACTGCGGACGAAACCTATCAACAGCTGTGGGCCAATCTTAGCGTCGGCAAGGGATGGACCGGGGAACTGTGCAACCGGCGCAAGAACGGCGACGTATTCTGGGAACTGGCCCGCATCCTGCCGATCACCGACGCGGTTGGCCAAGTGACCCATTACCTGGCTGTTAAGGAGGATGTCACCGAACGCCACCGGGTCGAAGAGCAGCGCCGTCTGGCTCTGACGGTCTTCCAGAGCAGCCATGATGGCATTCTCGTCACCGACGTGCAAGGCACCATTCTGGACGTCAACAAGGCATTTAGTGACTTGACCGGGTACGCCCGCGACGAAGCCATCGGCCAGTCCGCTCAATTGCTCAATTCGGGGCATCATGACGCGGGCTTCTTCCGGCGCCTGTTTGAGACTGTTGCGCTGCGGGAGTATTGGCAGGGGGAAATTTGGAACCGAACCAAGGCAGGCGCCCTCAGCGTTGTGCTGATGACCATCAGCGCCGTTCGAGACGACGCAGGCCAATTGACCCACTATGTTGGCGTTTTCACCGACGTGACCGAGCGCAAGGAAAGCGAGCAGCACCTGGAGCACTTGGCGCACCACGATGCACTCACCGACTTGCCCAACCGCAGCCTGTTTCGCGACCGCCTGCAGCAAGCCCTGAAAAACAGTCACCGGGACAATCAGTCTCTGGCGCTGCTGTTCATCGACCTGGACCGATTCAAAGAAGTGAACGACGTTTTGGGTCACGTCGCCGGGGATCAGGTGTTGGTTGAAGCCGCTCAACGCATCACCTCCTGTGTCCGCACCTCTGACACCGTGGCGCGAATGGGCGGGGATGAATTCACCGTGGTGCTTCAGGGGCTGGAGAGCCAGACCGCAGTCGAGCGTGTGGCCGGCAAAGTGATCGAAGCGCTCGCCGCGCCTTACTCCGTTGATCTGGAAACCGCCAACCTGTCTGCCAGCATCGGTATCGCCATCTTCCCAAATGATGCGCAGGATTTGGAAAGCCTCACCAAAGCCGCCGACCAGGCCATGTACCAGGCCAAGGCCAAAGGGCGCAATGGGTTTACCTTCTTTGCCGATTGTTCGCACCCGTCGAAATGATCGCCCCTCCTGGCATGCCCAGTTCGGACAAAGTTTTTACCAATCTCACCAGGCGGCTGGCAAAAACCGAGCACTAGGTTCCCAGGGCACCTTCGTGCGGTCACCTATCCTGTGTCGGCTGAAGACCGAGAAAACAGCCTGTAGCCCTTTGCGGTAAGCGTATATTGCCATTATTTTGATAGCTTAAGAAGATTCAGCGACAGTGCCGTTCCGCTCAGGATGACGGCAGCGCAGATCAGCATCCACGAGGTAACGGACTCCCCCAGCAACAGCACGCCGTAGAGCACGGCAAACACCGGAATCAAGAAGGTGACGGTGAGCGAGGCGGATGCCCCCATTTTCGCGATCAGCCTGAAATACAGCACATAGGCCACACCCGTGCACAGCACACCCACGGCCAGCAGCGCCAGCCAGGCCGTGACGCTGGGCATGGTGGCGGGCCACAGCCACCATGTGGGCAGCGCCAGACCCAAAGACGCGCCGATCTGGCTGCCGGTGGCCACCACCAGTGAGGGCACGCCGCCCAGGTAGCGTTTGGTGAAACTGGCCGCGATGCCGTAGCACAGGCAGGCTGTCAGGCACGCCACCACCGCCCAGCCGCTGGACAGACCGGATGCATCGGGCTTGGAGCTGGCCTTGCCCCAGGCCAGCATGGCCACGCCGACAAAGCCGATCAATAAGCCGAGGATCTTCAAACCGTTGGGCCGATCCTTCAGCCATACCCACGCCACCAGTGCGCCAAACATCGGCACCGTGGCGTTGAGCAACGACGACAACCCGGTGGTGATGGACAGCAGCGCAAACGCATAGCAGGCAAACGGAATGCCCGAATTGAGCATCCCCAGAAACAGGATTTTTTTCCAGTGCGTGGCCAGCGTGGGCCACTGCCCGCGCGCCAGCATCAGCGGCAGCAGAAACAACGCGGCAATGCTCACGCGGATGCCCGCGGTGGGCAGTGCCCCAAATTCCGAGGCGCCCAGGCGCATGAACATGAACGATGCCCCCCACAGAGCGGCGAGCAGGAAAAATTCAACGAGCCAGGGTTGTTTGGTTTGGAGCGAATTCAAAGGGCACCTTCAAGTTTCAGGAGTGCGGTCTTGCGGTGCAGGCCGCCCGCGTAGCCGGTGAGGTTGCCGCTGGCGCCGATCACGCGGTGGCAGGGCACGATGATACTCAGCGGGTTGCGACCCACGGCGGCACCCACAGCGCGCACGGCGGCGGGCTTGCCAATGCGCGCAGCCAGTTCGCCGTAGCTGCGGGTGCTGCCAAATGGGATGTCTTGCAACGCCAGCCAAACGGCCTGCTGGAATGGCGTGCCTGCCACGGTGGTCAGCGGCAGGTCGAACGTGCGGCGCTGCCCGGAAAAGTACTGCGTCAGTTGCTCGGCCGCGCGTTGCAAGACAGGGCGTATCGCGTCTCTGGCGCAGGTGGACAGATCGGGCAGGTGTGCCTGGTCGTCAAACCAGACGCCCAGCAAGCGGTCGCCAACGGCGGCCAGAAGCATGCGGCCCAGCGGGCTGGCGTAGTCTGACAAAACGGTTTGTGCAGGAATCTTCATGGTATTTTTGCCTTCTAGCCCTTATGAAATGAGGGTAATTAGCTATCAAAATTAAAGTCAATGAGGTTTACCAGAAGGCGTGGGTGAAGTTTGATCAACTGGTACCAGCCTTGCCCAGGCGCGAATGACGGCATAGCTGCGCCAAGGTTGCCAGGCACTGGATGCCGCCAGCGCTGCCTTGGCGGGTGAGGCCTCGCCTTGCACGCCTAGCGCCTTGTGCAGCGCCACATCCCCCGCCGGAAAGGCGTCGGGCCAGCCCAGTGCGCGCATGGCGATGTATTGAGCTGTCCAGTCGCCAATGCCGGGTAGCGCCTGCAAGCTGGCCAGGGTGGCGGCCAAAGGCGCACTCAGGTGCAGCGCCAGATTGCCGCCTGCCACCGCTTGCGCCAGCGCTGTGATGGCTTTCTGCCGCTGTTTGACGATGCCGAGTTGCCCCAGCGCCTCGCCAGCTGCCGCTGCCAGTACCTGCGGGGTGGGAAAGAGTCGGGTCAACCCGGCCATCGGCGTGACGATGGGTTCGCCAAAGCGCTCCACCAGCCGGGTGCATAGCGTGCGCGCCGCCGCCACGGTGATCTGTTGGCCGAGTACTGCACGCACCGCCAGTTCAAAGCCGTCCAGCGCACCGGGCAGGCGCAGGCCGTCGCCGTGCGGAAAGTGCGCGTGCAGCACGCTGTTGATGGCGATGGGGTCGGCGTCCAGGTCGAGCAGGGCGCGCACGACGGCCATCACCTGGGGCAGCACATCGGCCAGCGAATCGCTCACCGTCAGCTCTACCCGACAGTGGGGCGCATCGAACACGGCGTCTATCCAGCCGGTAAACGTCTGCGCGCCTTGTTGAACACGCAGGGTTTTGGCAATGCCAGGGCGCTTGGCCAGCAGGGACACGGTTTCTGTGCCGGTGATCTGGCGTTTGGCCAGAAATTGCAGCATCGCCGATACGTCATAGGGCGGGCGGTAAGCCAGCTTGACGTGAACGCCAGATGGTTGATCGGCCTGGGCGGCCTGCGCGCCGGTGCGGCGCAACTGGGTGGGTTGCAGGCCATAGTGGCCGGTGAACGCGGCGTTGAAGCGCCGCACGCTGGCAAAGCCGCTCATGTGCGCCACCTGCGCGACGGGCAGCCGCGTGTCGGTCAGCAGTTGCTTGGCACACAGCAGGCGGCGGGTTTGCAGGTAGCGCAGTGGCGACACGCCAAACTGTGCCTCGAAGATGCGCCGCAGGTGTCGGTCGCTGATGCCCAGGCGCCGCGCCAACGCGGCCACGCTAGGCGCTTCCAGGCCCCAACCGTTGGGGGAGTCCAGCAAGCGTGCCGCCTGATACGCCAGGATGCTTGACGCATCCTGCATCGACCAGGCTTGGGTGGCGCGCCCCGAGCCAGCGCTGGGTGCCAGCTCCGGGCGGCAGCGCAGGCAAGGGCGAAATCCCGCCAGTTCGGCCTGCGCCGCGTGGGCAAAAAACCGGCAGTTCTCGCGCTTGGGCGTGCGCACCCGGCAGACCGGGCGGCAGTAGATGCCGGTGGAGGTAACGCCGGTGAGGAAATGCCCGTCAAAACGCGCGTCGTGCGCCTTCAGCGCGAGGTAGCACGCATCGTCAAAGGGCAGGGCGGGGGTGTCAGGCATGCACAGGATCATACGGGTGCCCACGGGTGAAGAATGGCCGTTTCCGGACACGTGGCTGCGCCCGGAGCCGACCCTACAATTCAGGCCAGAAAACACCGCTTCTCTCAATCACAAGGGATTCCTCATGCATCTACCTGCCTCTATCTTCAAAGCTTATGACATTCGTGGCGTGGTGCCCAGCACGGTCAACGTGGACATGGCGCAGGCGCTGGGCCGGGCTTTTGGTACGCTGGCGCTGCGCGAGGGGCAAAAAGTGGTGGCAGTGGGGCGCGATGGACGCTTGAGCGGCCCGTCGCTGAGCGCCGCGCTGATCAGTGGTTTGGCCTCGGTTGGCATTGAAGTGCTGGACATTGGCATGGCGACCACGCCGATGCTGTACTTTGCGGCCAACACGCTGTGTGCCAGTGGCATTCAGGTTACCGGTAGTCACAACCCCAAGGACTACAACGGCTTCAAGATGGTGATGGATGGCCGCGCCATCTACGGCGACGAGATTCAGGCGCTGCGCCGCATGATGGAAGATGAAAGCTGGGTGCTGCGAGATGGTGGTTCGGTGCGCAGCGTGGATGTGCTGGCCGCTTATCAAGCGCGCATCGTTGGCGGCGTCAAGCTGTCGCGCCCAATGAAGATCGTGGTCGATTGCGGCAACGGCATTGCCGGTGCCTCAGCCCCTGACATCCTGCGCGCCATTGGCTGCGAGGTGACTGAACTGTTCAGCGATGTTGACGGCAATTTCCCCAACCACCACCCCGACCCAAGCAAGCCTGAAAACCTGCGCGACGTCATGGCCGCGCTGAAAGCTGGCGACGCCGAAGTCGGCCTGGCGTTTGATGGCGACGGCGACCGGTTGGGCATCGTTACCAAGGACGGCAACATCATTTATCCGGACCGCCAGATGATGCTGTTTGCCCGCGATGTGCTCAAGCGCGCCCCCGGCGGCACCATCATTTTTGACGTGAAATGTTCGCAGCGCCTGGCACCTGCCATTGAAGCCGCTGGTGGTGTGCCGATGATGTTCAAGACCGGCCACTCGCTGATCAAGGCCAAGATGAAAGAAATTGGCGCGCCGCTGGGCGGCGAGATGAGCGGCCACATCTTCTTCAAGGAGCGCTGGTACGGCTTTGACGACGGCACCTACGCTGGTTGCCGCCTGCTGGAGATATTGAGCCAGTCGCCCGACGGCAATGCGGTGCTCAACGCGCTGCCCACCAGCTTTTCCACCCCTGAATTGAACGTGAAATGCGCCGAGGGCGAGCCGCACGGCCTGGTTGATCAACTGGTGGTCAAGGTGGCTTTCCCTGCACCGGCTACGGTGACCACCATTGACGGCCTGCGGGTTGATTGGCCGGACGGCTTTGGCCTGATTCGCGCCAGCAACACCACGCCGGTGCTGGTGCTGCGTTTTGAAGGCCACACGCCCGAGGCGCTGGCGCGCATCCAGGCCGACATGCTGGCGCTGCTGCGCACGGTCAAGCCCGATGCGCAGTTTGACGAGGCCGCGCATTAACGGCGGCTCGGTGACGCCCCAGCCCGCTTTATCGAGGTGCCCGGCGTGCGCATACTGATCGTCAAACTGTCTTCGCTCGGCGATGTGGTGCACGCCATGGCCGCAGTGCAAGACATTCGTCAGGCCTACCCGTATGCGCAGATTGACTGGGTGGTGGAGCGCGCCTTTGCCCCGTTGGTGTTGCGTTGCAAGGGTGTGCATCGGGTGATTCCGTGCGAGTTGCGACGCTGGCGCAAGGCCATGTTCAGCGCCGAGACGCGCCAGGCTTGGCGACTTTTCAGAAGTGATTTGCGGCAGGATGACTACGATGCGGTGATCGATTTACAGGGCCTGAGCAAATCGGCGCTGGTGTCACGCCTGGCGCGGCTGACCAGCGGTGGCAAGCGTTACGGCATGGCCAACCAGACCGAGGGCTCCAGCTTTGAAGCCCCGGCGCGCTGGGTGGCCGACGTGGCCATCACACTACCCGCGCGCAGCCATGCGGTGACACGTTCGCGCCAGTTGTGCGCCCAGTCGCTCGGCTACACCTTGCCTTTCTATATGAGTTTTGGGCTTCTAGCCCAGATAGATAAAGGGCTGGCGGATACAAAAAAAGTAGCATTCAGAACTGGTCTGAAAGGCTTGGTGGCGCTGGTGCACGGCACCTCACGCGTTGACAAGGAGTGGCCGCTGGCGTATTGGCGTGATCTGGGCGCGCGCCTGAATGCCGCTGGTTTCATGGTTGCCTTGCCGCACGGCAGCGCCGCTGAAGAAGCGGCTTGCCAGGCCATTGCGCAGGATTTGCAGCACGCCCAGGTCTGGCCGCGACTGGCGCTGGACGCCTTGACCGATTCACTGGCCAACTGCGACGGCGTCATTGGTGTTGACAGCGGTCTGAGCCATATTGCCGTGGCGCTGGACCTGGCGCATGTGCAGATCTATAACTTTGACACCGCCTGGCGCACCGGCCCGTTGGCCGAACAACAAGCGGCCCCAGGCGGCCCGGTGGCGCGTCAGGTCAGCGTGTTTGCCCAGCCGACGCCGTCGGTCGAGGCCGTCTGGCAGGCCTGGGAGTCGGTGCTAGGGGCAGCCATGGTGTTCAAGGCGAGTACCACGCGCTATCGCCCCTCTGGCTTTGCCAGCTTATGATCCATACTCTGTATTCGATAGCGATGTGGCTGTCGCAGCCGCTGCTCAAGCGCAAATTGAAGCGCCGGGGTGTCGCAGAGCCGGGTTACCTGCTCGCCATCGACGAGCGTTTTGGCCGCTACGCCACCTCCGTGCCAGCGCACGATGGTCCTACCGTGTGGATTCACGCGGTGTCGTTGGGCGAAACACGCGCCGCTGCGGTGCTGATTGCCGCACTGCGCAGCCAGTTGCCCGGCATGCGCCTGTTGCTGACCCACGGCACCGCCACCGGTCGTGCTGAAGGCACCAAACTGCTACGCCCTGGCGACTTGCAAGCCTGGCAACCCTGGGACACCGTGGGTGCCACGCGGCGGTTTTTGAGCCACTTCAAACCGCAGATTGGTGTGCTGATGGAGACCGAAATCTGGCCGAATCTGGTTCACAGCTGCAAGGTACAGCAGGTGCCGCTGGTGCTGGCCAATGCCCGCTTGAGCGACAAATCCTTGCGCCAGACTGAGAAACTGGCCTGGCTGGCGCGCCCGGCCTATGCCGAGCTGCATGCCGTGTGGCCGCAGACGCTACAGGATGCCCAGCGTTTTCAGCAGTTGGGTGCGCCGGTGCGCGCGGTGTTGGGCAATCTCAAATTTGATGCCACGGTGGATGCCAGCCAGGTGGCTCAGGGGCGCGAATGGCGTGTACACACGGGTAAACCGGTGGTGATGTTCGCCAGTTCGCGCGAAGGTGAGGAGCAGGCTCTGCTGCAAATCCTTAAGGAATTTAGCCCTCTAGCCCCCGTTTTGAAAGGGCGAGATGCTACAGATGTTGTAGTGAATCAGGTTCAGTGGCTGATCGTGCCGCGGCATCCACAGCGCTTCGATGCGGTGGCCGAGCTGGTCCAGTCGCAGGGTTTTGCCGTGTCGCGCCGAAGCGCATGGGGTGAAGCCGGGCCAGCTGTGCCAGGTGATTCGTCGGTAAACGATGCCACCACCATCTGGCTGGGTGACTCGCTGGGTGAGATGGCTATGTACTTTGGTCTGGCTGATGTGGCGTTACTGGGCGGCAGTTTTGAGCCGCTGGGCGGGCAAAACTTGATCGAGGCCGCTGCCTGTGGCTGCCCGGTGGTGATGGGGCCGCATACGTTCAACTTTGCCGAGGCGGCTGAACATGCGCAAAAGGCGGGCGCTGCGCTGCGCGTCGCTGATCTGGCTCAGGCTGTGACGACGGCTGCTGAACTCATCGCCGATGTCCGCCGCTTGGCCGACGCCCGCCAAGCCAGCAGTGACTTCGCCCGGGCGCACCGCGGTGCGGCGCAGCAGCTGGCCAGCGCCATCGTGCAAGTGATGAAGGCCTTGGTGACCGGGATGTAGCCGACCGATTGATGTTTATGACCCGGCGCTCTTAACTCAGTGCCAGCATCGGCGTGCCAAGTGCAAACACTGAGTTAGGCATATCAATTTGAATGGGTCGCCAATCCGGCATCTGGTACACCCCGCGTTTGAACGAAGACTTCCGCTCAACGTGAACGCCTTTGGCCAGTTGATCAAGCACCAGGCTCTTGAGGGTAATTGTTCGCATGAAGTCAACCAGCCTGACGTTGATGACTTCCCATAGGTCTTCGATCATCTCTTGAACTTGAGAAGTGTCATGCTGTTTAGCTTTTGATGGCTCATCTTCAACAGCGCTGATGATGTCGGCCACCGTGATGACATCCATCGAACGACTCAGTTCGTAGCCTCCACCCGGACCGCGGCTGCTGATGACCAGGCCCTTATGGCGCAACAGACTGAATATCTGTTCAAGATACGACAAAGAAATTTGGTGGCGCAGGCCTATCTCTGAAAGTGGCACTGGCCCAGACTTTTCACGCAGGGCAATGTCGATCATTGCGGAAACTGCAAAGCGGCATTTGGTGCTCAAACGCATGATGATGACTCCTGTCAATGTTTGCAAATGGCTGGAAAAACAACGCCGAGCCATCTCATTTATCTTGCCTGAGCTGACTCGGATTCGCTTTTTGGCCAAACTTGTCTAGCATCAGTTTGAATGCTGCAGGATGGTCCCCGCCAGGCACTGGTGGTCTAGCCGATCCCAACTTCTTCTGGAATCGGCCGACGCCCTGGATTACTCGTCAGGATCAACGTACTCTTTGGGTAGATGGTGGGCAATGCCTTTGTGGCAGTCAATACAGGTTTGACCGTCTTCCTTGGCCTTCATGTGCTTTTTGTACGGTGTCTGCTTTTGCAACTCGGGGCTCATCGCATCCCAGTTATGGCAATTGCGGCATTCCTGTGAGTTGCTGGCCTTCATGCGCGCCCACTCATGCGTTGCCAGTTGCATCCGCTTGGCTTCAAATTTAGCCGGTGTATCGATGTCGCCAGTGATCTTGCCCCAGACTTCCAGGCTGGCTTGCATCTTGCGCCAAATCTTCGGACCCCATGCACGCGGAACGTGACAGTCCGGGCAGGCAGCACGCACGCCGGTACGGTTCTGATAGTGAATGGTGGTCTTGTATTCCTGGTAAACGGTGTCACGCATTTCATGGCAGGTGATACAGAATTCCAGTGAATTGGTGGCTTCCAGTGCGGTGTGGAAGCCACCCCAGAACAAGATACCCACCACAAAAGATACCGATGTCAACGCCAGAATGGAGTATTTGGCGCTGGGTTTCTTCAAGAAATTCCATAGGCGTTTTAAAGCGCCTGGGTTGCTGTTTTCCATGACTTGATTTCCTGTTTTTGTTTGAATGCAATCTGGGGCCGTCAGAACGGCCCCAGATGTATTACTCGACTGTATGAGAGATAGTCTCAGAAGTTGTATATATACGAAACACTAACGGCATTGACTGAATAACTTGGCGCCTGCTCATTCGTTGGCAAATTGCCAGTGCCGGTATAGCCTGTTTGGTAGAAGTTGTAGTAATAGTCATTGGTATTCAACTTTTTGTGAATATAGCCAAGAGCAACTTTGCTTACCTTATTTAGCTGATAAATACCAGAAAGTTTGAATGTAATGGTTTCACTTGTGATATCTGGTGTGCTACCACAGGTAAGCGCAGTTGTCGCACCACAGGTAGAGGCCGCTTGATAAGGTACCTGGTTTGTATAGACCGTTGTGCCTTTGGAGTAACTCAAGTCACCAGTGATTTCAAGTTTGCCAGCCATCAGACCTTTTTGAGTAAAGGCAATGCCGAGAGCGTTGTCTTCATCTTTAAGTTGATCTGACCACACATTCGTACCTGTCAACGCATGCCCACTCAGATTTGAGAAATCGCGCTGTCGTTTCTGCACGCTCAAATACGCTGTCAAAACACCATTTTCAGAATATGCGTAGTTGGCATCAACATTGGTGCTCCATGCATTACCATTTTGGACTCCGAGTGGGGAATCGGTGTATTTATCATCGACATAGCGTGCACTTAGGTCAAAACCCAATTTCTCATTCGCTTGCCAGTTGACGCCAGTTTTAACCACTTGTTCTTTGCGGGAGGCATCAAAAAATGCCCTGTATCCGGTTGCCTCATAGCCTTCCAAACTGTCTGGCGATTGCATTGGATTGTAAAAAGTAGCATTGACATCTGCATTGCGCTGCGCGTAGCTGTAACCCAAATTGAAGTTGACAGCTTCATTGGCTCTCAACTTATAGTTGGCAACCAGTTTGTTTTCGGTGCTTTGAGGAATCTGGACACAGGAACTGGACACATATGCCGGGTTAGCTCCTTGCGCAGAATTGGCCAGTGCGTTATTACACCAACGCTTTATCCCTTCATATTCGTAGCCCAGATGCAAACGATTCTTGGAACTGATTCTGTAATCCCCAGCAATGTCGAACTGTGTCTTGCTGTTACTCATCGGGATATTCACCGATGTATTGAGGCCTTGTCCCAGGTCAAGATAATCATAGGCATAGGATGCCGTCTGGTTGTCACGCTTGTTGTACTTCACACCTGCGCTTAACGTTAGGTCTCGGCTTGTCTGGTTGGTCAACCTCAAGTCGGCATGTGTTGTCTTCACCAATCCATCAAGTGAGTTCGTCGGCAATCCGCCTGCCTGCATGACGGCGAATGGGTAGCTTTCGTTCTGCGTGTTACGGCCGTAAGACAAACCGCCTGCCAGCTTTGTGCTGGATGACAGGTCGTAACCGCCCGTCAGCTCCAACTGATGGAAATCATTGCTGGGCGGCGTGCTGATGGTGTTCGTGGGGAACGTCGCCAAAGTTGTCATATTCGACAAAGTACCACCGGATGCATAGGGGTTCGGAAACGTCACACTGTTGTAGGCGTCGCGGTAGAACGATCCAAAGTACGAGGCGGTCATGAAAGCTTTGTCACCGGTCCAGGTCGCTCCGAAAGTGAATGTATCCGTCGTGGACTTGGTTGGATTCATGATCGTCATGATCTTCTCTCCACCCCAGGTGCTGCCCAAGGGGCCACCTGATGCCTTGTCAGTCGCGACCGACATCAACTTGGCACCGGACAGGTCAAGGTGGTTGTAGTCGATCCGGAGACCCCATTGACGGTCGATCATGTAGCCGGCTGTCAGGCTGGTGTTTTTGCGGTCTGAATGCACATCCTGAACGTGAAAACCCTGCAATTGCGTGGCTGTCAACGCCTGGGCACCCTGCTTGAAGTTCACCGAGTCTTTGAAGTTGGTATTGATCACCCCAAAGTCTGCAGGCAGGCTGAAGCTGTTGCCCCCCATGGAGCCAATCAGTGGCGTCTGATAGGTGTTGGAGATGTTGTGGCGCAGCTCATCGTAGGTGATGCCCAGGTTCCATTTGCCTTGGTTGCTGACTGACCCACGAATCCCGCGAGACGTCGTTCCCAAGTCAACGCCCTCGACGTTCCAGCGACTGGTACCGCCGTCCTGGTCGTAAGCGTCTCCGCCACGAATATCAAAGTTGCCAATGCCGTAGGCACCGGATTTGTCCAAACCGGTGTATTCCCCAAATTTGGCCGAATCTTCGGACGTGCCACCTACCCCCAATTCGATGGAATTTGTGGGGTGGGTCAGGGCGGTGAGATCGTCGTTTGCGGCTATGGCGAGCGGCGGTATCGCGGCCATGGCAAGCAATGCGCCTTGAATCGCCAGTGCTAGCTTGCTTGTAGCAAGGGGGTGATTATTTGTTTTCACAATCATTTCCTTTTCATGTACTTAGCGGTGCAGCAATGCGCCTGACGGAGAGTTGGAGCCATGGACCATGACGTGGCAGTTCATGCACGCACGGCCTGCAGCACTTGAGCTGGGGTTCACATATTTGCTTGCATTGGTTAAGCCACCCTGGATGCCAGCAGCAACGCCAGCGTAGGGAGCTTGACTGTTATGCGGACCATCGTGGCATTCCTGGCACAGGAATGGTGGACGCGATTTCAGCAACGGTGTGATGTTGGAGCCGTGAGGGGTGTGGCAGTTGGTGCAGTCTTCGGTGACAGGCTGATGCTCCCAGAGAAACGGGCCGCGTTTTTCAGCATGGCAGGTGAAGCAGGTCTCAGTGACGGTGTTTTTCTTCATTAGCTTGGGACCAGCGGAACCGTGCGGGTTGTGGCAGTCCGAGCAAACGACCTTGCCTTCACCAATCGGGTGGTGAGAAATCTTCATGCTGTCGGCGCGCTGGTCTTTATGACAAGAGAAGCAGACTTCGGTCTGTGTCTTGCGGTTGAGCAACTTGTCAGTCGGTTGGTGCACTGTGTGGCAGTTGTTGCACACCACGTCATTAGCTTGGTGTTGACCACCGTCCCAGCGTGTGCGTAATCCACCCTTATGACAGGACAGGCAGACATTGGCACGCACGCTTGCGTCAGAGGCCTGGTAAGTCCGTGTCTTGTAAACAATGTCCGGAGCGGCGCGGCCTTTGATGGCAGGGTCACCCTTCAAGTGCTTTTCGCTCTCGCCGTGGCAAGACTGGCAGGTGGGGGTGCGTGGGTCGCCCTTGACGCCATGCTTGGTCTGGTAGATAGACAGCAGCGGCGTCATTTCGGTTTCGTCGTGACACCTGGTGCAAATGGCGTCTTTTCTGAGCGATTCTTTGGCAATTGCAGAGGCTGAAGCGCTATCGCCCAGGTTGGGTAACTTGCTTTCTTCGGCCGACGCGGAGATCGTCATGCTGAGGCCTGCGACCATGACGCAGGCTGCCAGTAACTTTCGGATGATTTTCATTTTTTTACCCAGCTAGGTTGTTTAGGCTTCAAGCCGTGAACTGTTAAAGCGACAGAATCCAGTCAACGAGATTCTTGATTTGCGCCATATCCTTGGGTGGATCGGTCTTGACAATCTTGTGGGCTTCTTCGTGACCATCCGGGAATTTGGCTTTTTCGCCAGAGGTGATGTGCTCAATCAGGCGGGCCTCCGCATTGGCCTTGCCTTTGAACTTTTCGGCGACCTTGCTCCAGGCGGGGCCGTCTTTTTCTTTTTCAACCGAGTGGCAGCGGAAGCAGTTGTTTTGCCTAGCCAGCGATTTGGCTGCATCCGCATCCACCGCGCTGCTGGTTGTGGAGGCCAGCAGGAATGTGGCGGTTACGGCCACGAGGCCCAGTGCTTTTTGAATCTTTGAGCTCATCTTCATTCACCTTTTGTAGGATTTCCAATCAACTATCCTGACGAGCACGCGCCTGTCAGGGGGTGCCCCAATTTTCTTCGGGGCTCCCAAAAATGGATATCAGACAAAGGATGAAAAAGGGCATAGGAATAGTCCTATGCCATATCGGCAGACGCTTATGTGTGGTCTGAGTCGAGCAAATGATGCTCGACGGCATAGCGAACCAGGTCCGCTGGAGAACTCATGTCCATCTTGGTCAGGATATGTGATTTGTGCGTGCTGACCGTTTTGATACTCAGCGAAAATTCCTCCGCGATGGCGGTCAGACTGACGCCGCGCACAATGCGGATGAACACTTCAAATTCACGGTTGCTGAGTTGGGTGTGAGGCAGAGCTGGGGCGTTGGGCGACACGTCTGTGGCCAGCAGTTCAGCCAGCCTGGTGCTGATGAAGACACCGCCGTTCACGACTTTACGAATGGCTGGTAGCAGCAGTTCGCTGTCGCCCTCTTTGGACAGATAGCCCGCAGCGCCAGCGCGGATGGCACGCACCGCGTATTGTTCTTCTTGATGCATGCTGAAGACGAGTATGGGCAGGTGAGGTCGTTCGATCTTGATGAGTTTTAGCAACTCCAGGCCGCTGCGCCCAGGCATCGACATGTCAAGTATGAGTAGGTCCCAATCCCTCTCCCTGACCTTGTCAAGCGCTGCGTTGCCGTTGGCCGCCTCGCCAGCGACGATCAAGTCGTCGGTATCCGCCAGAATTTTGCGCAATCCGTCCCGGATGATTGAATGATCGTCAACGACCAATACTTCGAATGTCATACAGCGACTCCCGTTGTTGTTGAGACACCCATGGGAATGATGAGTTCAATCATGGTGCCCTGTCCTGGCGAACTGCTCACTTTGAATATGGCGCCAATCGAGATAGCACGTTCGCGCATGCTCACAAGACCGATGCCACCCTCTCTCAGTGGGTAAGCCAGGCCTTGCCCGTTGTCCGCGACGGTCAGAACAAGCTCATTCTTCAGGGCAACAACGTCTATGTTGACCTGTGTGGCTTGTGCGTGTTTCACCACGTTGGTCAGCGACTCCTGCACGATACGAAACAAGGCCGTGATCAGGTCATCACCAGTTATATCCTGTGTTCCCGATACGTTGAGAATGACCTTGATCTTGCTTCGCTTTTCGAAATCCTGGCAATGCCACGCAATGGCTTCTTCGAACCCAAGATCCTCAAGAATCAGAGGTCTGAGTTCTGAGGAGATCCGTCTGACCGAACCAATCGCTGTGTCGACGAGGCCACGCATGTCGTCGACCATGTCCAGTGTGGCTGCGCGCCCGTCGCGCAGACGATTGGTCAGCCAGGACAAGCTCAGTTTGAGACCGGTCAGTTGTTGTCCAAGATCATCGTGCAACTCGCTGGAAAGCCGCTTGCGTTCCTGCTCACGCACGGATTGCAGAGAGCTCGTCAATTGGCGCAGTTGCTTGTTGACCTGCTGCAATTCACGCTGGGCGCGACGGCGATCCGTCACGTCACGCAGCACAGCGGTCATTTGCAATCGACCTCCGACCATGGACCTCGAAATCGTGGATTCAATGGGAAACTCTTCCCCGTTGGAGCGCAAACCGGTAATTTCCATTTGCGGGGCCATGGTTCTTGAACTTTCGTCCGAATCTGCAAATCGGTTGATGTGTTCTTCATGAAGATTGCGCGCACGTTCAGGCATCAGCCGTTCGAAATGTTGACCCATTAACTCACTGGCCGTATATCCAAACATCTTTTCCGCAGCCGGATTGAGCAAGACGATATGCTGTGCCTCATCGATAGCCACAATGGCATCCATGACGGAGTCAACGGTCTGCTGATACAAGCCAGTTGCATCCTTTAATGCATGTGCAAGCAACGCCCGGCTTTTCAGCTTGCCTATCAAGAAAACGGCGACGAAGACGGTGAACAGGCTTACCAGAACGCCACCGATGGCGATGGGAACGGCCGTTTCACGCCATGAGGCTAGCGCCAAATCGCCGTCTTCGGTGACGCTGAGCAGAATCGGATAGTCTTCCAGGCGGCCAATTGACAACTTGACTTGGCCACCGTCACCACTGGTGTGATGAATCGAGACAATTTCTTTTGTTTTGGTGGGCAAGCGTTCATTGGTCAGCTCTGGCGCTTTCTCGCCAATCATGTCGTCCTGATGCGGCAGGCTGGCCACCAGTGTGCCGTCCGTCATATAGATGCCGATGGGGCGTGAATAGTCCAGTTTGATAATGGTGTACTGTTGCTCTAGCTGCTCAATACCCATCACGGCCACCACCACGCCGATCAACTTGCCATCGCCATCAAGCAAGGCACGGGAAAGGTGCAAGGTCCAACGATTGTCCGACCGGCTGCGAACGGGTTTGTCAATGAAAAGTGTATTGGAATGGTCTTGTAACAACGCCCTGTAATAGTTCCGGTCAGCCACAGAAGCTCTTTTGGATGGGAATTCCGTCGAGGAATTGATCACCACGCCCTGCGGGTCTACGATGAAGATGGCCCGCAACTGTCTCGTGCCAGAAGCCCGACTGCTCAAAAGCAAATGAATCGGCAGGCTGTCCAGCTCGAATTGCCTGCCAAAAGCAGTCCCCAATCGTTCCTGTATACCTTTGAGCGTTAGATCGACGGAATCAAAGTTCTGTTCTGTCTGCTCCATCAGCATTTCGGTGAGCGATTTCATTTCCAGTTTTGCGTGCTCGAGTTCTCTCTCTCTCAGACCCAAAATTAGCAAAACGACGGACAGAATGGTCGCCGCAATAGTGAGCAACGCTAAAACCCATACCGGGTGGATCTTCTTGACTTGGGGGGGCATAGCCTTGGTTTAATGAGCGAAAAATAGTGGCTATTCTGGCTGACAAAAAAAGTCCCGGATTTTTTCGCGGGCAGAGACGCTCTATCTTTCCAGAAGAGGGGCATTTTTTCGACTGGCGATATCGCAGCATTTCTGTCGTTTATCTTGAGAATTAGCCACCGGTTTTACGCAGTTTCAGACCACATTACGGAACGACAACATGGCTTCTGGGGAGCATTCAGCAGGCTGATCAGTTGTCTTTTGCTTGTTAAGAGACGGCTGATATCCTAATCAAGGAGCCAATGCAAAGTCCGCTGCAAATATCCCTACAAAAGACCTAGAATCTGCCGCATCGATTGATTTAAATCAATTATTTCGGGCCTTCTACGGAGCTGCCATGCATACTTCACAACAAGACACCCACACCGGGCGTCAGTCAATAGCTGACAGGCTCAATGACAGGGTCTTGTTTCTTATATCACCTTTTATCGGACTGGTTTATGCAGTGCTTCTGCCAGGCAAGCTGTTTCAGCTGGCCATGAAAGAGATGAAGGCCAGCACCGCGGGCAGAAAAACTGCTGATCACCGTTAAAACATCTGCTTGTCATTGGGATATGCCGTTTTAAAGAGCGATGTCAAGGCAATCAGTGGAGTCACATCTTATGAGAATTAGTTTCAAAAAGCCTGTATTAAGCCTGAGGGCGATCAGAAATGGTTTGTTGACATCCGGCATATTCTGTCTGTCCATGTTTTTTGTCATGCCGCCAGCTGTTGCGAAAGAAGCATCGCTGAGCTCAGACGACCAAGCTTGCCAGAAATGCCACGACGGCAAGAAAGAGATCCTCAAAACAACCGAGGCTGGTGAGTCTCTGTCCATGATGATCTCGACGCAGGCCTTTCTGGCGTCCATGCACAACGACACCAGCTGCACAGATTGCCATGATGATCTGGACGAGAAAACCCACGGTAAGGTGGCAGTGCCTATCAAGAGCAAAAGGGCCTATCGGCTGTCGTTCAAGGATTCCTGCACGGTTTGTCACAAGAAAAACATGGCCCAGTTCAAGGACAGTGTGCATGCTGCCATGGTTGCGGATGGCAATGACAAGGCGCCAACTTGCTCTGACTGTCACGACCCGCATACATTGAAGTCGGTTAAATTGATCGAACCCATTGCCAATGTGCCGTGTGCCGCGTGCCACAAGGAGATTTTCAAGGCTTATTCGCAAGACGTTCACGGGCTTGACCGGGTTGCGCACGGGAAAGAGGCACCGCTTTGCGCCAACTGCCACAGCGCGCATTCGATCAAAGCGGCGTCTCTGGCAACCAGCGGCATCAAGGAAGCCTGCTTGTCCTGCCATAAGGATGCGGCAGATAAGCACTTGGCATGGTTGCCCAATTCCAAGCTGCACTTTGAAGTCGTTTCCTGCCCGGTGTGCCATAACCCGACTGCGAAACGTCGCGTCAACCTTCGCTTGGTCGACAGCGTCAGCGGTAAGCAAATCATGGAGAAGAAAGGTGAGTCTCAGTTTGAGCAGATGACCAAGGCTGCTGATGCCAGTCAGTCCGGTCTTGCGGGTTCCGAGTTGCGCAGCTTCCTCAAACAATTCAACCAGGCGAATCCAGGTACCAAGGCAATCCTCAGCGGCAGACTTGAGGTGCGCGAGGGTGTTGAAAACCATCAAATCAGCGAGAAGGAAAAAGCCCTCAAGGACTGCAAGGTGTGTCATGAATCAGGGGCAATGCCGTTCCAGAGCGTGATCTTGACTATGGCCGGATCAGACGGCCGACCCTTGCGACATGTTGTGAATCGGGAAGTGCTCAATTCAGTGACAGCGCTGGACATGATTCGTGGCTTCTACACCATTGGCAGCTCACGCTTGTCGGTGCTGGACTACTTGTTGGTGCTGGTGCTGCTGGGTGTACTGTGTGTCCCCATCGCGCACTTGACAGCGCATCGGTTGTTCAAAACCAAGCGCGATCAGCTCAACGCTGAGCGTGCCAGAGCAGCAGCGCAGGCAGACCGTAACACCCCTCAGAAATAGCAGGTGACACCATGAAAAAAATCTATATTCATCCGCTGCCGGTGCGCATCTGGCACTGGGTCAACGCTCTTGGTTTTCTGTTGATGATAGCCACGGGTGTGCAGATCCGGTACCTGGACTACTTTCAGTTGATGTCTTTCAGAACCGCTGTGGTTTTGCACAATTGGACAGGTTTTGTGCTGATTGCCAATTTCTTCCTATGGTTCTGTTTCTATATGTTCACCGACAAGATTTCGGTGTATCTGCCTGAGTTAAACGCTAAAAAATATTTTGAAGATTCCTGGCGGCAAATCAAGTTTTACGGCTACGGCATTTTCCTGGGCGAAGAGAATCCGCACCATCCCACCGCGTACCACAAGTTCAATCCGCTGCAGATCATGATGTACCAGATCATCATGCTGCTGTTTGTGCCGCTTCAGTTCATCTCGGGGCTTCTGTTGTGGGATGTCAATCGTTTTTCCGTTGCGGTGGCACTCTTGGGTGGCGTACGTGTGGTCGATACGGTGCATGTGTTGATGTTCATCGTTTTTTGCGGGTTCCTACTGATGCACTGGTACCTAATCACCCTTGGCCATACGCGTTTTGCTCACATCAGGGCGATGCTGACCGGGTATGAGGAAATTCCGGACCACAAGCGAGGGTGAGTCCCTCAAATAGTTGCTGGATCACAGCGCCAGTCAAGTAGCAACATGAATTTGTGCGAGATGACACTTGATTGAGATAAATCAATGCGATTGACTTTTATCAAAAAAGTTCCCAAATTTTGCTTGACTTGGATCAATCTAAGTTATCCAATAAAACTTGGAAAGCTCATCATTTTTTAGTCGAAGGAAAGCGTTCATGATAAAGATTTCACTCCCAGTTTTTGGTGCGTCCGTGCTGTTTGCGCTGAGTGTCATGGCACCGGCACATGCGGCCATTGATGTTGAGGCAGCCAAGGCGCTCGCCAAGAGCAATGACTGTTTGAAATGCCATTCTGCCGACAAGGACAAGAAAGGCCCTTCGATGAAAAAGATTGCCGACAAATACCGCGGCAAGCACGAAGAGGGTATCGAGAAAGCCATCAAGAACATGACTGAAGGCAAGAAGGTCAAGTTGCTCGACGGTAGCGAAGAAGATCACAAAATCATTGATACCAAGGATCCGGCGGAGCTGAAAAACATGGCCGAGTGGTACCTGTCGCACTGAACCTCGTTTAGGCGGTGTTCGTTTGGGTGAACGGGTGCCGCAGATAGTCAATAAATACAACTCACCCTAGTGGTTTTGACAATGTTGAAGCCCTGTTATTTGCAAGTAACAACGAAGTGGATGGACAAAATGAACCAGTCAATCACGAGGTGGAGTTGGGCGTTGCTGGCCTCTATGGCCATTGCAGGATGTGGCGGTGGGGGCGGTGGTGGTAGTACAACCACGGCGACGGGGACTGCGGTTAGTTCTGCGATTTTTGCCGCCGCCGCTTTGCCCAGCAATGACTCAGCCACTAACAGTTCTGCGTCTTTCACGGTTTTGCAAGCGGCCGGGGTCCCCGCCGTCACTATCAACAGCCCGCCGGTTGTAAATTTCACAGTGTTTTCTGGCGGCAAAGTGGTCACCGGGCTGACCACTAGCAATGTCAAGTTCGCGATCGCCAAATTGGTTCCCGGTACCAATGGTGATCCGGACCAATGGGTGAATTACATTTCAAAAACAGTTAATGGTGCTGCTGGATTCGGACCGAACGGGACGCCTGTTCTCGCCTCTGCAACCCAGGCCACCACTGATACGGCGTCAGCGACGCAATTGGTCTACAACCCTGACGGGTATTACACCTATACATTTACAAAAGACATCAAGACGGTGAAGGACAGTGCTGGCAATCTTTTGTGGGATCCCACTAAGACACACCGTATCGCAATACAACTTAGTTACCCAAATACAGATTCCAGTACGAACACGATCACGCCAAATGTGCTGGTCAATCCGTATTTTGATTTCACCATTGGCAGCGATGGCAAATCGATCCCTGTCACTGATCCAAGCAAGACCCGCGTGATGACCAATGTGGCATCGTGCAACAGCTGCCATGAAAAGCTGGCACTGCATGGTGGTGGCCGGGTGGATACCCAGTTTTGCGTGATGTGCCACAACCCTGGTACGGTTGACCCCGAAAGCGGTAATAACTTGAACTTGGTCACCATGGTGCACAAGATACATGCGGGTAAAAAAATTGCTGCAGATGGTGGAGGTGATTACACCATTTGGGGTTACGGAAACTCCAAGAACGACTACGCCGAGGTTGGTTTTCCGCAAGACCTGCGCAATTGCACAAAGTGCCATTCGGCTTCGAATCCTTCCACGCCTCAGGGTGACAACTGGAAGACCGTGGTTAGCCAGTCTGCGTGTTTGACATGCCATGTGAGTCAAGTCGGCTCTAAATGGGAAACTGGACACAAAGTCTATGCCGGTACCTTGGTTGCCGCTGGAGCAGCAGCTACCGACCTGACCAACGCACAGTGTGCGGCTTGTCATAAGCCAGGTTCAAATATTGCCTCCGAGACAGTTCACTGGAACCAGAACGAAGAAGACGCGGCGAAGTACAAGATGAATATTGAGAGTGTGACCTACGTTCCCGGTACGCCTCGTACTGTGACTGTGAAGTATTTCCTGTCTGATCCAACCAACGGTAATGCGGCATACAACTTGGTGACGTCTGATTGCGCAAGTACAACGATACCAACGTGTGGTTCATCGACCAAGTTTGGTAACTTACAGTTCTATTTGGCATACCAAACCATGGTTGGTCAGTCGGCTTCTGTCACCGAGTTCTCGTCGTATAACAATGGTGGAAGCAGCGCCAAGGCGTATGCTTACGCGGGCATCAACGACGGCAATAACCATTACACGGCTACCATTACCTTGCCAGCGGACACCGCCACGTCGGTGGCAACTGGTACGGCTAGAGTTGTCAGCATCGGTCAGATTAAGGAACCCCTGTTGGAAGTTAAGTCGAATCTGGTACCTCGCCCAGCAGTGGTGCCTCAGGTTCTGATTGATACCGTTGTGCAGCACACCTATCAGGATGTGGTTTTGAGCGGGACATTACAGCCGCGTCGCGTGATTGTTTCCAATGACAAGTGCAACGCCTGCCACGGAGCACTCGGTACCACGTCAGGCTCCAATACGGCTGACACGGCGTTCCACAGTGGTGCGCGCAACACGGTTGAAGCTTGCGTGGTTTGTCATGACCCCAACAGGGTGTCTTCAACAGTGATGACCAACGGACTTCTGTTTAATGAGTCCTATCAGTTCAAGCGCATGATTCATGGCATCCACGGTAACTCCAAACGCATGTATCCGTTTACCCATGGCAACACAGTGGTTGGCAATTTCTGCAACCCTGCCAATCCGCTGTCTACGACACCTGCTTGTGATCCGAGTTTGGTTTTAGGGGTTGGTGCAGAGAACTACGGTGCAGAAGTAGCCTATCCTGGTGTTGGTCTGAACTGCAATGCCTGCCACGTTAACAATTCGTACAAGAACGATTTAGGCACACTCGGTTCAGTCATCAGGAAAGGCCCTGCGGTTTTGTCTGGTAGCGGTGGCCTGACCGTGACAGCAGATACAAACCCGGGAAATTGGCTGGTCATTTCACCAAAAGCTGCGAGTTGCACGGCCTGCCATGATTCAAGCACTGCCATTTCACACGTTACTTCGTTCGGTGGCGCCACTTGGGGCAACAATAACCAAGGAGTCGTTGCAGGCCTGACCGGGTATACCGCTTTGCCACGTGAGACTTGTAATGATTGTCACGCCAGCGGCGGCTTCAAGGGTGTTGACATCGTTCACGGTCAACAATAGTCGCCACTGCGATGTCTCTAACGGGAGGGTTCATTTTTGGACCCTCCCTTTTTTCTGAGCCAAAGGGCTATTTGACAATTTCTGAATTGTCAAGATCTGACTTCTAAGGGGGATTTGGAATGCGAATCAAGATAGCCGCGGCGTTAGCCAGCATCTGCCTGTTTGGGGTGTTGGGTAATACATGGGCAGAAGAGCCAGAACCAACGGGTTCCGCTTTCTGTTTGACCTGTCACGACACCGAGGACATGCCGGACATGACTGGCATGGTGCATGGCCCCAGTCTCAGAAAAACGCCACCGATGAAAGCTGCTGCAGAGGCATTGGCCAGCCGGGTGATGGGTGATACCAGCAACCCGCGTGCGCCGACCTGCATTTCATGCCACGGCGAAAGCAAGGAGCATTCTCACAAGCCTGATAACGTCAAGACCGAGATCAAACCAGATCGGACTTTTGGCAAAGTCTTTGGGAAGTTTTCGACAAACGACGCGAACGAGCGCAGTCGGGTATGCCAGGGTTGTCATGACCGCGATCCAACGCGCCTGTTGTGGGAAGGTAGCCCGCATCAGGCTGCAGATGTCGCTTGCGACAACTGCCACCAGGTGCACACCAACCGTGACAAGGTGTTACGCAGAACCTCTGAAGCCGAGGTTTGCTACACCTGCCACAAGGCCCAGCGTGTTCAGATGAACAAGCCGTCGCATCACCCCGTTCCAGAAGGCAAGATGACATGTTCCGATTGCCACAACGTTCACGGCTCGGCAGGCCCGATGTTGGCCAAGCGCGACAACTTCAATGACACCTGCTACACCTGTCACGCTGAAAAGCGCGGGCCGTTTTTGCAGCAGCATTCCCCGGTGGTAGAAGACTGTGCCAACTGTCACAGCGCGCACGGAAGCACCATCGCTGGCATGCTCAAGGTCAGAGCGCCGATGCTATGCCAGCAGTGCCATACCCCTCACGTCACAGGCAGTGTTGGTGCACTGGGTGGGCAGTCGGGTGTGTTCTCGCCAGCCGCTGCAGGCCAGGCGGTGCCGCAGGTCACGCGTATGTCCAGTGGCTTGAATGTGGTCAATATGTGGCAAGGGCGCAGTTGCCTAAATTGCCATTCGCAGGTGCACGGGTCCAACAGCCCGTCGGTCGGCACCCCGTTGATGTTGACGCGTTGAAGCACGGAGACTTGCCATGTTTAATACATCTTCAAAGATTTGTTTTCAACGTACCACGCTGGCATTGGCTGTTGGTGTGGTCTTGATTCCGGTTCAGGCACAGGTGCCTCCTGTTGACCTTACAGTGACCATGGGGCTGGGGCTGTTTGACGGTCAGGGTGCTGATCGCGGCTTGCTTGACCAATACAGTGGTA
Source organism: Rhodoferax sp. (assembly GCA_031291305.1). Taxonomy (GTDB): domain Bacteria; phylum Pseudomonadota; class Gammaproteobacteria; order Burkholderiales; family Burkholderiaceae_C; genus Rhodoferax. The sequence goes on along the minus strand of JARLJH010000021.1, from coordinate 176,145 downwards.
TGCGCAAGGACAGCGAAGTCGCGGGCAATCTAGATATTGACTACACCTTGCGCAAAGACGAAAAGGCGGGTTGGGTCGACTTTCAGGGAAGTGGGTTGCTGGGCGACATGCGTGAACTGAATCTAGTGTGGAAGGAACCTGGTGACTGGAAGTTCACAGCTGACTACAGTGAGTTGCTGCACCATGACCCAAACCAGGTCAATACCGGACTAGTTGGCGCCGGCACCACCACGCCACAGGTGGTGGCACTGCCAGGCGGCGCCGGTAGCGGCTATAACCTGGATTTGCAAACAAAGCGTACCAAGCTCGGATTGGGATTTACCAAAGAGATCACTCCCAGGCTGCAATTCATGGTGGATTTGAAGACCGAAAATAAGGAAGGTTCACGCCTCTCTGGTATTGGCATGACCTGCCCCACGGTTTACGACCCCACGTGTTCGGGCACAACCGGCATTCAGGTGGGTAGCGCGGCGCTGATGATTCCAGAGCCGATTGACGCCAACCACAGCCAGATTGAAGCGCGCATGAGTTACGCACTGGAAAAGCTGCGTTTCAGTGTGGGCTATTACGGTTCGTTCTATCGCAACAACAATTCGTCTCTCAATCCTGTTGTCAGTGGCAATCTTTACAACGCGGTAGGTACATCCTTGTCCGTTAGCCCAGGGTTGCTGGGTTACTTGAACCAGCCTATAGCGCTGTCCCCCGACAACCAGATGCAGCAGTTAGACCTGACGGGCAACTACGCCTTTACCCGAAAGACTCTCGCTACGTTCAAAGTGGCCTTCAGCCAGGCGACTCAAGACGACAGCTTTGTGACGACCAGCCTGCCGGGGCGCACCAGCCTGGGGGCCAAGGTCAACACCACGCTGGTGGACTTGGGGCTGACATCGCGCCCGATGCCCAAGTTGTCGTTGCTGGCTAATTTTCGATATCAGGATCGGGACGATCAAACTCCCATTGCCTATTACAACCTGGCTGGCACAACAGCCTATACCAATCAAGCCCTCCCCAACCGTAAGACCAATGGAAAGCTGGAAGCGGGTTGGCAGTTCAATGGTGATTACAAGGGCATTGTGGGTGCAGATTTTGAGTCGATCGACCGAGGTACATTTACCGCCACCAGTGCGATTGTCGGCTTGACAGCATTGCGCCAACAGACCGACGAGACGACTTTGCGAGCCGAATTGCGGCGCCGCATGTCTGAGGACCTGAGTGGCTCTGTCAGTGTATCGAGCAGTCGGCGCGATGGCTCCAACTGGCTAAAAGATAACAGTGGCCTGGGTGTGACTGCGTTGGCCAACCCAGCCGATCCAGCGTACGGTTTGAGCACCGGGATTTTCATGCCAACCCTGGCTGATCGCCAGCGTGACAAAGTGAAAGTGTTTGCCGACTGGGAGCCGAATAAAAAACTGTCGATGCAGCTCAGTGCTGAAAGCGGCACCGACAAGTACAACTACCCCAGTGCCAATGGGTTAAGTCATACCCGCATGGATCAGTTCAGTCTGGACGCGTCCTACGTGGTGTCGTTCAGGCTGGCATTCAATGGTTACGTTTCTTACGGTGTCCAGACCTATGACCAGTCACGCACAGCAGGTTATGTGATGGCTTTTGAGAATACCAATACCACTGTGGGTGTTGGCGTCATGAGCAAACCAACTGACAAATTGGAATTAGGCGCCAACCTGTCGTATATGGATGACCAAAACAAGTACAAGCAAACGTTGGATATTGCAGCAGACTCCTACAGTGTGGCATCTCTGGCTGCGGCTGGAGGATTGCCAGACATTGTGTACCGGCAAACGACCCTCAAATTGTTTGGCAAGTATGCGTTGGACAAAAAGTCTGCTGTACGGGTTGACTTCGTACACCAGAAGGTGAGTTACAACGACTGGGCATGGGGTTACAACGGCGTGCCGTATACCTATGCTGACGGTACCACCGTGACGCAGAAGCAGGACCAGAGCGTCAACTATGTTGGCGTGTCCTACATTTACAAATTCTGAAACTGGGCCTATCAAAGCGCCCCCCCGACTACCTTGCCAGACGCCGGGGTGTTATTGATGGGATGCGGCTTTACTTGGCCAGCAGCGCATTCACCGCGTTGATGTCATCTTCCTTGAGCGAGCCATTGGCTTGGCGCAGTTTCAGGCCACCTACCAGCACGTTGTAGCGAGCTTGAGCCAGCTTGGCCTTGGTGCTATACAGATTGGTTTGTGCGTTGAGCACATCAATGTTGATGCGCACACCTACTTGGTAACCTAATTTTGTAGCATCCAGCGCGCTTTGGCCGGAGGCTTCAGCCGCTTCCAGTGCCTTGACTTGGCTCAGACCCGACTGCACACCAAAGAAGGCGCTGCGTGTACCTAGCGCCACACCTCGCCTGGCTGCATCCAGGTCAGAGCGTGACTTTTCTTCGAGTGCGACGGTTTCTTTAATGCGATTCTGGATGGAGTAACCCGCAAACAAGGGCAGGTTGAAACTCAGGCCGACGCTAGTCACGTTGGTGCGGTAGTCCAGTGTGGTGCTGGTCGAACCATTGTTTTGCGTGACACTGTAACCGCCTACCAGGTCCAACGTGGGCTTGTTGCCCGCCTGTGCCTTTTGTGTTTCCAGTTGTGCCACTTCCAGAGCAAGTTGCGCTTGGCGTACCGTTGGACTGAGTTCCTCCGACTGGTTGACCCAGGGGGTCACATCCTCGGGGCTTAGGGTTGGCAGGCTGATGGGGGCTAGCAGCGGTTTGGGTGCCGAGCCGGATTGCCCGGTGGTCTGGTCCAGAGCCAGCGTCTTGACGCGCAAGTCGTTTTCAGCAGCAATTTCCTGCGCCACCACCAAGTCATATTGCGCTTGTGCTTCGCGGGTGTCGGTGATGGTGGCTGTTCCAACCTCAAAGTTGCGCTTGGCCGAGGCGAGTTGCTCGGAAACAGCCGCTTTTTGTGCTTTGACAAAGTCAAGACTGTCTTGTGCCGCCAGCACGTCAAAGTAGGCCTGGCTGACGCGAACAATCAGGTCCTGGCTCGCTGCATCCAACTGTGCCTGTGCCAACTCAGCCTGCTTCTTACCTTGTTCAGCAGTGGCCACGTTGGCTGGCCGGTACAAGGGTTGGGAGGCGCTGACCGTCGCAGACTGGTTGCCATAGCTGGTTTCAAAGGTAGCGATATTACTGTCAATGTTGACTCGGTTTACTCCCGCAGTCAGGCCGACGCTAGGCAGCAGACCCGCCTTGGCTTGTTCGCCTTTGGCCAGATTGGCATCAAAAAGCGACTTGGCTGACTGGTAGCTGGCATCAAATGCCTTGGCAGACTGATACATATCCAGCAGACTTTGCGCCCGGGCGACAGGCAGGGCCAGTGCGCCGGATATGGCCAGTGCGATAGGAATCAGGCGCAAAGTGTTCATGGTGTGACGATTTGTAGAGTGAATATCAGTAACGCGGCACCGTCGGGTCAAGTTCGGCTGCCCAGGCATTGATGCCACCGGCGATGTTGGCCACGTGCTCGAAACCGCGCGCCTTCAAGAACGAAGCTACCTGCATGCTGCGTCCGCCGTGGTGGCAGATGCAGGCAATCGGTTGGCTGGGTTTGAGTTCGTTCAGCCGGGGCGGGATCACACCCATGGGAATGGTGATCAGTTCGAAACCATTGGCCTTGATGCTGGCCACGCTCAGCTCGTAGGGTTCACGCACGTCCAGCACGGCTGGGGTGCCAAACTCTTTGACAGACTCCAGCCAGGTTGCGAGTTGTGAGGGACGTATTTGGGTAATCATCGTCAAAATTTGAAAGAAGAAGGTTGAGGGAAATTCAGCAGGCGCGGAGCGTTGTCGTCCCACTTTTCGCTGCTTTTGAAATTTGTATCACTGGTGCGGGTGATGACCGTGGCGTGCATGATGGGCTCGTTACCCACAATGGCCACCAAGCGGCCACCTACCTTGAGCTGAGCCAGCAGGGTTTGCGGCACTTCGGCTACCGAGCCACCCAGCAGGATCACGTCAAAAGGCGCTTCGGCAGCGGCGCCTTGGGCGCCGTCGGTACAACGTACTTCGGCATTTTGGATGTTGGCGCGCTGCAGGTTGGCGCGCGCCAGATCGGCCAGTTCGGGGTTGATTTCGAGCGAGATGACGCGCTGGGCCTGGTGTGCTAGCAGGGCCGTGGTAAAGCCACTGCCAGTGCCAATCTCCAGCACCTTGTCGGTGGGCTGCACGGCTGCGTCTTGCAGCAGGCGGGCTTGCAGTCGTGGTGCCAGCATGACCTGCTGGCCAGGCAACGGGATGGCCATGTCGGCAAATGCCATGGCTTTGTAGTTGGAGGGCACAAAGTCTTCACGTTTCACGTCGGACAGCAGTTGTAGCACTACCGCATCGGCTACATCCCAAGGGCGGACCTGTTGCTCGATCATGTTAAAACGAGCTTGTTCTACATTGTGCAAATTCATTGTGTACTCCGTGGGGGATGGATGTGTTGTCGATGTTGATTTTAACGGGCAAGCAGGTCAAGGCCGGGTGATGTTCGTTGGCTTTACCGGGATTTACCTGGCACGCTTGGGGCCCAGTGTTTTGCGCAACCATTGCGCCAGATCGTCCATGTAGCAGTACATCACCGGCACCACCACCAGGGTCAGCAGAGAGGATGTGATGACCCCGCCAATGACAGCCTGTCCCATGGGGGCGCGCATCTCCGAGCCTTCTGACAGGGCAAACGCCAGTGGCACCATGCCGAAAATCATCGCCAAAGTGGTCATCAGAATGGGGCGCAGGCGCACGCGCGCTGCCATCAGCAGGGCATCAACGCGTGACAGGCCGGGCACGGTGTTGCCGTCAACATCCATCGTGGATTCACGCGCGCGAATAGCAAAATCCACCAGCAGAATGGCGTTTTTGGTGACCAGACCCATCAGCATCACAAACCCGATGACTGAAAACAGCGATAGCGCAGAGTTGAACATCATCAACGCCAGCACCACGCCGATCAGGGTCAGCGGCAGCGCCGTCATCAGCGCCAGTGGCTGAAAAAAGCTCTTGAACTGGCTGGCAAGAATCATGTAAATGAAGATGATGGCCAGCGCCAGCGCTGACACCGCGTAGCCAAAGGCTTCGGCCATATCTTTGGTGGAGCCGTTGAACTTGTAGCTGTAGCCCGGCGGCATAGCGATGCTGTCCATGGCCACCTTGATGTCGGCAGACACTTCACCGACCGAGCGGCCGGAGGTATTGCCAGAGATGGCCACTTCGTGCGTCATGTCACGTCGGTTGATCTGGTTGGAGCCGGTGGACTCGACCACCCGGGCCACCTGACTCAGGCGCACCACGCGTGCGCTGCCGTCGGCGTTGTTGCCCAGCGCAAAGGGTAGGTTGTTCAAGTCTGCTGGCTGATTGCGGGCTTGTGGCGACAGGCGCACGTTCACGTCGTAGGTCTGGTCATCGGGCGCGCGCCAATTGCCCACAGTCTGCCCGGCCACCAACGTGCGCAAGGCGTTGCCAATCTGAGCCACGCTGAGTCCCAGGTCGGACGCTGCCTCGCGGTTGACCTGCACGTCCAGCGTTGGCTTGTCGGGCTTGAGGCTTGAATCCAGGTCCACCAGACCCGGCACTGTCTTGATCTTCTCAAGTGCCAGAGTGTTTAATCGCGACAACTCGCCCATGTCGGCACCCTGGATAGAAAACAAGACCTGTTTTTGCCCGCCCACCGGGTCGAGAAGACCCACATGGGTGACGCTGATGCCGGGTACTTGGCGCAGGCGTTGGCGCAGCAGGGTGCCCAAGTCCTCCAGACTGCGGGTACGCAAGTGGCGCTCCACCAATCGGATGTAGATATTGGCGTAAATTTTGCCCCGCGAATCGTCTGTGTTGATGGTGGTCAAGGTGTAATTCACCTCGGGGAGGGCGCGAATGATGGCTTCCACCTCATGCGCACGTTCCTCGGTAACCTCCAGCGACGAACCCACCGGCGTGTTGAAAGTCAGACTGGTTTCAGAAAAATCTGACTTGGGAACAAACTCTGTGCCTAGCAGGGGCACCATGGCGATACTGGTACCAAAGATCAACAACGCCAGGCCAAGGGTGGCAAGTTTGTATCGGAGCGCCCGGCGCAGAATGCTTTGGTAAAGTTCGACCAGACTGTCGGTAGCCTGGTCAAACAGGCCGGTGATGCGACCAATGGTGCGGTCGTAAAAAGACACCGGCGCATGGCGCTTGCCGTGCGCTTCAATGCTGGGGTCATGCCAGATGCTCGACAGCATCGGGTCCAGTGTGAAGCTGACAAACATCGAGATCAGCACCGCCGCCACAATCGTCAGGCCAAACTCATGGAAAAACTTGCCAATGATGCCGCCCATGAAGCCGATCGGCAAAAACACTGCAACGATGGACAAGGTGGTGGCAAACACCGCCAGACCAATCTCCTGCGTGCCATCCATGGCCGCCTGAAAGGGGCCCTTTCCCATCTGCACATGGCGAACGATGTTTTCACGTACCACGATGGCGTCGTCAATCAACAAGCCAACACACAGACTCAGCGCCATCATGGTGATCATGTTGATGGTGAAGCCCAGCAGATTCATGAAGAAGAACGTGCCAATGAGCGCAATCGGCAGCGTCAGGCCGGTGATGATGGTGGAGCGCCACGAGTTGAGAAACAAGAAGACGATCAGCACGGTCAGCGCCGCACCTTCCAACAGCGTTTCGCGCACATTGTTGACCGACACACGGATCTGTCTGGACTTATCAGTGATCTCGGCCAGTTTCACGCCAGGTGGCAGCTGCGTCCGGATGGTTTGCAGTGTTTGCTGCAGGCTATCCACCACCGCAATGGTGTTTTCATCCTGCGCCTTTTGCACATTGAGCAGCAAGGTGCGTTTGCCGTTGTAGAGCGCCAGGCTTTCGATCTCCTGCGCACCATCGGTGACTTTGGCGACCTGATCGACACGCACAGGCGCGCCGTTCTTGCGTGTGATGATGATGCGCCCGAAGTCCTCTGGGCGCTTGATGCGGGCGGCAATCTGGATGACACGGTCCTGATCCATCGATCGGATGTTGCCTGCGGGGTAGTCCTGATTCTCATTGGCTACCGCATTGGCAACCTGGTCCGGCGTGATGCCAAAGGCTTCGAGTGCCTGCGGGTTCAAATAAATGTTGATTTCACGGGCACTGCCGCCAACCAAGGTCACAGAACCAACACCGCGTACGTTTTCCAGGCGTTTTTTGAACACCTGTTCGGCCCAGTTAGTCAGTTCCACCGGGCTCATGGCCTGTCCCTGCACGCTGTCGTCGGGCCGCACTGCGACGGACCAGATGGGCTTGCTTGACGGATCAAAGCGCAGCACGCTCGGCTCCTTGACCTCGGTGCGCAACAGCGGCCGGATCGAAGCCACCTTCTCGCGCACGTCTTCGGCGGCTTTGCGACCGTCGATGTTCAGAGAAAATTCGATGATCACGACCGACTGACCTTCATACGAGCGCGAGGTCAGCGCGTTGATGCCGGCAATGGCGTTGACGCCTTCCTCAATTTTCTTGGTGACTTCACTCTCAACAATTTCTGGCGACGCGCCGGGGTAATCTGTACTGACCACCACGATGGGGTAGTCGATGTTGGGAAACTGGTCCACTTGCAAACGCTGTATGGAAAACAGGCCCAGCACCACCAGGGCCAGCATCACCATGGTGGCAAAAACCGGGTTGTTCAGGCTGACTCGGGTAAACCACATTCAAGGTGCCCCCGGTGCTGCGGTGGCTAGCTTGACCAGTGTGCCTTCACGCAGAATGCCCACTGTGCCGGAAATGACCGTGGCACCCTCTGGCACCCCACTGATGCTGACCAGCGTCTGTCCGTCCACCTCGCTGCGCGGGCCCATCGTGACATCCAGATGCTGTACCTGATCACCTTTGACGACCTGCACATAAGGCCGGGGTTTGTCGGTGCGTACGGCGTTCAAGGGTACGGTTAAGGTGTTGAGTGTGCCGATGGCAAGCAGGCCTTCGGCAAAAAGGCCGTCGCGCAAAGTGGTATCGGGGGCAATGGACAGGTACACCAACACGGCGCGGCTACCCACCGACGTACTCGGATTGATGCGTGCCACACTGGCTGATACCCCCTGCGCCAGCCCGGTGACATGCAACTGTGCCTTTTGCCCAACCTTGACCTGCAGAGCGTCGGCACTGCTGAGCTCTGCCTGCATCTCCAGTTGGCTCAAATCAACGATTTCCAGTACCTTTGTGTCGATAGCCAGGCGCTCGCCCGGTTGCGCCAGACGTTGCGACACAAAGCCGCTGATCGGTGTGCGCAGCAGGGTGTCACTCAGTCCCTTGGCAGATATGTCAGCGGCAGATTGAGCTGCAGCGTAATTGGCTTGTGCCGCTGTTAGGTTGGCCAGCGATGAAACCAGCGCCGTATTGGATATAAAGCCTTGGGCCGTCAGCGCCACATTGTTGTCGTGGGTGCGTTGGGCGATGTCAACCTGTGCCTTAGCGGCCAGCGCCTGTTGGCGCGACTGACGCAGCCGTGCGTCGGAGTCAGATGGGTCGATCTGCCCGAGTACCTGGCCCGCCCGCACCCGATCACCCTCACGCACTTTCAGACCCAGCAGCTCGCCCGCCACACGGGCCTTGACCATGGCGGTGTTGACAGCGTTGATGGTGCCGGAAATGGCCACGTTGAGCGGTAGCTTGCGCGTGGTCACCATAATCAGGTCAGCCGGAAACAGATCAATCGAGACCTGGGTTTTTTGAGCAATCTGCTGCGCCTCCAGCGCCGCCTGCTTGTCTTTGCGGGCCGATAACGTGCGCAGCGTGCCGGCCACCATCGCAGCGATCACCAGGCCAGCAACCGTCCATTTGAGCCAGGGTTTCATTGGGTTGATTGCTCCAGTTTCAAATGGGGTGTGTCGTCAGGGGCGGTGCTGCCCGCGCTAAAGCCATACAGCAGCATGTCCAGCTGTGTGGATAGATATTTTTCAGGTTCAATGCGCGTTGTCGGGTCACCGCAGGCTTCCAGCGAGTGCATCCACATGGACAAAAACAGCAAGGGAGCCAGCACCATGTAGACGCCGTACTCGAGGTCCATGGGGCGGAATTCACCGCGTGTTATGCCACGTTGCAGGATGCGCGCCACCAGCGCGCTGCCAGGCTGCACCACCTCTTGCCGGTAGAAAGCACCAAGCTCGGGAAAGTTGCGTGCCTCACTCATCATCAGCTTGGGAATGCCAGAGGCTTTGGTGGCGCCGATATGCTCCCACCAACTTTGCAGGCAGTCGCGCAACATGTCTTGCGAACTGCCGTCAAACTGTTCAATTTCTTCACTCCAGGTCGCAAAGTGTCCGGAAATATGCTCTCGCACCACGGACTTGAAGAGTTCTTCCTTGCTGGGAAAATAGAGGAACAAGGTGCCTTTGGACACGCCAGCACGGGTGGCAACCTCTTCAACGCGGGTCGCGGCATAGCCTTTTTCGACGAACAGATCAAGCGCGGCAGCTAGCAATTCGCCAGGCCGCGCATCTTTGCGTCGCGCTCGGCGGGCGTTAGCATCGGTCGGGTGAGTAAAGGCGTCGAAAGGCATGGGTATAAATTAATGACTCATTGGTTATTAATATAACGCAGCTTGGCATTGCGCCAATCCGAATGGCCTTGCGTCCAGCCGTTCAATCTGCTTTTGTATCAAGCTCCACCACCACAGGCGCGTGGTCGCTGGGGCGCTCATTTTTGCGAGGTGCTTTGTCGATGAGGCACGAACGCACCGCTGGCTGGAGCGCCTGGCTGACCAGAATATGGTCAATGCGCATGCCGCGGTTGCGCCGGAAAGCCATGTCGCGGTAGTCCCACCAGGAGTAGCTTTTGGGTGGCTGGGCAAACATGCGGTGTGCGTCCGCCAGGCCCAGCGCGATCAGCGCCTGCAGGTGGTAGCGCTCTTCGTCGGTGCAATGGATCTGGTCGCGCATGCCCTCGGGGTCCCATACATCGGCGTCGTCAAAGGTGATGTTGAAGTCACCCATCAGCACCAAGTTTGGGTGGGTCAACAGCTCGGCGCGTAACCAGGCGCGCAGGCCGTCGAGCCAGGCCAGCTTGTACTCGAACTTGTCGCTACCGGGCTCTTGGCCATTTGGAAAATAGGCGCAAATCACCCGCAAGCCCTTATTTGAACTGGGCAATGTGCTATTACTAACAGAGTGATCATGTGTTGCGTCCCCCAGGGGGAAGGTCGCGCTGATGACCCGCGCCATGTCGTCGTCAAAGCCGGGAATGTTCTTCACCACGTCGGTGGCGGGCGTGCGCGACAGCAGGGCCACGCCGTTGTAAGTTTTCTGGCCGAAGCACTGGGCACTGTAGCCCGCCTGGGCAAAGGCTGCATGCGGAAACTTGTCGTCCGTCATCTTCAGCTCTTGCAGCGCCAGCACATCCACCGGGTTGGCCTGCAGCCAGTCCAGCACTTGTGGCAGACGCACGGTGAGTGAATTGACGTTCCAGGTAGCGAGTTTCATGTTTTTTATATGTTGTTGATCTATATTAATAAATATGAAATTTATGGCGATATTTTCGATCTAGCTACCCATTTAGCTACCCATTTGACTGCGGGTAGAAATAGCAAGAGTTCAACGGTACCCCGACAGAGTTTCACATTATCCCGCCGCATTCCATCAAGAGTCGCAAACGAAGCCGACGCCTGGGTGTCGTGCGCCTGTGGAAATGCAAGTAGAGGGTCTGCTCGCTACAAAATTCATTTCACGCCGGTTTTGCGTATACCAGTCCTCGTCTAGTCTATCGACGCCACGTCGAAGCCCAGATCGTCACTGACCGAGGTGGCCGAACGCGGTAGCCTATGGCCTGATAGCCGAGCTGGTGTCCGTCTCACATGCACAGCGGGGGCGTGTAGCGAGCATCGATGAAGTCGATGATGCGCACGCGGGTCTTGTCGGCATGTCCTCGGTGCAGCTGTTCGGCATACTACAGCAGCGTGCATTTCCACGGTCAGTGGTCGATATTCGCTGACCAGCGAATATCGCATCTTTGACAAATTTTCGGTATAATGCCATTATTCGCTGTTCAGGAAATAACTGCTGTCATGATCGAGTCGCCCCTCGTCGAACACGCTCTGATCGAACAGTTCCTGGAGTCGCTCCGGGAACTGCCGGACGTACACGCCGAATTGGACGTGCTGGAATCTGCCACGCCGGCAACTGACCGGCGCGACGCCAAGATCGACCTAAGCGTTGCCGGCAAATCGATTGTCTTACTGGTCGAGGCGAAGAAAACCGTCTTCCCCCGAGATGTGCGCCAGGTATTGTGGCAGTTCAAGTTGCTGCAGCATGGCCGCTATGCCGACGCACAGCACCTGCTCATTGCCGAATCCCTCTCGCCTGGTGCGAAGGAACTGCTCAGGGCCGAGCGCATCGGCTACTACGACAGCGGCGGAAGCCTGTTTCTGCCGGCCTCGGGCGCCTACATCTACATCGACAAGCCGCCTCCGAAGACCTTGGAAAGGTCGGTGCGGTCGCTGTTTTCCGGACGGCGCGCCCAAGTGCTGCACGCTCTTCTGGACAGCTACACGGAATGGTTTGGCGTCACCGAGGTGGCCGAGCAGGCGCAGGTGGCACCGTCCACTGCCTCGGATGTACTGGGTGAGTTGGATCGGTTCGACTGGTTGGTGTCCCGCGGGCAGGGGCCGAGCAAGGAGCGCCATCTGCGCGAACCGGGCGCGTTGCTCGACGCCTGGGCCAAACACCTTGCTACACAGCGCGCACCAACGCTGCGTCGGTATTTCGTTCCCAGCGTGAAGTCAGAGGCCCTGATCGAGCGGCTTGGCCAAGTCTTCGACGCGAATCAGGTTGATTACGCGGTGAGCTACGAAGCCGCTGCACAGCGCTACGGTCCATTCCTGTCCGGTATCTCGCAGGTGCGGACTCGGCTGCTGTCCAGCGCCGGTGCTGACACGGCGGTGGCTGAGTTGGATGCGCGCGTCGTCAACGAAGGGGCGAATCTCGCGATCATCGAGACGAAGTCGGCGGGAGAGTTGTTGTTCCGCCAGCAAGTCGGCGGTGTTTGGCTGGCGAGTCCTATTCAGGTCTATCTCGACCTGGTGCGCGGCGAAGGGCGCTCCAAAGAAATGGCCGAGCACTTGCGCAAAGAAAAGATCGGTTTCTGATGGCCAAACCCGCAACGCTTGACGGCTACAGCGACCAGTACACGCTCGACTGCGAGCGCGTCCTCGTGACGCTGCTGCGTGGGTTGGGGCCATGGAAAGATTCGGTCTACCTGGTCGGCGGCCTGACCCCGAGGTACCTGGTCGCCGCTCGACCACCGGTGGTCCCAGCGCATGCGGGTACCCTCGATGTCGACATCGTAATCGACCTGCAAATCCTAGCAGACACCGAGGCATATCACACGCTGGAGGATAACCTCAAGAAAATGGGCTTTGAGCGTGCCGAAAACGAGGCCGGGAAAAAACTCTCCTGGCGTTGGCAAGCTCGCACCGAACACGGTGCGCTGATGGTGCTCGAGCTGTTGGCCGACGCGCCGCACATCGCCGGCGGCAAGGTGCAGCCGTTGCCGACCGAGGGAACGATCTCGGCGCTGAACATTCCGCATTCGTCCATCGTCTTCGATCTATACCAGGTTACCGAGATCCAAGCCGAATTGCTGGGCGGCAACGGCGTGGCAACCGAGAAGGTCAAGCACGCGAATCTGGTCAGCTTCACCTGCCTAAAAGCGTTCGCATTCGACCAACGCTTCGAACGCAAGGACGCGCACGACTTGATCTATTGCATCGAACATGCGCCCGAAGGCATCGACGCCGTCACTGAAGCTTTCCGCAAGGAACGCGATGGCAAGCACGGTGCCGTGATTCGGGCTTCGTTGGCGATCCTGCGCAGTCGTTTCGTGCAAGACGACAAGACGGAGGGCTATCGCAAGGACGGCCCGGTGTCTGTGGCCAAGTTCGAACTTGGCGAAAGCAATGAGGCCGAACAGCGCGAGGCGAGGGCGTTGCGCCAGCGCCAGGCGAGCGATGTTATCGATCGGCTCCTCAGGCGGATCAGTTGATGAAAGGGAACGAAACGTTTTTTCCTGCCGACATCAAGGGCTGCATGAAAGACTGTATCTTGTCTTTGTTCTGGCCACGCAAAGACATCGTTGGCTTCTTTGAGAAGCACGGATGCACGAAGTCCGAAGTGGGTGGCCTGCAGATCGATGGTGAGACAGGCCTTAAGCGACACGAGATAATCGACGTGCTCTTCGAGACGCTGAACGTGCGTCCTGACAACGGGCTTGGACCGTTTCGCGCCATGCTGCAGTCACTGTTGGCTTGGTCACACTTTGACCCATATTACTTTGACAAGCTGCGCAAGCTGGATCGCGCGGTAGCAATCGGTAATCTCGAGCACCTGAAGCAATTGCAGGAAATCCGTGATGCTAGGATCAAGTCGGATCGAGAGCGCCGAGCGACCCACGAGGCGGAGCGCCAGCAGCCGACTATTACCCTGGAAGACCTGCGTGCCGAATACCTAGACCTACTGGCCAACAAAACAACGAGACAACAGCGCGGCTATGCATTGGAACGCATCTTGGCAGAGCTCGCCAGGCTCTCTTGCCTGGAGACGACAGAAGCATTTCGCGTCCACGGCGAGCAGATCGATGGTGCGGTGAAGTTCGACGGAGAACACTATCTGATAGAGGCTAAATGGCAGGAAAAATCGGCAAGCAATGAGCCGGTGTACCAATTTGCTGGCAAGGTGGCCGGCAAGCTCTACGGACGCGGCCTGTTTGTCTCGATCAACGGTTTTAGCGCCGAAGTGGTCCGGAGCCTGATCATGGGTAAGGAGATTCAGACGCTCTTCGTTGACGGTGAAGATTTGATTCTCGTGCTTGAAGGGCACTTGAATTTTCGCGACCTGATCGACCGTAAGGTGAAGGCGGCGCAAACCAAGGGCCTCATTTACGTGCACCCCATCTCCGGTGCGGAGAAGTAAACCTAAAGCCAAAAGAACGGGAAATGCCCATGCGACTGAGTCGGATCGTTATCAAGAATTTCCGCAACTTCAAGTTGTTGGATGTTCGCCTGGGCGAACATGCCGTCGTGCTCGGCGAAAACAAAGTCGGAAAAACCAATCTGCTGTTTGCACTGCAACTGATCCTTGATCCAGCACTTCCAGACTCGATGCGCAAACTTCGCCTGGATGATTTCTGGGATGGGCTGGTGCGGCCGTTGAAGGCCGAGGACGTGATTGAGGTGTCGGTCGAGTTTCGAGGTTTCGAAGATGATGAGAATTTGCTGGCGGTGTTGGCGGATCACCTCGTGCGGCCAACCCCGATGGTGGCGCGAATCACGTATCGCTACCAGCCCGTGCCAGGGCTTGAGGGTGCGCCGCGCAGCGAGGCAGACTACGAATTCATTCTGTTTGGCGGAGATCGCCCCGACAACACGGTTGGCTACGAACTAAGGCGGTGGATGCCGCTAGATTTATTTCCTGCGTTGCGCGATGCCGAATCGGACCTCGCGCGCTGGGCGCGTTCTCCACTGCGCCCCTTGCTGGATCGTGCCGCGAAGACGATAGATGCGAAAGCACTCAGCACGATTGCCACTGAGATTCATAAAACCACCTCAAAAATTGCTGCGTTACCTGAACTCGCAGGGGTTGTGGATCAGGTCAACAATCAGCTTACCGCCATGGTGGGAGACAAGCATGCCGTCGAAACGGCACTAGGTTTCGCGCCCACGGAGCCGGACCGCTTGATACGCGCACTGCAAATGATGATCGACGGCGGCAAGCGCGGCGTGGCAGAGGCCAGTCTCGGATCCGCCAATGTGCTTTACCTCGCACTGAAGCATCTGGAACATCAATACCTGGTGGACGAGGGGGAGCGTCAACACACGTTTCTGGCGATAGAGGAACCCGAGGCCCACCTGCATCCTCATCTACAGCGGCTCATCTATCGGAACTATCTGCAAACGCGTGATGACGAGCAAGCCGGACCCGGGCCGCGCAGCATTCTGCTCACAACGCATTCGCCGAACGTGGCCAGCGTGGCACCGCTCGCCAATGTGGTTGTCCTGCGCCAGATTGCTGGCGAAGGGCATACCGTTGGGCGCTCTCTCAAAGGCATCAAACTCGATACTAGCGACCGTGAGGACCTGGAACGCTATATCGACGTCACGCGCGGTGAACTGTTTTTCTCGAAGGGCGTCATTCTGGTGGAAGGCGATGCGGAGAAGTTTCTGCTGCCGACGCTGGCCAAGCTGTATGACAAGAGTCTAGATTTTGATGCGATGGGCATCACAGTCTGCTCCATTGCCGGCACCCACTTCGCGCCTTATGTCCAATTGCTGGGGCCAAAGGGGCTCGATATCCCGTTTGTGGTGCTGACGGATTACGACCCGAAGAATGAAGTGACGAGCCAGGAAGACGCTGATCCTGATGAGGCAGGCGTTACGGACAGCTATGGCGAGAACCGGGTGGTCAATCAGATCATGCAGCACATTTTGGATGACGACGTTTGGAAGGGATGCGACTTTGCGCAGGTGATGGAGCTTGCTCCCAAACATGGCGTATTCTTGAACGAATTCACTTTTGAGATCGATGTTTTCCGAACGGGGGCAGAGGACCATTTCCTGACAGCCATCAAGGACCTCACCACCAACATGAAGATGCACGCGCGCTTCGCGAGCCTCGCGACCGATCCTGAGTCGCTGGATCCCTCGCAATTTCTCAAGGACATCGACTCCATTGGCAAGGGTCGTATGGCGCAACGGCTGGCGTCGGTACTGATAGAGGAGGATGTCGATGTATGTCCTGAGTACATCGAATCTGCGCTGGACTATCTGAGGGCGAAGCTGGGATGATCTCCACTGCGTTCCCATATCTCAAAGCCGCGGAAGATTTGCGTGGGAACGAGGATCAATGGCGTGCGTATCAATCGACAGGGAACTGCGTCATCCTGGCTGGGCCCGGCAGCGGCAAGACTAAGACGATCACCGTCAAGATCGCCCGGCTGCTCGCTGAAGATGTGCACCGTCCACGGCGGCTGGCGTGCATCACCTATAGCAATGCCTGCGTTGGCGAACTGCGATCAAGGCTGAGCGAGCTCGGTGCGGATGACGGCGATCGTCTCTTGCTCTCGACTGTGCACTCTTTTTGCCTGACTGAGCTGGTGTTGCCCTACGCCGCACTGGCAGGTCTCGACGTGCCGGATCCGCTCGTCGTGGCTTCGCCGGCACAGGTGCGAAAGCTCTTTGCCGATGCCTATCGCGAGCAGTTGGGCGGAAATGCGCCGAATTGGTTTCGCATGGCCTGCGACAAGCTGCGGCGCACTATCCCGGACAAGGGGAGTGACGAATGGCACGCGTGGCACGCCCGCGAAACAGCGGTGGTTGAGGCCTACGAAGCATTGCTTCTAAAAAGCGGCCTGATCGATTTCGATGGACTGGTCCTGGCCGGCCTGCAACTTGTCGAGAAGCACGAATGGGTCAGACGTGCCATTCAAGCCAAGTATCCGGTGATCGTGATCGACGAATATCAGGATCTCGGTCTGCCCCTGCATCGCATTGTGTTGGCATTGCTTCGGGCGGGCACCAGGGTAGTTGCCGTGGGGGATCCGGACCAGTCCATTTATGGATTCACCGGTGCTAAGCCAAGCTTGTTGCGAGCATTGGCCCATTTTCCGCAGATGGAATCCATCAGACTCAAGCTGAACTACCGCTGCGCGGACCGCATCATCGCTGCTTCCATGGCGCTATTGCCGGAACCAGCTGAATTTCATTCTCATGATGGGCGGACCGGCGAAGTCCTCATCCACCGCCTGGAGCGCAACATCCGCGAGCAGGCGGACTACGCGCTTGGGACACTGGTGCCAGCGCTGCTCGTGGAAAATCCGTCATGGGCCCCGGGGGATATTGCGTTGCTGTACCGCACGCTCAACGAGGGGACGCCGATTGCGCAGGCGGCGGATGCCCTCGGTTTGCGGTATTTCCGGCTCGACAACGGCTCGCCGATCAAGCGCACCCGCCTGACAGAGTGGCTCACAGATGCAGCGCGATGGTGTGCCGGCGGTTGGCAGACAGGGACGGTGACTCTTTCACAGCTGCTCAAAGCATGGCGACGGTTACGCCGCTCCGTCACGCGTGAATCCGAGCTGCTGACCGCACGCAAGCAGTTGATTGCGGCCTTGTTCTCACTACGGGACGGTGCGCAGCCCTTGCATCGATGGCTCTCAGCATTGCGTCGCGACGTGCTGGATGACTTGTTCCAGCAAGAGCCAAGTCTCGCCGACGAGAAAGACAACCTAGATGAGCTGATAGCGGTCGCGGCAGCAGGCGGGCCCTTGCAGACATTCACGGTCGAGATATTTGGGAATCAGGGCAAGAGTCCGGATCAGGTCAATCTGATGACACTGCACAGTTCGAAAGGACTGGAGTTCCAGGCGGTAGTCATGGTCGGTCTGGAGAACGGCGTGTTCCCAAGCGGCTACGACAAGACTGACGAGCAACTGGAAGAAGCAGCTCGACTTTTCTATGTCGGGGTTACGCGAGCTAAGACACAGATTCATCTGACCTACGACGAAGACGAGTCGCCGCTGATCACGTCCATTCGGGAGGTGGGCTAGGTGAGCGGGCTACCAGAATCCGTCCATGAGCTACTAACCGATGGCGAACGGTTCATCAACGACCCGGCAATAGCCGCGTCAATCGAGCACAAGGCGGTGCGCTGATGCCGGACTACTTCAGCGACCGGGAGAACGGTCCAAGAGCACGAACCGAGCAGGTGATCTCACCAACGGTTTGGGCTGGTGTGGTCGCCTTAGTGCAGGGGCTGATCAACAATGGTGCCTTCGGACTGCGGTTCCCTGAGCGTTGCCCAGATGGGCAGGCTGTTTGCGGTTGCGATTCCGATTCCCTGGCTGCGGGCGTGGTTGCGGAGATGCCCGGTCTGGCGTGGCCGCTTGAAACCACTCGTGAAGTGGAGGAGGGGCTTTTCTCTCAACGAGAGCCGCTTGCGCCGGAAACGTTGTTGGTCTTGGACTTCATAGAATTCGTCCATGATGCCGTGGCGAAGCCAATCCCTGGCAAATACCATGACTTCTTCAGCCACCACCATCTGAATTTTGATCAGCAAGCGGGGCGGGACGAGCTTCGAGCGACCGTCAACCGCATTTTCTCGCGCAATGGCGTTGCCTTCGAGATGCGCTCGACTGGGCGCATTGTTCGAGTGTTGCCGCTGGTATTAGGTGATGAACTGAGGCAAACAGCCTTCAATACCGGGGACCGCATGCTTGACATCATGCTGGATGAGTGTCGAGCGAAGTTTTCTGACCGCAATCCCCTTGTTCGACGAGAAGCGCTGGAGCGGCTGTGGGATGTATGGGAGCGACTCAAATCGCTCGCGGACCCTCGTGACAAGAAGAGGTCGATCACGATCATCCTAGATGCCACCGCAACGGAGCCGCTATTGCGAGCCAGGCTGGAAGCGGAGGCGCAGGAGTTGAACTCGATTGGCAATAGCCACTTGATCCGCCATTCCGAAGTGAGCCAAGTGCCGGTGATCGATGTGGACCATATCGACTACCTCTTCCATCGTCTGTTCGCGATGATCCAACTGATGCTGAAGAAAAAATAGGAGGGGGTATGGGACGACAACTGCAGCTCAATTTCACACCGTTGCTCGTTCATGGCGACGCCATCCAACTGCAGATCCTGCCATTCAAGGATTCGCAGCAATTGCGTGAGCTTCGTGACCAGTACCGAACGCAGTTTGCGGTGACCCGTCGGGCAGATCAGATTGTGGCGTTACCACTTGCGCCCGACGCGACGCACATCGGCAAGGAAAAGTATGTCTCAGCGGTCGAGCACGCCTCGCTGATCCGGCCGTTGCTAGAACAGCGTTTGGTGTCATTGCTGAGTGCAAACAGGCGGCCAGTGGCCCGCTACAACCCGATCACGACGGTGGGTCGCACATTGCCGACGGGTTTTCTGGACGCTGATAAGCATGTTCACCTGCAGTCTCGCGTCTTGATCTCCATTCGATCCCTGAAGCTACAAGGTTCCGACTTGCTTGGACTGCTGTGGGATATCGAAATCCAGAAAACATGCGCGACCAGCCTAGCGGTGTTGAGCGAAAAGGGCGTTCGCCTAGATGGCTTGGTGGTCGAGCGCGAGACACCGGTGGAAGATGCGCGCATGCTGCCCCAGCGCAGGCTTGTCGGGCGCGTTGGAGGCATCGCAGACGGCAAGGCACGACTGTCTGAGCGGTTCATGAATGTTGAGGAGTTTCTGCCCCTGGACGAGTTGTATCTGGAGGCCTCGTCCGAGAACATTCGGCACTTATTGCAGCACTTCACGCGAAACGCCTCCGGAACGACGCAGGGCAGGATCGATGAGATCGTGTTCGAGAACAGCAGGGGGCGTGTCAGGATGGAGCACATCGCCCGGATTTCGGACTGGGTGCGAGGCATAGGTGCCATCGAGTTGCAAGAAGGGCTGAGTGTCAGTATCGATAGCATGATCAACGAGAAAGATAGCGCGACGTTTCCGCGTTTCGCGGAGGCCAGCACACCGACCTACGTGTTCGATGCCGGCACGCTCAAGTCAGAGACGCGCGCGGCGGTAGGACTGACAAAGTTCGGTCCTTACAGCAGGCATGTGTTCACGCCGACGCGGCCGAACGTCTGTGTGGTCTGTGATCGGGCGCGACGCGGGCAATTCGAACTATTCCTCAGGAAGTTTCGGGACGGGTTGACGGTCGACGGCAAGTCGCTGCCGTTCGGCAGAGGATTTCTCGGAATCTACGGCCTGCAGGACATCACGCTGACGTTTGTGGAGGCTGACAGCTTCACAGCAGACGCGTACCACGCGGCTGCTTCCAAAGCAGTGCGTATGGGCGCCGAAGGGACGCCGTGGCATCTGGCGCTGGTGCAGACCGAGAGAGATTCGCGACAGTTACCACCGCAACGCAACCCCTATTTGGTAGCCAAAGCAGCGTTTCTCTCCAACCAGATTCCCACGCAGTTCATCGCCTTCGAGACCTTCGCGATGGCACCCAGCAACCTGGCTTATACATTGAGCAATCTCGCGCTCGCCGTCTATGCCAAGCTCGGCGGAATTCCGTGGTTGATCAAGTCAGATAAGGGGATCGCGCACGAGGTGGTCATCGGCCTTGGTAGCGCTGCAATCGGCGAGTCACGGTTCTTAAAGAAGGAGAGGATCGTCGGTATCACCAGCGTCTTCCGTGGTGACGGCGGCTATTTGCTCTCCAACCTGTCGAATGCCGTGCCGATGGCGAAGTACGGTGAGGCGCTGACCGATTCGTTGCAGGCAACGCTCCAGCGCGTGCGCAGCGAAATGAACTGGATCAAGGGCGATTCTGTTCGGGTGATCGTGCACGCATTCAAACCTATGCGCAACACAGAGATCGAGTCTGTCAAGGCTGCACTCAAAGAATTCTCGGAGTTCGATCTGCAGTTCGCGTTCCTGCATGTCAAGCAAGACCATCCCTACCTCCTGTTCGACGACGATTCTGTCGGAACAAAGGGAAGGGGAGAGAAAACACCGATACGGGGCCTCTACGCTGAGGTTGGCGACAATGAGACTTTGTTGACCCTAACCGGGCCTCAGCAACTCAAGCGATCGACGGACGGTTTGCCCAAGCCATTGCTGTTGACTCTGCATCGTGATTCGACGTTCACGGACATCATCTATCTCACGAAGCAAGTCTACTGGTTTTCGAATCATTCTTGGCGCAGCTTCTTGCCGGCAGCGATGCCCGTCACCATCTACTACTCCGACCTCGTCGCGGGCCTCTTAGGTCGACTGGATCGCCTGGGTAGTCGATGGAGTCCTAGCGTGATGCTTGGCAAGATCGGAACAACGAGGTGGTTTCTGTGACCACTGACAATCCGATCTTGCACGAGGCCCTGAAGGCCGTAGCGGGCCAGGCCCAGACCTTGACGGGGGCAGGTCCGCTCGCGGTAGCTTTCTATCATTGGGTACTCGCCGAGGAGTTACCCTCTGAACAAAGCGCGCCAGTGGCGCGGGAGCTATGCGGGGAGATCGCGGGCGGCGGCCGGTCAATTCATGCTGTTGCTACCTTGGGATTCTTACTGAGCATCGATCCAATGTTGATCGATGCATGTCGAGACTCTTTTGCGCAGGGCGTGGATTGGCTGACGGGGCGCAGCGGCGGTTCGCAGACGGCCATGGCCAGCCTGATGCAACCGCTGGCACACACCGGCGTTCTTGTCGGTTTGGTGACGATTGATGATGACGAGCGCTGGCAAAAGTTTGGAACGTGGTTTGCATTGCTTCTCGCCAAGCTCCAACCGCTTCTGTCTGCGGAAGTTGGATGGCGCCAAGAGCTGTTGTGCATGATCAAGATGCGATCTGAGTTGGGATTGCACGATGAGTTACAACTGGCGCCCGCTAGCGCGTGTGCGGCTATCTATGTTGCACGTGGATTGGCGAGATCTTCGCTAGCGACCGATAACGACTTTGCGTCGCAGTTGCTCAGCCGCATGAAGTTGGTTGTCTACGACGATCCTGAGCAGGCGGCCATGGATCTGGCGGCCTTTCGCTTTCTCGCGCAGGGTGCGTCTCAGATAGATTTGCGCGCACCGAGTCTGGAAGATGTGGGCTTCCTCCTTCGCCGACTCCCATCTGGATTGCGCCGATGGACCTGGGACGATCAGAAGAAGACGCCGAATTCGACAGCGCAGAAGTGGGCTGTCGAAAACGAGTACCATTTTCAGAATCTTCTGTGCGCGGTACTCGCACCGGTGTTGCCAGACCTGCGCGACGAAGAGTGGCTTGCCTCGGTGGGACAGAAGAAGCCGCGGGCTGACCTGGTGATCCCGTCGCTGCACCTAGTGATAGAGGTCAAGTATTGGAGGGAGAAGAGCACGCCGCAGGATCTGATCTCGCAGATTGGTGAAGACGTTAGTCTTTACCTGAAACGTGGCAGTCCGTACCGCAAAGTGCTGCCGATCATATGGGATCAAGGGCGGCGGACCGAACAGTACGATCTGCTCGTTGCGGGACTTAGTGAAATTCGAGACGTGGTGAGTCCGGTCGTGATCTCCCAACCAGCCTTTATGGTTTGAACAGCTGCAAAACGACCGTTTAGACGCTTGCATACAACTAGGAGATCCTCGATGAGTAGTTTAAATTTCCAGTTTGAGGAAGGTGACCGTATTGATCACAAACTCTTCGGGCTCGGCACGGTCAACGGTGCACCCGTAGCTGTGGTTGGCCCAGATGTCGGAAGGGTTGGTGGTGTTCGTGACGCAGGGTGGCGTATTCCGGTTCGATGGGATGATCCAAGTCGGACCGCAGGAGCAGCCATGCACCACGTGCTGCGCAAGGTATCGTCGCCGGACTCTCGCCCCTTCGCCCACTGGGATCGACAGTGGCAATCTGTGCAGCCTTCGTCTGGCCCACCAGCGCGCCAAGCAGGTCGTCGAAGGGTCGGACGGCGACATCGACTGCATCATCTGGTCGGTGCGCGCGAACTGTGGCCAGGTGTCGAACAAGCTTCTCAAAGAGTTTCCTGCGTTGACTGATGAGGGTCTCGTTGCTGAGTTCGTTGTGGCGATCCGGCGGCGTTTGTGAAGCACTTAGCGGTTCACCAGCGCAACACCTTAAGTGCAACGTAGTCCATTCGCTGCTTCTCCGTCATGTCGGGCAAATCGCAGTGAGCAGCGGATTGGATGAGTTTGATTCGAATTACCGTCATGCAAGCGGCAGGATTTCCGGTGGCTTTTCAGTGGTAATTCCCCCTGTGCAGACTCGCCAACAACCGCGCAGTTGAAACCCGATAAATGACAGGTACCCTGAGTTTTTAGGAGGCTCGAATGCGTAAAACCATCTTTGTACTTTTCATCCTGCTTGGATCTTCGGTAGGCGTGTTTGCCGCGCTCAATGAAAGCATTGGCTTCAAAATCGTCCAGGGCAGTATCGGTGCCGTAGTAGGTGCAGCAGTTGGCGGTGCATTCGCAGGAATCGGTCGTCGCCGCTGTCGATCCCATGCCCAATTCAACGAGGCAGATGGGCTTGACGCTGTACAGGACGAGCAAGCTCGCAATTATTGGCTGGATCGGGGCAGGCTGACAGCAGCGCCCGGTTTGCCTCACCCCGACGACATTGACCCGCATAGCCATGAGCCATGATTACTTGTCGCGCTTGAGCAGGCTCTTGACCGCATCCTTGGTGGCGTCCAGCGTCACGTCGGCATCGCCAGCTAATTGCTTTTCGGTCTGCACGAACAGCGATTTCCCGGACTTGAGTGTGCCATCGGACGTTTTGACGATTTCGGCCTTCGCATCGAAATTGCCAATGGCTCCTGTCGCCTGGCCTTGAAGGTGTTCGTGAGCGCGCTGAATCTCCGCCCTGACCGGCGATGGCCCGGCGTTGGGAGTCTTGCCCGGCGTGGCGCTGGTCCGTTGTCCGGTCACCCGCGTGTCGTTCGCCTTTCGGTCGACGTCTAAGTTCGGCGCAAATGCCCCCTCTGCACGTTCCAGTTCGTAGGCCTCTCGGATGCTTCCAAACGAGGTGGGCAGGGCTGTCCCGTCAGAAAACACCCGTGTCGGTCGCAACCCCTGCCGCGCCAATTCCGATTCCATCATGGTGTGCGCCGCAGCACTGGTGCCGCCATACTGCTCGGCGTAGCGCATGAACATGTCGAGGTTGTGCGGGTCCTGGGCGATGTCGATGGACAGGGTCTCGCCACGCTCGTGCGCTGCACTCATGCGTTCGACCAGACCCTGGCGCTGCGCGAAAACTGCTTCAGCGCGTTCCGCCTGTGAGGTTGCCGTGGCCAGGCGGGACGACATGTCGCGACCTTCCTTGCTGTCGGACGCGATGACGGTCATCACGCTGCTGTCCCGCGAGACCCGGTCGCCAAACTGCTTGAAGGCTGCCAGTTGTTCGGTGGTCATGGTGTTGAGCACTTTCTGCTCGTCGCTCAGGATGCCCGACTGGTAGTTCTTTCCGGCGTTACCTTGGATTTTCGCGCTGGCGGCGGGGGTCGAGAGGCCCAGAGAGCCGCTGGCACCGAAGGCGATGTGGGCGACCTGGGACTGCGACAGTCCGGTACGCTGCGACACGCTCTGGGCGATCTGATCGAGGTTATTGAGGCTTTCGCCCAGCTGTTCGAAGCTGCTGGACGTCGTGCCCGTGCTGTTGCGCGTTGAGCGCAGCTTGGCTACACCGCGCGTGAACGCTTCCGTGAGTGTGGCCGAGCGTTGCTGTCCGGCGGAGACGGCCTCGCTGCGCGCCGTCTCCGCCTGGCGGCTGGCCTCGGTGACGTCCTGTTCTGACACCCGCATAGACACGACTCGTGAGGCAAAGCCCTGGTTGCGCAGCAGGCTGGCCGCGGTGCGCCCGGTCAGGGCATTGGACGTCAAAGTATTCCCGCTCAGGTCGTTCTGCATGCTCCCCATGAACGCCGAGGTGCGGTTGGGTGCCAGTTGCAGCTGGTCCATACCCACATTGCCCAGGCTGACGTTGCCAGCGACCGCACTGCTGGTGGCACCGGACAAGGTGCCCTGCAGCCCGGACAGCCCACCCACCAAAGCCGTGCCCATGTTCTCCATGCGTTTGAGCGCCGCCCAGGCGATGAAGGGAACGCTGATCGCCAGATAGCCCACCACCGCTTCCCCCGATATCGTGCGCGAATAGACGGTCGATGCCGTTTGCAGGGCCAGCGCCTTGGTGCCGGTGCCGAGGTCGGCGGCGGCGGCCAGGTCGTAGGCCGCGTAGATCGACGCCATGTAGTTCAGGATGGCATACAACGGCGGCCAGAGCTGAATCCAGATCAGGATGGCGGCGTAGCCCTTGAATGCCATCATGGTCTCGCGGCCGCTGGTGAGCAGGAGCAACAACACGAACAAGGGGAACAGGGCGTAGGTCACGGCCTCGACCACATTGCGGAACACCGGCAGTGCCTGTTCCGCCACCTTGCCGTAGTTGAGCCAGGACGCATTCTGCTGGGCGACGGCTTGGGCCCGTCCGACCGCCAGTACCATGGCGGCCGGGTCGTTGACTTTTTGGCCGACGATCTTGTCCGTGTCCTCAATGGCATTGAGCATGGCGTTCTGCCGGATGATGTCGGCCGCTGTGGACGCTGCGTTGGCGATGTTGTTCTTGAGATAGGCCTGCTGCACTTGCCCTGCGATGGCTGCTGCTGCCGCAGCCCCTGGCAGCGTCGGGTTGAGCTGGAAGGCGAGACGCCCCTGAATCCGTTTAATCTGCGCGGGCAGGCGAGCATTGAGGTTCAGGTAGACATTCGGGCAGGTATCAATGCTGATGCCGCCAGCCCCCGTCAGCGTGCTGAAACGCGCCGGATTGGGTGTGGCCATCAACGGCCAGACATCGCCGGAACTGGAGAAAGTTGCCGGGTCTAAGGTGCCATCGACCAGGTCATAGGTGGTGCAGTTGTGGATGAAGTTGATCAGGTCGGTCCGAAAGCCCGGATCGGGGAACACCACATTGCCGGTTTCGCGGATCAGCCGGTTGCCGAACATCAAGCCGTTCTGCTGGTAACTCAACTCCACCGGGAGGGCACCAGCGCCCGGGATCACCTGGAAGGCGGTTTCAAAAAGACCGGTCAAGGTGTGGCCGATGGTACTGGTGAGGCTTCCCAGCACCGCGACACCGAAAGGCACGTTATCGACGACCTTGACCGCCGAGCCCCCGGTCTTGTCCACGATGCCCACCGTCACCTTGGGCACGATCAGCACGGAGAACACCAGCACGACCGAGCCCAGCCACTTCCAGCCCTGCAGCTTCTCCGGCGCGAAGGCATAGGCAATCAGGGCGGAGACGAAGCCGCAGAACGCAACGGCGGCCACGGCAGAGAGGTAGTCGTTGGAGGCATTGATGGCGGCGGCGGCGTTGAAGACACCGAACAAGCTGTCCGAGTTCTGGTAAGCGTAAATTTCCCACATGATGGCTCACCTGACACCCGTCAGCGGGAAAGGTAAGCAGCCTGCTGGCCCAGCATGTCGATCACATGTTGCGGCATGCTGGAGCGCAACTGGCGCTCCAATTGCTCCAGATGGCTGGAGACAGCGCGGAAGGATCCCACCTTCTGGTACAGCAGATTCTTCTCCTGCGACAGCTGCAGCAGGATGGCTTGGGCCCGCTGACGGATGTGGTTGGCTTGCTCGCGTTGCGTCTGCTGCAAGGTGTAGTCCTTGTCCAGCGCGGCCATACCGAGCCGCAGATTGCGTTCCAGAAAGACATAGGCGTAGTCGGCGGCGATCACATCCCGGTACTGGCCGATCAGGCTGTCCGAAAGACCCGATCCGGGAATGGTGGCACCGATGGACAGCATCTTGTAGACCGGCTCGGTGGTCTGGTTGACAAAGCCGACCTCGGGTGAGTTGTTGGGGATGGCGGTACGCGTGGCGATCTTCTCGGCAATGGAGCGCATCATGGCTTCCACCTTCGCTGTGAACGGGGTGTGGGTGTAGCCGGTGTTCAGCGTCACCGCGTCGCAGTTGGTGTAGTCGTTGCAGCGCAGCAGGTGCTGCACCACGTCGGTGCCGGTGCCTGCGGCTTGTCCATAAAGCAATTGGCTGATGGAGGTGAGGGTCGGTGCAATCGGCTCCGGGTCCCGGTTGGCATCTTCCGGATAGAAGATCACGGTGCCGACCAGGCTCATGATCAGTTCGCGCTCGGGATCGTCCAGATAGGCACCGGTGTACTGCAGCGCTTTCCAGGTCAGGTTGCCGACGAAGGGGGCCTTGTTGCGGATATTGGCATCGCCGGAAGCCCGGGCTGAGGCCAGGATGCTGGTCCGGTCGGTCGCGCAGCGTCGGCGTGCCGCGTCCCGATCACTCTCCAGGCCCATCTCGATCGCCAGATCAGCACAGGTTTCCTGCGAGCTGTAGCCGGTCGCTTCGGCTGCCGTGCTGACGATGGCCTTGGCGGTTTCACAGGAATTGATGCGGGCGTTGTTGATCCAGGTCTCCAGGCCCTTGGCCCACTTGGTCAACCCGCCCAGCAGCGGCGACACGGCTTCCAGTGCCAACTGGAAGGCAATCCCCGGCAAGGCAGCCGTGATGTTTCGCAGCATGTTCTTGAACTCGGTGGCGGAGATGTGGCTGAAGCTGCCACCAAACACGTCGATGCCGCCGCAGCCGGCCTTGGCACTTGGGAACTGGACAGCAGCCAGCTGGTAGACCTTGTTGGGCGAACGCATCATCAGGTTGCCGCCGGTGTAAGTGTTGAAGGTCTGTCCGCGAAAGGCCCCCGGTGCCGTGTAATTGCCGATGGCCCCGAGGTTATTGAACATGGTGTTCACTTCGGCGTTGAGGTCACCAGCCAGCAGTGGATGCGGAACGAAAGCGGTGACAGCTGCCAGGGTGAGGGCGATGGCAGAGGCGCCAGTTCTCTGGAACAAGCTACGGGTCATGGCGGACTCCTATGGGAAGACAGATTGATTACCAATTTGGCGGGAAGTGCTGGGCAGCATGGCCTCGGCCTGTGGTGTGGCGACCAGTGCAATGCGCTCCAGCAATTGCGCTTCGGACAGCACGCCAAAGCCGATCGGCGTGATCTTGCCGGTGAAAGGCTGGGCCAGGAACACGGCCGGGACCTGGGTCACCTTCAAGGTCGTGGCAATGCCGTTGTCGGCGCGCGCGTCCGGAAAACTCGGCATCGGTCCGCCATCGACCCCAATGGCCACGATCTTGATGCCGTGACGCGCCTGGAAGGCCTGCAGCGTGGGTGCGAACGCGTGGCAATACGGGCAATCGGCGCGGTAGAAAAAGAACAGCACATGGTCCCGGCCCAGGTCGGCGATGGAGCGGGAGCGATCCACCAACTGCTGCTGCTCGAACACCTCCAACGCCTTGGCGCCCACTGGCCGACCTTGCAGGGTGGGATCGAGTTCGGGCGTCGCCCAAGCCACGCGCTGAGCCACATCCGCAAAATACGATGCCCGTTCGACCACCTGGGATTCGAGTTCCATGTAGCGGCGCACATTGGCTTCGGTCGGCTGCATGATGGCGATGTTGCGGGTCTCCTCCACGGCTTTTTGCAGGCGTTCGAACGCTGCCAGTTCGGGGGCCTTGGGCGGCGGGGTTGGTATCGCCCGCGACGCGGGTTGGGGTGACGTCGCGGGCTTGTCTTCAATGTCTGGTGTCGGGTCTTCGTAGAAGTGCCAGCCCCGCCAGGTGTCCGACCAGTAGCCTTGCGGGCCGCTCTGGGCGCTGGCGGTCAGGGTAGCCAGCATGAGCAGGGCCGTCAGAGTCATCCGCTTCAGCCGGGCCAGGGCTGGGTCGGTGTGCCGGTACCTCATGACGGTCCCTTCACCGCAGCGACTTCGGCGGCGAACCGTCGCGGCAGTAGTTGATGCCGAATTCCATGGTTTGTTTGCGCGGGGCTATAGCGCCGGGCAGCAGCACGCCATCCTGCCAGAACAGCACCTTGAGGCGGCTGCAGCCCGGTTGCTGATAGCGGCGTTCGGTGGTGATGTCAATGAAGATCGGCGAGATGGCGCCAAAACGCTGGGTGATCGCATTGGCGAGCTCCCCGGTCAGCACGCCGTGCGCTTGGCCGTTGCTGGCCTGAATCGCGACCAGCAGCAACGCTCGGGCATCCCGGACGGACGTGCGTGGCGACATGCCGGGCGGTTCCTCGGCATACGCGGGCGCTGCCAAGGCGGCCATGGCAAGCAGGAACGTGGAGGACTTCATGGGCATTTCCCCTGACCGTAGTAGCAGTTGCTGGCCCGACTCGCGTTGCCGCTCTGGAGGGCGTTCAGGTTGGGCAGCGTGGGCACGATGGAGGCGTAGAACTCGGTCAGGTCCATTGCAGAAAAATTCATGCTCTGCAGTTGGGCAATCGTGAAGCCGGAACAGTCGGGTCCCTCGGCGCTGCCCCAGCCCTTGCCGAATTGCAGACGTCCCTGTTCATTGATGATGCGGGCCAGCTTGCTGTTGAAACAGCATTTGCCAGTGGTGTTCTCGATGCACGAGACGCAATGGCCGAAGATGCGGATGCAGGAGGAGCAGTAGCTGCCGATGCTGTGGCACAGGCCCGCACCTTCCTTCATGGCGAGTTTGCCTTCGCCCTCATCACAGGACATCATTGACATCACGATGTAGATCACCACGGCGATGGCCAGCGACCAGGGGTCGAAGGCGATCACCATGCTCTCCCCCGAATACATCACCGCAGAACCGGCGGGCAGGGCGGTGCCGTTGATAGCGACCGTGACGCCATAGCTGGTGAAGGAGCCGCTGAACCCCCCGCTGGTGAGCAGGGCAGAAAGCCCCTGGTAGAGAAACTCGCGGTTCTCCGAGTTCATCAGGACGTCGTACACCAGCCGGGAGCCGGTGCCGAACAGGCTCTGGTTGCTCATGCCCGCGCCTGCTGAATCCGATGCGCAGCAGTTCTTGAACAAGCGGTCCCGGCAGCTGTTGGCCTCGCCCTTGAACACCTGCATGTTGTCGGTGTCCAGATATACGCCCGCTTCCCGTGCTGCCTCCATGAACGACATGGAGCGGGCGAAGTCGCTGTCGTTCGTATAGCTGGTGTTGAAGCAGCTCCCTGCGAGGCAGAACACGTTGGCCGGGCAGTTGCTCGCCGTCACGTTGGTGCCTGGTGCCACCGGGCAGGTGTAGCTGTTCTCAATCACCTCACAGACGCCAGTGGTGGTATTCATCTGGCGACAAGTTGTGCTGGCGGGCGTGCATCCGGCAGCAATCAGGGGGGCGCACTCATCGGATCCGGTGCCTTGTGGGCAGGACAGCGGCGTCTCATAGCGCCAACAGGCGCGTGTCACCGTCAGGCCATCCACGCTTTGGTTGGCCGGTCCGTCGACACAGCGCGCCGCACCGCTCACCGTGCAGCGGGACCCGGTGTCGATGGCTGTGCAAGCGTCGTCCCACTGATCTGTCTCGGCCACAGAAGTCCGTGGTCGGTCGTAACCCAAGGTCATTTGGGGAATCGGGCCGTAGGCGGGATTGACCCGCCAGCCCACGACCGGACGCTGCGACTGGGCATTCCAGTAAGAGCCCGCGATCGTCCCTGTCATGTCATGGCCGTAGTCCGGCGAGTAGCTTGCCGATGGTGCATAGCAGGTGGGCTCGTCGAGATAGCTCACCGCGTCGCTCTCTGCGCTGCCGGTCCAGGTCTGGATATTGTTGCCGCTTTGTGTGCCGGTGGGGCAGGCCGCGTAGACCTCCAGGAAGGGTCGGACTTGCGCGCAACTGTCGTCACCCCCGTCACCGCCACTGCCGGTGCAGATCGTCCGGTAGTCGTTGGCCACCATGGCCGTCAGGTGGCAAGCGTCGCCGAGGCACTGGTTGTCGGCAACCCAGACGCCATTCGGCCCCTCTGCCCAGCCAACAAAGGTGTTGGGCAGGGCCGCCACCCGGCGCGGAAACACCTGCGGCGTCGTCATGTTGACATCAAAGAAGGCTTGCGGTGTGCCGTTGCTGGTGATGCGCAAATGTTGCTGGGCCACGGGCCGGTCCGGTATGCACTGCACGTCCAGTCCGGTGCTGCCTGATCCGGCATGCGCGAACCAGTCGCCCGGTGTGCAGCTTTCACTGCGTGCCACGGACACACTCAAGGACCGTGCACAGGACTGCTGGGCGCTGCCGCTGTACTGGCGGCAGACGCGGGTTTCCGCAGCGGGGGTGGCGACGCTGCTGACCTCGCAGCCGCTGTAGTAACTCGCGATGTCTTCCAGCGTGGTGGCCGGGTTGCCTGCGATGCGGCGTGCCGCCAACACCGCCGGGTCATTGGGGGAGACACCGTCGCGCGGAGTATTGGCCGAGGACAGCGCGCCGCGCTGGGCCTGACACACCGGGTCGTTGGGGATCAAGGCGCAGGCGGCGAGCCGGGCGTTGGCTTGGGCCGCCAGGTTGGGCTGGCCGAAATAGGCTGATTCAGGTGGCGTCGTCGTGTAGCCGGGCACAACCTCGGTGGCGCGGGGTGTCGTGATCTGATCGCGGGTGACCGTGTTGGCCGCCTGGCCCGCTGTCGTGCCTTCATCGTGCGCTTGGGCCAATGCAGCGGTTTGCGTTGTGACGAAGCAAAACAGGGTGAACCAGGTGACAACCCTACGGATGGAACGGCGCATGTCAGTTCCCCGGTCCCTTGATGCGCCGCAGGAATCCCTCAGCCAGCTTGGCGAACTGCGGTGCCGTGCGCTGCATGTGTTCGAGCGCGTAGTCGAGGCTCACGTCGCCGGTAGTTCGCAGGAAGGCTTCCGGTGGTGCGCAGGTGCCGCTGGCACAGGAGACCGGGCGCGTGCCGTCACGCACCAGCACGAAGCTCGGTACCCGCTCGATGGCGAAGCGGTCAAAGGCCTGCGGATCGATCTGGATGGCCACCCGGCGCGGGCCAATCAGGTTTTGCACCTGGGCCACAGTTGCGCGCAAGGAGCCGCCGGCAAAACCCCGAATGAATAGGGAGGCTTGGGCACGCGCCGCTTGGTTGAGCAGGCGCTGCAGCGTGGCCTGCGGCATGGACAGGCTGATGAACACGAAGAGGCCCGGCCCCGTCGCGAGCCCTGGTGCCAGTGCCATCGCGTCCGACTGCGCGCTGTAACCTTTGGCCAGAGCTTCCAGGTCAACGGGTGTGTTGGTTTTGGGCTGGGGCAGGGCGTCGATGTTCGGTGGCGTTGGGACAGGCGCCGCGTTCAGTTCGGCCGCGCTCGGCGAACGGTATTTCTGTCGGGCTCGCGCCAGGTCCTGGTCCGTGATGTGGGGCTGCTCGTGGCGGGCACGCTCGATATCCGCGTCAGTCACGATGGGAGCCGATTGGGCCCAGGCCGTACCGATGCTGACGGCGCTGCTCAGAAGCAGGGCAGCGAGTGCCAGGGAAGGTCGCAGGGATGGGCGGGCGAGCGGGTGGATGACAGGATCAGAAGCCAACACAGCAGTTCCTTTTTCTGAACAACAGGAAGGCGAAGTCTTCGCCCATGACCGGGTATTCCTTGCCAGCGCCCCAGGTGACCGTGGTGCGTCCAAAGGGCTGGCAGCAGCGCCCGCCGTCCTTCTCGGTGGCGGGAATGGGGTAGGTGAGTTGAGTCTTGTAGGCGGTCTTGTCCATGACCGGCAGGAAGTACGGTCCACACAGGCCGGCGCGCCCATGCCAGCCCCACGAGACGAGCTCGCGGTGTAACTTGGCGGTCAGCCGTTGGGCCATCAATTCAGCGGTACGCACACCACCCAGGTGGTAGGGCACATGGCCATCGAGCGGGTAGAGGCCACCCTGGCAGCCGGCGCACCAGAACATCTCGCGGATGCCAAAACCCAGGGATGCCGCCACGCAGTCGGCGGCACAGGCGGCAATGGCAACCGGATTGGCGAACAGCAGCGCATCGGGGTTCAGGATCAAGGTTAGTTCGTCGTCGTTCCAGAGTGGATCGACCTCGGTGAGGTAGGCCAGATCAAACGATCCCCGCTCCAGGCACGGAAAATCCGTCACCACCTCCAGCCAGTACATAACGGGGTTGGTGTAGTAATGCGCCTGGTAGAAACTGCCGCCGTCGCCATCCCCTTCTGGCCGCGTGAACCGTGCCGCCTCGGGCGCGGGAATCCCGGGATCGAGATTGATGCCGCCCAGCGAGGTCAGGCAAAAGGGCTTACGCACCGCCTCGACGTGACGCGCTGGTTCCCAAAATCCAATGGACAGACCAAGGGTCGGATTGACGCCGCAACTGCACACGGGGCTGCTGGGGTTATCGATGTCCTCCTGGTCACCGAAGTTGGCGATGCGCGCGCTGCCGATGCTGATGGGCAGGATGCACGACCAGCAGATGTCGGTGATCGGATTGGGGAACTTGCCGGTGCAGGTGGCGACGCCTGCGGCCAGCGCGGGGCTCGGTAGCAGGCCCAAGATCAGGAGGAGCACAAGTGTGAGCACCAGCGCCATCCGGTGAAGCTGCCGATTCATTTTGTGATCTCCAGTTCGTCGATGCGCAGCCGCTGGCCTTCCTGAGAAACCAGGGCCGGCACCTGGTGGATGCCGAAGCGCCGCGTCAGCCAACCCTGTTGGTCGTAATAGACCGGGATACGCCAGGACTTCATGAGGTCCAGGTAGGAGCCACCGGTCAGGATCGGTTTGACCCGACCCTGGTAGCTCGCCAGCAATTCACGTGCACGATCCACTTGACGCGGGTCGCGTGCATCAAAGAACAGCAGGTGCTTGGACAGCGATACGATCTCCAGCGGGTTCTTGCGCGTGCCCGCCGGAAACAGCAGTCGGCCCTGGGCGTCCAGGATGTTGCGCTCCAGCGTGAAGCTCGGGTCCATGTAGAAAGTCCGGGCGGTCTGTGTGGTCCGGATGTCTGCGACGGGCTGTGGGTGGGTGACGGCCTCAACGCCGCGCGACTTGGCTTCTTCCTCCAGTCGTTGGAGTTCACCGGTGCGTTCCTTCTCACGCAGGCGCTGCTCAATCATCCTGAGCAGGTGCGGTTCGCTGATCTCGTAGGTCGGGCCGATGACGCCAAGGTCGGTGGCCTGCGCCCACGGTGTGGTGATCAGCGCCACCAGACTGGTCAGCAACAGGTAGTGCTTGGGAGAGGGTATCATCGCGTGTTGTTCTCTGGGCAGCGCAACTGCTGAATCCACTGGTCGCGGGCCGCAGTGTCTTTCAGATGGCTGGCGCGGATCAGTCCCATCAAGACCGGGTCACCCTCGCCCTGGGTCATGGATCGCCGCAATTCGGCCATGCTCAGGGCGCGACCACAGCGCTGCTGAAAGGCAGACAGGTAGGCCTTGGCTCCCTCTTCAGCCGCCGGTGCAATCTGGCCCAGCAGCCCCAAATAGTCGGTCAAGGGCATGGAATCGGCGCTCTGCAGGCTGCCACGCGCCGGACTGATTTGCGCCAGGGTTGCTGAACCGGCCAGGGCGGACATGGCAGCGATGAGTGTGAGCAGGACAGGTAATTTCTGGACGCTGGAAAGCATGACGTTCGCCTCAGAACAGCGGAATCACAGTGGCGATCACTTGGTCGGCACGCACCAAGCCGCTGCCGCGGTAGCGCGAGTCGAAGGAGTCGGGACCGGTCCCCTGCACGTAGTAGTGCTCGGGCGGGATGACGGTGGCTGCAATCGGCGCCAAGGCTCGCTTATCAAAAGCCTGGGTCTTGGCAATACCTACGACTTCGCCGTTGAGCGCGACCGCGCGTCCTTCGACCGTCACCCGGTCGCCAGGCAAGCCCCTGACTTGTTTGAAGAAGGGTTGGCCACGCAGCCCGGGGTAGCTTGCCTGCGCATCTCCCGCGAAGGAAAATACGATGTAGTCGCCGCGCGCCAGGGTATGCGGACCATAGCGGACAAGCGCGATGCGATAGGGCAGACTTCCCGTCCAGTTGAACAGCACCGGCAGGCGTGGCGTCGGGTCGATGAAGAGCCGGGTGTAAGCCAGGCCCCAGATCACGGCGACCGGCAGGTACAGGTACCAGCGCCGACGCGCATGGCGCAGGAATGGCGCCATGTGGCACCGCAGACCCGACCACCTGCGCGCAGCAGCTCCAGTCGGAACGCTGGGCAGGGGTTGACGTGTGGATGAGGGTGTCATGGGGCGTCGACCTTTTTGCGCAGCACGGGTGTCAAATCAAGGATATGTGGCGTCGGCCCCGCGATGGCGCTCTTGAGAACCACCAGGCAGTTGCAATCGTGCGGCAACTCTTCCAAGGCGACCGGCAGGCGCTGGGCAAAGGTGCGCGCCATCAGCAGCGCCTTCTGGCGATCCTCCTCCAAGGTGGTCCTGGTCAGGATCTGGGTGAACTCGGCTTCCTTGGCCCGGTAGACTTCGGCAACATCGACCATGCCAATGACCAGGGCCGGGCGAACCACCATGCGGTCATACAGGGCCAGACCGGTGGCGACGACGAGGATCGACAGCAGCGTGTTCAAAAAGAACTGGGCGATGGAGTTCTTCATACCGCATGTCCCCGGCGGCGCAGCAGTTCGGTGATCGCTTCGTCGACGCTTAAGCCCTGGGCCCGCAACTCATCGATGGGGGCGTTGTCTTCCAGTTTGTTGGAAAACAGCAGGTGCGTGGCCGGATCGAGGATGTTGCGTGCCACGCCTTCACCCACTGGCGAGGAGATGTAGAGCTCGGAGAACACGCCCGCTTCGGTGCGCAGCGAGTTCAACAGGCGCTTCTTGGGTTCGTCCATGGTCAGGCGCCCCTTGCGGTCCAGCATTTCGATCGATTCCGGCTTCTGGCGCAACAAGAACACCCAGTCCGAGCAGTTGAAGGCGGCTTCCATTTGCGCCGAGCCGTAAAAATCATCGGCACTCTGCGTGGCGGTGCCCAGGGCGCCGCCGTATTTGCGGGCACGCCGCGCTGCTTCCTCGATCACGGCGGCCTTCACCGGGTCGTCGGCGCCGATGTCGCCGAGCTGCTGCTTGAGCTCATCAATGAACAGCACCTTGCGCCGGTTGCGCGTCAGGTACATCTCGCCGGTGATCTGGTGCAGCAGCAGGATGTTGACCACGGCATGCAGGTCAGGCCGACGTTTCAGCTCCTCGTTCTCGATGACGATGAAGTCGTTGGAAAAGTCGACGTTGTTGCGGCCCTCGAAGAAGCGTTCGTACTGGCCGCCGCGTGCGTAGGGGTTGAGCATGACGGCCAGGTCCTTGATGCGCTGGTCATTGACCATGCCGAGCTCTTCGAGGGTGCCGGTCTTGAAGGCGTCGCGCAACGCCGTGATCCGCAGGTCGTTGCCATGCTCCCGGAATAGCTTGAGCACCATGGCCGAGATCGCCTTGTACTGGACCTCCTCCAGCGTGTGCTGCATGGAAGCCATCTTGGCGATGCCCGGCACCAGCATGTCGATGTCCTCGTTGATGTCGCTGATGTGGGTGAACGGGTTCAGGCAGATGGCCACGTCAGGCCGGAATTCGATGTAGGTCCCTTTGGCTTTGCGGCACAGCTTCTCGAAGGATCGCCCCAGGTCCAGCATCCAGACCTTGGCACCGATGGCGCGGTAAGACCAGGCCATTTCGTTCATCAGCACCGACTTGCCGGAGCCGGGGGCGCCGATGATGGCGAAGTTGTAGTTGCCCAGGTCGTTGTCGAAAATGTCCAGCGTCATCAATTGCCCGCGCCGTCCGCCAAATACCAGAGCCGGTGTGCGGGTGCCGCGCCATTCGGCGATCAGCGGTGCCATGTGGATGGCGTTGGCCATGGTCTTGCGCGTGACACGGCGCATCTTGGCCAGGTCCTTGTGGAACTTCCCGGTCAGGGTCATCGGCAGGCTGGCCAGCAAGGCCTGACGGTGCATGTAGGCGTCGGCGTTGAGCTGGAAGCCGCGACCGCGCCAGATGGCGTTCGCCGTTTCATGGGCCGACACGGCTTTGGCCTGTGGCGAAAAGATCGCGAGCTGGTGGTATAGGCTCAACAGGCTGCCGCCGGTGTCGATGGCATCCGCCGCAGCGCTCCAGTCTTGCAACTTCTTGTTCACGTCCGGCATGACGTCGGCCATCTTGCTTTTGGCATTCTGGGTGGCACGCACCACGTTGGCCGTGACCACCGACTTGGTGACGTTGGGATCCAGCACATGCACCCCCATGGTCAGCAGAAACGGCGCGCTGTACTGCAGTGCCGGTTGCATCAGGTCGCCAATCAGCGAGCCCATCTGCCACAGCGCAAAGCGCTCCGGAAAGCTCTTGATCGAGTAAAAGCGCGCCTCCAGCACGTCCGGGCTGTTCTCCTTCCAAAGCGTCAGGCCGTTCGGGTGCGGGTCCTGGATGGTGTCGAAGTCGACGATCTGGTCGCGAATCTCGCGGCCATCGTCGTAGCGCAGGTCGGGTCCGTCGGTCTGCGAGATGCGGTCCGGGTTGGTGAACAGCGCGCACCAGTTGATCAGGTCAGCGGCGTCGCAGACGCGGTTTGGCAGCGAGGCCGAGCGCAACGTCGAGGCCATCGAGTCGCGCAAGGCCATCAGTTCGTCGCGTTTGTTCAGGTCCTCGGCGTCGCCTGCGAAGGCGACGCTCAGCATCAATCGGAAATCCCGGACCGTGTAATGAAAACCCGCCGTCAGCGACTGCTTCGCTCCCTGCAACAGGTGGCCGACCCGCTGACGTGCCAGCTTGCGAAACAGGTTGTCGTTGCGCGCCGGTCGGCCCCACTGCCGTGCCTTCTCGGTCTGATCCTCGTCCTCGACGCGCAGATTGGCGTACTGGCGCAACTGAGCGCGGACATGGGGCGAGGCGAACAGGTGGAACTGGATGCCTGTACCGGATGGGCAGTTGGCGTACAGCGAGACCAGCACCTCGGCCATGCGGTCGTCGGCACCGGATTGCGGCATCACTTCGAGCATGAAACCCAGGCTGTCGCGGTTCACGAAGATCTTTTCGGTGGCCAGGTAGGCGCAGTAGGGTAGCCAACTCGCGAACTGCTCGGCCGGGGTGTCGACGGGTTGGCCCAGGTTGAACAGACCCGTATGGGGGCGGGGTGATGGGGCCGTGGAGGATTGGGTCATGACGGGCCTCACTGTGGGCGATTGAAGGAGGTTCCCGCGGGCGTGCCCAGCGCTGGGAATTGGCCGTTACCGAACATGGGTCGGGCGGGTGCTGATCGTTCTGCTGGGCTGCTTGATCCCTGCGTCGCATCACCACCGGAAGCGTCCCCTGCCGCCTTGGGCGGCGGGCGCAGCGGGGCATAAGCGTCACGAATCTGGCGCTGCACA
This sequence comes from Rhodoferax sp., assembly GCA_031291305.1. Lineage (GTDB taxonomy): Bacteria > Pseudomonadota > Gammaproteobacteria > Burkholderiales > Burkholderiaceae_C > Rhodoferax. The sequence continues at coordinate 138,520 of JARLJH010000021.1, read as the reverse complement.
TGCTCGATCAGCCATTGGCCGCTATCGACTTGCACATAGACGTAGCCCTGGTCATAGAGGTCACCATCGGCGTCTTCCCAGGGTTTGGTCCACAGGCGCAGGACACGGGCCTGTGAGCGCAGTGGATGGGCCTGCGGGCTTGGGATCAGCGCGCCGGTGATGGCGACGGCGGGCGCGGCTGCTAGGGCGGCGTTACCCGGCGCCGACGATGGCGAGGGTGCTGAGGGTGCTGATGGTCTTGTCGACGTGTTGACGGGCTGCTGCTGACGCTGGCTGGGCAAGTTGTTGTGGAGGGCGTTGGCATAGGTGCCGGACATCGAATTGCAGGCCACGCCTTGCGGCGCCCGGCAGGCGTATTGGGAGCCGCCGCCCACACCCGACAGGTTGCTGCAGCCGCTCAGGGCTAGCATTCCTGCCAGTGCGACCGCCATCTGGCCAACGTCCCCTCGCAGAAGTTGAAGCCGTGTGTTCATGGCCGAGCCTCCTTCGCGGTCTGCAGCAGGCGTTCCTCCAGCACGCTGCGCTCGACGTAACCCTCGGTGCGGCTGCCATCAGCCCAGATCAGGGTCGGTGTGCCCTGCACAGCGAGTTGATGGGCCAGCGCCAGGTTGCGGGCGATGGGGTGGGTGCAAGGCGCTCCTGTATTCAGCAGGGTGCTGTCGCCGTGCAGCATCAGACGCTGCCAGGCCTGTTTCCGGTCGGTTGCGCACCAGACAGCGATCGGTTTGGCCTCACCCTGGAACGGCACAAGGAAGGTGTAAACCCTCACGTTGTCGATACCGGCCAGTTCGGGCTCCAGCTGTTTGCAGAAAGAGCAGTTCGGGTCGCTGAAGATGGCGACTTTGCGTTGGCCGTTGCCGCGCACAGTCTGGATGGCGTCCGCCAGCGGTAACTGATCGAACGACACGGCAGACGGCGAGACACCAGGGCGAACTGCCTTGTCCGACGAGCCTGATGCTTGTGCCAGCCTCGACCCGGTGAGGTCCCGCATCGTTTGCGTGTCAAAGACCCGCCCGAAGAAGAAATAGCGCGGATTCCTGGCCGCGACATAGGCGACGTTGCCATGCATCCAGACTTCGTAGAGGCCCTCAACCGGAGAGCGCGAGACTTCGGTGAAGCCGGTGCCAGGGTGAGCCTTTTTGAGGGCGGCCAGCAAACGCGCTTCTTCAGCGGTCGAGGCTCGGGCCGGGGAGACCACACAGAAGAGCGCGGTGACCAAGATCGTCATCATTGCAGGGGCGCGCATAAAGGCGAGCGTGGGCGAACGCCGGACATCAATAGTTGCCATCGTCGGGAACCTCCAGGTAGCGGGTTTCAGGGAGAAATTCGGGGGGGTGGGCTGTGCGCGACGGCGGCGTCGCACTGGCTGTCATGGGCACGTCGATGCGCACGCCCTTGGTGATGACCACATCGATCTCGCGGCCAGCATCGACTTCGATGACGGGAAAGGTGTTTTCGGCGAGCTTGATGTAGTACTGGGCCAGGCGGTCCAGGGCGCGACCGACGCCGGTGCCCACGCCCGCTCGGTAGGCGTCAGCCCCCTGCGCACTGGCGACGGTGCCGAGTGCCGAGGTGCTGTATTCGGTGGAGGAGGTGGACAAGCCCTGGCCGATGCCGCTGGCCACACCGGCGAGCAACGCATTGGCCAGCATCTGGCCTTGCTTGGTGACCAGACGCCCGCGCATGCCGACCTTGCCGTCTTCGCCATAGACGCTGCCCTGGATCTTGACCTCCAGCGTGGCACCGTCGGTGCGCACGCACGACAAACTCTCGGTGCGCAGGTAGGCTCGCTCCGAGCTGATGTCACCGTAACCGGCCGCCACCACGAAGCAGTCGCGGTATTCACCGCGGAAGCGGTTGGGCAGGATGCTGTTGTCTGACAGCCGGATCAGCACTGGGTGCGGGTTGGATTGCGACTGGCCTCCGGTGGGTGCATCCAGTCCGCCGAGCAGCGTACCGCGTGTGAAGCTCACCGGCAGGAAGGTCGAGACGGTTCGGGTGTCCTTGGCCGAGTTGGTATCCGGTCCCGCTCCGGTCATGGGGCTGCTGGACTTGTTTCTTTCTGTCAGCGTGATGCGGGTGATACCGGGCGTGGCAGGCATGGCGTCAACCGACATGGGCATCGGGTTGCCCGGCATGCCGCCTGGCAGCGCTGCCCCTGGGGATGTCTTGGAGAGCGGTGGCAAAGGAGGCAGACTCGCGGCCGGTGGCATGGCCATGGTAGGTGCGGACATCGTGGGCAGGACCGGGGGCAGTGAGGTCGCTGGTTGGAGGGCCGCCTGTTGGGTCGAAGTCAGCTTCTGCTCCAGGTCGGCGAAGCGCTGCAGGGTCTTGGACTCAAAGGCCTGCCGGTCCTTGTTCATTCGACCCTGTTCTTCACGCTCGCTCTCGTACTGGGCGAGCTTGCGACCGGCGGTGCCGACCCATTGGTCGACCGGGTTGACCTGGCCGCCGGGCGGCATGATGCCAATGTTGGTGACCGCGCTGGGCAGTCCGGTCGATGTTCGGGTCTCGCCGTTCTTCGGACGCGACTCCGTGAAGGAAAAGACCAGCCACAGCAGGCCGACGCCGCTGACCAGGATAGAGGCCAGCATGGCGTACTGACGCTGACGCGGGGACAGGCGCGTCAGCCATCGGTTCAGGATGTGGGTGGGGTGGCGTGAAGGGTTCATGGAGTATCCCCGCGTCGGATCACATAGACGCTGGTGCTCTCACCGGGGCGCAGGTTGTGCTGCTCGATGGCGATACCGGCGACCTTGCCGCCTTCTCGGTCGAATTCCTGCTCGGCCAGCACCATGACGTCCTGACTGACGTTTTGCAGCAGGTATTTCTCGCCCAGCAGGCCGCGCCCCGCGTACTGGCGTACCTGAGAAAACCGGGCTTCGACCCAAAGTTGAACGGAGCGGCTGGTCTCTTCGACCCGGATGTCTGCCGGGACGCGGTCTGAAGCCATGGCGACCAGCAGCGCCTTCATGGTGCGGATGTGGTTCGGTGACGGGCCGGCCGGGCTCTGGGTAGCTGTGCTGGGCTTCAGCGACCTGACTGTCTTGTCGCGGATGACGATGGTGTCGGCAGGCGTGTCCGAGCGGCGCAGCAGCAGGGTGTAGGTGGCGGTTGCGCAGGAGATGAACAGGTTGATCGGTTTGCTCGATTCACCTACCGGACGCAGGTAGATCTCGCCTTTGTCGCGATCACATTCCAGGACCACATCACCGGCCGGGTTGGCCACCGGGGTGACGGGATCGATCGGACTGGTTCCGGCAGCAGGTATGCCAGGCAGTGCCGATGGTGCCTGGGTGAGGCCGCAATGGCTCGAATGGATGTTGCCGAACACGTCGGTGATCGGTGCGCCTTCGATGCGGATGCGGGTGGGTTCCTTGATCGACAGGATGGCTTCGACCGAGACGCCGTCGCTGGCTTCGATGAGTTGCAGCGCTTGGGCGGAAGAGGCGGTTAGCGCCGTGATGGCAATGGCCGCGATGGCTGTCAGTCGGGCAGGCAGTGGCGTGTGCGGATGGCGATGCGTCGCCAGAAGTCTGGGTCTATTGGCTCGCATTGGGAATCTCCTTGAAAGTCTTGAGGTGCATGCGTGCACCCGAATAGCTGAACTCGACCAGATAAGCCTTGGACTCGTTGGCCGTCTCGAAACCATTGACGAGGGTGCGCAGGCGGCCGCGCACGACGACGTTTTGCGCGTCCTCGCTGGGCACCAACTGCTGGGGCGCAAAGACCGTGGTGGCATTGATGCGCTTGAGACGTTCGGCCTCCACTTCTTGCCGGGTCTTGAGGGCACCGTACTGGTCGGACTCGACGTAGCCCAGCAGCATGTCTTTCTTCCAGTCGACGCTTGATGGGGTGACGTCCAGCACCAACCAGGCGATGAAGCTGGCCATCTGCTCCAGGTACTCGCTGCTGGCCTTGTCGCGGATGACCCAGAAGCTTTTGTTGATGGAGGGCGGCACGATCACCGTGCGCACCGTGCCCAGCAGGTTCAGAATCACCAGCAAGGCGATGATCTGGCCCGTCGCCAGTGCACCCACGGTCAAGCCCAGGCTGCGGTTGCGTCGGCGCATCTCCTTGATGTCGCTGTTGAGGTGTTCGAAATCCATGAGGTCCTCCGTTTTGCGCTCAGCCGACCATGCGGCGGATGTGGGATGGCGGTGTGGCGCGCATCGCCGTCATGGGATTGGTCGGCAGGTGCCAGTAAAGCCAGTGGACGGCGAAGGCCGGATGCCGGTCGGCCTTGAGGCGTGCAATCCAGCGCGACAGGAAGATGCCGGTCGCCATACAGGCGGCAAAGGACAGCTTGCTGGCGGACAGGTAGCCGACGAAGAAAAAAAACAGGACCGGGGCGGCGACATCAATGTCCCAGAGTCCAATCTTCCATGGATCGTCGAGACGACGCGGGATGTAGGTGTCGGCTAGCATGTGGACCTCTGTGCGGTGTCCCGTGGCTCAGATGACCGCGCCCATGATGGCACCGGCGATCACCAGACCCACGGCAGCGAAAATCGCCAGGCCCACGTAGAACAGGACCGGTCCGAAATTGCGCAAGGCCGACAGCGAGATCAGCGCGACCACGAAGCCGACGAAGCCCACCAGGGCCTTGATCCCGGGGCCGAGCGCGGCGATCTGGGTCAGGGCCGAGGTGAGCGGTCCGGTGATGCCAGTGAAACCGACCAGGTCGAGGGCATAACCCGGGAAGGCCATACCAAGTCCCAGGACGGTCAGGGCGAACGCGAGCAACATCGGCTTGCGGGTTGACGATGGACGCGACAAGGATGGTGCAGAAGCGGTGAGAGTGGCAGTACCCATGAGAACCTCCAGAAATGTGTGGACTGAAAACAGTTGGTTGAAGAAAAGACGGGTTGGCAAGGCGGGTGGGAGCGCAAGCGCTCTGCGGGTCGTTTGCGGGTGAAATCGGGAAACGACGGTGGGTCGTACCGTTGGGTGCGGGTTGCGGGTCATGGCCATTGCTCACCATCACTGCTGAAGAGGACATCGACGCGGCGGTTGAGGCGGCGGCCACTTTCCGTGTCGTTGGGCGCGACATAGCAGCAAGTCCCCTGGGCATCGAGTTTTAAAACAGATGTCAGATCGGGATGTTGGGTACGCAGGTAGTCGTTGACAACGCCGGCACGGGCTGTCGCCAGCAACGCGTTGGCGCTGGCAGGTCCGATGCTGTCGGTACGACCCGAGATGACGATGTGTTTGGCATCGGGTGACGAAACCGCGGCACGGTCCAAAATGACCTTGTCTGCAGCGCTCAGTGACGCTTTGCCAAACCTGAAATGCACCGTCACGGTCTTGCTGAGGGACGTCGCTGTTGGCCTGATTGGAGACAGTATTTCTGTCGGCGTGCTGGGAGATGGATGAATGATGTCTTCGCCGACGCTCAGGGTGGACGCTGCGGCTGGCGGTCGGGGCTCTGGCAGCGCCGTATGCGGACGTAACGGTGCCAACGTTTTGGGTGTCACCGTCGGGCAGGTCGCAGGCGTGCACAGACTGAATTCGGCTTGGCGTCCGAAATTCATCTGGGCCAGGTGTGGCGCGGGCTCGGCGGTTTGCCTGAGGGAACTTGTCGGCTGCTGGCTGTGTTGTATGGGACTGCAGGACGCGGCGAGCAGGGCAGCACAGAGTGGCAGGACCCAGCGGGCCGCGCTGGCGAAGGAACGGGAGGGGGATTTCTTCATGGGGACACCCGAACGGCAAGTTGCATGGGAACGCTGCTTGGTGTCTGTGTCGGCTTGTGATAAAGCGCTGCCGCCCCAGCGGTGGTGAGCGCTTGCCGCGATGGCAGTCGCTGATAGACCCGCCAGGCGTACTTGACGCGGGCCTGGGTGCAGGCCTCGCCCTTGAGCTGTGAGCAGGCAGCGTTGTAAGCACCCACCGCATCCCACGACACCCCCCGACGAGAAAAGCTTTCGGCCAGCAACCAGGCGCCCACATGGAGGTTGGTGCAGGGGTCGTACAGGTCGAGTTCCCGGATGCCGTAGCGCGCCAGTGTGCGTAGATGCGCGCTGTTGATTTGCATCAGGCCGATGTCATAGGACCCGGTACGCTGCAGGTGCGAACGGTTGACCGCCAGGGGGTTCAGGTCGGACTCGGTCCGGGCTATGGCGTACAGCAGTTCTGCGGGTACGCGGTAGCGGTGTGCGGCTTCACCCCAGCAGGCCATTGCCCAGGCGGGCATAAATACCAGCCAAGCTGAAACAACCCATATAGCGAAATCCGGCAAACGCATCGCATACCCTTTCGGAAGAATCGAAACAGACTGCCGCGTGGCGAACGAAGAGGTCTGGGACGCCTGTTGTGTTCAGGCGGTCTCGGTCGGGTTCGGGTCAGGCCGGGCGGAGTGCCAGGCTGGGTGCGGTCGAAGCGGGTTGAAAGCGGGTTGAAAGCGGGTGGCCGTGCGTAGGGGCGGGTGATGATTGGTTCGGTCGGGAGCGATTCAGATTTTCGGCGGGCTGAACCGTTTCTCGTGTTGTGCGCGCTCAGCCATGTTATGGCGCGCCTGCTGAAGGACGCTGGTGCCAGACTCGTCCTGTTCACGCCATAAGGCCACGCAGGCCGTCGTCAACTGATCGAGCTGGAACTTGGGGTTCGGATGGCGGTTGGCGGGTGAGCGCTGCACTGCAAGCAGGAACTCGTACTGCTGGCGCCACATGAATTCGCGCCGACGCGGGGTCTGGGGTGAGCGCAGCACCAGTTGGGTGCCCAAGAATCGGAAAATGTGCAAGGGTGCATCCTCGTGCGTGAAGACCAACGACACGCAGGCGGCGATCAGGTCGGGGAAGCGGAAGGTCGGCGAGACGTTGCTTTCGCTGCGCAGAAGTTTAGAGAGCCAGACATGTTCCTCGAGCCATAGGCGCGTTTCGATGGTGTCCTGGCGGTCGTGTGCCGATGGCGTTGACATCGTCGCATGTTCGCGAGTCGTTGGCAGGGTGGAGAGCATGGCGTCCTATCTCGGTTCAGATGCTGCGGGTTGCTCTTGCGAGCGCATGACTCAAGAGTAAGGCGCATTGTCGGGAATGTCGCCGGGGAATGATGGCGATGTGAGGGGGATTTCGGGATCGGAAGGGTGGAGATGAATACCCGGCAGTGCGGGTATCACTCAAAATCTCAGCAACTCAAAGAAACGGCAGCATCGCCTTCACCGCGGACTCCGAACGCCCACCGAGTTCGGGGCAGCGCTGCTTTATGCAGCCACGGGTGGCAGAACATCCGCCAGTTTGAAGCTGCCGGTCGGTCCAGTCACGATGCGACCCGTATCAAACAACTTTTTGATCGCCGCGGTCATGGACCCCAAAGGGATGCCCGTCTCATTGGCCGCCGTAGTTTGGCTCAACTCCGTGAATTGATTTGAATTGAGCAGGCTTGCCAAATGGGTCATCAGTTTGGCAGCATTACCAACCAGTTCTTGCGAACTTGTAGAGAGGCTGGCGACTTTGGCTGCCTTGATTGGCTTCACCGCTTTTTCTGTTTTGACTGTTGCGACCACGATGCGGCCCTGCGTCGATTTTGCGGCGCTGGTCTTTGGCGTTGGTGCCTTCTTCTTTGACTTGATCACCACGTCAGTGGGTGCCAGGTCATTTTGTGCGGCCACACTGGGTTCCGTGGAGCGGGTGGGCGCTGCTGACACATGCGTCACTGGTTTAGATCTTTGGTTGGCTTTTTTCGCTGGGACAGTGGCAGCTGTCGGTGTCGCCGCTTTTGGGCTGACCACCACTTTCTTGGCGGTACGTGTCGGTGCTGCGAGGGCCGGGGTTTGCTCCACGCTGGGTTGGTCTTCGCCGGTCAGTTCAGTTGCGACTTGAAAAATCTTTTTGATCTCTGCTTCGATCCCGGTCATCGTTTTCGACAGGCGTGCCACCGTCTTCCAGTCTTCAATCAAAGCGTCATTTCCCAGGCTGTACGGGTTAGTCGCAATCGCTGCATGGACGCGTTCAGCATATTCATTGACAGCACTTTTGAGTCTTTCATCAGCCGTGAATGCCGCAGCGCCTGTTTTTTGAATCTGGTCGGGTATATTCCCCGCCCCTTGGGGCGTTCCCCTTTGCGGCGAAACGAAGTGAGCCGTATGGCATCTCTGTACTCGATACCCCGCAGCTTGCTGCGGGGATTTTCATTGGCTGACAGTGTCGAGCTAGATGTAGTGACTCGCGTTTGAAAACCGCCCGACTTGCAATCAGCGCCTTTTCCGACTCAAATTATTTGCAACTGACCGCACAGTCAGACTCACATTATTTGCAAATGAACTTGCAATCGTAGCGACCGACTCGCATTCCGTCGCCGCTGACTCAGATTATTTGCAATTGAAAACCGCCGGTGGAGTCATGCTGGATGTTGGGCACTCAACCGAATATTGGCACCGTTGGACTGTGGGTCTGAACGGCTGCAACTGTTAAGGGTTGTAGGATGCCCGCCCGCAACCAGTGAGCGCCGCGACCCAACCCGAGCCCGAGGGCGGGCGTCGTACAAGCCCCGAGGGAGGAAACCGCGGGGCCAGAGGCGGCCCGCGGGCAAACCGAATCGTTTGAGCTATGGTGATTTGAAGTTGCCAGAGATGCCAATCCAGTGAGAGAGATGCGCAGCTCTGCCCGACAATTTTCCACGATGCTTTCGCCTTGGGCCACTTCGCCGCCGTTTGGCTGTGCGCGGTTGCGCATAAAGACCCTCCGGTGCAGCAACAGGCAAGCCGCTTCCACAAGACGTACCAAATGGTTGCGTCAATGGCATGTATTGGCGTGCTGGCCCGCGCGTGGTCACAGACCACCCCGCGCTAACGGTGGCGCACGTATCGTCTGAGCGCGCACGAACGATTCCACAACAATCATCTGTGCGCCACAGTGCGGGCATACAAAGTTGGTTCGCACTGGTTCATCGCTTGCTGCATGGGCATCTGTAATCTGGACAGCTGCAACCGCAGGCACCACGCCCAAGAGTTCACGCGCAAGGGCGAGCTTCTCCTTGCGAGCGTTGTTGGCGATCAGACCAAAGTGGCGGATGCGGTGAAAGCCGCCTGGCAACACATGCAGCAGGAAGCGGCGCATGAACTCTTCAAACGTGAGCGTCATGGTCTTGTGCCTTGGTCTGTCCGGGTTGCTCTTGTCGCGATAGTCCTTCCAACGGAAGGTGACACCGCGCTCATCCATGGCCAACAGGCGCGAGTTGGCTATGGCTACGCGGTGCGTGTAACGCGACAGATAGGCCAGCACCGCACTCGGCCCTGCAAATGGCCGCTTGGCATACACCACCCACTCAATCTTGCGCAGTGGCGCGAGCCACCGGGCAAAGGCCTTTGGATCGGCCAGGTTAGCACTGTCACCAAAGAACTGCAGCTTGCCCGCACGTTGTGCCTCCTCCAGTGCTTGCAGGAAGCGGCGTCGAAACAGGCGTGAGAGCACCCACACCGACAGGAAGAAGCCGGGTTTGCAGGACACCCAGCGCTTGCCATCGGGTGAGAGGCCACCGCCCGGCACGATGCCATGCACATGGGGATGGTGCGTCAGCGCCGAGCCCCAGGTGTGCAGCACCAACGTCACACCAACCTCAGCCCCCAGATGCTTGGGGTCGGCGGCAATAGTGGTCAGCGTCTCAGCGGCAATCTCAAACAACAAGCCGTAGACCACGGCCTTGTTGTAGTACGCAATGTCGCTGATGGGTGCCGGCAGTGTGAAGACCACATGGTAGTAGTCCACCGGCAAGAGATCGGCCTGTCTGGCTTGCAGCCAACGCTTGGCAGCATGGGCCTGGCACTTGGGGCAATGCCGGTTGCGACAGGAGTTGTAGGACACCTGATCGTGCTGGCAGTCCGGACAACGCAAAACGTGTCCCCCCAGCGCCGCAGTGCGGCACTGTTCGATGGCTGTCATGACCTTGAGCTGACCCAGGCTCAGGTGCGAGCGCTGCGCCAGACGAAAGGCTGGCCCATGGGCGCGGAAGATGTCCGCCACCTCCAGGGCACCAGGCCCCATGGAAGTGACCTACTTCGTCGGCAGTGTTTCCAGTGGGTTGATCACCTCCCTGAGCACTTCGGTGGCCACCTGGGTATAGAGCGCCGTGGTCTCCAACTTCTTGTGACCCAGCATCACTTGAATCACGCGGATGTCGACCTTTTGCTCCAACAAGTGCGTGGCAAAACTGTGGCGCCTATTCCGCCATCGGAATAGGCGCCACTATCCCGTGTCCAGGAATATTCCGAGTAATTTCGGGGGCGCCCTTGCAGCAGGGGACGTTGACGATTTTCGTCCGGCATAGTTTCATCTCCAGCCACGCTTTGTGGTGCGACTGGAGATGATGATGACTCAGACATTCAGGGATCCCCCCTGTCAAGCGCAGAAGGGTTCTGTTTTTTCGTCCGTTCAGGTGTTTGTCGAACAAATGCGGACTAAAGGGTATGCAGCGGCTTCGATGAAGACATCGACTCGGCTAGTCACGGACTTCGCGGTCTGGCTTGATCAGCACGGGATCGAGGGCCACAGCCTCTCCGCGAAACATATAGCTGATTACCTCGATGACCGTTGGCTACAACGGCGCCGACGGCGCGGTGACGCATTCACACTTGATGCGTTTGCCCGAATCGTTGCTCCCGATGAATACGGGGTGCGCCCCGAGCAGCGGGTTGTGATTTCGCCAGCCCTGCGAGTTCGGCAGGAATTCGAACAGTATCTGCTGCGTGAACGTGGGCTCGCCGCTGCGTCGATTCGCTTGTACGGGGAGTCGGTCGGACGCTTTCTTGATGGCGCATTTGGCTCCGCAGAGGTTCGCCTTGATCAACTGACTGCGCCAGACGTCATTGGCTTCGTGCAGACCGAGGCGGCACGTTTGCGCCATCCAAAGCGCGCCCAGGTCATGACCACGGCTTTGCGCTCGTTCCTGCAGTATGGGCGCTACTGCGGCGAGATCGTCGCCGACTTGCATACCTGCGTGCCGACAGTGGCGAACTGGTCGTTGGCCGGGATTCCCAGGACGATATCACCTGGGCAGGTGCAAAGTTTGCTTGGTGGTTGCGACCGTCAAAGTGCCAGCGGTCGCCGGGACTACGCGATGCTGGTTTTGATTTCACGTCTCGGACTGCGTGCCAGCGAAGTGGTCGACCTGACGCTGGATGACATTGATTGGACCGAAGGGGCCATTCGCATCCGAGGCCCGGCACAACGTGCAGATCGTCTGCCCCTGCCTGCGGATGTTGGCGCGGCCCTGGTTGACTACTTGCGTCATGGGCGCCCCGACTGCACCTCGCGCAACGTGTTCATCCGATCTCGCGCACCCCTGCGTGCACTGTTTGGGCCGAGTGCCGTCAGTTGCATAGTGTTTCGTGCCTTGCGTCGCGCTGGAATTGACTCGCCCACGAAAGGTGCACACCTGCTGCGCCATTCGCTGGCGACCCAGATGCTCGGTGGCGGTGCCTCGCTCGGCGAGATTGCAGAGATCTTGCGTCATCGTAACCCGCAAACCACCACGATCTATGCCAAAGTCGATTTGGTGTCCTTGCATACATTGGCACTCCCTTGGCTAGGCGGTGTGCAATGAAGCCGCTGACCCAAGCGATCCAAGACTATCTGGCGTTGCGGCGAAACCTGGGGTTCAAGCTACGCGATGCCGGCATGACCCTCGCCAAGTTCGCATCGTTTATGGAGCAGCAAAACGCCGAATGCATCACCACGCAACTGGCACTGGCATGGGCGCAGCAACCAAGCGATGCCCAGCCAGCACTGTGGGCACAACGCTTGAGTTACGTGCGATGTTTCGCACGCCATCACATTGCCAGTGATCCGAAGACCGAGGTCCCGCCACCCGGATTACTGCCGTTTCGTGCGGCACGTGCCCATCCCTACCTCTATTCGCTGGAGGAGGTCCAACGCCTGCTCGAAGCTGCGCTGCAACTCTCACCCAGCATGGAATTGAGGCGATGGACATTCCACGCGCTGCTGGGTCTGTTGAGCGTGACAGGTCTACGCGTGGGTGAGGCGCTGCGTTTAAAGCTCGACGATGTTGATCTCGACAACGGTGTGCTCACGGTGCGTGGCACCAAGTTCGGCAAATCCCGGCTGGTGCCGATCCACGCCTCAACCCGAGACGTACTGGCAAGCTATCGGACGCGTCGTGCCAGTCTTCTGAAGGACTGCATTGCCGTTCATTTCTTTGTGACCAGCACGGGCCACCAACTCGACGGTGGTGACGTGCGTCGCATTTTCTACCACTTGTCACGCCAAGTCGGGTTGCGCGGGATAAATGACGGCCATGGACCTCGCCTGCACGACTTTCGGCATCGATTCGCCGTCGAGACCTTACTGGGTTGGTACCGTTCGGGTCAGGATGTCGAGCGCCGCTTACCGGTGCTGTCCACTTACCTCGGTCATGTGCATGTCAGCGACACCTACTGGTACCTCAGTGCCCATCCGGCGCTTATGAACTTGGCGATGACCCGTCTGGAGCAGCGCTGGGAGGGTCGGCAATGACGACGCCCAGTTTTGCCTCACTCCTGCAAGGCTTCTTCACAGACCGGCTGATGCAGCAACGCCAGGCCAGTCCCCACACTATCGCTTCGTACCGGGACAGCTTTCGGCTACTGCTGCAGTTCGCGCAAAAACGGATTGGCGTTGCGCCGCAGAAATTAAGCCTGGAGCAAATTGATGCGCCGCTGATCGCGGCTTTCCTTGAAGATATGCAGACCACGCGCGGCATTTGCGCCGGCAGTCGAAACCTGAGACTGACCGCCTTCCGCTCGTTCTTTCGGTATGCGTCTTTCGAGATGCCAACCCACGCGGCGCAAATTCAGCGGGTGCTGGCCATTCCGAACAAACGCTGCACACGGGCGCAGATCGGGTTTCTCACGCGAGAGGAGACCGACGCACTTTTGCGCACCCCAGACCTTGGCACTCAATCGGGTCGGCGCGACCACATGCTCATGCTGCTGGCCGTTCAGACCGGATTACGTCTGTCGGAGATCACTGGTTTGTGTCGCCGTAACGTTTGCCTGACCACGGGCGCACATGTGCGTGTCGTTGGTAAAGGGCGCAAGGAACGATCAACACCGCTGACCAAGGCGACGGCAAATGTCCTGCGTGTCTGGTTGCGTGAGATTGAGGGCGGCGATGATGCCATCGTCTTTCCCAGCGCTCGTGGTGCTCGCCTGAGCGCCGACGGCGTGCAGTATCTGCTGGCAAAGCACGTTGCACAGGCGAGTAAAGCATGTCCATCATTGGGGATGAAGCATGTGACTGCGCACGTGTTGAGGCACACGACGGCTATGGAACTGCTGCAGGCTGGGGTGGAACGTAGTGTGATTGCCCTGTGGCTTGGACACGAGTCGATTGAGACGACTCAAATTTACCTTGATGCAAATCTGGAGATGAAGCAAGCCGCTCTCGATAAGGTCGAACCGCAGCTTGGGCGGGTTGGCCGATTTCGACCCGATGAACAGTTGCTTGCCTTTCTCAAGGGGCTGTGAAGCCATGGAATATGCCGACCACAAATCCACCACGTTGCGTCGGATTTCTCCTGCTGCAAGGGCGCCCCCGAAATTACTCGGAATATTCCTGGACACGGGATAGTGACGCAGGGTATGCATGGACACACGCTTGTCAATCTTGGCCAAGGTGGCCGCCTCGTGAATGGCACGATTGAGTTGCTTCGCAGTCAGCGGGTCGATCGGATCACGTCCCGGAAACAGCCAACCACCATTGAGCATCTTGCCTTGTGCGCGTGCCACACGCCACCACACGCGCAGTCGCTCCAACAAGATCGGCGAGATCATGGCGTACCGGTCCTTACCACCTTTGCCCTGTTCCACGCGCAGCGTCATGCGTTGGCTGTCGATGTCGCTCACCTTCAGTGAGATCACTTCATTCACCCGCAACCCGGTGGCGTATGCCAATGCCAAAGCGGTCTGGTGCTTGAGATTGCCGGCGGAGGCAATCAGGCGGGCAACCTCCTGCTTGTTCAAGATGACGGGGATCTTGTGCGGCACCCGCACCGATTGCATCTTCGCCAGAACATCCCCGTGGCCCAACGTCACATCAAACAGAAACTTCAGGCCTGTGATGGTGGCGTTGAGGGTGACGGGAGAGGTTCCCGAGTCCACCAGGTGCAGTTGATAGAGCCGAAGATCTTCCGCAGTGGCCGTGTCCGGGGAGCGCCCCAGATACTTCGCAAATCTGCTGACCGCTCGGATGTAGGACTGCTGTGTCTTGGGCGCGAGCTTGCGCATGCGCATGTCCTCCAGCATGCGTTGGCGCAGTGGAGATACTGGTTGGCTTGATGTTTCCATGGCTGTGCTCCTGTGTGAACGAGGCCGATTGCCTCAATTCACAACTTCGACACGCCTACACCACCAACTTACCAATACCGTTGATCGAAGGGTACCGCGGTAGCGGTTTCGTCCATAGGCTGAATCCGGCCATTCGCCCAAATAGCAAGAATCCCAGCAAAAAGTGGGAAAGCTGCCCTTCGATTTCGCCGGAAGCAGTCGCTCGCTGCCAGGGTCAAAAGCTTCGAAGCAGTCGGCCAAATGGGGATGCGAGTTTTCTTGGCTGCCCGGTTCTTGTGCATTCGGTTGCTGACATAGGTCCGCCCGAAATGCTTGCTCCAGACCCGACAGTCACACCAGTAGCCTGACAGTCAGCAATGTGGCTTCGATTTTGCGGATAGCTGCGCATGTTGCCGACCACAAGTGGGGGTTGGTCAGTGTCCGCTTGCTGGCATCTCGAAGTCGGTTTCTGTGCCACACGTATTGCCGAAGGCGATCACAGAATGTCTAGAAATAATTGTGATTTACAAACTGCTAACAAAGGAAGACGGGGTCGGACGCAGGCGCATCTGTTTGCGCTTGGCCACGGTGCCCACATTGATACAACATATCGCATGCTCACCGTCACATATTTGAAACAGTTGTCGCAGTGGCGCGGCGCGCATGGCCTGCCCGCTGGTCAAACTGCTTCCAAAATTCATGCTGTGAGCGCAGAGCAGAAAGTTTTGAATCGCCGCTCCAAGCGAGACCATGCGCTCAAGCCGGTCAATATCTGGCTCACAAGGGCCTAAACGCGCAATGGCCAGTGTCAAAAAAGGTGCTCGAAAGGCCTTTTCACGAGCTGCCGCAATTTGCAAATCTGTGGCATCTACATCGCGCTCTATCAAGGCTTGACCAAAAACGTTTGCGAGCAAAACCCGTTTTCCCTCGGGCACCATCACAAACCGCCAAGGTCTGACTTCGCCATGATCTGGAGCCGCGGCTGCAGCTCGAAACATGTTGTTGACCTCACCCTCCGTTGGACCAGGATCAATGAGGCGTCGAGGTGAAATGTTTTGTCGCGAGGTGATGAGACTGAGTGCAGAACTCACCACATCAGGACAATCGTCCGTGCTTGTGTGAAAAGTGAATTGGCTGATAAGCCTGTCTGAAACATCTAAGTCTTGCATGGAGTGTCCTGAGAAAGAAAAAAGGGTGGCCTATTTGGACCACCCCCGTTGGTGCTAGCTGGTCAGCCAATCCGCCGATCTTTGAACGACACACTGGCCTTGTACTCGTCCACACTGCCCACGCGTTTGATGCTGGCCCAGGTACCTTTGTAGTAGGGCACCACGTTGCGGTCGGTCCAATCGGTGACCACATGGCCATGCACCCCCTTTACATAGCCAAACAGCATGAAGGTCTGCCCGGGCTTGAGTGACTTGATCGGGTACGCCATGGCGTGGGTCGTGCCAAAGTCATTGAAGACTTCGACCACGTCCCCTCCGACCACGCCCATTTTTTTGGCATCGTCAAGATTCATCTCGATAAAGGCCATGGGGTAGCGGTCACGCACAAAGGTGTTGTACTGGTCGTGGTAGGCGGTTTGCCAGACTTCATTGGCACGGCCGCTGTTGATCCAGAACGCATGCTTGTTCTTTTGCTCCAGCACGCGTCCAGGTAGACCGGTATAGGGTGCGGGTTTGAAATGTGCCTTGCCATCAGCGGTGTCAAACTTGTTGTCCGCGTAATGGATTTCAGTCCCAATCAGCTTGTCGCCTTCGACCTTTTTGATCGGCAACTGCACGCCGTTATTACCCGCCTTGCGCAACAGCGCATAAGTGGCCAGATAGCCGGTGTCACCCCCCTGGCTGTCGATAGGTTCCACACCTGGGCGGCCAGCGCGGCGAAAGCCATCGTTGAAGGCATCTTCTTCGGTCTTCCAGTCAAAGCCTTCAAAACGCTTGACCATGGCGGTGTTGCCTTCCTTTTTGTACAAAGCCTTCAGCGTGTTGGCGATGTCGGCGGCAATCAGGCAGTCAGCCTTGGCCACACCGGGTGCCTCCATGAATTTTTCAGACAAACGCAGGCGGCGCTCACCGTTCATGGAGGTCAGGTTGATTTCACCCGGTTGTGCGGCAGGCAGCAGCATATGGGCATCTTCGGCCACCACCGTGGGGTACAGGTTCATCGAGACCACATACAGACCACCCTGGAATTTGCAGGCGTTGTAGATGATGTCCACCATCTGTTCTGTGCTCACCCCCTTGGCGCGCAACATGGCCTCATTGACGATGCTGGCACGGCGCCGCAGCACCATGTGGTGTTCTTCGGCATTGAGTGTGGTCTGAAACGGGTTGGTGCCCCAGATGGTGTACATCAGCCCCTTGCCATTGATGATCTCCCGGTCGATGTAAATTTTGCTGTTGCCTGGATACGGCGGACGGGTGTAGCCCTCCTGGTGACCACCCATGCGGCACACACCGGTGCCGCGACGCCCCACGTTTTGCGTGGCTAGCACCAGACTGACCAAAGCACTCTGAATGTTGTAGTTGTCATTGCCCCAGATGATGCCCTTCTCATAGGCATGGAAGGTGCGGGGTGCGTGGCCAGAGGCCTTGGGTTTGTATGCCCACTCGGCGGCCTGCTTGAGCTTGGCCATCGGAATGCCGGTGGCTTTGGAGCCGTCTTCCAGCGTCATGTGGTTGGTCTTGATGGCGTCTTCGTAGCCGCTGGTGTGCTTGGCAATGAAGTCCTTGTTTTGCCAGCCTTGGGCGACCACGTAGGTGAACAGGGTGTTGAACAACGCGGTGTCCGAGCCGGGCTCGATGTCCAGGTGCAGCACATTTTCTTTGCCCGCCACTTGTTCGCAAATGGCCACGGTGGCGGTGCGGCGCGGGTCCACGATGATGACCTTGCAGGCCTCGGCGGTCTCCTGGGGAAACCATTTTTTCTTCTTGTCCACGCTGGCACCCGAGATGTTCGGAATCCAGTGGTTCAGGAAGTAGTTGGACTGCGTTTCATACGGGTTGGCACCAATACAGAAAATGGTGTCGGACAGTTGTGCGTCTTCGTAACTGTTGTTCAACTCGCCAATGCCCATTTCACGTGTGGCATGGCACTCCGAGTTGTAGGCCGGGCGGTTGTGAATACGCACCATCGGCGTTTGCAGTGCAGAAAACATCAGCTTGCCCGTGCCCCAGGTGTTCTCAAAACCACCGCCTGCGCCGCCATGGTCAAAGCAGTCGTACACCAGGCCAGCCGGGCCGTCGTTGTCCAGAATCTTCTTGGTCAATCCGGCATACAGCGCCATGGCGTTATCCCAGCCGGTGTCAAACCACTGGTCGCCCTTGAAGATGCGAGGTGTTTTCAGGCGCTCACGGCCCACTCCGTCATGTGAATACATATAGCTGGCCATGCGCCCACCACGGGTGGAAGACAAACCGCCGTTGACGCTGCATTCCTTGTCGGGAACCACCATGATGTTCCAGCGTTTGCCACTGCGGTCGGTGATGGTGTTGGTCATGGCCTTGGTCATGCACACTTGCAACGGTGGAACTTGGGTGGTGAAGTCCAGACCGAGTGCGTTTTGGTCAGCTGGGCGGCCACCTTCCTTGTTGGCATCCCATTTGTAGACGTGATAGCCGCAGCCCACGATACAGAAGTGGCAGGTCATGTTGGATCTTTCAGCATCCTTGGGAGGCAGCGCAATCCGGTCATTGATATTGGTTGACATGGGTGAGCTCCTTACAGAATGTTGGACTGACGACCGAACAGCAAACCATCCACACCCACCGCGTGCACGGTATCGGTTTTGCTGTCGTAGCTGAGCTTGATGCTGGGCAGGTTTTCAGTGGCCTGGCCGCAAACCATCTGGCCGTGTTGTTCGGGGTCAAACATCGAGAAGTGGCAACCGCATTTGAAGGTGCGGCTGGCAGCGTCGTACACCAGCGGGCAACCCATGTGGGTACACATGGCGCTGTAGGCCACGATGTCACCGTTGGGCCCCACACCACCCGGCACGCTGCTGCCCATGCGAATGGCGTAGCACAAAGACCGGTCATCTGGATAGTTGAAGCTGACGGCCTCGTTCAAAGGCATGCCAGTCACCCTGCCGACGGCTTTGCTGGGGTAATCCAGGGCTGTGCTGCCAGCCGCAGCCGCGTTGGCGGGCGTGGCGGCGTTGGCGCTTTGAATCGGGATGACGACTGAGCCTGCGACGGCCGCCGCTGCGCCGCCAGATTTCAAAAAGAACCGGCGACCAACCTTCATGTCTTCCATGCTGTCTCCTGTTGTGGTTTGTTGACATGAATCAATCGCAACAGTCATGCCAAACGTCAGTTGAAGAAAAATTCAAACAAATCATGCACTTAGGGAAACAACGCAGGAAGCAGTAGCCTCTCTTGGTTACCAAAAGGTAACGAATTGCGGGTAATTACTTAGGGAAAGTGTTACGAATTCGTTATCTACTACGCGTTCCTTCAAAACACATTCAACAGTCCATGCGACGCAGAACCCTGATGAAATTTGCGGCCACAGGCGGCCTGTTGCAGGTGGGCAGCCAGGCCCAATCCCTCAAGAAAAGTGATTTACCGCCCCTGCGCATTGGCCTGACCGCGGTGATCCTGGTTGATCAGGCGGCCTTTCTGACGCGCTGGGCCGACTACCTGGGCGCACGCATGGGCGTGCCGGTGGTGTTTGTGGCGCGCGAGTCGTACCAGAACATTCTTGACCTGCTGTTCTCTGACCAGCTCGATGCCGCCTGGATTTGTGGCTACCCCTACATCCTGCACCAGAGCAAGTTGCAGCTGCTGGCCACACCGCTGTTCAACGGCAAGCCGCTTTACCAGTCTTACCTGATTGGCCATCAGGACCGGTCTACCGAGTTGTCGGGCTGGGGCGACCTCAAGCAAAAGGTGCTGGCCTACTCCGACCCGCTGTCCAATTCCGGCTGGCTGGTGGCACAGGCGCAACTGCGTGCGGTGGGTTTGACGGCGCGGGATTTGCGCCGAACTTTCTTTGCCCACGGTCACCGCAACGTGGCCGAAGCCGTGGCCTCAGGGCTGGCGCAGGCGGGTTGTATCGATGGGTATGTGTGGGACACCATGCAACTGCAAAAGATGAGCGCAGCGGCACAAACCCGGGTGATCTGGCGCTCTGACTGGTATGCCTTTCCGCCCATCGTGGCCAAACTCAACGACCCTCATGCCGCGCTGCCCGTGTTGAGCGTGGCCTTGCAGAACATGCCGGCTGACTCCCAGGGCATGAGCCTGCTCAAGGCGCTGAATTTGACTGGCTTTGCCAAGCCCGATGCCAGCCTTTTTGAGCCCATCAAAGCGCTGGCGGTCAGCGTGGGCGCGGTGCGAATCTGAATTTTTCATGCTGCCGCGTCTGCCCTACCGTATTCAGATCCCGCTGGGTCTGGCGCTGGCCGTGACACTGTCGGTGTTGCTGGTCAGCGTGGTGGCGGCGCAAATCTCGGCGCGCTCGGCGCGCCAAGAGATTGTGGGTACGCTGCACCGTGTGATTGACCTGCTGGTGGCGCAAGGCAAGCCGCTGCTGGCGCAAGACGACACCTGGCGCGCTTACACGCTGCTGCGCAACACGGCGACCTTGTTGCCGCAAACCGAAAAAGGTCAGTCCCGTGCGGCACTGCTGGATGCCCAGGGGCGTTTTCTGGCTGGCTCTGACCCGATTCGCCTGCGCACTGGCGAGCAGGCGTTGGGTGTATTGATCAATGGTCGCCTCTTGCCCACCGTCAGCGCTGCCACCCAGCCGAAAACGCTGAGCACCCCCGACGGAGCCATGACGCTGATTGAGCCGATTCGCAGTGACGATGACCAGGTGATTGGTTTTGTGTTTGCCGAGGTGGATGCCGCCGTCTTTGCGCCGAACTGGGCGGCGCTGTCCACCCCGGCCCTGATTGGCGCCGCACTGGCCATCATCGTGCTGGTGCCCTTGGGTTGGCTCCTGGGGCGGCGCATGGCGCAACCGATTGCCCAAACCGCCGACTGCATTGCCCAGATTGGCCACACCGATGCGGCACAACTGCAACTGCGCCTGCCCCAGGTGCAAGACCCTGAGCTCAACCGCATTGCCGGGGCGGTGCGGCAACTGCTGCATGAAACCGCGGCGCGCCAGGCCAACGCCCAGCGCGCCCTGTCGGCCGAACGGCTGGCCGCCATCGGCCGCATCACCGCAGCGGTGGCGCATGAGATCAACAACCCGCTGGCCGGCTTGATCACCGCCACCCGCACCCTGCGCCTGCACGGTGATTCGCCCGATGCACGCAACCGCAGCCTGGATCTGATCGAACGCGGTTTGCAACAAATCCGCACCATGACCACCGCACTGCTGCCACAAGCCAAGGTAGAAGACCGTTGCCTGAGCCCGGATGATTTCACCGATGTCCTCACCCTGGCGCATGCCACTGCTTCCCAGCACTTTGTCAGCATCAGTTCCGAGCTGGACCAGCGGTTTGAGCTGTGCGTGCCCTCCACCGTGTTTCGCCAGGTCATGCTCAACCTGCTGCTCAACGCCATCAAGGCGGCGGGCCAGTCGGGCCAGGTGCATGCCAGCCTGCACGCTGATGCCAGCAAGGTCACTTTTATGCTTTGCAATACCGGCGATCACCTGTCACACGCCGGCTTGCAGCAGCGCCTGCAAGCCGAAGACCGCAACGACCCGCATGGCTTTGGTCTGTGGATATGCCAGGAATTTGCCGTGCGCTACGGCGGCGGCTTTTCGGCTGCCGAACCTGCCGACATCCCTTCACCCTATGCCAGTTGCCTGAGCTTCTGGCTTCCCAACTTTCATGCCCGCAAGCGCAGCGCCCCGGAGCTGACAAGTATTTTCCCGTTAACCTGAGCTGCCATGAGCCAAAACCTCCTTTTGATTGAAGACGACCTGATCCTGGGCGAATCCCTGGTGCAACGCTTTGAGCTTGAAGGCCTCAAAGTGATCTGGCTGCGCCGCCTGGCCGAGGCACAGTTGCAGATTGACGTGCCATGGGGGGCCATCGTCTGCGACGTGCGCCTGCCCGACGGCCTGGCCACCGACTGGTATGCCCAACTGCCCACCCCCATTCGCCTGCTGCCCTGGTTTTTTCTGACCGGCTACGGCAGCGTCAACGATGCGGTCGGTGCCTTGCAAGCCGGTGCGCGTGAGTACCTGACCAAACCCTTTGACACTGAAAAGTTGGTGTCAGCCGTGATGGATGCGGTGTCTGCCCACCTGCCGCCAAGCAGCACCGTGCTGGGCATTTCCCCGGCCATGCGCCGGGTGGAAGAGCTGGTGCACAAGCTCGCCCGGCAAAAAACATCGGTTCTGCTCAGCGGCGAATCCGGCGTGGGCAAAGAGGTGGTGGCGCAGATGATTCACAAGCTCGATGCACGCAGCAAAAAAGGTGCGTTTGTTGCAGTGAACTGCGCCGCCGTGCCCGAGTCGATGATGGAGGCCGAATTTTTTGGCTACGAAAAAGGCGCCTTCACTGGATCACAACGTGCCCACAAAGGTTTTGTCGAGCGCGCTGACGGCGGCACGTTGTTTCTGGACGAAGTGGGTGACCTGCCCGCCAGCATGCAGGCCAAACTGCTGCGGGTGCTGCAGGAACGCTGCTTTTTCAGACTGGGCTCAGAGCGCACCACCCACAGCGACTTTCGCATCATTGCCGCCACCAACCGCGACCTGTACGCCGACATGCTGGCAGGCAAGTTCCGCGAAGACCTGTTTTACCGACTGGCGGTCATCCGCATCGAGATCTCGCCGCTGCGTGATCGCCCCGAAGATATCCGCTGGCTCACCGAGCTGATCCTGCAACAAATCACCGCCGAGCAAGGCACACCGATTGCCATGTCCGAGGTGTTTTTGCGCGACGTGATGGCCCGCAGCTGGCGCGGAAATGTGCGTGAATTACGTGCCTACCTGGAGCACGCGGTGGTGATGAGCGACGGTGGCGTGCTGGACCAGCCCCTGGTCAGCAGCGGGCAGCCACCAGCGGTGGACAGTCTGCTCACTAGCACCACGCCTGCCACCTTGGCACCGCTACACGCCGTGGTGGAAGATGCCGAGCGCGGGCATATCAGAAAAGCGCTGAACCAGTGCGCGGGCAGCGTCGGCAAAACCGCCGATGTGCTGGGCATCTCACGCAAAACGCTGTGGGAAAAAATGAAGCGGCTGGAGATCAGTGCCTGACTTTTCAAGTTCAGAAAAATGGATACTTGTAGCTATATTATTGCTAGTATATTGCGCAATATCTGCAAGGGCTATAAGTCAGTTTTCTCTATACTATGAGCACCATGAACTGCCTCACCACCGCCTGGTCTGCCCACGCCCCTGAGCTGCGCGGCTGGCTGCGCTATCGCACTGGAGACGTGGCATTGGCTGACGATTTGCTGCAGGATCTATTCTTGAAAGCGCTGCGGCAAGGTAGTCGCTTTTGTGACGTGCATAACGCCCGGGCCTGGTTATTTGAAGTGGCGCGCAATCTGCTGGCTGATCAGTGGCGCGTGGCCCACCACATGGTGGACATGCCGGAAGACCTGGTTGCACACGCAGACGACATAGACACCGTTGACACCTTATCCGCTTGTTTACCGCGTGTGTTGTCGGAACTGAGTTCCGAAGACCGGGAGGCCATCACACTGTGCGACCTACAAGGCATGGCGCAAGCCGATTTCGCCCAGGCCAAGGGCTTAAGCCTGAGTGCCGCCAAGTCACGGGTGCAGCGCGCAAGAGTCAGATTGCGCAACCAAATGAGTCAAGTCTGTCAGGTTCAAATGAACAAATTCGGACAAGTCGCAGACTTTGTTCCCCGACCACCTTTATCAGGTTGAGAGCCACCATATTGCTACAGACAATGTAGCTGCTCGCGCATGTATGTTATGGGCTAGAGGTTTATTTTCTATAAATCTCCAAAAAGCTTGCGTCTTTCACTGAGTTGATCCGTCTTCACTGGTATGACGACACTTACCGCACCGCTCAAATCCTGGCCCTCGCGGCAGCCTATTTTATTTCTGATTCTGGCCACAGTCGCTTGGTTGGCGCTGTACCAAACGCTTGATCCAGCCGCAGAGTCCTTGGTCGCAGCCCTACCGGTGGATCGTGACACCCATCTGGGCGGTGCGCTGCAATTCTTCTTCTACGACACCCCCAAGGTGCTGATGCTGCTCACAGGCGTGGTGTTTGTCATGGGCATGATCAACAGCTACTTCACTCCCGAACGTACGCGGGCCATGCTGGCAGGCAAAACCGAAGGCGTGGCCAATGTGATGGCCGCATCTCTAGGCATCGTCACCCCGTTTTGTTCCTGCTCGGCCGTGCCTTTGTTCATTGGTTTTGTGCAGGCGGGCGTGCCACTGGGTGTGACGTTCTCCTTCCTGATCTCAGCACCCATGGTGAATGAAGTGGCGTTGACCTTGCTGTTTGGCATGTTTGGCTGGAAAGTCGCACTGCTGTATTTGAGCTTGGGGCTGAGTGTGGCCATTGTGGCGGGCTGGATCATTGGCCGCCTGAAGATGGAAGCCTACCTGGAAGACTGGGTGCGTGACATGCCCAAGACCGCTGCTCAATTTGAAGATGCCGGTGCCACCTTGGCAGATCGCATTCAAGGTGGTTTTTCTGCAGTGCGCGAGATTGTTGGCAAGGTCTGGCCCTACATTCTGGGCGGCATTGCGCTCGGAGCCGTGATTCACGGTTACGTCCCTGAAGACTTCATGGCCAGCTTCATGGGGAAAGAAGCTTGGTGGTCGGTGCCGTTGGCCGTGATCATCGGCGTGCCGATGTACACCAACGCCGCAGGCGTGATCCCGATCGTACAGGCACTGTTGGCCAAGGGAGCCGCTTTGGGCACCGTGCTGGCCTTCATGATGAGTGTGATTGCCCTCTCTTTGCCCGAGATGATCATCTTGCGCAAGGTGCTCAAAGTGCGGCTGATCGCCACCTTTGTGGGCGTGGTGGCTTCCGGCATCCTACTGGTGGGCTTTGTGTTTAACGCCGTGCTTTAAACCATTGTGCTTGTGTGCTGACCTACTTTTATAACAAGAGACTTCATGACAAAACACCTGCCTACCCTAGCGACGATGCTGATTTCCAGTCTGCTCACCCTGCCCACCTGGGCGGTGGAGGTCACCTTCAAACCCGTGGCCGACGGTGTGTATGCCTACATTGGCGATATTGAAGGCCGCACCTACGACAACGAAGGCCTGAACGCCAACATAGGTTTGATCGTCACCCCGGCAGGTGCAGTGCTGATTGACAGCGGTTCGAGCTACCAAGTGGCCGCCAAGATTCACGAAGCGATCAAAAAAGTGACCTCTCAGCCACTCAAACTGGTGATCAATTCCGGCGACCAGGACCATCGCTGGCTGGGTAACGGCTATTTCACAGAAAAGGGTATTGAGACACTGGCCCATGCTGATGCGCAAGCCGACATGAAAGCCCGTGCCAATGAGCACATGCAAGGCCTCAAGGTGTTGAAAGAACGGCTAGACGGGACGCAACCCACCTTGCCAACACGTTTTGTCAAAGAGGCTAACACCACCCTCGACCTAGGTGGCACCGTGATTGAACTCAAACACCAGCACGGTGGTCACACGCCGGGTGACACCTTGGTCTGGCTGCCGCAAAAAAACGTGTTGTTCAGCGGTGATACGGTCTATGTTGACCGTGTCTTGGGCATGCATGAGGTAAGTAATAGCAAGAACTGGCTGGAGAGCTTTGCCGTGATTGACCAGATCAAACCCCAAGTCATCGTGCCCGGCCATGGTCAGGTGACCGACCTTGCCACCGCGCAGGCGCAAACGCGTGATCTGCTGCTGGCGCTGCGCGCGCACATGGAAAAAGCCGTGGACAACGGGATGGACATCAGTGCAGCGGTGAAAAGCTTTGATGCAACACCCTTCGCCAAACTGAAACACGCCGACGTGTGGATTCCCCAACTCGCCAACCAAACCTACCTGGAGATGGAGCGCGAATAGTGGACATCAAATGCCCATCTAGCCCCTATAGAGACTGAATTTATTGCTACTTTTATTGAAAGAAACCCATGGACATCAAAGTACTCGGCACCGGCTGTGCCAACTGCAAAAACACCATTGCCCTGATTGATCAGGTCGCCAAAGCCAAGGGGGTGGACATCACCCTGAGCAAGGTCGAAGATCTGCGCGCCATCATGGGCTACGGCGTGATGAGCACGCCCGGCGTGGTCATCAATGGCAAGGTGGTGCACGCGGGGGGTATCCCCAGCCGTGACAAGATTGAACAATGGCTGGCCGCTTGATCCCTTAAAAAGCTTTAAATAAGTTGGTGCCGTAAGCTTGTTGTTCTGGGCTTGCGGGCTTTTCACATCCCGTATTCAGATCAAAAATTCTGCGTCTTCTGGCCGCTTTTCGCGTCTTCATCAGCATGCACAAATCAACCTTCCTAACCACGCGGCGTTCACGCATCACCGCGTTATGTCGCACACCCGCGCTTCTTGGGCTGTTCATCTCGTTGACTCTGCCGCTATCCCTTCACGCCAACCCGCTGGGTGATGTTCTGCAAGCCGCGCTGGACCACCCGGCGGTGCGCTCCCGCCAAGCCCAGTTGCAAGCCGCCGAGCAGGATGAATCTGCCGCACAAGCACGCTATTTTGGCCGCGGCAACCTGCTGCTGGACCAGACCCGCTACGAGGGCCAACATGTGGTGGGTTACTTTTACCCGGGTCAGCCCACCCCGGCCATTCTGGACGACAACATCAGCCGCGTCGGCATCAGCTACAGCCTGCCGATTGACTTGTTTGGCGTGATTGCCGCCTCACGCGAAAAGGCCCAGGGCAACCGCAAAGCGCTGGAGTTGTTGGCACGCCAGGAACAGTTGTTACGTCTGAACCAGGCCGCCAGCGCCTTGGCGCGTAAGCAGGCGCTGCAATTGCAAGTGCAGGGTCTGCAAACCCAGCGTGAGCGCGTTGAGGTCTCGGCCGCACGCATCCGCCAGGAAGTGGATTTGGGGCGCACAGCTGGTGTGGACTTGTCGTTGGCCGAAAGTGACCTGGCCCGTCTGCTGGCCGAAGAGGCCCGATTGCAAGGGCAATTGGGCGACACCCGCGCCGACTTGCACGATGCCAGCGGTCAGGACCCAGAGGTCGGCACGCAGATCGTTGCCACACCGGCTTGGCAAGACGTTGAACCTGACCAAACCCTGGCAGTGCGCATCGCGCAAGCTCGCTTGCTCAGCTTACAGGCCAGCAGCCGTGAGACCAACCGCAACTTGCTGCCAGCCCTGAGCGTGGGTGCCGATGTCTTCAGCAACCATGGCGGCGGCAGCGAAATGACCACCCGCGCCATTGCCTTGCGTCTGAACGTGCCCTTGGACATAGGCAGCTTCAAACGTGCCAATGCTGATGCTGCCCAGGCAGTGGCGGCAGAGGAAGATGTTGCTGCCAGTCGGCAAACGGCCCGCCGCCAGTGGCAAAGCCTGCACTCGGCATACACCAGCGCCAAGGCCGATGCCCTATCGCTGGAAAAAGAGATCACTTACCGCACCGAAGTGGTGGCCGTGGAAGAAAAAAAATGGGAGTTGGGCTCACAAACCCTGGAAAACCTGTTGCGCCAACGCCGTGACCTGCTCGATGCCCAATACCGTCTGGCCGATGCCCGCTGGCGCAGCCTGAACGCGTGGTCGCAAGCCCAGGTGCTGGCCGGCACCGATCCCAGCCAATACATTGCCACTTTGAACCCGCAAAAGCCATGAACACCACCCACGCCTCCCCTATGGTTAACGCCATGTCCAAACCCAAATCCAAAAAAACCCTGATCGCCATCGTAGTACTGGTGCTTGTTGCTGGCGCAGTGCTGGCAGTGGTCAAACAAAAATCGCGTCTGGCCGCCGAGACGCTGCCCGCCGCAACCCCCGTGACGGTGCAGCCGCTGGCGCTGACGCGCGGCCCGGTCACCCTCACCCTGCCACTGGCGGCCGAAGTGCAAGCCGTGCAAGAAGCCAACATCGCCAGCCGCCTGACCGGCTATGTGACAGCGCTACGCTTCTCGGAGGGTGACAGCGTCAAAAAGGGAGATCTGCTGGTGCAAATCGACACGGCAGATGCTCTGGCCAACCTGCAACGCGCGCAGGCGGACCTGGCCCGTATAGAGCAGCAGCAGGCCTCGTTGCAAGCCGATCTGGCAGCCGCAGATGTCGCTGCGCGGGCTGCCAATGAACGCACTGCACGGGACAAAACCTTGTATGAGATCAAAGGCGTGTCGCTGGAACAACTGCAAGCCGAGCAGACCAACCAGGCCAGCGCCTTGGCACGACTGGCTGGCACGCGTGGTGCACTCAACGCCTACCAGTCCGGTTTGAGCGCTGCCAAAAGCGGCGTGCAAGCAGCGCAGATCAACCTGGGTTACGCCGACATGCGTGCACCGTTTGACGCGCTGGTGGCAGCGCGACCGGTACAAATGGGGGACCTGGCCACGCCCGGCAAGCTGCTAATTCGCCTGGTCGGCCTGCGCGAGCAACGCTTACTGGTGACGCTGCCCGAAGGCGTGATGCCGCAGGCGTTGCTTCTCAATGGCCAAGAGCTATCGCTTAAACCATGGCCCGAAGCGACTGCCCAAGGCATGCACCGATATGAAGCCCGCGCTAATGGCCTGACCCCAGGCACGCGAGTCAGCGTTCAGCTGCTCACTTTCAAGGCCGAAGGCGTGTTGCTGCCCGATGCCTGCCTGCTGGGTAACGACGGGCATACCGCCACCGTATTCCAACTGCCAAAGGACGGGCCAGCCAAACCACTCAAGGTCAGCCTGCAAGCTGCCGGTAGCGAAGGCAGTGTCAGTCTGGACGCATCCCTGAGAGGCCAGACCGTCGCCTGCGGTGGCGCCGACGTGCTCACCCGCCTGAGCCTGGGTGTTCCCTTTCAGTTGGCAAAGGGACACTGACCATGCTGTTTCGCTATTTCTACACGCGCCCGCTGCTACTGGCGATGATCCTGTTCATCGGATCCATCATGGGCGTTATCGGGTACATCAACCTGCCGCGCAACATGTACCCTGACGTGGAGCGTTCACAGGTCACGGTGATCACCCAATTGCCCGGCGCTGCGGCGCAGTCGGTGGCGCAGAAGGTGTCGCGCCCAATTGAGCAGGAAATCTACGCGCTTGCGGGCATCCGTGACGTGCAAAGCACCAATAAAAACGAGGTTTCCATCGTCAAGGCCGAGTTCGAGTACGGCAAAGACCTCAACACGGCCATGCTGGATGTGAACAACGCGCTCTCAAGGGCGCGTGGCAAGCTGCCACCGGAAGCAGCCCCCTCCGGGGTGTATGCAGTAGGGGCCTTTACCAGCCCGGTGCTGGTGCTGTCGTTGTCACCCAAGCCAGGAAGCGATGTTTCCTTGAGCCAGATCCGACTGATCGCCGAGAACGATTTGCGCACCGCGCTTTTGACGCAAGGACACATCGCCAACGTCGAAATTTTTGGGGGCCACGAACCCGCCGTACGCATTGACTTCGACCCGCTCAAGCTCCTCAGCTATCACGTCAGCCAAGCGCAGTTGCAGGAGTTCATTGCCAAAATCGGGCGCGATTATCCGGTGGGCATCACCCAAGGCGGTAATGCATTCAGCACCCTGACGGTGTATGGCGAACGCATCAGCGTGGAGGCTCTACGCCGTCTGGCGCTGGCCAACGGGCTGACCCTGGGCGACGTGGCGCAGGTCAACCTGAGTCAGGCAGAGCGCTACAGCGCCTTCCATGGCAATGGCAAGAAAGCCATCGCCATGGCCGTACAACGTGCTCCTGGGGAAAGCGTACAAGGTGCGATCAATGATGCCAACCACGCACTCAAAGACATGAGGGTACGTTATGCCAATGTCGAGTTCACGGTAGCTGATACACAAGAAGAATTGATTCAGACTTCCAACGCCAACATGATCGATGCACTTCGCGATGCGATCATCTTTGTCGCTTTGGTGATGTTGTTTTTCCTCTCCAATTGGCGTGCGGTGGTGACATCTCTGGTCAGTATCCCGCTGGTCTTTCTGCTTACCCTGGCTGTTCTGTGGCTGATGGGCAAAGAACTCAACATTACCGTCATGACTGGCATCATCCTGGCCCTGGGAATGCTGGTCGACGATGCGGTGGTGGTGCTGGAGAACATCGAGCGGCATCTGGAGGAACTCAGGGAAGATGTGGATATCGCCATCCGCCGCGGAACCGAAGAAGTGCTGTCGCCCATTCTGGTGGGCACCTTGGCCACAGTGGTGGTCATCGCGCCGCTGATGTACATCGGTGGTTTTCCTGAAGCCATCTTTTCTCACCTGGTTCGACCGGTGCTGATTGCCACCGTTGTATCCTACTTTTTGTCCATTACCTTCATCCCTCAGGTGTCAGCGTATTGGTATCGCAACGGCTTGCCACCCAAGAATCGCTGGGAGCGTGCCATGGAGCGTTTTTACCAGCGTACGCTGGCCCCAGGCGCGGGCGTGTACGTCGCTATGCTGAGCTTTGCCTTCAAGGGGGGCTGGTTGCGCCGTACGCTACTGGTCCTGCCAGCGGTGCTGTTGCTGGCCATCAGTGTGCGTGTCGTCTTGCCTCTGGTGGGGCGCGATGCCATGCCACCGATGGACACCGGCGTCGTCAAGGTTCACGTCAAGTTCGGTGGCAATGTGCCGGTGGCTGAGGCAGAGCAACGCCTGAAGGCTTTTGAAGCCGTCTTGAAGGACGACAAACGCATTGAACGCAGCACCCTGTTTATCGGCTCCGAAGCTGGCGTGCTGTCCATGGGCTCGGGCCAATTGCCCGGAGAGGCAACTTTTACCCTCACCTATGTAGATCGATTACACCGTGAGCAGAGCAGTTGGCAGATAGAGTCTGAACTGCGCCAGAAGCTGGCCAATATCCCTGGCATAGTCAGCGCTGATGTGTTTGATGGTGGTGCCACCGCGTTGTCGACTATCAAGGCTCCCATTGACATCCGACTGGTCAGCGAAGATTGGAAGTTGCTCTCGCGCACCGCTGAAGATGTCAAGGCAGCACTGAAAACCGTATCGGGTGTCACCACAGTATCGACCACCTGGGACCGCTACAGTGAAGAAAGCGTGTTGGTGCTGGACGAAGACAAGCTTCGCCTACTGGGAGCCACACCCGATCAGGTGGTGGGTCAATTACCGCTCAAGGGTGCGCCTGTTGCCAGCCTGAGCAAACTGCCCAGTGTCGGCGCCTTGCCGGTACGCACCTATTTTGCTGAGGCCTACCGCAGTAATCCACAGACCTTGATGCTGTTGCCTATTGAGTTGGCCAATGGACAAGTGGTGAGTCTGGGCCAAGTGGCCCACCTGCAACGACAAAATGGCACAGCCATTTTGACCACCGATGGTGTGCACTTTGCGCTGGACGTGTTTGCCTACCGCAACACAAAACCCATCAGTATGCTCAGTGATGAGGCTGTGGCTGCGGTGACCAGGGTGGTGCCCCAGGGCGTGACATTCACCGATGAGGGAGACTTCGCCTCGTCCAAAGAATCGGGCAAGCGCATGGCCGTTGGCTTGGGGCTGGGCGTGTTGTTGCTATTTGCGGTGTTGGTGCCCGCCTACCGCAGCGTTGGCCTGGGACTGCTATCCGTTCTGATTCTGCCGCTGTCGGTGATTGGGGCCATGTGGGGCTTGTTGGCTTTTGGCAAGGCCTTGGCGCTGTCGGCCATTCTCGGTGTGGTGCTTTTGTTTGCCATCATCATCAAAAATTCGATTCTGATGGTTGATTTCATTCAGGAGCGGCGCAAGGAGGGACAAAGTGCCCGCGAAGCGGCAGAGGGATCAGTGCGGCTGCGCTACCGCCCGATTCTGATGACGGCGCTGGCTACCATCGCTGGCATGATTCCGATTGCACTGGAGCATGCCATTGGCATGGAGAGGCTCTCGCCGCTGGCCGATGCCGCCATTGGTGGCCTACTGGTGGGCACCTTCATGAGCTTGTTTTACCTGCCGCTGTTTTATGTGTGGGTGTCGGGGAAACAAGCTGTTATTCAAAAAGAATAGCTGATTACGCCGTAAATATAAGGACTAGAAGCCTAAGTGCTTGCCAAGCCGAAAAAAGGAGGTAGCACTCTCTGATGCACTATCGAAACCGTAAGAACACCGCATGTTGATTGAAACTGCCCTGTTTCTAGGCACTGTGGCTGCGTCAGTACCCACGGTGCTCTGGCAGCGCGAACGGGGCTGTCGACAGCGCCAAGACATGGCGTACAACTTCCGCATCGCCCAGTCACTCGGGCATGCCGCCACGCTGCGCGACCATGAGACGGGTGCGCACAACCTGCGGGTGGCCTACATGGCCAGCCTGTTTGGCGAGGCCTGGGGGCTTGACCGCGTGACGCTCAGGGGCCTGATGAAAGGCGCCTTTTTGCACGATGTCGGCAAAATCGGCATCTCAGATACCCTGCTGCTCAAGCAAGGGCCGCTGAATGCTGCCGAGCAAGCGGTGATGCAGCAACACCCGCTGCTGGCTGGCATGCCCTGGTTTGATGACGCGGTACCCGTCGTGCTACACCACCATGAAAAGTTTGACGGCACCGGCTACCCGAACGGGTTGCGTGGTGAGCAAATTCCGCTGGCCGCACGTCTGTTTACCGTGATCGACGTATTGGATGCCCTGCTGTCAAAACGCCCCTACAAAACACCCATGACCTTGCCCGATGGCCTGGCTGTGCTGGCGCGTGAATCTGGTTCGCACTTTGATCCAGTGGTCGTGCGTCAATTTGTAGACTTTGCGCCCATTGTGTTTGAACAGCTTCACGGGCTGACGGATGCGGCGCTGGCAGCCCAACTGGAACATCGGCGGCATCAGGTCTTCGGCATGTGAACTCATGTTGTGACCTGGGGTGTTTTGGTCATTCCACCTGACCCAAGCAACATGAATCTGAACGACATCCATCGTTGCCAAGCTTGATCTTTGCAATCCATCTACCCGAATAATAAAAGCTGGGAGACCTGCATCTTTTGATGCCATGATGCGTCTTCATCCATGCCACAGCTCCTGTGACTTTTTTTGGAGATGGATATGACAACCCCCTACATTCCGCCCGAATGGGCTTTTGAGTTTCATGGGCATCGTTGCCCGTTTATGCCTTTGGGCTATCGCATGGGCCGATTGGCCATGGATCGGCTCGGTGTTGAGCGCGAAAAAGACCATGGGTTCTTTGTCTTCACCGAACTTGGTGAAGGGCATCCGCAAAGCTGCCTGATGGACGGCATCCAGGCTGCCACCGGTGCGACTTACGGCAAGGTGCTGATGTCCAAGTTGTTCTACGGCAAGCTGGCCGCTACCTTCTATCATCCCAAGAAGGGCGCGATCCGCTTCTCGTTGCAGCCTGATTTCATTGATGCCATGGGCAAATTTGAGTTTTTTGCCTATCGCAAAAAAGGCATGGAACCTTCCGAAATCCCGGAAGCGGTGCGTGATGAGATCTTGAAATGGGTTTACGAACAGTCAGACGACACGCTGTTCAAGATGGAGCTGAAACCGGATTTCAAGTACACACCGGTCAAAGGCTCTTTCAACAAGATGAAATGCACGGCTTGCGGTGAATACGTTTTTGAGCGTTACGTACGCACCAAGGACGGTCAGCCAGTGTGTATTCCGTGTTCGACGTATTGAAATCGGCCACAGACTCTGAGGGTGGTCGGACAAGTGGCCACCCACGTTGCCCCGCATGACGCGGCTCACCTGAGGAGGTTTTCATGATTGCCATTGCCGTGGTGGTTACTTTTGTGCTGACCACCATCCTGTCGATGGCCGGGGTGGGTGCTGCCTTTGTACTGATTCCGGTTTTTCTTGCCCTGGGTGTCGAGTTGCATGCGGCCATGGCCACGGCGCTGCTGCTCAACGCCATTGCCATGTCGATTGCCTCGGTCACCTTTATCCGCAAGGGCTTGGTGGAGTGGCGCATGGTGCTGCCGATGCTGGTGATTGCTGTGCTGGCCTCTCCGCTGGGTGTGCAGTTGAGCCATGCGCTGGACCGTCGCCTGTTGCTCTGGCTTTTTGTGGCCTTTTTGGTGTTTGCCAGCCTGATGATGCTGTTTTACCGACCCACGCCCCGAACTGCACAGATTTCCCTCAAGGGTGGGCTGATGTTGGGGCTGCCCGTGGGGGCTGCAGCCGGTTTTGTGGGTGGGCTGCTGGGTGTCGGCGGTGGCAACATCATTGTTCCGGCCCTGGTCGCTGCGGGTCTGGAGCCCAAGAGAGCTTCGGCCAGCGCGTCTTTTGTGGTGATATTTGCATCGTTGTCAGGCTTTTTCGCTAATGTTCAGTTGGCCCATCTGGGTCCGATGCTGATGGGCTCAACGGCGTTGGCCACGGCAGCAGGTGCGGCGCTGGGGGCCTGGCTGGCGACCGAGAAAATGCGCTCCGAGCAGCTCAAACGGGTCATTGCGCTGGTGCTGATTGCGGTGGCGGTCAAGACGGCTTGGGGGTTGTGGTGATCATGGGCAATTGCTATATCTATAGTAGTTTCAATCTCATATTTAATATGGGCTGCAGGCATATTTTATATAAAACTTGTGCGTCTTTTGCCAAGCCAGCGCGTCTTCGCTGTCAACTTCTGAGCTAAAAATTGAAAGCAACCCCATGAGCAATTCTCACGACCACACACCCGCCCACGTGCATGAGCACGACCATAGCCACGACGGCGGCGGCGGCGGCCGTGGTCACAGCCACGCACCTGCCAACTTCAACAAGGCCTTTGCGATTGGCATTGCGCTGAACATCGGCTTTGTGATCATCGAGGCTTTTTACGGCTGGCGCATCAATTCGCTGGCGCTGCTGGCCGATGCCGGACACAACCTGAGCGACGTGGCTGGCTTGTTATTGGCCTGGGGTGGCACGCTGGCAGTCAAGCTGCTCCCCAACGCGCGCCACACCTACGGCTTCAAGCGCGCCACCATCCTGGCGGCTTTTGCCAACGCCCTGCTATTGCTTGTGGCCATGGGTGCACTGGCCTGGGAGGCTGTTGGCCGCCTGAGCGCGCCGCAAGCGGAGTTGCAGGCGCAGGGCGTGACCATCATGGTCGTGGCCGGCATTGGCATCCTGGTCAACACCGCCACCGCCTTGCTGTTCATGCGCGGCGGGGACAGCGACTTGAACATCCGCGGTGCTTTTCTGCACATGGCGGCCGACGCACTGGTCTCCGCCGGCGTGGTGGTGGCGGGGGCTCTCACGCTGTGGATGGGCTGGGTCTGGCTTGACCCGGTCGTGAGTCTGCTGATTGCGGGCGTGATTGTGTGGGGCACTTGGGATTTGTTCAAGCAGTCGCTGCACCTGCTGTTTGACGGCGTGCCCGACAGTGTGGACCCGGCCGCCGTGCGCACGTTGCTGCTGGGTTTGCCCGGTGTGGCCGACGTGCATGACCTGCATGTCTGGGCCATGGGCACCAGCCACATTGCGCTCACCGCACATCTGGTCACCGACACGGCCGACACGGGCGCGTTGTTGCACGAAGCGGAAGAAGAACTGCACGAGCATTTTGAAATCCGCCACGTCACGCTGCAGCTTGAAACGCTCGCCTATGCGCAAAGCTGTGCGCTGCGACCAGGGCTGGGGTGCCAGGGCTAAGGCTTTACCCAACCCGGCGTTTTGCGCGATCATCGTGGCCATGCAAACACAACGCGACCTCACCGACAACCCTGATTTCTCGCCCCTCGCGGCGGCCATACTGGACGATGGCAGCGGCGACAGCGACACCCGCTTGCTAGCCTTTGCCATCCAACAACAGAAGGCGGGCTTGCATGTGCGTGGCTTGACCATGCGCCGCAGCGCAGGTGCCGTCGGCTGCAAGGCCGACATGGTGCTAGTAGACATCACCACTGGAGATGAATATCTGGTATCGCAGCCCCTGGGTCAGGACTCCAATGCCTGTCGGGCGGACACCCAAGGCTTTGCCCGCGCCAGCCAGGTGTTGCGTGATGCCCTGGTTCATGTGCCCGACCTGGTGATCTGCAACCGCTTTGGTGGTCTGGAGTCTGAGGGCGGTGGTTTCGCCGCTGAGCTGCTTGACATCATGGCCAGTGGCGTGCCTTTGTTGACCATGGTGTCGCCAGCGCGGCTGGACATATGGCTGCATTTTTCAGGCCAAGCCACGGTGTTGAACGCAGCGCCCGCCGACTGGCAAATCTGGCTGGATGCAACGCTGCGCCACCGTAGAGCGCTTCTGATTCAATAGTCGACACGGTGCCATGCAGCTTTTTTGCTTCATTAATTCAATAATGGTTGTATCATTGCAATATGGACAAGCAACTCGCCACCAACATTTTTGAATCCCTCGCCTCTGGCGTGCGACTCGACATTTACCGCCTGCTGGTCAAAACCGGGCCACAAGGCTTGGTCGCCGGTGAAATTGGAAGCGCTTTGGAGGTGCCGCCGACCAACCTGTCGTTTCACCTCAAGACCCTTACCCATGCGCAACTGGTGTCGGTGGTGCAGGAGGGGCGCTTTCAACGCTACCGCGCCAACATGACCTTGATGCATGACCTGATTGCCTACCTGACTGCCGAGTGCTGCGCGGGTCATCCCGAGCAGTGCCCGGAAATTTGCACACCGCTCAATGGGCCGATGCTTTAACCCCAACCTTGAAAGAGCTTTTGATATGAAACAAGTACAAGTCTTCGACCCGGCCCTGTGCTGCAGCAGCGGTGTGTGTGGTACCGACGTCGATCAAAAGCTGGTCGATTTTTCTGCCGATGTCGATTGGGCCAAACAGCAGGGTGCGACCATTGAGCGCTTTAACCTGGCGCAGCAACCCATGGCCTTTGCGGACAATGCTGCCGTCAAAGACTTGCTGCAAAAATCCGGTGAGGCCACCTTGCCGGTGGTGCTGGTTGATGGTCAGGTCATGCTCTCTGGCAGCTACCCCACGCGTGACGTTTTGGCACAGTGGTTGGGCATCCCCCTTGCCCCCTCCATCTTTAGCGCCCAAGTCGCTGAACTGGTGGCCATTGGCGCAGCGATTGCCTCCAACTGCGAGCCCTGCTTCAAATACCATTTTGATGCGGCGCGCAAACTCGGCGTGAGTGATGCCGACATGCTGCAAGCGGTGAATCTGGCGCAGCAAGTCAAAGACAGCCCGGCCAAATCAGTGCTGGATTTGGCGCAGCGATTTTTGCAACCCGGCGCAGTAGCCGCTGCGGATGCCGCTCCGGGTTCTGGCTGCTGCGGTGGTAGCTCGAAAGCGGCCAGTGACAGCAGCGCCAAAACCGCGGGTTGCTGTGGCGCCGCCCCAGCAGAGCCTGCCAAGGCCAGTACCGGTTGCTGCGGTGGTACGGCAGCGGATGCCGCCAAACCTGCTGCCAAATGCTGCTGACATCACATCGGCGCATCACCAGAACCATCACACCATCCATGAAATTTCTCAACCAGCCTCCCCGCTTTCTGTTTTTCACCGGCAAGGGCGGTGTCGGCAAAACTTCTATCGCCTGCGCCACCTCAATTCACCTGGCTGCATCTGGCAAACGTGTGTTGCTGGTCAGCACTGACCCGGCTTCCAACGTGGGGCAGGTGTTTGGCATCAGTATTGGCAACCAGATCACCCCGGTGGCCGAGGTACACAACCTCAGCGCACTGGAAATTGACCCACAAGCTGCTGCCCAAGCCTACCGCGACCGCATCGTGGGGCCCGTGCGGGGCCTGTTGCCCGAGAGCGTGGTCAAAGGCATTGAAGAGCAGCTCTCCGGGGCCTGCACCACCGAGATTGCTGCATTTGACGAGTTCACTGCGCTGCTCATCGACGGCGCGCTGACGAAAGACTTTGACCACATCGTGTTTGACACCGCGCCGACCGGTCACACCATCCGCATGCTGCAATTGCCGGGTGCCTGGAGCGGGTTTCTGGAAGACGGCAAGGGGGATGCCTCGTGCCTGGGGCCGCTGGCCGGGCTGGAAAAGCAGCGCACCCAGTACAATGCGGCGGTAGATGCCCTGGCGGATGCACAAAAAACCCGTCTGGTCTTTGTAGCACGGGCGCAAGCAGCTACATTAAATGAAGCATCACGAACCCATGGTGAACTGGCCGGCATTGGGCTTACCCGGCAGTATCTGGTGATCAATGGCGTGTTTCCGCAAGCCCAAGTGCTCGATGACCCGCTGGCGCAAGCCATTTTTGAGCGCGAACAAGCGGTGCTGTCGAACTTGCCCGAAGCGCTGCGCGATTTGCCAACAGACCAGATCGAGCTCAAGGCGTTCAACTTGTTTGGTCTGGCTGCCTTGAAACAATTGCTGAACACGCCTGCTGCACCCGACACGCTTGATCGCGAATCCACCGAATGGGGCACACCGCGGCATGCGGCCCTTGGCATCCCCAACATCAACAGGCCAAGCCTGTCTTCTCTGGTCGATGACATCGCCCGCGAAGGCCACGGCCTGGTGATGCTGATGGGCAAAGGCGGTGTCGGCAAAACCACGCTGGCCGCAGCTGTGGCGGTGGAGCTGGCCACACGTGGCCTGGATGTGCACCTGAGCACCTCAGACCCGGCAGCCCACCTGATGGAAACACTGCATGGCACGTTGGCGCACCTGACTGTGAGCCGCATCGACCCGCATGAGGTCACAGAAACCTATCGCGCCCACGTGCTGGCCACCAAAGGTGCCACGCTGGATGCGGCCGGGCGCGCCGTGCTGGAAGAAGACCTGCGCTCCCCGTGCACCGAAGAGATTGCCGTGTTTCAGGCATTCTCGCGGGTGATTCGTGAAGCGGGCAAGAAGTTTGTCGTCATGGACACCGCGCCCACCGGTCATACCTTGTTGCTGCTGGATGCCACGGGTGCCTACCACCGCGACATCGTGCGTCAGATGGGGGCCAACGGACACTTCATCACGCCCATGATGCAGTTGCAAGACCCCAGGCAAACCAAGGTGCTGATCGTGACGCTGGCTGAGACCACGCCGGTGCTGGAGGCAGCCAATTTGCAGGCGGACTTGCGCCGTGCCGGCATTGAGCCCTGGGCCTGGGTCATCAACAACAGTGTTGCTGCGGCCAAGGTGAGTTCACCTTTGTTAGTGCAGAGAGCTCACAACGAACTGCGCGAGATTGAGGCCGTCACCACCCACCATGCCCGTCGTTATGCACTTGTGCCGCTATTGAAAGACGAACCCATTGGGGTAGATCGTCTGCTGAAACTGTCCTCCAACCTGTCCTGAAAACCCAACACCATCAAGGAAATCAACCATGACCAGCAAAGTACTCAATGTCCTGTTCCTGTGTACCCACAACTCGGCGCGCAGCATCCTGGCCGAAGCCATTCTGAACCACATCGGACGGGGCCGTTTCAAGGCCTATTCCGCTGGCAGCAGCCCACGTGACAACCAGCAACCCAACCCGCTGGGCCTGCAGGTGTTGCAGCAGGCTGGGATCTCCATTGAAGGTTTGCACAGCAAAAGCTGGGACGATTTTGGCCGTGCAGACGCACCCCACATGGATCTGGTGATCACGGTCTGTGACAACGCCGCCGGGGAAGTCTGCCCCTACTGGCCGGGCCAGCCCGCCACCGCGCATTGGGGCTATCCCGATCCATCTGTGGGTGACGGCAATGACGCGCAAAAGCTGGAAGCTTTCCGCCAGACCTTGCATGCGCTCAAACGTCGCTTGGATATTCTGATCAGTTTGCCCGCCGACAAGCTGGAAAAAACCATGCTGCAAACCACAGCCCGCAACCTCGCCAAGGAGTAGAAGATGAGCGCTCAGTGTGAAGTAACCGGCAAACGCGCGGCAGGCGCGCCGATGAGCGTCTTTGAGCGCTACTTGTCTGTGTGGGTGGCCTTGTGCATTGTGGCTGGTATCGCCTTGGGGCAGTTCTTTCCAGGTGTGTTCCAGGCGATTGGCCGCATGGAGGTGGCCCAGGTGAACCTGCCCGTGGGTGTGCTGATCTGGGTGATGATCATCCCGATGCTGCTCAAGGTAGATTTCTCTGCCTTGCACGAGGTGCGTCAACACGTCAAAGGCATTGGCGTGACCTTGTTTGTGAACTGGCTGGTCAAACCGTTTTCCATGGCTTTGCTGGCCTGGCTGTTCATCCGCCACTGGTTTGCACCGCTGCTGCCACCGGACCAGATCGACAGTTACGTGGCCGGACTGATTCTGTTGGCCGCCGCCCCTTGTACGGCCATGGTGTTTGTCTGGAGCCGCCTGACCGGCGGTGACCCGCTGTTCACCCTGTCGCAAGTGGCTTTGAATGACAGCATCATGGTGGTGGCCTTTGCGCCGCTGGTGGCGTTTTTGTTGGGGTTATCGAGCATCACCGTGCCGTGGGCCACGCTGCTGATTTCGGTGGCGCTGTACATCGTGATCCCGGTGATTGTGGCGCAACTGCTGCGCAAATCCTTGCTACAAAAGGGGCAGGTCGCCTTTGATGCGGCGATGGAAAAAATCGGCCCCTGGTCCATCACCGCACTGCTGGCCACACTGGTGCTGTTGTTTGCGTTTCAGGGTGAAGCCATTCTGAAGCAGCCGCTGATCATTGCGCTGCTGGCGGTGCCGATCTTGATCCAGGTGTTTTTCAACTCGGGCTTGGCCTACCTACTCAACCGAGCGGTCGGTGAAAAACACAATATCGCCTGTCCATCAGCGCTGATTGGCGCCAGCAACTTCTTTGAACTCGCCGTGGCGGCGGCCATCAGCCTGTTTGGCTTCAACTCGGGCGCGGCGCTGGCCACCGTGGTCGGGGTGCTGATCGAGGTACCGGTGATGCTGTTGGTGGTGAACATCGTCAACCGCAGCAAGGGTTGGTACGAGCAAGGTGCAGTCACCCAAGGCGCAAGACCATGACCCACATCACCATCTATCACAACCCATCATGCGAGACATCTCGCAATACGCTGGCCCTGATCCTCAACAGCGGGGTAGAGCCCGTCGTCATTGAGTACCTCAAGTCACCGCCCGGCAAAGAGCGACTGCAACAGCTCGTGCAGGCGATGGGCATCGGCGCTCGCGCACTGCTGCGTCAAAAGGGTACCCCGTACGATGAACTCGGCCTGGGCGACCCGAAGTGGACAGAGGCTGAACTGATCGACTTCATGGTTCAACACCCGATTCTGATGAATCGGCCTGTCGTTGTCACGCCGCTGGGCACCAAGCTGTGTCGTCCCAGTGAAGCCGTTTTGGACATCTTGCCCCATCCGCAGTTGGGCGCATTCAC
Source organism: Rhodoferax sp. (assembly GCA_031291305.1). GTDB lineage: Bacteria > Pseudomonadota > Gammaproteobacteria > Burkholderiales > Burkholderiaceae_C > Rhodoferax. Next base: position 98,138 of record JARLJH010000021.1, on the reverse strand, counting down.
CAAGGAAGACGGTGAGCCTGTGGTCAATGCAGAGGGAAAACGTGTCTAAAGACCATTTCAGAATAAATATCAAAATTTTGTGCATCTTTTGAAGAGTTGAACCGTCTTCACTTTGCCTGTGTGGCATTGCGCAGCACCCGTTCCATCTACCCCTTCAAAGGATACTTCGTATGACCGTTAACCGCGCCGTCAGCATTTTTGCCGGTTTCATGATCATGGCCAGCCTGGCCGCAGCACACTTCAGCGGCCAAATCAGCCTTGGTTCTATGAGTTGGCTGTGGCTTACAGCGTTTGTCGGCGCCAATTTGTTCCAGATGGGTTTCACCGGATTTTGTCCGGCTGCATCGATCATGCGTGCACTGGGCCTCAAAGACAACTCTGGTACTGCCTGCGGCTCGTAACGATCATGGCAGCGCCAACAGGCACATTCTTGGAGCAGCTCAACGGGCACCTCTACGGAGTCCTACGCTGGCCTCAGTTGGATGACTTATGGGCACGGGTCAAGGCTGCGCCCGAAGGCTGGTACGCCAGCCTGGTCGGTGAAGCAGCACCAACGTCCCCGCTGGATACCGAAGCACTGAGTCGCTTTGTGGATGAAGTCGACGCGTTATTACGGCGCGAGCACAAGCACGACTTTTGCGGCATTGTCTACGTGGACAACCGCGAACAGCCTGGCTTCATCAAAATCTTTGACCCCCATAACCTGGGCTCATCTTGCAGTTGCAGTCCAACGCCGATTCCGCCGCGCTGGGTGTTGTCGCGATGCCTACCAGAGTGCATTGAAGACGATGCCCCCCTGCCGAGTTCACGCAGGCACTGGTGGCAGCGGGTTTTGGGCACCCATTAGCGCAATGGGGAATAAACCATGCCTGAAAAATCTGTAAAGTCTGTGCGCTTCTCAAACGGCAAGCCTGCGTCTCGGTGGCGCAAGCCGACCCACATTTCCTTCGTCGTTATGGTGGCGGTGGCGACCCTGCTGGGGGTCTGGCTTTACATGGCGAAGGGCTCCGCAGCATCTACCCCGCCGACGGGTGATACAACACCCGATGCGGTGCAAACCGTGCTGCGCGCAGGCAAGCCCACCATCATTGAGTTTGGTGCCAACAACTGCGTGAGTTGCCGTGAGATGAAACCCATCCTGCACGCGCTCGCGCTTGACCCACGCATTGCCGTGGCCGATGTGGACATCCTGAAAGAGAGCGGTTACATCAGCAAATACCAGATTCACCTGATGCCCACGCAGGTGTTTTACAACGCGCAAGGCGTGGAGATCGGTCGCCACATGGGCAAGATCAGTGCTGAAGACATTCTGGTGCACCTTGGCGTTACGCAAGCCGGCGTAGGTTCAACCACTGGCACGACAAAGGCAGCGCTGTGACCGGACTAGAGGGCCTGGCCGTGGCGTTTGCCGGTGGGGTGCTGACTTCAGCCTCACCCTGCGTGCTGGCTGCAGTGCCAGTGGCGGTAGGTTTTGTTGGCGGCCAGGCCAACAGCCCGCGACGCGCCTGGGCGCTATCGCTGGCATTTGTGGCGGGCATGAACATTGCCTTGCTGATGATGGGTCTGGCGGCGGCGCGTCTGGGTCTGATGATGGGCACATTGCCTGGTCCATGGCTGGTGGTGGTGGGCACGTTGGTGATGGCAATGGCCTTGTGGCTGTGGCGTGCGGACAGTTCTTGCGGCATTGGCTTGCCCCGCGCCATGCAACAATATTTAGTGCGCTCTGGCCTATGGGGTGCGTTGGTTTTGGGTGCCTTGATTGGCACGGTGATGAGCCCCTGCGCCACACCAGCTCTGGGTGCGGCACTGGCCATTGCAGGATCAGGGGCCGCTTTGGGTGCATCAATGATGTGGGGTGCAGCGCTCTTGCTGGCCTACGGCATTGGTCATAGCACTTTGCTGCTGCTTGCAGGGGCTATGCCGTCAGCGGCTAGCGCCATGATCGGCAAGTTTTCGCGTTGGGATGCTTGGCTACCGGGGCGGCGCACGTTTGCGGCTGTAATGCTGCTGGCAGGCGTATGGTGGGTGGCGCTGGGGCTGGGATTTGAATGGGTTACGGCCTGAGCCGCCAGCGCAACAGACCTGCGATCACGAGTGTGGTGGCCATCGTCACCCCAATTGGGGTCGCCTCAGAAAACGGAAAATAAAGCACGCTAAGCATGCCAATGAGAGCCGCAGGCTGTATTTGTCTTGCTTGAAACAGTGTCGTACTGACTTTTCCGATAATCTGTGCGGATGAAAACTCCCGCCGCCCCAAAATCTCACGTGATACTGGTTCGCCCTCGAATCTACATCGGCGAAGGCATTGCCATTGGCCCCGGCAAGATCGATTTACTACGCCTGGTTGGGGAAACCCGTTCCATTGCGGCGGCTGCACGTGCACTAGGCATCCCTTACAAACGTGCATGGCTGCTGATTGATTCCCTCAACCAAGGCTTTGGCCGTCCAGTTATCGAAACTGCGACGGGCGGAAAGGGCGGCGGCGGAGCTACCTTGACTCCCTTGGGGCAGCAACTGGTGGCTTGCTATGCCGCCCTGGAACAGCGTCTCAACGCTGAATCCACCTCAGAACTCGACGCACTCAGCTTGCTGGCCAACTGAGATTTTTTGAATATGGGTTTCGGTGGCACGCCAAATGCTTTATGCTTATCGTTATGTCATTTTTGACCTAACGGTGTAGGAAACACGACATTACCGACCTTGCCACATTGAGAAAGCCGCCACATGACCCTATTGATTCGCACTCTTCCTCTCATTCTGTTGGCCGCTTGTAGCCTGGCTGATGCTGCCGAGGTTAATGTGGCAGTCGCTGCCAACTTCACCGGCCCGATGGAACGAATCGCGCCCGAGTTCGAGAAGGCCACTGGGCACAAGGCGCTCATCGCCTACGGCACGGTGGGCAAGTTCTATGCACAGATCAAGAACGGCGCACCCTTCGACGTGCTGGTTTCCGCGGACGACGAAACGCCGATCCGTCTCGAAAAAGATGGACTGGCGGTTCCCGAGAGTCGGTTCACCTACGCCGTTGGCAAGCTCGTGCTCTGGAGCGCCAAACCGGGTTTTGTGGACGACAAAGGTGATGTGCTCAAGCACGGCGATTTTCGGCATTTGGCTATTGGCAATCCGAAAGTCGCGGTCTATGGGGCTGCAGCCGTCGAGACAATGACCAAGCTGGGTGTCTATACCCCGCTCGAAAGCAAGCTCGTTCTGGGTGAAAACATTGCGCAGGCCTACCAGTTCGTTGCCACGGGCAATGCCGAATTGGGCTTTGTGGCTCTATCGCAGATTTATAAAGATGGCCAGTTTGCGCCAGGTTCCCACTGGATGGTGCCGCCAAACCTTTATCCGCTGCTCAAGCAGGACGCCGTGCTGCTTAACCGTGGTAAGGGCAACCCGGCCGCCGATGCCCTGCTGGCCTACCTGAAGAGCGAAGCAGCTAAGAGAGTGATCCGCACCTACGGCTACGAATTCTGACCATCAAGGAAAAAACCATGAAATCCCTCAAACACCTGCTGTTGGCTTGCTCGCTTTGCTTTGCCGCCTCGGCCCATGCCGAGAAGATTACTGTCGCGGCAGCGGCGGATCTCAAGTTTGCGATGGACGAGATCGTGACCACCTTCAAGAAGTCTAATCCAGGCGATGAGGTCGATGTCGTCTATGGTTCTTCCGGCACCTTCAACACGCAAATCCAGCAAGGTGCCCCCTACGACCTGTTCTTTTCGGCTGACATCGGGTTTGCCCGTGAGCTGGTCAAGAGCGGTTTGGCAGCTTCCGATGTGAAGCCTTACGCGGTCGGTCGCATCGTGCTTTGGAGTGCCAGTCAGGACGCTACCAAGATGACCTTGGCTAGTCTTACAGACCCGAAAATCACCCGCGTAGCCATCGCCAACCCCAAGCATGCCCCTTATGGCAAGCGAGCCGAAGAAGCCTTGCGCGCTTCGGGTTTGTGGGAGAAGGTCGAGCCGAAGCTGGTCTATGGCGAGAACATCGCCCAGACCGCGCAGTTCGTGCAAACCGGCAATGCCCAAGTGGGCATCATCGCGCTCTCGCTGGCTGTCAATCCTCAACTGGCGAACAAGGGCGGCTATTGGCTGATTCCCGACAACCTGCATGCACCGCTGGAACAGGGCTTTGTCATCACCAAGCGCGCGGCGGGCAATGCGCTGGCCAAACAGTTTGCCGACTACATGGGCACCAAGCCCGCTCGCGCCGTGATGACGAAATACGGTTTCGTCTTGCCCGGCGAAGTTGCCAGCAAGTAAGGGGACGCCATGACGACGCGTATTCGTAGCGGCCAAGGCTTTGTCGCAGGTTCCATGATTGGCACCCTTGGCGGCCTGATCGGTTTGGGTGGTGCGGAATTCCGCCTGCCGGTGCTGGTGGGCTTGTTCAGGCTGGGCACCTTAGAGGCGGTCATTCTGAACAAGGCCATGAGTCTGGTCGTCGTCGCTGCTGCACTGATCTTCCGAATCAAGGCGATTCCGCTGGGTCAATTGGCACCTCATATGGATGTGGCGTTGAACCTGCTGGCAGGTAGCCTCGTCGGTGCGTGGTGGGCGGCGGGGCACGCCATCACCATGCCACGCTTATGGCTCGACCGCATCATTATGGTCATGCTGGCAAGTCTTTCGCTGGTGATGCTGTCAGAAGCGTGGTTTGGCCTCCATGACGGTGCCGCACCGCTTTTCCAATCTGGCGCTGTGCGGCTGGTGGTTGGACTGGTTGCCGGGTTCGGCATCGGCGTGGTGGCCGCCTTGTTGGGCGTGGCTGGTGGTGAATTGCTGATCCCCACCATCGTGCTGCTCTACGGCGTGGACATCAAACTGGCGGGCAGTCTTTCCCTGGTAGTGAGTCTGCCCACCATGATCGTTGGCTTTGCGCGCTACACCCGTTCGGACTCCTTTGCCGTGCTGCGGGCTGAGCGCCCCTTATTGCGTTCGATGGCGGCAGGGTCGATTCTGGGCGCAGCCGTGGGCGGTCTATTGCTTGGCTTGGTGCCTACCCACCTGATGATGACTTTGCTGGGCATGATTCTGCTGGTTTCCTCGGTGAAAACCTTTCAACACACGCACTGACCGGAGCGACAAGCATGCATCTAACGGACAGCGATTTACAGGCCATCTGGCTGACGGTACGGCTGGCGGCCAGCGTGACGATGATCCTGCTGCTGATCGGCACGCCTATCGCTTGGTGGCTGGCCCGCACCAAGGCGTGGTGGAAAGGGCCGATTGGTGCCGTGGTGGCGCTGCCCTTGGTTCTGCCGCCGTCGGTGCTGGGTTTTTACCTGCTGTTGGCAATGGGGCCGAATGGTCCGGTGGGACAACTGACCCAATCGCTTGGCATCGGGCTGTTGCCCTTCACCTTCTGGGGCTTGGTAGTGGCCTCGGTGTTTTACTCGATGCCTTTCATGGTGCAGCCGCTGCAAACTGCCTTTGAGGCCGTGGGCGACCGACCACTGGAAGTGGCCGCCACTTTGCGCGCCTCGCCGCTCGATGCCTTCTTTACGGTCGCGGTGCCCTTGGCGCTACCCGGTTTCCTGACCGCCTCCATCCTGACCTTCGCCCACACCGTGGGCGAATTCGGCGTGGTACTGATGATCGGCGGTAATCTGCCGGGGGTTACCCGCGTTGCGTCGGTGCAAATTTATGACCATGTGGAGGCGCTGGAATACGCTCAGGCTCACCGCCTCGCTGCCGTGATGCTGATCTTCTCCTTCTTGGTGTTGCTGACCCTCTATGCCTGGCGGCCCAGCGCAAAGAAGGGTTGAATGGATGACAACCATTCAAGCACGCTTGCGCCTTGACTGGCCTGGCTTCACCCTTGATGTAGACCTGTCGTTGCCCTGTCACGGCGTCACTGCCTTGTTCGGCCCCTCTGGGTCCGGCAAGACAACGCTGTTGCGCTGCATCGCGGGGCTCGAACGCGCCCCGCAAGGTTTCCTCACCGTCAACGGGAATGTATGGCAGGACGAACAGCACTGGTTGCCAACCCACAAGCGCCCCTTGGGTTATGTGTTCCAGGAAGCAAGTCTCTTCTCTCACCTCACGGTGATAGGCAACTTGCGCTACGGCCTGAAACGGGTTTCCGACGATCAGCGCAAGAGTCTGGATCAGGCCATCGAGTTGCTGGGCATCGAACACCTACTGGATCGCAAGCCAGACCGCCTTTCCGGTGGAGAGCGTCAGCGTGTCGGCATTGCACGAGCGTTGGCCGTCAGACCACGCATCCTGCTGATGGATGAGCCGCTGGCTGCGTTAGACCTGCAGCGCAAGCAGGAAATCCTGCCCTATCTGGAACGCTTGCACGAGGAACTGGCTATCCCCGTGCTGTACGTCAGTCATTCACCCGATGAAGTCGCACGCCTGGCGGATCACCTGGTGGTGATGGACGCTGGACGGGTGCTGGCTAACGGCTCTCTGGCCGAAACGCTCACCAGGCTCGATCTACCGATTCGGCTAGGTGAGGATGTGGGAGCGGTACTGAATGTCACGGTCGGAGCCATTGACGAGGCCTGGCACCTGGCGCGAGTGGATTTCCCAGGTGGAAGTCTATGGACACGGGATCAAGGCGTACCTATCGGGCGCAGGGTGAGAGTTTGGGTACTCGCACGGGATGTTAGCCTGGCCCAGCAGCATCCAGGAAAGACCAGCATTCAGAACGTGTTGACCGGACGGGTCGATGCCATCGCAGATGACGAGCATCCGGGTTTGGCGCTCGTGCGAGTTCAGGTCGGAGATTCAATCCTGATTGCTCGCCTGACCAAGCGCGCAGCGTCAGCGCTCGGTGTGTCACTGGGACAAGATCTGTGGGTACAAGTCAAGTCGGTTGCGCTCATGGAGTAGCGATGTCAGGTTGAAGCATACCCCAGCTTGGCGTCAACTGGATGGGCAAAACCCGTCCAGATAGGGTCTATTTGTTCATTGTTTGGCATGCAGCCAAGAAGATCAAAGACCTCAACGTGACAAAGCTGCCCAGGTTTCCATTTGCAAACAATGTGAGTCGGCGCCGCTGCAATGCAAGCTGGCCGCTACGATTGCAAGTTCATTTGCAATTAATGTGATTCTGACCATCTGGTCAGTTGCAAATAATGTGAGTCGGAAAAGCCGCTGATTGCAAGTCGGGCGGTTTTCAAACGCGAGTCACTACAGCTAGAGAGTGACATGGGTAGGATCCTATTTATAGAATGAATGGAGAAGTCGCAAACGAGAGGCGTGCTGTGTGTTTGGTGCGAGATCAGGATGTAGGACGGACAAGATCAAGTCTGGCAGCCATCGCTGGGCTTGTATTTTATAGTCGGCGGACTTGACAGGACATTTCTGGCTCATCATTCAAGTTAATGCCGTTGACGCTTGCTGCCAAGCGTGTAGATTTTCCAGGCTGGCGGTGTAGGCACCGGGTAGGCATTGTCATGCTTGAGTCGACTCAAGCTCGCTGATGAAAGCACCCCAAGGCCCGCCCAACCAGCACACTGATCACCAGCGGCACACAAGGCAGCACCAGCGGATGCAGCGTGACGGGAACCACAAACCCGACCACCGTGGCACACGTGGTGATGATCGCCAGGCAGGTATAAACGGCAAACATCTCCGGATCGTGCTGCACGAATTCCTTGGCCTTGATCAGCCGTACGAACCAGCCATCGGCCACAGTTGCTAGCGTGAACGCGGCCAACCAGGGTAGCCATTCGAGGAGAGTAGCGAGCCGATAGCTACCCAGCAGTAACAGGGCATCGACGGAGCGAAAGTAGGGGTTGTTGAACAAGCGCTGGTTCACAAAGGCCATTTCCTGTGCCACGGCATTGTTCACACCCGTGGTCGACGGCGCGTCGGCCACCTTTGGAATGGGTGAGACTTCGGCTGCAGCGTCCTGCATGCGCATGGCACGGGCCATGATCCGGGTCGCCGGGTCCGTTCCCCAGAATTCCGTCGTGGCTTGGTGCTCAATGCGAATCTGCGTCACAAAGTGTTGCGGCGGGTGAGCGGATGGAAAGTAAAGCACCAGAATCAGCAGGATGACCAGGGACAGCACGGAGGTGGCGCGGATCATGGCGTCGCTTTGTGCGTGACGGGCCCGTGCTCGGCATCTGGATCCAGGATGGGAAACCGTCCCTTGATGATCCGCCCGCCTGATACCGAGGCGAAATACTGCAGGTTCGGCAGCTTGCCCAACACTTCGGCGGGGACCATCTCCTCGAAGCTTTCGGTGATCTGGGTCGAATAGTTTGACGAGAAGTCCCCAAGATGGGCATCTGCACCATGTCCCAAGCCAACGCGCATGGTGTGAATGGCCGTCTTGCCAAAGGTTTCGACCACAAAATCCTGCGTCGGTCGATCTTTCGTGCGCAAGGCGATCAGGTTGTTCAGGTTGCCCAGAGCCATGCGTGCCGCATCTTCGCTGCCCAGCCGTTTGGCCAGGTCCGCCAGCGTCTGCATTGCACAGGTCGTAAAAATGCCACCCTCGGCACCCTTGTTCAGAATTTCGATCAGTGGCTGGTTGATGACATTGGAGACTTCATCGACAAACAGCGCAATGCGCCGGTAGCCGCCGAGGTTGTAGCGCATGCCAGCCCTTGCCGCCAAGTCTGCCAGCGCCAACGCACCAATGGCGGAAGCCACGGACGGGTCCGGCAGGGAATCCAGACACATATAGAGCACATGACCAGCTCGCTCAATTTTCTCGAAGTTCATGATTGGACGCGTATCGTTGGCGTCGAATGGGTCGGGTGACAAACTCGGACCCAGGTCGCCCGAGGTCAGCATCGACAGGACGGGTAACAAATTGGCCGTGATCTTTTGATAATGCTCACGGTTGTGCCGGAAAGTGCGCACCTGGGCGTCGATCACCTTGCTGCGTTGGCTTTGCATGATCTGGTGTTCATAGTAGGCGACAAAGGCCATCAGATCGGCACTGGCGGCCTCGGAGGGCTTTCTCACATTGCCGCGGTGCGCGTCGTGCAGCAGCTTCTTCATCTCGGGCAATTCGCGCCAATTGCCGTCCAGGGTTTGGTCATAGAAACGTCGAAGGGAGCCTTCCAGAACCGGCTCGATCCCGCCTTCGATGTACTTGGTGAGTTTGACCAGGTTGGGCCGCTCCTCAAGCTCAATGAGACCCTGCACGACCACATTCACCGCGTCCCAGCCAAAAGCCGAGAACGCGCCACCCGTATCGGGGGGCATGACGGACTGGATGCGTGAGGCGAGTTCGGTGGCCTTTTGCCAGTTGAAGGTGAAGTCGATCCGGATGCCGGTCTCTGGAAACGCAGGATGGAATTCCAGAAAAGTGTCAGGCTCGCGATAGTCTTCGCAGGCACGTTGGACGACACGTTTGAGCCGACGACTGTTCTTCGGGTCAATGACAATCACCACGTCACCGCGCCGGATGGCCTGGGTAATCAGGGCGGCGAGCGCCACGCCTTTGCCGGACTGGGTGGTGCCGACCAACAGGGTTCCTCCCTCGAAATTCTGCAGCGGGCGGTACAGCGGTACTTCTCTGGGTTCGACGCCATGGATGTAGGGCAGACCAATCTCGCCATCCGGTTGAGGGTTCACGTCATAACCCAGCCAGGTCAGAAATCGAGGTGAAACTGTAAATTCCCTATAGTCAACCTTGGCGAGTTCGTACAGGCGCTGCGAGTGCACGGGATGCCATTCAAAGCCAAAGCCCAGAAACACCTGGTCTGGCTTGGCGCAGTGCGGCGCGAGCGCCTGGGTCGTTAGGCGTTGGATACTGCGTCCGGACAGCGATGCCCTCAGGATCAGGGTATGCAGTGCCTGCGTGGTGCGTGTCAGTGCCATGAAAAGACCTATCACGGCCAGTGGCAAAGCCAAGGTTCTGGGTAGCTGCCCGGTGACCCCCACGATGACAAACCAAGCCAGGGCGAACAACCAGATGATGCCAGCACGGGCTTCGTAGGCAGGTCGCCAGGGCATTTCATAGCGTCGAAGCAGCATTTTCAGTGCCCACCAGCGTCTCGCAAGGTGAATCCGCCAAGATCAAATCCTGCTATGAAGCGCGGGTCAACCACCGTTCCTACCGTTGGCGTGTCGTTGAAGTCGCAGGTGTGGGTTGGTGGCCCACCGGATGACGTCGGAACGAGCATGCCCACTTCGGCCAATGCTCGCAAGGCCATGGTGGGCTGAAGGCCTTGTCGTTCGAATTCGCTGAGCGGCACGAAGAAGCCGTGGGCGACCCTGCAAGCTTGCGCCGGGCCCACGCCGTCGTTCAGCGTGTGGACGATGGCCGTCAGCGCATCCCGCACCGCTGGATTGAGGCGCATGGGGGCCTGCAGTGTGAGTGACATTGGCGGTTTGGCAGGAGGGGGCTCCTCACGGGTCGGAGGAACCAACGGTTTCTGGGGCTGTTCGTCTGCAGGCTCTGTCGCTGAGGACGAAGTCGTAGGCGCAATGAGGGACAGCTGTTCCCCGGGTCGTCCGGGGCGTGGCACTGCGGTCGTGGGAGGCGAGGGATCCGGCTCCCCAGGGGGGCGCACAAGTTTCATGCCCAGCGCTTCGGGCGAGGGGACGATCCCTGCGAACAGGATAGCAGCGGACCTCAGTTTGACAGCCTCCAGCACTGTCTTGGCACTTGGCGGACAAATTGGCCAGGTTGGATGAGCGGCATCCTGGGCTTCGAACACCTCTGCCGCCAGCAATAATTCCAGCATGGTCTCCGCAGCCTTGGGTATACCCGGCCATTGATCCGATTCAAGCAACTTGCGAACATCGTCTGCTGCGCCGGGCCAAAGCAGAAAAAGTCCATCTTGTCCGAACCAAACCCGTGACTTCTCGTGATTGCATACCCATGCGCCATGCCCATTGGCGAGGCGTCGAAGTGCATCCACGAGATAGCGTTCCAGGTGGGAGCCGAACTGCGGGTATCCGTAACGGTCTGCGTTCGCTGTCAAATTCTGATCAATGACCAGGGCCAGCGAGCGGCGGACCAGCTCATCCAGAACGATGTGATCCCGGTAGATGGGTATCGCGCCAATGCTGGCCATCAGGTGTGGCACGATGACGGCATTGCCCTCCGACAGGTACTGCAGCACCTCCGGTGGCACCACGTGCGGCAGCGCAAATATACCCAGTCCACGTGTCTCAACGGCTTGCGGGCGCCAACTCAGGAAGTAGCGCACCGCGCTGCGTGCGATGAGCCAGTCGGACAGGGGTTGAAGATAGCCCGACCACACTTCACCGTCGGCGTCCGTGACGATGACGTGACTGAGCACCCGGTGTACTTCGCAGCACAGGCCAGCGATGAAGGTGGCATGCCGCCAGCGGGGCTCCAGTAGGCGTCGCGTGGAAATGGTTGAGCGTCCCGAAAAAATGTGGGCGTCCGTGCCCTGCAGGCTGAAGAACCCGGTCTCCAATCCGAGCCGCAGCAGGCCACCGGGTGCACTGAAATAGTTGTCTGCCGTTGCGGGCAGCAGGTGCACGTACGCGGCATACCGACGGATCAACGCCAGCACGTCTTTCTCGAAGCTGTCCCGATCCATGGCGTAGCAGAGCTTGATGCGTGCAATGATGTCGGCATTGGCGGACAGCATTTCATCGACGGTCAGCGCCGCAAAGCCAGGATCGGCTGAAGAAAACGGATTCGTTGACGAAGAAGCAATGACCATCGCTGTCGCTCCACAAATCAATGCTCCATTCTTCAGTCAGCTTTCCTTCGCGTCCCCCGGAATTGGCATCGAAAGAGCATGACTATCACCATCGGCTTCGCCGGTGTTCATCCACAAGAGCATTGACATGCCTTGTCGAAACGTCGTTGGATCGGGCAGGGGATGTGTCGGGAACGAGGTTTGCACCCGTGGATCATTGCCGTAGCGCTGAATCAACTTGCAGAAGGGACAAGCTTCTGACTTGGCAACGGTACCGAGGGCGGCCAGGAACTCACTGGCGCATGACGGACAGGTCACGATGGCGAAGCTGGGTGACTTGGCGATCCATATGCCATCTGTATGAGATGCCAGATCAAAGGCCCGGTCAAAACTGATCCTGTGCGGCGCCTGGCACACCACCCGGTAGTGGCGGTAGGCGCCTACCAAGGCCTCCCCTGTGCCGAAGCCCGCATGGCTCAGTCGGTGGTAAATGGCCGCAACAATGGACGAATCCGTACGAAACAACAAGTTGGCGCTGTGATACCACTCGGGGGAATCCGGCGGTCGGCCACGGGGTATGGCCTGCGGGTTATTGAAAAAAAGGCGTTGTATTTCGCGGGAGGGCAGACCGGTGATGCAATGGATGGTGCGTACCCGTGCACCCTGCTCAGCGCAGTCCTTGGCGAGTCTGACAGTCCGAAGTTGTCGGTCGGCGCGTGTCGGCATGCCACTCTCCCGCTCTACCGATGGGGCAGCGTGGGTGAACGAACCGTGGCCAGCGGGCCTGCAAGGGGTAACGGAGTTTGCAGTAGACTGAGCAGGTCGTGACGTGGCGGAAATAGTGTTATGGGTCCCACATTGGCCACGAAGGCCCAGATCTGGTCGGGACTCAGGTTGCCAAGAAGTTCGGCCTGCGTCGCGTCGAGAGAAAACCTGCAGCAGGTTGCGACCTTGTTGTCCAGCAGGCCGGTTTTGATGGCATTGAGGACGCTCAGGTTGACGAACTGGACATCGGAGAGTTGGACATGACACATTGTTTTCCCCCTTGGTGAATCCGAATGGAACATTCCGCGGTGATACATCGTCATCCTTGTCTCACTCGGGACAGAGTCGGATTGTCATTTGACGAAAATCAGCATAATCTGATAGTCACAAATTTCTTTTGAGCCTTTGCTGTTGCCATCTGCAAACAGCCGATTTCCTGGTGCTTTGTGCTTTGCGTCGGAAAAAGTGCCGGACCGGATGGTGCCGCCGCGCGGCGCATGGGCTGGCTTGTGGTGGGCCAAGTCACAGGGATCATTCGCGCCGTGCACGTCTGGGCGCATTGAAGGCAGAAGCCACCGAGGCAGATGCCCCGGTGGTTCCGTTCCTTACGATGTCCGCTCGACCTGAGGAGGGTTGAACTGGTGTCGGTCGGCAGGCTGTTGCGGACCTGCTGGACCGGTCAGATGGCCTGCGCCAGTCCCTTCCACTCGTCGCTCGGCAACTCGATCAGCTTGCCGCCCAGTACCTCAAAGTCGGTCGCCCGGTCATAGTCCTCGACCTCTTGCGAGAAGTGGGTGACTGCATTGACGAGCCCGTAACCAGACAAATCCCCCTCGGTGATCAGGTGCCGCAGAACGCCTGAGCGCTCCGTGTCCGTCAAGTCATAGCGGTTGGCCAGAACTTCCACGGTTTTGACCGGGTCGCCGATGAGCGCAATATGCAGGGTTTTCTGCATCTTTTGCGCCATTTGGCGGAAGGTCGCCTCCGACACCGCTGCCTGCACCACGTCGCGGACCTTCAGGAAGAAGGCCTTGTCGTCGGCCCGCAGGGTGTCGTCCCGGTACACCATGACGCCATCGTCCTCGGCCCCCTGCGCCCGTCCGACATGGGTTTTGCGCAGAGAACGATCCCATGCGATCAGGCCGTTGCGGCACACCAGGCGGTACAGCAGGGGCTGCACCGACAGTGTTCCCTGGCCCACTTCGGAATTTGTGATGGCCACCCCCGCCTGCACGATGTCACCGGGAGCCATCTCATATTTCAGGCGTGGCGTCACGACCTTCAGGTACATGCGCGTCTCTGTCAGCTCCAGCGACTCGAATTTAACCTCGGGCAGTTGCTGCAGGATGGGCAGCACACTCTCGGCCAGGTCGAAGTTGTCGAGTCGGCGGTAGCGGTCCGACAACACCGCCCGAACATGCCCGTCCAGCGTGCGGATCATGCGTCGGTCATCCTCGCTTTGCAGCCAGGTGTTCACGTTGCGGTCCAGCAGAACCGGTTGGTCATGCCTCATGCGCTCAAAATACGCATAAGGAATCTTCAGTTTTTCTGCCAACTGGCGCCGCGCCAGGGGCGTGATGCCGTACTTGGCAGGGCCATTGCTTTCTTCGATGACGAGGCGGGTATCGCCTTCATCGTTGGTGTCGTGCCGTAACAACTGCGACGAAACCACCAGATCTTTCTTCGAATGCAACTGGCGCTCCAGTTCCTGGGCCAGACTCACGAGAGAACGTCCGCTTTTCATAAAATCTCCAATCAGAAAGAAAAACGGGGACGGCATTGCCCCTTTTGCGGGGATGCGTGTCCCCGCAAGGGGCGATGACGGATCGGGCAAGCCGATCCACGAAGGGCGCGAAGTCAATCGCGCGCAAACTCCAAGGCTGTCTTTGCTGTGCACGGGGTGCAACCTGGTTTGACAGCTACCAGTGGGGGAACCTTTGCATCACCACCGCATCCGCAGTGATGCTGAAAAAGCGGGTGCGGCCTTTCGGCCACACCCTCACAAAAGCGACACTACGTTTGAAGGATGCCCCCTCGCGTGCGCCACACATCAGCCCAGTCCGTTCCAGCCAGCTTGGGCAGAAAGACCTGAACCTGCCGTGGACCGGTTCGCCTCTCTTCCTTCTTCAATCGGCGTGCCAGCGCAAAGGCAAAGGCTTGACCGTCAAAGTCCGCGTTGGCGTCGTTGTCGCCGTAGATGCAGATCCGACGCACGGCGTCCGGCAACCACAGCTTCTCCAGGTTGCCCGCGCTGAGTCCGGCCCAGACCGGCTTGCCCGTTGCTTGGTGGACGGCGATGCCCGTCTCGATGCCCTCGCTGAGCGCAAGCTCATCGGTGGCTTCGAACAGACGGACGGCAGCACCATTGATTCCCGCCGACAACACCTTCTTGGCATCGCGCGCCACGGCCTTCTGCCCGTCCTTGAGGTAGGTTCGGTGCAGCGTCACGGCATGGCCATCTGGCCCCTGGATACAAGCCAGCATGGCACCGTACTCAGCCACTTTGCGCGACTTGCCTGCAGCATCCTTCTCGAAGTACCCCAGCCTTGGGTGGAAACGCAGCACCTTCGGGTAGGCTGGCAGTGCCAGCCCACGGCCACGCAGGTAGCGATCCACTTCATCGTCGGCAGTCACCGGCACGGCTTCGTCCCAGATCCGTTTGGCCAGCCTCTGCATGCGTTTGGCTGATGGCTCGGCAGAAACCTCCTTCAGGGCAGGAAGAGTGGTACCCACACAGCGCTCGACCTCCCTCAGGGCGGTGCCGAAGTCGATCCCTTTCACCGCCTGCAGCAGCTTGAAGCCGCCGCCAGGGCCGCAACTGCGGCAGTGATAGTTGCCCTCGCCGAACTTGTCGGTGTACTGGAAACGGTCGGTGCCACCGCACAGCGGGCAGGGCAGGTTGTGCTTCTTCAGAATCTGCTCATCGACCTGCAAGCTACTGAGAATTTCGCTCCAGCGCCCGTGCGCGCGGCGCTTGACGTCTTCAATACGGGCGGCGTACTCTGCGGTCTGCATGGTTCATCCCACCCGTTCAATCGAGTGGCCGGGAGCCGATCCCCAACCGACGTTCAACTGGAAGGTCTTGCCATGCAGCAGCGGGTACTTGCCGAGTTTCAGTGTCTGCATCAGCGAGTCCAGCATTTGCACCGGATCGACCGAGCGCAGACGGCAGATCAGATCGGCCAGCGCATTGCGGTCGGCATCCAGGTCGTTTTCCATGAACTGGTCGTGCTCGTCCGTGAAAGACGAAGCCTGACGTACCGGCTCCCCCGAGGTTTCGCCAGCGGGGATGTACAAGGTGCCACCATGGAAGACACCATCGTCGGTGATCTCCACCGTTTCGTCGCCGACCTTGACCCGCACGGCTTCGCACAGGATGACCGTTGGCCATATCCAGCGACCGTCCAAAACGCTACGGGCCTGTTCGCCCAGCGCTTGGACCTCCACCGTGTCCCAGTCCAGGTTGCGCACGTGGCGCTGTGCCCAGTGCTTATCATGGAGACCATTCCAACCGAACACCAGATAGCCCTTGGCCCTGGCGAACATCCAACGCGCGGCGTTGTCGTCACCCAGCCAGTCGAGGTCGACCAGCGTGACAGCACCGCTTTCGATGGCTTCGCGTGTCGGTGCGGTCGACACTGGCTGGACGTAGTCACGGTTGCCGGCGTTGTCCAGAATCGGGTAGTCGACGATGGCGTCAAACAACTCGCAGGGCAATACATCGAGGTCATTGAGCAGGTCGAGATGACCCCAATCGCGCATGGCGGGGTAGTAGCGTTCGACAAAGAGACCCACTGGCAACTCGGTCTTGGCGACTTCCAATATCTTTCGCCAGCCGTCTTTTAACTCGGCCTCGATGCGCTTGTACTGCACATCTTCGTCGATCAGTTTGTCGCGGTCCGGCAAGCGAGCCACGAACTGGCGCGAATCCAGGTGCACGACATTGATCCCTCCCAGCAGGTGGTAGCTCGTGTTCAGCACACAAAACCCTTGCAGGAACACCATCGTGTGGTGGCTGTGCTGGCCATCGTGCGTGCCCGCGAGATGAACGGTGCCCATCGGACTTGGCGTCGTTGCGAGATGCGCTTCGGCGAAGCGTCGCTCCAGTGCTTGGCCGTTGAACAGCACCGGCACCGGGAAACCCCGGCACAAAGTCTCCATACGCGTCCCAAGGTCGGGCAGATTCACACCGTGCAACTCGATCCGGGTTCCGGCGATGACATCGACCTCTGCGATCTGCATCACCTCAATGGGCGTCTTGGCCAGCGCGGCTCGGGTATCGAAATCGACCCATTGACGGCCGGAAGCCACCATGCAGCGCGAGGCGGCATAGAGGCATTTGGAGAAACCCACCCCAAAGGGACGTTCCTGCGCGCAGGTGGACGCGTCCCAGCCGGACTCGTTGAAGCTCAGGAGCTTCTGGAAGTCGTCTATGCCGCAGCCGTCGTCCGTGACGTGCAGGATCTGAGATGCCGCGTCGTAGCGGACCTCAATCTGCGTCGCACCGGCTCTGCGGGCGTTTTGCAACAGCTCAGAGAGGAGCGTGAAGCGGTCGGTAAAGGCGTAGCGCTGGTTGCGCAAGGCACCTTCCTCGTTGATTTGAACCTGTATTTGCATGAAATTCTCCTTGAATGCAGGCGCAATACCGCCCCGGCGGGACGGACCCGCCTTGGGGGACATCACTGGTCAGCCGGGACGGCGAACCAATGGGGTGAACAACTGCCCTGCACGTAGGGCCTCGATCACGCTGTGCTCTAGAAACTCCCAGAGCAGCAGCTGCTCGGAACTCAGGGCCCGCCCGTGCGCATCGAGCCTTTCGACCTGGACGCCCATCGGATGCCACTGCACCCGGTAGCTCAGGCGATCAGCACCGGCGATGACAAACATGCGACCGGGCTTGCCGGTGAGCACTTCGCTTTCCTTCACCAGGAACTCAATGTCTTCTGGTGCCCGGACGTTCAGTAGCGCAGCGTCTTTGCCGGAAATTGATACATGGGTTTGCATGACGGCTTCCTCAGTCAATGTCCGGTGGACAAAGCTCAATCGCTTCAGGCGGCCTGCCAGAAGCGCAATCTGGCAGCTCATCGCACTGGGAGTCGGGCCCCAGATGACGAACCGGCGTTGCAGGATGCCCGGTCAACGAGTTGGTCGCCGGCCAGCAGTCGGTGGATGCCGAGGGCTGCAGAGTCCGCTGGGTTTCTTCCAGCATCACTGCGTCTTCGTCATCCATGTGTCCCGTGATGCCGTAGGCGATGAAAATCGCCAGCAAGCACAGGACGTCTTTGAGGGGGAACATGGTTGACTCCTAAAAATGACCAGGCTTGCGGATCCATACGCAAACCTGAAGGGTGGGGCGGTTCAGGCGAACAAGTCGTCCTGCACCGACAGCCGCTTGAGCTGTTCGTTGATCCACTGGGGGTTTTTGAGCAGTCGTGCCTCCACCCATTCGGGGTTCTGGGCGACGGCTTCACGCACCCAGACCGGGTAGCGCTCCAGCGTTGCCGAGAGCCAGGCTTTGACGCTGTTTTCGATGCGGTCGCGGACTTCCTGCGCATCGACCAAGCCGCAGTAGGCAATGGGCGACAGCGGGCTACAGCCCACCACGCGCAGGCAGCTCACGAAAGAAAAGGGTTGCTGGTCCTTTTCGCGCTCGGTAAAAATCCAGCGCAGTGTGTCGAACTTCTCTTCTAATGGCTTGTCGGGGTCGGCCAGATGGCTGATCTCTTGCAGCAGACGCCAATGCAGGAAGACGATGTCTTCCTCGCTCCATTCGACCGGTGACGCATCGTCGTCCGGGAGGGCGTCGAGTGCCCCTCGGTCAGGGATGGCTGCGGATCGCAGGTTCGGGTCTGCTGCGAAGGGGGTGAATACAAGCCCCGCAGAAGCAGGGGGGAATACGCCGGAGAAGACGCCGGGGGATACGCTCAGGTTCAGCATCGTTGCCTCCAATGAAAATGCGAAGGCAATGCGCACCCGGGGTGAGGGCGAATGCCCGCACGGGGTGATGAATGGCCGGTGCAGAACCGGCGACGAGGGGAAGGGGACTCCAGGGCTGGCTTGAAGGCGGTATGAACCACCCTGATCGGTGTGTCAGCGACCGATCGAAGAAAGCTTTCGGGGGGAGGGTGGCGTGGCAATACGCAGCCACTCTCTCGCCTTCACCTCGAAAGCCGCTTCGACGGCATCACGTGACGGGTTTCGTCAGCGATGATGCGACGACTAGCCACCTCTCAACCCGAATGGGGGGAGGGAGCGCCTGTCAATCAGAAACTCCTGGGCTTGCCTTGTTGGAATGCAGGGCCAGCTGCTGCATGACACGACGGTAGTGGCAGCAAAATGCTGGGTCAAGTCCCAAAAACCGGAAAACCGACGCTGATTCCGAAACGGTGCCAAAGTGGTCACCATTGCGCGTGGTGAATGCGGCAGTCGATGCGGATGATGACGTTCAACGTGGCATCCAGAGGAAACCGAGCATGTCGGACATTCAGATCGTGAAAATGGATGAGGGTGGCGTCAACGCCCGCATTCTTGCCAAGGAAAATAAGGCGGATTTCCGGCGGATCGAGGCAGCTAGCCTGAAGATGCGGGCTCGGTTCACGAGTGCGGAGGGCAAACGCTTCTTTGTGCGCCTGTTCAGCACGCTTCAGCTCAACACTCACTTTATTTCGGTGATTGCGCGAACGCGCCTCGATCACGAGGATGTCGCCAAGGTGGAGGCTGCCTTGCGCACGAAGATGGATGCCGTGAACGAAAGCCTCAACAAGGCCATTGATGGTGCCGAGGCGCTCTTTAAAAGCCATGGTGTCACCAGCGTGGCGACGTATGACACCGTTGCACTTGAGGTCGATGTCGGGGTGATGTCATCAGCCGGTCGGCGTTACCTGGAAGTGCTCGGTAAGCTGGATCAGCTGATGCCGCTGCTGCAAACCCTGGAGATTCATGAGGTCCTCACGGCGCAGGCGGTGGATATCCAGCGGGCCGGATTGAAACGTCAGGTGCGCGATGTGGCCAATGGGGCCCGAAACTTCGCGATGGGGCTGCGGCGGCGAATGAATGCGCTGGGGAATCGGGATGCGATCGACACGGGTGACGTGCCCGACGCACCAGAAAAAGACGCAACGGCTGATGTACAGACGGTGACACCGGATGGCGACGGCGTCCAGGACAGCAGCGATGTTTCCCCGTTGGCCGGACTGGCTGAGCCAGTTTTGAACGACCATGCAGAGGTTTCGACATTCTGAGAAGCATGAACGAAAGTCGCCCCGATAGGCGATCCTGCGCTTGGCGCGCATTCACCGTTGTTTGCGCAGCGGCGTCGCAGTCGATACCTGCCTTGGCCAGAATGACATTTGTCCGCTTCGAATCTGCATGCTGTGCCGTGCAGCGCAGACAGAATGGATTGACGTACCGCGCGCACCTTGCCTGGTACGACCTGCTGAAAGCTTGTTTTGTCAATGTCCATCCATCCCGCATGACCGGAACGCCTGCGGAATATCGAAGAGTTAGGCGTTCCTAACGGCATGTGCAATCCTGACCTAGCGCAGCCGTGACAGTGCGGGTCAAGTCCTTCCACGGCACAGACCGTGATGAGGCCAGATCATGCCAAAACAAATGTCTTCTTCCACCGCCACTGCGGTGACCTCTTCCATGTCCTCGCCGGTGCCAGGTTTGCCAGAGACCGGTTTTTTGCGGCAGCCGCAAGTGTTGGTGTTCGTTCCCATTTCAAAGTCTACTTTGTGGAGACGGGTCCAAGCGAAGTCCTTTCCGGGGCCTGTGAAACTTTCGGCTCGCGTCACGGTGTGGCGTGCCGAGGATGTTCGGCGCTGGATTTCTGAGCAGGGACAATGACGGCGATTGCGCCCAACGAATGACGCTCGTGCCGTGCCTTGGGGAATGCGGGGTGATGCCGAGGGTTGGGCACCGAGCTCGGGGTGGCGCCGAAATCCCCCCTCTTTCCTGGCAATTTGGCCTGGCGGCTTGAGACGAAAAGCTTGAGCATCAAGAAAATCGGGAGGTGCAATTCGTATGAGACAAGACACCAAACCCCATGATCGACATCAAGACATGGCTGGGGACAACGAATCGCTAATGCAATCCGTTGAGATGCTCAAAGCGGTGATCAGCGGAGAGACGTATGAGGTTGTCTCCGCCAGGTTTGGCAAATCGCGTACCGCCGTCGAAAGACGTATCAAAGTTGTTGCGGCTCAGTTGAGTAAGGTGGTGGGAATTCAGGGACTCAGCGAGGATGGGGCCGCTTTTGTTCGCCGTCTTCGCCTGCACCGGGGTGCTATTCTGACGGCGCTGGAGTCTTTCGAACCAGGCTCAGCTGGCAGGACTCAAGAGACCCGCATCCTCTCAAGCAACGACATTGCGCAGGCAGTGCTGCGCATCAAAGGCCGAAGCAGCCGGCCTTGGCATGACCTTTCGCTGTTCTACTTGCTGTTTGCCACAGGAGCCAGGCCTCTGGAGATTGCTCGACTGGAGGTTCGGGACTACCTCGATGCTGACGGCCGCGTGCGGCGGGAATCGCAGTTGCGCGCCGAAGTGGCCATCACCAAGAAACCTCGGTCTTTGTATTTCAGCAGCACGCGACTTGACGAGGTATTGACGCTCTATTTGCAGGAGCGGGTGGCACTGAACTTGGGTGCGCATACGGCTGCGACTTTCCGGGGCCTTGATCCCGCAAGCCGCCTGTTCCTGTCGGCGACGGGTGAAGGCTTCAGGATTACACCTTACGGAAAAGAAGGGCAATTGCGCTTTCTATGCCGCCCCATCCTGGAGACCTATGACAAGCTGTTCCGGTACGCCGAAATCAAAGACGTGTCTGCACGATCCGCACGACGTACTGTGGTGTCCCGGCTGTATGAACGCGGTGCCGATGAAGACCAGGTCGGACTGCTGTTGGGTATCAGCGAGCGCAGCGCCGTGCGTGCGCTGCTGTCTCGGCCCAAGCCAACCATGGATGATCTTGTTGACGAACTGATCTGAGGTGCCAGGCGCATTTGGCGTTGAGGTCTCGTTACATTTGACCTTGCAACGTGGTGGCGAAGGAGCTTGTCAAGCATGAACATTCAGCGTTTCTCCATCAAGGGCTGCATTCTTGGCGTCGACGACCCACAGTTGCAAGCGACACTCGCGCAGATTCACGAGACAGCAGAACGTCCCCGCTGCCTGTGTGTGCCAGGCGGTGTGGAGATGTACGTGGCGCACCACCGGCAGTTTGTGATCAAACGCATGCCAGAAACGGGAAGCCAGCACCACCCCGGTTGCCCATCCTATGAACCTGAATTCCGGCAGTCCGGTTTGGGCGAATTGGTTGGCGAAGCGGTGCTTGAGTCCGAGTTGGGCTCCATTGAGCTGCGAGTTGATTTTCCGTGGACAAGGTCTTGCGCAAGAGGCGTGCCACGCGGGGAACCGCAGGAGGTGTCCGAGGTCGAAGTGTCGCGTCGGCGCATGAGCCTGCGGGCGTTGATGCACTTTCTGTTCGAGCGTGCCGGTTTCAATCGCTGGACGCCTGCGATGCAAGGCCGGCGCAATCAGGGTGTGTTGCACAAATACTTGCAGGAGGCAGCAGAAAGCATCGTGGTGAAGGGCGTCGCACTGACTGAGCGGCTGTATATCCCCGAGCCCTTCAGCGAAGCCGCAAAGGCTGGGGCCGCCCAGCGACGTCGCGAAAAGTTGGCGGTATTGCGGCCACGGGAAGGGCGCAGTCCTCTGGCCTTGGTCATTGGCGAATTCAAGGCGAGCGAAGTGATGCCATTGGGGCACCGGGTATGGATCAAACACATGCCGGATGCGCCGCTGTTGATTGGCGCCAAAGCATGGGAACGCATCGAGCGGGTGTTTGCCCCACTGTTGGAGGCGCGGGATGCCGACGTAGGCAAGAAGGTGCGGCTGATGTTGGTCGCCTTGATCCGTGCACGCCGTGAGCACACCTACGAGATCGACATGGCCAGCCTGATGCTGACCAGCGAGCAGTGGATTCCGGTCGAGGGTATTCACGAGTTGCCCTTGGTACAGGCCCTGGTGGATCAGCAACGCCGTTTCGTCAAGCCCCTGCGCTACGACGCCAGGAATGCAGCAAGTTTTCCAAATGCTATTTTGCTGGACGCAGGCGCGTCGCCGGTTCCCTTGCATGTGGTGAGTGCCTATTTGGATCCAAAAGAACAAGCGGCCAAGGCCCTCGCCTTGAAATCCGGTGATGACCCGCAGTGGATATGGCGCACGAGTGAATCGATGCCGGAATTGCCAGCTCGAGCGCGACCATAGCGGCGGTCTGAAAGCGCGCAAAAATGGCGGTCGAGCGCGGTTTTCCGTTGACTGGCTGGAAAATTGGGTGTCAGCAATGGAGCGAAACGTAGTTCGCTTGTGCAGCGGTTGCTGACTTTCCCCAAAGTCAGCTCCAGGGTGAGCCAATTGCCAAAATTTGGAGACCGGCCAACCCTGGATCGTGCAGTTCGGCATCCCGACCATTCCTTAGCATACCTGAGTGAATTAGCGTTTGAATGCCAGCACCAACACACCGCCTGCCACCATGGCGATGCCCAGCCATTCTCGCGGGGCAGGACGTTCACCCAGAAAGGCGAATGCAAAGACTGCAACCAGCACCAAGCTGAGCTTATCGACGGGTGCCACCTTGGAGGCATCGCCGAGTTGAAGGGCACGGAAATAGCAAACCCAGGATGCCCCGGTAGCCAAGCCGGACAGGCTGAGAAAAATCCATGTCTTTGATGACAAAGTAAATGGGTTGCTCCATTTGCCAGCGTACCAAACGAAAGCTGACAGGACGACCATGATAATGACCGTTCGGATCAAGGTTGCAAGGTCAGAGTCCACGCCTTGAATCCCGATCTTGGCAAAGATAGCCGTCAAGGCAGCAAATATGGCAGAGAGTAGCGCCCAGTAGAACCAGGGTGTCGATGAAGTCATTCTTTGGCGGTAGTCGTTATGTTGTGATTGCAGTTTACGTTGGCCGTGTTTTGGCGTATGTTCCTCAGAAATCTGTCATGGTCTCACCCTGCGCACCCAGCCAGACGGGTGTGCAGGGTGCGCCTTCCATCGAGGGGGTTTGCGCACCAATGCGTTATTTGCCGAACACAGCCGCCCGCCCTAATTCGCGTTCGATCTCCAACAAGCGGTTGTATTTGGCAATGCGCTCTGAGCGGCAGGCAGAACCGGTCTTGATCTGCCCACCCCCCATGGCCACTGCAAAGTCTGCCATGAAGCTGTCTTCGGTCTCACCGGAGCGATGCGAGATCACATAACCCCAGCCTGCCTTGCGACACAGGTGAATGGCGGCAATGGTTTCACTCACCGAGCCGATCTGGTTGAGTTTGATCAGCGCCGCATTGCAGGATTTTTCTTCAACCCCACGGGCAATAAACCGTGTGTTGGTCACCAGGTTGTCGTCACCCACGATTTGAATGCGGCCACCCAGTTCAGCGGTCATGGCTTTGAAGCCTGCCCAGTCATTCTCGGCATGGCCATCTTCGATGGAGACGATGGGGTACTTGTCCACCCAGCGTTTGAACAACTCCACCATGTCGTCCGAGGTCTTGTCGCCTTGGCCGCTGCGACTGAGCCGGTAAACACCGTCCTCGTAAAAGGAACTTGCCGCCGGATCCAGCGCCATGGCAATGTCAGTGCCAGCTCGATAGCCCGCCGCTTCGATAGCCTGAACGATCAGGTCGCAGGCCTCGTCATTGCTTTTGAGCTGAGGGGCGAACCCGCCTTCGTCACCCACGCTTGTGCTGTAACCCTGTTTGCCAAGAATCTTCTTTAAGGCATGGAAGGTCTCTGCACCATAACGCAGTGCTTCGGTGAAAGTCGGCGCGCCCACCGGGAAAATCATGAACTCCTGAAAGTCCATGCCCGAGTCGGCATGTTTGCCGCCGTTGAGCACGTTCATCATGGGGATCGGCAGATGGACCGCACCGACCCCGCCCAGATATTGATACAGCGGCAGATTGCTGGACTGTGCTGCCGCACGGGCCAGCGCCTGCGACACACCCAAAATGGCATTGGCACCGAGATTGGCCTTGTTGGGTGTGCCATCCAATTCGATCATGGCCAGATCCAGTTCAGCCTGGGCGCGGGGATCGCGCCCCTTCAACATTGGAGCAATGCGTTGATTCACGTTGTCAACTGCCTTACGCACGCCCTTGCCACCGTAGCGTTTGGGATCGTCATCGCGCAGTTCAACGGCTTCGTTTTCCCCAGTGGAAGCACCCGATGGCACGGACGAGGTGGCGCTGATGCCGTTGTCCAGATGCACGTTGACGCGCACCGTGGGGTTACCGCGTGAATCAAGAATTTCGAGTGCGTCAATGCTTTGAATGCTGGGTTTCATGGTGAATCCTTCAGTGGTTGAAAAAACAATTTGTTCTCAGAGGGCCTTGCTCAATGCCTAGCCCAGGATGACGGATGAGGCCATGAATACAGCAAAGGCCAGAAGTGCGAGCCTCAATGATTCGCGCCAGATTCGCGCAACAGGCAGTTGCTGGCGACGATACGCTTCATAAATGTTCACAAAAGCCAGCAATGCCGCGAGCACACCAAAAGCCAGACCCATCATCAGTGACAACTGGAAGCTCATATTTGATGATTGAAAAATTAACGAGCCACCAGAACCGCGCAGGTGGCGTGGTGCATGACCTGTTTGGCCACCGAACCCAGCAGCCAGCGCCCCGCTAGGCCACGCCCCCGATGACCAATGACAATCAGGTCGGCACCCCATTGCTCGGCCTGGATCACGATGCGTTCTGCCGGGTGCCCAACCAGCACGTCAAACTCGACGTTTTGCGCCGCGTGGGATGCCTTCCCTCGCAAAGGCTTAAGTGCTTGTTGCAGATGTTTGCGCGAGTTATTGACCACCGCCTCAGTTTCCACTTCCTCGCCAAATTCCGGAGGGCGAACCACCGCCAGCACCTTGAGTGCCGCCGAGTATTTGAGCGCCAAATCTAGCGCCAGATCAAAAGCCTTTGCAGAAGGATCTGAGCCGTCAAAAGCCACCAGGATTTTTTTAAACATGGCCGTCTCCCTTAATCAGGTTGTGTCTTGGAATCGGTTGCAGACATCAGGTGCCGGGGCAGAAAAAAAGCATTCGCAATCAGGGTCGGCACCACAGCACTGCCAATGACCGTGGCCACCAGTGCCGAATATTGGGCCTGGTCAATCAGGTGGTGCGACAGGCCAAACAACGCCGAGATCGTGCCGAAAGTCAGGCCAGTGGACATCAGCAGTGTGGTGTACATGCCCTCCTGCTTGGGGGACCCGTAGGCCCTTGTCACCGGGTACACCCCCGCCACTTTGGTGGCCATCTTGACCAGCAGCAGCGCGACAAAGGCCAACGGTGCCGCGACCAGGGCTGGCAGGGACACCAGTGCCCCGGCGCGAATGAAGTAAAACGGTGTGAGCAGCCCGAATGTCAGCGTGCGCAAGCGCCGCACCAGGGCATGGTCTTTGCCCACCGTACCGGCCAGCACCATGCCAATCAGATAGGCGGGCAATACGGCCTCGCTGTCGGCCCAGGTAGCCAGAGCACCCATGCCAAACAGGCAAGCCATGAGAAATTTGGTCTCCAGCTCGGACGGGCGGTTGCCATAGCGCTTGAAGAAACGTGGCACCACCCAGGGCAGGACAAAAAACACCACGAGTCCAACCCCCAGAAAAATCAGTGTGCGCACAGTAAACGGCGCAAATATCAAGCCCAGCGCCACCACCGTGGCCAGGTCGGTGATGAAACAGGCCGCCAGCACCGTCTTGCCGTAGTTTGTGGTGTTCAGGCCAAACTCCAGCATCACCGCATACACCACCGCCACCGAGGTGGTGGACATGGCAATGCCAGCCAGCCAACTCGCGTCCACACTCCATCCCAAGCCCCAGCGCGCCAGCACTGCACAGCCAAAAAATGGTCCGGCAAAACTCACCAAACCAACCGCAGTGGCCTGTTTCCATTGCTTGCGAAAGACCACCGGGTCCAGCTCCGCGCCGGCCAGAAAGGTCAGCAAAATCGCCCCAGCACCCGAGAGGAACTTGATCCAGGTGGCATCTCCGGCCAGCAAAGCACTGCCCAGCACCGCACCGATGATGAGTTGCGCAATGGTGCCAACCACAATTTCCGACAATGCCGTGGCGATCTTGAACCAGATCGACAAAAGCGATGCCACCAACGCCAGCGTCAGCCACAACGCAGCCTGAGCCCAGATGTCGGTCATGGCGCGTCTTCCCCAGTCAAACCAAAATCAACTGACGTTTTGACGTAAAACAGGTGCACACTTTCGGCTTTGAGCAAGGCAAAAAGGCGCTTGCATTCATCGTCGCTGAGCGCCATGACAACCTCCTGTGGCTGGTCAGCAAGCTCAAAGAAGTGCGCTGAATGGATCCGGTGGTGCTGACCGAACCCTTCACTGGCCGCCACCACCGTGCCACCGCGTACACCCAGATCACGCGCAGCCAACAACAGCCATTCAGCCAAGGGCTTACCCTTGTGGCGACGGTCCTGTTGGGTGAAAAATGTGATTTGATAGCCTTTCATGCGCATCTCCTCAAGCGTGTTTGAACAATTGCCAAGTGGCAAGTCCGGCCAAGGTCATGGTCAGAGATCCAATGACGTGGGTGGCAACACTGCCCATCGCCATCGCCAGTCGGTTGACTTCCAGCAAGCTTACAACTTCGGCTGAAAAGGTCGAGAAGGTTGTCAAACCACCGCAGAAGCCGGTGATGATCAGCAAGCGCCATTCTGGTGCAATGCTGGGGGCCTGTGCAAAAAATGCGATGGCCAGCCCGATGACGTAGCCTCCTACAAGATTGGCTACCAGCGTGCCAGGTGGAAGTGATGGAAAAACGCTATTGAGCCTAATTCCGAGTTGCCAGCGCAAAAGCGCCCCAATGGCAGCACCGCAAGAAATGGCAATAATGGATTTCCACATGACCCTGTCCGCTCCAATGATGACATTTGGACAGGAACGCCTACGCAACCCGTCCGGGTTAAAACGTAGGCATCATCGGCCCCAGTGCGGGGCGGTTTGGAACTCGAAAGCTCCAGGAGGAATGCCATCTCCACTGAGGGACATTGTTCCACAAATCGTCGATCGCTGGGAAGTCTGTGGGACATCAGGCTAGAACTTTTGGAGGAAGGGCGCCGACCAAACGATCCGAACTATTTCTTCATTGGGATGTCAATGTCGGACAGGAGCCAACTCTCTACCGACACGCTGACGAAAGGGAGTCATCATGACGAAGCGAGCTAAACGAACCGGCGCTCTACGTTGCGCCGGGGACTGGCGAGCCAAATACGGCCACCCACTGTATGCAGGCCTGAGCTGCGTTGACTGGCGCCAGCTACGTTGTCGCACGACTCCGGCGCCGAGAAGGGATCCCACATTGGACTCGCCTGCGCAGCTCGAAATTTCATGTTGCAAGGGAAAGGTGCCCTGGCAGGACGCGCCAACTGAAATGTCCGCGCCATGAAAATCCAGCTTGTCTCTGACCTCCATCTCGAATTATTGCAGCGCAAATGGTCGGGTGAACGACTCATCGCCGGGGTGCCGGGTGCAGATGTGCTCGTCCTGGCCGGGGATGTCGCAAACGGGGTACAAGCATGTGAGTTGTTTGCTGACTGGCCATCGGCGAAACCGCGCCATATTATTTACATCGCGGGCAATCACGAGTTTTACGGTCACCCCATCAACCCGATGTACCAAAAGCTGCGTGAAGCGGCGGTAGTTCACAACATTCATTTCCTTGAAATGGATCGTCTCGACATTGATGGGGTGCGGTTTTTAGGCGCCACTCTGTGGACTGACTACCGACTGGATTTGAATCGACCACAAAGCCAACTCATGGCGTATGCTGAGCAAAGGCTCAACGATCACTTGAAAATTCGTGTCGGCTCAAAGCCATTCACCGCTGCACATGCGCTGCAACGGCACGAGGCTACGCGCAAGTGGCTGGTCACCGAGCTGTCCAAGCCGTTTGATGGCAAAACGGTTGTGGTCACCCACCATGCGCCGCATTCGCTGTCCATACACCCCCGGTATATCGGTAACGAACTCAATGCGGCTTTTGTGAGCGATCTGTCGGACCTGATGCCCCAGGTGGATATCTGGTTGCATGGTCATCTTCACGATTCGGCGGACTACCAGGTCGGGCGATGCCGGGTCGTCGCGAATCCGGCGGGTTACGTCTGCAACCTCCGCGAGTCCACATCGGTGCACGACATCATTCTCGAAAACGACGCGTTCGACAAAGGTCTCCTGGTGGAGGTCTGATGCTGGGGTTGATCGAATATTGAGCCACCGAGCTGGACGGGTGAAAGTCCAATGTCTTGACCATCATTTACAAGCTATCAATGTTGACCAATCACCACTTTTTTGGACTCCATGCGTTTGTTTGACATTAGATGGTTCGATCGTGGATGCTTTGACCATCGAAATCAAAGTCATATTGCAGAGCTTAAATAGCGGGTATGAATGACCGGTTTGGCTGATGCATTTCGGCAAGTTGACTGACAGCAGTCAGCCTTGAAGAGTCACTGGGTTGCCGGTTGGGTGTCGGGTCCTTTTTCTGGTGGCCTACTTTTAACAGGGAAAATCAACGTTCCGAAGCGGAGCGCTTATGCTTCCAAGGACAGAACAGCCGGTGAGCAGGTGTCTGCTTACGAATCGATGAATTGGGCGCTGTTTGCGCCCCACCGCTTCGGATAGTCTTGTTGACAAAGGCGTTTTGCACGAGAGCATGAATCAGCGAATTCTTTCGCGATTCATGAAGGAGTGCACCCATGTCGAATGCAGTGGTCAAGGTCAATGGCAGCCAGGCAACGCTGCCCACCGTGCTGGGACAAGGCCCGGCACGGATTCCCACCGGGGGCAAGATCCGCGCTGGCATCAAGGTTCTGACGGCCAAGGCGGCGGCACACCCCGATGCCCGTGCCATCTACGAGCGGGGCGTCGCTGAGGGCGACTCGTTTGTCCAGATCGAGCAGGCGCTCACCACGGCGCTGCCCCAATTGAAATCCCCCTTGGTGCCCAAGAACGTGTCCTGGTTCACGGTTCGTGGCCAGGATTTTTCCAATCCAGAGATCGCCCGCCAGATTCTGGAGGCTCACAGCGAAGACCGAGGTGATGGCATCAAACGCCTGTACCGTTTCCCGGTCGTGTTTCCGTCCGACTTCTGGCAAGTGGTGATGCCCCACGAACTGGCGGCCTGGGGTGCGGCAGAAAAGCACTACTGGTCGGAGTACTCGCTCGATGGCCGTGTGCGCTACTGCAAACAGCACGCAACCGTGCCCTTCGATGACACCGGCAAGCGGGTGATTCGGCTGTTCGGCGGGCGCAAAACAATGTTGCGCGCTCAGAGCGGCGGCTTGTGCGACCCGGAATCCTGCCGCGAATACCAGCGCCGCCAGTGCAATCTGACGGGTCGTTTTCTCTTTTTCATCCCCGGCATCCGATCCATCAGTGCCTTCGAACTGCATACCAACAGCTTCTACGCCATGAACATGGCCATCCAGAAGTTTGAGACCCTCAGCTTCCTGCGTGGCGGGCGCATCTCGGGCTTTCTGGACAGCCAGCGCACGCCGTTTTATTTGACCAAGAAGCGCATGGAGGTGGCACGCATCGACGAGCAGGGCAGGGCGGTGCGGGTGCCGCAATGGATCATTGATCTGGAAGCCCCTGTTGATGTGACGGCGCTGATACGTCACAACGAGGATGAAGGTCCTGTCATCGTGCAGGCTCGGCAGGCGGTTCAGGTGCTGGAAGGTGCCAGGGGTCTGGATAACGGCGCTGCCGCTGCCACTGCCAATCCAATGTCCCCCGCAACAGAGCCAGTCGATAGCCAACCCGACGACCAGGCAGATGGGAAAGAGATCGCCGTGAAAGGGCCGACGTTCGAACAGGTCAGTGATCGGGCCAGGTCCTATGGCATCGACAAGACCCAGTATGAAGCCTACGCTGATCAGCGCTGGGGGCGAGGTTGGCGCCTGAATGCTTTCGGTCGCCAGCACGCTTATGACGAACTGGAGCGGTATCGAAACGACCCAAAGGGCTATCTCGACAAGATCGACTGCGCGATGCAGGGGCGCAGGTAAGCGGGCAGGAGTCCGTCAAGACCGCGTTGGGCTCCGAACACACCCTTGATGATTTGGAAATCAAGGGGAAGCTGTTGAGGCCTTCACATATTTTCCAAACACCCGTTCAGGAGTTCACCATGATCCGTATGGCCCAGTTTTCTGATCTTCACTACAGCACCAAGAATCTGGTTGAGGCTGACCGTTGCTTCAGCCATGCGGTTGACCGCGCCATCCACCTGAAAGTGGATGCTGCCGTGGTGTCGGGTGATTCGACGGACCATGCGTTGGATCTGCACTCGCCTGCTGCGGAGCACCTGGCGCGCAACATCCGGCGTCTGGCTGAGCATTGTCCGGTGCTGATGCTGCAAGGGACGTTTTCGCACGAACCGCCGGGCACCCTCTCACTGTTTCGGTTGTTGGGCGGGCGCTACCCGGTCTACGTTGCGGACCGAATTGAACAAGTCGGGCTCACGACGCAGGGCCGCTGGGTGGCATCGAAAGCTTGGTGCTTCACATCCCTGCCAGCCGGGCTGCGTGCCCTGTTTTCTTGCGTGCCAGCGGTGAACAAGGCGGTGGTCGCGGCGACTGTAGGTGCCAGTTCGGCGGCGCAAGCGGTGGGTGAACATCTTGCTTGGCTGTTGCGTGGGTTTGCCGCCAGCAACCAGCTGGCCCACAGGCAAGGTCTGGCCACCATCGGCGTGTCGCACGGCACGGTGTTTGGTTGTATCTCGGAGCATGGCGTGCCCATGGCCGCCTTTGATCACGAGTTCACGACTGGTGCGTTGTTTGGCGCGCAGGCTCAAGCCTTCATGTTGGGCCATATTCACCGGCACCAGGCTTGGGAAAATCAGGCAACCGCTTTGCAGGGCAGGGCCAGGCCTCAGTGCATCGCTTATCCCGGCTCTATTGGACGCTTTCACTATGGCGAGGAGGGCGACAAAGGTTTTTTGCTGTGGGAAATTGGCACCAACGAGGTGCGCTTCACGCTTGAGCGTACACCGGCACGCCGAGCCATCGACATCGTGTTTGAAGGCAAACCGGACCTTGAGGTGCTGCGTGAAGTCGTCCAACGAGAGGACATTGCGGGTGCTTTTGTGCGGCTGCGCTGGACCGTGGCCGACGAGGATCGGCACGAAGTCAATCGCGCGGCGATCCAGAAGTTGCTGCAGGGTGCGACTGAGATCAAGCTCGAAGGGCGCATCGTGCCGGTGGTGCGCACACGGGCAGCAGGCATCTCCCAACTTGCCAGCCTGGCCGACAAGGTGCGGGCCTGGGCAAAGTCCACGGACGCGAAACCCGACCCACTGTTGGACTGTCTGCAGGCACTGGCAAGCCAGACACCGCAAGCGATTGCCGAGCGAGCCCTAAGCAGAACCGGGACGCCTGCGGTGGCGGTGACGCCTGATTTGACATCAATCTCGGAGGCGCAATGTCAGCCAGAACTGGCTGACTGACGGTCTGACGGTGCCCTCCAGCGTGCCGATGGACTTGAACAACACCTCCAACGCGAGAAACTGGTTCCGTCATTCTTCAGGAGAACGATCATGCAAATTCTTTCACTGACCCTCAAAGGGTTTCGGGGTATACGCGATGGCTTGGGCCGCGACGCGCTGAGCCTGGACTTCGAACGATTGGCCGATGGCGCCGAACTGGTTGCCATGGCTGGTGCCAATGGACGGGGCAAGACCACCGTCATGGACAACATGCACCCCTACCTGACCATGCCCTCGCGCGCCGCCGTGGCGGGTCCGGGCGGTTTTTCATATTACGACCACGTCTGCCTGCCGGAGAACGAGAAGGACTTGTGCTGGGCGCACGAGGGCCGCAGCTACCGCTCGCAAGTGGTGATCCGTCTCAATGGTCGGCGCAAGACCGAGGCATTCCTGTTCGCGCTCAGTGATGTGGGCAGTTGGGTGCCATTGCGACTGGACGATGGCACCGTCTCTGATGGCAAGGTGGAGACTTACACCCGGTGCGTGGAGGCGATCAGCGGCAGCGCCGACACCTTTTTCACATCGGTGTTCGCTGCGCAGGGCAGGCGCCAGCTCAGCACTTACCGCAACGCCGAGATCAAGACCCTGTTGGCCGATTTGCTCGGACAGGAGGAAATCCGTACCCTGGGGCAGAACGCGGCGGAGACGGCGCGGCTGCTCAAGGCCGGGCTGTCGGGCATCCGGCTGGAACTGGCCGGTCTCGACGAGGATGCCGGGCGTGTAGAGAGCGAGCGGCGACGGCTTGACGGCGCATCGGATCGGGTGGCGCAAGGCCTTGCCGCTCGGCAACTGGCACAGCACACGCTGGATGTCGCCAGAGCGGGGCACGCCACGTTGACGGCCGAGCGTGAGCAGTCGCTGGCCACTGAGAGGCAGCGAGCGCAATGGCTGTCCGAACGCAAGGCGCTGGTTGACGCGGGCAGCCAGACCATTGCGGCGCTCAAGGCGCAGGATCAAGGCGAGCAGCATCGACTGGAACGCTTGGTGCAACGTATCGAGACTCGGCTGCGTCAGGAGCGCGCCCGCAGGCAGGCATTGCAGGACACCCAACAGCAGTGCCGGGCGGTGCTGGATGCGGCAGGGGGGGTGGCGTATGCCGTCGCGCGTTTGCCTTTGGCCGAGCGTGTTGTGTCATTGCGCACCGCGCAGGCCTTGACTTGTCGCCAACTAGCCCAGCGGCTGACCCAATGCCAAGGGGCTGGGCGTGTCGCCGAGCAGAAATTGGCGGGGATTGAGCGGGAGGCTGGCAAAGCGGTGCTGCATTCCGAGGAACTGGCCCACCGCTTCGGTCTGACGGGCGAGGTGCCGTGTGCCGGAAGTGACCTGCAGGGTCAATGCAAGTTGCTGGGGGATGCCCGAGAGGCCCAAGCCTTGATCCCGAGTGCCAAGGCACAGATCACCCGGTTGGCACTGGAGCGGACGCAGGTGCAATCGGAGTTGGCGACTGTCCGTCGCGAGAGGGATGGGTTGGGTGATGCGGCGCAGGCGCTGGCGTGGGCTGAGCACCGGGACCATCGAGCCCAGGCGCGTGCGTCGCGGCTTGCCGTGCTGGCGGCCAAGTCAGGCGAAATGGCTCAGGCGCGCACCACACTGGCCAGCGCCGAAAAGGCCCTGGCGGCACTGGAGCCGTGTCATGCCGATCCGTCGGATGCGGCAGAGACCTCCGAAGAGCAGACCGAGCGTCAGCAGATTGGCGCGGCACGGCAGGCCGTTGTCCAGCAACTGGCGCGACAGTCCCTGCATTTTCGCAGCGCGCTTGATCGGCTGGACGACGCCTTGGCAGCGATGCCTGTGCCCTACGACGAGCACCAACTGGCGGTGACTGTCCAGGACATGACTCAGGCCGAAGCGGCGCTCGCGGCCGCCGAGCACGCGCACTTGGCCGCGGTACGGGAAGCGCAGCAGGTCGAGACCTTAGCCCATCAGGCCCAGACCCTCGCTGGTCGGCAACGGGCGCTGGCGTCTCGCATGGCCCGTGTGGAGGTCGAGCTGGGCGGCTGGAACTTGTTCGCGCGTTGCATGAGTAACGACGGCTTGATTGCCCTGGCGATTGACGATGCCGGTCCGGCCTTGTCGGGGTTGGCGAACGACCTGTTGTTGGCCTGTTATGGTCCGCGCTTCACCGTGTCCATCCATACATTGGTGGAAACGGGTAAGGGCGAACAGCGGGAAGGTTTTGACATCGTGGTGCACGACGGCGATTCGGGTGAAAGCAAGAGCGTCGGTTTGATGAGTGGGGGTGAGCGCGTCTGGATCAATGAATGCCTGACCCGGGCCGTCGCCCTGTACCTGGCCCAGCACTCTGGGCGGCACTATGCGACGTTATTCTCGGATGAGTCCGACGGACCCTTGGATTGCGAGCGCAAACGCATGTTCATGGCGATGAAACGGGAAGTCTTGCGCCTGGGCGGCTACTCACGGGAGTTCTTCGTGTCGCAGACGCCAGAGCTGACGGCCCTGGCTGACGTGGTGATTGATCTGGATGCTTATATGCTTGCAGTGCAACCTGCGGCGTACCCGGCCGTTTGACGCGGCATACCCGCAGCAGTTGAGGTTTCACTTTTGGCAAAATGTCTGCAACTATTCCATCAATATATCTCGGTGACAGAGGAGCCAGTTTGACGCCTGAACATTTTCATACCCATTCCGTGGGGCCGGATGAGGCGGCCCTGCGCGCTGCATTCCTCCATTGCAGCGCGCTGATGCAACAGCGCAATAGCGTGTGCATGGGTTTGGCGGTCCACAACAAAAGCAATCTGGACGGCGTTGTGCGCACCGTCTTTGGTGACAGCGTGGTCAAGGTGCTGGATCGGGACAACAAGCTGGAGCTGAAAGGGATCACGATCCACCTACTGACCGAAAAAATCCAGCTCCGGAAACTGGAAGGTCCGGTCGTGGCGGCCTTCGTCGATCCCCACAAGCTGGACAAGATCGTGTCATGCGCCGGGGTCACCGATATTGTTTTCGTGCCATGGGCGGCGGAAGAGCTGCCCCTTTATTTGGCAGCGCATCCTTCGTCACGGGAGATTTTTCGCACACCACCCCTCGACGAACCGGCGCCCGCCGTGGTGTGACCCATGGCGAGTGGCTTGTCGGGCATTGCCGAGCTATTGCGTTACTGAAAGACACGCGGCTCTATCGTTTCTCCCCGCATGAACGCGATGTAGGCGCAGGCCTTGCCCATCTCTTTGAACCGGGCAATCACTTCATTGAGATGAATGACGGCCCAGGGGCGCTCAGGCACGTCCGATGGTTGCAAACTGAGTTCAGGCTCCAGGTAGGCTGGGTGACGGTACAGCGCCCGCCCCGACTTCCAGTCGATGATGTTCAGCACACAAGCCGTCAGGATGGCACCGCCGCCTGACTCACCGTCTTCCATCAACAGCGGGACTTTGAGACTACCGTCCGAGCGGCCAATCTTGCCGACCACATCGTATTCATTCAGCCATGGCGCTCCTGTGCAAGTGTTTCCCAAAACGAGTCGCACTTTGTCGCTTGTTTGTCGCCGCGTTTCAAGAACAGCTGCGACTTTGGGATCCGTCCCCGGATCGAAGTAAGTCTGTCTGGTCAGGGATGAGCGGGACCAGGTTGAGACTGCTTCTTCATATTTCCTATACCCGGCGAGCGCTGCGTAGTCGCTCGGGGTGAAAGACAAATCGGCTCGGTTCAGGCGCTGCGCCATCTGATTGGCGTGGTCGCGGGCATTGTCGAAGCCAAAGCAGCTGTAGCCATTGTCGGTGGTGATCACGTACAGTTTCTGCTCCGTGTTGAGGGTCACTTGCGGGGTTGGGCGCAGCTTTCCCAGCCGAGTGTTGTGATGTTGCATACATTGCTCCAAAAGAAACAGGGCATCGGCCTTGCAGCGCGACGCCCTGGGGGACTTGAGACCACCCGGCGGTGGCCCATAGAATTTATCCGGCCAGCAACACCTCGGGTGGCCGGTCGATGTGGTGTCGAACCATGCGGTTGCCCGCATGGAATAACTGATCCATGGACACGCCTTCCAGCAGGCTGTCTGGCACTTTGATGCCCAACTCAGTCAGCTTGTCTGACACGGTATTGATGTTGGTCCAGTCGAGTTGGGGCTCATGCAGGCTGCTGTAGAGAACGCATTCTTCCTTCGACAGCGGTGCATCTTCAGCGCCAAACACCTGCAAAAACAGTTCATTCAGCGGTCGGTCATAGCCCGAGACCACCACGACTTTGTCGTCTCGATAACGTGTGTGGACAGAATGCTGGCTCACCATGTTTCTCCAGGATCGCCGAAAACCGGCAAGCCTTCAATGACGGCCGCCTCGGCATCGAACTTCAGCCAGACGACACCGGCCTGTTCCGCCAGCTCGAAGATGGCGGCCAGGTCGGCTTCTGTCGGGATGTCGTAGCGCGGCGAACCGACATAGACGAAGCCGCCTTCAGTGGTCGGGTAGGCATTGACCGAGAGGTCGTTGCTGATCAACTTCTGGCGTGTGGGCGGTGTCAAATGCGCACTCGACAGCGCGGCCAGAGGCTCGGCCTGCTGGCGCAGGCAGGTAACCGTGGCTTCATTCATGGGGGACTCCTTGGGGTTGGGTTGATTGGATCGCGGCCCGGCGGGCACGGGATGGACGGTTGAAGTCCATGCCGCAGGCCCGGCAGCGAAACCAGCGCAGTTGGCCAAGTTGGCCAAGCACCCCCCAAAGCCCGGACACAGGGGACAACGGGGGGATGTGGATGCAGGCCTCTTTGTCCTTCAAAAAATAGAAGGACTCGCCAGGCCCTTTTGGGGCAGCAAGCCCCTCGGGGTAGTGTCTTTTTGCGGGAAACGCAGGCCAAGGTGTCAGATCAGGCCACGTTCCGCAAAAGAAAGCACGCTGTCGCCCGCCACGATCAAATGGTCGAGCACACGCACGTCCACCAGGCTCAGTGCTGTCTTCAGCGTTTGCGTCAGGACCTCATCGGCACGACTGGGTTCGGCGTGTCCGCTTGGGTGGTTGTGCGCAATGACGACAGCGCAGGCGTTGCGGGCAATTGCACCTTTGACCAGTTCCCGCGGATAAACGCTGGTTTGGGTCAGGGTGCCCTGAAACATCTCCACCGCTTCGATCAACTGGTGTTGCGCGGTCAGGTACAGCACCAGAAACACCTCATGCTCCAGGTTGGCGCAGTGCAGGCGCAGCCAATCGCGCAGCGCTTGCGGCGAGTGCATGACCGGGCCGGTACACATCTGCGCTTGCAAGTCACGCAACAGCAATTCGCGGGCCACCCCGAGTTTGTGGGTCAGCACCGAATCGTTGGCAGCGTCGCCGTGGTAGGCCGCTTCGGTGTCACCGACACCGGGGGCTATTTCAAGAAAATTGCGGACCGGCGGCGCGAGCAACTCGCGCACCAGATCGGCGCGGGACAGAAAAGATGGACTCAAGGCGTTCTCCTCTATAAACAGAAAAGCGGAAACGCCGATCCCGAGGGGATTCAGGCTCCCGCTCGGGATGCGCAGGCCAGGGCATGCGCGCTTGAAAAGGCAGGTGTCGACTGCGACGCCGGCCCAAGGCCGGATGGGCATTCCACGAGGAAATGCACAGGGATCACCCGCATAGTCTGGCGCGGTGATGGGTGGTGTTCAAGTGGGGGCGCCACGAGACCACCCGTAAATGTCAGCAAAGTTCGGGTGATTTCGGTGGCGTGTGTCGTGGGTCGGCTGTTTTATGTCGAACTTGTTGCAGGGGCGCGACATGGTGTTCCAGAAGGGTTGGCATTCACAGTGAGGTGACATTGGCCTGCGACTGGCGTCATGCTGGAAATATCTTTGAGGCGCACCACAGAAAACCAGCGACATGCGGGTCAAATTCGGACAAGATACCGGCAAACCCATTTGCAGGGGTATGACCATGATTCGACTCAACGACCAGATTCGCCTGACCCGCAAGGAAATGGAAGTGTTTACCAAGATCACCGACATCGAACCGGTGGACATTCGCACGCTGGGCGACCTGGAGGCCTATGTCGCACGGTGCAAAGCGCATTACTGGGGCGTTTCCGAACAAACGGAGTTCATCCACTGGTTGATTGACCGGGAATATCGCCAGTGCCGTCGGGTTGCCTAGCGATGGGGGTCCGCCAATTGCCCCCTCTTTTTGACAACAAATGAACCGGCCCCGTCCCGAAGGGCAGGGCAGGCTCCACGAGGCGCAACAGGTTTGCGCCAGGCAGGGTGTCAGGCTGCCTTGAGTATCTGACCGAACAATTGTCCGATCCGTGAGGCATCGCCCGATTGCAGCGCGTGGCAGGCGTTGACCACGACCGGGTGTACGGCCACATCAGCGTCGTCGGCCGCGTCCACACGGGCCAGCACGGTACCATCAGGCGTCAGTACTTTGAGGGTCCCTTTGCCGTGCGTCCACACCGCTTCGACCCTGTGCGCACGATGTGAGTTCAATCGATCAAGGACCCATCGCCATCCACGCAGTCGGATTTAGTCGTAACCTAAGCAGTGTTCCCTCAACTAAAAGGCAGTGGCTTGGGATGGCACAAACCAATGAACGTCTTGATCGTCTTGTCCTTGAGGCCCGACGCAGCGCTGAAAAAAGGGAACAGGGCTACCGGGCGCAAGCTTTGAAGCTGTTTCCCTGGGTCTGCGGACGCTGTGCGCGCACGTTCGATCATGCCAATCTGCAATTGCTGGAAGTGCATCACAAGAACAATAACCACCACGACAACCCACCTGATGGCAGCAATTGGGAACTGCTCTGCACTTACTGCCATGAAAACGAACATTCCAAGCTCAAAGACATGGAGGGACGCAGCGATGGCGGTAACGTCATACCGACCACCACCTTCAATCCATTCGCCGATTTGAAGGCGATGCTTGCATCGAAGAAGTAGTCTTTACGCCATGCTCAAGCTGCTGGACAAGGCCAAAAAGTGCCAAGGTACGGGTTCAAGACTTTTCTGGACTTTGGGGGTGCAATCTCTTCACGCAGCTGTTTGCGTTCCCGCCCCGGCCCTTCCCCGCAGCGCCTCATACAACCCCGAGTGATTCAAAAGCACGTCCAGAATGCCACGCAACACAATGGGTGAATTCAGCGCCTGGGTGCTCATGAC
Organism: Rhodoferax sp.; assembly: GCA_031291305.1. Taxonomy (GTDB): domain Bacteria; phylum Pseudomonadota; class Gammaproteobacteria; order Burkholderiales; family Burkholderiaceae_C; genus Rhodoferax. The sequence goes on along the minus strand of JARLJH010000021.1, from coordinate 59,134 downwards.
TGAGTGCGCGTCATACGACTCGATTATGGCGTTTTGCAACTCGGTCTGTAGGTCGGGTGAGTTGGCAAACTGTTCTTTGGTGTTGTTGGCGGCTTGCTGCTGCAGCGTTTTGGATTCGCTGACTTTGCCCAGGATCGTGCCGTTGACGTAGCGCAGCTGATCCTGCTCGCTGGTGTCATTGCCAAACAGGTCATTGAGCTTATTGATCAGCTCAGCCATGTACACCTTTTGCTGTTCTTGCACGCTGCCGCTGCCCGCCTCAGTGATGGGCGCCAGCTTGGGTGTCTCACCTGGTCCTAGTGGCAGGGTGCGTGCCCCCTGGTCTTTCAGGTGGTGGTGGGTCAGCACCACCTTGGACAGGTCGATACCTTCGCGTTCGCGGCCAAACTCCAGCAGGGGCAGCAGGCGCTTGTAAAACATGGCGCGCTTTTCGATGCCTGTGTTGCCGTAGTCAAAGATTTGCGACAGAAAGGTGTACAGCCGGATATAGGCTCCCATGTCACCCTTGAACAGCACCAGCGCGTCCAGTTCGTCCTGGGCTGCCGTGGTTGCGGTTGCATCTGACTTGATCTTGGCCTCTGCCAGCGCCACCTGTGCGGCCTTGTAGCGCTTCATCAAGCGGTCTTGCACCGGCTCAAGCGCCTTGATCAGATCACTCTGCTTGGCGTTCGGGTTTAGCTCGGCCTCGACCACCCGGTCTACTTCAAAGTCGTCATAGTGGCCAGCAGCATCCAGCTTGGCACGTAGGTTGTAAACCAGGTTCGGGTCGGTGGTGGCGCTGAGTTCAGCCGTGGTGTGGTACGCCTTGAACGAGGCCAGTACCTCGGCAGGGTCGTTGACAAAGTCCAGCACATAAGTGGTGTCCTTGGCCGGATAAGCGCGGTTCAGGCGGCTCAGGGTCTGCACCGCCTGGATGCCTGCCAGGCGCTTGTCCACGTACATGCCGCACAGCAGCGGTTGGTCAAACCCGGTCTGAAACTTGTTGGCCACCAGCAGGATTTGGTACTCATCGCCCTTGAAGGCCTCGCGGATGTCGCGGCCTTTGAGGTTGGGATTCAGCACCTTGCTGTTTTCAGTGAAGGGTTCTTCACCAGAGCTTGGGTCGTTGACCTCACCGGAGAACGCCACCAGCGTGCCCACGGTGTAGCCGTTGTCCTTGACGTACTTCTCAACCGCCAGTTGCCAGCGCACGGCTTCCAATCGGCTGCCCACCACGACCATGGCTTTGGCCTTGCCGTTGAGCAGCGGTGCCACAAACTCGCGAAAGTGCTCCACCACCACCTGCACCTTCTGGGCAATGTTGTACGGGTGCAGCCGCACCCAGCCCATGATGCCTTTCATGGCGGCGTTGCGTTCCACCTCTTTCTCATTCATTTCCTGGCCGTTGTGGGCCAGCTTGAACGCCAGACTGTAGGGGGTGTAGTTCTGCAACACATCCAGGATGAAGCCTTCCTCAATGGCCTGGCGCATCGAATAGACGTGAAACGGCTGGGGCACGTTGTCCGGCGCGGGTTTGCGGCTGGAGTCTGGCCGGGTGCCAAACAGTTCCAGCGTCTTGTTCTTGGGCGTGGCGGTGAAGGCCACAAAGGTGATGCCGCCGTCATCGGCCCGGCTGGCCATTTGCGCGGCCAGGATGTCCTCGCTGCTGATCTCACCACCGTCGTTGATCTCCTGCAGTTCTTCTGGGGACAACACGGCCTTGAGTTTGCTGGCGGCTTCGCCGGTCTGTGAGCTGTGCGCTTCGTCGGCGATCACGGCAAAGCGCTTGCCTTGGGTGGCAGCCAGCTTGCGCACGGCTTCCAGCGCGAAGGGGAAGGTCTGGATGGTGCAGACCACAATTTTCTTGTCACCCGACAGGGCTTCGGCCAGCTTGCCGCTTTTGCTGCCATCCTGACTCGTGATGGTGGCCACCACACCTGTGGTGCGCTGGAAGTCAAACAGGGCTTCCTGCAATTGGGCGTCGATCACATTGCGGTCCGACACCACCAGCACGGTGTCAAACACCTTCTGGTGGTGGGCGTCATGCAGCTCGGCCAAAAAGTGCGCTGTCCAGGCAATCGAATTGGTTTTGCCGGAACCGGCTGAATGTTGAATCAGGTATTTGCTGCCCGGCCCGTCCGCCAGCACGGCAAACTGCAGTTTGCGGGTGACGTCGAGCTGGTGGTAACGCGGAAAGATGACAGCCTCAATCTGCTTTTTCTTGTCGCGCCGGGCGATCAGGTAGCGCCCCAGAATCTCCAGCCAACTCTCGCGTGCCCAGACCTGTTCCCACAGGTAGGCGGTCCGGTGGCCGCCAGCAGGGTTCACCGGGTTACCGGCGGCACCATCGTCACCCAGGTTGAAGGGCAGGAACACCGTGGCTGCACCTGCCAGCTTGGTCACCATGGCCACTTCCTTGTTGCTGACGGCGAAGTGGATCAAGGCCCCGCTGGGGAAAGACAGCAAGGGTTCAGCGGCTTGACCTTTGGGCTTGGGGTGGCGGTCAAAACGGTATTGGTCAATGGCGTCACCCAGGCTCTGGGTGAAGTCAGTTTTGAGTTCAACCGTGGCCACCGGCAGACCGTTCAGGAACAACACCAGGTCGATGCTGTTCTCACAATGCAGGGAATAGTGCACCTGGCGCACCACCCGCAGGCGGTTGGCCGCATACCGGGCCAGGATGTCGGGGTTAATCGCCAGCGCCGGTTTGAACTGCGCCAAGGTCAACGGCGCTTTGAGGCCCAGCAGTTCAACGCCATGGCGCAGCACATCCAGCGTGCCGCGCTGGTCCAACTGGTCACGCAGGCGGGTGAGCAAAGTTTCTTCAGCCTTGCTGCCATGGTTTTTGACCAGCGTGTCCCAAGCTTTAGGCTGCGTGGCTTGCACCCAGGCCAGCACGTCGGCGGGGAACAGGGCGCGGGCGCGGTCATAGCCTGCGGCATCACCCTCCGAGTACAGCCAGCCGTGGGTGGCCAAGTGTTGGCATATTTCGGACTCGAAGCTGATTTCTTTGTGCAGGCTCACTGACCACTCCCTTGATGACTTGCTATGGCCGGTGACGGCGACTATGTTCAGTGCGTTGGACTCAGGCAAACGCCAGCATCAAATGCCCCACAGACTCAGCGGCTGGCCTGATCTTGATCTCAATGTCGTAGCCCAGCCGGTTCAGGCAGTCCATCAGCTTGCGTTCGGACAGATTGGTGAAGTCGCCACGCATCATGGCTGAGACCTTGGGCTGGGGGATGCCCATGCGCTCGGCGGCGGCTTTTTGGGTCAGGCCTAGCTTGCGCATGGCCTTGGTGATTTCGATGACCAGGCCGGATTTGATCTTGAGTTTGTCGGCATCGGGCAGGCCCAGGTCGGCAAACACATTGCCGGACCCCATGTCAATCTCGATGCCGTCGATGGTGCGCACTGCGGTTTTCTTGCTCATGTCATAACTCCTTGGCCAGCGCCTCGGCCACCTTGAGCCGTGCGCGAATGATGTCCATATCTTCTTTGGGTGTCTCGATGCCGCGCTTGCTCTTCTTGCTGAAGCAATGCAGCACAAACACCGCCTGGGCAAACTTGGGCGGTGTACAACGCCCGGTAGGTGCCATCCTGATCGTCTTCCACCAGCTCCAGCACACCCGCGCCACCAAAGCCCTTGAGAACCTTGGCTGCATCGTGTTTGTCACCGCGCTGGGCAAAGTCCAGCGCATGTCCAAAGAACTTGCGCACCTCCAGCGGCAAGGCCAGCAGGTCTTTTTTGCTGCTGCCGATCCAGGCGAGCGGTTTGTCCTTGCTGGGCATGGTGAATGTTACCTGAAAAGGTATATTTTGTGCGAGGGGCGCATTGGCTGGCCGAGATCGTTCGCCGGTGTTTATATGGAAAATAAGCCTCTAGCCAATATAGAAGCTGGGCTAGTAGCTATTGAAAACATAGTTATTTCACTGCACCCCGCACGTCAATCTGGCCGGTGACGGCGGCGGAGATCAGCGCGGTGCGGCGCTCTTGCAGCAGGTCGATGGCGCGTTGTGCTTCGGTGGTGAGGGTGTCGAATTTGGCAAGTTCGGACTCAAGAAATCCAGCTATTTCCCTCTGTTCGTCAACTGACGGCAACATGATCGGGATGTTACTGATGTCGCTCATGTTGAAGTGAGTGACGGTTGAGCCTTGCGACAGAATCGTGATGAATTCCGAAGCCAGCCCACCATAGAGCGACCACAAGGCAAAGAGTGAATCGAGGGCGTCATGGTCAATTTGCATCAAGACGGTGCGTTGCCCCATACAGAGTTGCACATCCTCGGGTACTAAACATGCCTCGCCAGCTGGGGCCTCTCTCGTAAACATAATGTCACCCGGCACAGGCTTGCCTCTGCGTGTCCACTCCTCATAGCCGTCGAAATTTGTGTATTTGCCACCCTCAAGAATCAACTTTCCGTCTTTGATGTTTGTAGTTCGTACGACCAAATATTCCCCGTCATCGAAAAACGGTGCCGTCTTATGCTCCGTGTCAATTAGGCCGCGAAGGCTGTACTTGATACGCGACTGCACCCAATGCTCCGGCACATCCCCCAGCCATTCGATGCCGGACGGCTTCATGGGGGCATGGGGGTTCAGGCCCCGGGTGACGGCGTGGGAGATGACGGCCTGGCGCTTTTCTTTCAGCAACGCCATCAGCCGCCGCTGCTCTGCCACCAGCGCATCAATCTTTGCGGTTTCGCGGTCCAGGAAGGCAGCGATTTGGGTTTGTTCGGGGAGAGGGACGAGGGGTAAATCAACCTGAGTGAAGTTGTCGTATCGAAGCGCCTGCCCATCTCGCACCAAGTTCGACGTTGTTTGAAGTGCTTGAATGTAGCTTTGACTTTTGAGCAGGTATTGGAAGAACGGTGCGTGAATACGGTCACACGGGGCAAGCATTACATAGGCCGAACTGATGCAGCCACGAACTTGGCACCATTCAATTCCTCCCTGGAAGCTCCTCATACTGATCACAAAATCATTTGGCTCTACATGCTTAAGAATGTCAGCGCCTTTAATAACCTCGACAACCCTTCGCCCTTCCATCCGAATGAAGTCATCTTGGTAGATGACGCCATGCACCTGGGAAGCAGTAAGTTGCTTGTCCGAATTCAATGCGCGCTCGTTGCGGAGGGCGAATAGTCTGCGGCTTTGACCAATGCCCCAATGCACCGGAATGTCACCCAGCCACGCCACGCCACTGTCCTTGTAGGCCGGGTATCGCGGAAAGCTCATGCTGTCAACCCGTTGATCATGGTCAGTATCCGGTCAGTCACACCTTTCAGCTCGGCATCAATCTCAGCCAGCGGGCGCGGCGGTTTGAAGACGTAGAAGTGGCGGTTGAACGGTATCTCGTAACCCACTTTGGTCTTGTCGGTGTCGATCCAGGCATCGGGCGCATGGGGCAGCACTTCGCGCTTGAAATAGGCTGCAATGTCGTCGCTGAGCGGCACGTTTTCGGTATCGCGCAGGTTGGCATCGGCCATCGGTTTGTCTTTGCTCTTGCCTTTGCTGCCCAGCACGACCTTGCCAGTAGCATCGCGCTCGGGCCGCTCCACGGTGATGGTGTGGTAACCAAAGACATCGTTGGCAAAAATGCGGCTGATGGGCACCGGGCTGCCGTCCACGTGGCGGCTCACCTCCTTGAAGTCGCCAAACAATCGGGTGATGTCCTCGATGTGTTCGGGACTGAGCTCTTTGCGCTTGCTGCCCAGACTTTTGCGCATCTTCTGCCAGAAGCTGCTGGCGTCAATCAGCTGCACCTTGCCTTTGCGCGCTGCGGGTTTGCGGTTGCTGACGATCCACACATAGGTGCTGATGCCAGTGTTGTAGAACATGTCCGTCGGCAAGGCGATGATGGCTTCGACCAGATCGCTCTCCAGCACATAGCGGCGGATTTCACTCTCGCCACTGCCTGCACCACCTGTGAACAGCGGTGAGCCGTTCAGCACAATGCCAAAGCGGCTGCCGCCATCAACTGCCGGGCGCATCTTGGCGATCAGGTGCAGCAAAAACAGCAGCGAGCCGTCGCTGACGCGTGGCAGGCCGGGGCCAAAACGGCCGTTGAAGCCTTGTTGTTCAGCTTCTTTGCGGATCACCGCCTCAATCTTTTTCCACTCCACGCCAAAGGGCGGATTGGACAGGCTGTAGTCAAACACCTTGCCCGGCAGGCCATCGGCAGACAGGGTGTTGCCAAAGATGATGTTGGCAATGTCCTGGCCCTTGATCAGCATGTCGGCCTTGCAGATGGCGTAGGACTCGGGGTTGAGTTCCTGGCCGTACATGACCAGGCGCGCGTCGGGGTTTAGGCTGGCCAGGTGTTCCCCGGCGACGCTGAGCATGCCGCCGGTGCCTGCTGTGGGGTCGTACAGGCTGCGCACCACGCCGGGCTTGGTCAGGGCCTGGTCGTCTTCAATGAACAGCAGGTTGACCATCAGGCGGATCACCTCACGCGGGGTGAAGTGTTCGCCAGCGGTTTCGTTGGAGAGTTCGGCAAACTTGCGGATCAGCTCTTCAAACACCGCGCCCATTTCGGCATTGCTGACCACGTCTGGGTGCAGGTCGATGGTGGCGAATTTCTCGGTGACCATGTAGAGCAGGCCGGACTTGGCCAGCTTGTCAATCTGGGTGTGGAATTCAAAGCTCTCAAAAATGTCACGCACCGCTGGGCTGAAGGCCTGCATGTAGGCACGCAGGTTCTCGCCAATGTGGTCCTGGTCGCCCATGAGCTTTTTGAGGTCAAGCGGCGAGGTGTTGTAGAAGAACTGGCCGGACTTGCGCAGCAAAAAGGGCTCGGGGTTCAGGCCCGCTTTTTCACGCAGGGCCTTCTCGGCCAGCACATCGGCCTTGGTGGGCTCCAGCACGCAGTCCAGGCGGCGCAGCACGGTGAAGGGCAGGATGACTTTGCCGTATTCGGATTGTTTGTAGTCACCGCGCAGAAGGTCCGCGACGGACCAGATGAAGGAGCTGAGGTTGGGGTTGGTGGTGGCCATGTTGGAAATTTAAATTCGTGTGGGTGACAGCCTTCAGCAGGCGATCACGAGCGGCTTGATTATTGAACAGTGACGACCAGCGGTCGTGCCGTCAGTACCGGGTAGGATGTCAAATGGCAAGCTAAAACAATGCCTGATGATCCCGGCAATAGGCGACACCGCCAAAGCGCTTGACGTTGTTCCAGCAAAACTTGCCCTCGGGAAAGCTGATTTTGGCCCCGCAATGGGCGCATATCAGCCGCTTGGCGGGTGCGTCAGCGTGTGCCACCGTGCTCGCCGGTCTGACGATGGCTGGAACTGGCTGGGTGGGTTGAATACTGGGTACTGCTGCTTGTTTAATAGGCATTGGGGCAGGAACAGCGGCTTTGACGGGCTGCTTGGGCTGCATGAATTCCGGCAAGGTGAGTAAATCAGCAGGGCGGTGTTGACGAATCAGTTTGTCACCCCACTCTTTGATTGTTTCTAGGCTACGGACATTGAGAAGGTTCTTGAACACGGCACCAACTCCGGCCTTGTCAACGAATTGTTGATGCCAGGTCGGAAACTGGTCGGACTTGATGACGTTCTTGGTGTCAAACGCCTTGGTAGAGGGGCGGGTGATGATGGCCTTGGGGTGCAACATCACCACATGGTGAAACTCCAGCTGCTTTTGGGTGCGTCCGACGATGTCCAGCGACTCCAGCAACCTGCTGAGAATGCGTTCATGCCGCAAGCTTTGTTCAATGGGGGAGGGGATGCCGTATCTGCCGTCATCGTACTCAACGGTGAACTCACCCTGCTCGTTGATGACCAAGCTGCCCGAGTAGTTCTTGGTTTCCAGCAAGAAGAACCCAACAAATCGGTTAATGATCAGGTGGTCTATCTGGGCCACCTCGCCATTCACGACGAATCGCAGATCGTGAAGTAGAACGCTATTGACACCGTTCTTGAAATAGCTGTCCAGGTAATGAGCGGAGTCGCGTTCGCCTTGGATGCCTTTTTTGAGGCGACTCAACTCTTCACGCAGCCATTTTCTTTGCCGTGTATCCAGCATTTGTGAGCGCTGCAGTTCCTCCAGCAGCGTTTCCCGTTTTGATTTGTTGTCCGCAGACTTCAATAGCATCTAACCACCCCCTAGCCTGATTATGGGTTGGGTTGCGACCGCAACTGCCGCCGATGGGATGACTTTTTTGGGTTTTCGATAGGTCAGGACGAGGCAGGATGGATCCACGTTCAGGAGACTCGACCGGCAAATTGCAGTCTGAAGCCTGGCTATCGGTGTGTGATGCGGCAGAAGTGCCGTCAACACCCAGGCAACCAGGCTTTTGACTGCCCGAAACAGGCACCCCCGACACCAAATCAGAGTTTAGGCACTCAATGGGGCGCAGGAACGCGGCGCCGCTTGATGACAACGACCACAGGCGGGGTGGCAGGCACTGGGGCAGGCTGAAACACAAACGGTCGACTATCCGTCTTGGCATGCGCTGTTGCAGCGGCAAGATTCTTGTTGTCCGAGTGGCTCAAGGCCGTCACATGGTCGCCAACCACCAGGACAAATTCATCCCCCAGCTTGGCCAAGGCACCGCTTTGCATCCCATGGCGGGCACTGCCCAGCAGCGCCAATGGATCATTGGCAGAGCGCTCGTAAGTATGCTTGGCCCATTCGTGCGCACCCAGGCGCACTGACCAGCGTGATTTTGTTGTCAATTCAGTTTCCAACGACTAATTTGCTGGTTGTATTGTCGCTCTCATGATCTATGCTTGCTGGACGACGCAGAGCATCTATAGAAGGCGGCCCGAATGCTGAAGAGGATGAGTCCTGGCAAAAAATGGTGGAAGTAGTGATTGCGCCCCACCCCAAGCTTTCTGCGTCCGCGAAAAAGGCGATTGCGCTTGACTACGGGATGGTTGATGGCGAGTCTCGAATTCCATGCAAACGCGCACTGCTCTTCTATTTCCTTAGACACCTTGGTCTGGACGCTGAAATTGAAGGGGAGCCTTCGAAGCAGCAAATTGTTCTTGTCAATCGGGTTGAAGTTCTCGGCACGAAGTCCACAGATGTCGTATAAACGTTCAAGCTCAACCATACATGCCCCAACACGGTCAGAACATAGCCTCTCCTCTCATTTTGGCTAGCCGGGATAGGGGTGATGGCAACGCCACTGCCGCAATTTGACATGCCGCGTGGTGCACTGGGTACAGTTTCTATTTCCGGTCATTTTTGACCGGCCGAATGATTGAGCTACGCGCCAATTAAGCAATCGCTACTTGGCGCTGCTGGACGACCGGTCGAGCTTTCGTAATCTCTGCGCGCGGAGTCGCTAAACTCCATGCTGAACTCAGCCACCTCGTACGGGCGGGACGAACAACCCAGGGACTTAGCATGGCGACTCGACAAATTTCGGGAAAGACGGAGATTAACGGGGAAGGGATCAAGAAGCATTTTCGGACTACCGATCCGTGGCGAGCGATCACCGAGCTGGCTTGGAATGGTTTCGACGCCAAGGCAACCAACGTCGAAGTGCTAGTTGACGAGGGGCCGATGGGCGGCGCGACGCGAGTAGCGGTCTCCGATGACGGGGAAGGCATAGAACTCGAGGCGCACGCCGAAACGTTTGGCCGCTTCAACGACTCCAGTAAGAAGGAGGACGTGACGACCCATGGCTCGCATGGTCGCGGCCGACTGTCTTTCCACAGGCTCGCCGAACGGGCCATTTGGTGGACAAATGCCGCCGGGTCGGGGCCCGCGCAGATCGAAGTGAACGGCGCGACGCTCACGAACTACGAAGGCTGGTCGGTGGAGCCGTCGGCATTGCCCGCAGGGATGGACGTAGGCAAGACCGGCACGACCGCTGAATTGTTCAACCTACATGGCGCGCTGCCGACCACCGGAGAGCTTCATAAGCAGCTTTCCATCGAGTTCGGTTGGTTCCTCGCGCTCAACCCCGCGAAGAGGCTCCGCCTTAATGGAACTGAGGTGACGGTACCGTCGCACGACCTTATCCAGCGCAAGTTCTCCATCGACGAGCATGACTTTGACGTGTCTGTCCTTCGCTGGGATCTGAAGCCAGGCTCTGAGAAGTCCTACGTCTACCTTTTGAACTCTTCGGGCAAGACGGTCGATAAGAAACTGAGCACCTTCAACCATAAGGGAAACTTCCACACCAGCATCTACGTCGGCTCAAAGTGGGTTGACGCCTTTAAGCCGAGCGGCGGCGACTTGGCCAGCCCAGACGCGACAGGCTTCGAGTCTGAGACATGGCGAAAGGTGGGGCGCGAACTCAACAAGATTACCAAGTCCGTTTACGAGGACTTCCTACGCAAGCAGTGCGAGCTGGAAATTGAAAGTTACGTCGCCGACGGCGTCTTTCCGGCCTACGCAGGCCTGCCCGAGGACTACAAAAATTGGCGATTCGAGAACACCAAGAGCATCCTGCGCGCCATCTACACAGCCGATCCGACGGCGTTGAAGTCGCTTAAGAAGAACCAGAAGAAAATTATTGTGCGACTCCTCGACAAGCTGGCGGTTTCCAACGAGAACGACGCGATCTTCGAGGTTCTCAACAGCGTGCTAGAGCTCGACGACGTCTCCACCAAGCTGTTCGCCAAGCAGCTAAAGAGCGTGTCGCTGCAAAGTATCGTTTCGGCGATCGAAGTTTTGCGTCGTAGGCACGAGGTGGCCGACAAGCTGCGGACGCTGATGAACGACCACTATTTGGAGACGCTTGAGACGCCGGATTTGCAGGGCATCATCGAGGCCAACACGTGGCTATTCGGCAGCTCATACGAGACGCTTGGGGCGGAGGAGGATACGTTTACCAAGATCGCCAAATCGCTTCGCGACACGGTCAAGGGGATCAAAGACATCGCCTTGGACGACTTGGACACGAATGAGCCCACAGCCATCGAGGGCGCGAACAAGCAGACGGACTTATTCCTCGCCCGCAAGGTCCCGCACCACGACTCGATGGGTCGCAAAATTTATCGCTGCATCGTCGTGGAGATCAAGCGACCAAGCATCGCGCTCAACTACAAGCACCTCCAGCAGCTTGATGGCTACGCCCAACTTATCAAAAAGCACGCCGAGTTTGGCAGCGAGGCAATGCACTTCGAGCTCATTCTGATCGGGCGCAAGATATCTGAGGCCGACACGGAGATTCGCAGCCGCATGCAGGGCCAAGTCGCGAAGGGATTGCCTGGCCTGGTCAGCGACGACGAGCGCATGAAGCGCTTCGTGCTCAACTGGTATACGTTGCTGGACAACTTCCTGCTGACCAACCAGGTCATGATCGACGCACTTACGTTGAAGCGCGACTCGTTCGCCGACTCTCCGCGGGCAGAGCTCATCGCTGACATACAAAAGAAGGCCGCCTAGTGGCGCCATTTGTCTTTTCTCCTCTCTACGTATATGGCTGATAAGACCGAACAGAAGCTGATTCGCGTCCGATACGAGAACCTGCAATCTGGCGACGTCATCTTGACGACGACTCGACAGACCTTGAGCAAGCTCATTCGCAAGGTCACGAATTCAGACATCTCCCATGCCATGGTCTGCGTCGCTGGCGGCAGCGTCATGGACTCGACTGCTGAAGGCGTCCATGCGCGGAACGTGCTGCGGCTCGTGTTTCACGCCGACTGCGCGGTGCACGTGCTGCGAGCAGAGCCGCCGCTCAGCACGGAGGAAGTCGCCGCCGTTGTTACCTACGCACGAAGCCAAAATGGTGCTCGCTACACCAAGGTCGGGGCGGTGCAATCCATCGTCGGTGTCGGCAAGGTAGGCGCCAAGCAGTTCTGCTCGCGCCTAGTCGCTCAGGCGTATCGCCATGCCGGCGTGCAACTGGTTGACGACGCCGACTACTGTCACCCGGGCGAGTTGCTGACCACCAAGCGCCTCGTCGAGGTCCCAGACATGCTGTGCGAAGCGACCGATGCCTATGTCCGTGCATCTGAAGAGGAGGGCGACCTGACGCAGCAGATGAGAGCTGCCATCAATGAGATCCTGAACGAGGCCCGCAAGCTTGACAGCAGCATCGAACACTTCGACGACCTGAATCGCCATCTCTTGGCGCATCCTGAGAATGACGGCAAGCTCTGCGATATTTTGGAGAATTCCGGCTACTTGTCCCTGTGGCAGGTCGAGCTGAATGGGAGCCCGTGGTACTCATTGGTGACCATGCGGGCGCTTCCACAGGAGCAGGTTGACGTCTATGCGGCCCAGCTGCTTTCAGATGATGACCTCGGTCCCAACAGGTTTATCCTGAATCGCGGCGGATATATGGCGCTCACTACTCATACGGCACTCCGCTACTTCGGGCGAATGCTCGACCTCAACGAACGGCTCGCGGCACTGCACGCGACGCGCGTTCGTGTCGCGCGTGAGTATTTGGTTGAGCGGGGGCTGCTTGAGCCCGAAGAGAAACTCCCTCCTCTGCCACACACAAAGAAGTGGTTCGAGGCACTCCGTCACTGGGACCCCAAGCAAGCGGCGTTAACAGAGTACGTCTTGAGCGCCGAAGGTACGCACAACTGCTGCACCATCTGCGGCGACACGCCAGCCGGCGATTTTCGGGCACCCGACGGCGGTGAAGCGGGCGGCCCCGGCAGCTATCGCCTCTGCGACGACTGCGCTCGCATCCAACGCTCCATGTACGACACCGTGCTGATTCCGTGGCCGAAAGAATAGCGATTGCTTCTTGCGCTCGGCGTGTCGACCTTCTGAGGTGGAGTCCTGCCGATGTGGCTAGGTTCCTCACCTTCTCGGCTCACTTGCACGGAATCGCTGAGGAGCTACTGCGACGACGATCTTGAATCTTCATTCAAGTGAGCCGCCTCCGGCGGACGTTTACTTTCAAGTTGATCGGCGGCTTTACCACTGCGAGATCGGTGCGGCGACGGGCTGCAACGGGGCGTAAAGAGTCAGTCGTTCACGGAATAAACGAGTCTTGTCTCGGCACATCAGCGCAAGCCAATAGTTGGTCTGTTGGGTACTGCCGCATAAAGTCCATGCTCTGTTCGGGTTTGGCCTTGAGCCAGGCGTCATAACTATCCGCTGGCAGGATCACCACCATGCGTTTTTCGTCCACAGGCTTGTGAAACCGGCGCATCAGTTCATGGCCATCGGCGTTGATGGTTAGCATGGTGAAGCTGTACAAGACGCCCTTGGGTGACTTCCAGGACGACCACAAACCGGCAATGCCCAGCGGCTCACCGTTCTCGCTGGCAATCCGAGTTGCAACAGCCTTGCCACTGCGCCAGTCGGGCTCAAAAAAAGCATCGACGGGGATGATGCAGTGTTGGGCATGCTTCCACGCATCCCGAAAACTGGGTTTGCTGGCTACCGTTTCGCTACGGGCATTGAAGGTTTGGCGGCCAATCTTGGTATCGGTGGCCCAGTGCGGAATCAGGCCAAAGACACCGGACAGTGCTTCCCGCTCGGGCACAGCCTCATCACCGACATCGGCTTCTTTGGGGCGGCGAATAAAAGACGCTGCGTATCCCGGCCAGACATCGAACTTACCCGGCTCAGCGGGTGGCTCGACGCCAAAGTGGCGGATGTAACGCTCACGCTCCTTGACGGCTTGGTAGTGGCTGCACACGGTGACGACCTAAGCTTGGACAGACTCACCAGTGGCATAAAACTGCCCACCGGCCACATGGTGAATGGTGCGCAATTCATCGGGGGCCGACTCGAAATGCCAGCGGCCATCACGAAACACCCGCTTATCGGCCCAGGCAGAGACCACTTCCCCGATGAACAGGTCATAGGTCTGTTCGTTGTGGGGTTCCGGGACCCACTTGCACACCAGCCAACCGACACAACCGGCGACCAGAGGGACACCAGATCCTGGCACGGTAAACAACTGGACACCGTGCTTGACCAATTTGTCTGGCACCTCTTTGGCGCTATCACTGCCAACCCCCACGGTCAGGCTGACCATGGCCTGGGTGGGCAGTTGCAGCGCAAACTCACCGCTGGCCATCAGCAACTCGCGTGTGTAGGTGGCCTTGTCCAGCACCACCGTGACCTTGGGTGACTGGCCGTAATCCAGCACACAGGCCCAGGCGGCTGCCATCACATTGGAGACACCACCATGGGCGGCCGACACCAGCACCGTTGGCCCATGGTTGAGCAGACGGTAGGATTTGTCCAGGGGAACGGGAGTGATGTGTTCAGGCAAGTTGTCCATCGTGGCAGGTGTCAGGTTTCAACGCGGGGTGTTCAATATAGCGCCTGCCAGCGCTGCCAGTAATCCAGCGCCACCCGATAGGTATTGAGCTGAACCTTCAAGGTGGTTTCGATGTCGCGTCCATAACCGCCAGCCATGACCATGGCCACGGGCACACGGCGCTGCCATGCCCATTCAAACACTTTCTGATCGCGAGCCTGCATGCCTGCTTCGGTCACGGCCAGTCGTCCGAGTCGGTCGCCCTCATGCGGGTCGGCACCGGCAAGATACAGGATCAGTTCCGGTTTGAACTGGCGCTCCAGTTGGTCCAGCCCCTGCTCCAGGGCTTGGAGATAAGCCGCATCCTTACAGCCATCGGGCAACTCGATGTCGCAATCGCTGTGTTGTTTGCGCACCGGAAAGTTCTTGGCCCCGTGCAGCGACAAGGTAAAGACTGAAGGGTCATCACCAAAGATGTACGCGCTGCCATCGCCCTGATGCACATCCAGGTCCACGATGGCGACCTGAAGCCCATTGGCATCGATGTGGTGCCGGTGCCTCTGGTTTGACCATTCCCGCTGCATTTGCCGGGCCGCAACGGCGACATCGTTGAAGACGCAGAACCCGCTGCCTTTGTCGGGGTAGGCGTGATGTGTTTCTCCCGCCAGGTTGGCAGCCACCCCGCCACCAAACAAGGCTGCCCGAGCGGCCTGCAAGGTGCCACCAACCGAACGACAGGCGCGTTCTGCCATACCGGCGCTCCACGGGAATCCAATCTCACGCTGCTCTGTCGGACTCAGTCCACCCTGGGTCACTGCCTGGATGTATCGCGGGGTATGCACCAGAGACAACTCATCCTCGCTGGCCGCCAATGCTTCGTGCATCTGGATGGCTGACATCTGCTGGGTCAGGCGTTGTCGCAGCAAGGCGTACTTGGCCATCGGGAAACGGTGGCCTTCAGGCAAGGGCAACACAAAATGATCGGCGTAGAAGGCTTGCACTGAATCTTTAGGAGTGGGAAGGGTGAGCAGCACTGAATACCAAAGATCGTATCTCAGCCCTTGTCCCCAATAAGCGGGACCAAGCCTGTGGACAAGAGCCTGAACAAGTCGGCAAACCCAGACCAGCGTTGGGTTGGCGAGGTGTGCTTAAAAAACAAGCACAAGGCCTGACTGCTTGTGTTGCAGTCATCGCCATTGCAATATACTGGTTAAATGTACAGCTTTATTTCAGCCCTGCAGCCCGTGCCCATTTCTGAGACACAGCTGCAGGTGCTGCTCCTCAACAACCGGGTCCAGGCGGGCTTTCCGTCACCCGCCGAAGACCTCGGTGGCCAGCGCATTGACCTGACCCAGGTCCTGATCACCCATCCGCAAGCCACTTACTTCCTGCGGGCCAGTGGTCATTCCATGGTGGAAGCCGGTATTTTTGACAAGGACATTCTGGTGGTCGACCGTGCCATCAAGGCCCGGCACAACCACATCGTGGTAGCCATTGTGGATGGTGACTTCACCGTCAAGCAGTATTACCAAAGGGCAGGGCGCATCAAGCTCAAAGCGGCCAACCCCACCTTTGCCGACATTGTCCCCAAAGAAGGCCAGACCCTCGAAGTCTGGGGCGTGGTCACCAGCAGCATCAAACAGTTCCCGGTTTGACCATCCCTGTCCGGTCCAGATTCAAAGTCAAAGTCAAAGAACAGTCATGTACGCCCTGATCGATGGCAACAACTTCTTTGTGAGCTGTGAGCGGGTCTTCCGTCCCAGCCTCAACGGCCTGCCGGTGGTGGTGCTGTCCAACAATGATGGTTGTGCCATTGCCAGATCCAACGAAGCCAAAGCCCTCGGTATCGCCATGGGTGCCCCCTGGTTCGAGATCAAACACCTGGCAGAAGAGGCCGGGCTGGTGGCCCTGTCCGCCAACTTCGCCCTCTATGGTGACCTGAGTGACCGCATGATGAGCCTGGCCGCCGGTCTGGGTCCCCATCAGGAGGTGTATTCGATTGATGAGAGCTTTATTGACCTGACCGGTGTCTGCGGTGACCTGGTGGCACGTAGCCACAAGATCCGCTCGCGCATCCTGCAATGGGTGGGTATCCCCTGTGGCATTGGTATCGGCACCACCAAGACCCTGGCCAAACTCGCCAACCATGTTGCCAAGACGGCAGAACGCAAACCCGGCAGCTATCCGGCCCATCTGGCGCAGGTGTGTGACTTCTCCAAGTTGACGCCAACGGAACTTGATGCCGTGCTGGCCGCCACGCCAGTCAATGAAGTCTGGGGTGTGGGCAGACAGATATCAAAACAATTGACGGCAGCCGGTGTCAAAACCGTGTTGGACCTGATTCGCCTTGATCCAGTGATGGTCAAAAGCCGCTGGTCGGTGGTGCTGGAGCGCACCCTGCGTGAATTGCAAGGCACGCCCTGCATTGACCTGGACCATGCACCGGCCCCGAAAAAGGAAATCGCCTGCACCCGCTCCTTTGGTCACCCGGTCACTGAACTGTCCGACCTGAACCAGGCGGTTACCGAGTTTGCCAGCCGAGCCGCAGAGAAGGTCCGCAAGCAACACAGCCTGGCCAGCCAGGTCATGGTCTTCATCCGCACCAGTCCCTTTCGCAAGGATGCCCAGTACAGCCAGTCGGTGATCATGCCGCTGGTGCGACCCAGTGCCGATACCGCTGTCATCATCTCTGCCGCCTTGTCAGGTCTGAAGTGCATCTACCAACCCGGCTTCCAACTGGCCAAGGCTGGGGTCATGCTGTTGGACCTGCAATCGGACACGGTGGTGCAAGGTGAACTGGATCTGCAATCAGATACAGAGACGGATCACCGCCAGCGCGAAGAAATGGACAAAACCCAACTCATGTCAGCCATGGATGGGCTGAATCAACGTTATGGTCGTGGCACGCTGAAGATGGCCAGTGCCGGTCTGGCCGGAGACAAAAGGATCTGGTCCATGAAGCAGCAACGCCGGACACCGGGTTACACCACCTGTTTTGACGACATGCCGGTGGCCAGGGCTTGAGAGGGGGAGGAGGGCGATCATGCAAGAGACGGCCATGGTGGAGCAGACCCTGATGCAGGAGCAGGAGGTACCCACCCTCAAGCGTGTCCATGCCAAAAGACTTCGGGAGGTGTACCGATCTGCCGGTTGGCCGTATCAGGACGTGGTGGAGATTGAGCTGCTGGCAGCGGGGTTGCTGGAGCGCACGACCAACGGCAACGGTCATGACCTGGTGCGGGTCACCGACGCCGGTATCGCCCACCTGGCCAAAGCCACGCAGGGCAACCGCCAGGCGCGTTCAGCCCATGAAGCCCTGGTGGATAAGGTCGTGCAAGCCATGCTGCGCGATGGGCGGCTGGTCT
Source organism: Rhodoferax sp. (assembly GCA_031291305.1). Lineage (GTDB taxonomy): Bacteria > Pseudomonadota > Gammaproteobacteria > Burkholderiales > Burkholderiaceae_C > Rhodoferax. The sequence continues at coordinate 41,649 of JARLJH010000021.1, read as the reverse complement.
GGACCGGATTGAACCTGCGAGCCAAGGTGCCGGGGGAGTCTGAAGATGTTTCGCGCTGGAAAATGTGCCAACCGGATGTCTTCTCGATCCGCAACAGCTCACGGCACGAATACCTGGAACCCATCGTCCACGAGATCAAGGTCAGCCGGGCTGATTTGCTGGGGGACATCAAACGGTCCGACAAACGGGCGGCTTATTTGGATGTGGGTGGCCAGTGCTGGTATGTGCTGGGTTGTGATCGCAGTGGTCACCCGATTGCCAAGGCCAATGAGATCCCACTGGAGTGTGGGGTGATGGTGTACCAGAACAACCAGTTTGAGGTTTTGCGGATGGCACCCAAGCGACCCTGCACGGCCTTACCGTTTGGGATCTGGATGGCCATGGCCAAGGCCACACCGATGACGGAGACAGAACTGGCCGGTGCGGATATGTCGGGGCAGGATGCGATCCGTTAAGCGAGACGAGCATGACCGAGGTCATTTGGCGTGGCGATCTTGCTGGACAATGCCAATGGAGTTGCCACCTCGACTCTAAAAGTTCAAGAGCCTATTCGCTATATGACCAAATATTCAATACTGTGTGTGTGCACAGACAACCTGTGCCGCAGCCCGGTGGCTGCAGATGTGTTGCGCCAGAAGATTATTCAACAAGGATTGGGTGATCGGGTCGAGGTGGAATCGGCCGCAACACATGACTTCAATGTGGGCGAATCGGCGGACATTCGCGCCCAGAAGCATGCGATGCGCAGGGGTTATGACATTGCCAAATTCAGAGCCAGGCTCATCGAAGCTGTGGACTTTGACCGCTTTGATCTGATTCTGGCGATGGATGAGGGCAATTTACTGAGATTGCGCCTGCTCTGTCCACCCAAGTATCTCAGGAAGCTGCATTACTTCACGGCGTGCTGTGAAGATCGGGTTCCCCAAGACGTGCCAGATCCTTTTTATGGTGAATCTGACGACTTTGAATTTATGCTTGAAATTGTGGAAGAGGCCAGCGACGGGTGGGTGCAGAGTGGCGTATGGTTTCAACAGCCTGACGCCAAGTGAATGCGTCCAGGCGTTCACAACACTAAAGTTGACCCCAGCTTTAGGGTCAACTTGACCAAAAAACTATCACTTTGGCCGAATTCCCTGTCGAATTGACCTGCGAAAGTTGACTCGAAATCCAGTTTGCAACTAAAGGTGGACCCTAATGTCGCTCAAAACGGGAGCATTTGCACCACTAATGTTGACCCTAGTTTTCGTCGGAAAGAAAGTCTTCCATCAGCAGTGCCTGCGCCGGCGCAACAATGCGCACACGCAAGTCAGCCTGAATCACCAGTAAATCCAAGTCGCCTGTGACCAGCCACATTGCTTCGCCGGCGATTGCGGTGTGAATGAACTTGTCATCGTCTTTGTCCCTGCTGAAGCGCTGGGTCGCGATGGCTTCAGGAATATCAACCCAATGCCCCAGGGCCCGTGCATCATGCAAGATTCCCTGGCGCGTCTCCATCGTCAAGTAGCGGTCAAATTTAGGTTTCCAGATTCGTGCTTCTAGTTCGGCAAAAGTGGCATCTGAAAACACAGGGACACCCTGCGCCAGCACCCGCCGAAGCACCTGTGACGGAGCGCCTGTTGGAGATAGGGCCGCGCTCAGCCACACGTTGGTGTCGACCACGATTCTGGTGGACTGAGCATCAGCTCTCATCGACCAGCAACTTATCGAGCAACTCAGGAGTCATTCCAGCACGCGTAGCCGCCTGCGCTGACGCATCTAGTCGGTGCTGCAAGCGGTCGGCGTAGAAGGCGCGCATGGCTTCAAAATCCTGAACGCTAACCATCACGCCGACCATACGGTCGTGCTTGAGAACACCAACCGGCTCACGTTGAGCCCGGTCCAGAAACTCGCCAAATCGCGTTTTAGCTTCGTTCGCGGTAAAAGTTTGCACGACGATTCTCCTTATAGAACAGTTTCGATCAATTTAATCGAATCGTACGATTTAGTCAAGTTGCAGCTGAGAGGCTACCGTCAATCTTCGTTGAATGGCCCTGAATGTTGGTGCCGAAATCGGAATGACCAGATTTACACAATTGTGCCGATGGCAGTCTGACCATCCCGGAACGGCCTCAAACCATTTCGAGGCCTGCGTCTGTGACCGCAACGACTGGTCAACGCCAAACCGGCACGGGTGGTCAATTTGACGTCGGCGTCAACAGTCAGCGTGACGGCGGTCTTCCTGCACCAGCACGGTGCGCATGGTGAGGATATCCTGCGTCATCAGTCGCAATTTCTGGACGATGGCGCGTTCGGCGCGTGCCTCGATGGCACGCAGGGTCTCTGCAATGGATGTCATGGATGAATTCCTTTTATGAGGGATGCCGCCATGCCCCAAGGCAAGTCGACGAGAGGGGCTGACATGCAGCCCCACTGGGGTTGATAATTCAGGCTGCCTTACGGGTAGCCGGGGAGGGGGCCGAATCACTGGCCTGTGGGGCCACAGCGGCAGGTTCTGCCGACAACACGCCGGTTCTCTGTTGACGGAAGTCCGCCTGCGCCGTAGCAAAGGTGGGGTCCTGAGTCAGTTGCCTGGTTTTGGCCATGGCAGGCTCTTTGCCGATGTCCTTCGTCGTATCGGGCAAACATTCGACAGCGATGTCGCCGACCTGGCGCAGACTCCGGCGCCATGCGCTCGGCCATTGCACGAACAGTGCGCCGCAAAGCCAACGGACGAACAGTCCGATCCGTTTGTTGCGAGCCTGTCGAACTTTATGCCTGCGCAAGGATTCCTTGCAACCCAGGTACAAGGCCAGGTGGGCACGCTTCATGTCTGGATCGGCATCCAGTTGGGCCAGCACTTCGGTGGCGAGGGCAAGATCATTGCCAACCCGCTTGTAAAAGCTGACCCAGGCTCTTTCTTCCTCGTGCTCGATGCTGGAGCGCTTCGCGCGAGGAGGATGTTTCTCAAGGGACATGGTGTTTCTCCAGATGAAAGAGGGAACACCTTTTCCCCACTGGGGAGACGGTGGACTCCCCGAGGGTTTGCAAAGACAGATGTCGCTGATAAGCTCAGTGACGACACAGGATAGAAAAGAGGACAGGCCCACACCATGATTCGTGCAGGCAAGGCGCTACGGTTCACGCCCAACGAAGTCAAGGACTACCGATCACTCGGAATTGACTTCGCCGGGACGCGAACACAGGACGACGTCGAACAGGCGTTGGGCCGTTGGGCTCAGACGCTGGTCGATGAACGCCCTGATCTGCTGGATAAAATTGCCCTGGAAATGGCGAAGGCCAAGGGCGTGCGACCGCCTCCATCGCTGGACCTGGTGGTCAGCGATGAGCCTTCTGCCGGTTCTCCCGGGCAATCCTGATCCAGCGGTCGGCGATTTGCTCCAGATAGACCAGATCGTCGGGCTCGATCTCGCCAGACTTCCTCAGCCGGGCGATGACTTCCTTGACCAACTGAGGGTCATCCTTGGCGAGTTGAATCGCCATGGTCACCACGCGCTTGCGGTAGATGCTGGCCAGCATGGTCAGGCCACCGTCGCATGGACCGATACGTTTCGTTCGGAAACGCAAGGGTACGGCCTCAACAGTGCGGCCACCAATGGCTTGCGAACTGTGAGCATCCGGGCACGCCCGGACCCTCCCAGCAGCACGCCAACAGGGCGCGTTTCTCTCGTCACAGAGGCTGCGAACATGGTGCTCTCCTTCGGGGTAAGAAGGGGAACACCCATCCCCGGCGGGGAACTTGGAGTCCCCCGTTCGGGAATGCTCGGGCCAAAGACGGCCGAGCGACTGGGTGGCGACACCTGTCGGTGTGCCATGAAAACGAAGATCTACGGTTCTTGCGAACGGAGACCTTCTATCGATGTCGGTTCGCCGTGACACCAAAGATGTCACCACGCCCGACATTCCATGCCATCGAACCCGAAGGGGCCCAATGACAAGCACAGTGTGCAGCTCGGGGCTGCACGGATCACGAGGCCATGTACACAAAGTGCGTGGCCTGACCGAGTCCAAGAAGACCGGTATTTTTCAGAGGCAGGTAACGACTGCGACGCCAGCCAGGCTGGACTTCAGGAGGAACGGATTCCCCGATGAAGGCTGTGTAGACGCGATGTCCACGGATAGCCTTTGAATTGTCGGATAGGAAGACTCAAGTGTTCAAGCTTCGACAGGCACGCTGTGATGGCTTGCTCACGAAAACGCCTGATGGTTGGGATGGTTTGACGTGGCAATTCCAGGAAACGGTCGGTCAGCGTCAAAGCAGCGTTTCAGCCTCGGTCTATGACTTTGCTACATGGTGAAATGAACGCCATGGCGCAAAGGCCGGAGTGATGCACCTTGACAAACAATGATCTTAAAGACATCTTTAAGATATCCAAATCAAGGAGATATCATCATGAGCATGCGTACCTCTGCCGACCAGATCGCATTCCGCTACCGCACTATAGACAGCACCACCGGCGTGACGCGCGAAACAGCAAAACGCGTGGCGGAACGCTTGGGCGTTGATGAAACCCAGGCTATCCATATTGCCTTGCACGAAATGGCAGTCAAACTGCTGCCGCAGTATGAGGCCGATGATGCTCCGCTGACTGTGGCCCAAGTGCGCCAGATCAAGAAGCTTGTTCCACAGGGCAAGAAGCGTTCAGTGCGATCCAGCCTGTTCGAGGTGGCGTTGGCATGACGCATCAGTGTTGGGGCGAACCCACTGCTGGCGAGATGGTGTGGTGCCACTTTTCCGATGACGTCAACCCACGCCCGAAGCCACGGCCAGCGCTGATTCTTGCTGTCTTTGACGACGATGCACCTCAGTTCGCGGTGCGTGTTGCCTACGGCACCAGCCAGCGTACGACCACCTTGCACCGAGGCGAATTCGCCATCCTGCGGGACCGCAATCCGGTGGCCAATAGCGCGGCAGGCCTCAGCTACGATACCAAATTTGATTTGAAACAAGCACTCGATCTGCCGTACACGACCGAGTGGTTTTCGGTACCGCCCGTCGCGCCGCACGGCCAGACGCCGAAGCTGGGCACTCTGCACCCTTCGCTGGTGCGAGCCGTGCAGGCCGCCTTTCAGGCGGCGACCAGGTGAGCCGGTGTCTGACTGACGATGTCCTGATGCAGGTTGGCCCAAGATATGTGCGCTGAACTGGCGTGACTTGCTGAATTTGCAGGCACGCCAAGGATGTTGTTGACCGATGCGGGCTGGCGCCCTGCAGCAACCTGTTTATCCACAGGACCTGTGGATAAAGAAAGACAAAAAAAGACCCCCATCGCTTTTCAGCCATGGGGGTCCACTCAATCAAGCGACTTGTCGTACCTCTTCGGCGTCGACCTTTGTGCTGCCCGCCTCATCCTTGTCCAGGTCAAGCTGCTTGAGCAGCTCTCGCTGACGGGCCAGCAGATTCACTAAGCGGCTTTCATGCTCGAACGGTCGAGCCAGCTCCAGCCGGATGTTTTCCAGCCGCTTGCGCCGCACCTCCAACTGGCCAAGCGCGTCGGCGTGGTGCTTGGCCACTGATTCCAGCGCTGCCAGCAGGCCAGCCACAAGGGCCGGGCCAGTCTGGTACGGCTCGGCGTTGTACAGGCAGTGGCCTGCCAGGTACAGGTTGGGCACCTCTTCTCCGCGTGCCGCCAGGATGCCCAGATCAAACCCTCCAAAGCGACCAACCACCCGCTCAGTCATCCGGGTGCCAGTACGCACTTCTTCTTTCGCAGTCTTGACCAGACCCCGCAGGACTTCCCCTATGGCATCCGGCCCGGTGACTGGGCGATCTGCCAATTCCAGGGCCATACCCTGCATGGTTTGCGGCTCAATCCGCGCCACGTCCTGGGCATACAGCGCAATCTTCTTCTCCAGCGCCTCGATCATCATGGGCAACCGACCCACTTCGCTTTCGTTGGCGTAGCGCTGGTTGCGCCACATCGAGAACAGCGTTGACAGCTTGGCCACTTCCGCGTCCACGCCGGCTTTTTCGATGACGAGTGGATTGCCGGACGCCAGGGCTTTGACCTCGGCATACGACAGCGTTGCCAGTTCCACATCTTCCAGGAACCGGATGCCCTTGTCGCCCTTCATCACCTGAGCGATGAAGCGTGCCTTGGTTTCCAGTGTCTGCCACAGGTAGGCATCAAAGCTTTGCTCTGTCACGTACCTGAATATCTCCACGTCCTCACACTCATTGCCCTGGCGCAGGATGCGCCCCTCTCTTTGCTCGACGTCACAGGGTCGCCAGGGCGCATCGAGGTGGTGCAGGGCGCACAGCCTGGTTTGCACGTTGGTGCCAATGCCCATCTTCGCCGTCGAGCCGAGTAGCACCCGGATCCGTCCCTCACGCACCGCCTTGAACAGTGTGGCTTTTTGGACGTCGGTGTCGGCGCCGTGCACAAAGGCGATTTCCTTATCAGGTAGACCCGCTTCGATCAGCCGTTGCCGCAAATCGTCATAGACGCTGAACCCTTTGTCGCCCTTGGGTGACGACAGATCACAAAACACCATCTGGGCACCACGGAACGACGCTGTCCTGAGCCAGATGTCCACCACCTCACGCACACAGGCGGCTACCTTGCCCTTGGCGTCAAACTTGGCCAGCGGTGCGACCAGCCGGAAATCCAGTGCGGCCTTGCGGCCGTCGGTGGTGATCGCCAGCATGTTGTCGTCCTGCGGCTTCACATGGCCATTGCGGATGGCTTCGGCCCGCAGCACCAGTGTTTGCACAAAGGCCTTGAGCGCCTTGCTGGCCGGGCAAGCCACAATGCGTGGCTTGCCACCGCGCAGGGGCGGTACCGGCAAGTTCAGCATTTCCGCCGTGCGGATGTCGGCCACTTCACCGAACACCGCCATCAACTCGGGCACGTTGATGAAACGGGCAAACCGGGTGTGCATGCGGTAGCCACTGCCGTCTGGCGCAATTTCCAGCGCCGTGACGCTCTCCCCGAAGGTGGCGGCCCAGGCATCGAACTGCTGCAGCCCGAGTTCCTCCAACCGGTTCGGCTGCAGGTAGCGCATCATGGTGTGGATTTCCGCCATGGTGTTGGCCACCGGTGTCGCCGTTGCAAATATCACCCCCCGCTGCGCATGGCCATGGATCTGCATGGTGTAGCGCGTCTTCAGGAACAGATCGAACGCGCGTTCCGAGCTGCTCAGGGGCAGCCCCGCGACGCGCGTCATCTTGGTGAACCGGTACAGGTTCTTGTGCAGATGCGCCTCATCGACGAAAAGGCAGTCGATGCCCAGCAGTTCCCAGGTGAGCAGCGCATCTTTCTTCTGATCCGCCAGCAGCCGTTCCAGCCTGGCCGCCCAGTTCTTCTTCATCGCCTCCAGCTGCTTGACGATCCGGTTGGACCGGTCATTGCTCTTTTCGGCGCGTACCGCCATTTCCAGCTCATGAATGATCTCCTTGATAAAGCCCTCCGTGAATTGCGGTGACATCTTGATGCGCTCGAAGCTTGAGTGCGTGATGACCACCGCGTCCCAGTCGCCCGTGGCGATGCGCGACACCAGCTCGCGCCGACGGTCGCCTTCCAGGTCTTCCTTGCTGGCCATCAGCACCGACGCATTTGGGTAGAGCCGAACGAACTCTGACGTGTACTGCGCCAGCATATGGTTCGGTACCACGTGGCAAGGCTTGGTGACGAAACCCAGCCGACGCAACTCCATGCTGGCGATCACGCAAACGGCCGTCTTGCCCGCACCGACGACATGGAACAGGCCGGTATTGCCCGACTGCACGACGCGCCAGACGGAATCCAGCTGGTGCGGGTGCAGCGTGAAACAGCGTGAGAATCCCGGCAGCTTCAGGTGTGAACCATCGAACTGCCGTGGCCGGGTGGCGTTGAACAGGTCGTTGTAGATGCGGCACAGCTTCTCTCGCCGTGCCGTGTCGTCGAAGGCCCAACTTGCGAACCGCTCCTTGATCAAGCCCAGCTTCTCGCGTGCGGCCAGCGTCTCGCCTGGATTGACGACGTACTTGTCGGTCTCGGGGTCCGGGTCGCGCACCGTGGGCACCTGCACGTTCAGCGCGCATTGCACCAGCTCCATCGCGTTCATGCGCGAGGTGCCAAACTCCTGCGTCACCTTCACGTTCTGGCGCGCTTTCCAGTCGTCATAACGCACCGACCAGGCACCGGCCTCGGCCGAATAGCTGACCTGGCAGTCCTGGAGCTCCAGCACATCCTGCACGAAGCCTTCGACCTCCATGGCTGGAATCCATACCGCACCCAGGCGCGGCTCGATGGACGTGGGGGGTAGGTCTTCGGGTTGCACCTGCTCCAGCGCATCGATGTTGCGCCGGTAGGCGCTACCTGACATCACGGCTTGCTTGAGCTTCGCTTTCACGTTGCCCGACAGGTAGTCGTCCGCAGCTTTCCACTCAGAATCTGCCGGATCGAGAAAGATCTGCCCAACCTCGGTCAGCGCTTGCAACACCGCGTCTTCGGGCGCGGTGAGCAGCCCGGCCATGTAAGCTGGATCGACACGTCCGCGCCACTGGATGGACGCTGCCAGTGCTTCGGTTGGTTCTCCCGCCGTGGTCGGCTCCACTACCCGTGTCAGCGTGCGCCGCGTGAACAGCGCCGCCTTCCTGGCGCTGTCCGACTCTTCGTCGTAGTGCTCCAGCGACAGCAACAGCGGGTAATCCGGGTCGCGCCGGAACGCCAGCGCATTGGCCCGGGTGCTCAGGCAACCGTATTTGGCAATGAAGCGGTCATAGGTGCCGTTGAGCAGCGCCCGCAAGTGACCCAGCCGTCCATCGTTGCTACCTGACAACTGGGCATCCAGCAGGGCACGGGCGTAATCGCGAATCGCACATAGGCCGGTGATCCGGCCTCGCTGTGTGGCGTTGAGCTGCTCATGCACATCCGTCATCTCGCTGCCTTCGACCCGATGCACCCGCCCTTGGTGGAGGCGGTAGCTGCCGGGGCGGGCGCCGGATTCGGCGGGGACAACGACCCGCAATGCCACTGGCTTTCTCACCAATGGCTGGTAGACATCGGACGGGAGCAGGGCAACCCGTTCGGGTAACACGGCCTCCAGGTCACCGTCGAACACTGCCACCGGCACTTCCTCATAGCCGTTACTCTCTTGCTGAATCCGGCCAATGCAGAATTCCGGGTGTTGGGTATACCAGGCATTGATCTGCAGGTGTCTCTGATAACACTGCGGGTCGCGCAGTGTCTCTGGCACCAGCTTGAGGTTCAGCCAGCTGTCATCGACCTTCTCCGCCCGCTGTCGCTTGCGCAAGAACAGGATGTCGGTCTGCACGTCGGTGGACGCAATGCCTGCGAAGGCACCTCGTGGGAGCCGGATCGCGCCCAGCAACTGAGCTTGTGCGCCGAGGTAGTGGCGCACGCTGTCATCCTGGGCATCCAGTGTGTAACTGGTGGTGATCAGGCACACCAGTCCGCCGGGCCGTACCAGATCCAGTGCACGGCCAAAGAAGTAGTTGTGGATGCTGAATCGGGCGTAGGCCCGGTTGCTCACGTCGGCAACCTGGTATTTGCCGAACGGCACGTTGCCGATCACCAGATCGAACCAGTTGTCGGCCAGGGCGGTTTTCTCGAAGGGGGAAATCCGCACATCGACGCCACCCGGTGTATACAGCGTGTGCAGCATGCGCCCGGACAGCTGGTCGATCTCGACCGCGGTGACGTTGCTGCATTGAGCAATGGCCGGTGGCATGGCACCAAGGAAGTGGCCAATACCCGCAGCGGGCTCCAAAATTCGCCCGCCACTGAAACCAAAGCGCTGCACGGCCTGCCAGATCGCCTCAATCACGTGAACCTCGGTGTAGTGGCTGTTGTTCACCGATGCACGGGCGAATTCGTACTCAGCCGGGGTCAGCAGTGCACTCAGTTGCCTGGCACGCATGGCCCAGGCCGCGTCTTCGCCTTCGAGGTTGAAGCTGGCGGGCAAGCCGCCCCAGCCGGTGTAGCGCAGCAGCGTGCTGCGTTCGTTCGGCGTAGCCGGGCGTTGCTCGGCCTCGATCTGGCGCAGTACCCTGATCGCGGCCAGATTGGCCTCGAATTTGGTGACGCTGCCGCCCAGCGTGTGCAAGTCGGCGCGGATCAACTGTGGCCACAGGTTTCGGGGTGCCGTTTCTGTGGTGCCGCTGACCACACGCCAGTTGGCACATGGACGCGTCGGTACAGCAAATTCTCCGGCAGGACTTTCTTCCGTGGTGGATGTCAGATCTGGTGCAGGCGCTTCGGTCTCGATGACAAGAGTTGCGGGCTCGGAGGGCTCCGGATTGAACCCGGGTAGCCATAGGGAAGGCGCGGTATAGCGTGCCATGGGTGTGTTCTCCAAAAATATGGGGAACACGGTCCCCACTGGGGAGACGTGCTCCCCGGGTGGGAATGAATGCGAGGGTCAGGAATGTCCCCTGCGTGTGAACGTGAGCGTGCCGGGCTTCGGGAGAAGCTGGCGGGCTCAATGGGCTATGAAAAGAATGAAATGGCTTGCCGTCAGACGAGGGCAAGCGGATGACTCAAGTGGGGTAAGAATCCGGGTACGAAAGACAGCCGCAGGGTGCAGCGCCAACAGGCAAGGCGGGTAACGACCGCAACGCCTGAGCAGACTCAGGAGCGCTCCGACGAGCGTGCTTTGGCCGAGGCCAAGAAGCGGAACCAGTGTGCCTTTTTCAGACGGCGAGTGGGTGCATTTCAACGAATTTCCAGGTGCAACGCCGGAAAAGCAGATCGATTTCCGGTGGTAAGCGCCTGGGCCAAAATTCAGCGTCCCCTGCGGTGCTGTTCCCAAGCCCGCCGTAATCCCTGCTGGTTGAGCAGCGATGTCAGTTCATCCCGGTAGAGCAGGTGTTGGGCCAGTTCCAATGCCTCGATCAGCCACAGGCGAATCACTGAAGCGGTCGAATGGAGCCAAGGCGCATGAAGGATTTCCTGTGTGTCAACAAAAGGACCTTGGCATGCGCATGGGGGCAATAGCCTTTGCGAGAATGGCGCGTGTTACGGCGGTCTATTGTGATTGGCCCGTGGTCTAGGTGAATCGGAAGGGTGATCGTGATTCAACTCAAGTGCAAATTGACCCGTCGGAGCAGGAGCTGAGGTAGGGTCTGGCTTGGCTCCGTCGAGAGCTGTTCGGTCGGCCCGCTGTTCCAGCGAAGCTCATCTTTCGTACCGTCGAACCATAGAACCGCTTCTTTGAAGGTGCGATGTTGGCGTGGGGACGTGACCATTTCCACGAACGGCAGGGTGGTGACCGTCGCTGCCTTGATCCACAGCCATTGGTAAACCGTGGCTTTGGGTGTATCTGCTGGCAGGTGCAGCCGCTTGATTTCCGCAAGATACCCTTGTGGTGCGGAAAACAGGAACGGGACTTCGTATAGCGGCGGTATAAACAGGACGACGAGGGTGGTGCGAAGCAGTGTGGGATTTAGGCTGAATTTTGTGACGCGATTTCCCGCGCAATATGCAGCGATGCTATCGCACTGAGGGGTTGAAGACTGAGTAGTACATGAGATTCTGAAGGCATGGACAGCACGTCGCTGGTCCCTTTTTAACCCTTCAGGAGTTCCCATGAAATTCTCGAAAGCCGAAATCGAAGCCGTCATCGAGGCGTCCCCTCGCGCCACCGTCCCCTTCAATAAGCTGATCCTGTCGGACACCTACCAGGCCCGGTCTGCTGGCAGCACATCGAAGATGAGCATCGCCGAACTGGCGGCATCCATCAAGGAAAGCAACGTATTGCAAAACCTGATCGTCGTGAAAGGCGCTCGCGGTCTGTTCGAGGTTTGTGCGGGCGGTCGCCGTCTTGAAGCACTGGCCTTGCTGGTCATGAACGGCGACATTCCCGAAAACTACCCCGTGCCCGTGCTGATCGTGCCCGCGGACAAGGCCCTGATCGCCAGTCTTTCAGAAAATTTCTTCCACATCCCCATGCACCCGGCTGACGAATACACCGCCTTTGCCAAGCTGATGGGGCAGGGCAAGTCGGTGGAAGACGTGGCTGCCGCCTTCGGTGTCACGCCACTGGTGGTCAAACGCCGTATGAAACTGGCGACAGTGTCCCCCACGCTGATGGCGCAGTTCCGGGAAGACAAGATCGGTCTGGACTGCCTTATGGTGCTGGCGTCGGTTGATGACTACGACAAGCAGGAACAAACCTGGGCCGCGGTGCCGACCTGGAATCGCCGCCCCGATTACCTGCGCCAATTGCTCACGCAGGGCGAAATCGAGTCTGATCGTGACCCGTTGGTCAAATACGTGACCGTCAAGGCTTATGAGAAAGCCGGTGGCACCCTGCGCCGCGACCTGTTTAGCGACGACGACAAGAAGGCCTATTTGCTGGACGCCCCGCTGCTGGAGAAGCTGGCGACGGACAAACTGCAGAAAAAGGCCAAACAGGTCGCCGCTGATGGTTGGAAGTGGGTCGATGTCCGCGTGCGCTATAGCTACGACGAATTCGATAAGTACGGCGAACTGCGCAAGACCCGGCGTGAGCCGACTGAGCAGGAAGCAGCCAGCCTCGCTGAACTTGAAACCAGAATGGCCGCGCTGCATGACCAGATGGAAGTCTTGGCCGAAGCAGAAGTGGATGAAGGCGATGAGGATAACGAATACGACAAGCTTCAAACCGAGTCCGAGAGTCTGCAGTCGCAGATCAAGGCACTGGAAGACACCCTCAGCATCTGGCCCGCCGACCTGATGACCCAGGCCGGATGCGTGGTTTATGTCGGTAACGACGGCACAGCGGCCCTCAAATGCGGCTTGGTTCGTCCTGAGGACCGCAGCGACATGGCGCAGGCGGCGCGACTGGCAGGCGAGGGCGGTGATGACGAGTCGCTGGTGTCGCTGCCTTCACCCAAGACCCGACCGGTTCATTCTGACAAGCTGATGCGTCGACTCACCGCCCACCGGGTTGCTGCCGTCCAGGCCGAACTGATGGATCGCCCCGACGTGGCACTGGCTGCGATCACCGCCCATCTGGCCGTGAAACTTCTGGTCGATGGCTACCTGCGCCACTACGGCAGCGACGATGTCTTGACCGTGAGCGCGACCAACACGCATGCAAGCCTGTCATCCGAAGCTGATGACATGAAGACCAGCGCGGCTTGGCAGAAGATGGAAGCCGAGCGTGCAGCCTGGGCGGCACGACTGCCAGAATCGGTGGATGCCATCTTCCCGTGGGTGCTGGCGCAGGAGCCCATCACTGTGCAGCAACTGCTGATCTTCCTCATTGCGTCGGCGGTCACCGGTGTCTACGGTGTGGAGCGCAGCAAGCAGAGCACCGATGCGATGGCTGTGGCATTGGGGCTGGACATGAGCAAATGGTGGTCTGCCACCGGCCAATCGTATTTCAACCATGTCTCCAAGGCGCGTATTTTGGAGGTGGTGACAGAAGCGATCGATGCCAATGCGGCCAGTCCGCTGGAACCGCTCAAGAAGGATGCCGTTGTGACAGGGGCCGAACAGACCGTGGCGGGTACGGGCTGGTTGCCCACCGTGTTACGGGTCAGTGTGCATCAATGCCAGCCGTCGTGATTTCGGTAACTTTGGGTCTTGAAAAGTGTCAGAAATAAGAAGATAATTCTACCAGTTAAGAGCTATCGCCATGCAAACCCTCGCCAAACAAGTGCTGGAGCACGCCTCCCGGTTGCCGGAAGGCGCGCCTTTGGCTGCAAAAGAACTGCTGCATCTGGGCAGTCGAGCTGCGGTGGACCAGGTGCTGTCGCGTCTTGTGGGGCGCGGTACTCTGCTGCGTGCAGGCCGAGGCGTCTATGTCTTGCCCGTCGAAAGTCGCTTCGGCACCCGTGCGCCTTCAACTGTCAAGATGGTTGCAGGTCTGGCAAACCAGCGTGGAGAAACCATCGTGTCCCACGGCGCCGCCGCTGCCAATGCGCTGGGCTTGACCACGCAAGTACCCATGCGGGCGGTTTATCTCACGTCCGGACGCAGCCGCCAGTTGAAACTAGGCGCACAGATGGTGGAGTTCCGGCATGCGCCGATATGGCAATTGATCTTCCCTGGTCGGGCTGCCGGTGATGTGGTGCGTGCTTTGGCCTGGCTGGGTCCAGAAAAAGCCGCTGAGGCGATTCAGAAGCTGCGTTCCAAATTGCCACCGTCTGAACTGAAAGAAGTAGCGTCGGCACGCGCCCGCCTGCCAACCTGGATGGCCCAAGAGGTCAGCGCCCTGGTGGCCCATGGCTGAGTTCTTCCAGTTCTCTCCCGAAGAACGCTTGGAAGCGCTCAATACGGCGGCCAACACATCCGGCATTCCGCCGCACTTGCTGGAAAAAGATATCTGGGTAGTTTGGGTATTGCGGCACCTCTTCACTGGCCCCTACGCTCAGCATCTTGTCTTCAAGGGTGGCACATCCCTGTCAAAAGCGTACGGTGTCATCCGCCGTTTCTCCGAAGACGTGGACCTGACTTATGACATCCGGGCTATCGCAAGCGATTTGATCGGCGGTACAGGCTCACCCTTGCCTGCCAGCAAGAGCCAGGAAAAGAAGTGGAGCAAGGAAATCCGTGCGCGCCTGGCAAGCTGGGTTGACGCCGAGATCGTGCCCCGGCTCAAAAAAGACCTTGCGGTGCAAAGTTTGTCGGCAGCGGTCCGGGCTGAAGGGGACAAGGTTTTTATCGACTACGAGCCACTGACCACCGGGACGGGCTATGTTCCACCATCTGTCATGCTGGAATTCGGTGCCCGCTCTACCGGTGAGCCCAGCGAGCTACGCGCCATCTGCTGTGATGCGGCCGCGCATCTGCAGGGGGTGGAGTTCCCCACCGCTACGCCACAAGTCATGCGCGCCGAACGAACCTTCTGGGAAAAGGCCACGGCGATTCACGTCTTTTGCGCCCAGGGTGAATTCCGCGGGGGTGACCGCTTCGCTCGTCATTGGCATGACGTGACCCGGCTTGATGCTGCCGGTTTCGCTGATGCGGCCATCGCGGACAAGGCACTCGCCCAGGCCGTCGCTGATCACAAGAGTGTGTTTTTTGCCGAAAAGGATGCGCGCGGCAATGTGATTGACTACCACGCCGCCGTCTCCCGTGGACTCCAGCTCGTGCCTGCAGATGGCTCGCTGGCCAAATTGGCCACCGACTACCAGCATATGGTGGAGGATGGTCTATTCTTTGATGATGCGGAGTCCTTCGAGGCGTTGTTGGAGCGATGCAGAGTCATCCAGTACAAAACCAATGCAACTTGATTGCCAGCATTGAATGGGGTTGTCATGGGCATGGTTAGTCCTTGTCGTTGATCAACGTGGCTAGCGCCTGACGGGCGGGTGAAGCACCCAGGTAGGCACCAGCCGATCTGATTCTCGAATGTCCAGCAAGTGCGGCCACCGCTTGCCGCGCCGCCTGATCAACTTCTGGCGGCAAGTCCACCCTGTCGCGCACCGGCGGTGGTTGCCCCGTCAACGCTTCAAAGTGCTGGATCAGGGCCTCATGACGCAAGCCATGCGCCGTGACGCCCAGTTCCCGAAACGTAATCCCAAATTTCTCCAGCACATAGTCAAAGCGTCGCAGGTTCTGTTTCAGGTCATTGGTCGGGTTTCCTATATGGGCACCCAGGCTGCTGACAACGTCCTGTGCGAAATCGACAGCGGCCCGTCTGGCAGAACTGTCCAGAGGGATGAAACGCACCCGCCCACCCTTGCCTTTGATCTTCACATACTGATCCGCCACCTTGTCTTCGTAGACCAGTCCGGTCGCCTCAAACGGCACAATGCTTTCAAATGGGCGAAACAGCACAGCCTCCTTGCGTCGCAGCCCCATGGCCTGGATCAGCCGCAGTGAAGCGCCGACGTGTCGGTCATAGGCGCATACCTGCTCGATGACCGCTTGAATGTCCACACCCTGCGCGGACCAGCTCTTGTCCCGCTGCGCGTACTCATGCCGCTGGTATTCCTCCACGCTCAGACCGTAATGCGCTGGCCCCCGCACAAAACCATGCTTGCCCATCCACATGCCCAAGCCGCGCAGGAAACTCAGGTAAGTCTGAATCGTGGCAGCGGCCAGATGCTCCCTCTGCCAGACCTGCACCATCGCATGAAGGTGTTTCTGTCCCAGGTTGCGTGGATCGGGAATCGTGTTGAACCCCGCCTTGACTTTGAGGTCACGAAAGAACCGTCGCAGAAACTGGGCGCGTTCGTACCGTGTCTTGTGTGACACGGTTTTATCCAGCGAGGTGTGTAGGGTGTTGAAGAGTTCCAGCAGCACCTCCAGCACCTTCAGCGGTGGCGCCTTGCTCGGTTGATAGCCCGAAAGGATTTCGGGGACAGTCTTGTTCGCCCATTCTTGGCGGCGCGTGGGTTCACTGACTAACAGACGGCCGGGGCTGACCGAGGCTTGTTGCCGCTGACGAGAAGATTTGTTTGGCATGGTGTGGCCTTCCATTTCAGAGATGTCTGCCCGCCGCCCGAACGGCGGGAAGGTGTTGAAAAAAAGGTGGGATCGCAAAGCAGTCACCTGCTGGACGGATTCCGTCGCCCGGCAGATCAGTGGTCAACAACTCTGGCACCGCACGCGACCACCGATGTGCGGTACCTACCCAGTGTTTTGCCAGCCTGCGCTTCTGCGCTGGCCAGCTCGGTCTTCCTTAAAAATGAAACATGTGATCCGTCCCACCTGTGCATTTCTGCAACCATGGGGTTGGTGATGCCGGTCCGCCTCTTGGGCGTGTCAACGGGCATCCGTGGCAAGGTCAGGCCTTGCACGTACTGATGGATCAGTTCTGGATTCGTAGCGCCATCCACTCGCATGGGTCCACCCCTGACCGAAAGTCCAGGGCGGTGCTGAGTTTGTGAGCGAAAACGCGCGGGGAGCCAAAAAATGGCAAACACAACCGCGCGCTGCGTGTAACGCGTGCTCAAAGGATGGCGGGAACAGGGGTACGGCATCAGGTGCCGACCGTGTGATCGAAAACTGTGGCGCGTTTCAAGGAACGCCCAGCGAAAAGTGCTGGCCAGGCCACAAGGGGTTGCACTACGAAATAAATCCACGAGGCCATCACCTCAAGGGACGATGGCCAATTCCGGTTCAAGGACCGGAGTTTGGGGCAGGTAACGACTGCGACGCCTTGCGCTCCGCGATGGAGCAGGGCCAGGACGGCCCTCGGGAACCTGTAGTTGACGCTGACCCAGAGGATGAGTCAAGCAGACGTGCCGGAAAGGATGCCAATTTCAGGGCCATTGCGGGTGGCGATTGAGACGCCGGGATATGTCCGTGAGCCGTACTTATTTTTCGATAGGGTTCAAGAGTGAGGCTGCATGCGGGCTTGACAAGAGTATTTGCTGCCTCTGGTCCCGGACGGGACCTTGACCGGGTGGATGGCCGGTTCGAAGCCCTGGGCCACGGAAACAGCACAAATCGGCGTGATCCGCACAAATCACGCCCTTGACAGCTTGGTTTGCGGTGAGACCGTGGTTCGACACGCAGGACTTCTCCGTATGGTCGATGAAAACGGTCTCGCTCCGATGCGACCTGACAAGGTTGCATTGGGACTTAAACCAGAGCTGATTCCGAAATCGGACTGTTTGATGGGGCCTTCTGCGTGGATGGACGGCATCGGGCCACCGATGCTGATCGCTCTGCAACCCTGATTTGGAGTCCTCTCATGGAATTGATCGTTCGAGCCGTAGACGTTGGCTACGGCAATACCAAGTACGTCACCGGTGTCTCTGGCGACGACATTCGCTGCGCCAGCTTTCCGTCACTGGCTTACCCCTTCCCGCGCGACCCCTCCACCACCTTGGGTGCGGATCGCCGCAAAACCGTAGCCATTCCGATTGGCGGCATGTTCTACGAGGTGGGGCCGGACGTGATGCTGGCCGCCGACGCTTTTCGTGCCACGCAGATCCACGACAACTTTATTGATACCCCGGAATACCTGGCCCTGGCACGCGGGGCATTGCGCATGATGAAGGTCGACACCATCGACTTGCTCGTGGTTGGTCTGCCGGTGGCTATGTTTGCCTTAATGAAGGCCGCGTTGGAAAAGCTGATGACTGGCACCCACGACGTGGGCAATGGCAAGACCGTGCTGGTGCGTAAGGCGCTGGCGATGGCCCAGCCCAATGGGGCATTGATTGACTATGCCTCGCAACATGACAAAGTGGTGGCAATGGAGAATGAACACAGCCTGGTGATTGACCCCGGCTCACGCACCTTCGACTGGCTGGTGGCGCGGGGTATGAAGTTGTCGCACAAGCGCAGTCATTCGGTCAACCGCGGGGTGTCCGACATCCTGCAGGTGATCGCGGACGACATCAGCACAGAGATTGGCCGACCTTACAACCAGTTGGACGCCATCGATCTGGCGCTGCGTACCAACAAGAATCTGACGATCTTCCAGCGGACCTATAGTCTGGCGCGCATGAAACCGGTGGTGGAAAGTGTCACCAAGCAGGCCGTGGGGGCGATGATGCGCCGTATCGGGGAGTTCTATGACGTCCAGCACGTCATTCTGGTGGGCGGTGGTGCTTTTCTGTTCAAAAAGGCGGTGAAGGAGGCGTTCGCGACGCATCAGATTCTGGAAGTGAAAGAACCGATGTTCTCGAATCTGCGGGGTTACCAGATCGCAGGTATGAATTACGCCGCCACAGCGATGCAAAGTCCCGGTCGTGATGCCCGCACAACGCGATTGGAAGGAGAGGGCGCATGAGCCGGGACCAAGAAACAAACAGTGAGCCGGTGCGTCTGCTGTTTGAGATGACGCGCGAGGACAACCCGCGCCTCTACGATGACCTGATCCGGTTCAACAAAGGCACGAAGCGGGTGAACCGATTGCGCTTTCTGGCTCATGAGGGGTTGTTGGCGCAGAACTGGATGCTGGTACCGGCGGTGGGAGCGTTATCCCAAACGGCTGCATCCGCGTTGCAGGCGCCCGCGAAGGTCAATCCGACTGTTGCAGGGCATGTCGTCCAGGCGTTCGAGGTGCCAATGCTCGATGGGGATGACTGATCATGGCGCCGGTGAAGAAGCATGGACGCCGGAGGGCGTCTGTCAGCGCGTCAGAACTGGCGCAGATGGGCGTGTGCGAGCGGATGGTGGTGTTTGAACATCGCTACGGCAAGCGGCGAACCGTTGAACAGCAGCAGGCAATCAAGCGCGGACAACGGGCGCACCTACGCTTCTATCGGGATGGGCATATGGACTGGACCCGCCGGTGGCGTTATTTCATTGTTTTCCTGATATTTGGGCGCTGGCTAACTTTGTGTGTCGCGAAGTGGTTTCAATTCAGGAAACCGCGTCATGAGAATTGACCCTGCAGCTGTTATTGGCGTGGGCGCGCTCGCGCTCGTCCTTTGGTGGTGGCGCTGCAAGTCGGATCAGCGCCGGGCAAGGTTGCCTCCGGAATTGAGAAGCGCCTGCCTGGTTTATGCGGAACGGTTGTTTCAATCCACCGAGCCAGTGTCAATTTCTGCCAGGGTGGATAGGGTTTATCGTAATGCGGCAAGTGTGTTGGTGCTGGTTGAGCTGAAAACCAGGGAGACGAATCGGACGTATCAGTCGGATGTCATTGAATTGTCGGCGCAGCGCGTGGCCTTGATGGCGCACACGGGAGATGTTGTTGCGGATTACGCCTATATTGTGATTGAGCGGCCAGATGGACTTCGAACGCGTTGTCATCAACTTAGGCTCATGTCACATGTTGATGTAATTTCTCTGGCGATAAGGCGAGGGAAACTGTTTGCTGGGAAGGTCGAGCCTCGGTCCACCTGTTCACCGGGCCTGTGCCGGAAATGTGCGTTTGTTCGACCGTGTGATCTGCCTTCGCGGTGAATGTATTGCTCGGCGGGTTTGCTTCTCACGTCCAAACAGATCTGGCGCATGTCAATTCGCAGACGTGCACATCTTGATAATTTCGTCACGCTACTTTCAAGGGTACGACATTCCAAGGTTTCCCACTTTCGCAAGCAGCAATGAAAGCTGCCCATCGTTCCAGGGCGATCCTGCGTTCGGGAATTTCTTCCCGAACGTCGTAGATCGCTTCCATCCCTTTTAGGGTATGGTTCAATGCAATTTCGGATATCTCGCGCGAGATTCCCATGTTGCGCATGTGTCCCTTGGCGGTGCTTCGCGTGTCGTGTGGGGTGAACTTACGGATCTCGATATCGCCCCGTTCGAATGCTCTTGCGATGGCCGCCCAGAGTGTTGTTTCGCCAACGTGGATATCTCCAAGCCGTCTCCGCCTGCGCTCCACACGTGCAGGCAATGCCCATGGAGAGTCACCAGCGAGATCCAGCAGGTCTTTGAACCAACCGACAACGGTTGGCGTTAGCGGTACGAGGAAGCCGTTTCGTGTCTTGACCGACTCATCGGGAACCCACCAGGTTCCACGGTCCAAATCAATGTGCTCCCACCGGGCCTTTGCCAGTTCAACGGACCGTACGCAGGTTGCCATGAGAATGCGAAATGCCAGGGCATTCTCAAGGCCAATGTCATCGATATTGGCGAGTAGCGTGCGGAGCTCTTCCTCTGTAAGCATCACACGCTTGCGAACAGGGGGGCGCTGCCCCATCAAGGCAACCAAGTCAATACCAGCTGTTGGATTGGAATCAATCAGACGTTTGCCGCAGGCATGCGCAAACAACAGCTTGCATGAAGTCAGGATACGCTTTGAGATGGTCCAGGAGCGTTTGGCCGATTCCAATACGTGCACGATTTCTGCCGGGGTGACCTGCTGTACTTCGAGGGAACCGAGCTTGGGCAGGATGACCTTTTCGAAATCCCACTTGCGGTAGTAGATCGTTCCTTCGGCGAGATGGGGCGAGACGAGTTTTTTTTCTTTGTAGTCAGCTATGAGTGCGCGGACGGTCCATGCCATCTTGGAGCGCATTTTCTCAACTTTTTTCTCGACTGCCGGGTCGTTGCCTTTGTCGACTTCCACGCGATTTGCGCGCGCAAGTTGCCGTGCCTTCGCAAGCGAAAGGTCAGGGTAGTTGCCGAGTGTCAGTTCTTTGCGCCGTCCAGCGCCTGTCCGGTAGCGAAGGACCCAACTGGCCGTGCCTGAGTTTGAGAGTGTGAATGTCAGGCCGCCGCCATCCGAGCGAGCGAGTGGCGCGCCTTTGTTTATCCAATGTCGTATCTGGACATCGTCGAGCCGGTTGACTTGAGTTCCCATGGATGATGCTTGAGGTTGGGTAGCTGGTAGCGTCAGTATAGACGCTAGCTACCCACCTAGCTACCCACTTTGGCCGTGCTTCAATGAAACGTCTTGGGATCGTGTTCTTTGTAACTTATTGATAAATATAGATATCTATTTTTATTGTGGGATTTCTTGAGCCTATATGGGATGCTAATTGATGTTCCAGGTAGCGAGTTTCATGGGCTGTTTATCCTTCGTTCAAACGGTGTTCCAGATGCGCACGTCCACCTGGGTTGGCCATCAGCACCAGGGTGGTGCCTGCTTTGACCACGTGATCATCCGCCGGGTTGAAGACCCATTTGCCATGCTCATGCGTGGCCATCAGGATGTAGTCGCGTGATTTCGGCACCAGCTCAATCAGCGGGGTGGCTTCGAAGTGGCTCGGAATCGTGACTTCTTCGACGCGCAGACCTTCGTCGGTGCGCAGCATCTCATCCATGAACGTGACGACATGTGGGCGCACCATGGCCGAGGCGATGCGCATGCCGCCGGTGAAGTCAGGCGAGATCACCTCGTCCGCTCCCGCACGCTTGGCTTTTTTGGCGTTGCTGATGTCGTGCAGTCGCGCCACCACCCGGGCTTTGGGGTTGAGCAGTTTGACCGACAGGGACACCATCAGGTTTTGGCTGTCTTCCGGGGTGACGGCAAACACCCCCACTGCTTTCATGAGTCCGGCCGCGTTCAAGGCCTCGTCACTGGTGGCGTCATCGTGCAGATAAGGTGTTTCAGGGTGGTGTTCCAGCCAGCGGTCCAGCGCCTCGCGGTTGCTTTCAATGATCACTACCTGGCGTTTGGTTTTGAGTAGTTCAAAGGTCACGTTGGTCCCGACACGGCCAATGCCACACACGATGTAATGGCCGCTGAGCTTGGCAATCTGCTTTTCCATCCGTCTTCTCCTGAGTCCGGCATTGAGTTTAGAGTCCAGCAGCATCGCCACAAAGGTGGAGAACAAGAAGCTCATGGTGCCAATGCCCAGCACCGCAATCAGCACGGTAAACAGCCGACCATACGGATGGTGGCTCAAATCCACGATCTCACCATAGCCAATGGTGGCCACGGTGATGAAGGTCATGTAAAAGCTGTCAATCCAGGTCACGTGGTCTTGCCCGATGACCATGTAGCCGACGGTGCCGATCGCGAGGATCAGCACCAGCAGCACCGTTCCAAAGGCCAGCGCCGGGAAATGGGCGTTACGCGAGACTCTACGCAGCACGGCAGTTCATTTAAAAGTGATGTATAAAAACAGCTTCAAGCCACCGTCTATAAAGGGTTATCTGCTATGAAAAAATGCTTTAAGCCGTGGGTTGACGTGAGTAGGTGACAAAACTGAAAGCGAGTCCCTGGGTGGAGGTGCGCGGCTCTCGTGCAATTTCATGCCAGTCCGGCCCCAGGTGGGGGCCGAAAGCGTCGCCTTCAAAGGCTGCGTCGATCTCGGTCACCATCACCTCACTGGCTAGCGGCAAGGCCTGGGCGTAGAGGTCTGCGCCGCCAATCACCCATGCCGTGTTCTCTGGTGGGCACAGGCTGTAGGCCTGTTCGATCGAGTGGGCAACGCACGCACCTTCGGCCACAAAGTCGCTCTGGCGCGTGACCACCACATTCAGGCGGCCAGGCAGTGGGCGAAATTTGGTGGGCAGTGAGTCCCAGGTCTTGCGCCCCATGATGACCGGGCAGCCCAGCGTCATGCGTTTGAAGTACGCCATGTCTTCGGGCAGGTGCCAGGGTAGGGCGTTCCGGTGGCCAATCACGCCGTTGCTGGCGCGGGCAAAGATAAGTTTGAGTGGCATGGTAGGTGCGTTTGGGCGGGAAAATTGACGCCTATAGTGCTGAAGAGCTGTCGAGGGCAGGGCGTTTGCGTGGCGGGATCAGTACGGCAGCGATGGCGCCCATCACACAGAGCATCGCCGCAAAATCATGCCAGCTGGGTTGTTCACCCACAATCAGCGTCGCGCTGAGCGTGCCGACCAGTGGCACGGCCATGATGCTCATGGCACTGGTGGCCGGTGGCAGGTGGCGCGCCAGACCAAACCAGATAATTTGCGCAAATCCGTAATTCATAAGCATGCCGTAGGCCAGACTGCCCCACATCAGGCCCGTGAACTGCCAGACCGGCCAAGGTTCGTTCGTCCAGGCGATCACCCACAGGCAGGCGGCGGACAGGATCATCATCCACACGGTCAGGGTTTCAATCGGCAGGGTGAGTTTGGCGCGACGCATCATCAAGGTGCCGCTGCCCCACATGAAGGCAGCTAGTTCCATCCAGACAATCCCCAGGGGGCGGCCAGTCAACACCGTTAACTCGTTGAAGGTCAATAGTCCGATGGCAAGCGCTACCGCCACCACCGCAAAACCGACGCGCCGCGTCAGGCGCTCTCCAAACACCAGCACACCCAGCAACACCGTCCAGATCGGCATGGTGAAGCCCAGAATGGCGGCGCGCCCGCTGGCCAATTCCTTGACTCCCAGGATCGCCATGGTGTGCCAGCCCAGCATGTTGGGCAGTCCCAATGTCACCACCGATCGCCATTCGTTACCTTTCGGCATCATGCGCAGGCCCCTGGCGCGGTAATACACAAAAAGCCAGACGGCACCTCCGGTCATGGTCAGCGCCCGAAAATACAGCGGCGAAAGTTCGCGCAGCGAGTACTTCATCATCGGCCAGTTGACGCCCCACATCAGCGTGAGGGCCACCAAACTCCAGAGTTGACGACGGGTGATAGGGTGATGCATGCGTTTGATTGTCGCCTTGGGTTGAGACAATTTCAGGTAAGACGGTTCAGGCGCTCGGTGACCGCCAGCAAGACCAGCAACAGCAGTATCAACGCTGGCATCACCGTTGACAGCCCGGCATAGGTCGCCAGCAAGCCGCAGGCGGCGGGTACGCTGGCGCTGCCCACGTAAGACAGGCCAACCTGGCGGCCAATCACTGTCGCGGTCAGGTGCGACGGGAAACGTCGGGCGGTTTCATGCATCATGCACGGATAGATCGGTGCGCAGCCCAGACCCATCACGATCAAACCCAGTGAGGACAACGCGGCGGGCAGCCACGGCATGGCAAACATCACGGCACCCACCGTCGCAGTCAGAACGCCCAGCCGGATCAGTCGCCGGTTGCCCAGTCGGTTGGCGATCAGTCCGATACCAAAGCGACCGACGGTGATCGCGCCAAAGAAGAAAGAGACCCACAAACCTGCCGTGGCCGCGCTGATGCCCCGGTTGCTCACCAGAATACTGGCCGCCCACAGTCCGGTGCCGGCTTCGGTGGCTACATAGAGCAAAAACGCCAGCGGTGCCAGCCAAGTGGCCAGAGTCGAGACCGGTTTGAGTTGCGCCTGCTGGGTGTCGCTGTGAACCACGGCGGGCGGTTTGGCGTTTTCACGGTTCCATAAAGACAGCGACAGAAGTAGCACCACGGCCAGTGACAGCTGCAAGGCGGCAATGGTCTGGTAGCCACGATGCCAGCCAGCCGCTGCCAGCGATGCGCCCATGATCAGTGGCCCCAGCGTCGCGCCAATGCCCCAGCAGCCGTGCAGCCAGTTCATGTGCCGCGATGAATAGTGCGCTGCCACAAAATGGTTCAGCCCCGCATCCACCGCACCGGCGCCCAGTCCGAGCGGAACCGCCAGCACCACCAGCCATCCCAGGGCAGGCGCCACGGAGAAGCCCAGTAGCGCCAGTCCGGTCAGGAAACCGCTGATCATCACCACCGGCCCGGTCCCCAACTTGTTCAGAATATAGGTGCTGAACAGGGTGCTGATGCCCGAACTGAGGGTGAGCGTGATGGTCAGCAAACCCACCGCCGCCAGCGGCTGATGCAGGTCCAGCCGCATGGCAGTCCAGGCCACGCCCAGCACACCGTCGGGCAGGCCTAAAGTGACAAAGGCCAGGTAAATGATGGCCAGCAGGGCCAGGTGCGCCAGTGGCACCCGTTTCATCGAGCACACGTTGTCAGACCGCGACGGGTGCCTTGATGGCTGGGTGGCACTGGTAACCCTGCACCTCAAAGTCCTCGAACTGATAGTCAAAAATGCTAGCTGGCTTTCTTTTGATGACAAGGGCCGGATAGGCAAAAGGTGTACGACTGAGCTGCAGCGTCACCTGCTCGGCGTGGTTGCTGTAGATGTGGCAATCACCGCCGGTCCAGATGAAATCACCCACGTCCAGATCGCATTGCTGGGCCACCATGTGTGTCAGCAGGGCGTAGCTGGCAATGTTGAAGGGCACGCCCAGAAAGATGTCGGCGCTGCGCTGGTACAACTGGCAACTGAGTTTGCCGCGCCCGCCCGGGGTGGTGGGCGGCGCCACGTAAAACTGGAAAAAAGCGTGGCACGGCATCAGTGCCATCTTGTCCAGATCGGCCACGTTCCAGGCGCTGACGATGATGCGGCGACTGTCGGGGTTGCTTTTCAGAGTGTCGATGACCTGCTGGATCTGGTCGATGTGGCCGCCGTCGGGCGTGGGCCAACTGCGCCATTGCACGCCATACACCGGACCCAGGTCGCCATCGGCGCGGGCCCATTCGTCCCAGATGGTGCAGCCGCGTTCCTGCAGCCATTGGACCTTGCTGTCGCCACGCAGGAACCACAGTAGTTCGACGATGATGGCTTTCAGGAAGACCTTTTTGGTGGTCACCAGCGGGAAACCCTCGTTGAGGTCAAAGCGCATTTGGTAGCCAAACACGCTTTTTGTACCGGTACCGGTGCGGTCCGCCTTGAACACGCCGGTGGTGTTCACATGGCGCAGGAAGTCTTCGTATTGGGAGCGGATGGGGGTGGATGTCATAGGTGGTGGATTTTCCTACAAACACCGGGTGACGCCCGCCAGTGAGGTCATGTGATCAACAGCGTTGAGCCAGGGTGATTGGGTCAGGCGACCGGGCTTTGGAACCCAAGGCGCGCGCCTCGGGTATTGGCGTACTGATCCACTCGGCCCCGCGCGTGATTGGGTTCCAAAACCGCATGCGCCTGACCCGGTCGCCCTGGCGTGCGTAGATGCCCGTAGAGGTCTTCTATCCTCACACCTCACTTTGAATCGCACCCGGCCTCAAGCGGTTTCAGCGCCGCAAACCCCGCTTCAGGGCTTTGAGCTGCAAGATCACCTGGACGGAGGCGTGTCGGTAACCGCCTTCCATGACTTTGAGGGCATCTTCCCTTTTGCCCGCGTGCGCCAGGGCCAGGACGGTTCCCGCCTGTTCGTGAAAATATTTGTGGCGAGCGATCAGGACCGAAAAGAGTGGGTATTGACCCAGACGCTCGGTGGCGGGGCCATGCAGCCACTGGCCCAGGTCACATTGGTCATCCAAACAAACAATTTCCTGGCAAAAGTTGTCGTCGGGTTGACCATTGAGATGGTTTTGCAGCTGCCGCTTCCAGCCTTCGTGCACGGCAATGGCGGTGTCCAGGTCGATCTCGTTCAGAATGGCTGCTGCGATGGCCGGGGGCAAATCCATGCTGTTGGCTTTTGGGGCCCCAGCGTCCGCACGGGGGCTTTCATGGTTGCCGAAAAAACGCTTGAGGAGTCCCATCAGATTTCCACCACCCGCCCGGGATTCATCAGGTGGTGCGGGTCCAGCGCCTGCTTGATGGTGCGCATCAGCCCCAGGGCAACCGGCGATTTGTAATGTTTGAGATGGCCCACCTTCAGGCTGCCCACACCATGCTCGGCAGAAATTGAGCCGTCATGGGCCACCACGGCGTCAAACACCAGCCGATTCACCTCGGGCTCGTGGTCGCGTAAGAAAACCGCCGGGTCCATGCCGATGGGGGCCTGCACGTTGTAGTGCAGGTTGCCGTCGCCCAGATGGCCAAAATTCACCAGCCGCACGCCGGGAAGGGCGTGTGCCAGCGCCGCATCGGTGGTTTGGACGAATTCTGGGATGCGCGATACTGGCAGCGAGATGTCGTGCTTGATGTTCAGGCCTTCCTCGGACTGCGCCAGTGAAATGCTTTCGCGCACCTGCCACAGCGTTTGGGCCTGCGTCAGACTCTCGGCAATCACCGCGTCGGTTACGCAACCGTCCGCCATGGCGGCCTCCAACAGACCTTCGAACTGGGTGCGGGCGTGTGCCTCGGATTCGTGGTCGGAGATTTCCAGCAGCACGCAATACGGCCAGTCCTGAAACAACGGCACGCGCAGCTGCTTGAAATGCTTGTCCACCAGGCTCAGCGCAAACTGTCCCATCACCTCAAAGCCGGTCAGCCCCGCTCCCAGATGGCGGTGCGCCAGCCCCAGCAAGGTCACGGCCGCCTGCATCGACGGCACGGCTGCCCAGGCGGTGAGCTGCGCGGCAGGCAGCGGATACAGCTTCATGGTGGCTGCCGTGATGATGCCCAGCGTGCCTTCGGCGCCAATGAACAGGTCGCGCAGGTCGTAGCCGGTGTTGTCCTTGCGCAGGCCGCTCAAACCCGGCCAGATATCACCTTGCGCGGTGACCACTTCCAGGCCCAGACACAACTCGCGCGCATTGCCAAAGCGCAGCACCTGGGTGCCGCCCGCGTTGCTGCCCAGATTGCCACCCAGTGTGCACGAACCTTCAGCGGCCAGACTCAAGGGGAACAAAAAACCTTCTGCGCGGGCGTGTTCCTGCACCGCTTGCAGGATACAGCCCGCCTCGGCGGTGATCGTCAGGTTGGCGGCGTCCAGGCTGCGCACCGCGTTCATGCGCTGCAGGCTCAACACAATTTGTTGGCCCGAATCGTCAGGTGTGGAGCCCACCACCAGCGAAGTGTTGCCGCCCTGGGGCACGATGCTCAGCCGTGTGTCTGGGTGTTGGGCTCGATATCGGGAGCAGGCCTGGACAACGGCGGCCACCTCAGTCGCGCTACCCGGGCGTACCACGGCCAGAGCTTTGCCGTGCGCACGTTTGCGCCAGTCCTGTTCCCAGGCGCTTAAATCGCCCTCGGTGAGCACATGGGCGCTGCCCACCAGGGTCGTCAGTTCACGGAGCAGGCTTTGCATGGGCCGTGGTCTCCAGGGAGGCGTTCTTTACATCGCGAAAGCGCCAGCGGATATGCAGGGCACTCGCCGTAAACAGCAGCAGGCACAGCACAATTTCCAGCATCGCCAGGTAGTTGCCCGGCGGCTTGTCGCCGTAGGCGCGCACCACGCCCTCGGTGAAGTAAAACCATACCAACAGCGTGACCAAGCGGTGGGTGTACATGCGGTTTTTCAGCAAGCCGATCAGCGGAAAACACAGCGGCAGCACTTTGAGTGCCAGCAAGGAGCCGCCGGGTCGAACCGGTGCCAGCGCCAATTCCCAGGCTAAACCCAGGGCGATCAGCCCCAGCAGACTGCCGACCGCCAGAAAACGTGTCAGGGCCACTGACGAGGATGGTCGATTTTGAAGGTGAGGGGTGTGAGCATTCATCGGGATGGCATCATAGCGGCCATGACCGACCTGACCCCCAATACCACCGACTGGCCTCAGCGCCTAGAAGTCCTTTTGGCTGATTTGCGCCGCTTTCCCTGGAAAAACACCGCTCACACCCTGCGTGAACGCTTTCGTGAGGATCGTCTCGGGCTGACGGCCAGCAGCCTGACCTTTACCACCATCATGGCGCTGGTGCCGCTGTTCACCGTGTTGCTGGCGATGTTCACCGCTTTCCCGATGTTTGCCAAATTCCAGCAGGTGCTGCAGCAATGGCTGATCGAAAGCCTGATTCCGGACAGCATTGCACGCCAGGTGCTGGGCTACCTCACACAGTTTGCCGGCAAGGCCAGCCGCCTTGGCGGCGCAGGCCTGGCGGCCTTGTTTGTGACGGCACTGGCGCTGATTTTGACCATTGACCGCACCCTCAATGGCATCTGGCGGGTACGCAAATCCCGGCCGTTGGGCCAGCGCGTTCTGGTGTATTGGGCGCTGTTGACGCTGGGGCCGCTGCTGCTGGCCGTGAGTCTGAGCGTCACGTCGTATGTGCTGTCGTCCTCCAAAGGGCTGGTGGAGGTGATGCCGGACAGTTTGCAATGGCTGCTGGACTCGGTGCAATTTTTGCTGCTGGCCTGGGGCGTGGCGGCGCTTTACCACTATGTCCCCAACGCGCAGGTGCGCTGGGGCCACGCCTGGGCTGGTGGCCTGTTTGTCTCGGTGGGTTTTGAGCTGGCCAAACGCCTGCTGGTCTTGTACCTGGGCAAGGTGCCGACCTATTCTGTGCTGTACGGAACATTTGCCACGGTTCCGATCCTGCTAGTGTGGATTTATGTGGCCTGGGTCATTGTGCTGCTGGGGGCGGTGATTGCTGCCTATTTGCCCAGCCTGCTGACCGGCGTGCAGCGCCGGGCTCGCGCACATGGCTGGCAGTTTTTGTTGGCGCTGGAGATGCTTCAACAACTCGAACGGGTGCGATTGACGCCTGCGCGGGGTCTGAGTCTGGAGCAGCTCAGCGCCTTGTTGCGGGTGGATCCACTGCAGCTGGAGCAAGCCCTGGAGGTTCTGGTCGATCTGGATTGGATTGGACAGTTGGAGGAAGACCGTCCAGATGCCGCGCCTCGATTGGTGCTGTTGGCTGACCCGGACACCACGCTGCTGGCTCCGCTGCTCAATGTCTTGCTGTTGCAGCGCGAGGTCAGTACCGATAGTTTATGGAGAAATGGCTTCAAACCCTCATTGACGCTGCGTCAGGCACTATGACTTGCAGAGTCGCTTGAGTTTTGCGCCGCAGTGTCAGAGTCAGATCCGAAATAGGTGAAGAAAGCGGTCGCTAGCCCCCGATCATTCTGCTTAGTTAGCTATAAGAAGAGAAGCGTCGAATAGCTGCCAGGTGCGCACGCGCTTGCGTGCGCAAGCGAACAGACGGTGTGTGGTGACCCGGCTACGCTTGCCTCACGTTCACAGACACACCTTGTTTGTGGCGCCAGCGCTATGGGCCGTGGCCCATAGTGACCACGCAACGAAAAGGACACTTCATGAAAACATCTCTTCGCATCACCACCGGCCTGCTGGCCGTGGCCGCCTCATTTACCTTGGCTGCTGGCGCTCAAGCCCAAACTGCCAGCCCCACCTATTCCTCCATGGTCAACGCAGGGGGTGCTTATGTTGACCTGAATGTGGGTCGTTCGGACTATTCGCTGGGCAACGGCATCGGCGTTTGGGACTCCAGTGAGGGCGACACCGCCTACACCGCGCGCATAGGCAGCTATTTCAATAACAACGTGGGCATGGAAATGGGTTACACCGACTTTGGCAAGATCAGTCGCGCAGGCGGCAGCACCCGCGCCCGTGGCCTGAGCTTCAGCCTGGTGGGCAAATACCCGGTCACACCGGCGTTTAATTTGCTGGGCAAGATCGGCACCACCTACAGCGACACCGACGTGTCCTCCAGTCCGAGCTCCGGCGTGGCAGCGGGCAATGCCACTGGTTTTGGTCTGTCTTACGGGCTGGGTGTGGAATATTCTTTTACCCCCCAGTGGTCGGCCTTGCTGCAATATGAATCGCATGACTTGAAGTTTGCCGGTGACAACAATGAACGCGTCGGCGTGACCACCTTGGGTGTGCGTTACCACTTTTGATGAGCCACTCATCGGGTCGCTAAAAACCCGGTGAGTGCGGCCAGCAATTGGTCAGGCGCTTCGGTCATCTGGTTGTGCCCCACGGGCAGGCTGATGACCTGAGCGCTTTTTTCATGGGCGCGTGCCGCGTTGATCAGACTTTGCGCCGCCTTGGGCGGGGTCATCTGGTCAAGAGACCCCAGCACAAACAACACCGGGCAGGTGATTTGGGCCATGGCTACTTGGCCGCCCAAATAGCTGTCGCAGGCGACAAAGCCACGGTGAAACACGTTGACGGCTGCATTGCTGGCCAGCACGCGCCGCGCCAGCGCCATCGATGCGCCATACACCCAGGTGCCAGGCCCGAGCGCCGACGGCGGCGGTGCCAAGGTGCTGCGTGAGAACACGTTGACGAGTTTGATCGCCTGTTCCGGGTGGTTGACCGAGGCCTCCAGCAGCGCTGGAGATACCTTCATCGGGTACGCCGTGCCCACCAACACCAGATGGCTGACGCGTTGTTTCAACCGGGCAGCGGCTTCCAGCGCAATCAGCGAACCCCAGCTGTGGCCAACCAACGCAGCGGTTTGAACACCCGCAGCATCCAGCAGCGCGGCGATGAAGTCGGCGGCTGCTTCGACCGAACCGGGCGCATCGCCTGCGCTTTTGCAGTGGCCCGGCAAGTCCACCGCGAGCACATTGAAGCCGTGGTGCGCCAGATAGCGCGTCTGCAAGATCCAGACGCTGTGGTCGTTGAGCACGCCGTGGATGAACACCACCGTGGGCTTGGCCGCATCGAACGCTTTGCCGCCGGTGTAGCAGTAGGTTTTGGCTTGGTGGACGGTTAGATACATACATGGTGCCTCACAAGTCTTGTATAAGAAAATGCTATCTGGCCCTTATGATAAAAGGGATAGTAGCTATGAATAGAAGAGTTTTATTGCACAGTTTGCAGGAAAGTTTTGTTTGGGCGGATGGCATTTGATGGATGCGCGATGGCAAGATATTTTCGCGAGGTAGATATACAGCATTTACTTGTCGCACTAGACTGCCGGGAGCCACATCTTTTTCTGAAGGATTGCCATGCAAACACGGGTTCATCACGTTAACCAGTGGGTAGTTTGGGGCAGACTGATGGTGACGCTTTCGGCCTCCTTGGTGGTGGCACTTTCCGGCCATGCGCAGTCTGCACCGCCCGCAGAGAAGATCACCCACATGTCACTGGCGGCAATGCAGCAGGTGGTCGCCAGTGCCAGCGAACGCGCATTGAGCTGGAGCGGCCCTGAAACCGGCCCTCCGGCCAAGCTTGGTATCACGGTGGCGATTGTCAGCGAGGACTTTCGCAATGGCGGGATTCTGGGAGTCGCCAAGGGTGTCAATGAAGCCCTCAAAGTGATTGGCTGGAAGGTCAGGGTTTATGACGCGGGCGGCACGCCTGCTGGACGCACCAAGGCGCTTGCTGCAGCGCAAGCCCTGAAACCCGACGGGCTGATTCTGCTTGGGGTTGATGCTGAAGACGTACATGGACAACTGCAGACATTGGCCTCGCGTGGTGTGCCGATGGTTGGCTGGCACGTTGGTCCGGTGGCTGGCCCCATGCCCGGCAGCCCGATTGCCATGAATGTGTCCACCAACCCGCTTGATGTGGCACGTATCACCGCCATGGCGGCGGTGGTCCAATCCAAGGGGCATGCCGGAGTTGTGGTGTTTACCGACAGTAATTTTGCCATTGCCACAGCCAAAGCCAATGCCATGGCCGATATCATCCGTGCGTGCCAGGCTTGTGAATTGCTTGAAGTCAGGGATGTCGCCATTTCAAGTAGCGCCGAGTTGATGCCGGCAGTCACCCAAGAGCTGCTGAGTCGCTATGGCAAGCGCTGGACCCACGCGCTGGCTATCAACGACATCTATTTCGATTACGCTGCACCAGCGTTGACCAAAGCGGCTCACCGTAGCGATGGAATCAGCCTGCTTTCGGCAGGTGACGGCAGTGCAACGGCGTTCTTGCGTATTCAAGCCGGAACTTTCCAGACCGGCACGGTTGCGGAGCCCGTCAACCTTCAGGGCTGGCAATTGGTCGACGAGTTGAACCGGCTGCTGTCGCATCAACCTGTCACGGGTCATATCGAACCCGTTCATCTTGTATCCGCTGGCAATATCGCTTTTGATGGGGGTAAAAAGATGCAGTACGACCCGGACAATGGTTACCGTGACATATATCGCCGCATCTGGAATCGCTAGGAATTCAAGTTGAAAATACCCTTTGCCGATAGCTTTCGCGCACTTTTACCAAGATCATTGCGTTGGCAGTTCATTGTGGCGGTAGCCGCCCTGGCCCTGCTGATCCTGGCCGGCGGTGCCACCGCCATCTATGCGCTGCGTATAACCACCAACGCCACGCGTATGCTGGCTGAAGACCGGTTGGTGCATATGCAGCAGGCTCAGGACCTGGTACAGCGAACCCTTCTGATTGAACGCGAGTCGTATCGATTGGCCAACATAGACTCGGTCACCGCTCTGCGAAGCAGCTTTGCGGAGATCAGCCAAAAATTGGAAGAGTTTGACCATCTGGTGGATGTGTTGGCCACCGCTGGTGACGATATCGATGTGCTCGAACTGCATCAGGCCAGTCAGTTGTTTCGTACCACGGCCAATATCGTGGCGCAGTTGCGTGAAAACGAATTGCTTGCGGGCACACCGCTCGCGCAACAATCGGTGAACAATCCTGCACAGGATGCGCGGCGTTTCCACGATGAAATGCGACGTCAGGCCAGTGCCATGGTCGTCTCCGCGCAGAAACAATCCAGTAATTTCACCGAAAACTACCGCCAGGCGGTGCACGACCTGGCTGAAAAATCAGAACGAAATCAGCGCTGGGTTAGCTTGCTGCTGGCAGGCAGTTTGTTGTTGTCGTGGTTGGTTGCGCACCGATTTCTGGGACGCCATGTCCTTGACCGATTGCAACTGATCAGTCTCAATCTACGCCGAAGGGACGACGGTAGCGTATCTGCCATCACGCCAGATCAACAAGGTGACGAGATCAGCGAGATGGCACGCTCTGTCGAACTGTTCCAGGAGGATCGTCGCCAATTGGCACAACGCAAAGCAGAGTTGCTGCTGGCGCGAAATGCCGCAGACGCGGCCAACCAAGCCAAATCTGATTTTCTGGCCAACATGAGTCACGAAATTCGCACACCGATGAACGCCATCATTGGCCTGACCGAGTTGGCGCTTGATACGCCTTTGGATGAGCGCCAGCAGGACTATCTGAACAAGGTGCTCGGCTCGTCCCGTGCCTTGCTCGGCATTCTGAATGACATCCTCGACTACTCGAAGATTGAAGCCGGTCGCATCGACATGGAGTCCGTCGATTTTTCGCTGGACGGCATCTTGCGCGCCACGTGCGACCTGTTTTCAATCGGTGCGGACAAAAAGGGACTGGAATTGTTCGTCGAGATGGCCCCTGATGTGCCGGACCGCCTGGTGGGTGACCCTCTAAGACTGGGGCAGGTGATCAATAATTTGGTCGGCAATGCCATCAAGTTCACCCAGCAGGGGGAAGTGCATGTCCAGATCAAGCAGGTGAGGCTGACTGAACAGACCGTTACCCTGCGTGTGGCCGTGCGCGATACCGGCATCGGCTTGACCCAAGAACAGGCAGATCGCCTATTCCAGCCTTTTGTGCAGGCCGATGCCACGGTCTCCAGGAAATTTGGCGGCACCGGCCTGGGTTTGACGATCAGCAGGCGGCTGGTGGAATTGATGCACGGTCAGATAACGGTGTCAAGTGAGCCGGGACACGGCAGTACCTTCGTCTTTACCTGCCTACTTGGCTTGTCTGGCGCACGGCCTCAAACCGGGGTGAATCCGTCAAACCTTCTAACCAGACGGGCGCTGGTGGTTGACGATCAGGAGACATCACTGGTCATCATGCGCGCCATCCTCGAGAGCTGGCACTGCCAGGTATGCACTGCCAACTCTGGTGAGGACGGTTTGCAGCAGTTTCTGCAAGCGCAGGCGCGGGCCGAACCCTTCGACCTGCTGATACTTGACTGGAAAATGCCTGGCATGAGCGGACTGGACACCGCCCGGGCCATCAACGATGCCGTTCGTCAGTCGACAGAAAATCGGCCGCCTACCATCATCATGGTGACAGCCTATAGCCGGGAGGACATGCTCAAGGAGCTTGATAACCTTGTAGTGGATGCCATTCTCACCAAACCCGTCACGCCGTCGAATCTGTTTGATGCTGTTGTCCGGTTTCAAACTGGAGGGTCAGCGCAATCGTCGCAGATGAGCGATGTCTTTAGTACTACGCGCAGTACGCTCAACAGCCTTCGCGGCGCCAGCATCCTGCTGGTGGAAGACAACGAACTCAATCAGCAGGTGGCAGAGGAATTTCTCGCCAAAGGTGGCCTGAGCGTCACCGTCGCCAACAACGGCCTGGAAGCGCTGAAACTGGTTCAAATGACACATTTCGATGCGGTGCTGATGGACCTGCACATGCCTATCATGGATGGATTTGAGGCCACCCGTCGTATCCGTGCGTTGCCACTTGGCGCCAAGCTGCCGATCATTGCCATGACGGCGGCAGCTATGGCAGAGGACCGGCAGGCCAGTGCCGCTGCGGGCATGAATGATCATATTGCCAAGCCCATTGAGCCGCAGACTCTTGCCGACACTCTGGTTCGCTGGATCAAACCAGTCACTTCGGAAACGAGCGCCATACCGGCAAAAGAAGCCTTTTTGTCCCCACCTGACATGCAACGTGAAATTGCAGAGCTTGAAGAAGCACTGCCTGGTGTTTCGGTGCGTGTTGCGCTGATGCGCATGGCTGGCAATACGGCGCTTTACAGGCGCTTGCTGCGGGCATTTGCTGATCGTCACCAGAACATCGTAACGACGCTACGCTCACTCCAGCGAGCGGGTCATCTGGATCAGCTCTATCAGGCGGCGCACAACCTGAAGGGAGAAGCTGGCAATCTCGGCTTCGAATTGATCAGATCATCGGCCGATTTCCTGGCAAAGCAGATCAAATCCGGGAATGCGCAACAACTGTCTGAGCCAACGCAAGTGATGGCAACCGCCTGCGAGACGATGCTCGTTACTCTGCGCAACCTGACCCCCGTCATCAAGGACAAGGATGAGTCTGCCCCCGTCTCGGAAAAAAGGCCGCTAGACTTGACGCTGCTGCTACTCATACTCCATCAGTTGGCGCAGGACCTCAAATCAAAAAGTTTCAGAGCCCGTGATCTGGCCAATGAACTTGAGGAACTGACAC
The DNA here is from genome assembly GCA_031291305.1 of Rhodoferax sp. Taxonomy (GTDB): domain Bacteria; phylum Pseudomonadota; class Gammaproteobacteria; order Burkholderiales; family Burkholderiaceae_C; genus Rhodoferax. The sequence goes on along the minus strand of JARLJH010000021.1, from coordinate 5,780 downwards.
GAGCCACTGAATGGGCCGACGAAATATCAACCATTGTGGTGGCGGTATGGCAGCTTCGTTATGACACCGCTCTGAGCGCTCTGGAGCAACTGCTTGACCACCATCATTGGAGACAGTAATTTGATGAACAGTCGTTCCCGCATACTGATCGTCGATGACGATTTGGGCAATATTGAGCTCATTGGTCAAATTCTGGGCGCAGAATATGACATCAGCTTCGCCTCCAGTGGTAAGGAAGGTCTGGAGTTAGCCATGGGGCAGTCGAGTGACCTGATCTTGCTTGATGTCGTGATGCCTGGCATCGACGGTTTCACGGTATGTCGCCAATTGAAGGCCAACGCGGCCACCCGTGACATTCCGGTGATCTTCCTGACCAGCCTGGAAAGTGCCGTGGATGAAGAGTTTGGCCTTTCCCTGGGAGCCGAGGACTTCATCCACAAGCCAGTCTCTCCGCCCGTGATGCTGGCACGGGTGCGCAATCACCTTTTGCTAGCCAATACCAAGCGGGAACTCAAGCGCCACATTGACGAACTTGAACTGCTGGTCGCCGAACGCACCAGGGAGATCGTCTTTCGTGACCGGCAACTCATTGCTACTCAGAGCGCCACCATCACCGCCTTTTGCGCACTGGCCGAAGCACGAGACAATGAAACTGGCAACCACATCAAGCGCACCCAGAACTACGTGCGTTTGCTGGCAGAGGAACTGAGCGACCACCCCCGGTTTCGACAAGTTCTGGACAAGGAGACGATCCAGCTTCTGTACAAGTCGGCCCCCTTGCATGATGTTGGCAAGGTGGCGATTCCCGACGCCATTTTGCTCAAGCCTGGCAAACTCACACCCCAGGAATGGGTCATCATGAAACGCCATTGTGTCGCCGGACGCGATGCCATTGTTGCGGCAGCCAACGAATTGGTTGACTGCAGCGGTTCCTACCTTAGTTACGCAGCCGAAATTGCGTATTGCCACCATGAACGTTGGGACGGTTCAGGTTATCCACGCGGGATTCACGGAGATGACATTCCCTTCAGTGCACGCCTGATGGCCGTTGCTGATGTCTACGACGCGTTGATTTCAAAGCGTGTATACAAGGGTGCCTATTCGCACGAAGAATCCGTCCACATCATGGCGCGGGAGCGCGGTTCTCATTTCGATCCGGATGTTTTTGATGCGATGCTGAGCATCGCCGATTCATTCGACGCCATCGCCAACCGGTACAGAGACGACTTGCTCTGTCCTTCTTTCAATACCTCAAAGTAAACCAAAGCACGAATTTGGTGTAGCGGGCTTCGGCGATTGCGGCGTCAGTCTTGGCCTGAACAACGGAGCAAAGAGATGGCAGAAGGAGTGCAGATGCATTCAAGCTTTTTCTGCCGTCTTTAGCGCCCGCTTGAGGTCGTCAATCAAATCATCCGCATCCTCCAGCCCGATGGAGAGCCGAATCGTCCCCTGCGTGATGCCACCGCCCGCCAGCGCCTCGTCGCTCATGCGGAAATGCGTGGTGCTGGCTGGGTGGATCACCAAGCTGCGGCAGTCGCCCACATTGGCCAGGTGGCTGAATATCCTCAAGGTTTCGACGAATTTCTTGCCCTGTTCACGGCTGCCCTTGAGGTCAAAGCTGAACACTGACCCGGCCCCCCGCGGCAACAGCTTTTCGGCCAGCGCATGGCTGGGGTGCGACGCCAGCAGCGGGTGGCCGACACGTGCCACGAACGGTTGTGCCGCCAGAAACTCGACCACTCTGCGCGTGTTTTCCATGTGCCGCGCCATGCGCAGCGACAAGGTCTCCATGCCCTGCAAAATCAGCCAGGCCGAGTGCGGGCTCAGACAGGCGCCAAAGTCACGCAGACCTTCGCGCCGGGCACGCAGCAAAAAGGCGCCGACGGTGGATTCCTCGCTGAACACCATGTTGTGAAAGCCGTCGTAGGCATGCGTCAGCTCAGGAAATTTGCCGCTGCGTTCCCAGTCAAAACTGCCGCCATCCACCACCAGCCCACCAATCACCGTGCCATGCCCGCTCAGAAACTTGGTGGCCGAGTGGTAGACCAGATCGGCACCCAGTTCAAACGGGTTGATCAGCCAGGGCGTGGTCAGGGTCGAATCGACCAGCAACGGCACACTGGCCTCGTGAGCGATCGCGCTCACGGTGGGAATGTCCAGCACGTCCAGCCCCGGATTGCCCACGGTTTCGCCAAAAAACAGCTTCGTGTTGGGCCGCACCGCCTCGCGCCAGCCATCGATGTCGCCAGGTCTGACAAACGTGGTCTCGATGCCAAAGCGGCTCAACGTGTAGTGCAGCAAGTTCTGGCTGCCACCGTACAAGGCGGTGGACGCCACAATGTGGCTGCCCGCACCCATCAACGTGGCCACGCTCAGATGCAGCGCGGCCTGGCCGCTGGCCGTGCTGATGGCGCCGATACCCCCTTCGAGCGCACTGATGCGTTGCTCCAGCACGGCGTTGGTCGGGTTGCTGATGCGGCTGTAGACGTGGCCTGCACGCTCCAGATTGAACAGCGACTGGGCGTGGTCGCTGCTCTCGAAGACAAACGACGTGGTGAGGTGGATCGGCACTGCGCGGGCGCCGGTAGCGGAGTCGGGCGCGGCGCCCGCGTGCAGGGCGAGGGTATCAAAACCGGGATCGGCGTAACCAGGCATGGGATTCCTTGTCTAAAAGTGGCGACAACGGCCACCATTTTGCGCGCGCTTTTTTGGCGATTATTCCGCTATCCGAATCAGTGAGAACATTGATTTAAGTTAAAAGTCTGCACCACCCGACGCGTACCATGCGTTGTAAAGGGGCTCGGTGTAAACCCGACCAACAAATGTATGACAAGCAGTCTATCGCTGGTGGTTCAACTGATTCAGGTTCTGGAGCGTCAGCCCGGATGGCGTCTGTGGACCGGCTTATTGGCCGTTTGCTTGTTGTCCGTCGAAATCATCGTCGGCACCATGGATTTTCTGCTCAAGGGTGAAGTCTCTGCCGACTACTTGCTGACCGCCTTGGTCGCCACCAGCCTAGTGGCACCCTTCATATTGATTGGATTGATCAGGTTGTTGGAAAACTCCCGCCAGTCCAAAGTGGATGCGCTCGAACTCCAGAGATTGCGTGTCAGCAAATACATGCAGGTGGGCATGGATGCGGCGCACATGGTTTTCTGGGAGCTCAATCTGACACGTGGCACGCTGGCGTTTGACGATGCCCGGCTGCACTGGCTGGGGGTAGAGCCCTCTGATGCCCTGCACACGGTGGCCGGTTTTCTGGACAGGGTTCATCCGGATGACCGGGCGCAACTGTTGGTGGATACCGATGGTCTGCCGGTGGTGCGCCCGCTGGACAAGGGGCGTGAGTACCGTTTGCTGCTGTTGGATGGGAGTTGGGGGTGGCACCGCGTCGCAGGCCAAGTGGCAGAGCGTGATGCGCAAGGCCGTGCCACGGTATTGGCGGGTGGCACCGTCAATGTCACTGCGTTCAAGCAGGCGGAGTTTGCTCTGCGGGCCAGCGAAAATCGTGCCAACCAGTTGGCGAACATGCTGCGATTGGTCAGCGATAACGTGCCCGACATGATCTGGGCCAAAGACCTGGAACGGCGCTACCTGTTTGCCAACAAGGCCATGTGCGAACAGTTGTTATGTGCTGCGTCAACCGAGGATGTTATTGGCCGGGATGATCTGTTTTTTGCCCGACTTCAGCGTGAGGCTCACCCGGATAACCCGTTGTGGCATACCTATGGTGAAACCTGTCAGGCCACGGATGATGAAGTTCTGCGACAAGGCAAGACATTGCAATTTGATGAGTCCGGTTATGTTCGGGGCAAATTGATGGTGCTTGACGCGCATAAGGCACCGCTGCTGGATGACCGTGGTCTGGTGATTGGTGTGGTGGGTTCAGCCCGTGATGTGACCGCGCAGCGAGTCGCGCAAGACAAACTGCGTCTGGCTTCCATGGTGCTGGAGCACAGCAGTGAAGCCCTGCTGGCCACCGATGCCGACAACCGCATTGTGGAAGTGAACCCTGCCTTTACCACCCTGACCGGATATACCCGCGACGAAGTCATTGGACAGACTCCCAGGATATTGAACTCGGGTCGCCAGAATGTCGATTTTTTCAAAGCCATGTGGCATGAGCTCAATATACGTGGCCATTGGCAGGGAGAGTTGTGGAACCGGCGCAAGAATGGCGAGGTGTATGCCGAGTGGCTGACCATCAATACGATCTACCATGAAGACGGCTCGGTGCACCGGCGCGTGGCGCTGTTCTCCGACGTGACTGAAAAGAAGCTGGCCGAAGAGCTGATCTGGCGGCAGGCCAACTTTGACACGCTGACCGGTCTGCCCAATCGCCGCATGTTCATGGATCGCTTGGGCCAGGGGCTGATCAAGGCTCAACGCGGTAGCCAGAAGTTGGCCTTGCTGTATCTGGACCTGGACCATTTCAAGGAAGTCAACGACACGCTGGGTCATGAAGCTGGCGATGCGGTGTTGACCGAAGCGGCGCGGCGTATCAGCAGCTGTGTGCGTGCTTCTGATACGGTGGCGCGATTGGCGGGTGATGAATTCACGGTGATTCTGGACGAACTGGTGGATCCTGCTCGCGTCGAGGTGATTGCGATGAACATCATTGCGGCTCTGGCGCGCCCTTTTGACACAGACGGTCAAAAGGCGCAAGTCACTGTCAGCATCGGTATCACCTTGTTCCCGGACGATGGCTCTGACATCAACCGGCTTATGGAGAACGCCGATCAGGCCATGTACGATGCCAAACGTGCTGGACGCAACCGCTGCAGTTTTTTTACCTGCAACACCCGGTTGCGCGTCCAGAACCAGATTGATCTGATGAACGATCTGCGCCTGGCACTGGGCAATGGTCAACTCAGTTTGCACTATCAGCCCATTGTGGATCTGCAGACCGGCGAACTTCGCAAGGTGGAGGCCCTGCTGCGCTGGCACCATCCGCAGCGCGGTCTGGTCGGTCCGGACGAATTCATCCCACTGGCGGAAGAGTGCGGTCTGATTCACCCGTTGGGCGAATGGGTGTTCGAACAGGCCTTGGCGCAGGCGCAGCACTGGTCGCAGGCGATGCGCCAGCGTTTCAAAATCTCATTGAATTTGTCACCGCTGCAACTGTTGCAGGCGCAGGTGCAGTGCTTGGCGTGGCAGCAGAAGCTGACCCCAGGTGGCCTGGGGGGAGAAAACTTTGTCATTGAAATCTCCGAAGACCTGCTGCAAGATGATTCGTTGCCGGTGGCCGCGCAGCTTCAGGCGTTTCAGGACTCGGGTGTGGGCGTCTCCGTAGATCATGCCGGTGCGGGCATAGTCTCGTTCCTGGCGCTGAAGAAACGCTCGGTGGACTATTTCAAGATTGAAAAAGCCACCATTCACCAACTTGCCCCCGATTCCGATGCACTGGCCATTGTGCATGGGTTGGTGGTGATGGCACATCATCTGCATCTGCAGGTGATTGCCGAGGGTGTGGAGACCCTGCAACAACACCGCTTGCTGTGCGAAGTTGGCTGCGACCTGGGGCAGGGCTATTTCTACGCCAAGCCTATGTCGGGTGATGAGATCGAGGCCCTGTTTGCCCGCGCCGGGCATTTGGACCTGACAGGCGCAGTGCCACGCCAGGCATAGAACGAGGCAGCTGGAGTATTTTCCAATCCAGGTATGAGCCTGAAGGCGGAGGAAGTTGAGAACTTCTGACTGGTGGCTTGACCGGGTTAAAGCTGGAAGTTTACGGTGCCCGGTTTTTGGGCTTGGTTTCTCTTGGCTTCTTTTTCTATCAG